>CAXASQ010000017.1:0-7486 GCA_963971675.1 uncultured Alphaproteobacteria bacterium | reverse complement strand
GAGCTTAGGCGTAGTCCAGCGAAGTACGGTGCTGGAGTCATGGTGAAATAAAAAAATGCGCCGAAGCAATCCGGCGCATTTGCTTTTCTGTCAGATTTTAACTCCGACGCTCAGAAAATCACTCCGACGTCAGGACACAGTTTTTGGCAAAATCAGCCGCTTCATTGGCCGACCAGTCGCCTTTCGGCTTTTCCTTCATGGCCTGACACCATTCCTTGCTGCCCACCTCTGGATCGCAGGCGGCCAGACCGAGGGCCAATACAGGAAGAATCGCGAGAAAAATTACTTTCTTCATTTTCGGGTTCCTTTAAAAAAAAGGCATAAAAAAAGACGGGGCGTTCGCCACCCCGTCTTCTTCAGTCATCTTGATTACTTCTCTTCGACGGTGATCACAACGCGGCGGTTTGCAGCGTTCCGTACCCCATCGGCCGTCTGGACCTTGAGGTCTTTCTTACCGTAAGAGCGCATGATGATCCGATTCGGCTCCATGCCCATATCCATGCCCATGAAGGCAACGGCTTCGGCACGGCGCTCACCCAGCTTGTCGTTATACTCGACGGAACCAACCGTATCGGTATAACCGGCAATGGTGATCTGCGGATTTTTCAGCGTTTTCATATAGTCGGAAGCTGCACGAACTTCATCTTCAGAACCCGGCAGCGGTGTGGATGAGTCAAAGTCAAAGTTCACTTCGAAAGACTTCGGAGCGATCATTTCCTGCTTTTTCTCAATCACAACAACTTTTTCTTCCACGACCTTCGGAGCCATTGCAGCTTCGATTTCTTCCATGGAAAGGACGAAAGCGTCACGGCAGGCGGCAATATCTTCAGGCTGGAAGTTTTCTTCCTGCTCCTGCACCCAGCAATCGAAGCTTGTCTGGGCTTTTGCAGCCTGCATCGGCCATTCATTGCCCGCACCGGCACCAAGAGCCGCCATCAGGCGTTCCCGGGCGCTGAGCAGGACAGGCTCCCGATCAGCCGGAAGGCGCCATTCGTCGGGGTGATACGGATCAACCTGCTCACCGCGTGTCGCCGCCATTGCTTTCTCGGCGAAGCGATCGGAGTCGATGTAGTCGCCTTCCTGATACTCGGCTTTGGCAAGGTCAATATAGTTCGCATAAAGCGCCTGCTGGAATTCGGAACCGCTGGGGCTCAATTTCTCGGCCTGCTCCAGCTTCATACCGCAGGCAGCCAGTACGAGCGAGGTAGCACCAACAATCGCGAACCTAATCGTATTTTTCATAATCTTCCCCTCAACCCTTTGTTAGTGATGCGATGGGTTTCGCATCAGGTTCGGTTAATACTAATACGTAGCAATACTGCAAACAACAGGAATTGCCATCATTGGGCAGAAATATAGGGTTTCTGCGCGATTTCAACACCTATAGTGCAAATACTTGACGATAACTACGACGCAAAATTGTCCTAAATGCGGCAGTAGGCGTCCAATATTACGTATTTTATATACCTCGCCCGGCCGGGAAGACAAATTTTTCCGCGGCGGAAGAAAAATATAGAAGGAAGAGGGTGGCTATTATCACACAGTGCCGGAACCGCCCCGAAATCATATATATAAGCGGCGAAAGCACGCAAATCCGGCCCGCTCCCTCATAGCCCCTCCTACGGGGCGGGGTCTGCCCTCCTCCGCATCAGCTGACCGGAACAGACCCGTTTCCCGCGATCCATGGCACCGCCCGGAGTTGCATGAACGACATCGCGTCTATATGTTTATTTAACGCCCTCAAAGTAAATCATAATATTATGACAGATTTTCATTCCGACAACTCCCCGCAGGACCGCAGTCACAGTCATAGTCATAGTCACACCCACAGCCATGATCATGCCCCGACCGTGACGGCGGACAGCGAGCGGCGCATCTTTCTCGTCATGTGCCTGACGGGCGGCTATATGCTGCTGCAGATTGCGGGCGGCCTGCTGGCGGGTTCCCTCGCCCTGCTGGCGGATTCCGGCCATATGCTATCGGATACGGCGGCCCTTGGGCTGGCCTGGTTCGCTTTCCGGCTCGCGTCAAAACCGGCGGACAGCAGACGAAGCTATGGATACCACCGCTTCCAGATCCTCGCCGCCTTTACGAACGGCCTCACGCTTTTCTTCATCGCCGGCTGGATTGTTGTTGAGGCGATTGCGCGGCTGATCACCCCGTCCGAGGTGATGGGCGGGCTGATGCTCACGGTGGCCTGCGGTGGCCTGCTGATCAATATCGCGGGGTTTTATCTTCTGCATCGTGGCGACCGGCACAATGTCAATATGCAGGGGGCGCTGTTGCATGTCATGGGCGACCTGCTCGGCTCCATCGCCGCCATTGCAGCGGCCGTCATCATCATGCTGACGGGCTGGACGGCGGCCGATCCGCTGCTGTCGATCCTGGTGGCGCTGATTATCCTGAAAAGCGCCTTTGGGCTGGTGCGCCGCTCCGGGCATATTCTTCTGGAAGGAACGCCGGACCATCTGGATATGGAACTGATCCGCGACAAGCTGGTCGCCTACCTGCCGCAGGTGCGCGGCGTCCATCACATGCACGCCTGGTCCCTGACGGCGGAAAAATCCATCGTCACCATGCATGTGGAGATTGATCCGGCCGCAGATCTCGAAAAAACCCTGCGCGACATAACGGCCTTTTTGCAGTCCGAATTTGATATTGCCCACGTCACCTTGCAACTTGAACACAGCAATTGCGCGACGGACCCGCCGGGCATGCCGCAGCCTGCCTGAGTTTTCCCGCTATTGCCAGAGCGGGCGGGCGGCGCTCGCCAGCCCTTGCGCGTCGCCCCACGGGCCGGTGCTGGAAAGGGTCAGCCAGCGAAAGGGCGGGGGGCTTGTCTGCTCAATCTCAACGGCGCCGCGGCGCGTCAGCCGGGCGACCAGACGCCCCATGGAGCCGGCATTCTTTGCAAAACTGCAGCGCGCGGCCTCCCCCGGCAGCCAGTATTTGGCGGGCGCGGTCCCGTTGATGCGATAGCGCTTTTCGGGAAGCTTTCCCGTGGTGAGACGGCAATCCCCTGCAAAGCCGACGCCGGGATCGCCGAGAATTTCAAGCTCGATCATCGCCGTATTGCCCGCGCGCGCCGTCGGGCCTTCACTCAGGGAAAGCAGAAAAATCAGGGAGATCAGCAGATATCGTCCGAACATGGGCGATATCATAAGCGGCCGGGGTTAACAAAACACAAACCCGGCCACGCTGGTCAGCTTGGAAAGTTTTTTGGGGGGACCCCCGCCTCAGGACGAAGCGGGCAGATCAATATCCAGAATGGTCATGTGGAAGGCGAAGGAGACTTCCCCTTCATCCTCGTCCCGATAGACAACACCGATAAACTCATCCCCAAGCAACACCTCGGCCGTGCCATCGGACGGGCGCCTTTCCCTGACCTGAAAATCGTCGTTTCCGAATTTTTCACGCAGATACCGTTGCACCCGCAATGTTTCCGTTCTTGTCATAATACCTTCCGCGTGCCTTATAGAAGTTCAAGTGAATCGGCAATCGGCCCCTTCACCCCCATCCGCACGACACATTTTACCCGGCTGTCCAGCTTCACCGCTGCCGGATCAACATCCGACCGTTCCAGCATATTCACATGGATGAAAACATCCTCGCCGCCGCCATCAGGCGTGACGAAGCCATATTTATGCTCGGGAACATAGGTTGTGACAACACCGGTCACTTCAATTTCACCATCGATGGCGGCCGTCTCGTCTTCCTCGGGTTCATGGATGGCGACAACCTGCTGGCCGCGGTCGCCGTCCGCCAGATCGCAGACGATCTGCATCCCCTCCCGCAATTCGGTATAGGAGGTATTATGCAACACCGAGATATGAACGAAGGCGTCGGGAGATCCATCTGCGGGGGAGACAAAGCCGAATCCCTTGGCTTCATCGAAAAATTTAACCGTCGCTGAAATATTTTTCCGGACGGCCTTGGGCGGCTTACGATCATTCATCCTTTAAGGACCTCATTCCTTCCATATATGCGGTTCAAACCCCGGCGGGGGCCTGAGAATCAATTCATTTCGATCGGTTTTTATCAGATCACGGGCCCGCTGTCTGTAGTGATTTGCGACGGGCGGGTTGTGACGGCCAGTTCTCACCCCTCGCGGGCGGCGCATCGGGCAATGCTGCATTCGATCAAATCCGCAATTTCCGGCCGCGGGCCGACCGCTCCCAGATAGCGGACAAACCGCCGTCCGCCGGTTTCCTTCTGCCATATATGCAAAATCTCGGGCACATCAATAGCGGCATGCGGCCCATCCGCCGAAAACAGGCCGACAATCACAAGCGGCGCGCCTGTATCGGGCTGTTCGCGCAGCCAGCTTTCAAGGAACGGCGGCTCGCTCAGAAACGCCACCGACACATCGGCAAACTCCTGCCGCGCCATCAGGGTCCGCTGCTGCATCCGCGCCGCCTCGCGGGAGGCGGGGGATTTACTGGAGCCATGCGCCACCAGCAGCAGGTGGATTTCCCCCCTGTTGCAGTTCGCCGCCGCCACCACCTCGCCGACCATGGCAGAGACCACATCGGCCAGCGCCGGATCCGTGCCCAGGGCCTCGCATTGAAACACCTGTCGCTGGGCCTCCTGCCGCTGCCCCTGCTCAAGGCCGAACAGCTCGGGGATCCGCGTTTTGACGAAATATCCGCCGCTCATGAAAAGTGGCACCAGATACACCGCCCCCGACGGTAGCATGGGCGCCTTGTCCGTCAGCGACAGGAAACAAAGCCCGACATGATCATAGCGGTCTCGGCGGCGCAACTCCGCCGCGTGATCAATAGCAGCATCCTGCGCCGTCTCCGACAGACCGGAACCATGCGAGACAAGTATGACAGAGGGGCGTGAAGAATGCATCGGTCAGATAGGGGCGGATAACCTCGAACAATAATATGAGTTACATCAACTTACCGTCAGAACCGGGGAAATGACAGGAAAATAGCCATGCCAATCTTTGCGCGTATCCTGATATTGCCGGACGGCGCTTTTTTTTGCTGGCCTTCGGGGGGGCAAATGTGGAATATTGGCTCTCATTGGTAGAACAAAAATATAAAAATACCAATTGCAGAATCATATGTTTAACGGGAGGAAAAAAACAATGATCAGGCATAAAGTCATGGCGCTTGTGGCAATGTCCGCGGCGTCAGTCATGGCCTTTAACGTATCCGCCGCCGATGTGGTGGATGGTCCCGAAGTCAACTGGAATGTTTCCACATGGGGCAAACAGAGGGCCTTTACAGCCAGCGTTGAAACCATCCGGGATTATGTCGCCGAAAAGACCGGCGGCAAGTTCCAGATCAAAATCCATTATGGTGAAGCGCTGTCAAAAGCGCGCGAAAATCTCGACGGCATCAAACTCGGTGCCTTCCAGATGGCCATGCTCTGCACGGCCTACCACCCTGCCAAGAACCCGACCATGTCCGGTCTTGATCTGCCCTTCCTGCCCTTTCCGAACCTGAAAGTGCAGACGGCGGTGCATGAGGCCTATTATTACGATCCGGCGGTTCTTGCCGACATGGCCCGCTGGGACGCCATGCCGTTGATGAGCGCCCTGCTGCCGCAGTATGAATTTACCGGGGTTGGCGATCCGCCCCTGACGATTGAAGACTGGAACGGCATGCGGGTGCGGGCGCTGGGCGGCATTGGCGAAGCCATGCGCAAGATTGGCGCCGTGCCGACGACTGTTCCCGCGCCAGAGGTCTATACCTCGCTGGAACGCGGCACGGTAGATGCGGCGTCATTCCCCTTTACCTATGCACATGTCTCCTATCGTCTGACGGACATCGGCAAATGGTATACGGCCAACCTGTCACCGGGCGCCAACAACTGCCCGGTCGTCATGAACATTCCGGCCTACAAGGCGCTGCCGCCGGAATATCAGAAGCTTCTGGAAGAGGCGAAAGAACCGGCTTATGAGGCGCTTTATGCCGCGTATGAAGCGGCCGACGCCAAGAATTTTCCGATGATGAAGGAAAAAGGCATTCAGCCCATTGAGTATTCCGAAGAGGAGCTGGCCAAATTCCGTGAAGTTGGCGGCAAGCCTGTCTGGGACGCCTGGGTCGAGCAAATGAACGCCGAGGGGCATCCCGGCACGCATCTGTTCGAACTGATCATGACCACCGCGAAAGAAGCGAGCGGCAGCTGATCTTGGCCGAGGGTCTGGTCCGCCAGACCCTCTTTTCCAGCTAAAGTGAACAATTATGACAGCAAAAACTCTCCCTGACGGGAATGCCTCGGGCTCGGCATTTGCGGCGGTTGACCGCGTGTATTCGAAGCTCGAAAATTTTCTCAACGGAATTTCCGCCCTGACCATTTTCATGGTCATGATCATCGGCGTGACCCAGGTGTTCGGACGGAAACTCATCAACGCCCCGATCCCGGGCTACATCGACTATATCGAACAGAGCATGATCATTTTCGCCTTCTTCGGCATCGCCTATTGCCAGCGGCTGGGCGGCCATGTGCGGATGGACCTGTTCATGGCGAAATTCAATGGTCGGCTGCTGTATTTCTTCGAGGCGCTGGCCACGCTTGTCGGGCTGGTGGTGATCACCATCCTGATTGACACAAGCTGGCTGCATTTCCTGCGCGCCTATGAATATGGCGATTCCACGATAGATATCTCGCTGCCCATCTGGCCGGCCAAGCTGGTGATCCCGCTCGCCTTCGGTGTTCTGTGGGTCCGCTTCCTGTTGCAGCTTATCGGCTTTATCCGGCTTTTCTTTTATCCGAACGCCGAGGTGATCGGTGTGCCGATGATTGAGGATGTCACGGTTCAGGCCCGCAATGAAATTGAGGACGCCCTCGGCGAGGACGCCGCGCGCGATGCAAAATTTGACGAAACATACGGAAAGAAGGGGAAGAAGTAATGGGTGCAGATCCTCTTATCGCCGGCGTTGTCGGCATGATCTTTCTGATCATCATGGTTTTTCTGGGCGTGCGTGTCTATATCGCGGCCACCCTGGTCGGCATGGTCGGCATTGTCTCGATCATCGGCTGGGATGCGGGCACCGGCATTGTCGGCACCATTCCGCATTCCAAATCCTCGCTCTATTCGCTGAGCGTGCTGCCGATGTTCATCCTGATCGGTTTTCTCGCCTTTCATGCGGGGATTACCACCTCCGCCTTTGAGGCTGCCAAACGATGGATCGGCTGGGTGCCGGGCGGCCTTGCCGTCGCCACGGTTTTCGCCGCCGCCGGTTTTGCCGCGGTCTCAGGCGCCAGCACGGCGACCGCCGCCGTGTTCAGCCGCGTCGCCATCCCCGAAATGTTGCAGAACGGCTATGACAAGCGTCTCGCCGCCGGTGTCGTTGCCTCGGCCGGCACGCTGGCCTCGCTGATCCCGCCCAGTGCCATCCTCGTGATCTATGCCATCATTGTGGAACAGTCTGTGGGCGCCCTCCTGCTGGCCGGATTTATCCCCGGCATTGTCTCGGCCATCATCTATGCGCTGATCATCATGCTGCGGGCGAGCCTGAACCCGAAACTC
>CAXASQ010000016.1:0-28981 GCA_963971675.1 uncultured Alphaproteobacteria bacterium | reverse complement strand
GGTATCAGATTGATGGGGTGAAGGTGCCCCATCAACCATTAAATCCGTATACCCAAAATAATAAGAACGGGTCAGGGAAAATGTCTGAAAAAACTTACCGTATGTATTTAACGAACACACTGCGCCGGGGGCGCCGGTTAAGACGGAATGAAGCCGCCGTCGTTGACGGTGAACACCGGATAACCTGGGATCAGTTTGCTGACCGCGTCGCCAGGCAGGCGGGCGCGCTGCAATCATTGGGCTTTGAAAAGGGGGACCGGGTCGCCGTCCTCTCCAACAACAATTACCGTTATATAGAAATCTATTTTGGCTCTGTCTGGGCGGGTGGGTGCATCTGTCCGTTGAATACCCGGCATTCAGTCAAAGAGATTGTTGCCTGCCTTGATGACAGTGAATCCCGAATACTGATGGTTGATAGCAACCATCTGTCGATGTTGCCGGAGATCCGCCAGGAGGCGAAGGGGCTTTTGCATGTTGTGTATATCGACGACGGTCCTGCGCCTGACGGTGTTTTGTCATATGATGAGCTGTTGGCTACGTCCGATCCGGCGGAAGATGCCATGTGCGGGGGCGATGATGTGGCCTGTCTTTATTACACGGGCGGCACGACAGGCGCGCCCAAGGCGGTCATGCTGACCCACAATAATTTATGGTGGAACACAGCCGGTTCTGCCAATGAAGTGAGGATGAGCGTCGATTCGGTTGCGATGTTAAGCGGACCATTGTTCCATCTTGCCGGCGGCGGACGTATTTACAGCGCCGCCATTTCAGCATCAACACTTGTTATTCTGCCGCAATTCGCCTTGCCTGATGTTCTGGATACAATCCAGCGTGAACGGGTTACCCATGCGACGTTTGTGCCGACGATGCTGAACAGCATTCTGAACTGGCCCGATTTGGCGAAATATGATCTCAGCAGCGTTTGTCTTTTGGTTTATGGCGCATCGCCCATGCCAGAGTCACTGCTTCTTAAATTACCGGAGGTTTTTCCAGAAGCCCGAATGTTGCAGGCCTACGGGATGACGGAGCTGTCGCCGACTGTCTCGTTCTTGCGGCATGAAGACCATATGCCGCCGAAGGGCAAGGAAAGTAGGCGCCGCTCCGCCGGGCAGCCGATTTCGATTGTCGAGGTTAAAATCACGGACCCTGAAGACAAAGAAGTGCCGATGGGGACAGTCGGGGAGATTGTGGTGCGCGGGCCGACCGTGATGAAAGGCTATTGGAAACTGCCGGAACTGACAGCCGAAACCCTGCGCGGCGGCTGGATGCATACCGGGGATGCGGGATATATGGACGAAGACGGCTATCTGTTCATTGCCGACCGTATCAAGGACATGATCATCAGTGGCGGTGAGAATATCTACAGCGCTGAGG
Organism: uncultured Alphaproteobacteria bacterium; assembly: GCA_963971675.1. Taxonomy (GTDB): domain Bacteria; phylum Pseudomonadota; class Alphaproteobacteria; order Sneathiellales; family Sneathiellaceae; genus Sneathiella. Next base: position 27,607 of record CAXASQ010000016.1, on the reverse strand, counting down.
TGGAAAATGCTCTTTACAAGCATCCGGATATTGCGGAATGCGCGGTTATCGGCATCCCTGACGAGAAATGGGGCGAGGCGGTCCGGGCGATCATCGTGCTCAAGGCAGGCGCCACTCTGCAGGAGGCGGATGTCATTGCCCACTGCCGCACGCTGATTGCGGGATATAAATGCCCGAAATCGGTGGAATTCAGCGCCGACGCATTGCCGAAAAGCGGTCCCGGAAAAATTCTCAAAAACAAGCTACGGGAGCGCTTCTGGAGCGATCAGTCACGCCGGGTAAACTAGTCACCCGTCGAGTTAATACTTCCGGACGAATGGGCAGGAAAACAACAAAGGAGGTGCGTTATGGAACAGACAACCGCAGGGAATGCAGAATTGCCGGCCTTTGAGCAAATTCGCTATGATGAGCCGATGCCGAATGTGGCGCGGGTGACGATGGCGCGCCCGGACGCCCGGAATGCGCAAGGATTGCAGATGACGTATGAATTGAATGCGGCATTTGATCATGCGGCGCAGGATGAAAATATCAAGGTGATCATTCTTGCTGGTGACGGGCCGCATTTTTCCGCCGGGCATGATCTGGGCGGAGATCGGGGCAAGACCTGGCGCGATTTTCCCGTCATTGGAACATGGGGTGGATTTGATCTGGGCGGCACCGAGGGGCGCTATGCGCGCGAAAAGGAAATCTATCTGGAAATCACGGAACGGTGGCGCAATCTTCCCAAGCCGATGATTGCGCAAGTGCAGGGAAAATGCATCGCCGGCGGTTTGATGCTGGCCTGGTGCTGCGATCTTATCGTGGCGGGGCGTGACGCGCAGTTCCGCGATCCCACGCTGGAAATGGGGGTCTGCGGCGCTGAATTCTTCATGCACCCTTGGGAAATTGGTGTCCGTCAGGCCAAAGAATGGCTGTTTACGTCTGACTGGCTGTCGGCGGACGATGCCAAGGCCCTCGGCATGGTCAATAGAGTCGTGCCGGAAGAGGAGCTGGAGGAATTCACGCTTAATCTGGCGGCGCAGATTGCCCGCAAGCCTGCTTTTGCGCTGAAAGCGACAAAGGAAGCGATCAATCATGTGCAGGATGTTCAGGGCCGCCGTAATGCGATGATGCATGTGTTCAGCCTGCATCAGCTATGTCATGCCAATAATCAGATGCAATGGCAGTTGCCCGTCCATCCAAACGGCGTTTCTCCGGCCTTTCGGGAAAGCCTTAAAAAGCGCGATGAGGCGGCAAAAAAGCAAGCCGGATAAGCATTGTTTCGGCAATCCGGATTGTATCTGCCCTGGGCAGCAGAATCTGTTATTCCGAAGGCCGGTATGAAAGTTGACCGCTATTTCGGGGTCGGTGCCGGATTTCCGTGATCTGTATTTTCCGCATTGTCGCGAACCCCTCCCAGTTCGGGATAGAAGCGGAAAGGGCGGTCCCGGTCATCCGGCATCGGTTTTCAGGCCACCCAGCAGAGAGAGTTATGCGCGCTTGGCTTTACGTTGCGCTGCCTATTTTATCACGGGTGATCCGGATGCCCGCCTGCTCCCTGTCCCAGGTATCGTCCGTAATGCCATCCTGACGGAGCAGATGTTTCTGGACCTTTTCTGTGGGTGTTTTGGGCAGTGCTTCCATGATCCTGATATAGCGGGGGATCATGAAATGCGCCATGCGGGGGCGCAAGAATTCAATCAGCTCTACCGGATCAATGACGCGCTCTGGCGTCGGCGCCACGACAATCATGACTTCATCCTCGCCAAGCGGGCTGGGCACGCCGATGGCGGCGGCTTCGCGGATGTGCGGATGGGCGAGCACGTCATTTTCAACCTCGAACGAGGAGACATTCTCGCCGCGGCGGCGGATGGCGTCTTTTGCCCGGTCCATAAAGAAGTAATTGCCGTCTTCATCACGATAGAACAGATCGCCGGTGTGAAACCAGCCATTGCGCCAGGCAGCGGCGGTCGCTTCGGGGTTGTTGTTATATCCGTGGCTCAGCCCCCAGGGCCTGTCATCGCGAATGACCATCTCGCCGATGGTGCCAACCGGGACTTCGCAATCATTCTTGTCAACCAGCCTAACTTGTGTGCCCGGGCGGGCCTTGCCGCATGTTCCGGTTTTTGTCGGGTTTTTCTCCGACAGGATTTGCCCGCTGGTTTCCGACATGTTGAAGGCGGTATAAATATCAACACCGAAGCGTTCATGAAAGGCGCCGGCATCTTCGGACAGCGGCACCATCATGGCCGATTTGAGGGGATGATCGCGGTCATCCGGGCGTTCGGGAGCCTTGATGAGAAACGGCGTCATCGCGCCCAGCAGTGTGCAGCTTGTTGCCTTTGCCCGCCGGACTGTATCCCAGAACTGATCTGTCTTGAAGGAATCCACGATGGCGATAGAGCCGCCTTTTACAAGCATCCCGTATATGGCGTTTGTCGCGCTGGCGTGAAACATGGGCAGGCTGATCAGCCGCCTGTCTTCGGCGGTCAGCATGACCTGCAAGCTGGTCGTCATGGTATAAAGATGCAGGTAGGACGACAAAACCCCCTTGGATGGCCCCGTCGTGCCGGAGGTATAGATGATGGATTGCAGATCCCACGGATCAACGGGCTGGTCCAGTGGCTCCGGAATGTCCCCCATCGCGCCGAGACTGTCAGTGCCGCGAACCGTCAGCCTGTCAAAATCAGCGGTTCCGCCAACTGTGATGACGGTTTCAAGGCCGGCGAGGTCAATGGCGTCGAGCCGCTCGACAAGCTGGGCATGGGCAATCAGCACTTTCGCGCCGGAATTGCGGATAACATGCTCCAGCAGGGTGCCCCGATAGGCAATGTTGATGGGGACGTAAACAGCACCGATATAATTGATCCCGAACCAGCAGCGTAGTATCAACGGGCCATTGGGCATCCAGACCAGTACCCGGTCTCCCCGGTTAACGCCGAGCTTTTGCAGGCCAGCGGCCGTTCTCTGCGCTTCCTGCTGCGTCCGCCGGTAAGACCAGGCGTCGTCATTTTCGAACCAGGCGAATTCGCGTTCCGGAAATTCCCTGGCGGAACGGTCGAGAATGTGCGGCAGCACACATTGATCCCGTGGGGGAATGCGCGGATCAGAAAAGGACGCTGAGACTGACTCTGTTGATTGCATGTTTTTCTCCTCGACGGATCCGTTCTTCGCCTGTTTTATTCTTAAGAATATATGTAAACAGCAGCGCGGTTATTTTCGTTTATATTGCGTGGTTTCCGATATATCTATTTTCTATCTTTGTCGCCGAGGCAGAATGGCCATACTGTATATGTCCCTTGCCACAGAAATATTTCCCATTCGCCAGCCTGTTGCCTGACCCCATCTCACGAGGCCGGCCTGTCCCTCTCTGTGGTTTGCCCGATACGCCTGCATTCAATTTTGAGTAAAGCAGTCGGCCGTTTTTTAGTTATTTATTGGTACATCAATCAATATCAATAAACGGATAATCTGGCAAGTTTTCGGTGACGGGATTCAGATGATGGTTCGGACCGGACCCCGCCTCATACTTCTTCTGATGGATCAATAAGCCGTTCTATTTTGCATTTTTCCAGCTTTCTGCGACCGTCTGAGAGAAATCCAGATCGTGGATACAATCAAAAATATTCAATCTATAATTGTTTTACCCGACGGCTTCGCCTTCCAGCTCCTTGAGAATTTCTTCTGTGTGCATGCCGGTTCTTTCCGGTGTCCGCCCGATTTTGGACGGTGTTCTGGAAAATCTGGGGGCGGCATTGCTTTGCGGCGTATCATCCACCGTTACGATAACCTCTCGCGCTTTCATATGCGGGTGGCTGGTGATTTCCGAGAAGGAAAGAACCGGGGCAAAACAGATATCGGTGCCTTCCATCAGATCGCACCATTCACTGCGCGTGCGGCGGCGGAATACTTTGCGTAACTCATCGCTCATTAAAGGCCAGTTATCCTGGTTCATCTGTTGTTCCCAGAGTGGGCCATCAAGTTCCAGCTTGTCTTTGAGCATGGCATAAAACTGCGGCTCGATGCTGCCGATCGAAATATATTCGCCGTCCGCGGTTTCATACACATTGTAGTAGGGGGCGCCGCCGTCAATCTGGTTGGAGGCGCGCTCGCTGTTCCATTTTCCTTCCAGCGCCCGTGCCAGGAAGCTGCCCGCCAGCGATGTGGCGCCATCAACCATGGCGGCATCAATGACCTGACCCTTGCCGGAGCGGGACCGTTCAAACAACGCCGCGCAGATGCCCATGGCCAGATAGAGCGCGCCACCGCCGAAATCGCCGACCAGGTTCAGCGGGATGGACGGCGGACCGTCCTTCGGTCCGATGGCGGCGAGGGCGCCGGTCAGGGAGATATAGTTGATATCATGCCCTGCGGCCTGGGCGAGGGGGCCTTCCTGTCCCCAGCCGGTCATTCGGCCATAAATAAGGGCGGGGTTGGTTTTAAGGCAGACATCCGGACCAAGACCCAGCCGCTCCATGACGCCGGGGCGAAAGCCCTCCAGCAAAACATCGGAGCGTTTGACAAGACGCAGGGCGGTTTTAACGTCCGCAGGATCCTTAAGATTCAGGGAGATGGAGCGTTTGCCCCGGGACAGAACCGAAATGGCCGGTGCATTCTCTGACGATTTCCGGTCAATGCAAATGACATCCGCGCCCATATCGGCAAGAAGCATCCCGCAGAACGGCCCCGGTCCGATGCCGGAAAATTCAACTACTTTAAGACCTGTAAGTGGGCCACTCATATTATTACTCCTTGGATCAATATTTATTATGTGTCGCGGCGGCGGGCAAAATCAGGCCGGGTCATTCTGTTTCATGTATCGCCTGGCCTCGCAGTCATATGTCTGCCGGGTGAAGGGGGTCTTCCTGAGCTCGGCTTTCAGGATTTTTTCCGTCGGTGTCTTGGGCAGGGCGTCCAGAAATTCCACATATCGGGGCAGCATAAATCCGGGCAGTCGCGGCTTTAGAAACGCGATCATTTCTTCCGGGGAGATTGATTGCCCCGGTTTGAGGGTGATGCAGGCCTTGACGTCATCATCCGTGTGGTTGCTGGGCGCTTTGATGGCCGCCGATTCGATGACCGCAGGGTGGGCATTGATTTCCCGCTCGATCTCGAAGCTCGAAATATTTTCGCCTTTCCGGCGGAGGGCGTCATTGTTGCGGTCGCAAAATATAAGCTGGCCGTTCGGGGAAACCCGCATCAGATCGCCGGTATGAAACCACCCGTTTCGCATGACCTTGTTGGTCGCCTCAGGCATGTTCACATAGCCCTGCATGATCATCCAGGGCTCGTTGGAACGGACAACCATTTCCCCGACCTCGCCCGGCGGCACGTCCATGTCATGCTCGTCAACAATACGGAATTCATAGTCGTCCCGGACGTAGCCGGCATAGCCGCTCATCCCCTTTCCCATCGGCGCGGTGGCGATGACGGACGCCTCTGTCGAGCCATAGCCGGTGGCGATCCCGGTTATGCCGAAGCGTTCCTTGAAGCGCTCAAGATCGGCGATGACGGGTGTGATGCCGACTTTTTTGATGGGCTGGTCCTTGTCATCTGGCCGCTCCGGCTGGTTCAGCAGAAACTGCGCAATGGTGCCCAGCATCCGGGCAGAGGTCGCCTTGTATTTGCGGGCGCTGTCGAAGAAGGTGGTGGCGGAAAATCCGGGCAGAATGACGGCAGAGGCCTGATAGATAAAGGCGGCATAGATGCCGGCCCATTTGGCGGTCACATGGAAAAGCGGCAGCACAACCATACTGACATCGGTAGAATCAAGATTTTCCTGCTGCACGATGGAGGCGTAGCTGTAGGCTTGCGCATGGCTGATCAGCGCGCCTTTTGACGGGCCTGTCGTACCGGATGTATAGATAATGCAGATAATATCCCAGGGCTTGACATCATCCATGGACTCCGGCCGACGTTCAAGCCTGTCAAAATCGAGCAGCTTGATATGGGGCGGCAGGTCGGGGGTCTTGTCGCCTGCGCCGCGAATGATCAGGGTGTCAATAGTTTCCAGATCGTTGCCGATTTCAATGAGACGCTCGAGATATTTCTCCTCGATAATCATGATTTTTGCGCCGGAAGTCCGGATCACATGTGCGAGCAGGGGGCCGCGATACGCCGTGTTGACGGGCGCCTCGATGCGGGCGGTCAGGGAAAGCCCCGTTGAAAGCAGGACAAAATCCGCCGAGTTATCCAGCATGGCGAGAACTGTCTGCTGCCGGTTCAGCCCAAGATCAATGAGAGCTCCGGCCAGCTTCAGCCCTTCTTCGACCAGCCCACGGTAGCTGAACTCGCGCGCCGGATCGCGAAGTGCGATTTTGTCGGGGATGCTTTCCAATGCCGACTTCATGACGGAACTGGCCGTCCGTTCCATCATAGGAGGTAATTTTACCTTTAATCGATGCTGCGGCTGAGAACTCATAAATTTCCCCCTGTATCTGTGCCCGATATATCGGCATTCTCTTTAGTTCCCAAAAGGACGACCCGGCAGCGCCAGCCCCAGGGCGCGCCGAGGACCCCTTGCGGACATCAGTGTAAAAATAAATTGGTAGACAAATCAATTTATTTTTTGATAATTGATGATGAAAATCGAGTGAAGAAGAACGGGAAAAACAAAACTGCTCGTCCAAAAAATTCTCTTGTGACTGACCCGAACCGAATGGAGCCTGCCTTGTCATCTGGACCTGTACTGATTGCAAATCGCGGTGAGATCTCGGTGCGTATCGCGCGTGCCCTTGCTGAGTTGGATATCGAAAGTGTTGCAATCCATGCCTCCGATGATGGCGGTTCCCTGCATGTCAGGGCGGCGGATCGGTCTGTTGCGCTGCCGGGCAGGGGCGTGGCGGCGTATCTAGATATTGAAACGATTGTTGCCGCCGCGAAAGAGGCGGGATGTAGGGCGGTGCATCCGGGTTATGGATTTCTGTCCGAAAGCGCGGAATTCGCCATGGCCTGTGAGAAGGCAGGCCTTGTTTTTGTCGGCCCGACGCCCGGGATGCTGCGACAGCTTGGCGACAAGGCCGCGGCCCGGGCGCTGGCGATGAGGCTCGGCGTTCCCCTGTTGCCGGGCACCAGCAAACCCACAACCGCCGAAGAGGCGCGCGCCTTTTTTGAAAAGGCCGGTGGGAATGGGAGTATTATTCTCAAGGCCCTGCTGGGTGGCGGCGGTCGTGGTGCGCGGGTTGTCCATAAGGGGGATGATCTTGAGGCTGCCTATACCGCCTGTGCCTCGGAAGCCAGAAAGGCGTTTGGCAGCGGGGAGCTTTATATCGAGGAATATTTGCCCCGCGCCCGGCATATCGAAGTGCAGATCCTGGGCGATGGGCAGGGGGGGCTGATCCATCTCGGTGAGCGGGATTGCACGTTGCAGCGGCGGCATCAGAAGCTGGTCGAGTTTGCGCCTGCTCCCGGCCTTGCCGCAGAAACCCGCGATGCGCTATGCCGTGATGCGCTGAAAATGGCGGCGGATGTCACTTATCGTGGCGCGGCGACTTTTGAATTCCTGCTGGATGCGGACAACGGGGACCGTTACTGGTTTATGGAGGTCAATCCACGCATTCAGGTTGAGCATACGGTGACCGAGGAAGTAACCGGTGTTGATCTGGTGCAGGCGCAGCTTCGCATCGCGGCGGGGGAGTCCCTTGCGGGCATCGGTCTGTCGCAGGATCAGTTCACCAAAACGTCAAAATCTGCGGTGCAACTCCGCGTAAATATGGAGAGGATGGACGCATCGGGAGATATTTTCCCGGCCAGCGGCACCCTGTCCCGTTATGATATGCCCTCCGGACCGGGTGTCAGGATAGACGGCTTCGGCTATTCGGGGTATCGCGCGCTTCCGACGTATGACAGCCTGCTTGCCAAGGTGGTCGTCTCGGTCAATGGCGCGGATGAGAAGAGCTATCAGAAGTTGCTCACGAAAGCGCAGCGCGCGCTGAAGGAATGCGTCATTGGCGGCGTTGAGACAAATTTGTTTTTCCAGCGGGCTTTGCTGGCCCACCCGGCGCTGGCGGCCAATGCGGTCTTTACCCGTTTCATTGAAGAGCATACGGGCGAGTTGGTGGCAAGCGCGCTTGATCTGCAAAATGCGGAACTGCCGCCGGAGGAGCAGAGGGAAGAGCCCGCTACGCACGCCATCGAGGTGCCGCCGGGCAATGTGACCGTTTCCGCCCCGATGGTTGGCTATCTGGCGGAAGTTCTGGTTTCCGAAGGCGATGTCATCGGCAAGGATCAGCCGCTTGCCATCCTTGAAGCCATGAAGATGGAACATTTGGTAACGGCGCCGGAAAGTGGGGTTGTGACGAAAGTCCTGCTGGAGGATGGCGTGCAGCTTGATCTTGGCTCGGTAATCCTTTTCATCGACCCTGAAGGGGGGACGGGGGAGGCGGCAGTTGATGCCGCTGAACAATCCATTGAGGCCATTCCGCCTTCGCTCGCGGAAGTGATCGAACGCAAGAATATGTTGCAGGATGAATTCCGTCCGGATGCGGTTGCGCGGCGGCGGAAAACCGGGCAGCAGACGGCGCGTGAAAATGTTGCCGCCGTATGCGATTCTGACAGCTTTCGTGAATATGGCGCCCTGGTACTGGCGGAGCAGCGCACGCGGCGCAGCCTGGAGGAGTTGATCCGGATGAGCCCGGCCGACGGGTTGGTGGCTGGAACGGCACGCGTCAACTCCGATCTGTTTCCTGAAGGAAACAGCCACTGTGCCGTGATCGCCTATGACTACACCGTCTTTGCCGGAACGCAGGGGCGGGCAAATCACAAGAAAATGGATCGGGTCTTCAATATTGCGGCCCGCGACAACCTGCCGCTTATCCTGTTCGCGGAAGGCGGCGGCGGCCGTCCGGGCGATGTGGATAACATCCGGGTGGCGGGTCTGAATTTTTCGACCTTCACCATGATGGCCCGGCGCAGCGGAAAAGCGCCGTCGGTCGGCATTGTTTCCGGCCGGTGTTTCGCCGGGAATGCGGCGCTGCTCGGCTGTTGCGATGTCATCATTTCCACGCCTGACGCCAATATTGGCATGGGCGGGCCGGCGATGATTGAAGGCGGCGGACTGGGTGTTTTCAAGCCTGAGGACATCGGCCCGGTTGATGTGCAGACGGCCAATGGTGTCATTGACATTCTGGTCGAGGATGAAGCCGAGGCGGCCGTTGTCGCCCGCAAATATCTCTCCTATTTCCAGGGACCGATCGATCAGTGGGAGTGCGCGGATCAGCGGCTGCTGCGTCATCTGGTTCCCGAAAACCGCAAGCGTGCCTTCGATGTGCGGCGGGTGATCGAGACGCTTTGCGATACGGAAAGCGTCCTTGAAATCCGACCGAGCTATGGCGCGGGCATTGTTACGGCGCTGGCCCGCATTGAAGGGCGTCCCTTCGGTCTGATCGCCAATAACAGCCAGCACCTGTCCGGCGCAATTGACAGTGAAGCCGCCAGCAAAGCGTCCCGGTTCATTGAACTTTGCAATGCTTATGACCTGCCGGTGGTTTCGCTGTGCGATACGCCGGGCTTTATGGTTGGCCCCGACTCGGAGAAGGAGGCGGCGGTGCGTCAGTTCTCACGCTTCTTTATCAAGGCGGCCGCGCTGGAATCCCCGCTGATGACGGTGGTGTTGCGGCGGGCTTATGGGCTCGGTGCCATGGCGATGGCGGGCGGTGACTTTTTTGTCCCGCAATATGCGGTCACATGGCCACTCGGCGAGTTCGGCGGCATGGGGCTGGAGGGCAGTGTTCGCCTTGGCTTCCGGCGCGAGCTAGAGGCGATTGAAGATCCGGCCGAACGGGAGGCGAAATACCAGGAAATGGTCGCCGCCGCCTATGAAAAGGGGAAAGGGCTCAATGTCGCAAGCCATTTTGAAATAGACGACGTGATTGACCCGGAAGATACCCGCAGGCTGATCACGGTGATGCTGGCAGGCCATGTCGCGAAGCCGTGGGGATCCGTCCCGCAGCGATATATTGATCCGTGGTAAGAGAGCAATAACCAGTAAGGGAGCGCCGCACGGAAACGGTGCGTGGGCAGAGAACAGATGTTTGAAAAAATACTTATTGCAAACCGCGGAGAGGTTGCCATCCGTATTGCCCGCGCGGCAAGCGAGATGGATATTGCGACGGTTGCCGTTTATGCGCCGGAAGATGCCGCATCACTGCATGTCAGTCAGTCCGGGCAGTCACTCGCCCTGCCGGGGCGGGGGGCGGCGGCCTATCTCGACATCCCGGCGATGATTAACGCGGCGGTGGAAAGCGGCTGTGATGCGGTGCATCCGGGGTATGGCTTCCTGTCCGAAAGCGCGGAGTTTGCGAAAGCCTGTGCGGACGCAAAACTGACGTTCATCGGTCCTGACCCGGCGGCTCTCGCGTTGTTGGGGGATAAGGGACGGGCGCGGGAATTGGCGAAAAAGATTGGTGTGCCACTCGCCGAGGGAAGCGTCGGGCCGACCAGCCTGGAAGACGCCCGGCGGATTATGGAAGGGTTTGACGGAAGGCCTGCGATGATCAAGGCGCTGGCCGGCGGCGGCGGGCGTGGTATGCGTATTGTCGAGCAGGTTTCTGATCTGCAAGAGGCATTTGCGCGCGCCGGTTCTGAAGCGAAGGCCTCCTTCGGTTCCGACGCGCTTTATATCGAGGAACTGATCCGGCCTGCGCGCCATGTTGAAATTCAGGTGCTCGGGGATAAAGAGGGCAATGTCATTCATCTGTTCGAACGTGAATGCAGCCTTCAGCGTCGGCACCAGAAGCTGATCGAATTTGCACCCGCTCCGGGGCTTGATCCGGCCCTGCGGGACCAGATCGCCGATGCCGCCGTCGCGCTTGCCCGCGCGGCAAAGATACATACGCTTTGCACGATGGAATTTCTGGTTGACCCCGATCCGACGGCAGAACGCTTTGTTTTCATGGAGGCCAACCCGCGCTTGCAGGTTGAGCACACCGTGACCGAGGAGGTGATGGGAATTGATCTTGTGCAGACCCAGGTCAGGCTTGCAGCAGGACAAAGCCTGCCCTCACTCGGGCTGACGCAGGCGGCGGTCGGCCGCCCGCGCGGTATGGCCGTGCAGCTCCGGGTGAATATGGAGCAGATCGCGGACGACGGTACGGCCGTGCCATCGGGGGGCACATTGCGTGCCTTTTCTCCCCCCGGCGGCGCGGGCGTCCGTGTCGAGACGTTCGGTTATCCGGGATACCGCACGACATCCGCTTTTGATTCGCTGCTTGCCAAGGTGATTGCGTTTGCCCCTTCCGGACAGTTGCGCGATGTTCTGACGCGCGGCTATCGCGCCCTGTCGGAATTTCACATTGACGGGCTGGATACGAATATCGGCTTTCTGCAAAGCCTGATGCAACTTGCCGAAGTGCGCGACGGGCGGATGACGACCGGGCTGGTCGGGGAGCAGGCGCCTAAAATCGTCAAAGAAAGGGTGCAACATCCCCGGTTGTTCCGTGAAGATATCGTGGCGGCAGCAGAGGAGGGGGCGGCGACGCAGGCCGCCAGCGGCCCGTCCGGCACACAGGCCGCGTCCGCGCCCATCGGCGGATTGCTGGTCGAAATCCGGGCCGAGGAGGGGGCGCTGATTGCTGCGGGGACCAAGGTGGCGGTGATCGAGGCCATGAAAATGGAACATGTCGTTACGGCGGAAACATCCGGCATTGTCCGTCTGGTGCCCGTCTCGCAGGGGGGGACAATTGAGCGCGGAGAGGCGCTGTATTTTTTCGAGCCTGCTGACGCCGGAGAGATGGAGCAGACGAGCCAGGAGGAAGAAGGGCCGGATGCGGAAACCGAAAAGGCCATCGACATTGCCCGCGCCGCAAGACAATCGGTTCTTGACGAGGCGCGCGCCGAGGTGGTTGAAGGCCAGCACAAGCGGGGCTCTCTCACCGCGCGCGAGCGGATTGCCTATATATGTGATGAGGGCAGCTTCAAGGAAATCGGCAGCCTGATCCGTAACCCGGCCCTGACGCGCGAAGCGCCGGCCGATGGCATCGTTGCCGGATCGGCGCGAATTGACGGCCGCCCCGTGATGATTGTCTCGCAGGACTTTTCCGTTTACGGGGGAAGTTCGGGGCACCTTGGCAGTGAGAAATTTGTCCGTATCGCCAAACTTGCCGAACAGTATGGCTGCCCGTTGGTCATGTTGCTCGATGGCGGCGGCCACCGCATTCAGGACGGCCAGAATTCCCGCTCCTACGCGCGGTCAAGGGATCTGTTCGCGACATTTTCCCGCATGACGGGATGGGTGCCGATGGTTTCCGCCGTGCTGGGGTTCGGCTTTGCGGCAAATACCAACTATAGCGGCATGGCCGATCTGGTGATGATGGTGAAAGGCAAATCCACCATGGGGCTGGCGGGTCCTGCGCTGGTGAAGGCGGGGACGGGCGAGGTGATCAGCGCCGACGATCTGGGCGGCACCGCGCGGCAGGTGGACCGGAATGGTCTCGCCGATGCGGCGGTGGAAAGCGAGGAAGAGGCGCTGGACGCCCTGAAGCGGTTTCTGTCCTATCTACCGTCCAACGCGCAGGCACCGGCAAATATCGAAGCGACGCGGGACGCGGGAGGAGATCAGATACTCCTGGAAAGCATCGTGCCCGCCAATACCCGCAAATCATATGACATGCGGCGGGTGATCGAGGTCCTGTCCGATGCGGAAAGCGTGTTTGAAATCAAACCCGGTTTTGCAAAAAATATCATCACCTCGCTGGCCCGGATAGAGGGCCGGCCGGTGGGCATCATTGCCAATCAGCCCCTGCATCTGAGCGGGATGTTGAACGCGGATGCCTGCGAAAAGGCGGCGCATTTTATCGCCTTGTGCGATGCCTATGGCGTGCCGCTGATCTATCTGGTGGATATTCCCGGGATGTCCATCGGCAGCCCGGCGGAGGATTCTAATCTCGGTCGGCGCAGCGCCAAGATGCTGTTCGAGCTCGGCCAGTCAACGGTCCCGCGCATCTCCATTGTTTTGCGCAAGGGTTATGGGCTGGGGTATGTGGCGATGGCCGGTGGCCGCAGTTTTGACGCGGACGCCTGCCTTATCTGGCCAACCGCCGAAATCTGCGCAATGTCGGTGGAGGGGTCGATTGATGTGGCCTATTCCAAGCTCTATCAGGATGCGCCCGATCCGAAGGCGCGCCGACAGGAGCTGATTGATGAAATGCGCCGTGAAATCGACCCGCTGAAGGCGGTCGAGGGATTTGGTGCCGATGAATTGATACTCCCGTCGGAGACCCGGTCCCGGATCGCGGACATCCTGGAACGTGCGCCCGCCCGTCGTCCCTCGCGGATGCCACCAAAATTCCGGTCAATTTCGCCTATTTAAAGGAAGTGGAGGAGGCGCGGAAAGCCATCCGGGTAATTGAGAAAAGGCAAATTCCAGATTTGGTGTGTCACAGATAATGAAATTGTTAGATTGACCAATTAATATTGACACAGGGACGGGCCGATGATTAATATGCAGTAAAATTAAAATAAGAAGACTTCGGTAAACTGGTGGGTCTGGCGCATGCAAAGAGGCCGGATCCAGATAAATTAATAAACATTGCAGTCCTAAAGTTCAGGGAGGAATGAACATAATGAAAAAGTCAAAGTATATTTCCTTGGTTCTTGGCGTCGCCATGGTCGCCGGTATGAGCGCTTCGGTTCAAGCGAAGGAATTGAAATATGTTTTCGGTGGCAATGAATCGGGCTTAACGAGAGGCGGGGACCGGTTTGCGGAAGTCCTTGCCGAAGAAACGGACGGGCGTTACACGGCCAAGGTCTATATCGGTAATCTGTTCGGCTATAAAGAAACCAACGGCGCCCTCAGCCAGGGCCTGGGCGATGTCGGCTTCGTTATTGCGCCGTATTTTCGCGCTGAATATCCGCAGACCAACCTGATTGCGGACCTTGCAACGGCGAGTTCCAATCCATATGCCGCAACCGGTGCTTTGAACGAATATTATATGACCTGCGACGCCTGTATTGCAGAATTCAAGGCGCAGAATCAGCTGCTGACCGGCTCGATGGCGATCGGACCCTATTATATGTATTCCAAGCCGCGCATTGACTCGCTTGACAGCATGAAAGGCCAGAAAATCCGCGGGTTCGGTACATTCGGCCGTTGGGTTACGGAAATGGGCGGTTCTGCATCCAATATTTCGTCCAACGATGTCTATAGTGCGATGAGCCAGGGTGTTCTGAGCGGGTCAACCCATACGGCCTATACAATCATCAACCTTTCCATGGGCGAAGTGACGGATTATCTGCTGGATGCGCCGATTGGTCTCGGGATGGGGAATTCCCTGTTCAGCACGAACCTTGATCTTTGGAATGAGTTCTCGGACGAAGACAAGCGCGCTTTTCTGAAAGCGGTGGCCCATGGTCATGCAACTGCGACGGTGGAGTATCAGGCGGATAACCTGATTGTTCTTGAGAGCAAGCCGGGCGAATATGGCGTGGAGATCATCAAGCCGAAGGACGACTTGCTCGCCAAGCATGAAGAGTTTCGCAAGAAAGATATTGACCTGATCGTGAAAAATGCGGTTGAGCAATATGGCATTGCGGATGCCGAAGCACGTAAGGATCGCTTTCTGGAGCTGCTGGCGAAATGGGAAAAGCTGATCGAAACCATCGACTACAAGGATTCTGAAGCACTTGGGAAGCTTTATAATGATGAAGTCTTCTCGAAAGTTGACATTTCCAAGTTAAATTAAAACCAATGATTGGTTTATTTGACAAAATGATCAGCAGGCTTGTTGCCGCCTCGACGGGTGTCGGGGCGGTAATCCTGATCCTGATGATGATACAGGTCGTGGCGGATGTCATCGCGAGTAATGTGTTCCATCAGCCCATACCTGCAAATTCCGTTGTCGTAACCCACTACTACATGGTGGCCGTTGTTTTTCTGCCGATTGCTCTGGCGGAAATGCGGGACGATAACATCACCGTCGAGATCGCCTTTCAGATGATGTCGCGGAAAGCCAAAAATTGGGCTATGTATTTCTCCTGGACGCTCAGCCTGATCGTCTGTTCGGCGCTGATTATCAGCCTGTGGCAGTTGGCAATGAAGAAATACAATACCGGCGCATTCGTGCTGGAGCAGGAAATTAACCTGATAACCTGGCCCACATACTTCATTCTACCGGTTAGTTTTGCCCTCATGGCCCTGGTAATTGTGCGGCATATAATGAAGGGCCCCGAAACCGTCGAGGCGGAAGCGTTAAGACGCGGCCTTTAACAATCAAAAAAATACCAAGCGGGGAGGGAGACCTTGGAAAGTGAAATCATCGGACTGATCAGCCTGCTCACGGTGATGGGGCTGCTGCTGTTGCGGGTTCCGATTGCCGTTGCCCTGATATGTGTGTCTTTCGTTGGTATCAGCCTTATTCTGGGCACGAAACAGGCGTGGGGAATGTTGTCGGTCATTCCCTATGACTTTGCGGCAAAATGGACATTGTCTTCAATTCCCATGTTCTTGCTGATGGGATTCATGGCGCACCATGGCGGGTTGACCTCCGGATTGTTTGCGGCGGCGCGTCTGTGGTTGTCGCGGCTGCCGGGCGGGCTCGCCGTTGCGGCAGTGCTTGGCTGTTCGGGCTTCGCCGCGGTCTCCGGCTCCAGTGTGGCATGTGCGGCGGCGATGGGTCGAATCTCGGTGCCGCAAATGCTGAAGTATAACTATGCGCCAACGCTGGCCACCGGGGCGGTCGCTGCGGGCGGCACGCTCGGGGCCCTGATCCCGCCGAGTATTCTGCTGATCCTTTTCGGTATCTTCACAGAAACATCCATTAATATGCTGTTCGTCGCCTCGATTGGTGTCGGTCTCTTTTCCGCTTTTGTCTATGTCCTGATGATCGTGATCCGCGCCTGGCTTAACCCGGAACTGGCGCCCCCTGTGGATGACAATCCGACCTGGGGCGAGAGAATGTCCATTCTGACCGAAGTCTGGCCGGTCATCGTTCTGTTTGGTGTTGTGCTGGGCGGTATGTTCAGTGGGCTGTTTACGGCAACCGAAGCAGGCGCGGTCGGCGCTCTCATGACAATTGTCATCAGCTTTGTAAAGAAAACGCTTACTTTCGAAGCCATCAAGGCAACCCTGGTTGAGACCTTGACCACCACGGCCAGCCTGTTCTTCATTGCCATCGCCGCGAGCTTTTTTATCCGTTTCCTGACGTTCGCGGGAACGGATGACTTGATTGCCGACATCATTCTGCAACTGGGGACAGATCGCCTGCTGCTGATCCTCGGCCTGATCGGTGTTTATCTTGTTATGGGGATGTTCATTGATCCGTTGGGGACAATGCTGCTGACCATTCCACTTGTGATGCCGGTATTGGACAAGCTGGATATCCCGCTCTTGTGGTTTGGCGTGTTTCTCGTGAAAATGCTGGAAATTGGTATGATAACACCGCCAATAGGGCTCAATGTCTTTGTTCTGAAAACAGTGGTGCCGCGAGATATAACGCTCGGGATTATTTTCAAGGGCGTCATGTGGTTTATCGCCGTTGACATTCTGGTTGTGTTTCTCATGATATTTTTCCCCGAAATGGTGCTCTACTTGCCGAGCCTGGCCGGGTAGTCCTGGCTGAGGGGGGAGAGTCAGATATTATCTGGCGTTACGTGTGAGTTCAGAATTTTGTATTGAAGACAAGGTATGATATCGGGTGCTCTCCCTGACTTATACCTTGTTCGGGGGCATGCATATTGTATATTCGGGCTCAACATGAAAACTCGAGAGAAATGAAGCTGGTTAAAAGAAAGAAAAGCAAGGGACCGGGCCGTCCCAGCAAGGCGTTGGCTCAGGATCGGGATTCTCGAGAACAGCTACTGGCTGTTGCCGCGAAACTTTTCGCCCGTTACGGTTATGACGGGGTGACCACGGTTGCGATTGCCAAGGCCGTTGGCGTGCGGCAGTCGATGATCCACTACCATTTCAAATCCAAGGCCCTGCTTTGGGAAGAAACCATCCATTACATCATGCGGCGACGCAAGGCGGTCTTTCCGATCAATGACCCGGTGATTGCGACGCTGCCGCCGGTTGAGCGGGCCAAAACCCATATCCGGCTGCTGTTCGACGCTTCGATAAAAGAGCCGGAATATGGCCGGATTTTCCAGTATGAGGCAATCGTGCGCGGCGACCGTTTCAAATGGCTGATGGATCAGTATGTCCGCCGTTCCGTCGCCATCATAGACAGAACCATTGCCGAAGCCGTCGAAAGCGGGGAGCTTCGCGATCTTCCGGTCGAGCATCTCACCGCTATTATCTCGGTTCCCCGTTATCTCAGCATTGTCTTTGAGGCGGTGGTCAGCGATATCCACAAGATCGACGCGCCCGCCCATGAATACATGGCCGGACTGTGCGAGACCTATATTGATGTGCTGTTCAATGGCATGCTCAAACGGCCGGGCTGATCATTTTACTCGGTCTGTGAGGCGGGCGAATTGATTTCCGGCAAGGATGCTATTGGCGGAATAAACGGACATCAGTTGCATAGAAAAACGGCTATCGGTATAAATAAATAGGTCGACCAATTTATTTATACCGATGTCAGGATGAAGATGCGTGTGACGCGAAAATAAGGCCGCTCAAAAGTTGAACAGGAGCGGGCTGCCGATCACCACAGATACAGGCGGGATTATGGAGAGACTTGGGCCGTGGTGCCGAAAGTGATGGCGCAGATAAAAAAACTGATTTAGGCGCCGCTTTCTTCGCTGTAGGGGAGAGGTGGCTGTCTGAATTGTATGATAATCATTCTAACCTTTTCGGGGTCTAAAGATAAAGGGAGTATAAAAGTGAGCGGTAAAGACGATCAGAATACGGCCAATGCAGCAGCAAGCAGGCAACAGGCGATAGACGTTGATAAGCTGGATGGCTGGATGCGCGATCAGGTCGATGGGTATCGCGGCCCGCTGGAGGTCTCGAAATTCGCGGGCGGCCAGTCAAATCCGACATACCGGATCACGGTGGCAAGCGGATCCTATGTCTTGCGGCGCAAGCCGGTGGGCCAGCTGGTGGCGTCGGCCCATGCCGTGGATCGGGAGTTCCGGGTCATATCGGCCCTGCATGCGCAGGATTTTCTGGTCCCCCGTGCCTATGCCCTGTGCATGGATGATGCTGTTCTGGGCTCGGCTTTCTACGTCATGTCCATGGTTGACGGGCGCATGTTTTCGGACCAGCTCCTGCCGGATGTGAGCCGGGAGGACAGGCGCGCCATTTTCACCTCGCAGGCGGAAACCCTGGCGAAGCTGCATAATTTCACGCCAGCGGAAATCGGCCTTGGCGATTATGGCAAGCCCGGAAATTATTTTGAGCGCCAGCTCCGCCTCTGGGAGAGGCAGTATCGGGCGGCGCAGGACCGGGATATTCCGGATATGGAAAAGCTGCTGGAATGGCTGCCGACCACCGTGCCGCCGCAGCAGCGGCTTTCCATCGTGCATGGTGATTATAAACTGCATAATGTCATGTTCCATAAAACGGAGCCGAGGGTGGCCGCGGTCCTTGACTGGGAGTTATCGACGCTCGGCGATCCGATGGCGGATCTGAGCTATATGCTGATGCAATGGATCCGCAATGATGATCTGTTCGGCGGGCTCTATGGCGCCGATTTTGCGGGGCTAAACATCCCGACCGTTCAGGAAATGCTGGAGAGTTACTGCGCCACCGCGGGCTATGATGAGGTGCCGGATCTGGACTGGTATTTTGCCTTCAACATGTTCCGTCTGGCGGCCATTTCCCAGGGGATTGCGGCTCGCATCAAGGATGGAACGGCCGCCTCCGACAAGGCGCATGTCGCTGTGAAGCGTATCGTGCCGCTGGCGAAATCGGCCTGGGAATATGCGCAAAAGGCAGGCGCGAAATAGAAATCGCCTCCCCTCGAGGAAGGGCGTCGGCAGATAACCGCTGCGGGACGCCCGCCTTGCCCAACCCCTGTCATACCAGCGCGCGGCCTCTTTCAGATAGAGGCCGCCGTTACCGATACATTTGCGGTGGATAGTGCGGGATGATCAGAGGGCGGGTTTCTTGCCGCCGCCCACACGCTTTTCAACGGCGGCCTTGCGCAGTTTTTCCACTTCCTCACCCGCCGCCAGCTCGGCCTTCACCCAGGATTGCACGTCAATCATCATCGCGGTGATGCTGGTTGCTGGCATGTCGCCTTGTGCGGCGATCGTATATTCCAGCATGTTGGCGCATTGATCGAGACTTTTGACGCGGGCGACAATGAAGCGATCAAGCCGGTATCCGGTGCCGGGGTTCGGATGGACCAGATCAAGAATGCTTTTGTTCCGTCCAGGCATCCTGATTCCCATCCCTTTTGTGTCATTGGAGACGCAGTTCTGGGTGCCGCCGCCAAATTTCCAGTTCATGGCGGCGAAGCTCGTGGCTTGCGGCTCGCCATATTTGCCAATCACGGCGGCGCGAAACTCCTTGGCGGTTATCGGGTCGATCTCATTTTTGATCAGACGTTGTACACCGACAAGACGTCCGCCCGCTGGCGGCGGCGAGAAGGTGAGGATGAGGCTATCGCTCTGCCGCTTGCCGTTGCTGACAACCTCGCTCTTGCCGGCTGTCACGCTATGGAGGAAATCCTCTGTCTTGAAATCATGGTTGACCCCGTCGCTGTAATGATAGGCCATCCGCGTCTCACTAATCGATTGCGGGTCCACCCCGTACTCCCGGAGGGCCTGCACGGCTTCCTCGGCCGTCATGCCGAGCGTCAGGCCGACAATATCAAACTTCTCGTTATCCGCGGCCAGAGCGGCATGGGCCATCATGCCCGTGAACAGGATAACGGATACAGAGGAGGTGATTTTTTTCAGAAACGGCATCTCTCTTGCTCCCGATCCGGCGATATGAGCCATTGATGCTAAGAAAAAGGAGTTGTTTGTCAAGCATATTGCTTCGCCTGCCATATCCGGGTTTTAAGGCGAAGCGAACAGCCGCAAAAGGGCGGATGAGCGCGGCCGCGCCCAGGAAAGACAGGATTGAAATCGCCGGGTCATGTCCCTACATCTCGATCATTAAAATGACAGGAGAGGCTTTATGCAATGTCCCGTATGTGAAGATGTCAATATGACGATGGCGGACCGGCAGGGGGTGGAGATTGATTATTGCCCCAAATGCCGGGGCGTCTGGCTCGACCGGGGAGAGCTCGACAAGATTATCGACCGCACCAATGCCCCCGCGCCGGAGCCGGAGCGGGGATATGATGCGCGCCAGAGGGACAGCCAGCATCGTTCCCACGGGTCTCATGATGACCGGGGTTACGGCCACAAGCGCAAGAAGAAATCCAGCCTGCTGTCGGAACTGTTCGACTTTTAACGCGCCTTATGCGCTGATCCGGGTCAGCAGGGCCGGTTGGGCTGGATCAGCAGCCGGCCGCTCGGATTTCTGGACGGCCCAAGGCTGTACATGATGTGATGCGCTGCATCCACGCACCAGGCGCCCCCATAGGTCGCGTTGATATGGCTTCCCGCCGGGACGGGGATCGGCGTCAGAATGGGGTCAATGGCCGTGGCCGCCTCCGCGCGGGTGAATTGCGGGGTTATGGTGAGCTGGCAGAGCTGCCATACGCTGCGGACCTGCGCCGGCGGGATCATTTCGACCTGCCGCGTCCCGAACGCGGCGCTATGGACCCGGTGCTCCGATTTCGGCACCCGCTTGCCCGCCTGAAACCCGTGCGATTGCAGGGTGGCGGTGACATTGCCGGGTGCCTTGATACAGGTCTGGACAATATCCGTGAGGAACTGCTGGAACGGCGTTGTGTTCCGGGCCTCTCCTGTCCGGGGCGCACTGGTTGCGAGGGCGAGGGCAAGAAGCGGGACAAGAAATGTAACGCGCATAAAATATCCTTCAAGCAATCGGACGGAGAACAGCGACGGGCACCCATGATGGCAGAGCCCACCGCCAACCGCAAGGCGCGGGCTGGGTTTTAGCCTGTCATTTTTTGATGAACAGGGTATAAATTGTCTTGTAATCACAGGCGGACATGGCGGAATAAAACAATGAACAATATCCCCGATGGTTTTACGGCAAGTCACCGCAGAAGCCCGCTGACCGATCCGTGGGAGCCGATCTATGTCAAACAGACGGCGGCGGGGATTATCCTTGGCATAGAGGTGCGGGAGGCCCATTGCAACGCCCGTGGCTTCGCCCATGGCGGGATGATTGCCGCCCTCAGTGACAAGGCTATGGGGATGTCCCTGCTTGTGCAGGCGCGGGTGACATTTGCCAATGACAAGATAGGCGCCGTCACCCTCAGCATGACCACCGACTATACGGACAGCGCGCAAATTGGCGACTGGCTGGAATTCAGGGGGGCGGTGCTGAAAACCGGCCGCTCCATCGGTTTTACCGAACTGAAGGTGGTTGCGATCAACGACGGGGCGGAAAAGCTGATTGCGCGGGCCAATGCCTCATTCAAGCTTGTCTGACCCCCGGTAACAGGTGCATGATGGGCGCGCGCCCGAACCGGGCGGCGTATGTCAGAGGGAGAAGCTTATCATGAGTGTTTCGATCACCCCGTTCTTTGCGGCGCTGCTGGCGCTGGTCTATGTCCTTCTCAGCCTTCAGGTCAGCCGTCTGCGGCACAAGGCTGAGGTCAGTATCGGCGATGGCGGGGATATCGCCCTGCAAAAGGCCATTCGCGCCCATGCCAATTTCATCGAATATGTGCCCCTCACGCTGATTATCCTCATGTTTCTCGAAATGCGGGCGGTCAGCGTCTATGTCATCGTCATTCTCTGCGCGCTTCTTCTGGTTGGCCGCATCCTGCATGCCATCGGGATCAGCCGGATGAAGGAAATCCGCCTCTGTCGCTCTGTCGGCATGATTTTCACCTGGCTTGCGCTGATCGTCGGCAGTCTCTGGCTGCTGCTCACCTATCTGTAGGCGGGCAGGCGGCTATGCTGACGATCTATGGCGATGTCATTTCCGGCAATTGCTACAAGGTGAAGCTGATTGCCGAGTTGACGGGGCGGGCCTATGACTGGCGGCATGTGGATGTGGTGGCGGGGGAGACGCGGACCTCCGAATTCCTCGCCCTCAATCCGAACGGGAAAATCCCGCTGATTGTGCTGGAAAATGGTGAGAGGCTCGCCGAATCCAACGCGATCCTGCATTTCCTCGCGGAGGGGAGCGATTATCTGCCCGCAGCGCCGCTGGCCCGGGCAAAGGTGCTGCAATGGCTGTTTTTCGAACAATACAGCCACGAGCCCGCCATTGCCGTCGCCCGCTATATCATCCGTTACCTGAAGCGTCCGCCGGAGATGGCGGCGCGGCTCGCGGCAACGGTTGACGCCGGGCACAAGGCCCTCAAGGTGATGGAAACGCAGCTTGCCAAGACGCCCTTCCTGACCGGCGAGACTTTCACCATCGCCGATATCGCCCTCTTCGCCTATACCCATGTCGCCCATGAAGGCGACTTCGATCTCACCCCCTATCCGGCGATTGAAGGCTGGCTGGGTCGGGTCAAGGCACAGCCGGGATTTGTCCCCATGGGGTGAGCCTCGCGGCTTTATGCGCTGTGCAAACAACCAATTGACGGATCTGCGAAAGGGTGCTCATATTATCTGCGCGCCCGCATACACTGCCTTTCGCAAGATAATTTTATAAACAAGCTATTCACGCAATTGTCCCATTGAATTTTGCACAGGAGGAGTGACCATGCGTTCTGCGTTTTTCCGGCTTCTGGTGATTGCCGGTTTTCTTGTCAGCGCCAGTTCATCCGTCGCAGAGGATCTGGATATTGTCGGAGTGAAGCTCGGTATGACGGTTGAAGAAGCAACGGAGGCGTTGCTGTCCTATGGCGTCAGCCCTGATATACAGGAATATCGGCAGCAATATAATTACAGTGATGGTATCAATCACAATCTGAAGACCGACGCTTTTGTCGCTTATATCGAAGCGGCACGCATGACAGACAATGCGGACTATCTTTCTGTTTTCTTCTCCCCCGGTCCGGAAGGGGGGCGCGTTGTGGCCGTTGTCAGGACCCTTGATATCCGGAGCAACCCGCCGACACGCCGTCAGTATATTGACGCGCTGATCGAAAAATACGGTCCGCCCACGGTGGAGGATATCAGCACGGTGCAATGGGATCGTCCTGTGGGCAAGATCCAGTGCATCGTTGGTGCCGTCGGCAGCTATTCTCCCACCCAGCCGAGCATCCTGAAGAAAATTTATGCGAATAACATCGGCAGCCGGGACGCCAGCTTCCATAAGCGGGAGGTCAAATCACTCGATGATTGCGCCAGCTATGTCACCTATGCGATGCCGAGCGGGGATGACACCCTGATAACGAATGTCAAGGCAACGATGATTGATGTCGCGGGCACGGCCGAAGGGGAGCTCGCAGCCAATGAATGGGTGGCAGGACTGATAGAGGCTGCGCGCGGCAAAGCGAAATCAGGCGGCACTGTTCCGGCGAACTAGGGTTAAGGTTCCTGCCCGTTAATCTGTTCCGTCCTGTGGCATTGCGGGCTGGGCGCCTCATATCGCTGGTTCCTTATTCCGGCCAGGGGTTGGCCCAGGCGGGGGTTTTCATAAGATTGTCGAGCCAGCGGGGGATGTTGGGGAAGTTTTCCATGGGCATTTGCGCCTCCCGCCAGTAGCGCGCCATGGAGCCGAGGGAAAAGTCGGCGATGGTCAGGCGGTTCGCAGCGGCGAAATCCTTGCCCTCCAGATGGGCATTCAGCACTTTCGCGAATTTCATGAAATTGCCGATATTGGCGCTCAGCGCCGCCTCGTCCGGCGGGCCCATGTTGAACTGTGGCTTGATGATATGCTCGACATAATGAACGCCGACGGCGCGCACCCAGTGCCCCTCGTTCCAGGTGAGCCAGCGCAGCACCTCCACCTGTTCCCGCGGATCTTTTGTCGGCCACATGTCCGATCCGGCCTTCATGCAAAGATGTGCCATGATCGCCGCCGATTCCCACAGCACCAGATCGCCATCCACCAGCGTCGGCGCCTTCTTGTTGGGGTTGAGGGCGACATAATCCGCCTCGCGCAGCCCCCCGGCGGCGAGATTGATCTCGATCAGCTCCGCCGTGATGCCGAGATGCTTGATCAGCGCCAGAACCCGCAGCGGCGCCTGCGCCTTGATCCAGTAAAGCTTCATCTTTTCCTCCCCGTTTGATGATTGGTTCTCTGTCTGATGATGCGACAACGCGGATGGTCGTGCAAGCAGGTAGTTATTCTTCCCGGATGCGGGCGGGAAGATTCATCTCGCGGCCGATCAGCCGCGCCCCTTCATGGGTGAGATGGCCCGCATCGCGATAAAGGAACGTGCCGTCTTTCATGGCGCGGCAGCGACCTTCTGCGCAGATGAAATCCTCCAGCCGGATAACGGGATATTTGTCCGCAACCCGGTTGAGGAGGGTGATGGCCATGCGAGATTTTTCTTCCATCCCGGTCATGGCGAAATCACATCCGGCCGGGTCGAAGCCGAACATCCCTGCCCGCAGCAGGCACTGGCCGATATTGCGCCCGCTCCGTGGTGGCGGGCCGATGACGACGGGATAATGCCCGGCCTTGGTGAGCTCGGTCAGCGTTTCTTCCAGTGCCTTTGCGACAATCGCCATATTCTCCGGCGTGCTGCCTGTCCGGACGCGTCTGCCGTCCGCTGTCAGAAACTCAGCTTCTTCCCCCAGATACTGGCTGAAAGGACTGGAGAGAACGACATATCTGCCGCTGTCCCCGCGGCGAAGCCATGCCATCACCTCCGCATTGAAGTTGAGGCAGTCTTCCGCCCATTTCTCCCCATAGAGCGGCAGGACGATGGGGGCGAGATTGATAAACGGACCGCAGACGCTTTTGGTCAGCTGGATCAGGGCGGGTGGGTTGTCGCCTGCCGTCAGGGCATCGGCGAGATGCATGGCATAGGAATCCCCCCAGAGCACGACTTCGGGGGGCTGGCCGCTCATGCATTCCGGGCGGATGCGGAAAGAATGGTCACAGAGGGAGCTGAGCCCGTTGTTGGGCCGCAGGCGTTCTTCGAGCGAGGCGAGAGTGCGCCCGTCCGCCGCCAGACGGTTCGGAAATCCCTTGCCGATGTCACCGGCGGCGCCAAGGCAGATGAGCAGCAATATACCGACGCCGGAAAAGGTGAATATCTGCTTCCGGTTAAAGCGGTCGCGGCTTCTGAACGGTCTTTCGACGTATCGCCAGGAAAGGAAGGCCAGCAGGAAGGCGGCAGCAATCAGCAGGAGATAGAGCATTGGCCCGGGATCTTCTTCGCTTCTCAGGCGGGCAAAGGCGAACAATGGCTGATGCCAAAGATAAAGGCTGTAGCTGATCAGTCCGATGCCGACAAACGGGCGCAGGGCCAAGAGACGTCCGGCAATTGTATCTCTCCGGGCGAACAGGATGACAAGGACGGTGCCGACAACGGGCAGAAGCGCATGCCGGGACGGGAAAGGCACTGACTTGTCGATGACCCAGAAACCGGCAAGGATCATGCCGAGCCCGAGAAGAGCGAGAGCATTTGCGAGTCGGCGGCTGCGCGATTCCGGCCCGGCGGGACCGGGCTGACGCTCCCGGCCCGCAAGATAAAAAGCGCAGAGGGCGCCCGCGAACAGCTCCCACGCCCGGGAGGGGAGAAGATAGAAATTCGCCGACGGGGCCGCGTTTGACATCCATTCGGCCAGCAGGAAGCTGGCAATGCCGAGCAGGAGAAGTGCCGCCGCGACCTGTCCGCGCCCGAACCGCCACAGCAGCAGGATCAGCAGCGGAAAGAGAATATAGAACTGCTCCTCCACCCCGAGGCTCCACGTATGGAGCAGGGGCTTCAGCTCCGCTGTCAGCTCGAAATAGCCGTCTTCCTTCCAGAACAGGAAGTTGGAACCGGATAGAGCAACCGCCATCAGGCTTTCGCTGAAATCCTCCAACTGGCGCGGCGTCATCCAGAGATAGGCAAAAGGGATCGCGCTGATCGCGACCGTGAACAGGGCGGGCAGGATGCGTCGTGCCCTCCGGTCATAGAAGCCGACAATGCTGAAGCGGCTTTCCGCCATCTCGGCGAGGATGAGGGAGGTGATCAGATAACCGCTGATGACGAAGAAAATATCGACGCCAGTAAAACCGCCCGCAAAGGCCGGAAAGCCCGCATGAAAGAGGAGTACGGGCAGCACCGCCACCGCCCTCAACCCGTCAATTTCCGCCCTGTACTGCATTTACTCACCCCGAACGCAACGCCCTATGTATCGGGGGACGGCGGGGCGATGTCAATAAGGCGGGTGGAAAAACGGTGTTCAAGCGGGATCCGTTGGTCCCATGGCAATTCCGCTCAGCAGCGCATCGATGGCGGCGCGGTAGGGGGCCGGGGGCTCCCCTTCGGCGATGGCAAGCGCCGCCCGGTCAAAGGCGGCGGAGAGGAGATCGGCCAAGGGTTTCAGCGGGATACCGGCTTGGATCTGGCCCTGCCGCGCCGCTTCCTCCAGCCCCGCAAGCAGGCTCTCCCCGCCGGTCTGGCGGTCGATCCGCTCGATCTCCAGCACGCCAAGCACCACCGGACCCTCCAGCAGGACAAGCCGCGCCCGGCCGGGCGTCGTCATCGCTTCGAAATAGGCATCGCTGCCGGTCTTCAGCGCCGCCATCGGGTCCGTCATGCCCTCGGTGCGGTGGTTGATCGCCGCGGCAATCTCCGTCATTTCCGCCTCGATCACCGCGCGGAAGAGGGCGGCCTTGTCCGGGAAATGATGATAGAGCGCGCCGCGTGTGACCTCTGCTCTCGCGACAATCTCCGGCGTGCCCGTCTCGGCATAGCCTTTTTCCACAAACAGCTCCCGGGCGGCGGCAATCAGCGCGGCGCGGGTCGCTTCGCTACGCGCTTTATTTGAGCGGATGGTTTTTTTCTGTTGCATACATGCAGCCTGTATGTAAAATAAGCCTGACCGGACTATACCCCATCCAACGGAGGAAGCAAACAATGAAATGCACACAATTTTATCCTGTCATCATGACCGACAAAGTGCAGGAAACCGCGGATTTCTACGTCTCTCACTTCCGCTTCAAACCGGCGTTCGAGAGCGACTGGTATTTCCATCTGCAATCAACGGAGGATGAGGCCGTCAATATCGCGGTCCTCGACGGTTCCCATGAAACCGTGCCCGAGGCGGGGCGGGGCAAGGCGGCGGGCCTGATCATCAATTTCGAGGTTGAGGATGTGGATAGCGAGTATGCGCGGGCGACAAAGGCGGGGCTGCCGATCCTGCTGGCGCTCCGCGATGAGGCGTTCGGCCAGCGTCATTTCATCACGCAGGATCCGAACGGCGTGCTGATCGACGTGATCAAGCCGATCCCGCCAACCGGAGACTTCGCCGCGCAATATGTGAGTTGAGGCGCGGGGGACCTAGGGTCAGGACCCATTAATTTGCTCCATTCTGCGCGATCGCTCTTGGTCGCTGGTCAGGCACGGCTCCGCAGGAAACCGTCTGGTTTTCAAGGGGGCGTAACGCCGCCAGCGGCCATAGGCGATGCGCCCTGCGGGTTTGAAGAGGAGGCGAAATCTGCCGCACAAACCGTCCTTGAACATGTGCAAACATGTCCTGCGTCCGATTTCCTTGCATCTTTCACCTCCTCTTCAAACAGAATTGCAGAAAATTAATGGGTCCTGACCCTAGTGCTGTACGGGGGGATCGGTGCGGCGACGGCCGTAGGCGCGGC
>CAXASQ010000015.1:0-61990 GCA_963971675.1 uncultured Alphaproteobacteria bacterium | reverse complement strand
ACCCGCCCCGTCAGCGTGACGCGGGTTATAGGCCCACCATACAATCCAGTCAACACAATAAATTCAATTTTTTTAACCGGCCATGTTAATGCCGCAAACTTCCCTTAGGAAACGGCACTCGCGCGTTGCTGATCGCCTTCCAGGGCCACGCCGGTTCTGTAAAAACGATGACATAAGGAAGGCAGTTTTGACAGCCTCTTGATTCACTGCCCGATATAACCGGGATAAGCAGTCGCAAGAACTTAAGGAAAAATTGAGGAATACTTGACAAAATCGCCATCTCGCCGCATCTTTTGTCGCACATTTATGGTTAATTTGTCAAAAATCAACACATTCGAACGGGTGGTTTAACGAGTGCTGAAAAATATACGATCAGGCGCCCAGACAGGGTCTGCCGGTAAATCCCTGCTGATACCTGTGATAACAATGATTGCCGGTGGCGCTGTCGGCGCTCTGCTCGCCACCACATTCCTGACTGGCAGCGATGTAAATGTCGAGTCAAGCATCCTCGTGACAGAGCCTCAGGCTGCAACCGCTGATCCGGTCGCAAATGCCGCAAGCCAGGTGACAGACAATACCCCCTCCCTCCTCGACATGATCGACACCTCCGCCGACAGGGCTGCCGAATATGTCGCGCCATCCGATCAGCAGGCAGATGGCACCATTGCCGATACCGCCGCTGCAACAGGCGCCATTCAGGAAACAACAAAGACTGTTTCCGTCGGCAAAGGGGATACACTCATGGCCTTGTTGACCCGCGAGGGGGTCGATCGCGCAGAAAGTCATGAAGCCATCACT
Organism: uncultured Alphaproteobacteria bacterium; assembly: GCA_963971675.1. Classification (GTDB taxonomy): domain Bacteria; phylum Pseudomonadota; class Alphaproteobacteria; order Sneathiellales; family Sneathiellaceae; genus Sneathiella. The sequence goes on along the minus strand of CAXASQ010000015.1, from coordinate 61,192 downwards.
GCGCTGAACGAAATTTTCGACCCGCGCAATCTCAGGGTCGGACAGGACGTCACCCTGTATTTCGGCAATGCCGAGGATGATGCTGAAACCGACAAAAGCGCCCCGAGCCTGATTCGCATCGCTCTCAATGAAGATGTGGACCGCCAGCTCGCCGCCGTTCGCACGCCGGGAGTAGGGTTTACGGCGCAGGAAACAATTATTGATCTCGACAAGAAAATGGCAAGGGCGGGCGGCGTTATCGACAGCTCGCTCTTTTTGTCTGCCGCTCAGGCCGGTATCCCCACCCGGACGATCGTCGATCTGATCCGGATCTTCAGCTATGACGTCGATTTTCAGCGCGAAATCCAGCCCGGCGACAGCTTCGAAGTCTATTTCGAGCGCTTCGCCGATGAAAATGGCAATATTTTGAAAGAAGGCTCCATTGTCTGGGCCTCCATGACATTGAGCGGCAAGACCATCACCCTGTACCGTTTCAAGACCAATGATGACGGCATCACCGATTATTATGATGAAAAAGGACAAAGCGTCCGCAAATCCCTGATGCGGACACCGATTGACGGCGCACGCCTGACCTCAGGCTTTGGCAAACGCAAACACCCCGTGCTCGGCTATACAAAAATGCATCGCGGGGTCGATTTCGGCGCGCGCACCGGAACACCGATCATGGCGGCCGGTAACGGTGTCGTGGAATTTGCCGCCCGTAACGGCGGATATGGAAACTATGTCCGCATCCGCCACAACAACAGCTATAAAACCGCTTACGCCCATATGAGTAAATACGGCAAGGGCATCCGCAAGGGGGCGCAGGTAAAGCAGGGGCAGATTATCGGATATGTCGGCACGACCGGCCGTTCCACCGGGCCGCATCTGCATTATGAAGTCCATAAGAACGGTACACAGATTAATCCGCTGTCCGTGAAGCTCCCGGCCGGCCGCAAGCTTGAAGGCAAGATGCTGACGGCGTTCAATGCAACGAAGGAAAATATTCGCAGGGAAGTTGCCGGCGTCGAGTTGGAAACCCAGCTATTGGCCAAGCTGAAAGACTGAACATTCCGTTATAGAAGTTGAAAAAACGGCTGTCATTTCTGACAGCCGTTTCTTTTTATGCAAGAGGGGAAGTATCAGTCGACAGCAACCGGAACTCCGTCAATTGCAAGTCCATCATCTCCGGCCGAAATCGAAACCTCGTCCCCGTCGGCGATCCGCCCTTCCAATATCATTGAGGCGAGCGGGTTCTGCAGATAACGCTGGATCACTCGCTTAAGCGGACGGGCGCCATAAACCGGATCATATCCGCGGTTGCCAATCCATTCATAAGCCGCCTCATCCAGATCAAGCTTAATATGCCGGTCAGCGAGCAGTTTCTGAAGATGTCCAATCTGGATATCGACGATGGCGTTCATATTCTCACGAGTGAGACGATGGAAGATGATCTGCTCATCCAGCCGGTTCAAAAACTCCGGCCGGAAGGAAGCCCGCACAACTTCCATAACCTTATGACGCACCAGTTCATCATCCGCGTCTTCCCCGCCCGCCAGATACTCACTGCCGAGGTTGGAGGTCAGGATGATCAGCGTATTCTTGAAATCCACCGTCCGGCCCTGACCATCCGTCAACCGTCCATCATCCAGCACCTGCAACAGGACATTGAAGACATCCGGATGCGCCTTTTCGACCTCATCGAACAGGATGACCTGATACGGACGGCGACGTACCGCCTCGGTAATCACGCCGCCCTGATCATATCCCACATAACCGGGAGGCGCGCCAATCAGACGCGCAACGCTGTGCTTTTCCATAAACTCGGACATATCAACGCGCAGCAGCGCCTGCTCATCATCGAAGAGAAAGGCCGCAAGCGCCTTCGTCAATTCCGTCTTGCCGACACCCGTGGGTCCGAGAAACAGGAAGGAACCAATGGGCCGGTTCGGATCCTGAAGTCCGGCACGGGCGCGCCGTACGGCATTTGAAACGGCGACAAGCGCTTCTTCCTGACCGATCACCCGTTTGCGCAGCTGGTTTTCCATTCCAAGCAGCTTTTCCCGCTCGCCGGAGAGCATCTTGTCAACGGGAATACCAGTCCAGCGCGAGACAACACCGGCAATATCCTCCTCCTTCACACTCTCGCGGACAAGTGAGGAACCCTCTGCCGCTTCGGCTTCCTCCAGCTCTTTTTCAAGTGCCGGGATGACGCCATAGGCCAGCTCCCCTGCCCGTTGCAGATTGCCCTGTCGCTGAGCCGTCACCAGCTCATTGCGGGCAGCATCCAGCTTTTCCTTGACGGACTGGGCACGATTGAGCTTTTCCTTCTCCATCTGCCAGCTTTGCGTAAGATCGGCAGACTGCTTCTCCAGATCGACAAGCTCCTTTTGCAGCTTTTCAAGCCGCTCCTTCGACGCCTTGTCGCTCTCCTTTTCAAGGGCTGATGCCTCGATTTTCATCTGCAGGATCTTGCGGTCCAGCTCATCCACCTCTTCGGGCTTGCTGTCCACTTCCATGCGGCGTCGGCTGGCTGCTTCATCCACAAGGTCAATGGCCTTGTCCGGAAGAAACCGGTCCGTGATATAACGGTTCGAGAGCGTTGCCGCCGCGACAAGAGCATTGTCAGAGATTTGCACACCGTGGTGAACCTCATACTTCTCTTTCAGGCCGCGCAGAATGGAAATCGTATCCTCCACCGTCGGCTCGGAGACAAAGACCGACTGGAACCGCCGCGCGAGCGCCGCGTCTTTCTCGATATACTTCCGGTATTCATCCAGCGTGGTTGCGCCGACGCAGTGCAATTCTCCCCGGGCAAGGGCCGGTTTCAACAGGTTGGAAGCATCCATCGAGCCTTCCGCCGCCCCTGCGCCGACAAGCGTATGCAACTCGTCAATAAAGAGGATGATCTCACCGCCTGCGGCAGAAATTTCAGAGAGAACCGCTTTCAGCCGCTCTTCAAATTCACCGCGATATTTCGCGCCCGCGATCAACTGCCCAAGATCAAGGCTCATCAGCCTTTTATCTTTCAGGCTTTCCGGCACATCACCGTTGACTATTCTAAGCGCCAGCCCTTCGACAATCGCCGTCTTGCCGACGCCGGGCTCCCCGATCAGGACCGGATTGTTCTTGGTCCGACGGGACAGCACCTGAATAGTCCGGCGGATTTCCTCATCCCGGCCGATAACCGGATCAAGCTTGCCGCTACGCGCGGCCTCCGTCAGATCGCGCGCATATTTGTTGAGCGCGTCATAAGAGGCTTCCGCTCCGGAACTGTCCGCCGTGCGCCCTTTTCTAAGATCATTGATAGCCGCATTGAGATTGTTGGCATTAACCCCGGCGGCATTCAGTATCTTGGCAGTTTCAGAGCCCTTCTCCAGCGTCAATGCCAGCAGGAGCCGCTCCACCGTCACAAAATTATCCCCTGCCTTCTCGGCCAATCCTTCCGCAGAGGCAAAGACGCGGGCAAGGTCCGGCGTCAGATTTAACTGACCCGCGCCGCTCCCCGTCACTTGCGGGATCTTGGCAAGGGCTGCCTCCACCCCTTCACGGGCGCGGCGGGCATCACCTCCGGCCTTGGCAATCAAGCCGCTGGCCATGCCTTCCTTATCGTCCAGCAATACTTTCAGGAGATGTTCGGGCGTCAACCGCTGATGATTTTCACGTAACGCCAGAGATTGGGCCGACTGGATAAATCCCTTCGACCGATCTGTATATTTTTCTATATCCATGCTCGTCCTCGACACATAGGCCGTTGCTTGAATTGCGCGACTTCAGATGATCCCGTCAAGGCAACCATTTTGCAAGTCCGCCAACGGCGTCTTTTCACTAAAATATATGTGGGCGGACGGAAACTGATTTCAAGACGAACCGATTGCTATTCAACAGGGCGCCGAGGGGGTTAAGAAAAAAGGAGACAGCGAACTGTCTCCCTTTAAGGATTATGATGTCGCAAGCATGCTCAGCATACGGAATATCGGGCAACCACGGTATGGAGGTTCGGCCGCCTTACTCGCCGGTTGTTGCGTCTTCGGCCTCTTTATCGGGGGTATTCCGGCTGGATGTTCGACGTCGCAAGGTTCGGGTGCGGCTGACCTTACGCTTGGCCTTTGAAGCAGTCTCATCTTCTGTATCGGCGGCATTGGGGTCGTTTAATTCTGGCGTGATCGGCAGATCGATATCAGGCTGCTCTACCTTGCTCAGATCCACGGTCGGAGTATCGTCTCCGTCATCGGTATCCGTGTCATTCCCTTGCGAACTAATATTTGACCGATCTGCCCGGGAAATCTGGACATCCTCACTATCATTATCATCATAGGAGGTGTTATCAGAATTGTCGGCAGTCGGACGATCCCTGGACGGGGTCGTATTCGCCGCGACAATCCGGAAATAATGTTCCGCGTGCTGAAAGTAATTCTCTGCAGCAATGCGATCACCGGAATTCTGGGCATCAGTGCCAAGAGCAACATATTTATCGTACACCTGCGTCGCGGTTCCCCGAATTTTACCGTCAGGACCGTTACTGTCATATGTGCGGTTTGACCCGCCCGACCGGCGATTATTCCCTGCTCCCGCCCGGTTTCCACCGGAATTCGCCCGCCCGCCACGGGCGCGCCTATTACTACTTACTCTCATTATCGCAATGATTCCGTCAATCTAGAGTTCTGTTCTCAGTTAGTGCAAGATCACTCAATTCAGGGGCCAGCATATACTCCGCTCCCGGTCCGGGAAGGCATTACCCCGGCGGCTAAGACCTGATTTTGAATTAAGTATCGATCACGGACCAAAGGTGTGGTCTCATTCTTCAAGTATGATCGGTGAAAACCCTACCTGCTGTTTTTATAATAATCCATTGTTTTTTTCAAAAAAATGACCTTATTTGCGAGATATAGCAGCAATGCAACGCTCAATCCCGGCCAGATCGGCATAAAACCGGACATTGCAAAGCCCGGATTGCTCCATCAACCGCCCCACTTCCGGGGCTTGTCCAGCGCCCACTTCCAAAAGGAGCAGCCCACCCGGACGGAGCAAGCGATCTATGTCGGCAAGTATGGCACGGTAGCAATCAAGCCCATCATCGCCGCCGACAAGCGCAAGGCGGGGATCATATTCCCTCACTTCCGGTTGCAGTGTGGCAATATGAGAAGCCGGAATATAAGGCGGATTGCTGATCACGAGATCAAAGCTTTCCTTCACCTTCTCCCCCCAGCTACTCTTTATAAAGCGGGTTCGCCCCGCAAGTCCGAGACGGGCCGCATTCTTTTGCGCAAGAAGAAGCGCCGCGTCACTCACATCAACACCAACACCCGTCGCCTCTGGCATTTCATGCAGCAGCGAGAGAAGAAGACACCCGCTGCCTGTGCCCAGATCCAGAATGCGGTGCGGTGCATATCCGTTTTTTACATATTCAAGGGCCGCCTCGATCAAGGTTTCGCTGTCGGCGCGCGGATCCAGCACATCGGCGCTGACAAGAAAGTCTAGACTCCAAAACTCGCGATGTCCGGTGATGTGGGAAATCGGCTCCCGCGCTGCGCGGCGGCGGATCATTGTCTCGTAAGCCGCCTGCTGGTCCATCGACAGCTCCCGCTCGCCTTCTCGATAAACTATGCCAATATCGCTTTCAAGGAGATGCGCCATCAGCAGCATGGCATCCCGCCGGGCATTTTCAATATCAGCTTCGGCCAGACATCGGGATGCCGAGGCAACAGCCGCCGCAAGCTGCGGGTTTGCAGCGTCAGCTTTCACCTTCGATCTCTGCGAGTTGGGCGGCCTGATCCTCGGCGATCAGCGCTTCGATCACCTCATGCAAGGCTTCACCCGCCAGCACCTTGTCCAGCTTGTAAAGCGTGAGGTTGATGCGGTGATCCGTAACGCGACCTTGCGGAAAATTATAAGTGCGGATGCGTTCCGAGCGGTCACCAGATCCCACCTGCCCTTTTCGCGCGGCCGATCGTTCCGCGGCGCGGGCCGCCCTCTCAGCCTCATAAATACGGGATCGCAGCACGCTCATCGCTTTTGCCTTGTTCTTGTGCTGGGATTTTTCATCCTGCTGCTGCACCACGATACCGGTCGGCAAATGGGTGATTCGGACGGCGGAATCCGTCGTGTTCACGGATTGGCCGCCGGGGCCGGATGCCCTAAAGATATCAATACGGAGATCGCTATCGGCGATCTGCACATCCACTTCCTCAGCTTCCGGCAACACAGCAACGGTCGCAGCAGAGGTATGAATACGCCCGCCCGTCTCGGTTTCCGGAACACGCTGGACCCGGTGCACGCCGGATTCAAATTTAAGGTTCGCGAACACGTTGCGCCCCGTCACCTTGACGATCACTTCCTTGATACCGCCAAGATCGGAGTCGGACAGCGACATGGTTTCGCACTTCCAACCGAGGCTTTCCGCATAGCGCTGATACATGCGATAGAGATCACCGGCGAACAACGCCGCCTCCTCCCCGCCTGTCCCGGCACGAATTTCAAGAATCGCGTTCTTTTCGTCCGCATCATCCTTGGGCAGAAGCTGTAATTTGATGGAATGTTCAAGATCGGGCAAACGGGCGGTCAGTTCTTCGATCTCAAGCTCTGCCATTTCACGCATTTCTGCGTCCGTATCGGGACTCTTCAGCATATCTTCCAGATCGGCGAGTTCCTTGCGGGCCGACTGGAACTTGCCGATAACCTCGACCAGTGGTTTCAGCTCCGAATACTCCCGGCTCATCCGCACGAAATCATCTGGCGCCACCTCGCCCATCGCACCGGACATGGCCGCTTCCAGCTCTTCGGAGCGGGACAGGATCAGCTTCAGCTTGTCTTCAGGGAGCATCGGTTATTTTGCCTTTTAGCCAAGCGCCGCGAGGGCAGATCCGAGAGAGGCCAGCGGAACTTCCTTCTGCTCACCCTTATCAAGATCACGGAAGGTGCATGCATCACGCGCGAGTTCATCTTCCCCAATCAGAATGGCAGCCCGGGCATTCAGCTTGTTCGCACGCTTCATGCGCTTCGACAGATTGCCCTTGAAGGCCATTTCAATAGCATGACCGTCCTGCCTCAAGGAATAAGCCAGTTTCTGAGCCGCGGTTTCCGCCGCATCCCCAATCGGTATGATGGCTATGGGGCGAACTTCTTTTATCGCACCCGTTGCCAGCATGGCGAGACGCTCCACCCCGCCAGCCCAGCCAATGCCCGGTGTGGACTTACCGCCCAGCGCTTCAATCAGGCCATCATAACGCCCGCCGGCAATCACGGCGCCTTGCGCGCCCAGTTCCGTCGTCACAAATTCAAAGGCGGTGTGAGTGTAGTAATCAAGCCCGCGGACAAGCCGCCGGTTCAGATGATACCCAATTTTGAGCAGCGATAGCCCGTCCAGCACCTCGGCAAAGAAATCCGATGAGAAGCTGTTGAGATAGTCAGTAAAAAGCGGGGCTTTCTCTACCAGTGCCCGATCTCCGGCGTCCTTGCTGTCCAGGATACGCAGTGGGTTTCGCTCCAACCGGTCGAGGCTGTCCTTGGAGAGACTGTCCTTATGATCGCTGAAATATTCCACCAGTACGGCACGATAGGCCTGACGGCTTTCCTGATCACCCAGCGTGTTGATTTCAAGGCTGCATTTGTCAAGAATGCCGAGTGCCTTCAGAATGGCCGCGCCGAGTGAAATCACCTCGATATCCGCTTGCGGTTCCGCTGCGCCGATGCATTCCACGTCAATCTGATGGAACTGCCGCTGCCGCCCCTTCTGCGGGCGCTCATAACGGAACATCGGCCCGGTTGCGAAGACCTTGAACGGCACCTGCTGCTGCAATCCGTTGCTGATGAAAGAGCGGCAGATGCCTGCCGTATATTCGGGCCTGAGCGTCATACTCTCCCCGCCCCGGCTCTCGAATGAATACATTTCCTTGGAGACCACATCGGAGCTTTCGCCCATGGTCCGGGCAAAGACTTCCGTAAATTCGAAGATCGGCGTTGCCATTTCCGCATAGCCGAAACGCGCCGCCACCTCCCGCGCCATATTCTGCACATGGGCATGGCGCGCGAAATCCTCTGGCAACAGGTCATGGGTGCCGCGGACTGGCTGTGGTTGGGACACGTCTTATCTCCGTATTAGGTTCTTGATTAATCTCAGGCGATGCGTTGACCGGCCTGATTGAGATGATGCGTGCCCGAACCATCTTCAGCAGTGGCATTCAGCGCCTCAATCTCGGCGGCCTTGGCCTCAACCAGCTCGACAATATGATCGACCATATTGCCCGTATCGATCCGGTGATCGGTCACGCCGCTGAGGTAAACCATATGATTGTCCTTGCCACCGCCTGTGAGCCCGATGTCGGTTTCACGAGCTTCCCCCGGCCCGTTAACCACACAGCCGATAATGGAGAGAGTGAGCGGGGTCTGGATATGGGCAAGACGCTTTTCCAGCGTTTCGACGGTCTTGATGACCGGAAAGGCCTGCCGGGCGCAGGACGGGCAGGAGATAATCGTCACTCCGCGGCGGCGCAACCCCAGACTCTTGAGGATTTCATAGCCGACCTTCACCTCTTCCACCGGATCTGCGGAAAGAGAGACCCGCAATGTATCGCCAATCCCCGACCACAGCAGCATGCCAAGCCCGATGGAGGATTTGACCGTGCCGATGGACAGGCCGCCCGCCTCCGTAATCCCGAGATGCAGCGGGTAATCGCACGCCTCCGCCAACCCCTGATAGGCAGCCACAGACAGGAAGACATCCGATGCCTTCACACTGATCTTGAAATTGAAAAAGTCGTTGTCTTCCAGAATGCGGGCATGATTGAGGGCCGATTCCACCATCGCATCGGGACAGGGTTCGCCATATTTCTCAAGCAGTTCCCTCTCCAGGCTGCCCGCATTGACGCCGATCCGCATGGAACAGTTGTGATCCACCGCTGCCTTCACGACATCCCGCACCCGATCGGCGGAGCCGATATTACCGGGGTTGATGCGCAGACAGGCCGCGCCCGCCTCCGCCGCCTCAATCCCGCGTTTGTAGTGGAAATGGATATCGGCGATGATCGGCACATTGGTCTCGCGCACGATTTCCTTCAAGGCCTTGGTGCTGGCCTCATCTGGGCAAGAAACCCGCACCATATCCGCCCCGGCCTCTTCCAGTGCAAGGATCTGCTCAATTGTCGCCTTGGGGTCGGAAGTCAGTGTATTGGTCATCGACTGCACTGATATCGGCGCATCTCCGCCCACAGGAACATTGCCGACATAAATCTGCCGTGACTTTCGCCGGATTATCTCTCGATAGGGTCTGATGCTCATGGGATCATACTTCAGCAAATTGCGTCAAAGAGGGCGGTGCCGTCTGTCGCGCCTAAAATGGCGGTTATTTGCTCAAATTACAAGCAATACCATCGGCAGGCGGGCAGCTAAGTCAATTACGCTACTGCAAGCCGATATTCTGTATCAGGCTGTCTGCCGCGAGGGAAACCTCCCGGACAATCTTGCCGGTTCCGCCGAGAGAACGGATTTCCCGGCCATCGACCAGAATTTCCAGCCCGCCCGCATTCCCGGTTGTCATTTTCAAGGTGGGGTTATTGGGCACCATATAGACATCCCCGGGTTTGAGCACCCTGGACAATACAGGCCTTTGATCACCGACCTTGACCTCAACCCAGCTTTCCTCCGTCGCGCGCAGAACAACGCGGGAATCCGTATTTTCGACGCCAAAGGTCCGGGACATTGGGTTGCTCTGATTTTCATCCGCGAGTTGCCGCTCTGAATCAGCCCTGTTCAGGGTATCCTGCGGATAATTTGCCGTCGCCCCCGCTGGGGCCGCACTATTGGCGTCAGTCCCCGCCAATGTATCCGATGGTACATTTTCCGCCACATCCGCCGAAGCGGCTGTTTCCTCAGAGGCTGCGGGCGCAGCTGATTGAGCCGTCGTCGATGTCACACTTTCCTCAACTTCCGAGGAAGGCGTCTTATCCGCAACGTTTGTATTGCTCTCCTGACTGTCAGCCACGGCGCTCGGAGCCGAATTGGACGGTTCCGCGTTCATCCCGCTTTCATTCGTGGCAGCCTGACCAGCGGACGTCTGCCCCGCCGTTCCCTCGACAGCAGGGGGAACCGTCGGGGTCGCCGGTGTTATCTCGGCAATATTTTTGGGCGGCGTCGGTTCCGGATTTCCGGCGGTTATCGGCTGATTACCCGCCCCGTTATCATCCGTCGGCAAAATCTTGCTCGCCAGATGCTCCGGCAGTTCCGCAACCCTCTCGAAATCCAGGCTTTCACTTTCCTGATACAAAAACCAGCCCGCCAGCAGAACGAGGGCAAAAACGAATGTCCCAAGAAGAATGCCCGCCCCCGGCATACGGCCGCCTGTTGTCGGTTCGGGAAAGGCAAGCGACGGCGCATGCAGCCCACCCCCTTCTTCATTTTTGTAAACATCGACAATCGCGACAGCATCAAGGTTCAGCAGATTTGCATAGGAGCGCAGGAAGCCGGTGACAAACGTCTGGCCGGGAAGACTGTCATAATCGCCCTCCTCAAGGGCATAAACCTGACTCGCCTTCAGTCGCAAGACATCTGCAACCTGATGCAGGGAAAGGCCTTTTTCCTCTCGTGCCAGTCGAAGACGTGCGCCGACCGTGAGAGGTTCCTCCCTCTCCGGATCCGTCATATATTCCTCCGTATTTTGAAATGACAGCCTATTTCCCCTGGATGCGTGCCTGCTCAACAGGTTCGGCTCTCTGGCGTCATCACGCCATTTGCTGTCTCTCTCCATAATCAAACGCCAAATTACCGTTGGTTAACTTTCGCAACAGCTTGCCCGCCATTATCGGCGAAAATAAGGAAACTGCAATAATTTATATAATAATCCCGTGATCCTGCGCAAATGCCCGAAGCTGGTCACGCACGGAACGGTCTCGCGAATGGCAAAGCCCGCGGACAAAATTCTCGAGCCTGCCGATATCTGCGCTGAGCGCCATTTCCTTGACCCGACCGAGTGTTTCCGCCGACATGGAAAAATTCCGATAGCCAAGGCCCAGCAACGCCATCGCTTCCAGCGGCCGCCCCGCAATATCGCCACAGATGGAAAACGGTTTGCCGGCCACTTCGCAATGTTCCGCAATCGTCCTTAACAGCAACAGCAAGCTCGGGCTCAGGCTATCATATCTGTCGGTGACTTTCGGATTGCCCCGATCCACCGCAAAAAAGAATTGCATCAGGTCGTTGGAGCCGACCGAAATAAAGTCCACCTCCCCCAGCAGATACGGCAATTGCCAGACAATGGACGGCACCTCGATCATGGTGCCGACCTGAATGGATTTCGGCAAGCCGTTTGCGCGTTGTCCTGCCCGCTCGATTTCCTTGTTGAGAATGGCCTTCGCCTCCATAAATTCGGAGACCTCGGCAATCATTGGAAACATGATCGAAATATCCCGTCCTGCGCCCGCACGGACCAGCGCCCGGAGCTGACTGCGCAGCAGCGCCGGGCGGTCCAGGCCGATCCGGATGGCCCTCCATCCGAGGGCCGGATTCTCCTCCGTCCGCGTCTTCAGATAGGGCAGCAGCTTGTCGCCGCCGATATCGAGGGTGCGAAACACCACCGGACTCGCGCCCATTTTTTCGAGCACACGCGAATAAAGCTCGGTCTGCTGGTCAACTTTCGGCATCTGGGAGCGGACCATGAATTGCAGCTCCGTCCTGAACAGGCCGATCCCGTCGGCACCCAGATCAGGAAAATGATCAATATCGATCAGCAGCCCGGCATTCACATTCAGGCTGAGCGGCACCCCATCCAGCGACATATTCGGTTTGTCGCGAAGCGCCGCATATTTCGCCTCCCGCTGCGCCCGCTGTTGCTGGCTGCGGGCAAAAGCCTGCTGCACATCTTCCCCGGGCCGCAGAAAAACCTGCCCATGCTCCCCATCCACCAGCAGCAGATCGCCCTGCTCCACATTCTCCAGGATATCGGCGCATTGTCCGACCACAGGCACGCCAAGCGCCCGGGCGACAATCGCCACATGGCTGGACCGGGTTCCCTCTTCCAGAATCACTGCCTTCAGGCGCCGCCGATCATAATCCAGTAGTTCTGCGGCCCCCATGTTGCGCGCAACAACAACGGTATCCTGTTCCAGGTTACGCCGGTCAATCAGCGTCCGCCCGTCAAGGTGCAGATAAAGACGATTGGCCAGATCATCAAGTTCGGACAGCCGTTCCCGGAGATAGGGATCGGTGATTTCCTTCATACGCGCCCGCGTATCGTCCTGAACGCGCTTGATCGCCGCCTCCGCCGTCAGGCCGGTCTTCACCGCCTCCTGCAGCTTTTTCAGCCAGCCCTTGTCATAGGCGAACATCTTGTAGGCTTCAAAGATATCCTTTGATTCATCACTGAACAAAGTATCCGTGGCAACCAGAAGCTTATCGACGGTACTCTGCATCGCGCTGATGGCGGCTTCGAGACGGTGCAGCTCCTTCGCCCTGTCTTCCGCAATGGTTCGGACAACTTCAATGCGTGGCTCATGCAGCAATGCAGCGCCTGCTCCCAGTCCTTCTGCTAGGACGCGGCCATTGATATGGTGCGGCAGTGTCGCATTTCCGGCGGCATCGGAAAATTCGATGGCCGCGATCATCTGCTCCGAACTGACCAGTTCCGCCACCACCATGGCGACGGTCTGGAGCGCCTCGACCTCTTCATCTGTATAGGTGCGGCGTGTCCGGTTCTGGACAACCAGAACACCGATTACCCGGCCGCCCCGAAGGATCGGCGTGCCCAGCAGAGAGTGATATTCTTCTTCGCCTGTTTCCGGGCGATAGGCAAACTGCGGATGGGACTGCGCATCGGACAGGTTGAGCGGCCGTGCCCGCGCGGCGATATCACCGACCAGCCCCTCGCCAAACCGCAGCCGCGTCTGGTGTACGGCGCTCGGCTTCAGGCCCTGCGTTGCAAAAAGCTCCAGCACATCACCGGCCCGGCGAAGATAACAGGAGCAAACCTCGGCGATCATATTGTTGGCGATCAGATGAACGATCTCGCTCAGACGCTGTTCCGCATCGCCATGCCCCGCCATCACCTGATGGAGCTTGCGAAGCAGCAGCCTCGGCGCGCTGATCCCAACACCGCTCATTTACAAACTGTCCCTTTGATCTCCGTGGCTTTCGAAGGAACCTTGCGCCTGGGCCACAAGCTCCTCCATGATTTCTGCGATTGATTGCTCCTTTTTGACCATACCGACGCTCTGCCCCGCCATGACGGAGCCAAATTCCACATCGCCTTCAATGACAGCGCGGCGCAAGGCACCGGCCCAGAAATGCTCGATCGCGAGACGCGCGGCATCAAGATCCATTTCACCTGTCTTGTATTGGGAAATCACCTGATGCTGGGTTTCGATAAACTTCTGCCCTCCGGCATTGTCAAGCGCCCGCACCGGAATGACCGGGAACATCGGGTCCACCTGCACCGTTGTGACCGCATCGCGCGCATTGGCGCGAATGAAAGCCTTCTTGAACGCCGGATGGGCAATGGATTCAAATGAACAGACAAAGCGGGTGCCAAGCTGACATCCGGCCGCGCCCATCCTGAGATAGGTGGCAATGGCCTCCCCACGACCGATGCCCCCGGCGACAAAAACGGGAACATCCTCAATATTCGGCAGGATTTCCTGCGCCAGCACACTGGTGGACACCGGGCCGATATGGCCGCCAGCCTCCATCCCCTCGATCACCAGCGCATCGGCCCCGCTGCGGATCAGCTTCTTGCCAAGCGCCAGTGTCGGCGTAAAACAGACTACCTTGGCGCCGCCATTGCGGATTTTCTCGATTGTTTCCTTGGCCGGTATTCCGCCTGCCAGCACCACATGCCCGACATTGAGGGCAAGGCAGACATCCACCAGCTTGTCGAGGTCGGGATGCATGGTGATCAGGTTGACGCCGAACGGCTTATCGGTCAGGGCTTGTGTTCCCCTGATTTCCGCGTCCAGCAGCTCCGGCGTCATGGCCCCGCAGGCAATCACGCCGAAGCCCCCGGCATTCGAGATGGCGGCCACCAGATTCCTTTCCGAGACCCAGGACATCGCGCCGCCCAGAATGGCGTATTTTGTTCCCAGGAAGTCACAGCCCCGTTTCCACGCGGCCGTCAGGCAATCAGTGCCGTTTTTCAACTGCCCGCCCATGTTACGCTGCATCCAGCCCGAACGCCGTGTGCAGGGTCCGGACAGCTAGCTCGGTATATTCCTCGGCGAGCAGAACACTCACCTTGATTTCGGAAGTGGAGATCACCTGAATGTTGATCCCTTTTTCCGCCAGCGCGGCAAACATCGTCTTGGCGACGCCTGCGTGACTGCGCATACCCATGCCGACGATGGAGACCTTGACCACGTTGGAATCGGGGACGATCGCCTTGCAGTCAACTTTCTCTTTCAACTTATCCAACACCGACAAGGCCTGGTCAATCTGCTTGCGCCCGACCGTAAAGGTCAGATCCGTCGCCTTGCCATCCTCCGATACGTTCTGGACGATCATATCCACATTGACATTGGCATCCGCCAGCGCCCCAAAGACAAGCGCCGCAACGCCCGGCCGGTCGGCAACCTGCTGCAACGTTACCTTGGCTTCGTCGCGCGTATAGGTAACGCCGCTTACAACCTGATGTTCCACAATATCTTCCTCATCTACGACCAATGTTCCCGGTAAATCTTCAAAGCTGGACAGGACCTGCAACTTGACGCGATGCTTCATCGCCATCTCGACGGACCGCGTCTGCAGAACCTTCGCGCCGAGAGACGCCAGTTCCAGCATTTCCTCATAAGTAATTTTATCAAGTTTGGCGGCCTTTGTCGCGATCCGCGGATCGGCGGTGTAAATCCCATCCACATCCGTATAGATATCGCAACGGTCTGCCTCCAGCGCCGCCGCCAGCGCAACGGCAGACGTATCGGAGCCGCCACGCCCCAGCGTCGTGATGCGGTTATCTGTCCCGATCCCCTGGAAACCCGCGCAGACAGCTACCTGCCCTTCGCTGAAACGTTTTATGACTTCTGAACAATCAATATCCTCGATCCGGGCCGCGCTGTGAACAGCATTGGTTTTTACCGGAATCTGCCAGCCCAGCCACGAACGGGCGGAAATGCCGATATCTTGCAAGGCCAGCGACACCAGCCCGACACTGATCTGTTCGCCGCTGGAAACCACGACATCATATTCCCGCGCGTCGTGCAGTTTGGACACATTTGAAACAAGATCGACCAGCCGGTTTGTTTCTCCCGACATGGCGGAGACGACAACCGCCACCTCGTGCCCCGCGTCCACTTCCCTTTTCACCCGTTGGGCAACATTCCTGATGCGCTCGACCGAGCCAACCGACGTTCCCCCAAATTTCATTACCAGCCGTGCCATGGCCGCTTTACCTCTTCCCTCGATACAATCACGAAGGTTCAAAAATTTATGTAAAAGTCACAATTACCTTTGGTACAAAGGAGCGTATACTTATACTTAACGGTGGGTGCGGGGCAAGCACCGCCATCAATTTATTGCAATAATACTGACTTTTTTTGACATGTATAATAACGGAGCCAGCATGAGCGACGCAGCACAGGCAAAATCAGTAGATCCGTCGGAAATTGCCAATTTCGCCGCGATGGCAGATGAATGGTGGGATGAAAACGGAAAATTCAAACCCCTCCATAAGTTTAACCCGATTCGCATCGGCTATATCCGCGATACCGTCATTGCCCATTTCGGATTGCAGCTTGATAATGCCATCGTCAAGCTGAAACCATTCACAGGGTTGCGGATCCTTGATATCGGCTGCGGTGGCGGCCTGCTGTCGGAGCCTATGGCCCGTCTCGGAGGCGATGTGGTGGCCGCCGATGCTTCCGAGAAGAATATCAGCATCGCCTCGCTTCACGCAGAAAAATCCGGGCTCGCAATCGACTATCGGCATACGACGGCGGAAGAACTGGCCGACGCCGGAGAACAGTTCGATGTGATCCTCAATATGGAGGTCATTGAGCATGTTGCCGACATTGACGGTTTCGTCTCCGCCTGCAGCAAGATGCTCAAACCCGGCGGGATCATGTTCATCGCCACGCTGAACCGTACGGCGAAAAGTTTCGCCTTCGCCATTGTCGGAGCGGAATATGTCCTGCGCTGGCTGCCCAAGGGAACCCATAACTGGAAGAAATTTCTCAAACCATCGGAAGTTGCCCGTCTGGTCCGGGAGAATGGACTGATTGTGCATGACATGTCCGGGGCGAGCTATAATCCGATCGAGGATCGCTGGCGCCTCAGCCGCGATTTCAGCGTCAATTACATGCTGGCCGCCACCAAACCCGCATAATCCGGGCAACTTCCGAATTGACCGCCTGCCCTTCCATGCCGTAAGTGAGACTGCTTTTGATGGAGATGCGCCATGTCGCTTAAAAAATCACCGTTGGCCCCGGCCGCTTTTCCGGATTTTCCCATCATTGACGGCGTGCGTTTTGCCGCCGGGAACTCCGGCATGCGCTACAAGGGCCGCAATGATGTCATGCTGGCAGAACTGGCGCCCGGCACCACGGTCGCCGGCGTCTTCACCAAAAACACCATGCCCGGTGCGCCGGTTGACTGGGGCCGGGAAATTCTGCCCCGTGGCAAGGCGCGCGGGCTCGTCGTCAATGCCGGGATTGCCAATGTCTTCACCGGCGCGGCGGGCCGCCGGACAGTGGAAGAAACAGCGGCAGCGACGGCGGCCCTTCTCGGCAGTACGGCGGAGGAAATATATATCGCCTCCACCGGGGTGATCGGCGATCCGGTTCCAACAGAAAAAATAACCTCCCTGCTGCCACGGCTGGCGGAGGATCTTTCCTCCGACGCCGGACGAATTGCCGCCGACTGTATCCTGACGACGGATACCTTCGCCAAGGGCGCTGTGGCAACGGCCATGCTGAACGGGGTTAAAATAACCATCGCCGGCTTCTGCAAGGGCTCCGGCATGATTGCCCCCGACATGGCAACCATGCTCGGCTTTCTGTTTACGGATGCGGCAATTCCCGCACCTGTCCTGCAAAAGCTGCTCAGCGACGCCAACGCCAAAAGCTTCAACTGCGTCACTGTGGATTCCGACAGCTCCACCAGTGACAGCGTCTTGCTGTTTGCCACGGGCAAGGCGGGCAATCCCGCCGTTCAAAGCGCGGATGATCCGGCACTTGAGAGTTTCAAACAGGCTCTTCTTGATATGATGAGCGATCTGGCCCAGCAGGTCGCGCGCGATGGCGAAGGCGCCAGTAAGTTTATTACTGTCCGGGTAAATGGCGCCGAAAGTGACGCCGCCGCCCGGATAATTGCGTTGGCCATTGCCAACTCGCCCCTCGTGAAAACCGCGATTGCGGGCGAGGATGCTAACTGGGGCCGCGTCATCATGGCGGTCGGCAAGTCCGGGGAAAAGGCGGATCGGGACAGGATGAGTCTCAGGATTGGCGGCATTCTGATCGCCGAGAATGGCGCACGCGCCGCCACCTATCGCGAAGCCGATGTCATGCCGCATATGAAAGGATCGGAGATCGAGATCGACGTAGATGTTGCGGTCGGCGCGGGCAGCGCCTTTGCCTGGACCTGCGACCTCACCCATGGCTATATCGACATCAACGCCGACTATCGCAGCTGAGCATGAGTACCGTTCAATCCAAACCCATCATCCTTGTTGCTGCCGTCGCCCTGGTAGACGACGATAACCGTGTATTGATCGCACAAAGGCCCGCAGGCAAGAGCATGGCGGGTCTGTGGGAGTTTCCGGGCGGCAAGGTGGAACCGCATGAGACACCGGAAGCCGCCCTCATTCGGGAACTCAAGGAAGAACTCGACATCGACGTCACCGAAGCCTGCCTCGCCCCCTTTACCTTTGCGAGCCATGCTTACGAGAAATTTCATCTGCTGATGCCGCTGTACGTCTGCCGCCGGTGGCGGGGCACCCCTCGCCCGACAGAGGGGCAAACGCTGAAATGGGTGCGCGCAATGCGGCTTGGCGATTATGATATGCCGCCCGCCGACATCCCGCTCGTCGCCATGTTGCGCGACTTGCTGTAACCGGACAATATAATTTCATATTTGCAAAACATCAGGAGAGCAGGCGCCGTTTCCAGGTAGGCCGGCTTTTGGACTTTCTCCTCATCCAAAGGCCGGCCCGGGAAACCTGGTCCCTCACAAGACGGGTCAGACTAAGGGGCAGGCACCAGTTGCCCTGTCATCTCTCAGGTTTACATTAGAAATTACAATCAAAAATTTGTTGGATGGCAACTGTTTTTGTTACCACTAGTGGTTATTTCTCCCGTCGGAGCGATTCAAGCTGCGTCAGAGTTTCATGGATCAGCATGCGTGTTTCCTCATACATATCCAGGGAAAGGTCCGTATATCTTTGCGTTGGCTTCACAAGTGTGCGGCGCCTGTCCGCTTGGTCCCTGTAAAGTTCGATCAAATCATCCTTTTCCATTGATCGCAGGGTTTTCTGCAGGCTGGAACGGCCGAGCCCCGTCAGCGACACCAGCGTTTCGATATCAACCTCTTTCTGGTGAACGCGGCGCTGCCCGAGAGCGACGCCGACAAGCTCGCGATTCTTGGTCAGAATGGTATCTCGGCGGCGCTGGATTTTGCGGATGCGGGACCAGAACCGGTTTAGGACCATAAACTCATCGACAGTCATGTCCCGGCCACTCAGAATATCGGCAATCGTACGCATCTGATTACTCCACCGTTATCCGGTTCTTTATTATGCTGAATATTAAACAGCAGGAAGTTTTAATTACGATTTGCAAATACTTTAGCACGGAATGCTTTCTGTGCCAAAAATACGCTCAACAGCAACATCACTCCAGATAATCACTGAGCCGGGCCTGCCCGCTTCCGGGGGCCAGCGGCTTCTGCTGACTGCTGTGAGGAGACCAGCCGGTCATATAAATGATCTGAAAACTGGCCGGGATGCGCCCCTCATCATCAGCATAGCGTTCCATATAAATATCGGCGGCGCGCATCATTACCTGCCGCCGGGTGAATGTCTTTTGCCTGAGGACAAGCGCATTACTTTCGCCCATTCCACGCAGCTCCTGCATCAGGGCGAAGGGATGATCATATTTCAGTGTAATCATATCAACATCCGTGACAGGAAGCGCAAGCCCGGCACGCTGTAGCAAGGCACCCGCGTCTCGCACTTCGGTAAAGGGGGAAATACGCGGACTGGCCCCGCCAGTCACCTCTGTTTCCGCCTCCATCAGACAGCTTCTGAGTTCATGCAGACTGTCAATCCCGAACAGGGCGCCCAAAAACAGTCCGTCAGGCTTCAGCGCCCGCGCAATCTGTGCCAGCGCGCCGGGCAGATCATTTATCCAATGCAGGGCCAGTACGCTGCCGACAAGATCAAGGGATCTTTCCCGGAACGGCAGAAACTCCTCATCAACAACCAGAAATTTTTCATTTTGGCCGATCTTCATGGCATCGCTGAGATCGGTTCGGATAACATCCCGCGCTTTGCCCATGGTAAGCAGGGCATCCGCGAAAGCCCCGCCCCGTCCGCCAAGGTCGAGCGCCAGATCGAAGGAATGGCTAATATCAAGCAGCCTGTCGGCGAGGCGTGCCGCCACCTCGTCAAACAGGAAGCGATGGCGCGCCCAGTCGAGACGGGCCGCCCGATGGCGATGCAAGGCAACAGCCCGACGATCAAACAGGATATGGCCCGGAGCAATGGCGGAAAGCGGCTTTTTCATTTCCACCTTATGACATTTCCGACATCCGGATACAATGCAGCGGGCAACAAATTCTTCCGCGCAACACCCATGGTGTTTGCGACCGTTGTCCGCTATAGTTGGCGACATCATGCCCGCGCCCGCCACGCATCTTTTACGCCAGTTCAGGAAAGCCGTCCTTGATGTTGCTTTCCCGCCCGGCTGCATAAAATGCGGCGAGATGATCGACGCTTCCGGACACCTATGTGCCGATTGCTGGTCTGATATAACCTATATCTCCGCCCCGTTTTGCGACATCTGCGGCTATCCTTTTGAATATGATGTCGGCAAAGGCGCGGTCTGCGGCGCCTGTATCAAAAGACCACCACCCTATTCCCGTGCCCGGTCCGTTTTCAAATATGATGAGGCCAGCCGCGATATGATTCTCGGCTACAAGCATTCCGATCAGACAGACCGGGCGCCCGCCTTCGCGGGATGGATGATACGCGCGGGCATCTCTCTGATCCGTGAATGCGATATTATCTGCCCTGTGCCCCTGCACCGGCGGCGACTGATCAGCAGGCGTTTCAACCAGTCCGCCCTGCTGGCGCTGGAAATAGCAAAACGCACCGGCAAAACTGCCGTTCCCGACCTGGTCCTGCGCCAACGTCCGACGCGATCCCAGGGGGGCCTGAATGCCAGTGCGCGGTTCCGAAATGTGCGAGGCGCCTTCCTGGTAAACCCGTCGCGACAGCAGATGATAACGGACAAAAGCATTCTTCTTATTGACGATGTGCTGACAACAGGAGCCACCGTCAGCGCCTGCGCCAAAGCATTACTCAAGGCCGGTGCGGCGGATGTTTCCGTACTCACCATCAGCCGGGTTGTCCGCGCGGGCAACACCGCTATATAATGTGGCGGGCGCCCCTTAATTGAAAAGCATCAAAAATGAAACGCATTGAAATTTATACCACCATGTTCTGCCCCTATTGCGCGCGCGCCAAGAAGCTGCTGAAAGAAAAAGGGGTGGATTATCAGGAAATTGATGTCACGGTGGCGGGTGATCTGCGCGAGGAAATGACGAAACGCGCCCACGGCGCCTATACGGTACCGCAAATCTTCATTGACGGGGAACATCTTGGCGACAGCGATTATCTGCACAAGCTGGATGCGGACGGAAAACTTGATCAGATACTCGGAGTAGCCTGAGCCGAGGAGGGAGAAGAAAATGTCATCTTTCACAGCCGCCTGTGTCCAGATTACCAGCAAGGGCGATGTACAGGAAAATCTGGCCGCCGCAACAGCCCTGATCCGCAAAGCGGCAGCGGCAGGCGCCGACCTGATCACCACCCCTGAAGTGACCAATATGCTGGAACCAAACAAGGCAAAGGCCCGGGCGCAGGCGCAGCTTCAGGAGGAGGATGTGACCCTTCGCGCCTTTCGCGATCTCGCCAATGAAACGGGGGTGTGGATTCTCGCAGGCTCCCTCGTCATCAAAAAGCCCGATGACGAACGCCTCGCCAACCGTTCATTTCTGATCCGCCCCGATGGTGAAATTGCCGACTGGTATGACAAGATTCATATGTTTGATGTGGAACTCGACACCGGAGAATCCCACAAGGAAAGCCGCGCCTATGCTCCGGGAGATACGGCACGGCTTGCCGAAACGCCCTGGGGCCTGCTTGGCATGACCGTTTGTTATGATGTGCGGTTCGCCCATCTGTATCAGCAGCTTGCCCTTGGCGGTGCAGGAATTGTAACCGTTCCGGCGGCCTTTACCGCAACTACGGGCGAGGCTCACTGGCATACCCTGCTGCGCGCACGAGCCATCGAAAACGGCTGTTTCGTGATTGCACCGGCGCAATGCGGACAGCATTCAGAGAAACGCTTCACCTATGGTCATTCGCTGATCATCGACCCGTGGGGGAAGGTGCTGGCCGACGGCGGGGAAGAACCCGGTATCATCACCGCCCATATTGATATGGATCAGGTGGCACGGCGGCGTCAGCAAATTCCCAATCTGAGAAATATCCGCGACTTCCGCCTCGCCGGCCCGGAGGCGGCAACGAAAGCCGCAGAATAGTTTTTAGACAGCCTTCGGATATAACGGCTTTCGGGCGGCAATCATCTGACGGCAGGCGGGCCTTGGCAACTCGACGTCGCCTTCGAAATAATCAAGGGTTTCAAGAGACGTTTCGAATGCTTGCCGCAACTCACCGGGTTTGAGCAGAAAATCAGGGTTACGGGGCCTGCCAAACCGCTCATTTCCGCGCATGAAGGTATCATAGAGCAGCACGCCGCCCGGCTGTAGCGCCTTTGCCAGATCCGGAAAAAGCGGTCGCCATAAATAATTGACCACAATGATCCCCGCAAATGACTGCGGCCTGAATGGCCAGTGCGCCGCCTCAAGATCCGCCGTCAGGATCGTCAAGCCGGGCACATGGCCATGCGCGGCAATGGCGTCCGTATCTTTATCTATGGCGATTACCCGGCGCCCCCGCGCACATAACGCCAGGCTGTGCCGCCCCGCGCCGCAGGCAACATCCAGCACGGGCCCCGTGAATGGTATCCGGGAGAGATGTGCTGCAATCCAGGGGGACAAGGCGTTCATCAGTTTGTTATATCAGGGAACAAGCGCTTGTGTTTATCAGGAAATCGACTATTTCTTGAAAAGGTAATTGGTCCGCATGGTATTTTCTGACAGATGATTAAATACGACCTTAAATGTGAAAACTCCCATGTTTTCGAAGCATGGTTCAAGAACAGCGCCACCTATGATGAGCAGGCGATGGCCGGTGACATTATCTGCGCCGTGTGCGGATCAACCAAGACAGTGAAGGCGCCCATGGCGCCCGCAGTTTCACGCAAAGGCAACAGCAATGAGGCCCGGCGTGATACGCTCGCCCAGCAACAGACGGAACAGACTGCCATGGCCGTTATGGCGCTTCGCGAATTACGCAAGCAGATCGAGGATAATTGCAGCTATGTCGGCCCCCGCTTTGCGGAAGAGGCGCGCAAAATCCATTATGGTGAGGTTGAGCAGCACGGCATTTATGGGGAAGCGACGCCCGACGAGAAGCAGGAGTTGCGAGAGGAAGGCGTTGAGATTGCGGAAATTCCCTGGCTACCGACAACAGATGCCTGATCCGTTTCCACCACGGCATGTCGTCACAGAAAAGGCCCGGAAATTTCCGGGCCTTCTGAATTTTCTATAAGAATAGAAGCTATTCGGATTTTTTCGGCTCTTCCGATGTCGCCGCACCGCTTTCATCCTTTGTGGATGGTTCCTCTGTCTTCGCAGATCCGTCTGAAGCGCTGCCCTCCTGCTGCGTTTCTTCCGCCGGTTTTTCCTCGGCCGGAGGGGCGACGACGACTATCGTTGCTTTTTCCTTCAGATCCTCAAGCAATTTGTCGACTGCCGTATTGGTCGCCTCAGCGCGCAGCTCGCCTTCCATTTCCTCAAATTTTGGAGGTTCCGTGTTGCGGCGGCCTTCTGTCTTGATCACATGATATCCGAACTCGGATTTAACCGGTTCCTTGCTGTATTCGCCATCTTTCAGACTAAACGCCGCCTCGGCAAATTCGGGCACCATCCGTTCCTTGGTGAAAAATCCAAGATCGCCCCCCGTCGGGCCGGAGGGACCGGTTGAATATTCCTTGGCCAGCTCGGCAAAGTCGCCGCCGTCATCGAGCAGCTTGATCATATCCTTTGCTTCCTCCTCAGTCTTGAGAAGAATATGGCGGGCATGCACTTCCTCTTCCGGCGTGAAACCGTCAACGACCTTCTTATATTCCGCCTGCAATGTCTCATCGGTAACCAACTCGTCTATCTTGGCGGCGAGATAGGCTTCCTGCAGAAGCTGGGTGCGGGCGGTATCAAGCTTGCTTTTGAAGCTCTCTGTCTCATAGAGCTTGTCCGCTTCGGCCGCTTGTGAGACGACTTCCATATTCACAAGCTGCTGGACGAGCTGCGGCTTGACCATTTCCATGGGAATCTGACGATATTGCGGAGGCAGGGACTCATAAAGCTCGCGCGCGTCTGCTTCGGTGATGTTCTCACCATTGACAGTCGCCAGCACTTCGCTGCTGTCTTGCTCGGCTTGTGCCCCGGTGCTCCCGGCAGCGGCCGCACTGCTGTCTTGCGCATTCTCTGCAACCTGGCCCGGCTCATTCAGGGCAATCGGACCGCCCTGTGCGCCAAAGAAGTAACCAATGGCCAGGCACAGCACTGCAATAACTGCCAGTGCGAAATAATGTAATGATTTCATAATAGTTGAATCCCAATCAATCTTTGCGGACTTGCCGCCTCGACATACATCTTCCGTGTATCGGAAGTTGCTGCGAATATAGTAATATTTATATTCATAACAACATATTCATCGACACGAGAGACAATTTCCTTATTTTCGCCATGAAATTGGCTGCATTTGCCGCTCTCGGTGCCGGATAGATTGACAGATCAGCACAGGCCGCTTATCTGTCACCTTAATCACCAAGGAGAATTTTCCGCAAATGCGAGGCTGAACTGTACAGAAAGCAATGCAGCTGTATAAATAATGCCTGCCCGGAAACGCAACCCATGACTGGAGCTTAGTCAAATATGTTCGGTTCTATTGCCAAAAAGTTGTTCGGAACGCCGAACGACAGGGCTCTCAAACTTGTACGAACCAAGGTTGACGAAATCAATGCGCTGGAAGACACGATCAAGCCATTGAGTGACGCCGAATTGCTGGCTAAAACCGACGAATTTCGAGCCCGGCTGGCCGATGGCGCCAAGCTTGACGATCTCTTGGCCGAAGCATTCGCCTGTGTGCGGGAGGCCGCGCGAAGGGCGCTTGGCGAACGGCATCATGATGTCCAGCTTATCGGTGGTATCGTGCTGCATCAGGGCAAGATCACGGAAATGAAAACCGGCGAAGGCAAGACCCTGGTCTCCACCCTGCCCGCCTATCTTAATGCCCTCACCGGCAAGGGCGTTCATGTGGTCACGGTCAATGACTACCTCGCCCGGCGCGACTCACAATGGATGGGGCAAGTCTATGCCCGCCTCGGGATTTCCGTAAGCTGTGTTGTCCATGGCCTCGATGATAATGAGCGTCGCGCCGCCTATGCCGCCGATATCACATATGGCACCAACAACGAATTCGGTTTTGATTACCTGCGCGACAATATGAAATATGAGAAATCCGCCATGGTGCAGCGGGGATTTCATTATGCCATCGTTGACGAGGTGGACAGTATCCTGATCGATGAGGCGCGAACGCCTTTGATCATATCGGGACCTGCGGAAGATTCATCGGAGCTTTACAAGGCCATCGACGCACTGATCCCCAACCTTCAGGAAAGCGACTATGAAGTCGATGAGAAAACCAAAACCGTCGGCTTCTCCGAAGCCGGGGCGGAAGGGATCGAGCAGGTTCTCGCCGATGCCGGACTGCTGAAAGGCAGCAATCTCTATGATGTCGAGAATGTCTCCATCGTCCATCATCTCAACCAGGCGCTCAGGGCGCATAAGCTGTTTGAAAAGGACCGGGACTATATCGTCAAGAATGACAAGGTGGTCATCATTGACGAGTTCACCGGCCGCATGATGGAGGGGCGCCGCTATTCGGAAGGACTGCATCAGGCGCTGGAAGCCAAGGAAAGGGTAACGATCCAGCCGGAGAACCAGACGCTCGCCTCCATCACCTTCCAGAATTATTTCCGGCTTTATGAAAAGCTTTCCGGCATGACCGGTACGGCCGCCACAGAGGCAGACGAATTTCTCGAAATCTACGGCCTTGAAGTCGTCGAAGTACCCACCAATGTTGCGGTTGCCCGTATTGATTCCGACGATGAGGTGTACCGGACGGCGGAAGAGAAATATGCGGCGATCGTGGAAACAATTGAAGATTGCAGCAAACGTGGTCAGCCGGTGCTGGTCGGAACGGTCTCCATCGAAAAGTCGGAAATGCTCGCGGCTCTATTGACGCAGAAAAAAATTCCCCACAAGGTCCTGAATGCCCGCTATCACGAGCAGGAAGCGGAGATCATCAGCCAGGCGGGCCGCATCAGCGCCGTCACCATCGCCACCAACATGGCCGGACGCGGCACCGATATCAAGCTCGGTGGCAATGAAGAAATGGCAATTGCCGCCAAAACCGCCGACCTGACCGACGAAGCCGACATTTCAAAAGCTGCCGCAGAGGTGAAGGCGGAAATTGCCGAGCAACGCCAGAAAGTCCTCGACGCGGGCGGCCTCTTTGTTATCGGAACGGAGCGGCATGAGTCTCGCCGGATCGACAACCAGCTTCGCGGCCGCTCCGGCCGACAGGGTGATCCCGGCATGTCCCGCTTCTTCCTGTCCTTGCAGGATGATCTCATGCGGATTTTCGGGTCCGAGCGGATGGATGGCATGTTGCGGAAACTCGGCCTTGAAGACGGGGAGGCGATTGTCCATCCCTGGATCAACAAGGCGCTTGAAAAAGCCCAGCAAAAGGTGGAAGCACGCAACTACGAAATCCGCAAGAATCTGTTGAAATTCGATGATGTAATGAATGACCAGCGCAAGGTCATCTATGAGCAACGAATCGAATTGATGGACTCGCAGGATGTGTCGGAAACCGTTACGACAATGCGCGAAGAAGTGATCGAGGATATGGTGACGGAACATATTCCGCCCAAGGCATATCCAGAGCAATGGGATGTTGCGGGCCTGAAGCAATCGGCGGCCCGCATTCTCGGCCTTGATCTTCCAATTGAGGAATGGGCGGCGGAAGAAGGAATTGCCGATGAGGAAATCCGCGACCGTCTGAAAGATGCCGCAGGCCGCAGGATGGCGGAAAAGGCCGTGCGTTACGGGCCGGATATCATGCGCATGGTAGAAAAAAGTATCCTGCTGCAAATTCTTGATCAGGCGTGGAAAGAACATCTGCTACAGCTCGATCAGCTCCGTCAGGGTGTCTCGCTGCGCGCCTATGCTCAAAAAGATCCGCTCAATGAATATAAAAGCGAAGCCTTCAATATGTTCGAGCATATGCTCAATCAGCTTCGCGAAACGGTAACGACCTATCTGTCCCATGTGCAGCTTACCAATCCGGCCGAACAATTACGCCGCCCCGAACCGGATGAAGAGGAAATGACCGCCACGCATATCGACCCCGTTACAGGCGAGAATGAGTTTGATGAGGCAGAGGCAAATGCCACGGGCGATGCCGGAAATGATTGGGGCAAGGTGCGCCGCAATGCTCCCTGTCCTTGTGGATCGGGCAAGAAATTCAAACAGTGCCACGGACGTATCTGACCCGGCGCCTCGCAAGCGAATGGAGATGGAATGATCGCCTTTTTGAAATCCCTGCTGTCTGATGAGTCCGATAAAGCCGCGGTCTCCCTGCCGAATGAAGAGCGTGTTGCCACTGCCGCGCTGCTGGTCGAGGCGGCGCTTTCGGATAATGATTTTCAGGATGTCGAGCGGGACGCAATCACCGCCGTACTGGTGCGGCATTATGGCATTTCCGACGCCGATGCCCGCGAAGTGGTGCATCAGGCAGAAATCGCCCATGCGGAATCGGAGCAGCTTTTCTACTTCACCCGCACGATCAAAGACAGTTTCCCTTTCGAATCACGCGTTCAGATGATTGAGATGCTGTGGGAAATTGCCTATGCGGATGGGAAGCTTAGCAAGTTCGAAGCCAATCTGGTACGCCGGATTGCCGGGCTGATCTATGTCAGTGACCGGGACCGGGGCGACGCCCGTAAGCGCGTGATGGCCCGCCTCGGGATTAAGGAAGACTGATTTTTATATCAGGCACCGATTTTGGGGTTGTTTTTCATTATTATAAAAGATAATCCCTAGGGACGGACTCCCTGTATTATGTTTTTGCCCTATATCACAGGCTGGAGAAATTAAATGCCCTACGTCGTTACCGAAAATTGCATCCGCTGCAAATTCATGGACTGCGTTGAGGTCTGTCCAGTGGACTGTTTTTATGAAGGTGAGAATATGCTGGTCATTCATCCGGACGAATGCATCGATTGCGGCGTCTGTGAACCCGAATGCCCGGCAGAGGCTATTCTCCCCGATACGGAAGACGGGGCAGATGCGTTTCTGGAGCTGAACCGTGAATATGCCGAGATCTGGCCAAACATCACCCAGAAAGGGGAGCCACCCGCCGATTCCGAAGAGTGGAACGGCAAATCCGGCAAATACCCCGCCGAATTCAGTGCAAACCCCGGCAGCGGTGACTGAAATTCAGTCACCCCTTGATTTTGACGGGGCCGCTACAATTTAAATAAGAATATTAGATTTTGGCACAAAATTGTGCTATGATCCTATTCATGCACTAGGTTTGGTATCGTAGGGACGACGCGCAAATGGCTTATGGCCCGATTTGCGCTAACACGGCATGACCTGTTTTTTTGATGTATGACGCGAGGAATTTTGCAGCGCTGTAATGGGAGCTGCATTTTTTTACGTCTGGTTGAAAATTGGGAACTCCCACGGTTGATGAGAAGGAAATAAATGACAAAGGAAATGGAATTTGCGCCGCTGGATCATGTGGTTTACCCGACCCATGGCGTAGGGCAGGTTATCAAAATCGAAGAGCAGGAAATTTCCGGGATGTCACTGACGCTTTATGTCGTTGACTTTGCCCATGAGAAAATGACACTGCGTGTTCCTGTAAAACAGGCCAAAAATGTCGGCATGCGCGCTCTGTCTTCCCCCAAGAAGATGAAGTCCGCCCTGGATACGCTGAAAGGACGCGCACGCATCAAACGGACTATGTGGAGCCGCCGCGCCCAGGAGTATGAAGCGAAAATCAACTCCGGCGATCCTATCCAGATTGCCGAAGTAGTGCGCGACCTGCACCGGAGTGAGGACCAGCCGGATCAGTCCTACAGCGAACGGCAGATATATGAAGCCGCCCTCGCCCGCCTGTCCCGCGAGCTTGCCGTCGTTGAGCAAATCGAAGCGGAAGCGGCAACCGAAAAGGTTCAGAAGTTCCTTAAAGTCGCCTGATTTTTGCGACCTAGGGACATGTTTTCAAGCCCGGAAGTGATTCCGGGCTTTTTTTATTTAAATTTGTTGATAATTTCCGTCTGGACTTGCCAACCTCGTTTCAAGGTTTCATTGTGAACAACCATGAACTCAAGAAAATACAATGAAAAATTCGGCTGTCTGAGCTGTGCGAAACGGGTCTGGGCCGTCGCTTCAATTCATGGAGAAGCCGACGCGCTGAAAGCACTTCATGACGAAATTGCCCGGCGCTGGATGCATGGCGACCGACTTGTATATCTTGGAAACTATCTGGGTCGCGGGGGCGCGGTCCGCGAGGTTCTCGATGAATTATTATCCTTTCGGATCAACCGCCTGTGCCTACCCGGCATGATGCCGGAAGACATTGTTTTCCTGCGCGGTGCGCAGGAAGAAATCTGGCGAGGTCTTCTGCAAATTCAATTGGCCCCACAGCCGGCCAGCCTTCTCGACTGGATGGTCGCCAATGATGTCGGCGCAACACTCGATGCCTATGGCGAATCTGTTGAGGATGCCCGCAGATATATCCGCGAAGGCACTCTTGCCATGGCGAAATGGACCAACCGCCTGCGCGACAAAGTTCGCGCCTACCCCGGTCATAACGATATTTTCATCGCCCTGCGCCGGGCCGCCTATACGGAAGGGGGAGAATTACTTTTCGTCCATGCCGGACTTGATCCGGATTTGCCCGTCATTGAACAGAATGATGATTTCTGGTGGGGCAATCCGCGTTTCGGGACAATCGACAGCCCCTATTACGGCTTTCAGAAAGTCGTCCGTGGCTATGAAAGAAAGCATGGCGGCATTACCCTCACCCCCTATATCGCCACCATCGACGGGGGGTGCGGGTTTGGCGGCACGCTGGACGCAGCCTGCTTCACCGTTGACGGAAAGGTTGTCGACCAGATCAGCGTCGCATCCTGATCGCGGGAAATTCAGGCGCCATATCGCACTGTCTTATAGGGTTGGCCAGCCGGTGGCATACCCTGTTCGAACGCCGGATTCAAAAGCAGGAAAAGCGCCTTTTTGTCTTCTACAATATTGGCCATCCGTCCGATAATCTGCTCAAGGCTGTCGCCCTGCTGAACCGTTTCCATGACAACCGTCGCGGGACGGATTTCCGCCGCCTCCGCCGCGCCCATCTTCCGGAAACTGCTGAAGCTTTCTGTAAAGCGGGAACTGAGGCCACTATCGTTTGATACCGCCTGGTAAATGAACCGGGCCACACGGCCGTCACCGAAATCAATGGCGGCGACGGTGAAATAGGCACGCCTGCCGTTCTGGTTGAGCGCGAAACGGGCAACCGCCGCAGGTGCACCGCCTATTTCAGTCGCCGATATAGAAGGCACATCAATTTTTGCGAGCCACTCCCGCTTCATATAGTTCGACATGGATTGGCCGGTGCTTTTCTGTGTCCCGATGTCAAACACCATCTGGTTACCGTTGCCATCAACGGCATATACCGCATTTGAAGAATTGATGAGTTGGAACCCTTGCGGCGCATGGAATTTGAAACGCAAGGGCGGGTGCAGAAATTCCCGTCCCCGGATGATCCCCTCTTTCGGATCATCCCCATAAAGCATCCCGTTGATCGCATCGAGATATCGGTTTTTTTCATACGTCCGATCAAGATTGTCCGACTGTGCACTGGCCGAGGCGGACGCGCGTCCGACCCGGTCCGCCGTCTGCGGATGGGAGGCAAAAAAATCAAAACTGCCGCCCGCGGAGTTGCCGGTGAGCGCTGCCATATAGCGCGTCTGCGCCTCCATCCGCTTCAGAAAATCCGCCATGGCTTCGCGCGGATAACCGGCAAGACCGAGATATTTCACACCAAGCTGATCCGCTTCATACTCCTGATCACGGGAATAACCGGCGACATAGAGGCCACCGAGCTGCTGTCCGATCTGGCCAATGGCCTGACTGCCCGTCAATATCCCCGCCAGCGCGCCTAGCAACCCTACTCCCGTCGCTCGGGACTGCCGCTCCGCGCCGTGTCGCGCCGTCACATGGCCGATTTCATGGGCCAGGACCCCGGCGACTTCCGCCTCGTTATTGGCGAGGGCCAGCAGCCCGCGGGTGATGTAAACATAGCCGCCCGGCAAGGCGAAGGCATTGACAACGGGGGAGTTCAGAATGGTGAAACGCCATGGCAAATCGCGCATTTCAGAGACGAAGGCGAGCCGCAGTCCGACATCCAGAATATAATCATTCAGGCCCGGCTGGATATATTCGCCGCCATATTGCGCCACGACCCGATCGTGCTGCTGCGCCCCGATTTCCCTGTCATTATCGGGCTGGAAAATAGAAAAGACATTATCGAGAATATCTGCCTTTGCCGGATTTGCGGCAGGCAGGGCGACAGCGCAAACAAGCGGGAGCGCCAGCACCCCGCGCCGCAGCCAACCGCGACCGCTGCCCATTGCACTCGCTGAAATTCCGCTATTCGTCATTTGCCGCCCCTTCTATCTCCATCTGCTCGGGAAAATCGAGCTCCAGGTATGGTCCGTTATAAAACCTTACAAACCCTCTTATCAGTATTGATTTATTGCTCAGCTCTGACAACTTCCAGCCCCCGGATTCAAATTTCCGTCGAACGGACGACGGAATGGCCGCCGTAAAATCCGTTTTCCAGTCCTCTCCGAAATTCAAATATGTACGCGCCGATGTCTTGTGCACGTCCCGCACCACCCCGCAGGCAATCACGAACTGCCCTTTCCAATATTGCTTCGGCGGATTATTCGAATCCAGAACGGTGCGGATGCGCCACAGCCCCGCCTTTTCGAGAATAGCCATACGTTCCGCCGCGACAAGCCGACGACGCAAATCATCCGGATAACCGGCCCTGCCGCTCCAGACCGCATATCCCCGCAGGGTCAGCTCTTCCTCCAGCCATCTGTTCTCTCCATAAAGAATGACCCCGATCCGGTCGCCATAGCGATTCTTCGTCATGCCGCTCATCTCGAAAGGGGACGCCTCAAACCGGATATCCGCCCCACCGATTACCCCGTCAATAAACTCCTGCATCGCGGCATGGACGGCGGGCTCCTCGGCCTGTTCGACAAGCCGGACGCCCGCAAGATTGTAGACGTCCCCCATTGCATCATAAAGGCGGCCGCCCTCCATCCGCTGCACGGCAAGCCGTTCTGCCGCCAATGCCGACACAGGCAGCAGCAGCAGCACAACCACGCCCATCATATACCGGACAGATCCTGTCATCCTTCTCCCTCATCGCAAGTCTGTCCGAAATGGGAAAATTGATCAATTGCTTTGCGTTAATCGAGTGCTCATTAATACATATTATTTATGTTATTTGATTTTTAATACGTTTAGAGTTGATATTTAATGATATAGTACGTAAATAATGCAGAGGATTATATTTCTGGAAGTTATCATGTCGGCTATTGCAACCCAGTTTTACCCCGAATCAGAAGCGGCGCGGCTGCGCGGCCTGTATGGCCATCTCTCCGGGCATGCTCTTCTCGAAGCCCTGGTGCATAATGAGCTTGGCGGGCAGATCATGCTCTCCTCCTCCTTCGGGGCGGAGTCTGCCGTTCTCCTGGACCTCGTGGCAACGGTTGATCCGACAATCCCTGTGATTTTTCTCGATACGCGTCGGCTCTTCGGTGAAACCCTCAGATATCAGAAAACGCTGACCGATCATCTCGGTCTTGAAGATGTCAGAATTGTGCATCCGGAAGCGGATACGCTACTTCGCCTCGATCCCGACGATATGCTGTTTAATGAAGATCCGGATCAATGCTGCCATATCCGCAAAGTAGAGCCGCTTGATAACATCATGAATAAAATGGGAAATCTAGGTTTCAAAGCCTGGATAACCGGCCGCAAACAGTTTCAAGCGACAACACGTAACGCCCTTCCGGTGATTGAGGCGGATGTCGATTTTATCAAGATCAACC
The DNA here is from genome assembly GCA_963971675.1 of uncultured Alphaproteobacteria bacterium. Taxonomy (GTDB): domain Bacteria; phylum Pseudomonadota; class Alphaproteobacteria; order Sneathiellales; family Sneathiellaceae; genus Sneathiella. The sequence continues at coordinate 28,634 of CAXASQ010000015.1, read as the reverse complement.
CACTCGCCGACTGGACGAACGAGGATATCAAACGGGCGTTTCTCGCCCGCAATCTACCGCCGCATCCGCTGGTCGCCGATGGCTTCAAATCCATCGGATGCATGCCCTGCACAAGCCGCGTTGCCGAAGGTGCGGATCCCCGGTCAGGACGTTGGGCCGGACGGGACAAAACGGAATGCGGGATTCATGTTGCCCGCCGACCCAGCCTGTCTGTTGTTTAATTTACATACTATATGTGTGAATATATTTTAAAATACATTTTTCTTGAGTTATTCTAAATAAATATTTACATATATCCATGAAAGAGAAGACGCACCCGGTGTCACATGATCCCGGAATTCATGAGAAGGAGACCACGATGGCATTGCAAGTCTACACGGCGTCCCTGTTGAGAGAAGGTTTTGTCGCATATCTCTGCCTGGAAAGCGGAGAGGCCTCCTGGAGCACAGATATACGCCAGGCAACGGCACGCGATGGCGACGAACTCGAAGCATTGAAAATCGCCGCCGAGCAGTCAGAACAGGACAACCTCATTGTTGCCCCTTATGCAATTGAGGTGGTTGAAACCAAGGACGGCCTCGTCGCCGCGACGAAGCGCGAGCAGATTCGCGCCTCGGGCCCGACATTCGTCCTGCCCCATGATAATGTGCGCGCGCGCCGCAAGGCCGCCTGACAACATCGGAAAAGACCATGTATCAATATTCAGAGCAGGATCATCAACTCCTGCTGGAGCGGGTCGCACAGTTTCGCAGTCAGGTGGAACGGCGCCTGACCGGTGAGCTGTCGGAAGAGGAGTTCAAGCACCAGCGGCTGCGCAACGGGCTGTATCTCCAGCTCAATGCCTATATGCTGCGCGTCGCCATTCCCTATGGTCTGCTATCTTCGGATCAGATGCGGACCCTTGCCCATATTGCCCGCAAATATGACCGGGGCTACGGGCATTTCAGCACGCGGCAGAATATCCAGTATAACTGGCCAAAGCTGGAAGATGTCCCCGACATTCTGGACGATCTCGCCAAAGCTGAAATGCATGCCATTCAAACCAGTGGAAACTGCATTCGCAATACCACGTCCGATCCGCTTGCCGGTGTCGCCCGCGATGAGCTGGAAGACCCCCGGCCCTATTGCGAGCTGATCCGTCAGTGGTCCACCTTCCATCCGGAATTCAACTTTCTGCCGAGAAAGTTCAAAATCGCCGTCAGCGGCGCCACGCAGGATCGGGCGGCCGTCGCCGTTCATGATATCGGCCTGCGGCTGGTCCAGAATGAGACAGGGGAAACCGGGCTGGAAGTCTATGTCGGCGGCGGCCTCGGCCGGACGCCAATGATCGGCAAGGTGATCCGCTCCTACCTGCCGAAAGAGCATATGCTCACTTACCTTGAAGCCATCTTGCGTGTTTATAACCAGCTTGGCCGCCGCGACAATATTTACAAGGCGCGGATCAAGATTCTTGTCCATGAAACCGGTGAGGAGAAATTCCGTGAACTGGTTGAGGCGGAATGGGAAAAGATCAAGGCAACCGGGCTTCATCTACGCGATGAGGATTTCAACTGGATCAACGGCTTTTTCAAAGACCCGGAGTATGAAAACCTGCCGGACCGTGATAATACCTTCGATCATCTGCTACTGACGAATGCAGATTTCGCCCGCTGGGTGACGAAGAACATCGAGCTGCACAAGCAGTCCGGTTATCGCATCGTCTATCTGTCACTCAAAACCGCGCATCAGCCGCCCGGAGATGTGACCGCAGATCAGATGGACGCCATCGCCGATCTGGCTGACAAATACAGCCTGGGGCAGCTTCGTTCGACCCACCGGCAGAATCTTGTGCTCAGCGATGTGCGGCTCAAGGACCTTCCTGCCCTGTGGGAGGATCTGAAGGAACTGGACCTGGCGACGCCGAACTACAACCATCTGACGGACATCATTTCCTGCCCGGGACTGGATTACTGCGCCCTTGCGACGGCGCGCTCCATTCCCATCTCGCAGGCGATCACGCAGCGGTTCGATGATTATGACTTCATCAACGACCTTGGGGATCTGAGCATCAATATCTCCGGATGTATCAATGCCTGCGGACATCACCATGTCGCCAACATCGGCATTCTGGGCGTCAACAAGAAAGGCGTGGAAGTCTATCAGATGACCCTCGGCGGCAGCGCGCGCGAGGATGCCGCCATCGGGAAGATCATCGGTCCGGCGTTCAATTCGGAAGAAATTATCGATGCGGTCGGCAATGTGCTATCGGTATATCTTGAAAATCGGGAAGATCCGGGTGAAACTTTCCTCATGGCCTACAGGCGGCTCGGCGAAGCCCCGTTCAAGGAGCGGCTTTATGGATAGCTATATTAGAGACCGCAAGATTGAAGTCGATGAGTGGACGCCGTTTACCGGGCTTGAGGATGCCGCGTCCCTTCCTGCCGGGGATATCTATGTACCGCTGGAAGACTGGCTGCATGCGCGGGAAATGTTGCTGACCCGCAATAGCCGCCTTGGTGTCGCGCTGCGCAATACGGATGATCTGGCACTGATCAGGGATGATCTTGAACGGTTGGATCTGATCGTTCTCGAATTTCCGAAGATGGCGGACGGGCGGGCCTTTACCCAGGCGCGTCTGCTAAGGGAGCGTTATGGCTTCAAAGGCGAGATCCGGGCGACGGGTGACGTTCTGTTTGATCAGCTTTTTTATATGCAGCGCTGCGGCATCAATGCTTTCAAGTTACGCGAAGATCAGGAGCTGCAAAAGTCACTCCGCGCGTTCGATGAAATGACGGTTACCTATCAACCCTCCTCTGACGAAGACCTTCCCATCTGGCGTCGACAGGGATAAAAGAAATTATCGGAATGAGGAGGTGCAGCCGCACCTTCTTGTGAAAGCACCTGGTTCTCGCTCCCCCGCAGCCAGGTGCTTTTTTATGGCGCCGGCCTAAACTCTGTCACCTGCCTCATAACAACAGGATCAATGTCCGGACGTTCTGCCCTGAACAACATACAAGAGGGCCAGTATCATGCCGACCGCGAAGCCCGCCATATGGGCAACCCAGGCAATTTCCGCATCCCCTCCTGCGAACAAAGCGCCAAGAGGGGTTGCCCCAAGGGCCACATTCAGCCCGAGCAGAACGCCAATCATGATGAGGATTCCACGCAGGCCAAATCGGGGCAGCAGAACAATCATGGCGGCCCCCATGGTTCCAAAAACCGCCGCCGATGCCCCATAGAGAATGACATCCTCAAACGGAGGGGAAATCAGATATTCGATTGCCGCGCCGCACCACCCCGCCAGAAAATACAGCACCAGAAAGCGGACTATGCCAAACCGCCGTTCGGTCAGGGAGCCGAAGGCCAGCAGCATTCCGGCGTTAAGCGCCATATGGGTCCAGTCATGGTGCAAAAACAGGTGGCTGCAAAGCGTCACCGGGATATGGAGAAGGCCCGCAAATGTCGGATCTTCAAGAATGGCGGCAATAATCGCCGGACGAAAGGAGAAATATCCGTAAACCCAGTTCAACGTCGCGTCGGTGGTGACACTGAGCAGCAGATGAATGCCAATGATAGCCGCAACCAGATAAAGGGTCGCAGGCGGGACATTAAAGGCCGGCACCCGCTCCCTGTTTTCAAATTCGTCCGTCACGTCTATCCGGCCCGATTGTTTCAACAACTCGCCGGACCTTAAATTCAATAACCGGCGAATTCAAGAAGACATTCATGAACCGCTCGACAGAACATCCCATCAACGCTTGTTAAGATCGAGAATGCGGGAAATCTCATTCTCCGGCAATCCCAGTTCACGCAGGACCTCTTCCGTATGCTCTCCGACCTTGCCCGGCGGCAGTGCCCTGTTGATCGGGCTGTCTTCATTGGCAACGAAGGGAACCCCAACCAGCCGCAACGCCTGGTCAAAGCCGTGCACATGTTCGGCCTCGACGATAATGCCCCGATGCTCAAGCTGCGGGTCGGACGTCGCCTCCTGCAATGTCCGGACGGATTGCGCGGCGATCCCGGCCTTTCCCATAATATCCAGCCATTCATCCAGCGTTTTCGTCTTCATTGCCGCACTGACGAGTTCAAGCCCTTCTTTCAAATGCTGCTCTCTTGCCTCCAATGTGGCAAAACGCGGATCTTCGAGAATATGTTCCAGCCCCATCAGTTTGAGGGCGAGAAGGTTATGTTCAGGCGTCAGGGTCGCCATGAGAATTTTCCGCTCGTCTTTTGTATCGAACACACCGGCCGTCGGCTGCCGCGTCGGAGACTGATTTCCGACAAGGGCGGGGACATTGCCGCGCACCATATAGTCGGCCATCTGCGCCGCGGCCAGCATAATGGCGCTGTCATACATCGCCACATCGACATACTGTCCCTCCCCCGTCCTTTCCCGCCGGAACAGGGCGGAGGAGATCGCATATGCGGCGTTAATTCCGGTGAACATGTCAATCACCATAATGCCGATGCGAGTCGGGCCGGTTTCCGCATGACCATTCAGGTTAAACAGACCGGCAGCGGCCTGAATGGCGGAATCATAGGCCTTGTCCTTGCTTCTTGGTCCCTGTTGACCATAGCCGCTGATCGAGCAATAGACGATATCGGGCTTGCGCTGTTTCAATGTTTCATAGTCAACCCCAAGCCGCTTTGCGACACCGGGGCTGAAATTCTCGACCACGACGTCTGCATCTTCCAGAAGCTTGTAGGCAATCTCCCTGCCCTCATCCGATTTGAGATCAATGGCAAGGCTCCGCTTGTTGAGATTGACCGTCAGAAACGCCGGAGATAACCGTTTTGTCACCATCTCCGTATCCGAAAGGGTCCCACGAAGCTGATCCCCTTTCCCCAGCGCCTCAATCTTCACCACATCCGCACCGAGCAGTGAATACATTTGCGTACTGACCGGCCCCGCCAGAACTTGTGTAAAATCAAGGATTTTTATACCTTCATAGGCTCTCATTCTTATTTTCCTTTCGGCACAATCAGCGCATCAACTGCAACAGCCCCTTCGGGCAGAACTATAAACGGATTGACATCAATCGTTTCAACCCTGTCGGCATTTTCAGCCGCAAAAACCGAAAGCCTGGACAGAGCTTCCGCCAGCGCATTCACATCGGAGGGCGGCGCACCGCGCACCCCGTCCAGCATCGCCCGCCCCTGGATTTCATCAATCATCCGGCGCGCCTCATCCACGCCGAAGGGGGCAAGACGGAAGGTCACATCCTTCAGCACTTCAACAAACACACCGCCGAGACCGAACATCACCGCGGGCCCGAACACCGGGTCGCAGACCACGCCCATAACAGTCTCGACACCGTTTGAGACCATCTCGGCCACGATAACGCCATCAATGCGCGCATCGGGCTTTGCCTGCTTTGCCCGCTCTATCAGAGTAGCATAGCCATCGGCGACATCCGCCTCGGTATTCAACTTAAGAAGACCCCCGCCGATTTCCGTCTTGTGCAGAATATCAGGGGAGGCAATCTTCATGACAACGGCGCCGCCAATTTGACGCCACGCCTGAACGGCCTCCGCCGCCGAGCGGACAAGGCTTTCCCGCGTCACCGGAATGCCCGCGCTGGCCAGAATTTCTTTTGCCTCATGCTCCGCCACCGGCGCTTCGGGAGCCGGAAGCGCGCCCTTCGGCAAAACGGGCGGCGCATCGGGTCGCCCGCGCGCAAAAACCTCTCCAAAACGGGTCAGCGCCGCCATCGCCCGGACAGTGAGAGACGGATCCTCAAAGCAGGGCAGATTCATCTTCTCATAGATCGCAACAAGTTCCTTCGGCGCAATGATGCTCATCAGCATCACTTCATCCGGAAATTTCTTGCGGATATTTTCAAAGATGCCAATGCAGGCATCCCGCGTGAAGGGAGAGGAAACCACGCTCGCCAGATAGACAATATGGCTGTCAAAATCCGTCTCTTCAATTGTCAGCTCAACATTGGCCTGCATGAGGGCGGGATCATTCAGCGCCTGCGCCGTGAAATCCACCGGGTTGCCAACCCCGGCGAAGGGAATGATCTCCTTCAGCTTGCGTTGTGTTTCCATTGGCAGCGGTGTGACATCCAGGCCGTATTTGACAGAGGCATCCGCCATCTGAACGCCGACGCCACCCGAGATGGTTTGCAGGTTGATCTTGCGTCCCTTGGGATACTTCCCGAACTGGCAGGCATAGGCAATATCGATGAACTCTTCCGTCGTCTCCGCCCGGTAGACCCCATATTGCTTGAAGAGCGCGTCATAGACGGCATCCGCTCCGGCAAGAGACGCCGTATGCGAGGCCGCCGCCGCGGCCCCGGCCGCCGTTTTCCCGACCTTCATGAAGATGACGGGTTTCTGCGCCTCCCGCGCCATTTCCAGCGCTTCGCAGATGCGATCGGCATTTTTCATGCCCTCCGCATAGGCAAGGATAACCTTCACTTCCGGGTTCTGGGCGTAATAGCCAATCACCTCGGCCACGTCCACGTCGCATTCATTGCCCGTCGTCACCCAGTAGTTGGAGCCAACACCCCGCTGCTGCGAAACCGTGAAGACATGCCCGCCATAGGCACCGCTCTGGCTGACAATACCAATAGGTCCCGGCGGCAGCTGAAGAGTTCCGAAAGCGTTACTGAAAGTCCCGTACCAGCCTGCGCTGATATTAAACACGCCAAGGCAGTTGGGGCCAATCACCCGCATCCCGCTTTCGCGGGCAAGGCCGGCAATTTCCCGCTGTGCCCGGGCGCCCTCCTCGCTCTGTTCCGCAAAGCCGGAGGTAAACATGACCGCGCTTTTCACCCCCCTGTCAGCGCAGTCATGCATGGCCTGCACCGCCAGCTTCGCCGGAACCGCAATGATCGCGCAATCAATGCTTTTCGGAACGTCCTGAATACCCGCGAAGGCAGGCAGACCCTGGATTTCCTCATAATTCGGATTAACCGGGTAAATCCTGCCTTTATATCCGCCGGACTTCATCGCGTGGATTGGCCTGCCCCCAATCCGTGAGGGCGTATTCGACGCGCCAATGATCGCGACGGATTGCGGCCTCAGCATAGGCTCGAGTGGATGCGTCATATTCTCCCTGTATGGCTCCCTGTTAGAACATTATTATTATCAACCCAGACTGTCCGCAACCTCCGCCGGCACCCTGATTGGCAGCGCCAGCAATTGCTGGGCATAGGTTTTGGCCAGATTGTCGAGATGCAATGTGGATGTCCCTCCGCCGCCAAGGGTATCGGTCAAAAGGAAGTTGACCGCCTCCATACCCGGCAGATCGAAACGATAGACCTCCCCTTTCAGCACATGGCCGAAATATTTCGCCACGGCTTTTTCTGTGGCGCTTTGCTTGATCCAGGGAAGATATTCCGCCTTGCGGGCGATAACACCGATATTGGCATTGTTGCCCTTGTCCCCGCTGCGCGCGGCAGCCAGTTTGATCAGAGGAACCTCGACCATCGCCTCCGGGGTTGCTGCCGCCGGTTTTTCCTCCGCCGCATGCTCCCAGGCCGGATAGGGCGAATAGCTTGCCGGCTTCGGTATATTTGCATTAACCGGTTTATTGTTTATATATACCTTCGGCTCGATGCGGGACTTGTCGATCTGGAAAGCAAACTGGGCCACAACTGGCGTGACCTTCGGCCGCCCGGTCGCGCCCCCGGAACAGCGTCCCGTGGTCATGGAAAGGCCGACGCCGGTTGTCTCTTTCGAGAACAGTTCCAGCGCCGCTTTCTCCTCATGCCACACATCAATGCGGGTGATGATTTCGCGGGACTGCAGCGCCGCTTCCCGGGCATTCCCTCCCCAGAGGGTTTCCGCCCCGATCAGATGGATGGCGGTTTCCCGATAATCCCCAAGATTACGCTCCATAAACAGACGGCGGGTCCGTTTCAGCAGGGCTTCGGCATAGGCCTGCCCTTTTTCAATGACATCAAATCCGGTGATGACTGTGCTCGCCGTTGCCCGAAACCCATCCTTATAGGTGCCGGAAACCTTGTAGTTCGACGTTGGCGCCCTGCCCTTGACGTTGGCAATTTCCAGCCAGTCCTTTTTCGTTTCCGTCAGCGTCACACCGGAAAAATCACAGATGACATCCGGCATGATATAGGCGCTGGGATCGCCGATTTCATAAAGGATCTGCTCACCCACCGACAAGCGGGAGACAATGCCCCCCGTCCCGTCCGGCTTGGTAATGGCAAAGTTGCCATCCGCCCGGCAGACAGCGATCGGATATCCCATGTCGTCCCAGCCATCGACCGTATCCCGCCAGTCGGTGAAGTTACCGCCCGTTGCCTGCGCCCCGCATTCCAGAATATGGCCTGCGAGAGACCCCGCGGCGAGCCGGTCATAATCATCGACTGTCCAGCCGAATTCATGGATGAGCGGGCCGAGCGTAACCGCACTATCCACACAGCGACCGGTAATCACCACATCGGCGCCGTTATCCAGCGCGGCGGCAATCGGGAAGGCCCCGAGATAGGCATTGGCGCTGATCATCCCCTCCGGCATGGCGACGCCAGAGAACATCTCTGACGTTCCCTCGCTGCGCAAAGTTGCAATGTCATCGGAGAGGTTGTCCCCATCGACGGTGCCGATCTTGAGCTCGACCCCTGCTTCCTCCGCCACTTTGGCCAGGGCCGCCGCACAAGCCTCGACATTGACGCCGCCCGCATTGGCGACGACCTTGATGCCGCGCGCCTTGATCTCATGGAGGAGCGGTTTCATGGCAAGGTCGATAAAATCGCGGGCATAGCCCAGCTCCGGCGATTTCTGCTTGGCCCGGACAAGGATCGACATCGTGACTTCCGCCAGATAGTCGAAGACCAGATAATCAATATCGCCCTTCATGACGAGTTGGCGCGGCGCTTCCTGCGAATCGCCCCAATAGCCGGAGGCGCCACCGATACGGATTGTCTTTTCATTACTCATCGGTATTATCCTTTCGCTTTCTCGGCTTCGACCTGCCAGGTTGTCTTCCGTTTTTCCGCGAAAGCCGTCTGGCCTTCCTTTCCTTCCGTCCCGCGGTTCAACTCAGAGAATTTACGGGCGGAGAAAGCAACCATTTCTTCCTCGGGCAGAGTGCCGACCGTCAGCATGATTTCCTTTGTTGCCGCATTGGCGAGAGGACCGCAGCGCAGTACCTTGTCAACAACCTCCTCAAGGGTGGCGTCGACATCCTGATCGGCGCAGAGATACTGCGCGATGCCATATTCATAGGCCTTTTGACCATCAAAGCGTTCCGCCGTCAATGCAAGCTGGCGGGCGCGTGTCAGGCCGATGCGTTTAACCACAAAGGGCGCGATCTGGGCCGGGGCAACGCCAAGCGTCGTTTCCGGCATGCCCATGCGGGCCCCTTCGGCAACGATTGTAATATCCGCCATACAGGCATATCCCATGCCTCCGCCAAAGGCCGAGCCTTCGACAAGCGCGATTGTGGTCTGCGGCAGGCGTTCAAACCTCATGAAAGCAAGCCCGGCCTTGCGGTTCCGCTCCATGATCGGGTCATGGTCCGCCGTCACCACCTCTTCGGCCATGCCACGCCGTTCTTTGATGTCACCACCGGCGCAGAAATGACCGCCCGCGCCCCGCAGCACGACAAGACGGATCTCCGGCGTCTTTTCCAGCCACTCCAGCACCGCGGCGAATTCCGCGCTCATCTGGATATTGATTGCATTGCGCTGCTCAGGACGATTGAACGTCAGATTGAGGCGCGGTCCCTTGACCTCAAGTTTCAGACACTCGCATTGTGGAATAGTATGCATTTTTCTTCTTTCTTCTTTTGCATTTCCCGCCGAAGTTATTCGGTCAGATATTTTTTGAACATAGCTTTGAACTGATCAATTTGCATGGAAACTTTATCGTTCTCATCCGGGATCATATTCGTCAAGGCCAATCCGCGTAATGTTATCAGCAATGTCTTGCGCCAGGATTTGATTTCCTCCTTATTTCTCTTACTATCGGCAAAAACCGCCTGCCATACAATATCTCTTTCTTCTTCCAGTGGTTTAAGGGAGGATAAAATAGCCTCTTCAAACTCCGGGTCCTGCCGCCCGCGCACGGCAATCTCGATAAATGCCGTGTAGTTGACACCGCGAAAGCCGGCCCAATATTCATCGACAACCCTGTCAATCCGCTCATCCAGCGGCAGCTTGTTCAAAGAGGTTGCATCGAGGTGCTGACTCAGCCTGCTGGCAATTTCGTCAATACTCGCGACAAGAAGCGATTTCGGGCTGTCAAAATGATATTGGATGGCGCCCCGGGTCAAGCCCGCTTCGCGCGCCACCTCTTCCATGGTGAGCTGCGCCGCCCCCTTTTCATATAACAGCGTGATGGTTGCATCGACAAGCCGGTGCCGGGTTTCCATCCGCCGTTCTTCCTGACTGCGCCGTTTTTCGCTTCGTTGCGGAATAACCAATTTTCCAACCCTGACTATTTAATCCCATCTGAATGCCCGCTCCGTCTGAACATCCCGATCCCGTTTAGCCGCCTTATCCGGTTTTGTTGCACATTCCCGTTTTGTTATTATCAGGATCAGGCGAATTAATGATTTGTAACATTCATTCATGCATGTTAGTGTAAGCGGCATAAAAACACAATCCCCGCAAAAGCGGTCGGCCGAATATAATAACAAGAACAGGGAGAAGGGCGAAAACAATGATCTTCACACAGGAACATCGCGAGCTTGCCGAAAGCCTGAAGAAATTTATCGAGGCTGAAATCAACCCCTATGTCGATGAATGGGAAGAAGCCGAACAATTCCCCGCCCATGAGCTATTCAAGAAAATGGGTGACATGGGCTTTCTCGGCATCAGCAAGCCGGAAGAATATGGCGGCAGCGGCCTGGACTATTCCTATGAAGCCGTCGCCTCGGAAGCGCTTGGCTATATTGCCTGCGGCGGTGTTGCCATGGGTATTGGCGTGCAGACGAACATGTCGACGCCCGCCCTCGCCCGTTTCGGATCGGACGAGTTGCGCCGCGATTATCTGGCGCCTGCCATCGCGGGCGACATGGTCGGCTGCGTCGGCGTTACCGAAGCCGCCGCCGGATCTGATGTGGCCAGCCTCAAGACGACGGCGCGCAAAGATGGCGACGACTATGTCATCAACGGCTCCAAGATGTACATCACCAACGCGTTGCAGGCGGACTGGATCTGTCTGCTCGCCAATACGGGCGACGGCCCCGTGCACAAGAATAAATCGCTGATCATTGTGCCCATGGACAGCCCCGGCATCACCAAGCACAAGCTGCGCAAGATCGGCATGATGTCGTCCGACACCGGGCAGCTTTTCTTCGATGATGTCCGCGTGCCGCAGCGCAACCGCATTGGGGAAGAAGGTCTCGGCTTCATCTATCAGATGAAGCAGTTTCAGGAAGAGCGTCTTTTCGCCGCCTCCCGCGGGCCGCGCGTCATGCAGGAGGCGATCAATGAAACCATCGCCTACACCCGCGAGCGTAAAGCCTTTGGCAAGGCCATTCTTGACAATCAGGTCGTCAATTATCGCCTCGCCGAGTTGCAGACGGAAGTCGAAGCGCTGCGCGCGCTCACCTTTCATGCCGTTGAACGTTATGTCGCCGGAGAGGATGTCAGCCTTCTTGCCTCCATGGCGAAGCTCAAGGTCGGGCGGTTGCAGCGTGAGGTTATGGATAGCTGCCTGCAATATTGGGGCGGACAGGGTTACATGTGGGAAAGCTCGATTTCCCGCAAGTTCCGCGATTTCCGCCTCACCTCCATTGGCGGCGGCGCCGATGAAGTGATGCTGAAGGTCATCACCAAGATGATGGGCATCTCTCCGGACTGAGGATTTGACCGATGGATCTTGCCGATCGGGCAGAACACCGGGCCTTCCGTGAGGAGGTCCGGGAATTCATTTCGGCGCACCGGCACCTTGCGCCAGAGGAAACGGCTGATTCATATCGGCTGCTTCCTCGCTCCTATTCAGAAAAAGTCCGAAAGTGGCAAAGCCTTCTGGTTGACAGGGGCTATGCCAGCCGGACGGTACCGAAATCCTATGGCGGTTTCGGCGCGGAACCCGACATCCTAAAAACAAAAATAATAACGGATGAATTTTTCCGCGCCGGACTGCCTCCCGCTCTCTACAATCAGGGGGTGTCGATGCTGGTTCCGACCCTGCTGGAACATGGCAGTGAGGAGCAGAAGAAAAAATGGATCGAACCGACCATCCGGGCCGAGGTATTCTGGTGTCAGGGCTATTCCGAACCGGGTGCCGGTTCCGATCTTGCCAGCCTGCAAACCCGGGCCCATGAAGATGGCGATGATTTCGTCATTAACGGCTCGAAAATCTGGACATCCTCTGCCCATATCGCCGATATGATTTTCTGTCTTGTGCGGACAGAAACGGAGGCCGGGAAATATGACGGGATCAGCTATCTGATTTTCTCCATGGACACCCCCGGGATCGAGGTTCGGCCGCTCCAGACCATGACCGGGCACCCGTCTTTCAACGAAGTGTTCTTTACCGATGTGCGGGTCCCCAAAAGTCAGGTCGTCGGCGGGCGCGGCAAGGGCTGGAAAATCGCCAACAGCACCCTTGCGCATGAACGAGGCATGCTCGCCAACACCAATCATGCGGCGGGTCGCCTCCAGAAGATTGCCGGGATGCTGAAAAGCGAGACATTGAACGGGCGGCCGCTTTTTGAAAATGCCATCATGATGGATCGCTTTATCCGCCTGCAGGCCCGCGTGCAGGCATTGCGGCTCCATGAAATGCGCCTGGTGACGGAAGCCGTAGCGGGCAAGCCGCGCAATATCGCCGATATGGTCTGCAAGCTGCTGGGCTGCGAACTCAATCACCAGATTGATGCCTTCGCCATTGATATTCTGGGGGAGATCGGCGTGCTCTATGATGGCGTCCCTTCCGTTCACCATGACAGCATCTGGCAGCAGTTCTACATGTATGACCTTGGCCTCATCATTGGCGGGGGAACGGCCCAGATCCAGAAGAATATTATTGCCGAACGCGGCCTCGACATGCCGCGCGAGCCAAAGTCTGCAAAAGGGTAGCCCATGTTTTTCGGCCTTTCAGAAGAGCAGCTTCTTATCCAGGAAAGCTTTCGCGGGCATCTCACGCGATCCGTCGATCTTGACCGTATCCGCAAGACGGCAAACAGCGAGAGGGCAACCGACAGGGCGCTTTGGAATGAGCTCACCACACTCGGCTTGCCCGGGCTTTTGATTTCCGAAGACTTTGGCGGGTCGGGCCTACAATTAATTGACGCCGCAATCGTCGCGATCGAACTGGGGCGCAGTATGGCGCCTGTTCCTTTTGCCGCTACCTCTATTATGGCGCCGCTGGCCCTCAACCTCGCGGGCAGCCCGGCCCAGCAGGCGGAATGGCTACCCCGGCTGGCGGCGGGCGACATGACACTCGGTATTGCCCTCGCTGATATTGCGAGCGGCGCGCGGCGTAGATCATCCGTTATATATAATAATAACCGGTTAAATGGAAAAGCATGCTTCGCCCTTGATGCGGCAGACGCGGACGCCTTTCTCATTGCCGATACGGACGGGCGGCTATATCTCCTGCGGGCCGACGCGCCGGGTGTAACCCGAGATATCCTGCCAAGCATCGACGGAACGCGGCCGCTCTGCACCCTTCACCTTGAGAATGCGGACGCCGAGCCACTGGCGGAAAATTCCCCCGAGGCAATAGAGGCCATTATCCGGGCAGGGCGGATCATCCTCGCCGCGGAAAGCTTCGGCGCATCTGAGGAACTGCTGGACCGCGCCGTCGCCTATGCCAAGGAACGCAACCAGTTCGGCCGGGCCATCGGTTCCTTTCAGGCGATCAAGCATCTCTGCGCGGAAATGGCCGCAGAGCTGCAGCCCTGTCAGTCGCTCGTCTGGTACGCCGCCTACGCGTTCGATCATCTGCCGGAGGACGCGTCGCTCTCCGCCCTCCTCACAAAATCGCATATGGACGAGGTGGGACGTTTCGTTTCCCGCAGCGCGATCGAGGTTCATGGCGGCATGGGCTATACGGATCTGATGGGGCTGCATTTCTGGTTCAAGCGGATCGGCTTCAACCGCGCGCAGCTTGGCGGCCCGGAAAGCCTTCGTGCCGCTGCTGCAAGATTGCAGGGGTTTGTCACCCCCGCCGCGTAAGACGGATCAAACCGCCGCCGCCAGATAGCTCGCCTGATTGATGGCCCGCTTGGCGTCCAGCTCCGCCGCCTCATAGGCGCCGCCGACAAGTTCCACATCGACGCCCTGCGCAACCAGCTCATCATAAAGGCCCCTGAGCGGAAGTTGGCCTGCGCAGATGATGACCGTATCCACCTCAAGCGTCTCGGGCTGGCCGTTGACGAGGATATGCAATCCATCATCGTCAATCCTGAGATATTCAACGCCGTTCAACATCTTCACCCCGCGCCGGGCGAGCGTAATGCGATGGGTCCAGCCGGTCGTCTTGCCAAGTCCTCGCCCGACGCGTGTCGTCTTGCGCTGAAGCAGCGTGACGTCCCGATCCGATTTTGCAACGACAGGCTCAACGCCGGTCACCCCGCCGCGGGGATGATTTTTGAAATCAATTCCCCATTCCTGTGCGAAAATATCTACATCAAGGGCGGATGATGTCCCCTCATGGGTGATCTTTTCGGCAACGTCAAAGCCGATACCGCCTGCGCCCATGATGGCGACTATCCGGCCCACCGGTTTCTTGCCGGTAATGACATCAATATAGCTCACTGCCTTCGGGTGATGGATCCCCTCGATATCGGGTACACGCGGGGTGATGCCGGTCGCAATCACAACCTTGTCATATCCCGCTGCGGCGAGCATCCCGGCATCCACGCGGGTATTGAGCTTGAGTTCGATGCCGAGCTTTTCAATCATGCGGCCAAAATAACGGATGGTCTCATGGAACTCTTCCTTGCCCGGAATGCGTTTGGCCAGATTGAACTGTCCGCCGATTTCGGAGGACGCATCATAAAGCGTTACCCGATGCCCTCGCTCCGCGGCCACTGTCGCATAGGCCAGGCCCGCCGGGCCCGCGCCAACAACGGCAATCTTCTTTGCACGGCCCGTCGGTTCGTAATTCAGGATTGTCTCATGGCAGGCGCGCGGATTGACGAGACAGCTTACTTCCATTCCATTGAATGTATGGTCGAGGCAAGCCTGATTGCAGGCAATGCAGGTGTTGATCTCATCCTCGCGCCCCTCAAACGCCTTGTTGACAAGCTCGGCATCGGCCAGCATCGGCCGGGCCATGGAAACGATATCCGCATCGCCGCGCGCCAGCACAGCTTCCGCCACGTCCGGCATGTTGATCCGGTTGCTGGTGATGAGCGGGATATCCAGCTTCTTCCGCAGGCGCCCCGTCACCTGCGTGAACGCGGCCCGCGGCACCATGGTGGCAATGGTCGGCACCTCGGCCTCATGCCAGGTGAAATGGGTGCTGATAATATTGACGCCGATTTCCTGAAGTTTTTTGGCGAGGGTGACCACTTCGTCCCAGGACATGCCGCCCTGCAGCATATCCATGGCGGCAATGCGGAAAATGACAATGAAATCCGGGCCGACGGCCTCCCTGATCCGGCGCATGATTTCCAGCGGAAACTGCATCCGGTTCTCGAACGGACCGCCCCATTTATCTGTCCGCTGATTCGTTTTCTCGACGAGGAATGTGCTGATGAGATACCCGGCGGACCCAATCACCTCCACCCCGTCATAACCTGCCTTTTGCGCGCAGACGGCGCAATTCACCATATCGCTGATCTGCTTTTCCACATCGTCCGCATCCAGCTCACGCGGGGTGCGGCTCGCGATGCGGGAGCGAATGGCCGACGGGGCAACCGGATCCCCGCCGCGCGCCAGCGGCCCCATATGCAGGATTTGCAGACAGATTTTCACATCCGGATCGGCGGCATGCACCGCCTCGGTTATCTGGCGATGCTCGGCAACCTCCGCCTCATTCGCAAGCTTCGCGCCCTTGCCGCCTTCCGAGTTGGGGGAAATGCCGCCCGTGATGATCAGCCCGACGCCGCCCCTCGCCCGCTCCGCAAAATAGGCGGCCATTCGCTCAAACCCGCCCTCGGCTTCTTCCAGCCCCGTATGCATGGAGCCCATCAGGGCACGATTTTTCAGTTTGGTGAAGCCGAGATCAAGCGGTGAAAACAGATGCGGATATTTCCCGTGAGCAGCCATCTGATTACCTCCTCAGGCCGGGGCGCGGTTGATATGGCGCGTTCCCGGTGCGGGCGGCGTGCGCGGTATCCCGGCAAAGCATTGCGCCACCGACATCCAGCGCGTGGCGATATCGCCGCTCACGTCAAGACCGGTGTCCGCAACGTTGCGCGTCTGCGCGACCACCTGGCAAAACTCGGCCGCCTCCCCTTCAATCCTGTCCGTTTCATTCTCCGCGTTCCATTCCCAGATCGCGCCGGAAGGCGCCGTCAGGCGAATATGCGGCACGGGGCCCGGAATTGGTTCCTTGCGATTGATGAATGTCCAGCCGAAGGTGTTGATGCCGATAACCACAATGCTTTTAATACGGTCGGTGTTTTTCCGTTCCGCCCCCAGCAGGTCGTATACTTCCTGCGCATGCGACCAGGTTTCCATCAGCCGGGCGGAGATGCTGGAGCGCGCGCTCATCGTCGGGCCGACCCAGATCAGGCGTCGCTTCGGATCTTCGTTATAAAAATTTTCCGCCATCTCAACATAATAGTCGCGCCATGCGTCCCGAAGGGCAATGCCCTTCAGGCCTTTCAGCATGTGATCGGTGGCGATGACGATAGAGTCAGTTTCCGTACGAACTTTCGAGAGTTCCGCATAGGCGCGCTTGAACTCCTCCTCGTCGGTCCGGGTGAGGTCCGCCGCATAGTTGAAAAAATGCAGATGCTGCAAAACATCATTGATCGTCCAGTCCTTGAACAGGGTGGCACGATCATAATCCGCCTCGCCGAGTGGCTCGATCAGCTTGTATAATGCTTCGCTTTCATCGCGGAAATCATAAGCTTCCTTCAACATAGACGAACCTCCACCATTCCTTATTTACCAGCTTGTTGCTGCTTATTCTTCACTTGCTTCAATTTCGAACAGCATGTCATCGACGGAGACCTGCTTGGCGGCGACGGCGAACACTTCCGTTACCGTCCCATCGATATCCGCGAGGATATCATGCTGCATCTTCATGGCTTCGAGAACGGCCAGACGGCTGCCCACCTCAACCGTATCGCCCGGTTTCACAAAAACCTCCAGCAGGGTGCCATGCATCGGCGCGGCAATGCGGCCACTGCCGGCGGTCGCTTCCGCACTCAGCGGGAAGGCCAGGCTGTTGACGAGCCGACATGTCTTGCCGTCATGGGCGAGGTCGAGAATGCCCTCTTCCGAGGCATCGAAATGAACCCGCTTGCGTTTACCATCGACCGTAAGCTGCGCCCGGTTGACCCCGCTGTTCATCACCTCGACTATCAGGACAGAATCCCGCACGCCCACCTCATATCCGCCTTCACGGCGCGGGGAGACTGTCGTGTCGATCTTCTCCTCCACCGCATCGAAGATATAGCGGGTAATAAGCGGGTGCGTGCTTGACCAGTCGAGCAGTTCATTTTCAACGAAAACCGCCGCATTCCGCGCCCGGTCCCGCTCCGCTTGATACAACAGGACCGCTGCCATGGCGACTTCCGCCTCATCCGGGGCCTTGGCGGCGAGGCGGCTTTCATCGAACAGCTCGCCGATAAAGGCCGTTGTTGCCTCGCCCTTCGCGAATTTTTCCTCCGACAGGATATCAATCAGGAACCCGCGGTTGGTCGTCAGGCCGAACAGCACCGATTCCTTCAGCCCTTCGATCAGACGATGCCGCGCGGCTTCGCGATTCTCGCCATAGGCAATCACCTTCGCGATCATCGGGTCATAGAAGGGGGAAATTTCCTGCCCGGAATCAATACCGCTATCGAAGCGCACCCCGTCCAGATCGGCCGGGATCCAGCGCGAGATACGCCCCGTGCAGGGCAGGAAATCCTGCGTGGTGTCTTCCGCATAGAGGCGCACTTCAATGGCATGGCCGGTCAATTTCACATCTTCCTGCGCAATGCCGAGTTCTTCTCCTTGCGCCACCCGGATCTGCAGGGCGACAAGATCAAGCCCGGTCACCAGTTCGGTCACCGGATGCTCCACCTGAAGGCGGGTGTTCATTTCAAGGAAATAGAAGCTGCCGGCCGAATCAAGCAGGAACTCCACCGTCCCCGCGCCGCGATACTTGATGCTGCGCGCGGCATCGACCGCGGCCGCACCCATTTCTTCGCGAAGTTGCGGCGTCATGACCGGACAGGGCGCTTCCTCGACCACCTTCTGGTGCCGCCGCTGGACGGAGCAGTCCCGTTCGCCGAGGTGAATGACATTCCCACGGGTATCGGCGAAGACCTGAACCTCCACATGACGGGGTTCGATAATCGCCTTTTCGAGGATAAGCTCGTCCGATCCGAAGGCGTTCAGCGCCTCCGACCGGGCGGAGCCCAGCGCGGCAACGAGGTTTTTCTCCTCATGCACCAGCCGCATGCCGCGTCCGCCGCCCCCGGCGGCCGCCTTGACCATGATCGGAAAGCCGATCTTTTTCGCTGCTGCAATCAGCGTCGCGTCGGACTGGTCGGGGTCTTCATAACCGGGGACGCACGGCACTTCGGCCGCAATCATGCGCCGCTTCGCCGCCGCCTTGTTGCCCATCAGGTCGATGGCTTCGGCCGTCGGGCCGATGAAGACAATGCCTTCCGCCTCGCATGCCTTCGCAAAATCCGCATTTTCGGACAGGAAGCCATATCCGGGATGGATTGCCTCCGCCCCTGTCTGACGCGCCGCATCGAGGATTTTCGCCTTGTCGAGATAGGATTGCTGCACCGGCGCGGCGCCGATCAGCACCGCCTCATCCGCCATGCGGACATGCAGGGCATTGGCATCCGCCTCCGAATAAACCGCGATGGTCCGATAGCCGAGGCTTTTCGCCGTCCGCATGACCCTGACGGCAATCTCGCCGCGATTGGCAACCAGTATACTATTGAATTTTCTCATGTTCCGGGCCTGTCTTTTCTTTATCTTTTTTATTGTTATGTCTGTTGATCACCGGAGTTAAAGCCGACCAACGCCAAAGCTGTTCGGCTGAACCTTACGATTGCGGGCTTCCCAGCAGGTCTGCAACGCAAAACCGATCACCTTGCGGCTGTCGCGCGGATCGATCACGCCCATATCCAGCAACCGTCCGGAGGTATAAAAGGCATCCGCCTGGCTGTCGAAATGTTCCGTAAGACGCTTTTTCTGCGCGGCCAGCGCTTCCTCATCAACGGGAACGCCTTTACGCTCCGCGCCGCTGCGGGCGACCTGATCCATGGTGAGGGCCGCCTGCTCCCCGCCCATGACGCCCGTCTTGGCATTGGGCCAGGCGAACAGGAAATCCGGATCATAGGCGAGGCCCGCCATGCCGTAGTTGCCCGCGCCGAAGCTGGCGCCGATATACAGCGTGATTTTCGGCACGCGCACATTGGAAACCGCCTGGATCATTTTCGATCCATGCTTGATCATGCCCTTCTGCTCATATTCCTTGCCGACCATATAGCCGGTGATGTTATTCAGGAAGATGAGCGGGATATTCGCCTGATCGCAAAGCTGGAAGAACTGTCCGCCCTTGGCCGCGCCGTCCGGATCAATCGGCCCGTTATTGCCGACGATGCCGCAGGCATGACCGAAGATGCTTGCCTGAAGGCAGACAAGGGTCGATCCATAGCGGGGTTTGAACTCCTCGAAATCGGAGCCGTCGACCAGCCGGGCGACGACTTCGCGCACATCATAGGGCTTGCGATAATCCACCGGCACCACCCCGGCAATTTCCTCCGGGTTATAGACCGGCTCCTTATAGCTTCTGATCGCCGGTGCGGGACAGTTATCATTCCAGCCAAGGCGGCCGATGATATCGCGGGCGATCATCAGCCCATGCGCATCATCCTCCGCCAGATATTCGACAAGGCCGGTGATCGTCGCATGCATCTCCGAACCTGCAAGCTCTTCATCATCGGAAATCTCCCCGGTTGCCGCCCGCACCAGCGCCGCACCGCCAAGCGACGCCCGACCGCGGCCCTTGATGCCGATGACGTAATCGCTCATGCCCGGAAAATAGGCGCCGCCCGCCGTGGACGGCCCATGCAGCACCACCAGCGTCGGAATGCCCGCCGCGCTCAGCTTGGCAAGACGCTGGAAGCCGCCGCCGCCATGGGCCCAGGATTCGACCTGATACTTCAGCAGGTTCGCGCCCGCGCTCTCGACCAGATGGACAAAGGGCAGTTTCTTTTCGAGCGCGATATCCTGACACTTGCGCAGCTTTTCACCGGATTTCTGGGTCATCGCCCCGGCGTTGATGCCGCTGTCGCTTGCATAGATCATGCAGCGGACGCCTTTGATAAAGCCGATACCGGCCAGCGTGCTCGCGCCCGGGATGCTTTTCTCCCGGTCCGTCGTATCGACAGTGAAGTTTGCCAGGCCGAACAGCTCCAGAAACGGCATCCCGGGATCCAGCAGACGCACCAGCCGCTCGCGCGGGGTGATCTGTCCACGCTCCTCAAAAAGCTTGCGCCGCTTTTCGGAAAGCTGCTTCGCGCGATCCTTAAGTGCATGCAATTCATCCACAAGCGCCAGCATTTCCTGACGATTGGTTGCGAACCCCTCGGATGAAGTGACAATTTTAGAAGAATAGACGGTCATTCATGACTCCATATTATTTTTATTTTTTCATCTTGATAGCATATGCCCGACAAGCGCGTTAAGAAAAAAATCCCGATATTTCGGGATTCCCGTACTTAATTTTTTTGCGATCCGCCAATAATGTCTGGCATTGAACGGTTAGTCGCTTTAAACTTAGGGGATGTCAACGATGGCAGCGCGGAAAAATTGAAAAAAACAGTTCCCAGCAGCCTATGTGACGATATATTGAGCGGCATCAAGAAATAATAAAAAAGGAGCCTGTCCAGATGGAAGTAGGAATATTGGCCTACGGGGGATACATCCCGCAAAGCCGATTACAACGCAGTGAAATCGCCAAGGCCCACGCCTGGTTCAATCCTGGCCTGAAAGGGCTCGCCAAAGGCGAGCGCGCGATGGCCAACTGGGATGAAGACAGCGTCACCATGGCGGTGGAAGCAGCCCGGGATTGCCTGGCCGGTCTCGACCGGGATCAGGTTGCCGCCGTTTATATGGCGTCAACGACCTTCCCGTTTGTGGATCGCCAGAATGCCGGCATCGTTGCCGACGCCCTTGATCTGCGGAGCAATCTGCAAACCCTCGACTTCGCCTCCTCCCAGCGGGCCGGCAGCGCCGCGCTTGCCGTGGCGTTGCAGGCGGCAAAGGGCGGCAGCGGACCGATCCTGTTCACCACCGCGGAAAAGCGCAAGACGCTCGCCGCAAGCCCGCTGGAGCTGACCTCCGGTGACGGGGCGGCCTCCTTCCTCGTCGGGCAGGGCAAGGTCATTGCCCGCCTGCTCGGCAGCCAGACGGAAGCCGTTGACTTCGTCGATCACTTCCGCGGTGAAAATGAAGATTACGACTATTCCTGGGAAGAGCGCTGGATCCGCGACGAAGGCGTTGTAAAGATCGTTCCGGCAGCGGTCAACGCCGTTCTCGAAGCGACCGGCGTCAAGGCCGGCGATATCACCACCTTCTGCTTCCCGCTTGCCGCCCGCGGTTCGGCTGCTGCGGTTGCCAAGAAAGTCGGCATCCCCGAGAGCGCTATCGCCGACAACCTGCAGGCAAACTGCGGCGAAACCGGCACGGCGCATTCAATGGTCATGCTCGCCCATGCGCTGGAAGGCGCAAATCCGGGGGACAAGATCCTGGTCGCCAGCTTCGGTCAGGGCAGCGACGCTCTCCTCTTCGAAGTGACGGATGAGATCAAATCGCTTCCCGCACGTCGCGGCGTTTCCGGTTATCTCAATCGCCGCTATGCGGAAAATAACTACAGCAAATTCCTCGCCTTCCACGACCTTGTGAAAATGGAGCGGGGTATTCGCGCGGAAACGGACAAGAAAACCGGCCTCACCACACTTTACCGCAACAAGGGCATGGCACAGTCCATGATCGGCGGTGAATGTTCGCAGTGCGGGACGGTCCAGTTCCCGAAATCCAGAATGTGCGTCAATGAAAACTGCGGCGCCATCGACACGCAAGAGGATTACTCCTTTGCGGAACGCACGTCCAAGGTCAACTCCTTCACGGCTGACCGGCTGACCTACTCCCCGGACCCGCCCGCCTATTACGGCATGGTGCAGTTTGAAGGCGGTGGACGGCTGATGAGTGATTTCACGGACGTTTCTCCGGACATGGAAATAGCAGTGGGGACACCCATGCGCATGATGTTCCGTGTCAAGGACTATGACAACAAGCGTAACTTCAGGCGCTATTTCTGGAAAGCGGCTCCGGACGGCGCTGCTAAAAAAGGAGAATAACAATGGCCTCAGGAATTAAGGATAAAGTTGCCATTCTCGGAATGGGCTGCTCGAATTTCGGCGAACGCTGGAATGATAACGCGGAAGATCTCATGATCGAAGCCTATGTCGAAGCCCTCGCCGATGCGGGCATCGAGAAAAGCCAGATTGAAGCGGCATGGCTCGCCACCGCGATCGAGGAAGAGCATGTCGGCAAGTCCGCCGTGCCGCTTTCCATGGCGCTGCGTCTTCCCAACATCCCGGTGACGCGTGTGGAAAACTACTGCGCCAGCGGATCGGAAGCCTTTCGCGGTGCGGTTTACGCCGTTGCCTCGGGCGCCTGTGATATCGCTCTCGCCCTTGGCGTTGAAAAGCTGAAAGACACGGGTTATGGCGGTCTGCCGCAGCGTAACCGCGGGTCGGTCAACGATCTGTTCTGGGCGAATGCCTCGGCCCCCGGTTCCTTCGCGCAGCTCGCTTCCGCCTATTCGGCCAAGCATGGCGTCAACAAGGACGACATGAAACGGGCCATGGCGCATATTTCGGTCAAGAGCCATGATAATGGATCACGTAATCCGAAGGCCCATCTTCGCAACAAGATTGATGAAGACAAGGTCATGAATGCCCCGATGATCGCAGAGCCGCTTGGCCTCTTCGATTGCTGCGGCGTGAGTGACGGGTCGGCCTGCGCCATTGTGACGACACCGGAAATTGCCCGTTCGCTCGGCAAGAAAGATCTGATCACGGTCAAGGCTTTGCAGCTTTCCGCCTCCAACGGTCGGGAAGCCCAGCATAACTCCTGGGATGGCAGCCATTTCGTCACCACCCGGGCGGCCGCCAACCGGGCCTATAAGGAAGCCGGCATCACCAAGCCGCGCGACCAGGTCAGCATGTTCGAAGTCCATGACTGCTTCTCCGTGACCGAGCTGGTCACGATGGAAGACCTGTTCATTTCCGATGAAGGAAATGCAGTGAAGGACGTTATGGACGGTTTCTATGATGCGGACGGCAAGATCCCCTGCCAGATCGATGGCGGCCTGAAATGCTTCGGTCACCCGATCGGGGCCTCCGGTCTTCGCATGATCTATGAAATGTATCTGCAGATGCAGGGCCGCGCGGGCGACCGTCAGCGCAAGGAAGAGCCGGTCTTCGGCATGACCCACAATCTGGGCGGTTTCCCGCATCAGAACGTCTGCTCCATTACCATTGTCGGCAAGGAAGGCGCCTGATCCGGCAAGGCGGTAGCAATAAATGAAGTAACAACCCAACCGGCCTCTGCCGGTTGGGTTTTTTTACACCTAATTTCTCTATAAAAAATAAAACGGGAGAATAGATATGTCGAATTCAAACATTGCGGAAATGACTGTCGAGGATGGTATCGCGACGATTGTCATGACCCAGCCAAACCGGCGGAATCCCTTCACACAGGAGTTGCAGGACTATCTGTCCGCCAAGGTCAGTGAGATTACCCACCGCGACGATATTGACGCGGTGATCCTGACCGGCAGCGGCGGTTGCTTCAGTGCGGGCGGTGATATCAAGGGGATGCTGGAAAATCAGCCGAAGGACGGTCAGCCCGGCGCCGATTACCGCAAACGCATCTATGCCATCAATGACTGGATCGGGCGTCTTAGAAATCTTGAAGTGCCGGTCATTGCGGCCGTTGATGGCGCCGCCTATGGTGGCGGTTTCGCGCTCGCGCTCTGTGCGGATTTTGTCCTGTGCAGCCCGACGGCGCGCTTTTGCTCCGTGTTCGGCCGCATCGGCGCGGTGCCGGACTGCGCCATCATGTATGTCCTGCCGCGCATGATTGGCATGCAGCGCGCCAAGGACATCATGTATACGGGCCGCCCGGTTCTGGCCGAAGAAGCCAAGGCAATCGGTATTGCCTTCGATATCCATCCGGCCGATGAATTGCTGGACGCGGCCCTCACCCTTGCCAAGCGGTTGCAACCTTCCAGCCGCAAAGCCTTCGCGCTCACCAAGCGGATCACCAACCAGTCGCTCGATCTCGACCCGCAATCGCTGCTTGAGATGGAGGCGGCGGCGCAGGAAATCTGTTTCACGACGGAGTACAACAAGGAAGCCGTCGCCCGGTTTACCCGCAAGGAGCCGCTGCTCTTCAACTGGGAGGCATAAGCGGCTAAGTCGCGGGCTGCAAATCGCCGATTTCGTCCTTCAACACCCGCTTCAAAACCTTCCCCGTGGCATTGCGTGGCAATTCCTTCAAGAACACGACATGCTTCGGGATTTTGAAGCGGGCGAGCTTATCGCGGCAATAGCCGGTGACCTCATCCGCTGTCAGGGTCTTGCCCGGCGCCAGAACGATCACCGCGCAGCCCACCTCATCCCAGCGGTCATCCGGCACGCCAATAATTGCGACATCGGCAATTTCGGGCATTTTGAACAGCAGGCTTTCGATTTCCGCCGGATAGACATTCTCCCCGCCGGAGATATACATATCCTTCCAGCGATCAACGACATAAAAATGCCCCTCCTCATCCATGCGGCAGGCGTCCCCGGTATGCAGCCAGCCGTTCGTGATGGCCTCCGCATTGGCCTCGGGCCGGTTCCAGTAGCCGGGCGTGATATTCGGGCCCTTGACCCATAGCTCCCCGATTTCACCCCGCGGCACGTCATTGCCATTTTCATCGACAATCCGCGCCTCCGCATTCATGGCGAGCTTTCCGGCCGAGCCAGGTTTGGTCAGCGCCATGGTTGCATCCTGCACGGTGACGGTCGGGCTTGTCTCCGTCATGCCGTAGCCCTGCTGCAGCGCCAGCCCGCGCGCCTTGTAGATTTCCAGCAGCGGCACCGGCGTCGGCGCGCCGCCCACCCCGGAGCAGGCAAGACGGGAAAAATCCGTCGTCGCAAAATCCGGATGCTGGCTCATGAACAGGTAATTTGCCGGAACGCCGAAGAAATGCGTAATCCCCATGTCTGGGTCATTGATCAGCCGCAGGCATTCCCCCGGATCAAAGCTGCGCATGACAAGGCTCGTCCCGCCATAATAGAGCGCGAGGGAGTTGTAGCAGTTGAGCCCGCCCGTATGAAACAGCGGCAGGATCGTCAACGTCCGGGTGGACGGCGTGATATAAGCCGGACCGCCCAGATTGACGGCGTTATAAAAGGCCATGCCATAGGTATTCATCGCCCCCTTTGGCCGCCCCGTCGTGCCGGAGGTATACATGATGGTCCAGACATCGTCATGGGTCAGCCGGGCGAGGGTCGGCGTCGGGCTGCTGGCGGCAATCGCCGCCTCATACGGCGTCTTGCCGCCTGCGCCGCTGGTCTCCAGCGTATGGGGCACGCCGGTCGTCTTTTTCAGCTCCGTCACTTCCGCGGCAAACTGGCTGTCATGGATCAGCAGTTTCGGCGCCGCATCGCGGATGATGAAGTCCAGCTCGCTCACCGTCAGCCGCCAGTTGAGCGGCAGAAAGATCGCGCCGATCTTGGCGCAGGCCGCCTGGATTTCCAGCATATCCGTGGAATTCATGGCCAGCACGCCAACGCGATCCCCCCGATTGACGCCATAGTCATTCTGGAAACATGCCGCGAGGCGCAACGCCCTGTCATTCGCCTCCGCATAGGTAAAGTGACGATTGGAATGAAGGTCCACCCACACCTCCTTGCCCGGCACCCGCTCCGTATGATGGGCCAGCCAGTCATAATGCGTCACGCTCATCTCTTCCTCCCGCTGATTTTTTCTTAGCTATCTAAGTTATATATACATTTGCCGCGCCGCAAGATCCCGCATGATTTCTTCTGATCCGCCGCCGATTGCCATCACCCGGACTTCCCGGTAAATCCGCTCAATACGGCAGCCGCGGATATAGCCCGCCCCGCCCATGACCTGCATCGCCTCCCGCGCGCAGAACTCAAGGGTCTGCGATGCCTGCACTTTCAGCAGGGACAGATCGGCAACCGGCTTTTCCCCGGCCATGACACGCGTCGCGCATTGCTCCAGATAGGCCTGCGTCACATTGATATGGCGCGCCATTTCCGCGAATTTGTGGCGGATCACCTGATGATCGGCGAGGCGTTTGCCAAATGTTTTCCGCTCCCGCGCCCAGGCGATGGCATCCTCGAGGCAGACACGGGCCGAGGCCGTCGCCCCCGCCGCCATGCCGAGCCGCTCACTGTTGAAATTGCTCATGATGCCGATGAAGCCCTGGTTTTCCGCCCCGATCAGGTTGCTGCGCGGCACGCGGACATCATCGAAATAAAGCGCGGCGGTATCAGAAACCCACCAGCCCTGTTTTTTGAGCGGCGTGCGCGTAAATCCCGGGCGGTCCCGCTCGATCAGCAGGAGGGAAACCCCCTCCCGCCCCGCGCCGCCGGTGCGCACGGCAACGGTGTAGTAATCGGCGCGCATGCCGCCGGTGATGAACATTTTCGATCCGTTGACAATATAATCATCGCCATCGCGCACCGCGCGGGTCTGGATATTGGCGACATCCGATCCGCCGGACGGTTCCGTAATGGCCAGGGCATGGATTTTCTCCCCCGCCAGCACCGCGGGCGCAATCCGTTTCTTCAGCTCCTCCGATCCGGTCGCCAGCACCGGCGGCAGGCCGATGGTATGCACCATCAGGCTCGCATGCATGCCGCCCGCGCCGGTGCGGGCCATTTCCTCCGATGAGATCATGCGGAAGAACACATCCACCGGCGTCCCGCCATATTCCTCCGGGAAGCCCATGCCCAGCAGGCCGATATCCCCCGCCTTTTTGTAAAGTTCCCGCGGGAATTCCCCGGCTTCATCCCAGTCATTGACGAAGGGCATGATTTCCTGCTCGATAAAGCCGCGCAGCGCGGCCCGCCAGGCATGATGATCCGCTGTATAAAAAGGTCCCTTATACCGGTGATCAATATCAAAGGGGTTTGCGCCATTCTCAAAGCTGGTGACCATATTCTTCTTCCCTGATTATTATTGTTCTACCCTTACGGGATGGATATTTCCGCATATCATGCCTGTTTCTTCCGCTTTGGGAAAGTGTTTCACTCATGGTCTTGCATGCAAGCCATTTGAATCCGGGTCGCACTCGCGTAGAATGGGGAAAAGTCACAACAAGACACAAACGGGAAAGGGAGCCTCGCCGTGAGCCATAGCTGTTTCGACGTTCAAATCGCCAATAACATCGCCCATATTATCCTAAATCGGCCGGAGAAGCGGAACAGCATGATCCCGGCCTTCTGGTCCGAGCTTCCGGCTATCGTCCGGGATATTGACGAGAATGCGAAAGCCCGGGTGATTGTCCTCTCTTCAACCGGTCCGCATTTCACCTCCGGCCTCGATGTCACCTCCTTCAAGCAGGCCGAGATTACAGACCCGGCCGCCAAACGCGCCGCCCGGATTACGGCGGGTGCGGATTTCTATGGCACCGTCCGGAAAATGCAGCAGGCCTTTACTGCGCTTGAGGAATGCCGCCTCCCCGTCATTGCCGCCATTCAGGGCGGCTGCATCGGCGGCGGTGTCGATCTGATTACGGCCTGCGACATGCGCTATGCGACGGAGGATGCCTTCATTACCATATTCGAGACCAATATCGGCATGACTGCCGATGTCGGCACTTTCCCCCGCATTTCAAAGCTGATTGCCGATGGCGTGGCGCGCGAGCTTGCCTATACCGGCCGGCGGATGCCAGCGGCGGAAGCGCAGGAAGTCGGCCTCGTCAACAGGGTCTTTGCCGATCAGGACGTGATGTTGAAAGCGGTGATGGACATTGCGGCCGAAATCGCCAGCAAGGCGCCGCTCGCCATTATGGGCTGCAAGCGGATGATGAACTATTCCCGTGATCATACGGTGCAGGAGGGGCTCGATTATATCGCCATCTGGAATGCCAGCATGCTGCAGCGGGAGGAAATTTTTGAGGCCATGAAGGCCAATGCGGAAAAGCGGCCGGGCGAATTTGTCGATCTGCCGCCGGTCCGGGGGCATATCTGACACCCCTCATCCGGCAGGGAACGGCAACCGGGAAAGATAGGAACGCGAGCGGAGAAACCGGACCGGACCGGACCAAGGGCGTCCGTGTCCCGGGCTTTCGCCCACCCGCCCCAGCCTGCGCAAAGCGGGTTTGGCGCGCGTGATAAAATGGCGATCCCGACAGGACTCGAACCTGTTACCTCAAGATTAGGAATCTTGCGCTCTATCCTGATGAGCTACGGGACCGTTTCCCGGATTTAGCAGAGTGCCCCTGCCCTCGCCATAAAAAATGGCTGGCGTCAAGCATTGTGTTGAAATCACGCGAAGCTTGAAACC
>CAXASQ010000014.1:0-74521 GCA_963971675.1 uncultured Alphaproteobacteria bacterium | reverse complement strand
CTGACCAATAAACGACCATCTGGCTGTTTAATGAAGTAATCGTTGCCGACCCTCAGGTTGATGGGTTTGAATTTAAGTCCATGAAATTTTGCGGCGAAACGACCTTTCCTATCAATAATATGCGTCACCACGCTATGCATTTGTTGGCCCGCTTCCTCTGGCTGGAACTTAACACCATATTCCTCAGCAAGGATTCGAGTGAAATTTTCTGCGTCATTCGGCTTTTTTGTTAGAAACGTCCAATTTATTGCATCAAATCCGTAAGCGTCTCCATACTCATCGAGCGCATTACCTGTATCATTAATCGGATCCGTCGAAATGCTGACAAATTGGACCAAATCCCTCATTGGTGTCGCATTAATCATCTCTTGTATTTCTACAATCCGAGCAGAGTGCAAGGGGCAGACACCCGCACAATTCGCAAATATGAAGTTCAAAACGACAATTTTCTCGTCATAATCTGAAAGCTTAATCAATTCACCATTCGAGTTGACTAATTCAAATGGAGGTGAATTTGGTTCATCCATCGCTTGAAAAAAGGGTTCCTTCTCACTCATCACCTCATCAAGGTTGTTGGCGGGGTGATTGGCACTTGCCGTCATCGCGATTATCAGGCCGCTAATCAAAACTGATACAAAATATATCGATTTCATTTTTTTCCTACACTTGATAAACCTCCGGCCAGTATTTCAACGGCCGGAGGTCTATTGCTTTAACTACAGTTCGAAAGTTTTTTTATGCGTCCTTTCCAGACTTCATATGATCGTTCATGGTCTCCATCATTTCACTACACTGCTTCATCATGGGTTCCATTTTGCTCATCATATTCATCATATTCATCATACCCATCATGTTGTTCGGTTTTCCCTCATCTCCTTGGGATTGATTATCCTGCATCATCGAGTGTGACTTCATATCCTGGCTTTCAGTTTGATTGCTATCCGCCAGGGCGAGTGATATCGATCCAAGAAATCCAACAGCTAACGCTATAATAATTGATGCTTTTTTCATGCTATATTCCTTTGTTTTACGAGTTTTCCTGGAAAAACCAGGTTTTACTGACTACCGCTACCTTCATCAGTGGTATTGCTTGTAGCCGAGTTCTTCGAGCAGTCTTTGCCGCCTTTCATGCACATCCCGAATGCGCACATGAGAACGCAAGGCAAAACACTGATTAATATCGTCGACACTCCTATTGCCGTTAGCCAACTCCAATTGAATGCCAATAACGGAGTAGCAATAATAATCCCACCGATTAGCAAGACCAACGGGCGACGGGTTCGATATTGATAGACAAGATAGTCGATCAATATATTTGAGCTTTGATCTACAGCAGGCTTCATTGTCTAGTTCTCCTTTGCTTTCTGGGGAATAAGGTCGCGTAAAAATGAAATCATTTCCGGACTGTCCCACACAGCCGGTCCGGCAAGACGCCCAAGTTCCAGTCCTTCCGGTGATATCAGCAGAGTTGTCGGGATGCCGTAGGCGCCCAGATCTGTTGATGCTTTCATGGTTTGATCGACATAGATGCCCAGATACTTGATGCCAATTTCCTCAAAGAATTTCTCTATGACACCAATACCTGCCCGATCAATTGAAAGAGCGACGACTTCAAAACCTGGCCCGCCCAACTGCTGCTGCAAGCTATCGAGTGTTGGCATTTCTTCCCGGCAAGGCGCACACCACGTTGCCCAAATATTAAGCAAAACAAGCTTGCCGCGCCAATGTGACAGGTCGAGATCGGAACCTTCTGCATCCGTAAAGGAAATAGGCTTGATCGAAAGCGGCTTTTTATTGAGCGACATCATGTTTGGCGGTTTGGCGCTATCGCCATTTGATATCGGCGCCGAAAAACTGTCCTGTTCAGTGTCAAATATCTGACTAAACCCTACTAGAACTACACCTACCAGTACCGCTATCAGCAAACTTACGATAATGGATTTTCTTGTCATTTATGCTTGCCGCTGAAGAGATATTTGCCAAGGGCCGCGATTGCCAAGAGCAATAGGATTGCGACCAAAAGGCCTGCTATCCCCATTCCCCACATCATCATTCCGCCCGACATACAGCTTGGATCGGTCATCATTTTTTTCTCCTTCACTCTGTTGTGTAAACTGTTGGTTGGTCGTCACCGATCTGATAGATGGTGAACGGTCCGGTTTTGGGGCCTCCCATACCAGGAGATCCTGTCGGCATGCCCGGAAGCGTGACGCCCTTGATATTTGGCATTTCTGAAAGGAGCTTTTTGACAGTATCAATCGGCACATGCCCACTCACCACGTAATCATCTATAAAGGCGAGATGACACCCCTGAAAATCCTCTGAAATGCCTGCTTTCTTGCTCATTGGCACCAGATCATGTGTCGGCTCAACGGTGACGGCAAACCCATTCTCCCGAAGATAATCCGCATAGGATTCACAGCATCCGCATTGCGGATTTTTATAAAGCGTAACTTCCTTTGCCACTGCCTCTTGCCCATAAAAAACAGAGGCTGCGACAATAATTGCGCCGATTGTAACAAAAGCCATAACTTTCTTGATCATTGAAATTATCCTTCTTCATATTTGCAAATTTTCAGGCGACTCGAATGACACCCATCATGCCACTCGCCTGATGCTCCAGAATGTGACAATGAAACATCCAGTCACCCGGATTGTCGGCAACGAACGCGATTTCAACAGTTTCGCGTGGTGCCATTAAGACCGTGTCTTGCCACTCCCGATATTTTGTTTTTTCTCCATTTCTAGAAATCACTCTGAAGGAGTGGCCGTGGAGATGAATTGGGTGATACCAGGCAGAGGCGTTTGTCATCGCAATTACGTGACTGCGGTCAAGTTCCAGCGTAAGCATTGGATCCATAATATGACCTTCCGCAGCAATCCCGTTAATGAACCAAATTTTATCGGAATGCATCATCCCCATCATCGCATTCGACCTGGTCGTGTTTATCCCCATGTCACGCGCAACCATATTGCCCATCATGCCACCGCTGAACGTCACTTCATGACGTTTCGCGGTTTTCAGATCTGGGACTTTCAAAGGATTTGCCGGTAACTGGGTTGGCCAGTCGGGTGGGCTGTCCCGGATAACTTCATTGGAATATCTGATGCGTGTCAGTTGATAGGTAAGGCCATCATAAAAACGATCTATGACTTCGTTGCTTTCACCGGGATTTCCGGTCATATCCAAAATAAGATCAATCCGCATGGCTGGGCCCAAGACGACAAGGCCATTTTCCGGGCGATGTGGGGTTATTGGTTGCCCGTCCAATGCAATGACCAATGGATCATGCCCCTGGAAGTCGAGTCCAAAGATGCGAGCATTTGCAGCATTTATCAGCCTGAGGCGTATGCGTTCTCCTGTACGAACTATAAAAGTATCCAATCTTGTGCCGTTGATGGTAACGAAATTACCTATTCGACCACTGTGGCTCATGTCATGGGAGTTTCCGAAATCGTCTTCTATTTCTCCTGATGGGTTCAGACGCCAATCGTCCAACATCCAAGTCAAATCGCGATCAACCTGTATTGGGTTCGCTTCTTCGATAATCAAGGGACCGTATAAACCACGACCAACTTGTTCGAAACTGCGCTGATGCGGATGATACCAGTAGGTTCCGGCGTCAATCGCATTGAAGTCATATACAAATTGATTGCCCGGTGAGATTGGTTTCTGGGTTAAATAGGGAACCCCGTCCATCGCGTTAGGCGTACGAACGCCATGCCAATGAACTGTTGTATCTTCTGCCAATCCGTTATCTACGGTGACCCGTAAACGCGATCCCTGGCGGATCCGGATTTCCGGTCCCGGTATCGATTCATTAAAGCGCCATAAGGTTGCAGGTCCTGTAACGCCAGAACCAAGCTTGTTGTGGCCAGCGGCCGCATGAAGAGTTACTTCTTCTGAGT
Organism: uncultured Alphaproteobacteria bacterium; assembly: GCA_963971675.1. Classification (GTDB taxonomy): domain Bacteria; phylum Pseudomonadota; class Alphaproteobacteria; order Sneathiellales; family Sneathiellaceae; genus Sneathiella. Next base: position 70,612 of record CAXASQ010000014.1, on the reverse strand, counting down.
TCGATGCGGCATTGCCATTTGGCGCCCACAAGCTCGGGATTGCTGCCCCAAATGCAACGGCAGCGGTCGATGCAATTACGCGTCGACGCGTAAACATCGGGACTCGTTGATTATCCATAGATTAGACATCCGTCTGGTGTTGATCCAGCCACAAAAGAAGCTCAAATGTCTTTCGCGGAGTGCAACTGCTTGGTTAGCGATATATTGCTACGACAAGCATGCGCCCACCATCAGCGATACGTTCGCCAAGTAGGCATCTAACTAGGATGTAAGTTTGGGTGGATGAGGCTCAGGATATTCGTCGCGTTCATGCAGACGAGAAATCAGGCGTTCAAATTGGGAATTTTTGGCATCATGTAGAGTAGCCGTATCAATGGCCACCTTATCAATCGCTACTGAAACAACGCAAACACTGGAACATACAGCACCTGTGTTTTGCATATTTCCAGTCTCACGACAATCCTGACAATCCACTACCTCTACAGACATGCTGTCGAGAGTCATTGCTCTGGCTGGAGTGTTTCCCAGGAGACCGGCAATTACGAGCACGATCAGGAAAGCCCCTGTTTTTGAGAAAGCAGATATCATAGATTTATCAGAACTTTTTCCCGCTTTTTTGTCAACGGACAAAATGTCACAGTTTGGTGAAGCATATCAATACAAAGGACGTCTACAAATCTAGGCAGGATTTTGAACCTGCTACCTTCAGATTATAAAGCCGTTAGTTGTAAATTTGTGTATCCAGATAAAAGGGGGACTAAACGGTGGTCTGTATTTTTTGTATTTTAAAAATCACAATAAAATCAATATATTAAATAAAATATTGGTGCCCCTGGCCTGACTCGAACAGGCACGCCCTGAGGACAACAGATTTTGAGTCTGTCGCGTCTACCAATTCCGCCACAGGGGCCAGTGTGGAAAATCCGCACTATAACGATGATTTTAAGCCGGTCAATAGAACTTCTTCAGAGCCGTAGTTTATCAAATTTTAAGGATAGCGATTGTAGAAATAGGGGAAAGCGGCTAAAAAGCCACATCCTGAACGGTTATTTACAAGTATTGGCCCGACTATGCTTCGACGTTTGTATGATTTTACGATGAGTCTGGCGGCGAAGCCGCGGGCAAAATGGTTTCTCGGCGGGGTTTCTTTTATTGAAAGCTCCTTCTTTCCGATCCCGCCTGACGTCCTGCTCATTCCCATGGTTCTGGCGAACCGGGCGGAAGCCTGGCGGCTTGCCTTCATTTGTAGTGTGACATCGGTCCTTGGTGGGATGTTCGGATATCTGGTGGGCGCTTTCTTTTTCGAGCTGATTGGCGCGCCCATCATTGATTTTTACGGTTACGCAGACAAATTCATCGAGTTCAGTGCCGCCTATAACGAATGGGGGGGCTGGATTGTTGCCTTTTTCGGGCTAACGCCCTTTCCCTACAAGGTGATTACGATTGCCAGCGGCGTGACGCATCTGGATATATTTGTGTTCATTTTCGCTTCTGTCATGTCCCGCAGCCTGCGATTCTTCATCGTTGCCGGGCTGCTATGGAAGTTTGGCGCCCCGATCCAGGTCTTTATCGAGAAATATCTCGGCTTGCTCACCATTCTTTTCTTTGTCCTGTTGATTGGCGGCTTTGTGGCGATTAAGTATCTGCTGTAATCATCAGGGAAATATTGTCGGATAAAAGCAAGGGAACATGGTCTTGTTATACAAGAATGCATTGTGGATTGCCCTTGCCGCCGCCGCCGGGGCGCTCGTTTTTGCGTTCACATCGCAGTATGTCTTCGACCTCTGGCCCTGTGTTCTCTGCCTATATCAGCGCTGGCCCTATGCGGCGGTCATTGCAATTGCGCTTGCCGGAATTGCGTTGAGCAAACGGTTTGGCGCGACCCCTTTCTTGCTTTTTTGCGCCTTTGCTTTTCTCACAACGGCGGCCATTGGCGGCTATCATGTCGGGGTGGAGCAGGGGTGGTGGGAAGGCACGGCCGAATGCGTCGGGGATACCGGCGCTGTCTCGAATATTGAGGATCTGAAAGCCAGGATCATGTCGACGCCGATTGTCCGCTGTAATGAGGTGGCCTGGTCTCTTTTCGGCATCTCCATGGCTGGCTACAATGTCATGCTGGCGGTAGTTATGGCTGTCTTTTGTCTCATCGCTGCGCTAGGTTCAGGGAAGCGCAAGTAGGAGACGTTTATGATCGACAAATCTTCGCAAGACGACAAGCCACCCTTTGGCCGCCAACCCGGCGATCTCAACCCGCGAGAGCAGCTTGAACGGATTATCCGGGTTGATCATGCGGGAGAGTTTGGCGCCGTCCGGATTTATGAAGGTCAGCTTGCGGTTCTGGGCAAGACGGAATCCGGTGAGACCCTTCGTCATATGAGAGATCAGGAACTCGTTCATCGCGAGAAATTCGAGCAGCTTCTTGCTGAGCGGCGTGTGCGGCCGACATTGCTCGGCCCGGTTTGGCATGTGGCGGGCTTTGCGCTTGGCGCTGGGACGGCCCTGCTTGGCAAGGAAGCGGCAATGGCCTGTACCGAGGCGGTCGAAGAGGTGATTGATGCCCATTACCGTGAGCAGCTTGACACGCTCAGCGAAAATGAAACCGAGCTCAAAGAAACAATTTCCCGCTTTCGCGATGAGGAAATCGAGCATCGCGATACCGCGCGCGAGGCAGGCGCCAGTGAGGCTCCGGGCTATGAGTTGCTGACGACGGCGGTCAAGGCCGGATCTAAACTGGCCATCTGGCTGTCATCACGCATCTGACGGCGGGCTCGCCTGCTTTACGGAAAGTCGCAGCGGGTCGCCGAAATGGTTGCGAAGCTCTGTTTCCCGGCAAGAATGCTGAACCGATATTCATTTGCGCCGAATACCACGCTTTTGTGAAGCGGCAGGACGCCGGTCATCTTTTCCGTCTGGCCGCCGAGCTGGGTAAAGGTGATTTCCACCTCTTCGTTCGGATCATACCAGGCTTCTACCTTGTTCTGATCGTTGACAACGGATTTTCCGTTGCCGGTCACGGTGATGGTACCGTTGCCGAGACTGACCGAATTGCCGGGGCTTGAGAAAATCGGGGTATTCACGATAAACCGCTTGGTCTCCGGGGCCGGATCACAATTCTGGCTGTTCTGGGCGAGGGTGATCAGGGAATTCAGCCGTTCCGGCTCCAGCCCGTCGGCGATCCGCTGCTGGACCAGCGTCAGAATATCCCGAACAGGTCCGGTCGGAATTTCATTTTCGAACTTGTCGCGCCAGGCGCGGGCTTCCGCAAGGGCGGCACTCTGTTTGTCCAGCGCCGCGCGCGCCTGATCGTTCAGCCGGTCGTTCTCACTTGTCAGGGCGATAACCTGACCTTCGATGTCGGCGATGCGGCGTTCTGCGGCGGCCTGCCCTTCATAATAGCCATACATCCCTGCACCGGCGATCAGGGCGATGTAGAAAATAATTTTGAAAAAGCGGTTGCGCCGTTGCCGCGCCTGCTTTTTCTCCGAAAGACCAAGACCGTAACTCATTTTACATCACATCTCGACTTGAAACCGTTCAAATGAAACCGGTTCCTATATAGACGGCGACGGGCGGGTAAGGCAAGTGGGTGCGGGAAAATCCTTAATGTTCCAGCTCGGTATCCCAATAGAGATAGTCACGCCAGCTTTCATGAAGATAGTTTGGCGGAAAGGCGCGGCCCTGCCGGTTGAGCATTTGCGGGGTCGGGATATAAGGTTTTATTTCAGGAAACATATTCGCCTCACGCGGCAGGCGGCCGCCTTTTTTCATATTGCACGGGGCGCAGGCCGTGGTGATGTTTTCCCAGTTCGTCCGGCCGCCGAGACGGCGCGGCAGGACATGATCAAAGGTCAGCTCCTCCGCCGATCCGCAATACTGGCAGCGAAATCCGTCACGCAGGAACAGGTTAAAGCGGGTGAAAGCAGGCTGTTTGCTTTGCCGAACATACTGCTTCAGGCAGATTACGCTCGGCAGGCGCATTTCGAAGCTGGGGGAACGGATAACCCGGTCATATTCCGAAACAATATTGACGCGCTCCAGAAATACAGACTTGAGGGCGTCCTGCCATGACCAGAGTGACAGGGGAAAATAGCTGAGCGGCCTGTAATCGGCATTCAGCACGAGGGCCGGATATTTTTCAACGGATGCATGCACTGGCTTTCCACTCTCCCGAAGCGATCTCCGCTCATAAAGTGTGGCGCTTCCTCCGTGAAATTGCAAATGCTATTACATTATTTTGTGTGAAATAAATATTACACCACCGCATCTTGATGAAATGGCCGCGTAATTCTGTGGCGGGATGCTATTTCCCGCTTTTGCGCGTTGCGGCCTGAACCACATCGGCATAATAGCGCCAAAGGATCCGGGCGGCGAGAGTGCGATGGGGACGCAGCGGTTCGCCAAGCAGGTCCATTGCCTTTGCATCGGGCCGTTGCGGCAGATTTTTCAGGTGACCAAGGGCGTTCTGCAGCGCGATATCCCCGGCAGGCCAGACATCGGCGCGGCCAAGGCAGGCGATCATGTAGATTTCGGCAGTCCAGCGGCCGATGCCCTTGACCTGCGTCAACTGCTCCAGCACGGCTGCATCCTCTTCTTCATGCAGCCGGTCAAGCAATAACCGGCCTTCGACAATATCCATGGCCAGGGCGCGGCAGTACCGCGCTTTCTGGCGGCTGAGGCCGAGGCTGCGGAGGCCGTCCTCATCAAAAGTGACCATCATCTCCGGCGTAAAAGGCGCGACCGCTTCAGAAAGGCGTTTCCAGATGGCTTCCGCGCTGGCGAGGGAGACTTGCTGCTCGACGATGATTTTGGACAGATGTTCAAAGCCGGCGGGTCGGCCCCGGTCCGGCAGAGGTTTTATAAGCGGGAGGGCGCGGGCAAAATCCGGGTCCTGCGCAGTAATGAAGGCGAGGGCGTCGTTGATATTGCCGCCGCCTGTCATTGTACTGTGTTAAGCGCGGTTGTCAGGCTTGTGTTGCAGTTCAGACTCTTGGCGGCGAGGGAAATCTGATAGGCGTCGCTTTCCCCCTCAACATCCTTATGGGGAATATCCGGTGTCAATCCAACTCCGTGGAAAGTGGGGCCGCCACCCGTAGTAAACCGGCCTGTCGTCAGCCTGAGCCCGCCACCATTGCGTAGCGGCATGAGAGACTGCATAAGCCCTTTACCAAAACTCTGTTCGCCAAACAGCTTGGCGCGTGCCTGATATTTCAGCGCCCCGGCGACAATTTCGGAGGAGGAGGCGGATTTCTTGTTCAACATGACAACAATGGGCGTTCCCCGTGCTTCATCGCCCCGGTCTGCATCGCGTGCAATCATCATATGACCGCGATTTTCGACCGCGTAAATATTGCCGCCATCCAGAAAGGCATCGGCAACAATCTCCGCCGCAGAGACCAGCCCGCCCGGATTGTCGCGCATGTCAAGGACGATGCCGCAAAGGCCGTCCCCGAGCTGCCGGTCAATATCTTTAAGCGCGACGGTGACGCCGGGGCCTGTCTTGCGGGTGAAGGAATAAATCCGGATATAGCCGATATTGCCTTCCACATGATGGGCAACAGAGGTGATGTCCACCTCCTTGCGGGTCACGGCAATTTGCAGCGGCTCGTTCGTGGACGGGCGACGAACGGTCAGGCTGGCGACGCTGTTTTCCGGTCCGCGTAACAATGCCCGGGCTTCGTGCAGGGTCAAGCCCTTGATGGGGGCGCCATCGACATGAGTGATAATGTCCTGCTTGCGAAGATCGGCCGCTTCAGCGCCGGAGCCTTTCAGCAGATCCATGATGGTGAGGCTGTCGTCAATCATCCGGATATGTACGCCAAGGCCGATGAAATGTCCGTCCAGACTTTCCCGATAGGTCGAAAAGCTCTGCGGCGCCATATAGCCGGTAAAACGGTCCATGGAAGACAGCATGGCGTTCAACGCACGGGTGGTCGGATCTTTTTCAAACGAACCGTCACTGTCATCGGCAGTCGCTTTCAACGCCTCTATTGCTTTGTCGACAAGCTGTTCAGGATTGACGTTATCCACATAACGGCGATCAACCGTTTCCAGGACATCAGCCATAACGCCAATATTCTGCGCCATCAGCGGGTCGTTTCTGACAATCTCGCGATAGGCGGCCTCGTAACGTTCCATTGCCACATTTATATCGTGATTGCGGGTAATCGGAATGGCGCAAGCCGTTACCAACATCAGAATATTCAATGCGATCAATATCCGTCTAAACATTTGTCTCGCCCGTTGATCTTTTTTATAATTAAAAAACTGTTAACAAAGGCTAGCGTCGGGCCGGATGACTGACAAGAAAAACAGATAAAATTTTAGGTGTATTTTGATAATTTTTTCCGAACCCGTTCCTTGTTAACGATATGGTAACTATAACGCGTTTTGCGCCCAGCCCAACCGGATTTCTGCATCTGGGGCATGTCTATTCCGCGTCGCTTGCCTGGCGCGCGGCGCGGGAGGGGGGCGGGCATTTTCTGCTCCGAATTGAAGATATTGACACCACCCGATGTCGGCCCGAATTTGAGGAGGGAATCGTCGAAGATCTGCGCTGGTTGGGATTGGAATGGGATTATCCCCTCCGCCGACAGAGCGATCATTTCGATGATTACGCGGCGCTACTGGAGAAGCTTGGTGATCGTGGTCTGATCTACCCCTGTTTCTGCACACGCAAAGAAATTGCGGCGGAAATTACCCGCAGCAATAGCGCCCCTCAGGGCCCGGAAGGCCCCATCTATCCGGGCATTTGCCGACATTTGAGCGATCTGGAGAGGCAGGAGCGATTTATCCGGGGCGATGCATATGCATTACGTCTGGATATGGTTAAAGCGATGGCGTCCGTGCCGCTTTCAAGCCTGCGGTTCGAGGAGGTGGGCAAGGGGACCATACAATGTGATCCGGCGCCTTTTGGGGATATTGTTCTGGCCCGCAAGGAGACCCCCACAAGCTATCATCTGGCGGTCACCTTTGATGATGCGTTGCAGGGGGTCAATCTTGTGGTGCGGGGGCAAGACCTGTTCGCGGCGACCCATATTCATCGTCTTTTGCAGGCATTGCTGGAATTGCCAACGCCGCGTTACATGCATCACGGACTGATTTCCGATCCGCAGGGAAAACGGCTCTCAAAACGCGATAAGGCAGCAACGGTCAGATCCCTCCGTGAAGAGGGATATTCCCCCGAAGAAGTGCTGAAAATGGTGGATTATAGTTAATATTCGACGCGGAGATGCGAATCTTTAACGGGATGAGGACGTCAGGCAACATCCTCATATTTCATGATAATATCCACCATATCTATAATGATCCCGGACATGTTGAAGTCCTTCGGTGTGTAGACCGCGCTGACCCCGGCATTTTTGAGCCGGACGGCATCTTCCTGGGGAATAATGCCGCCGACAACGACGGGGATGTGCGACAGCCCCGCGTCTTTCAGGCGTTCACAGACTTCGGTGGCCAGCGGAATGTGCGATCCGGACAAAATCGATAGCCCGACAAGATCAACGGTACCCGCCTTGGCGGCGGTGACAATCTGCTCCGGGGTCAGGCGGATGCCTTCATATACAACCTGCATGCCGCTATCGCGCGCGGCGACGGCGATCTGCTCCGCCCCGTTGGAATGGCCATCAAGGCCGGGCTTGCCAACCAGCACCTTCAGCGGACGGCCCAGCTCTCCGGCGGCGATAGCAACTTTTTCGCGGGCGGGCTCCAGAATATCATTTTCGGCGTTGGAGACGGCAATACCGACCCCGGTGGGCGCACGATATTCCCCATATACCTGACGGAGGGCTTCGGACCATTCACCGGTGGTGACACCGGCCTTTGCCGCAGCGATGGAGGGAGGCATGATATTGCTGCCATCGCGGGCTGCCTTGGACAGGGCGTCCAGGGCGCGGCGGACGGCCGCGTCATCGCGGCTGGCGCGCCAGGCTTTCAGCCCTGCAATCTGTTCGGCCTCTGCCGCCTCATCAACGGTCATGATACCACCGTCAGCCTCCTGCGTCAGCGGGGAGGGGGCGGACTCTGTAAAGCGATTGACGCCGATAACAGGCAATTCACCGGCAATAACGGATTGCACCCGCGCCGTGTTGGAGTTGACGAGGGATTCTTTCAAGTAGCCTGTGTCAACGGCGGCGATGGCGCCGCCCATTTCCTCGATCAGGTGGAGTTCCTCGCGCGCGGCGGCCTTCAACTCTTCCACCTTGCGGTCAATCTCAATGGAGCCTTCGAAAATATCGCCGAATTCCAGCAGGTCGGTCTCATAGGCGACGATCTGTTGCAGGCGCAGGGACCATTGCTGATCCCACGGGCGCGGTAGACCGAGAGCTTCGTTCCAGGCAGGAAGCTGGACGGCCCGTGCGCGCGCTTTTTTGGACAGGACCACGGCCAGCATTTCCAGCAGGATACGATAGACATTGTTTTCCGGCTGCTGCTCGGTCAGGCCGAGGGAGTTGACCTGCACACCATAGCGGAAGCGGCGGAATTTCTCATCAGTAACGCCATAGCGTTCCAGCAGGATTTCGTCCCACAGATCGACAAAGGCACGCATTTTACACATTTCAGTGATGAATCGGATGCCCGCATTCACAAAAAAACTGATCCGTCCCGTGGCTTCGGGGAAATCTTCGGGGGAAATCTGTCCGCCTTCCTTTACGGCATCCAGGACCGCGATGGCGGTTGCAAGTGCGAAGGAAAGTTCCTGCACCGGCGTCGCGCCCGCTTCCTGAAGGTGATAGGAGCAGACGTTGGTCGGATTCCATTTCGGCATTTCACGATAGGTATAGCTGACAACATCGGTGATCAGTCGCATGCTCGGTCGCGGCGGGAAAATATAGGTCCCGCGCGAGAGATATTCCTTGATGATATCGTTCTGGACCGTCCCCTGCAGGGCAGAAATATCGGCGTTCTGTTCCTCTGCGACAGCAATGTAAAGTGCGAGCAGCCATGCCGATGTGGCGTTTATCGTCATGGAAGTATTCATCTTTTCGAGCGGTATTCCCTCGAAAAGAGTACGCATGTCCCCCAGATGACAGATGGGAACACCCACTTTTCCGACTTCGCCGCGGGCGAGTATATGATCCGAATCATAGCCGGTTTGTGTTGGCAGATCGAAAGCGACAGACAGTCCCGTCTGACCCCGCGCAAGGTTTGTCTTATACAGCTCATTCGATGCGCTGGCCGAAGAATGGCCCGAATAGGTGCGGAAAAGCCAAGGCCGGTCTTTCTTTGAAGCGGCGGAATTTCGGGCTTCCTTGTCGTCTTTCTTCATAATTTTCTTTCGTTTTTCAGCTCAAAACTGACCAGTTGTTACGCGGCGTAATTGCCATGCGTAATAACATATCGTCGTGTTGCAATGCAAAAAATACTTGTTATCTGCTCAAAGGTCAGTAATCTTCTCACAAAGTGGGCCAAAGTAAAGGTCTCAGTTCCAATTTTTGATGCAATGCGATATATCATGGCGAGAATCGGGAATTTGTAAATTCTAAATATCTACGCCCTATAATATAGAAACCCCACAAAATGCGAAGGATGTTTTGATGTTAAATACGCACGCTGCAGCCCTGTCGGAAACAGGCACCACCCTACCGGCTGGCGAAATCAAGGACCTGTATGAGGTAGGAGAAATTCCGCCTCTCGGTCATGTGCCCTCCAAAATGTATGCCTGGGCAATCCGCAAGGAACGCCATGGCGTCCCGGAAAAGGCAATGCAGGTCGAGATTGTAGATACGCCCGAGCTCGACAGTCACGATGTTCTGATTCTGGTCATGGCGGCCGGCGTCAACTATAATGGCGTTTGGGCGGCGCTTGGCGAGCCTATTTCCCCTTTTGACTATCACAAGCAGCCATACCACATTGCCGGATCCGATGCGTCCGGGGTTGTCTATGCCGTTGGCAACAAGGTCAAGCGCTTCAAGATCGGTGACGAGGTTGTCGTGCATTGCAACCAGGACGATGGCGATGATGAGGAATGTAACGGCGGCGATCCGATGTTCTCCCCGTCCCAGCGGATCTGGGGCTATGAGACACCTGACGGATCCTTCGCCCAGTTCGCCCGTGTGCAGGACCGCCAGCTGATGCCGCGCCCCAAACATCTGACGTGGGAAGAAAGCGCCTGCTACACCCTGACCCTTGCGACCGCCTATCGCATGCTGTTCGGGCATCGCCCGCACATCCTGCGGCCCGGTCATAATGTTCTCATCTGGGGCGCGTCAGGCGGACTTGGTTCGATGGCCATCCAGATTTGCGCGGCGGCCGGCGCCAACGCCATCGGCGTGATCTCCGATGAAAGCAAGCGGGACTTTGTGATGTCTCTCGGCGCCAAGGGCGTGCTTAATCGCAAGGATTTTGATTGTTGGGGCCAACTGCCGACGGTGAATGGCGAAGGTTTTGGCGACTACATGAAAAAGACCCGCGAATTCGGCAAGGCGATCTGGGAGATTACCGGCAAGGGCAATGACGTCGATTTCGTGTTCGAACATCCCGGAGAGGCGACCTTCCCCGTGTCTTGTAACATCGTGAAGCGCGGCGGCATGGTCGTTTTCTGCGCCGGAACTACCGGCTTTAACTTGACAATGGACGCGCGTTTTGTCTGGATGCGGCAGAAGCGTATTCAGGGAAGCCATTTCGCCAACCTGAAACAGGCGTCACAGGCGAATAATCTGGTTGTGGAACGGCGTATTGATCCGTGCATGTCGGAAGTCTTCTCCTGGGATGATATTCCGCGCGCTCATACAAAAATGATGAACAATGAACATAAGCCGGGCAATATGGCCGTGCTGGTTTCTGCCAAATATCCGGGGATGCGGACGATTGAGGATGCGATTGAGGCAGGCAACGAGTAATCAGCCATACCCCAAAAGGAAGAACAAGAATGACAACATCTGAAATGGTTGCGGCGTCCGGAGCCTTGATTCTGGACGGGCTGGACGATCTTTGTGAAAAGGCGCTGAATGCTGCCGAATCCTTCAAACAGCAGGCGATCATGGCGGTTGCTGACATAACCCGTGATGACAAGGGCCGGATCAGCGCCAAACTGGTGGAGGCGAACCAGTATGCCACGCACGGCCTTGCCTGGCTCGCCACCTATGTGGAAGCCATGCGGGAAACTCTCAACTGGTCCCGGCATCTGGCGAGTGAGGGTCATTACGGCGAGCTGGAGCAGCTGATCCTGCAAGCCGGGTTCAGCGAGTATCTGGCCCAGATCGCGGGCGGTATTCCCATGTCCCTTGGGGAGATCATTCGCCCCGCTGATCTTGGGCTTGACGACGCAGCCATTGCCAAATTCAAAACGCCGGAAGTGCAGAACCTGATTGATGCGGGATACTCCGCGAGCGTAAAGGACCGGATCGCAGTTCTGATCGCTGAGGGAATGGATACCGATCACTATGGCAATCCGGGTCTTGATGAAACCTTCGCCATGATTCGCGACCAGTTCCGCCGTTTCGCCAACGAAGAAGTCATGCCCTATGCCCATGACTGGCATCTGAAGGATGAGTTGATCCCCATGCCGGTGGTCCGGAAAATGTCGGAGCTGGGTGTTTTCGGTCTGACGGTGCCGGAAAAATATGATGGTCTCGGCCTTGGCAAGATGTCCATGTGCGTTGTGTCGGAAGAATTGTCGCGCGGATACATCGGCGTTGGCTCTCTCGGCACGCGCTCCGAAATCGCGGCGGAGCTGATCCTGACCGGCGGCACGGACGCGCAGAAGGAAAAATGGCTGCGCCCGATTGCGACCGGTGAAATCCTCCCGACGGCTGTCTTTACCGAGCCGAACACAGGATCAGATCTGGCGTCCCTGCGGACCCGGGCTGTGAAGGACGGCGATGTTTACAAGGTGACCGGTAACAAGACATGGATCACCCATGCCGCCCGCGCCGATGTCATGACCATGCTGGTGCGCACCAATCCGAGCGAGCCGGGATACAAGGGGCTGTCCATGTTCCTTGCCGAAAAGCCGCATATGACCGAGACCGAGGATTTCCCGGCGGAAGGCATGACCGGCGGCGAGATTGAAGTGCTTGGCTATCGCGGTATGAAGGAATATGAGCTTGGCTTCGACAATTTCGAAATCAAGGCGGAAAACCTGCTGGGCGAAGAAGAGGGGAACGGTTTCAAGCAGTTGATGCAAACCTTTGAAAGCGCCCGTATTCAGACGGCGGCACGTGCGCTGGGCGTGGCCCAGAACGCGATGGAGCTTGGCCTGCGGTATGCGTTGGACCGTGTCCAGTTCTCCCGGCCAATCATTGAATTCCCCCGTGTCGCCGGTAAGCTTGCCTGGATGGCGGTGGAAATCATGATGGCGCGGCAGCTCACCTATGCGTCCGCCCGGGCGAAGGACGAAGGTCGGCGCTGCGATCTGGAAGCTGGTATGGCCAAGCTTCTCGGTGCTCGCGTTGCCTGGAGCACGGCGGATAACGCCTTGCAGATCCATGGCGGGAACGGTTTCGCGCTTGAGTATCCGATCAGCCGCGTGCTGTGCGATGCGCGTATTCTCAATATCTTCGAAGGTGCCGGAGAAATTCAGGCACAGGTCATTGCCCGCCGCCTGCTGGAAGGGGCAAACTGATACGGAGTTTCATATGCAACAAAGGCTGTCACTGATCACACTCGGCGTCCGGGATCTGGCGAGAAGTACGGCCTTTTTCGAATCTCTCGGCTGGAAGCGTTCTGTGCGGGACGCTTCCGGCGTTTCCTTTTTCCAGTGCGGGTCCATTGCTTTCGGGCTTTTCCCGCGCGAAGAGCTTGCAAAGGATGCCGGGATAGCCGATGACGGCGCGGGCTTCGAAGGGTTCTCCATCGCCTATAATACGCGCAGCAAGGAAGAGGTCGATCAGATACTCGATCAGGTTCAATCCCTGGGCGCAGAGATCGTTAAACCGGCGGAAGAGGTATTCTGGGGCGGATATAGCGGATATTTCCGCGATCTCGACGGACATCTGTGGGAAGTTGCCTGGAATCCGGGGTTCGAGATTACCGGCGATGGAGCCGTGATCCTGCCCGAATAGGCATCAGCGTTTTTCCATCTCCCCCGTATATTCAAAACCGAGCACGGCGGCAATAGATGCGCCGAACAGCACGATCGCCCAGCTGACATAAAGCCATATGAGGAAGAGCGGGAAAGCCGCCATGGCGCCATAGACCACCTCATAAGACGGGAAAAATTCCAGATAGAGCTTGAACAGATATTTTCCAAGCAGGAACAGAACCGTTGCGGTTGCTGCGCCGATAAAGGCATGACGCCATTTGACGTCGCAGGCGGGCACGATGCGATAGAGTATGAACAGAATGATGAAGGGAAGCAGCATCGGCATGGTCGTGCTGAGCAATCCGAGGGCGCCGGAAAGCTGAAAACCGGTCGCCTCTTCACTGATGCTGATGATCCAGTTGACGAGAGTGAGGCTGCTGCCGAGGGCAATTGGGCCCATAAGGGTGATGACGATATAGATCATCAGCCGTTTGAAGGGGTTGCGCGTTGCGGCGACCTTCCAGATTTGCGCAAAAATTTCTTCAATGCTGGCCATCAGCATCAGGGCGGTAATGGCGATACCGGCCAGGCCGAAATAGGTAAGCTGCCCGGCATTGAGGGTGAAATCATGCATGGCCGCATCAATGGCCGTGAATTTGGACGGCAGTAGATTATCGAAAAGGAGATTGGTGAGCTTCTCTTTCAGGTGATTGAAGGCCGGTACGGCCGTAAATAGGGCAAAGGCCACCGCCGCAATGGGAACAATGGCAAGCAGGGTCTGATAACTCAGCGCCGTCGCCATGCGCAGGCAGTTCTGTTCCTTGAAATGCTGCCATATACGCACCAGAAAATTTATCAGAAAAATATCCTGCACTTGTGATTCCTGCTATTTTCCCTTGTCTGGAAACTTACGGCTGGCAAGTTCACCGCCAAGGCCCCAGTCTTCCTTGGCGATATTGTTGATCAGCACATTGACGCTGGCTTCGCTGCAACCGGTGATCTGCACCATCGCGTCGGTCATGGCCCGTACCAGCTTCTGCTTGGTCGCGGTATCACGTCCTTCAAACATATCAATTCTGATTATCGGCATTTCCACTCCAATGTTCGTTAGACAATATTATGTTCTGAGATGGCGCGGCCTGTCACGATCCGTTCATAGGAAAAGCGGGAAAGATCAAGGCTCCGGTATTTGCCATCGGTCATCAGCTCGGCAATGGCCCGCCCAACCGCCGGGGATTGTTGCAGCCCGTGTCCCGAAAATCCGTTGGCGAAATAGAAATTTGTAATCTCCGGATGCGGCCCGAGGATCGCATTCTGATCCAGCAGGTTATAGGCATAATGCCCGGCCCAGGCCCGTTCCATCCGGATTGATTCGAATGCGGGAACACGATGCGCGAGAATGGGCCAGATATGTTCTTCGAACCAGCTATAATCTACGTCAAAGTCGGTGCAGTCGGGATCATTGGCAGGATGGGGCGAGCATCCGGCAATAAACTGTCTTCCTTCGGGGCGAAAATGAACCCCGCTTGGATCCACAATCAGGGGACAGCCGGTTATTTCCTCCCGGCAGCTGAAGGAATAGGCATAGCGTTTGCGGGAGCGTACGGGAAGCTCAATGCCGATCCAGCCCGCAATTGTTGCCGCCGCGGGACCGGCGGCATTGACGACCGCTCCTGCGGCAATCCGTGATGTGTCCGCAAGCCGGACTGCGGTTACCTTGCCTTCGGTCACATCAAGCCCGGCTGCCGCAATGGCGCGATACTCAACCCCCAGCGAGATTGCTTTCTTGCGAAACGCCTGATTGAGGCTGTAGGCGTCGAGCCAGCCTTCCCCGCTGAGGCCGAAGGACCCGCCCGCCAGATCGGCGACATTGAGCCAGGGAAACCCGCGCTTGAGGTCCTCCTGATCCAGCAGGCCGACATTGACACTCAGGCTTCGCTGGATGGCATTGTTGGCGTAAAGTGTCGGGATATGCGGCTCTTCGGCGAGGAACAGATAGCCTCGTTCCTGAAAATCGACATTTACCGGGCTTCCATCGATGCCAAGATAATGGGTGATTTCCCGCAGGAATTCCTCGGTAAAGCGCGAGATCAAAATATTTTCCGGCGTTGAAAACTGCTGACGGACACCGCCCCATGAACGGGCGGTTGAGCCGAATTCATAGGTAGGGTCTTTCTCAAGAACCGTGACACTGCCGCTAAAGCCGGGCGCTGCTTTCAGGAAATAGGCGATGGAGGATCCGACAACGCCGCCACCGATTATGACAATATCCCGGGTTGCTTCCATGAAATTTCCTGTCCATATAGGGTGTATGGGTATAGCGTTGGATGCTCTATCCTTATAAGACAGATCGGATCAAGATATGATCAATTTTTTCATTGTTGCCGCTGTCATCGGTACGGCGGCCGTTCTCCTTTTCGGAGTACTGACCATGGCGCGTGGTGGCGATTTTAATCGCCGCTATAGCAACAAGCTGATGCAGCTTCGAATTCTGATGCAGGCCATTGCCGTTGTGCTGATCATGATCGGCATCTGGTTGGCGAGCTCCGGAAACTAAAAGAAAAACGGCTCCGGATATGGAAATTAAATGGTAAAACTGACAAAAATATATACCCGCGGCGGCGATAAGGGCCAGACATCACTCGGTGATGGGGAGCGGGTCAGCAAGGCCGATTTGCGTGTGGATGCGTATGGCGATGTGGATGAGACAAATGCCATCATCGGCCTGGTGCGGCTGCATGTAAAAGGCGAGACGGATAAAATGCTGTCGCGTATCCAGAATGATCTTTTTGATCTTGGCGCCGATCTCTGCACGCCGGAAAAGGAGAATCCGAAATATCCGCCGCTGCGCATTATTCAGCAACAGGTGGATCGTCTGGAGCAGGAAATCGATCAGCTCAATTCGGAACTTTCCCCGCTCAATTCCTTTATCCTGCCGGGCGGCTCCGCTGCGTCATCCTATCTGCATCTGGCGCGGACCGTCTGTCGGCGCGCCGAGCGGAGAATAATCGCGCTGGCCGATTCGGAACATGTAAACACTGCCGCAATCGCCTATATAAACAGATTGTCGGATTTTCTGTTTGTATTGGGCCGTTTTCTCAATAATAAGGGAGCGGAGGATGTTTTGTGGGTACCCGGTGCCAACAGATAAGCTGTTTCAGGGCCTTTAGCGCCCGGAAATCCGCCGATTTGCCTGCGTGAAAATGTCCCAATTCGGCGAATTGACAGATAGTCATTAGCTATTTATTGTGCACTGCCGAATTTAAGTATCTTTATGTTCACAAATTCACGCCGCCGGAAAACGGATTTCCGTCGGATGTTGAAAAAACTATGACTCCGGGAGTAGACCGACCCATGAAAGTTCTCGTCGCTGTTAAACGTGTCGTGGACTACAACGTTAAGATCCGCGTGAAAGCGGACAAAACAGGTGTAGACCTCGCCAACGTTAAAATGTCCATGAACCCTTTCGATGAAATTGCCGTCGAAGAGGGGCTTCGTCTCCGTGAGGCAGGTGTGGCAACCGAAGTGGTTGCTGTTTCTGTCGGCCCGCAGGCCGCGCAGGAAACCTTGCGGACCGCGCTTGCCATGGGGGCTGATCGCGGCATTCTGGTGAAAACCGACGAAACGGTAGAACCGCTCGGCGTTGCAAAGCTGCTGAAGGCGGTTGCGGAAGAAGAAAAACCGGACCTTATCATTGTCGGCAAGCAGGCCATTGACGATGACTCAAACCAGACGGGCCAGATGCTGGCGGCGCTGCTGGGCTGGTCGCAGGGCACATTCGCTTCCAAGGTCAGCCTTGAAAACGGGACGGCGAAAGTCACCCGCGAGATTGATGGCGGCCTGCAGACGATCGACCTCAAAATGCCGGCCGTTGTCACGACTGACCTGCGCCTGAACGAGCCGCGCTATGCATCGCTGCCGAACATCATGAAAGCAAAGAAAAAGCCGATTGATGAAAAAGCACCGGCAGATCTCGGTGTCGACATTGCGCCGCGTCTTAAGACGCTCAAGGTAGAAGAGCCGGCCAAACGCGAAGCCGGTGTGAAAGTGGAATCTGTCGCTGAACTGGTCGACAAGCTGAAAAATGAAGCGGGGGTTATCTGATGACTGTTCTTGTTCTTTCTGATCATGACAATAAGGCCCTTGGTGCTTCCACACTGAATGCGGTGACGGCGGCTACGAAGCTTGGCGGCGATGTTCATGTTCTCGTCGCGGGCAGCGGCTGTTCCGCTGTTGCCGATGAGGCCGCGAAGGTGGCCGGTGTCGCCAAGGTTCTGCTGGTTGATGATGCGCTCTATGCCAACACGCTTGCTGAAAATACTGCAGCGCTGATTGTTTCTCTTGCAGATAGCTATGACGCCATCATATCGGCAGCAACGACGGCGGGTAAAAACATCCTGCCACGTGTTGCGGCGCTCCTGGATGTCGCCCAGATTTCCGAAATTACGGAAGTTGTCTCTGCTGATACTTTTGTGCGTCCGATCTATGCCGGTAACGCCATGGCGACGGTTCAGTCGAGCGATGCGAAGAAGGTTATTACGATCCGACCGACCAACTTCCCGGCCGCTGATGCAACGGGTGGCTCCGCCACGGTTGAGGCGGCCAGCGCGGCGGCGGATGCCGGGCTTTCCAGCTTCGTCGGCGAAGAGCTGTCCAAATCCGAACGTCCGGAACTGACGGCAGCAAAAATTGTTATCTCCGGTGGCCGCGGGATGCAGTCCGGCGACAATTTCGTCCTTCTTGAAAAAGTTGCCGACAAGCTTGGGGCCGCGGTTGGCGCCAGCCGTGCCGCTGTTGATGCGGGCTTTGTGCCGAATGAATTTCAGGTTGGCCAGACCGGTAAGGTGGTTGCACCGCAGCTTTATATCGCTGTCGGCATTTCCGGCGCCATCCAGCATCTTGCAGGCATGAAAGACAGCAAGGTGATCGTGGCCATCAACAAGGACGAGGAGGCGCCGATTTTCCAGGTTGCCGATTACGGCCTTGTTGCAGATCTGTTCAAGGCTCTGCCGGAGCTGGAAGCAGCCCTGTAATGACAGGCACGGGTCAGGTTTTTGGCGGTATGATCGCGCTCACCTTTATGTTTGGAATTAGGCGATGATAAACAAAGTAAGTGTGATTGGCGCCGGCCAGATGGGGAATGGCATTGCCCATGTCATGGCGCTCGCAGATATCGATGTGTATCTGAAGGATATTTCTGATGAGCGGCTGAAAGCCGCCATGGAAACCATCGAGTATAATCTCAAACGCCAGGTTGGCCGGGGGGCTCTCTCCGAAGGGGACATCACCAAAGCCCTGACCCATATTATCCCGGTACTGGATGACAAGCATCTTTCCGAAGTGGATCTGGTCATTGAAGCCGCAACCGAGAATGAGGAGGTCAAGAAGAAGATTCTCACCGCTCTCGGCGAAAAGCTCAAGCCACAGGCGATTATTGCGACCAATACTTCCTCCATTTCGGTCACCCGCCTTGCGGCAGTGACGGACCGACCGGAGAAATTCATTGGTATGCATTTCATGAATCCCGTGCCGGTGATGCAGCTTGTTGAGTTGATCCGCGGGATTGCAACCAATGAAGAGACGTTCGAGACAATCCGTGAACTGACGGTTCGTCTCCATAAAACGCCGACTCCGGCGGAAGACTTTCCGGCCTTTATCGTCAACCGTATTCTGCTTCCTATGGTCAATGAAGCGATATACACCCTGTATGAAGGGGTTGGGTCGGTGCGGGCGATTGATACGGCGATGCGGCTTGGCGCCAATCATCCGATGGGTCCGCTGCAACTTGCCGATTTTATCGGCCTTGATGTCTGTCTTGCCGTCATGCAGGTTTTGTATGAGGGGCTGGCCGATACGAAATACCGTCCCTGTCCGCTGCTCGTCAAATATGTCGAGGCCGGATGGCTCGGACGGAAATCCGGGCGTGGTTTTTACGATTACACCGGGGACGAACCGATCCCGACGCGCTGAGGCGTTACGTTCAGGAAAGGGCCCGGTTATCCGGGCCTTTTTCTTACCCAATAAAATAAAAGTCCCGGAGATTCGGTTGAACCTCCAGGACATCATTCGGCAATTTGGAGGGCAGTTTTACGCCACTTCGAAAAGACCGGCGGCGCCCATGCCGCCGCCAATGCACATGGTGACAACCACATATTTGGCACCGCGGCGCTTGCCTTCGATGAGGGCGTGGCCCGTCATCCGGGCACCGGACATGCCGTAGGGATGCCCGATGGAAATGGCACCGCCATTGACATTTAGCAGTTCGTTTGGAATGCCGAGCTTGTCACGGCAGTAGAGAACCTGCACGGCGAAAGCCTCATTCAGTTCCCAAAGGCCGATGTCATCCATCTTGAGGCCGTGACGTTGCAGCAGCTTCGGCACGGCAAAAACCGGGCCAATGCCCATTTCATCAGGTTCGCACCCGGCCACGACAAGGCCGCGATAGATGCCGAGAGGCTCAATATTCCGCTGTTCGGCGAGTTTGCTGTCCATGATCACACAGGCAGACGCGCCATCGGAAAGCTGGCTGGCGTTGCCGGCCGTAATAAAGCAGTCCTCGCCCATCACCGGCTTCAGTGTGGAAAGCCCTTCAAGGGTCGTGCTCGGCCGGTTGCCTTCGTCCTGGGTGAGGGTGACGTCCTCATACATCACCTTGCCGGTTTCCTTGTTTTCGACCGCTTTGCTTGTCGTCATGGGGACGATTTCCTGATCGAAACGCCCGGCCTCCTGCCCGGCGGCGGTGCGCATCTGGCTCTGGTAGCTGTATTCGTCCATCGCCTCGCGGGTGATGCCATAGCGGGTCGCGACCGTCTCCGCCGTTTTCAGCATCGGATCATAGATCGCGGGTTTGTTGGCCATCAGCCAGTCGCTTTTGGAGCGATAGCGGTTGGCATGCTCATTCTGGACAAGGCTGATGCTTTCCATGCCGCCCGCGACCATGACGGGCACCTTGTCGACGAGGACGCGCTGCGCTGCCATGGAAATTGTCTGTAGGCCTGAGGAGCAGAAGCGATTGACTGTCGTACCGGAGGTGGTGACCGGCAGACCGGCGGTGAGCAGCGCCTGCCGGGCGATATTGCCGCCCATGGCGCCTTCCGGGTTGGCGGCTCCGATGATCACGTCTTCCACCTCGGCGGGATCAATGCCCGCACGGGCGACGGCATGTTTGATGACATGTCCGCCCATGTCCGCCCCATGCGTATTGTTGAAGGCGCCGCGATAGGCTTTGCCGATGGGTGTTCTTGCGGTTGATACGATTACGGCGTCTGCCATGAGTTTTCTCCTCGATGTTTTTATTTATGCTCCCGTGCCGATCATTATGACCGGAAAATTCCCGCAATTCTATAGCCAGCTTCGACGGATGAAAAGACGGATTCTATGTCCTTCTCAACATGAAGGAAGACAGCGCCCTGCGGATCTACAGGATTTCCAGAACGGATTCCGGCGGGCGGCCAATTCGGGCCTTGCCATTAGCGAAAACAATCGGCCGTTCGATCAGTTTCGGATGATCAGCCATTGCCTGGATGAGGTCGGCATCGCTGAGCGATGCGTCGGCGAGATTGTTTTCCTTGTATTCCGCTTCGCCTTTGCGCATCAGTTCGCGGGGCTTCATATCGAGCAGATTGAGGACTTCCTGAAGGCGCTCCTTGCTGGGCGGTGTCACAAGATATTCGGTGATGGTGGGATCTATCCCCTTTTCCTGCAGCAGGGCGAGTGTCTGGCGTGATTTGCTGCAACGGGGATTGTGGAAAATTTCAACGGACATTCTTTTACCTCCATCAGCGGGACTGGTTTCTTGGTTGTCTTTTAATAGCCCAGTCTTTTATCTGAGGCCAGCCGTCGTATATGTGATGGGCGTCATCAGCTTCGCAATTGATGGCTTGCCTGCCGGGCGCGAATTGAATATTTATCCGGCATGACATCTCATATCATAACTCAAAGCGATCCCGATAAAACCGGCCTTGCCTTGCGGATCGTTCATAAAATCGGTTTCGGTAACTGGCGTGGTTTCCTTACGCTGCTGTGGAAGGAAATTCACCGGTTCTTAAAAGTGCCACTCCAGACGATTCTGGCGCCAATGATGACGACGGTCCTGTTCCTGGCGATTTTCTCGCTCGCGTTCGGCGGAAGCGGCCGTTATGTGGGCAGCGTGAGCTACGAAAATTTTCTGGCGCCGGGTCTGATCATGATGGCGGTGATCCAGAATGCGTTTGCCAATACGTCTTCCTCGATCCTGATCTCGAAGATACAGGGCAATATTGTCGATATCCTGATGCCGCCCCTGTCGGCAACGGAGCTAACCCTCGCCTTTGTTCTGTCGGGTGTTGCGCGCGGGATCAGTGTCGCGCTGGTCGTCGGGATTGCGATCTGGCCATTTGTCGATATCACGGTGCATTCATGGCCCGTTATCATTTATTATATCGTCGGATCCGGCCTTATGCTGTCGTTGCTGGGCATTATTGCCGGCATTATTTCCGAAAAGTTTGATCATATGGCGGCGGTCACGAACTTCATCATCATGCCGCTTTCTTTTTTGTCAGGGACCTTCTATTCCATCGAACGGCTGACCGGCATCTGGTATCAGATCAGCCATCTGAACCCATTTTTCTATATGATTGACGGGTTTCGATACGGCTTTATCGGAACATCGGACAGCGCCGTATGGGTGGGGGCGACGCTCATCGCCGGGATCGACATCCTGCTCTATATTTTTGTGTGGGTGCTGATAAAAAGCGGATATCGGCTGAAAGCCTGAAAATATCAGTCAGATGCAAGAGATTGATTGACAGGAACCGGTCTCCTGTCAATACTTCCGCGCTTTCTGGTATCGGAAATCGGCTATTGGCCTTTTTTATTTTTCGTGGAGAAAGCATATGATTCCCGCACTCTTATCGAATTATGCTCCTGCTGACCTTGCCTTTGAAAAAGGGGAGGGGATGTATCTTTACGGGAATGATGGCCGCCGATACCTTGATTTCGCGGCGGGCATTGCAGTGAGCGCCCTCGGTCATGCACATCCGCGACTTGTGAGCGCACTGGTGGAGCAGGCGAACAAGGTATGGCATGTGTCCAACCTGTTCCGTATCCCGGGGCAGGAGGAGCTGGCGAAAAAGCTGGTGGATGCCACATTTGCCGATGCGGCCTATTTCTGCAACTCCGGGCTGGAAGCCAATGAGGCGGCCATCAAGATGGTGCGGAAATATTTCAGCTTTACCGGACATCCGGAAAAATACCGGATCATCACTTTTGAAAACTCCTTTCACGGGCGCTCCCTTGCCACCATCGCGGCGGCGGGACAGCAAAAGCTGCTGGAAGGGTTTGGTCCGGTCGTGGAGGGATTTGATCATGTCCCCGTCGGGGATATCGAAAAGGTGAAAGCGGCCATAACCGATGAGACGGCGGCGATTATGATCGAGCCTGTGCTTGGCGAAGGTGGCATTCAGGTGGTGGCGCCCGAGTTTCTGCGGGCACTCCGCAAGCTGTGTGATGATCATGACCTGTTGCTTGTGCTGGATGAAATTCAAACCGGTATGGGACGGACGGGCAAACTGTTCGCCTATGAACATGCGGGCATCACCCCGGACATCCTGTCCTCAGCCAAGGCGCTGGGCGGAGGTTTTCCCGTGGGCGCCTGTCTTGCCGTTGAGAAGGTGGCGAAGGCGATGACGGTCGGTAGTCACGGCTCCACCTATGGCGGCAATCCGCTTGCTATGGCCGTTGCGAACGCGGTTGTCGATGTGATGACGGAAGAAGGTTTCCTCGATCATGTCGCCGAGATGGGCAATCATCTCAAGCAGGGATTGGCGGGCGCCGTTGACAGGCATCCCGAAATTCTGGAAGAAGTGCGCGGTATCGGATTGCACATTGGCCTTAAATGCAAAGTTGAAAATACACTGCTGCTCAACAAACTGCTGGAAAAAGGCGTGCTGGCGGCGAAGGGCGGGGACAATGTGATCCGCCTTCTCCCGCCGCTCATTGTTGAAGATACCGAGATTTCGGAGTTTATCAGCCGTCTTGATGAAGCCTGCACGGAGCTGGAAAATGGCTAAGCCTTTGCATTTTCTCGATCTGAACGAGCTGTCGAGCTCTGATCTACGGCATATTATCGATGACGGAATCGCCCTCAAGGCATCCCGCAAGGGATTACCCAAAGGCACAGTGGATCCCGAAACACCCCTGGCGGGATATACCCTCGCGGCGATTTTCGAATTTCCGTCCACGCGCACGCGGGTATCCTTCGATATGGCCATGCGTCAGCTCGGCGGGCATACCATTGTTCTGAATGGCAATGACATGCAGCTTGGCCGCGGCGAGACAATTGCCGATACGGCGCGCGTCCTGTCACGATATGTGGATGCCATCATGATCCGGACTGATGATCATGCGAAGCTGCTGGAGCTGGCGGAGAATGCGACGGTGCCGGTCATCAATGGCCTGACCAATGACAGTCACCCCTGTCAGCTGATGGCCGATGTCATGACGTTCGAGGAGCATCGCGGTCCGATCCGGGATAAGGTGGTGACCTGGTGCGGGGATGGCAACAATATGGTGACATCCTGGATTCATGCGGCCGGGCAGTTCGGCTTCGAATTTCGCGTTGCCTGTCCGGAGGAACTGGCGCCTGATCCGGCGGCGCTGGCTTGGGCGCGGGAAACGGGCGCGCGTGTTCATGTGATGCGGGATGCGGTCGAAGCGGTTGAGGGCGCCAATTGCGTGGTGGCCGATACTTGGGTCTCCATGGGGGATGATGCCGCCAACCGCCATAATATTTTGACGCCTTATCAGGTTGATAGCAAGCTGATGGCGCGCGCCTCCCGTGATGCCATTTTCATGCATTGCCTCCCCGCCCATCGGGGAGAGGAGGCAACGGCGGAAGTCATGGATGGCCCGCAATCCGTCATCTTTGATGAGGCGGAAAATCGCCTGCATGCGCAGAAAGCCGTGCTGCGCTGGTGCCTCGGCGCGTAGGCTTTCTAACAGAATCAAAGGAATCCAAATGGCCGAGACAGGTCAGAAAATCATGACGGACAATCTGATACAGCCATTTCAGATGGCGAAATCAGGCGTCCGCGGGCGCCTCGTGCGGATGGGGAGTGTGGTTGACACCATTCTCACCCGGCACGGCTATCCCGATGCCGTCGCCCGGTTTCTGGGCGAGGGGCTTGTGCTGGCGGCGATGCTGGGCGGTGCGCTCAAATTCGACGGGATATTCACGGTTCAGACCAAAGGCGACGGTCCGATCAATATGCTTGCGGCGGATATGACGACGCCCGGAAATATGCGTGGATACGCATCCTTTGACGAAGGGGTGCTTGCAAGGCTTGCTGGCGGGAACAGCACGCGCGATGTCGTGACCTATCTTGGCACGGGCTATATCGCCTTCACGATTGATGCGGGCACAGACCGCAAGCGTTACCAGGGGATTGTCGAACTGGAAGGCGACAATCTTGCCGAATGTATGGAAAATTATTTCGACAGGTCGGAGCAGATTGAAACGTTGCTGCGGGTCTCTGTCGACAAGGTCGATGGGAAATGGCGCGCGGGGGGATTGATGATCCAGCGCCTGCCCGATGAGAGCGCGGCCGAGATCAGCCAGGATATCGAGGATGAAAACTGGCGTAACGCGCAGGCGCTCGCCCGTACCGTCACGGCCGAAGAGCTGACAAGCGATGTTCTCAAATCAGCGGAGCTGCTGTATAGGATTTTCCATGAAGACGGGGTCTGGCTCTATGATCCGCAGGCGCTGGAGGATAAATGCAGCTGCAGCGCGGAGAGAGTGAAAACGACGCTGAAAACCTTTGCCGGGGACGATCTGGAGGAAATGGCGACGGAGGGCGTGATCACGGCCGATTGCCAGTTCTGCTCCTGCAAATATGAAATACATCTGAAAGATCTGGTCTGACACGGAATTGAACCGCTTGCGTGAAGGAGAGGGTTGTCTTTCCGCCTTGGCCCGTAATAGAGTATGCCGGTTCCATTCCCTGAAAAGGTAAAGCAACATGGCAGGCATACGACGTTTTCTAACAGTGGTTTCCCTGATAATGGCAGGTGTTCTGGCTGGCTGCGTGGAGGCGCCGCCCACTCCGTCTTATCCGGATATTACTTTTAAGCATCTGCGCCCGCTATATCTTGATGTGGGAGAAGTCCGGATTGTGGATGAATTCCGCCCGCCCCTGCAACGGCCGCATGTTGAACATGAATTGCCGGTCTCCATCAACCAGTCCATTCGCAACTGGGTTCAGGATCGTTTGCAGACCACCGGGAACAGCGGCGCGGTCGCCATCGTCACCATCAAGGATGCCAGCGCCGTTGAAAAAGAGCTTTCGAAGGAAACAGGTCTGAAGGGGCTGGTCACCAAAAGCCAGTCGGAACTTTATGAATTCCATGCGCTTGTTGAAATCAAGATAAACGAAATTTCCGGCTCTTCCGCCGTCGTTACGGCAGAGGCGACCCGCAGCAAATCAGTGCCGGAGGGGATCACGCTGAATGAGCGTGAGAAAATGTACTATACGCAGGTGAAAGCTCTAATGCAGGCTTTTGACCAGGAGTTGGAAAAGAATATTCGGTCCTTTATGGGGTCTTATTTGCGATAGCCAGTGACGGGGCCTGACCGGCTTTCCATCCGGTAAAGGGCGGCTCAGATCTTGTTCGATCCCTCTATTTGTCCTAGCCTATGTCTATTCATACGATTGATCCAATTTAATGACAGAATCCGGAATATCCACATCTGACAGGATGGTTGAGGTGGCCGGCCGCCTCTTTGCGGAGCGGGGTTTTGAGGCTGTCTCAACCCGCGAAATTGCGAACGCGGCCTCGGTGAACCTGTCGGCAATCTCCTATCATTTCGACAATAAGGAAGGGCTTTACCGGGCGGTATTCGAAAAAATTATCCGTGATCTGAAACCGGTACGCAGGGAACTCGCGCTATTGCTGGAACACCGGCTGGCGTCGGCGGACAGTAATCATACGGCCTATGCAGATATCATCCGCGAGTTTATCTCCCGCCTCATAGGCGAGGTATTGCTACCGGAAGGACGCTGGCGAACACGCCTTATCCTGCGGGAAATAGACAAGCCTGGTGAGTGTTTCCCCGTCATTATCGAGGGACACATCAATGTCGTGCACGACTTGTTGGTCATCCTGCTCGCCAGATATCGGGGAGAGGCGAGCACACAGGAAGCGATTCGTCTCGAAGCCTCCGCCATCCTGATGTTTTGTCTGCAACAGGGCGCCGGGCTTGAGGTGATAAAAGTGCGGCTGGGTTGGCAGGAAATCGGGCCGGAAGAAGCACAGAAGGTGAAAGATGCCGCCATACGGCTGGTGCTTGGATCACTTGGCCTTCCAACGCCCACAACTTTCCCGAAATAGAGGGTCAGCGAAGCCAGAAGCGGCGGGAGAAAAGCACCAGTACCGTAAAGAGTTCCAGCCGCCCCAGCAGCATGGCAAGGGACATCATCCATTTGGCCGGATCGGACAATGACTGAAAATTGCCTGAGGGGCCGACAATTTCCCCGAGCCCCGGCCCGACATTGGTGATGGCGGTTCCGGCGCTTGACAGGGCGGTCACGAAATCAAGGCCAGTCAGGCTGAGACCAATCGTGATCAGGCCGAAGATCGTCAGAAAGAGGAAAATGAAACTGGCCACCGAGGTAATGGTCTCATCCGGCAGGGGACGGCCGTTATATCGGGGGATGAAAATGCCATTAGGGCGGATCATCTGCATCAGACGGCATCGCAAGGTTTCGACGACAATCTGGACGCGGAAAACCTTGATGCTGCAGGAGGCGGACCCGGCGCAGCCGCCGATGAACATCAGGAAGAAAAACCCGGCCATGCCAAAGCCACCCCAGGTGCTGTAATCCACCGTGGCGAACCCGGTTCCTGTTATGACGGATGTAACGCTAAAGGTAGAATGGCGCAAGGCGTCCCAGAAAGGCGTCTCATTACGGAAAATCTGCCAGCAGACCATTATGAAAATACTGATTAGGATGAGCGACAGGAACCAGCGGATCTGACTGTCCATAAGGAAGCTGCCCGGCTTGCCCTTGACGAAATGCAGATACATCAGAAAAGGCATGGCGCCCATGATCATGAAGACGACCATGATGCTTTCCACCAGTGGGTTTTCGAAGAAACCGGCTGATTTATCAGAAGTGGAAAAGCCGCCGGTCGAGATGGTGGACATGGCATGGTTGACGGCTTCAAACAGGCTCATCCCCGCGGCCCACAGGGCAAGCACGCAAATCAGGCTGAGGGTGAGGTAGATATAACCGATGGCCTTGACGATATCACCGACGCGCGGCAGCATTTTCTCCGATGAAGCGTCGGAAGCCTCCATCCGGAAAAGCTGCATGCCGCCGACGCGTAGCAGCGGCAGGATAGAAATCGCCATGACGATAATGCCGATCCCGCCGAACCATTGGAGTAATGAGCGCCAGAGCAGGATGCCGGGCGGGGCGCTGTCAAGTCCGCTCAGAATCGTCGCACCGGTTGTTGTCAGCCCGGACATGGTTTCAAAAAACGCATCGGTGAAGGAAATGTCGAGATTGCCGAACATCAGCGGCAGGGCAGCGGCGGCGGGCATGACAATCCATGCCGTTGTTGTCAGAATGAAAGCCTGCCTGCGGTCCAGCATCAGGCCACCGCCGCGATTGGACAAATACAGGCCGCCGCCGATAAACAGAAGTATTGCCGCGGAGACGAGAAAGACCTGCCAGTCCGTATTGCCGGCTATCAGATCAGCCGCCGCGGGAATGAGCATTGCCCCGCCGACGAATACGAGCAGAATGCCAAGGATTGTGAGGATCAGGCGAAAGTTGATCACGAGCGGGTAATCTTCAGCCTTTGTCGATAAAAGAGAGCAGTTCTCGGCGGGTGATATCCGAGCGTCTGAATACGCCGAGCATGGTGCTGGTCACCATGGTCACGCCATCCTTATGTACGCCCCGCGTCGTCATGCACTGGTGCGCGCTTTCGATAATGACGGCAACGCCCTTGGGTTGCAGGGTCCGTTCAATTGTTTCCGCAATCTGCCGCGTCAGCTTCTCCTGGATCTGCAGGCGCTTTGCATAGGCGTCCACCACCCGCGCCAGCTTGGAAATGCCGACGACCCGATTGCTCGGCATATAGGCGACATGGGCGACGCCGATGATCGGAACCATATGATGCTCGCAATAGCTTTCAACGCGGATATCCTTGAGGACAACCATTTCGTCATAGCCGTTTACCTCTTCGAAAGTGCGCGCGAGATAGGCGTCGGGGTCTTCATTGTAACCCGCAAAAAATTCAAGATAGGAGCGGGCGACCCGGTCAGGCGTGCCGCGCAGACCTTCCCGCGCCGGATCATCCCCCGCCCAGCGGATCAGCGTACGGACAGCTTCTTCCGCCTCTGCCTTGGTCGGACGGTCCTTTGCCGGAGTGCCGGGGTGAGTGTGTTTGTTCATGAGACCTGCTTCCTAACATGTGATGCGCCGCGGATCAGTGAAGAGATGAGATAGCGCCAGGGCTGTCTAGTGAAAAGGCCGGAATATCAACGGAGAAAAAAGCTCCTGCTTCTTCCTCCATATCATAGCTGCCGACCATAATGCCGGAAGGCGTCGATAGAGGCGTTCCGCTGGCATATTCATATGATTCACCGGGAGCGAGAATGGGCTGTTCGCCCACAACGCCCTCCCCATCAACCGTTTCCGTGTGGCCTTTGGCGTCGGTGATGCGCCAGTGACGGTATCTGAGAGTGACTGTTTGCGCCCCCTGATTTTCAATTTTGACCTGATAGGCCCAGACATACAAACCGTCGTCCGGACGAGAACGATCCTGGAGATAGACGGGAGTTACCGATACCCGAATATTCCGGGTCGTCTTGCTGTAGATGCCGGATGCCATCATCTTATTTCCTTCCGCGACCTGCCCGACGGGCCCGGTATTCCCTGAATATTGCGCCAAGGGACGATTTTGTCCAGTAATTCGGACAGGTCTTTGCGGCAATCACCAGATGGTTGATTGGCCGCTATATGGGGTTCAACCGGCCTTCCGGTTGAGCGCATATCCGAGGTCGTCAATGAGATCATCCGCATCTTCAAGGCCGACCGACAGCCGGACCATGCTTTCGGTAATCCCCAGTTCCAGCTTTGTCGCGTCGCTGACGCTGGAATGGGTCGTCGTTGTCGGGTGGGTCAGCAGAGATTTCGCATCGCCGAGATTATTGCTGATGTCAATCAGGGACAGACCGTTGATAAAAGCAAATGTATCCTCCTGATTGCCGGCAATTTCGAAGGCGATGAGGGAACCGCCCCGCGACATTTGCGCCTTTGCCAGGGCGTGCTGCGGATGACTTTCAAGGCCGGGATAGATGACCTTGGCCACAGCGGGATGAGATGCAAGAAAAGCGGCGACCTTTTCCGCATTGTCACAATGCTTCTGGACCCGCAGATCAAGCGTTTCCAGACCCTTCAGGAGAGTCCAGGCGTTGAAGGGGCTGAGCGCCGGGCCCGTATGCTTGAGATAGGGGGCAAGGGTTTCCTCAACAAACTCTTCGGCCCCCAGAATAATACCGCCGAGACAGCGGCCCTGCCCGTCAATATGTTTGGTGGCGGAATAAACGACAATATCGGCGCCTAGGGAAAGCGGATGCTGCAACACCGGTGTTGCAAAGACATTATCGACAATGACCTTTGCCCCGACCTTGTGCGCCAGATCGGAGATGGCGGCGATGTCCATAATCTCCAGGGACGGGTTTGAGGGCGTTTCAAAAAAGACGCAGGCCGTCTTGTCCGTGAGCGCGTTTTTCCATTGATCAATATCTGTGCCGTCGATAAGGGTGATATTGATGCCAAAGCGCGGCAGAATAGTTTCGATAATATAAAGGCAGGAGCCGAACAAAGCCTTCGGCGCGACCACATGATCACCCGCCTTGAGTTGTGACATCAGCGCGCCGTTGACGGCGGCCATGCCGCTGGCCGTCGCGCGGGCAGCCTCTGCGCCTTCTTCAAGAAGGATCATCCGCTCTTCAAACATTGAAAGGGTCGGATTGGCGTAGCGGGAGTAAATGAACCCCTCATTCTCTCCCTTGAAACGGCCGGCGGCCTGCTCGGCGCTGTCATAGACAAAGCCGGAATTTATATAAATGGCTTCGCTTGTCTCGTTGAATTGGGATCGTCTGGTTCCGCCGCGGACAAGTTTTGTCGCCGTCCGGTATCCTTTCGCGCTTCCCTGCGCTGGTTTGCTATCCGTCATGTCATCACCTTCGAGGCATAAAAAAACCCCGACCATAGATCAGGGTTCCTGCGAGCCCCGACCTTTTAGCGTTTCTTTTACGTGGCCGCAAGCCGGTCGGCACAAATCACCACGGCAAAATAATTATCCCTCCCCTTTCGGGCTGTCAAGATTTTCTGTTGCGGAGACTAGTGACTTTCTGTACTTAAACGGAAGGCGCGCGGGCGTAGCTCAATGGCAGAGCAGAAGCTTCCCAAGCTTACGACGAGGGTTCGATTCCCTTCGCCCGCTCCAGCTCCCGCCCGGTGGCGCTATTCTTTTCCAACCATATCTTCCGGCCGGACCCAGTCGTCAAACTGTTCCGATGTCAATAGCTTGAGGGCGATGGCGGCGTCTTTCAGGCTGCTGTTATCCGCAAAGGCCTTCTTGGCGATTTTGGCGGCATTATCATAACCGATATGCGGATTGAGCGCGGTCACCAGCATCAGGGATTGCGCCATCAACTCATTGATCCGTGCGCGATTTACCTCAATCCCGACGACACAATTGTCTGTGAAACTGAGAGCGGCATCGCCCAGCAGACGAATGGATTGCAGGACATTATAGATAATCACCGGCTTGAAGGCGTTCAGCTCAAAATGACCATTGGATCCGGCAACAGTGACGGTGACATGATTTCCCATTACCTGCGCGGCAACCTGGGTCAGGGCTTCGCACTGGGTTGGATTGACCTTGCCCGGCATGATGGAGGAGCCGGGCTCGTTTGCCGGCAGGATCAGCTCTCCAAGTCCGCTGCGGGGTCCGCTGGCCAGGAAGCGGATATCATTGACGATTTTCATCAGGCTGGCCGCGATGACATTGAGCGCCCCGGACAGTTCCACCAGCGCATCATGGGCGGCGATGGCTTCAAACTTGTTTTTCGCGCTGGTAAAGGGCAGGCCGGTCAGCTTGACGATGTTGGTGATGAATGTTTCTGCAAACCCGGGCGCGGCATTCAGTCCGGTGCCGACGGCGGTGCCACCTTGCGCCAGCTCCATCACCCGTGGCAGGCAATCCTTGAGACGTGACATGGCAAGATCAACCTGCCGGGCATAGCCGGAGAATTCCTGACCGAGGGTGACGGGCACCGCGTCCTGGGTATGGGTGCGGCCGATCTTCACGATATCATCGAAGGCATCCACCTTCACCATCAGCGCCTGATGCAGATGGTTGAGGGCGGGGAGGAGATGATGACTTGTCTGTTCCGCCGCGGCGATGGACATCGCGGTTGGAAAGCTGTCGTTGGAGCTTTGCCCCATGTTGACGTGATCGTTCGGATGAACGGGATTTTTACTGCCGAGGGGCGCCCCCAGTATTTCGTTGGCGCGATTGGCAATCACTTCATTTGCATTCATGTTGCTCTGCGTTCCCGATCCGGTCTGCCAGATGACGAGGGGGAAGTGGTCAATCAGATCCCCTTTGATCACCTCATCGGCCGCCATCAGAATGGCATCCCCCAGCTTAGGTTCCAGCTTGCCGAGCATCTGGTTACTGAGAGCCGCCGCCTTTTTCTGAAGCCCGAGCGCGCGAATCAGGGGGAAGGGAAGCGTTTCGCCGCCGATCCTGAAATTTTCTAGCGATCGCTCCGTCTGCGCGCCCCAGTAACGATCGGCGGGGACGGCGACGTCGCCCATGGTATCGGTTTCAATGCGTGTCTCGGACATTTCATCATCTCCTTTTGAACATCAGCCGGAAAAGATTTTGGTCATGACATTCCGTAAAACAGGACGGCTTGCAGAAGCAAGTATATGGCGATGGCGATCAGAAAGAGATTGAGCGTGCGGTCGGCCGCCTTCCCCATCTCTTTCAGTTTTTTTGCAAACAGGATGCGCGCGATAAACAGGACGGCAAAAAGCAGTGAGAGGATTTTCAGAATCATTCGGCCGCCGCAGAAATCTGGCCATCTGATTGAGATTTGCTTTCCCCCATCGGGATATAGGCCGCAATATCGTTCCCGCCACGCGATTTGGCGTCATACATCTGGTTATCGGCAATATCGACAAGGGCGGACCAGTCGGCCACGTTGACGCTCTGGCGGTCAACAATACCGAAGCTGGCGGTCACCATCTGGCCATCGGGCCGCGTGCCGAGCCCGATGTTACGCAGCCGCCGGATGGATTTTACCGCTCCTGCGGCGTCCGTGTTGGGAAGCAGGATCACAAATTCCTCCCCGCCCCAGCGGATAACGACATCGGATCCGCGGGCATTGCGGCGAATATTGGAGGCGGCGGTTGCCAGTACCCTGTCACCTGCTTCATGCCCATACCGATCATTGATCGCCTTGAAATTATCGAGGTCGATAAAGACGATGGAAAAGGGCGTGTTCTGACGTTTTGAAATGCGGAACTGCACGTCGATGATTTCCTCCCCGCTGTTACGGCTATAGGTTCCCGTCAGGCTGTCGATGGAGGCCTGATCGACGAGCAGGGAGATGTAGAGATGCTGGCTGATCGCGCCGAAGGTGCAAAGAAACCCCGTTGCACCGAGTGTGAGCAGGATGCCGAGGCGTTGCTGCGGGTTGGCAGCTTCCGGCATCAGGATGAGGATCAGCATCTGAATCACGAAAAGCAGGACAAGGGTGAGCACGGCTTCCTTCACGGTAAGAGGGAAGGCGGCAATGCAGGCGAAGATAAGGAATGGAAAGAGGGCATAGCCGGCGGCGGCCAAGCTGGTGACGCCAAAAATATCCATGACATCCAGCAGGGGCTGATACATGGCCTGGAATGCCAGCAGGATGGCAAAAAAGATGCCGAGGGCGCGATAGGCGTCCCGCAATGTTTCCCCGTTACCGATGCCGAAATAAAGGGCAAGGAAGAGGACCGAAATCAACCCACGCGTAATGCCGAGGGTATGATAGCTTTCGCTGTCGAATGTCAGGATATCCAGCAGATATCCGAGAGGGAAGGCAAGGACGCAGAGCAGGCTCAGAAACCGCACCCGCGAGAGGATGACCCTTGCCCGGCGGCGTTTCAGAAGCGGGGAGTGGCTTTGGGTCGAGAACAACCGCTCCAGCCCCTCAATGGACAGCGACTGTCGCCCGCCGCCTGAAAATACGTCATATAAATAGACCAGCATGGATGCCCACCCCCGATGCGGCAAACCCGTTGCCTTCTTCATAACAAATTATCCCGGGGATAGGTATTTTTTTCGCTTTTCCGGCGGCGGGCATCACGTCGGGTGGTTTATCGGGGCCGGTTGATAAAGGCGCCCATCATGCGGCCCGGTTCGTCACTTTCATAGGCGCGGGCGAAGGCGTCGATCCCCATCTGGATACCGTCTTCCAGGGTATTGTTCTCCCAATCATTGCAAAGCTGCTTCTGAATGGCCATGGCATTGCGGCCGCCTTCCAGAATTTCCTCAATTGCCGTTTCGGTGGCGGCATCCAGCGCCTCATCTTCACAAAGCCGCTGGACAAGTCCGGCGGTGTAGGCTTCCTCTGCGCTGATGCTGCGTCCGGTCAGGACGAGATCGCGGGCGAGATTGAGGCCGAGAATTTTCGGTAGCAGGGCGGCTTCCACAACGGATGGAATGCCAACCCGCACCTCCGGCATGGCGAAAGAGGCGGATTTACCGGCGACAACGATATCGCAGGCGGCCGCGAGTTCCATTCCGGCGCCGAGGCAGAAGCCATTGACGCGCGCAATGACCGGCGCATGGAAAAACCGCGCCTTGTGGCAGGTCATATGGATGCTGGTGATAAACTTGCGGGCAGATTCCGGATCAAGCCCGGCCATCAGGTTGATGTCTGCGCCGCCAATAAAGCTTTTGTTGCCGGCACCGGTAATGACAAGCACGGCGATGTCCTTGTCTTCATCGAGGCGGTCCATAGTTTCAGCAAACTCTTTTATCACCGTCGTATTCAATGTGTTCAGCTTGCGCTGGTTGTCGATGGTAAGGCGGGCAACCTTGCCATGCGCTCTTTCTTCGATTTCGGTGAGAATAAAATTCGCCATTGTTTTCTCCGCTATTATTATTACTTTACAACTAAAGGGATGGCTCTTTATGGCAGGAAGAATTGCAACCGTCATCCCTTGAAATGAGCAGCGGGACGAAAAGATGTTTATTCAGACAAAGCCAGGTGAAAATTCAACGGAGCTGGAGTTCTTTCCGGCGAATGCCGTATATGAAAACGGCCCGCTTTACGTTTCAGCCGAGGAGGCGCCCGATGTCTCTCCGCTTGCTGCGCGGCTTTATGATATTGACGGTGTGGCGTCTGTCACATTGCAGGAACAGAGTATCCTGATTGGCAAGTCTGACTCACGGGACTGGTCATCCTTGCGCACAGAAATTTTTGGAGCGATTGTCGCGCATTTCCAAAGTGGAGAAGACGCCGTGGCAGCAGACGCCGGAGCGGCGGGCGAATTTAATAGCGAAATCATTGATCAGGTGAAAGACCTGCTGGCAACGCGGATTGTCCCTGCGGTCACCCAGTCGGGCGGCGATGTGGCGTTTCACAGCTATAAGAATGGCAAGCTGTATCTGAAATTCCAGGGCTCCGCCTTTACCATGCTGACCGGCATTCAGAATATGCTGCGCCATTATATTCCCGAAATCACGGCGGTTCTCGATTACCGTGAAAGCCTGCCGAAACCGGGCCTGAAAACGCCGGAAGGGGTGGCCATTCAGAAACTGCTGGAGGAGCGCATCAATCCGTCGATTGCCGCCCATGGCGGACGCATCACTCTTGTTGATCTGCAGAATGACCGGGCCTATGTGCGGCTTGACGGCGGGTGCCAGGGGTGCGGAATGGCCGATGTCACACTGAAACAGGGCGTTGCCGTTGAAATTCAGAATCTGGTTCCCTCGATCACCGAAGTGCTGGATATCACGGATCATGCGGATGGCACGAACCCTTACTATCAGCCGTCGTGATAGCTTGCCGGTTATCCGAGCCGGAATATGGTGACCGGGTCAACGCGGCCCTTGAGACGGTAATCCCCGATTTTTTGGGCAGTAACGCCGGGATTGGCGTGATGGGTCGCGTCTGTCATTAAAATCACGACTTCGTCTGATGGATCCTCCCCCAGATTCTTGCCATACTGCTCCATCCGCTGGGCGATGTTGACGGTATCGCCCACGACAGTGTAGTTGAGCCGTCCGGGCGAGCCGATATTGCCGACGACCAGCGGCCCCGTATGGATGCCGATACGCATGTGGAGATCTGGCAGCCCAGCAGCCTGCTTTTCCCGGTTGTCCGCAAGGATTGCCTGCTTGATGGCGAGAGCGGCGCGACAGGCGCGGGCGGCATGATCTTCCTGTATTTCCGGCGCCCCCCAAAAGGCCATGACGGCATCGCCGATGAATTTGTCTACTGTTCCGCCTTCCTTTTCGATGCAGGAGGTGACGAGCCGGAAATGGTGATTGAGAAAATTCGCAACGTCATCTGAGTCCATATGCTCGGCCTGCGGTGTGAATCCGACGATATCCGTAAACATGACCGTTACGACGCGTTGTTCAGAACGCGCCTCGCCGCTTTCCATCAACTTGTGCACCAGTGATTTCGGCACATAGGTTTCAAACCATGTCAGCCCCCGCAACATACGGTTATAGGCGGCGTTGGCTTCATTAACCTCCTTGAACCGGCTGCGGGACAGCGGTTTTACGTGACTGAAATCAAGCTTGGATATCTGCCGGGAAGCTTCCGACAAGGCCAGGATCGGCTTCGATATCCGCCGTCCCATCATAATGGCGAAAAAGGCGCTGAGCAGCATAATGGCGAGCCCGGCGATACCGGCCAGGAAAAGCCGTTTGAACTCAGCCGAAATATCATCATTGAGAATCCAGTACCCGACGGTGAAGGGCCGGTCTGCATATCCATCCAGATGCCGGTAAATGAAGATATATTGCTTGCCGTCCTGATCAAGATGCAGGCTGTTGAATTTGTCCTGTTTGCTCAAAATATCGAATTTGCGGATGTCGCCGGACCAGATATTCTTAAGCACCGGGTCGTCAATATCCTCCAGTTTCGGCACAACATTTTCTGTACTGAGGCTCGTGGGTTTTTCCATTTCTCCCTGTTGCGTTAATACCCGGTCAAGTCCATAAAGAATAAAGCGCTTCCCGTCGGCTAGGACGGGGGCTGTCGCCATGCGGGTATTGACCGAGGAGATGGCAATGGTGGCGATGATCGCACCGAGAAACGATCCGTCCCGGACGACGGGCTGACGAAAATTGAGCACTGTGTTGTCGAGCGTCGGCACATAGACCAGCGGCCCCCAGCTTCCTTCTGCATTTTGCGCAAGCTCTCCGATAGCCGAAACGGCGACAGGGTCGTTGCTTTCATCCATGGTGATGATGCTGTGGGTTTCCCGACTTGCGGCCGTTACCTGAAAACTCGACGTCACATAGGTAAGAGAGGTGATTTGCGGCGTGCCGGCCACGGCGCCAAGCAGGAAGTCGGAGAGCTGTTTGGAATTATCGGTATCGAGTTTACCGTCGCGGATCAGCTCGGCCATGTAGCGGGCCTGAAAGGCGGCGGGATTGAGCAGGTCACGCAGGTCGTTTTCTGCCGCTTCCATGGCCGTCCCGGCTTTGTCGATCAGCAGATCGCGCGTGTTTGTTATTCCGGAAACCAGGGTGATTCCCAGGACGATAACAACAGTGATCACGACAAGCGTTCCGAAAGTGACCGCAAGGACGGTCGCAATCGGCAGGGATCTCACAGTTTTTTCAGGTGGGGATGATATCGGCGCGCTCCTGTCCTCTCGGATATAGTTGACCGGATAGCATGAGATGGGATTTCATTCAAAGGCTAAGCGACCGGATCAGTAGACAAAAGATGACAAGCAGGCCATACTTCCGCGATGAATCTGGTCGTCGCGTTTGAAGCAATTCTATTTGTCTGCTGCCTGATCTCTCTCAATCTGGCGCGTCAGGCCTTTTTTCCCGCCAGCCTGTTCTGGGCGTTTGGGGCTATTGCCATGGGCGCGATGGCGCTGCTGGGCGGCTTCAAATATGCCGGTTATAGCGCGGTTGAGGCGCATTTCACCCTGGCGCGGCATTTTGCGATGTCGATTGGTCTCGCCGCTTTTACACTGGGTGCTGTGGCGGGGCTTTTCGCTAATTTTTTCATGCGGTTTTACTGGGTTATCCTGCTGATGGTCATGGTGGCGCTGTCAATCCTGCTGATGCTGGATTATGGGCGGTTTCCGCAGAATGTTCAGCTCGCCCTGATCGGAGTTATATTACTTGTCGGTCTTGTCCGGCTGTTCTCTTCCGTTCTGCTTGCCGTATATCTGCTGCTGTCCGTTGCCTGTCTGGTTGCGTCGCAATATGCGGTCCGCTGGCTGTCGGTCAATACGGGCATGGAAGACATCAATATCTATCTGGTGCTGCTGTCGCTTGCCGTGGTGTCATTTGGACTGTCGGCGGCGCGCGATGAGTGGGAATAACATTGAATTTAACGGCAGGCCGTGCCGTGATTAGCGACTTGATTGTGAGGAACCCAATGGCTGAAACAATCTCAAAGACAGATAAGGAACTGTTCGTTGTATTCGGGGGCAAGGTCGCCGATACACGGGGCAAGGATTTTACCAACCTCAAGGGGATGGATGTACGGGGCTTTTTCAATACCTACCAGGAAGCCCTCGCCGCGTGGCGTGCCGCAAGCCAGATGCAGGTGGATGATGCCTTTACGAAATATGTGATCGTCCGCCTCTGGTAGGAAATCTGGATGGCCGGAGACGTATTTCTCGACAGTAATTTTGCACATCCTGCAAAGATAGCGTAGTCTGGCGCACATACAACGATAACGATAAGGAAGAAGGTGTCCCTTGCGTAATTTTTATCAGGCTGGTCGCTCTGTCACATATGGATTGAATGGCGCCATCGCTACATCCAATGTGCATGCTTCTCAGGCGGGTCTCGGCATTCTGAAGGCGGGGGGGAATGCCATGGATGCGGCCATTGCGGCCTGCGCTGTGCAATGTGTTGTCGATCCGATGCAGACAGGGATTGGCGGCGATTGCTTCGCACTTGTCGCCCGCAATGGAGAAGGGGCGGTCGAGGGGCTGAACGGGTCAGGCCGGGCGCCCATGGCGCTGACGGCTGACTATCTGAGGGCGCAGGGCTTTGACAAGATGCTCCCGACAAGCGTTCATTCCGTGACCATCCCCGGTGCCATTGATGCCTGGACAAGGCTGCATGAAACATATGGCCGGATGGATTTCGCCGATATTCTGGCGCCGGCTATCGACTATGCCGAGAATGGTTTCCCCGTTACGCAGCGCACGTCTGTGGATTGGGAAATGGGCGTTGCCAAGCTTCAGAAGAATGAGACGGCCAGCAAGCTGTTCCTTAAAGACGGGAAGGCGCCGAAAGCGGGCAGTGTCTGGCGTCTGCCAGAGCTTGCGGCAACCTTGAAGGCGATTGCGAAAACTGGCCGCGCTGCGTTCTATGAAGGGCCTCTTGCCGAACAGATGGTTGAGAGCCTGCGCGCCGCCGGAGGATTGCATGAAGCGAAGGATTTCGCCGCGACCAGCGCGAATTATGTGACGCCGATCCATGCGGATTATGCAGACCACCGCGTGCACCAGATACCGCCGAACGGTCAGGGCATCACGGCGCTGATAATGCTCAATATCCTGAGCCGGCTCGGGCTGGACGGGCTCGACCCGAACGGGTCGATGCGGCTGCATCTGGAAGCGGAGGCGGCCCGCCTCGCCTATCTTGCACGCAATAAATACGTGGCCGACCCGGAGCAGGCCGATGTGCCGGTCGAGATGCTGCTTTCTGATAAATTTGCCGATCATCTGTGCGGATTTATCGAGAAGGGCAAGGCCGGGGATCCGACGGGCGCCAATGCCCTCGAAAGCCATCGCGATACGATTTACCTGACCGTCGTTGACAAGGACCGCAATGCGGTCTCCTTCATCAATTCGCTGTATCAGGGGTTCGGCTCCGGCATTGCCTGCCCGAACACCGGCGTGATTTTCCAGAACCGCGGTTTCGGATTTGTCATCGATCCGGATCATCCAAACTGTGTCGCACCCGGCAAACGCCCCCTGCATACGATCATTCCGGGCATGGTGACGAAAGACGGCAAGGCGGCCATGTCCTATGGGGTCATGGGGGGCGGATATCAGCCGGTCGGCCATGCCCATGTTCTGACGAATATCTGGAATTATGGCATGGATGTGCAGGAGGCGATTGACTGCCCGCGCGCCTTCTATAATGCAGGTGTTTTGGAGGTGGAGCAGGGCATTTCCCCATCCGTACGGGCCGAACTTGCCGCGATGGGCTACAAGCTGGCGGATACGGCCATGCCGCTTGGTGGCGGGCAGATCATTGCGATGGATCCGGAAACGGGCGTCCTGTCCGCAGGTTCGGAATCCCGCAAGGACGGCTGCGCGCTCGCCTATTAGCGGCCCGGCGGGTCTTGTCCGTCATAATTACGGATTGCCATTTCGCGCGCTTCATCGAAAGTGGGGGTCACCAGATACTTGCCCCGCCCATCTCCTTCCTGCATCCGTTCAAGCTGGCTGAGAAGACCGGGCGCCGCCTCGGACAGAATGATAAGCCGACCCTTGGCGTGGCTGCGGGCAATAAAATCATCGAGTGCCGTCGCGCCGGTAGCATCCATCATAGGCACCCTGCCCATGCGGATAATGATGACATCTGTCTTTGCGTCAATGCGTTCCAGGACATCGGCAAGCAGCGAGACGGTGCCGAAAAAGAACGGCCCGGAAATCTCATAGGTTTCAATCCCGCGCGGCAGACCATGTCCGGGAACGTATTTTTCCGTTTCCGCACCGGTCATGTCGTCCTGATCCTCCTGCAGAAGGGGGATGTCCGTTGCGATCTCAACGGCGTTCGCCATGCGGTGCATAAAAAAAAGGGCGGCCATGACAACGCCAACCTCGATCGCGAGGGTAAGATCGACGAGGATGGTCAGCAGGAATGTTGTCAGCAGGATCACTCTTTCCCCGATGGAGGCGCGCATCAGGCTCCGGAATCTATCCACCTCGCTCATATTCCAGGCGACAATGACCAGCACGGCGGCAAGGCAAGCAAGCGGGACATAGGCCGCAAGCGGAGCGAACAGCAACATGATCAGCAGCAGAAAAACAGCGTGCAGCATGCCGGAAACGGGGGTGCGGGCGCCGGATTTTATGTTGGTCGCCGTGCGGGCTATGGCACCCGTAGCGGGCATCCCGCCAAATAGGCCTGACGCCATATTGGCAATACCTTGTGCAACCAGCTCGCAGTTGGATCGGTGCCGTCGTCCCGTCATGCCATCGGCGACAACAGCGGAAAGGAGCGATTCCACACCGGCAAGAAAAGCGATGGTCAAGGCGCTTGGAAGTAGGGCAGGAAGCTCCCGCCAGTCAAAATCTGGCAGGGTTGGCGCGGGCAGGAAGCTTGGCAGAGTGCCGAATTGCGATCCGATTGTTGCGACGGGAAGGCTGAGAGCTGTCGTGATCCCCGCTCCCGCAATCAGGGCAATCAGGAACCCCGGCGCCTTCGGGGCGTAAAGCCGCAAGGCGATAATCAGGGCGAGTGTTCCCGCCGCCAGGCCAAGGGTCATGATATCCATGTGACCGAGTGAGCCCAGATATGTTGCCCACTGGCCAAAAACCTCGGCGGGCAGATTGTCAATGCCGAAGCCGAAAAAGGCGTTTATCTGGCTTGAAAAGATGATCACCGCAATTCCGGCTGTAAAGCCGGTGATGACAGGCTGGGGGATATATTTGATGAAGGTGCCAAGGCGGAGATACCCGGCAACCACCAGCATGAGACCGGCCATAATTGTCGCAATGACGAGTCCGTCATATCCATGCGTTCGGATCACATCGAAGACGACGACGACGAAGGCACCGGTGGGGCCGCCGATCTGAAAACGGCTGCCGCCGAGGGCGGAGATAAGAAATCCGGCCACAATAGCGGTTATCAGCCCCTTGTCCGGTGTCGTGCCCGATGCGATGGCGAGTGCCATGGCAAGCGGCAGTGCAACGATGGCAACCGTCAGCCCGGCAAGGGCGTCATGGCGGAAATC
Organism: uncultured Alphaproteobacteria bacterium; assembly: GCA_963971675.1. Lineage (GTDB taxonomy): Bacteria > Pseudomonadota > Alphaproteobacteria > Sneathiellales > Sneathiellaceae > Sneathiella. Next base: position 29,405 of record CAXASQ010000014.1, on the reverse strand, counting down.
GCCCCAACCATAGCCATGACGCAACAATGTATAGAGCTTGGGAATGAAGAGATGCCATGTCGCGGCGCCAGAGGACACATTGATAGGCATTTGCTGGGGGCCGGTCATTTATTTCGGGTCTATATTCTGGCGCGCTTCCAGCAGGTTTTTCTTCACCTGACCGAGAAGGGCAATAAGCCGTTCCCGATCTTCCATGGCAATCCCGTGCAGCGCCTCTTCCCGCACGCCGTCGGCAACTGCCTCAAGCTCGGTCAGGATGGGATGGGCGTATTCAGTGAAGAAGATGCGATAGGCCCGGCGGTCTGCCGGATCCCTCCGTCGCTCGACAAAGCCGCGTTGCACCAGCCGGTCGATCAACCGCCCGATGGTGGATTTATCCAGCTCCAGATAGTCCGCAAGCTCCGTCTGGGAAATTCCCTCACGCCGGTCAAGCACACCCAGCGCCAGCCATTTTGCCCGCGTCAGATTATAAGGTTCTACCCTCCGGTCTATAATGGTCCGCAAAAGATGCGCAACTTCATGTACCAGCGTGCCCAGCGTGTTGTCCTGTTTGCTTAACATGGGAAGATTATAGTTGTCATGCCTACTATAATCAAGGTGACAAAAAAGGCCGCGAAACGGTCGCGGCCTCATTTGGCGGGGTCAGCGGTGACGATTTACGACTCAGCGATCGATTTTCCCGTTGCGCCGAGTTCCGCACAGGCTTGTTGAACGCGCTCCGCCATGGATTTTTCGCAGTCGCGTAGCCATGCCCGGGGATCGTAATGTTTCTTGAACGGTGTGCCATCCTCGGGATCAATCTGATATTTGAAGGCCTTCGGATGCGCCTCCACATAGGCGCCGACAGGCTTGGAAAAGGCAAATTGGGTGTCAGTGTCCACATTCATCTTGAAGACGCCATAGCCGACGGCTTCGGCAATTTCTTCTGGGCTGGAGCCGGAGCCGCCATGAAAGACGAAATCAAGCGGCCGATCGCTGGTATCATAGACACTCTGGATATGTTGCTGCGATGCCTTCAGGATTTCCGGGCGAAGCTGGACATTGCCGGGTTTATAGACGCCATGGACATTGCCAAAGGCGGCGGCGACGGAAAAATGCCCAATGGGGGAGAGTTTTTCGTAGGCTTGCAGAACTTCCGACGGCTGTGTGTAGAGCTTGCTGTTATCTATCTGGTCAATATCGCTGCCGACGCCGTCTTCTTCGCCGCCGGTTACGCCAAGCTCGATTTCAAGGCTCATGTCAATTTTGGCGAGACGTTTCAACACGCGTTCACATTCCGCCAGATTTTCGTCAATCGGTTCCTCGGAAAGATCCAGCATGTGAGAGCTGAACAAGGGCTTTCCGGTCACTTCATATTCTGTTTCGCTTGCCTCGATCAGACTTTCAACCCAAGGGATCAGCTTCTTGTCGGCGTGATCGGTATGCAGCACGACGCAGATGCCATATGCCTTGGCCACCGTATGGGCGTGGCGGGCCGCGGAAATGGCGCCGAGAACGCGAGCCTTCTCCACATCCTTGATGCCCTTGCCAGCAAAGAACTGCGCGCCGCCATTGGATAGCTGAATGATGATGTCGGATTTGCTGTTCATGGCGCCTTCAAGGGCGGCGTTCAGCGTATTCGTGCTGGTCACATTAATGGCGGGCAGGGCAAAGCCCCGCGCCTTGCAGTTTTTCACGAGGGTCAGATAGTCGCTTCCTGTTACGACACCCGGCTTCAGTTTTTTGACTTCCTCTGGCACGTCTTGATTCCTTTGTTCTGAATAGTTTTGCGTTTTGACCGAAAAGATAGATGAAAACTCTTTAAAATTCTTTACATCCGTTCGGGAACATCGATCCCGAGAATGCCGAGAACCTGTTCCATCTGGCGCAGGGTAATGGCGCATAAGCGGAGACGGGAGGCGCGGGTATCCGCCTCCGCCTCGCCGAGAACGGGACATTCATGATAGAAGGCGTTGAATTCCTGGCTGAGGGCGTAGACATGATCGCATAGGATGTTGGGTGCATTCTTTTCGGCCGCCGCCGTAATGGCCTCGGGCAGGGAGGCGAGAGCCAGCATGAGGTTTCGCTCCGCCTCCATTCCGGCGAGAAGCCGTCCTTCCGTCAACCCCTGTTCCGTTGCCTTGCGCAGCATGGACTTGATGCGGACGGCGGCATACATCTGATAAGGACCGGTGCGCCCTTCGAACTTTGTGAAGCGCTCCAGATCGAAGATATAGTTGGACATTCGCTGGTTGGAGAGATCGGCGTATTTGATCGCGGCGATCCCGACCTTGGTGGAGATATTCGCAAGTTCATCCGCATCGAACCGCTCTGACATGCCGGCTGTTTCCTTGACAACCTTGCGGGCCTCGCCAATGGCATCCTCAATCAGGCTTCTGAGGCGGACAACGCCGCCGTCGCGGGTTTTCAGGGGCTTGCCATCCTTGCCGTTCACAGTGCCGAAGCCGATATGTTCCAGGTGACATTCCGGCTTCAGGCTGTGACATTTGCGGGCGGCGCGGAAGACCTGCTCGAAATGCAGGCTCTGGCGGGCATCGACAACATAGAGAATGCTGTCCGGTTCATGCTCCATACTGCGCATCTCTATGGTGGCAAGATCGGTGGTGCCATACATCACCGCGCCATCGGATTTCTCAAGGATCAGCGGCGGCATTTCCTTCTTGTCGCTTTCCTCGGAAACACGGACAACAACGGCGCCATCGGAAATCTCGGAATAGCCTGCCTCTTTCAACCGGGCGAGCATGAGCGGGATATGCTCATTCGTATCGGCCTCACCCTTCCATTCAGTGAAATGGGCGCCGAGGAGATCAAAGTCGGTGCGGGTTTCCTCAATGGAGACATCGCGCATATGCTGCCAGAGCGCGCGATATCCTGCACGTCCCTGTTGCAATTCAAAAGTGGCGGAGCGGGCCGCCTCCAGAAAAGCGGGGTCTTCCTTGCTGCGGCTGGAGGCGGCGGGATACAATTCCTGCAGTTCTTCAACGGTCACCGGCGATGCCGCAGGGTAGGGGCCAGTATAATCCTTGTCGAAATAGGGCAGGTCCGGCTGGCGGCGCTCGATCTCCTTGATCAGCAGGCCCATCGGCAGGCCCCAGTCACCGAAATGTACATCGCTGATGACCTCATCGCCCAGAAAGACGCGCAGGCGGCGGAGGCTCTCCCCGATGATGGTGGCGCGCAAATGTCCTACATGCATGGCCTTGGCGACATTCGGCCCGCCGTAATCAAGAATGACTTTCTGCGGGGTATGGCCGCTGCGGGCGCCGAACCAGGCATCCGCCGCGATATCGCTGATATGGCCGATCAGAAAATCATCGGACAGCTTCAGATTGATGAATCCGGGTCCGGCGAGGGTCAGATCGGCGAAAAGGTCTGTTTTTTCCAGCTCTGCAATCGCCTCGGCGCCAATTTCTCGCGGGTTGCGACCGGCCTGCTTGGCGGCGGCGAGCGCGCCATTGCACTGGAACTGTCCCAGGTCACGACGTTGCGAAGTGAATGTTTTGCCAAATGACGGGTCAAGGCCAATGGCGGCAAAGGCCTGGCCGACCGTATGGCTGAGCTGGGAAAGAAGGGAATTTGTCACTGAATTATCCGGGCCATATTCATTTCATCACTTGTACAGGCGACGCATTGATCTTACGTGCAGCCATGTCGAGGCTCTATCTAATGGAAAATACGGGTGGGGCCAAGAAAATTGGCAATATTCTGCCGGGATATGCGGAAATCCCTGTGATCTGCTGATGCTGCTGCAGATTCTTTACTCCTCCCTTGACAGCGGGACGGCTTTTGACTACATCCTTGCTGCAATTGTTAGCACTCTATGTGGATGAGTGCTAATAAATCTCAAATGACGATATAAACCTTAGGATGAGGGAGACATTTATGAATTTTCGTCCATTGCATGATCGCGTATTGGTCAAGCGCGTTGAAGCCGAAGAAAAGACGGCTGGCGGGATTATCCTCGTTGACAGTGCACAGGAAAAACCCTCTCAGGGCAATGTTCTTGCCGTTGGCACGGGTTCCATCGCCGAAAATGGCAGCATTCGTCCGCTTGATGTAAAAGTCGGCGACAAAGTTGTCTTTGGCAAATGGTCCGGCACTGAAATCAAGGTCGATGGGGAAGATCTCCTGATCATGAAAGAATCAGACATCATGGGCATTCTGGCCTAATCCGCACAATTGTGATTGAGGAAGATAGAAATGGCAAAAGAAGTCAAATTTAGCACAGACGCTCGTCGCCGCATGCTGAAAGGCGTGAATACGCTGGCAGACGCCGTGAAAGTGACCCTTGGCCCGAAAGGCCGTAATGTTGTGATCGACAAATCCTTCGGCGCCCCGCGCATCACCAAAGACGGTGTCAGCGTTGCCAAGGAAATCGAGCTTGAAGATAAGTTTGAAAATATGGGCGCACAGATGGTCAAGGAAGTTGCTTCCAAGACCAACGATGTTGCCGGTGACGGCACGACGACGGCGACGGTTCTCGCCCAGTCCATCATCCAGGAAGGCCTGAAGGCCGTTGCCGCCGCCATGAACCCGATGGATCTGAAGCGCGGTATTGATCTGGCAGTCGCCAAGGCTGTCGGTTCCATCAAGGACATGTCCAAGCCGGTCTCCAGCCAGGATGAAATTGCCCAGGTTGGCACCATTTCCGCCAATGGCGAATCCGAAATTGGCAGCATCATTTCCGAAGCCATGCAGCGCGTCGGCAATGAAGGTGTGATCACGGTTGAAGAAGCCAAGGGCCTTGCGACTGAACTTGATGTTGTGGAAGGCATGCAGTTCGACCGCGGCTACCTCTCCCCCTACTTCGTGACCAACGCAGAAAAGATGGTTGCCGATCTCGACAATCCCCTCATCCTGCTGCACGAAAAGAAACTGACCAATCTGCAGCCGATGCTGCCGCTTCTTGAAGCCGTTGTTCAGTCCGGCAAGCCGCTTCTCATCATTGCGGAAGACATTGAAGGCGAAGCCCTGGCAACACTCGTGGTCAACAAGCTGCGCGGCGGCCTCAAGGTTGCGGCTGTCAAGGCTCCGGGCTTCGGTGATCGCCGCAAGGCAATGCTGGAAGACATCGCAATCCTGACCGGTGGTCAGGTTATCTCCGAAGAACTCGGCATCAAGCTTGAAAGCGTCGGTCTTGAGATGCTCGGTACGGCGAAATCGGTTTCCATCTCCAAGGAAGAAACCACGATCATTGATGGCGCCGGTGAAAAGGCCGATATCGAAGGCCGTTGCAACCAGATCCGCAAGCAGGTTGAGGAAACCAGCTCCGATTATGACCGTGAAAAGCTCCAGGAACGTCTGGCCAAGCTCGCTGGCGGTGTTGCCGTGATCAAGGTTGGCGGGGCAACGGAAGTTGAAGTGAAGGAGCGCAAGGACCGCGTTGATGATGCGCTTCACGCAACCCGCGCGGCTGTTGAGGAAGGCATTGTTGCCGGTGGTGGCGTTGCCCTGCTGTATGCTTCCCGCGCCCTTGATGGTCTGAGTGGTGCAAACGAGGACCAGAATGTCGGCATCAAGATCGTGCGTCGCGCCCTGCAGGCACCGTGCCGCCAGATTGCTGAAAACGCCGGTTCCGACGGGGCTGTTGTTGTCGGCAAGCTGCTGGAACAGAAGAGCACGACTTACGGTTTCAATGCCCAGACAGGCGAGTATGGTGACATGCCGGCTGCAGGTGTTATTGACCCGGCCAAGGTTGTGCGCGCGGCGCTGGAAGATGCCGCTTCTATCGCCGGTCTGTTGATCACCACTGAAGCCATGATCGCCGATCTTCCGGCGAAGGACAATGGCGCTCCGGCAATGCCTGATATGGGCGGCATGGGCGGTATGGGTGGCATGGGCTTCTAAGCCACCACTGATCCGATTTAAAAGAAAAGGGCCGCTTCCTGAGGGGAGCGGCCCTTTTTGCTGTGTCATTATTGGGGCGGGACAGAAATCTACGCATCAGCGCGCCTGTCAGGTCATTTCAAACAGATGCATGAAATTATTGGCGGGCATTGGGCGGGCAACAAGATGCTGCAAGCCATTCTTGCGGGCCTCTGTGATGACATCGCGCATGTCGCGCACCCCATAGCCCGCATCCCGTGCTTTCAGCCAGTGGTCAAACTCCCTGTTGCTGTCGGCCGTATGTTCCCCATCGATCATAAACGGGCCATAAAGGATCAGCCGTCCGCCTGCGGGTAAAATACGTCCGGCCCCGGCCATCAGCCCCGCTGTCGTTGCCCAAGGGGAAATATGGATCATATTGGCATTGAAAATGGCTGTGACTGGCCTGCTTTCATATGCTTCCTCCTCCACGGGCCACTGCGCTTCTGTCACGTCAAGCCGGAGAGGCGGGAGAAGGTTATCAGCAGGGGCATGGGCTATCCAGTCGCTGACGCTGTCAATCTGTTCCTGTTCATAATTGCTGGGCTGCCAGAGAAGAGGCGTCAGCCGCGGCGCGAAATATATGGCATGTTCGCCGCTGCCGCTGGCAACCTCCAGCACGGTTCCCTGTTGCGGGAGCCAGTCTTTCAGCACCCTCAGAATAGGCTCACGGTTTCGCTCCACGGCAGGGGCGAATTGCCGCCGGTCAGTCATTGCTGCTCTCTCTCGGCGGCTTCGATTTTTTCCGCTCAGCGGTGAAGCCTTCCTTGAAAAAAGCGGCCCGCTTGTTTTCGGGGAGAGTCTTTGCCATTTCCAGCATGGAAGTTTGCAGGAAAGTTTCAATCTGCATCTGCTTGGCGATCATATCCGCGTAAACCTTATTGATCGCCGGGATATCAAGTGTTTCTGCCGTGAATAATTCCGCCAGCTTCTGACGGTTTTCGCGAAACTCACGGAAATAGGGACGTAGATTTTGTCGCCGTTCCTTCCAGAATTCGTCAAGAAGTTCCTTTTCCGGGTCACTCAGAACAGTGATGGCGGCGCGGCGGTCAAAATGCATCCTGTCCCCATGACGCCGGTCTCCGCCGTGGCCGACCCATTGGGTAATGATGAAGCCGCCGATGACAAGATTGACGGCCAGCGACACGATCAGCGCCAGGGAGAGTATTTTGTTCCTAGAGATTCTCATAGTCGTTTTCCAGATCCATCAGGCTCGTGCTGCTGAAGACGAGAGTGTTGAGGGTGTCCTCGTCCGTGCCGGTGATAATATCGGGGCTCGCGAAGCCGAGGAAAATGCCGATGCAGGCGGCCATAACCATTCCGGCGGCGGGCTGCCACAGGGCGCCGAATGGCCACAGGCTTTTGAGGAAGGACCCCTGATTGATCTCTTCGGCGCTTGTCAGGACCCGACCCAGCAGGGCGGCGGAAGCCGGAGGGACGCGGGATTCCTGTTGCAGCAGTAAATCGAACTTCGCTTCCTGCCGGAGCAGGCTGCGCGCAACATCGGACGTGTCGAGCAGACGCTGCATCATCGGCAGGTCATCCGCAGGCCATGCCTCTTCCCGGGCGCCATAAGTCTCGACAATCTCCTTGAAACGCTCAAGCTCCGCAGTCAGCTTTTCTTTCATCCTTCAACTCCATCCAGCATCCGGCGCGCCGGTAATAGCAGCTCTTTGAGTTTCCTCCGACCTCTGGCGAGAAGGGATTCGAGGGCCTCTACCGATATATCCATGATCGCCGCCGCTTCCATATTTCCACATTCCTCGAAATGCACCAATGAAATAGCGATGCGCTGACGGGCCGGAAGTTTCTGTAGGGCTTCGGTGACTTTGTCGCCAAGCTGCCTCTGTGCTTTCAACTCCAGGGCGTTCGGCGCAGGATCAGCCATTTCGGGAACCTCATCATCGCTGTAACGTTTCTGCTTTCGCAAATAATCAATACACAGGTTATGCGTGACGCGATGAAGCCAAGTTCGGATCTGGGCCTTCGGTTGCCATTTCGGGGCCTGTTTCCAGAGCCGGATGAAAGCTTCCTGCGCCATATCTTCGGCCAGGCTGGCATCTCCGAGAATGCGCAGTGCGAGCCGGTATGCGCCGTTCAGGTACAGATCCACGACAACCCGGCTTGCAGAGGCGTTCCCTCCGGCGACGGCCTGCATAAGCTCAGCATCTTTCTCGATATCGCCCAGACTATGCATCATCACCCGATGGTTCCATGGAAGATCAACCCGCCACTCGCCATAACTGACAATTATACGGGCGGGGATACGGATTCCGTCGCAGAAAATTTATTCTGCGCGGAAAGGCGAAGATCGGCCGGACTACGCCGTTTCCTTGTCTTCGCTGGCGCTGTCCTTTTCCTTGGGCTTGTCCTTTTCAATGTCGTTCAGCAGGCTGCCCTGCTCACCGGCGATTTTCTTGAGGGAACCGCCGATTTCTCCGCCTGGCTCGATTTCAATCTCGCCATAGCTGATGTCGCCACTGACCCGTCCGGTCTTGCGGACGACGAGGCGCTTGCGGGCTTTCATGGTGCCTTCGAACTGGCCGGAAATATCAGCCGTGTCAATGTCGACCGTGCCGTTGAACACGCCGCTCTGGCTAATCTCGATTTCCTTGCTGGTCATCGAGGCTTCCACCTTGCCTTCTACAATCAGACGGTCGCAGGAAGTGATTTCGCCTTTCAGATGGATATCCGCGCCGACATGGAGCTTGCTGCCTTCTTTCTTTTCATCTGCCGCCATGCCATAAGGCGCAGGTTTTGAGCGCAAGTTGTTATCAATACCAAAGCTTCTTGTTCCGCCAGTAGTCGTCATCGGTTTTACCCTGCTTTCAAGTTTCTGTTCAGGATTAGATTGAGCTTCCTTGTTGCTGTCGGGTGTGTCCGTCAATTTCGGTTTCTTTTGAAACATATTTTCACAATCCTACTCATTCTAAATATGCCGGATTTGGCCATAAGATAGTGTCCGGCATGCGTTGGTTTTTTGTCAAAAGTATGGCATTTGCCGCCGTTTCCCTGTAAACCGGCGACCTTTAAGGTTAACATATCTGCTTATCACAAGTGTAATATTTCTGGATGACAATGCCCACTCGAAAAATTTTCGGACTTCTCGCCCTGCTGGTGATGCTGACCCTTTATTGCGCCGGTTGCGTCTTTGTTGCCGTACAGTATTTGCCCGATAGCAAGCTTGCGGAGCTGATCTTCTATCCGCTTGCCGGAATTGTCTGGGTTTTCCCGGCCATCCGGATCGTCCGCTGGATGCAGGCCCCGCCCGACGGTACATAGACAAAAAAAGCCGGATCGAGAGGGGGGATCGATCCGGCTTCGTATTGCCTTTCAATGGGAGAGGGGGACTTTCCCACGGATCAGCAAAAGAAATGATAGCGTCTGTATCAAACTACACCCTTTATCTGGTGTTTTTTTTGCTCATTTCCAGTGATCTTGATCACTCTTTCTTGAGCTAAACATATCCTCGCTCACAGGGATCGTTTGATGGCCTGACAACCGATTATTTCAGGCGGTCTTCGCAAGAATTTCGCGGACCATTTCATTATCATGATGAAAGATGATTATGACTCTTTTACGGCAATAGCCGTGTTTTTTACTGCGCGAGGCTACAAAGGCGTTCCGTTGCCAGAATCAGGCTGGTGATATTATCAGAGGTGGACAGTCGGTGATCCCCGTTTTTGATCAACGAGACGGTCACGTCCTCACTGATCAGCGCCGCTTGTATGTCCAGCGCGGTTTTCCATGGCACACTGTCATCCTGCATCCCCTGCATCAGATGGACGGGGCAGTTCACATCTATCGGACCATTCAGCATAAAATTACGCGGACCGTCATCAAGCAGCTTGCGGGTAATGATATAAGGCTCCTCCGAATATTCCGACGGTTGTTCCCAGTATCCCTTGTTCTGAATGTCCGCTTTTCCTTCCGGCGGCATATCTTCCCACATGCGGGTAGTGAAATCTGGCGCGGCGGCAATGCCGACAAAACCGGCGATCCTTTCCGGGCGCAACAGCGCCATACGCAGTCCGATCCATCCCCCCATGGACGAGCCGACAATAATCTGTGGCCCTGCTGTGCACTCATCGAGTATGGCGAGCGCATCATCGGTCCAGCGGCTGATGGTCCCGTCAATAAAGCTGCCGGTCGACAGCCCATGCCCCATATAGTCAAATCGCGTGTAGCCTCTATGCAGGGCGGTCATCGCCTTTTCGAGAGCGAGCGCCTTGGTCCCCTCCATATCGGACATGAAACCGGGGCAGAAAAGCACACCGGGAGAGAAACCGGCCGTGTGATGGTAGGCAAGGGATTGACCGTCGGGCCGGGGAAGCATACTAGGTGTGTCTGGTGCTGCCATTTTTGTAACAGTGACTGTTAAAGATATCGTTGATGAGCGAATTTGATCCTGAACATAGCACTCCTTCGGCCATTGACGAAAGGCGTCTTCCGACAGTTTTGCAAATCCTGCCAAGTTTGCATGGCGGTGGGGTGGAGCGCGGCACCATTGAAATGGCGTCGGCGCTGAAGGAAAACGGGTGGCTGCCCATCGTTGTCTCCTCCGGTGGCGTCATGACGCATGAACTGAAACGCATGGGGGTTCGGCATATCCTGCTGCCGGTCGATAGCAAGAATCCGCTGGAGATGTGGCGCAACGTCAGGCGCATTGCCGCCATCATACGCGAGCATAATGTGGATATCGTTCATGCGCGCAGCCGCGCCCCCGCCTGGAGCGGTTATTTCGCGGCGCGGCGGACCGGCGTGCATTTCGTCACCACCTTCCATGCGGCCTACACCCGCGGTGGCCGTTTCAAGAATGCCTATAACGCCATCATGGTGAAGGGGGAACGGGTTATCGCTATCTCCGACTTCATCGCCGCACATATCCGTCAAAATTACGAGGTGACGCCCGAGAAAATTGTCACCATACCGCGTGGCGTGGATTGCCGGAAATTCAACCCCGCTGCCGTTCATGCCGAACGGATCATCGACATGGCGCGCTCCTGGGACCTTCCGGACGGGGTGCCGGTAATCATGTTGCCGGGCCGTCTCACGCGGCTGAAGGGACATACCACCTTTATCAAGGCGCTGGGGCGGATCAGGGATCGGGATTTTGTCGCTCTTCTTGTCGGCAGCACCGAAGGCCGCGAAGCCTATTGCGAGGAGCTGAACACCCTCGTCAAGGCGGAAGGGCTGGAGGGGCGCGTGCAGATCAAGGGACATTGCGAGGATATGGCGGTCGCCCTGATGCTGTCCGATGTCGTGGTGTCCGCAACGACCGTGCCGGAAGGGTTTGGCCGGGTGGCGGTCGAGGCGCAGGCCATGGGGCGGCCGGTGATTGCGACGGCTCATGGTGGGTCCATGGAAACGGTTATCGACGGGGAAACCGGCTGGCTGGTGCCCGTCGGCGATGTGGATGCCATGGCGGCGGCCCTTGGCGAAGCGATTGCGCTGCCAACCGAGACGCGGGAAGCCGTTGCTCTCCGGGCGCGGGAACATGTGATGACCCGCTTTTCCGTTGATCACATGTGCAATGCTACTCTCGCGTTGTATCAGGATGTCCTCCGGCAGTAGGTCTCTGGCTAGAAATACGGCACTAAATAGGGAGTGGTGCCGTCTATTGCTTGACATGACCCGCCAGTTTTCTAAAGTCCCGGCATGATCGTCGATCCAGGACAGGGTGTTGTTCGGGACCGGTCAGGGAATGGATGGAAAATCAATGGTAAACGGACAAGTGGAAATTACGCTTCCAGACGGAAGCAAACGGGTTTTTGACCGTCCGGTTTCAGGCGCAGAGTTGGCGCAGGATATCGGACCGGGGCTCGCCAAGGCAGCGCTCGCCCTTCGTATTGATGGTGAAATGAAGGATCTGAAAACGATCCTCAATCAGGACACAAATGTCGAGATTGTCACCGCCCGCGAAGAAGATAACGAGGTGCTGGAACTGCTGCGTCATGACGCTGCCCATGTGATGGCGGAGGCGGTGAAGGAGCTTTACCCCGATACGCAGGTGACGATCGGACCGGCCATTGAAGATGGCTTTTATTACGATTTTTCCCGCAAGGATCCGTTTACCCCGGATGATCTGGAAAAGATCGAGAAGCGGATGCATGAAATCGTTGATCGTGACGAAGATATCGTTCGTGAGGAATGGACGCGCAGCGAGGCGGTCGAGTTTTTCAAAAATGCCGGGGAGCATTACAAGGCGGAAATTATTCACGCCATTCCGGAAGGCCAACCCATTGGCATCTATCGTCAGGGCGCGTTTCAGGATCTCTGTCGGGGGCCGCATCTGCCGTCCACCAAGAAGCTGGGTCATGCTTTCAAGCTGATGAAGCTGGCGGGCGCTTACTGGCGCGGTGATTCCCGCAATGAAATGTTGCAGCGAATCTATGGCACCGCCTGGCGCAGCGAGAAGGAACTGAAAGCCTATCTTCACCGGCTGGAAGAGGCGGAGCGGCGGGATCATCGCAAGCTTGGCCGGGAGATGGACCTGTTCCATATGCAGGAAGAGGCCGTCGGCATGGTGTTCTGGCATGAAAAGGGCTGGACGCTGTATCGCACGCTGGAACGCTATCTCCGGCATAAGCTGGAAGAGGCAGGCTACAAGGAAGTGAAAACGCCACAGCTTGTCGATCGCAAGCTATGGGAGGCGTCTGGTCACTGGGAAAAATTCGGCGAGCATATGTATACCGCCGAATCCGAGGAACGCACCCTGGCTCTCAAGCCGATGAACTGCCCCTGCCATGTGCAGATTTTCAATCAGGGCATCACCAGCTATCGCGATCTGCCGCTGCGCATGGCCGAGTTCGGTTCCTGCCATCGCTATGAGCCGTCAGGCGCGCTGCATGGCATCATGCGGGTGCGCGGCTTTACGCAGGACGATGCGCATATCTTCTGCACCGAAGAGCAGATCATGTCGGAAACCGAAACCTTTTGCGAACTGCTGCTGGCGGTTTACAAGGATTTCGGTTTTGAAAAGGTGAAGGTGAAATTCTCCGACCGTCCTGAAGTGCGGGCCGGGGATGACAGCATTTGGGACAAGGCGGAAGGCGCCCTTCGCGAGGCGATTGAAGCGACCGGCATTTCCTATACCATGAACCCCGGCGAAGGCGCTTTTTACGGGCCGAAGCTGGAATTCGTGCTGACTGATGCCATCGGCCGCGACTGGCAATGCGGGACATTGCAGGTGGACTTTGTGCTGCCCGAACGGCTTGGTGCCAACTATATCGGCGAAGATGGCGCGAAGCATCGTCCCGTCATGCTGCATCGTGCGATCTTTGGGTCGATGGAGCGGTTTATCGGTATCCTGATCGAGGAGTTTGCCGGACGCTTTCCGCTGTGGCTGGCGCCGGAGCAGGTGGTTGTCGCCACCATTACCGATGATGCGGACGATTATGCGCGTGAGGTGCTGGCGGCCCTGAAGAAGCAGGGCCTCCGGGCGAGCCTTGATCTTCGTAACGAGAAGATTAACTACAAGGTTCGGGAGCATTCTCTGGCCAAGGTACCGGTTTTGCTGGTCGCCGGAAGACGCGAGGCGGAGGAGAAAACCATCTCGATCCGCCGTCTTGGCGACAAGCATCAGAAAGTGCTGCCGCTTGACGAGGCAATTGCCGCGCTCGCCCTTGAGGCGCAGGTGCCTGGACAATGAATTGTCTGGTAATGCAAAGAAGCTGTGGCAACAAAACATTAAAAAATATAGAATATGATGGTTAAACTCTCCCGACGGGAGGGGATACGGATTAATTGTTGAAGGAGAAAGTACATAGCTCGCCCACAGAGAAATACGGTTCCCACTAAGGAGGGGCCGCGCACAAATGAGGATATCAATGTCGCCAGCGTTCGTCTGATCAATGAGGACGGCGATAATATTGGACTGGTTTCCATACAGGCCGCCATGGGGCTGGCCGATGAAGCTGGCCTCGATCTGGTGGAAGTCTCCCCCGGGGACACGCCGGTTTGCAAGCTGATGGATTTCGGACGCGCCCGGTTCGAGGCCCAGAAAAAAGCGGCGGTGGCCCGCAAAAAGCAGAAGACCATCGAAATCAAGGAAATCAAGATGCGTCCCAACATCGACCAGCATGATTATGAGGTCAAGATGCGGGCGGTGCATAAATTTCTGGACTCTGGCGACAAGGTGAAGCTGACCATGCGGTTCCGTGGGCGTGAGATGGCCCATCAGGAGCTTGGCATGAAGCTCCTGAACAGGGTTCGTGAAGAAACGGAAGAGCTGGCAAAGGTCGAGCAGCATCCGAAAATGGAAGGCCGCCAGATGACCATGGTCATCGCGCCGGTCAAATAACCGGCCGGGCAATTTCCCCGAAAGAATCACAGGGCCTGCAATCTCCAGACGGGATTGCAGGCCGGTTTTATTTACCCCCAGATTTACATTCAGATTGCGGCACCACTTTCTCAGTCAGGGACGTGACGGCAAAGGGGGCGGCCCTGTTCGAGATGTCGACCGTGATTTTTGCCGCATCGACGAAGGAATAGTCACCGGTGGAATTGAGACGCCAGAGCTTCGGCGCCGCCATATCGCCGAACCCGTTATCGAGGCAATAGGGGTTGGTATCACCATGGATCAGCAGAACGGGCTTTGCATATCTCGCCGCGAGATAGCGCAAGCGCAGATTGATGGAGGCAAAGGCGTCGCATTTCTGACGTTCTTTACTGGTGCAGGGCGTCTGATACTTGCGCTGGGTTATGTCGGCCTGTGTCGCAATGACAATTGCGGCAGCGTCGATTCTCCCGGCCTCCGTGAACGCCGCGTCGAGCCAGAGCAGATTGGCTTCGTCCCTAGCCTCCGTGAGGGTGAGGGCAAACGCCACATTATCGAGAAGAATCTCTTCCCGCCCGTTGTTGGTTGAAACCAGGTGCAGCGTCGCAAAGAGGACATTATTGTAAAGCCAGCGCATATTTTCTGGGAAAAGCGGTTGCTGTGAGAAGCGCCATTCCGGCGGCAGCGGCATCGGGGAGGCGTAGAACAGCCGTCGCAGGAAATCAAGACGGTCAAGCTCCGACATCGGTTCAGGAATGGCGCGCCGGTCGCAATCGGTCCAGTCATTGTCGCCGGGCGTATAGAAGACCCGTCCCGGATGCAGCCCCATGATCTGATCACGGCGTTCCGTCAGCAGGTCATCCGTGCAGGTGCTTTTTGCATCCTTGAAATCCCCAAGGAAGAGGGCAAAAGGCAGAGTGCTCGCCCGGATGGCCGGATAGGCGCGTTGGGTGAGGGTGCGGCTTTCCTCGGCAGAATAGGGCACATCCGAAATGGCGAGAAAGGAAAAGCGCTCCGACGATCGGGCAGGCGCGGTCGGGATTATCAGGCTAAGCAGGCTCAGAAGTGTTATGGCGACAATAATATGTCTTGAGTTTCGGCCTGTGTGCATGCTCATCATTTTGCCTCGTTCTGGGTGCGTCGGGCGCATTGGGACGCGCCGGGATGCCTTGTGGACGACCGGTAGAAGCGTTTGTGACATCTCGGTAAAAAAGCCGTCGATGGGGCTTGAATTTAACGCGAGGCGATTGTATAACCCTCGCTTCGTTGAGCATTCCGGCCAATTGGGGCTGCCGAGTCTGCTCATTCGCTTCAATGCTGAGAATTAAAGGAAGCCAGAAATGCCCAAGTTGAAAACCAAGAGCAGCGTGAAAAAACGTTTCTCTCTCACCGCCTCCGGGAAAGTCCGGGCGAACCAGGCTGGCAAGCAGCATGGGATGATCAAGCGGACCAACAAGCAGATCCGCAATCAGCGCGGCACCACGATCCTTGCCGATCAGGATGCGCGTATCGTCAAAAAATTTATGCCTTACGGCTAAGGAGAGAGATCCATGGCACGTGTCAAACGCGGCGTCACCACGCACGCCCGCCACAGAAAAGTTATCAAGGCTGCCAAAGGTTACTACGGCCGCCGCAAGAACACCTTCCGCACGGCAGTACAGGCGGTTGAAAAGGCCGGTCAGTATGCCTATCGCGACCGCCGGACCAAGAAGCGCAATTTCCGCGCCCTGTGGATCCAGCGCATCAATGCCGCCTCGCGCGAGCAGGGCATGACCTACGGCAACTTTATGCACGGCCTCAAGCTGGCCGGCATCGATCTGGACCGGAAGGTTCTGGCCGATATTGCCGTACGCGAGCCTGAGGCCTTCAAGGCATTGGTCGAAGCAGCCCAGAAAGCTGCCGCCAACGCCTGATACTCCGGGCCCTCGAAAACCTAGACATTTTCGTAGACCACTTTATTAAAAGGGGGCCCAGTTTGCGGCCCCTTTTTTATTTGCGAGACATGATGCAGGATATTGAAAAGCTTGAACAGGAATTGCTCGGCCAGATTGGCGCGATAACGGATCTTGAGGCGCTGGAATCGCTCAGGATTTCCGCGCTTGGCAAGAAGGGCAGCGTCAGCCTGATGATGCGCGGTCTCGGCCAGATGGACCCGGCCGAGCGTCAGCAGGTGGCCCCGCAGCTCAATCGGTTGAAGAACACGGTGACCGAGGCGATTGAGGAGGCGAAAGCCGCCCTGCAGAATGCGGCGCTGGATGCAAAACTCGCCAAGGAACGGATCGACATCACTCTCCCGGTCCGGCCGGAAGCTGCGGGACGGATACATCCGATCAGCCAGGTGATTGACGAGATTACGGAAATTTTCGCCGGTATGGGCTTCGATATTGCCGAAGGCCCGGATATTGACGATGATTTTCACAATTTCACGGCGCTCAATATTCCGCCGGAACATCCTGCCCGACAGATGCATGATACCTTCTATCTGCCCGAGAAGGAGGATGGCTCTCGCCTGTTGCTGCGGACGCATACCTCAACGGTGCAGATCCGCACCATGCAATCAAAGGCCCCGCCGCACCGGATCATTGTGCCGGGTCGGACCTTCCGCAGCGATTCCGATCAGACCCATACCCCGATGTTCCATCAGATAGAAGGGCTGGTCATCGACAAGACCAGCCATATGGGGCATCTGAAGGGCGTGCTCGCGGAATTCTGCAAGGCGTTTTTCGAGCTGGAGGAAGTGACGATGCGGTTTCGCCCGTCCTACTTTCCGTTCACCGAACCATCGGCGGAAATGGATATCCGCTGCACCTTCGCAGGTGATCACATCAAGGTTGGAGAGGGCGATGACTGGCTGGAGATTCTCGGCTGCGGCATGGTCAATCCCCGGGTGCTGGAGCATTGCGGCCTCGACCCGGCGGAATATCAGGGCTTTGCCTGGGGTATGGGGATCGATCGTATCGCCATGCTGAAATACGGCATTCCGGATTTGCGTGCCTTTTTCGATTCGGACCTGCGCTGGCTTAAACATTACGGTTTTGTGCCCCTTGATATTCCGACGCTGGGGGGAGGGTTGTCTCGATGAAATTCACGGTTTCCTGGCTGAAAGAACATCTTGAGTATGACGCGACGCTTGACGAACTGTCCGAACGGCTGACCGCCATAGGCCTTGAGGTGGAAGAAATTACCGACCGGGCGCGGGAACTGGCCGCCTTCACGGTTGCCCATGTTGTTGAGGCGGTTCAGCATCCGGATGCGGATCGCCTGCGGGTGTGCAAGGTTGATACGGGGGAAGGTGTCGTGCAGGTCGTCTGCGGCGCCCCCAATGCCCGCACCGGCATGAAAGGCGTCTTCGCCCCCTCCGGCTCCTATGTTCCGGGAACGGACCTGTGGCTTAAGCCGAGCAAGATCCGCGGTGTGGAAAGCAACGGCATGCTGGTATCGGAGCGGGAAATGGGCCTCTCCGATGAGCATGACGGGATTATTGACCTGCCGGAGGAAACGCCGATCGGCGCGTCTTTTGCGACAATCGCCGGGCTGGATGATCCGGTGTTGGAAATTGCCATCACGCCCAATCATCAGGATGCCCTCGGCGTTTACGGGATTGCCCGCGATCTTGCGGCAAGCGGCTTTGGCACCCTGAAGCCGCTTGATACAACGGCGGTGGCAGGCAAATTTGACAGCCCCATCGGGGTCCGCCTCAGCTTCGGGAATGTTGATCCGCTGCCCTGTTCCAAATTTGTGGGTAGATATGTACGCGGGGTGAA
Source organism: uncultured Alphaproteobacteria bacterium (assembly GCA_963971675.1). Lineage (GTDB taxonomy): Bacteria > Pseudomonadota > Alphaproteobacteria > Sneathiellales > Sneathiellaceae > Sneathiella. The sequence goes on along the minus strand of CAXASQ010000014.1, from coordinate 11,498 downwards.
AAACGGCCCGAGCCCGAAATGGCTCCAGGATAAACTCCGGGCTATCGGTTTGCGGCCCATCTCGGCGCTGGTCGATATCACCAACTATATATCCTATGACCTCGCGCGGCCGCTGCATGTGTTCGATGCAGACAAGGTGACAGGCGGTATTCAGGCGCGGCTGGCAACGGAAGGTGAAACGCTGCTCGCCCTCGACGGGGAGGAATATGAGCTTTCCGATGACATCTGCGTTATTGCCGATGATGCGCGTGCGCTTGGCATTGGCGGTGTCATGGGGGGCGAGGAGTCGGGTTGTACCGATGTCACGACGAATGTGTTTATCGAGGCCGCCCTGTTCGATCCGATCCGCATTGCAATGGCGGGGCGCAAGCTCGGAATCCTTTCCGATGCGCGCTACCGGTTTGAACGTGGCGTCGATCCGGCCTTCGTCGATAATGCGATGGAGATTGCCACCCGCCTTGTGCTGGGCCTTTGCGGCGGAGAGCCGAGCCATGTCGTTGTGGCAGGGGACGGGCCGAACTGGCAGAAATCTGTCACGCTGCGCAAAAGCCGGGTTAAGGAACTTGGGGGCGTCACGGTGCCGGAAAGCGACATGATCGCCATATTGGACCGTCTGGGCTTTGCGCCCAAGGAGGCGGGGGAGGTTATCGAAACCTCGGTGCCGTCCTGGCGTATGGATGTGGATGGGGAGGCCGACCTGGTGGAAGAAGTCCTCCGTATGTTCGGCTATGACAATATACCCGCGGTTCCCCTGCCGCTTGAAAATGTGGTGGCGAAACCGGCGGTGAACGCAAAACAACGTCGCGTTCGGATCGCAAAACGTGCCCTTGCGGCGCGCGGAATGATGGAGGCGGTGACCTTCTCCTTCCTGTCGCGTGCGCATGGGGATCTGTTTGGCGGCGTGGCAGATGATATTGTTCTCGTCAATCCGATCAGTGCGGATCTTAACGCAATGCGCCCGTCACTTCTGCCTAATCTGATTTCGGCGGTCGGGCGTAACCAGGCGCGCGGGTTTTCCGATATCACCCTGTTTGAAGTTGGTTCGGAATATCACTCCGACCAACCGGATGGACAGATTACGGCAGCGGGCGGTCTTCGCGTCGGCGTCACGGCCCCGCGCCATTGGAGCGGGGCAGGACGGAAGGTTGATGCCTATGACGCCAAGGCCGATGTTCTCGCCCTGCTGGACGCGATGGGCGGCCCGGCGGGGTCGGTGCAGATCGTTGAAGGCGCACCGGAATGGTATCACCCCGGTCGCTCCGGCGTCATGCAGCTGGGCCCGAAGAATCGCCTCGCCGCTTTTGGCGAGATTCATCCGCGTATCCTCGATGTCATGAAGGTGAAGGGCCCAATCGTCGGGTTTGAGGTGTATCTGGATAGTATTCCATTACCGAAATCGCGAGAAACGGCGCGTCCGCCGCTCGTGGTTTCCGATTATCAGTCGGTGGAGCGGGACTTCGCCTTTGAAGTGGATGTGGAAACATCCGCCGAAAGCCTCATTCGGGCGATCCGCAGCAGCGAAAAGAAGCTGATAACGGATGTTTCCATCTTCGATATCTATCAGGGGGAAAAAATGGCTGAAGGCCGCAAGTCGGTGGCACTTTCGGTGCGCTTGCAACCTACAGACCGGACTTTGACCGAAGAGGAAATCGAGGCGGTTGCGGCAAAAATAATCAGCAATGTGCAAAAGACGACAGGCGGCAGTCTGCGCCATTAAGAAATGCCCTTGCGAAGGGGAGGGGGGCCGGTCTCGGCTCCCCTTGTTCCTTTCTGGAGAGAATGAAAATGACAAAAAACATACCGGAAGGCTTTATGGAGTTCCCGGGCGCCATGGGCTTTATCGAACTCTGCGGACCCTTGCTGGTGAAGTATGAAGAGGGGGCTGCCCATCTCGGACTCCGGGTCGGCGACCAGCACTGCAATCCGGCCAACATCTGCCATGGCGGATTGCTGATGACGTTTGCTGATATGCAACTCGGCGTCGGGGCGCAGGCCGCCTCGGGCATGCGCGTTTTCCTGCCGACGGTTCATATGTCGTGCGATTTTGTTGCCCCGACGCCGAATGGCGCGTGGCTGGAGGGGCGGACGCAGGTGACGCGGCGAACCAGATCAATGATCTTTGCAACCTGTACCCTGACGGCGGATGGCGAGACCGTTTTTAGCGCATCAGGGATCATGAAAATCCCGTCTGGCAATGGCACCTTTTCCAAGGTCGCCTTGCCGTCACTAAAATAGCAATTGAATTTGTCCGTAAAGCTGTTACTTGGATGAGCAGAAAATGAGTTTAAAAGCGCCTAGATGACAGACCTCAGTAAAATCCGGAACTTCTCGATCATTGCCCATATCGACCATGGGAAATCGACGCTGGCCGATCGCCTGATCCAGATGTGCGGCGGCCTTGATGATCGCGAGATGCAGCAGCAGGTGCTCGACAGCATGGATATCGAGCGCGAGCGCGGTATTACCATCAAGGCGCAGACGGTCCGGCTGCTCTATACGGCGAAGGACGGGGAGACATATACTCTCAATCTCATTGATACGCCGGGCCATGTGGATTTCGCCTATGAGGTGAACCGGTCGCTTTCCGCCTGTGAAGGGTCGGTTCTGGTTGTCGATGCCAGCCAGGGCGTGGAGGCGCAGACACTCGCCAATGTCTATCAGGCGATTGAGGTCAATCACGAAATCCTGCCGGTGCTGAACAAGGTGGATCTGCCTGCCGCCGATATCGACCGGGTGGTGGAGCAGATTGAAGATGTGATCGGCATCGACGCGAGCGGCGCGATACCGATTTCGGCCAAGACCGGCAAGGGCGTGGATGAGGTGCTGGAGGCGATTGTCGCTCATATTCCCGCGCCGACCGGGGATCGAAATGCCCCCTTGCAGGCGCTGTTGATTGACAGTTGGTACGATGCCTATCTTGGTGTCGTCGTGCTGTTTCGTGTGCGTGCGGGCGTGATCAAAAAGGGCCAGAAAATCCGCATGATGGAAACCGGGGCCAGTTACCTCGTCGATCGCGTTGGCGTTTTCACGCCGAAGGGGCTTGTCGTCGATGAGCTGGGACCAGGCGAGATCGGCTTTATGACCGCGGCCATCAAGCAGGTGGCCGACACCAAGGTGGGCGATACCATCACCGATGATCGCAAACCCGCGGCGACGCCGCTTCCTGGCTTCAAGCCGAACCAGCCGGTTGTTTTCTGCGGCCTGTTTCCAGTGGATGCCGCCGATTTTACGGAACTGAAGTCGAGCCTTGGCAAGCTGCGCCTCAATGACGCGAGCTTCTCGTTCGAAGCGGAAACCTCCGCGGCGCTCGGTTTTGGCTTCAGATGCGGGTTCCTCGGCCTTCTGCATCTTGAAATCATTCAGGAGCGGCTGGAGCGGGAGTTTGACCTCGATCTGATTACCACCGCGCCTTCGGTCGTCTACCGCCTTTATATGCGCAATGGCGACATGATGGAGCTGCACAACCCGGCGGATATGCCCGATGTGACGCTGATTGATCATATCGAGGAGCCGTGGATCAAGGCGACCATCTTGGTGCCGGACGAATATCTCGGGCAGGTGCTGAAACTCTGTGAGGATAAGCGCGGCGTGCAGGCGGATCTGACCTACACGGGCAACCGGGCGATGGTGGTTTACAAGCTGCCGCTCAACGAGGTGGTGTTCGATTTTTATGATCGCCTGAAATCGGTGACGCGCGGTTACGCTAGTTTTGATTATGAAATCGACAGTTATCGGGAAAGCGATCTCGTCAAGATGACGATCCTGGTCAACAGCGATCCGGTCGATGCGCTCGCCATGATCGTGCATCGCGCCCAGGCGGAATCACGCGGCCGGCAGCTTTGCGAGCGGCTCAAGGACCTGATCCCGCGCCAGCTTTTCAAGATTGCCCTGCAGGCGGCCATCGGCGGCAAGGTTGTTGCGCGGGAGACTATTTCGGCGATGCGCAAGGATGTGACGGCGAAATGTTATGGCGGCGATATCACCCGCAAGAAGAAGCTGCTGGAAAAGCAGAAGAAGGGTAAAAAGCGCATGCGCTCCGTCGGCAATGTGGAAATCCCGCAGGAAGCCTTCCTTGCGGCCCTCAAGATGGGGGATGACTGAGGGGGAAGGCTGTTATCTGATGAAGCCGTGTCCTTCGGCGCGCTTTCTCTTGCGGAAGAAAAACAGCAGTAACAGGCCGATCAGCAAAAAAAGCAGCGAGGCCGGCCAGAGAAGCACGGTGACGATGACGGGGTCCCAGAGGGCAGGAAAGATATAGCGCTGGATGACGGCCTGCACGAGGTTGAGGCTGCCCGCATCAAGCTTGAACCACAGCTCGCCCAGCAGAAGGACATTCCAGCTCTGGCTGCCCAGAAACTGGAGCAGGTCATAGCCGAGAATGACGAACGCGCCGCCGACGAACAGCCAGCCCAGGATCCGGCCGATAATCATATCTTTGCTCCTGATTGATCAAGAGTGCATCTTACGCGGAAATGCGCGGGAATTCAAAGCTTACGGTATCGCGTCACCGGATTGTCATGGCGGCTATTTTATTTCATGAAGTGGGGTTTGAAGCCTTGCATTCTCGCCGCTCTCAAGTATATTCCCCCGCGCGCCCTGCAAAAAAACGGGCGCCTTGCGGAGGGGTGGCCGAGTGGCTGAAGGCGCACGCCTGGAAAGTGTGTATACGGGGAACCGTATCGGGGGTTCGAATCCCCCTCCCTCCGCCAGATTACCTTTTTTGCTGATTTGAATGGGTCGCCTTGAGCGGCCTTTTTCTTTGCTTTATAGGGGATTTTTGCATATATAGATTTTTCTGGATTTCTTTCGATTGCGTCCGTATTGTTACTTTGGGTGGTATGGAATGTGGTATGAATTATGGCCCTTACAGGTAAGCTGACCAAGAAGCTGGTGGAGAATTTGGGTGCAGGACGCCACGGCGATGGTGGCGGACTTTATCTGGTTGTTGACCCTTCGGGTGCGCGGCGCTGGATCGTGCGGGTGGTGGTCAAGGGACAGCGCAATATCAAAGGCGCACCACTTCGCACTGACTTCGGTTTGGGCGGGGCGGATGTGGTGACACTCAACCAAGCGCGGGAACGGGCGCTGGAATATCGGCGGATGGCCAAACAAGGCTTAAACCCTCGATTTAATTCCAGTCGCGAGATACCCTGTTTTGAGGAAATCGCGGGGCAGGTTCATATTGAACGGATGCCGACGTGGAAAAACGCCAAGCATGGGGCGCAATGGATCAACACTCTGCGCGACTATGCTTTCCCCAAGATTGGGCGGCTGCCGGTAGATTGTATTGGCCAGCCAGAGGTACTAATGTGTCTGTCACCAATTTGGACCGAAAAGCACGAAACTGCACGGCGTTTGGCACAACGGATTAAGATCGTTTTGGATGTAGCCAAATCCAAGGGCTTTCGGTCGGGTGAGAATCCGGTAACAGCGATTCACGGTGCACAGGTGTTGCCGAAGGTGAAGGCCAAGCCCAAGCATCATAAGGCCATGCAATGGCAAGAAGTGCCAACTTTCTACGCGGATCTGAAAACCCGCGATGCAATGGCTGCCAAAGCGTTGATGTTTACTTGTCTGACCGGATCACGCACAGGTGAGGTTTTGGGAATGCAATGGGGAGAGGTTGATTTTGATGCACGGCTATGGACCTGCCCAGCGGATCGGATGAAGGGCGGCGAAGTGCACCGGGTGCCTTTGACCAATGAAATGTTGGCGATTATTGAACCTTTGCGCGCAATGCAATCTGACTATGTGTTTGAAGGTCAAAAGCGTCACAAGCCGTTATCAAACATGGCCATGCTGATGCTGTTGCGCCGGATGCAGATTGAAGGCGTCACGGTTCACGGGTTCCGGTCCACCTTCCGCGATTGGGCGAGCGAAGTCGCTAATGCGCCAAGAGAAGTCGCAGAAATGAGCTTGGCACATAAGGTTGGAAATGATGTTGAACGGGCTTATGCGCGGTCGGACTTGCTTGAAAAGCGCCGGGCACTGATGGAACGGTGGTCAATGTTTGTTTCTGGTTCTAGTGGGGAGGTATTGCGCTTTGAGAGACAGTAAAGCTACTTCTACAATGGAGCAAATACGTGATCTAGAGCTTGCCGATTGGGTGGATGAAGAATCATCTTTGCGAGGGTTGGCGTTAAAAGATGGATTGCGGGTGCGAGAGCCGTACAAGTCTTTTCGAGAACTATATGACGCTATCATAGAACATGGGCCTTTGCTTTATGCTACTTCGATTGCCGATGCTATATTTGTTGCGGTAAGCGGGCCATTCGATGGCCATATCCTTGCTATCAGACACTCAGGCCGAAATGTTCGTCGGTTTCTGGTGCGTGAGGACCTATTTGAAGAGCAGTACGGCAGTTTCTCGAATTGTTTGGATCACATCCTTAGCAATAATGCCGTTGATTGCGAGATAGAGCTTAAGCACCTCTTTGACATGGCAGACAAGCTGCAAATATCACCGTCAAAATTTGATCCGAAAAGGGATTATAGCAGGCTGGAGGTGGATATCGTCGCGGCCTTACAGTTAATGCAGGTTCTGGATAAAGTTAATGGGACGGAAGGCGTGTATTCCTCCGAATTTGAGATAGGTTTTTGTGTCGGACGTCTGTTTTCTAGTGCTCAGAACCTCGCGACTTTGGAACCTGATGCGCGAAAGGCGCGTGAGTACGAGGAAAGCTACAAAGAGCGGGGGAAGAAAGGAAAGTCGCGAGACCGCAAAGAAGCTAGGCTGGACCATCTGTTCAAATGCTTGGAACACTTGATTTCGCAAAATCCTGCATTATCCCGTTTGAAGCCTTTGGACGTTGCACGGCTCGCCTGTCAGGATGCAGCCTCGCAAAACCCTAACCTTTGGACACAGGGACGCGGACAACTTGAGCATTACTTAACATGCTTTGCCAGTGAGCCGAAATATAGCAAGGCTTATTATGAACTTTTTCCAGAAACCGGTTAAGCGGTTTTAGATTTTATTGAGTTCAGCTAAGGGCGTTTCTGTTCCTAGTCAATCAGCTAGCCGCTGATTCACAATTGTATCAAAGCCTAAAAAAATGCCCATAATACGTAGCCATATAGAAAAACCCAAAGAGGCTTCTAAATGGCAAATCTGTTCGATCAAAACCGAAACTATGTACTTGGCGACCCCGAACTTGACCTGATTGGCGACCGTGACAAGCTGGCTCAATGGCGACACAAAAACATGGGACCGGCGTTCTACCGGCTTGGTCGCAAAATCATCTATCGCGGAGCTGACCTGAACGTTTGGGCGGAGGCCAATCGCGTAGACCCTTGCAAGGGTGCGCAAAGCTAATGGCCAAACGCATTTCCTCTCGCAAGATCAAAATCAATCGTAGCTACGACATCAGCGAAGCGGCTGAAGCGTGTAATGTGACGCCGCAAACCATACGCGCTTGGATCAAGTCTGGATTGCTAGTCCTCAATAGCCAGCGACCTTCAATTATTCTCGGCTTTATTCTAAAAAACTTTGTCGACGGCCTATCCAAAAAAGGCAAGTCGCCGCTGGAGCTAGAAGAGTTCAATTGCTTTCGCTGTAAAGCGCCTAGAAAGCCATTCGGAATGCTCGCTGATTATGTGCCATTAAGCGAACAAACCGGCCGCTTAATGGCCTTATGTTCGGTGTGTGAAAGTGCCTGCAATCGCTTTGTAAAAGCTGCTGATTTAGACGACTTTTCGAAGGTTCTGGAGATTGTCGTTAGACCGCCAAAACAAGACTAAAGGAACCTATCAAGCGCCCTTTAAATCATCATTTGGCGAAAGGATGTGACGTATGAGAAAGTTTTGTGAGGAAAACGAACGTATGAAGCGGTTTTATCTTGCTTACTTGCGGCAAGCGAAAGGGCAGGATGAAAAGTCGTTGGATAAAGTTGCAGCGGCTATTCTGAAATTCGAGGAAAGCACCAATTACAAGCCCTTCAAAAAATTCCACATTGATCAAGCTGGTAAGTTCAAAGCCTATCTAGATAGGGCTCGCAATCCAGTCACCGGAAAACCTCTCAGTCATTCGACAACGGATGCAGCTTTGCGCACAGTAAAAGCGTTCTTCCATTGGTTGGCCGGACAGTCTGGTTATAAATCTCGGATTAGCTATTCGGATACAGAGTATTTTAACAATAACGCCAAAAATGCTCGAGTGGCGCATGCTCAGCGTGATATCCCCTATCCGTCCATGCAGCAAGCCGCGCACGCGTTTCAGGCCATGCCAGAAGGCTCAGAGCTGGAGAGACGTGATAAGGCCCTCTTTGCCTTTCTGATGCTCACAGGAGCGCGGGATGGGGCTGTAGCATCATTTAGGTTAAAACATATCAATCTCTTCGATGGATCCGTTTTTCAGGATGCGAGGCAGGTGAAAACGAAGAACGCCAAGACATTCACAACGACGTTTTTTCAAGTTGGCGTTATGTATCTCGATTGCTTCGAAAACTGGGTGAAGTTCCTGCGAGACGAAAAACTGTTCGGACCAGAGGACGCGTTATTTCCGAAGCCATTGCAAGAATTGAAAGAAGGACAGTTTGTGTTTGAAAAATTATCGCGGGAAACCTACTCATCGCCCGCCAAGTTTATTTCAATAATTCGTCACGCCTTTGCCGTTGTGCAATTGCCGGAATATACCCCGCATAGCTTTCGCAAAACATTGGTGCATTTAATGAACGAGCGATGCAAAACCTTGGAAGGGTATTGTCAGAAGAAAATGGCTTGATGGTCATTTTCTCGTCGACTAGCCTCCGAGCATGACAAAACATAATCCCTTTCGCTATTTTAAAACGTCACCGGAGATCATCCGCCTGACTGTGCTGATGTATGTCCGGTTTCCGCTTTCACTTCGCAATGTCGAAGACCTTCTTCATGAGCGTGGTATCGACATTTGCCACGAGACCGTGCGCTATTGGTGGAACAGATTTGGTCCGTTATTTGCCAGTGAGATCCGTAAGAAGCGGGTCAATCTACCTCAAAATTATTCGAACTGGCGCTGGCATCTCGATGAAGTCTTCGTGAAGATCAACGGTGAAGCCCATTATCTGTGGCGGGCCGTTGATCACGAAGGTGAAGTGCTGGAAGCTTTTGTTTCCAAGCGACGCGATCGTAATGCTGCGTTGAAATTCCTCAAGAAAATCATAAAGCGATATGGAAGACCGCATAAAATAGTGACGGATAGATTACGTTCTTACCGTGCTGCGATGAAGATAATTGGCAAAGAGGCATCGCAAGAAACAGGCCGTTGGAAGAACAATCGCTGTGAAAACTCCCATCTCCCGTTCCGGCGACGAGAGCAGGCGATGCTGAAATTCAGGCGATTACGAAGTCTTCAGAAATTTGTCTCAATTCATTCATCAGTCTATAATCACTTCAACTCGGAACGCCATCTCAACTCAAGAACCATATTTAAAGTTCAACGTAACGTTGCTCTTGCAGAATGGCGACAACTTGCTGCGGCATAATGGAGGAACTTATATGGACATCTGCGTTCTGTAGAGACCGTGTCGCATTCGTCTGACAGCACCTTGAAGACCTTCTTCATGAACGGGGCATCGATATTTGCCATGAGACTGTGCGTTATTGGTGGAACCGGTTCGGTTCGTTGTTCGCAAGTGAAATACGGAAGAAACGACTTCATCCTCCCCAAAATCATTCCAACTGGCGATGGCACCTGGACGAGGTATTTGTGAAGATCAATGGAGAAACACATTACCTGTGGCATGCCATCGATCATGAATGAGAAGTTCTGGAAGCCTTTGTTTCCAAGCGACGCGACCGCCAAGCAGCCTTGGTATTCCTTAAGAAAATTATGAAACGGTACGGAAAACCACAGGAAATCGTAACGGACAGATTACGATCTTACCGCGCTGCGATGAAAATAATTGGTAATGAAACAGCACAAGAGGTTGGCCGCTGGTTGAACAATCGCTGTGAAAACTCCCATCTCCCATTTCGACGACGCGAGCAGGCGATGCAGCAATACAGGCGCCTGCGAAGTTTGCAGAAATTCGTCTCTATTCACGCATCCGTCCATAACCACTTCAACCATGAGCGCCACCTAACCAACCGAGAAATCTTCAAAGAAATGCCGTACTGGCCGAGTGGCAGCAACTTAGTGCGGCATAATAGGGGCACCGCAATGCCATTTTACGCCATACAGAGACGCGGTCGCATTAGGCCTGTCAGCGCAGTCGATGGAGTTATCTTCCAGTGCCCGGTAGAGCGGAACACGCTTATGAACTTTCCAAAGAGAAAACTTTGAAATTGTCCGGCCATATCTGCTATAATTATAATTATAATTATTTGCCGCCATCTGTGTGTTTAGGCGGCGGGGTGGCAACTTTTTATAGATTGAATGAAGTGTTTATTGATTCTCGAATAGTGACATACTTGACGGAAATGGAAACAATCGTTGAGGTCCTAACACATAGATCATCCGCGGACTGGAGGATAGATGAAAAAAGTGCGCCCAAATTCTCAATCAGAGAATATTCGCCTACATATTGAAGCCGAGATTCTTTCTGGAAAAATAAGGCCTGGAGAAAGGTTGGATGAGGATGCGATTGCTGCAAAGTTTGATGTTTCCAGAACGCCGGTTCGGGAGGCCATTCTTCAGCTTGCCCATTCCGGGCTGGTTGAGCGGCTTCCGAGAAAGGGCAGTATCGTTGCGAGGGTGCTGTCAGAGGAAAACTGCTTGATGGGGATTTGCTCGTCGACTAGCCTCCGAGCATGACAAAAAAGAACCCATTTCGCTATTTCAAAACCTCTCCTGAAATCATCCGCCTTGCGGTAATGATGTACGTCAGGTTTCCCCTTTCTCTTCGCAATGTTGAAGACCTTCTTCATGAACGGGGCATTGATATTTGTCATGAAACAGTCCGCTATTGGTGGAATAAATTTGGTCCAATGTTTGCTGGTGAGATCCGGAAGAAACGACTTTATCCTTCCCAAAATCATTCCAACTGGCGATGGCATATGGACGAAGTATTTGTGAAGATCAACGGAGAAACTCATTATCTGTGGCGAGCCGTTGATCACGAGGGGGAAGTGTTGGAATGCTTTGTTTCTAAGCGCCGCGATCGTAAGGCAGCCCTGGTGTTTCTTAAGAAAATTATGAAACGGTACGGAAAACCATCTGAAATAGTAACGGATAGATTACGTTCATATCGTGCTGCGATGAAGGTAGTTGGTAATGAAGCATCGCAAGAAACAGGCCGTTGGAAGAACAATCGCTGTGAAAACTCCCATCTCCCATTCCGACGAAGAGAACAGGCGATGTTGCAATTCAGGCGCCGGCGAAGTTTGCAGAAATTCGTATCAGTCCACGCATCAGTCCATAACCACTTCAACACCGAACGCCATCTCAACTCAAGAACCACATTTAAAGTTCAACGCGACGTTGCTCTTGCTGAGTGGCGACAACTTGGTGCTGCATAATTGAGGTACTTTTTTATGCCATTTTATGCCAAACAGAGACTACGTCGCATTAGTCTGACAGCACC
>CAXASQ010000013.1:0-144628 GCA_963971675.1 uncultured Alphaproteobacteria bacterium | reverse complement strand
AATGAAAATTAAGAACATGATAGCCAAGCGTTTCATGATGATTGTAACGCTATTTTTGCTGTGTGCATTTGGCACCAATGCATATGCCGAGTACAATATCCGGTTCTCAGAACTCGGCCCGCCCCGCGGTGCCCGCGCCGAAGCTATCCAGTGGTGGGCTTCTGAAATTGAAAAGCGCACGAATGGGGAAGTAAAGGTCGAGTTTTTCTGGAGCCAGTCATTGACCAAGGGCAAGGACACGCTGCGCGCAGTGGGCACCGGCCTTGCGGATGCCGGAACGATCATGGGCATTTACAATCCCGCCGAAGTTCCGGTCTGGAGCTATGGCAACCTTCCGTTCGTCTCTGGTGATAGCTGGGTCGCGCTTCGCACCTGGCATGAATTGAAGGAGACCATGCCGGAACTGCAGGAAGAAATGAAGAACAACAATGTTCGCATCCTGATTAACTACACGACCGGACCGAGCGATCTGATATCCAAGTTTCCGATCAAATCCGCCGACGACATTAAAGGCAAAAAGATCCGCGCAACCGGCGCTTACATGAATCTCATTAGCAACCTTGGTGCGGTTCCAGTAAACACCGGCTTTGGTGAAGTCTATCAGGCGATGGATCGTGGAACCGTGGATGGCGCGGCGATTTACTTGTTTGCCGCCCATGCCTACAAACTTTACGAAGTCGGTAGCTATATCACTGAAGTCAACATGGGTCAGGTTCCGGGCTATGGCGCCGGCATCAACCTGGATCTTTGGGAAAGCATGCCCGAAAACATTCGGCAGACCATCACGGAGGTCAGCAATGAATTCGCTGATTATTATGGCGAGCTGCTGATCAAGGATATTGATGATTCCCGCGCCGAAATGCAGGCCGGTATTGACGGCAAGGTCGTGGAATTCTCCGTTCTGGACGAAGCAGAACGCGAGAAGTGGAAAGAAGCGGCAAATGAGTTCATAGTTGACTGGAAAAAGCGCGTCTCGGAAAAAGGCTTGGACCCGCAGAGCATTATCGACCAGGTCAACGCCACAACCGCAAAATATGAAAAGGAACTTGAGGAAAAGGGCTATCCCTGGACTCGCAAATAATTCCTTCACATAAAAGAACTTCTGGAAATCTCAATGAATAATAGCTTCCACTATTTCGAAAGATTTCTCGTTCTGATCGCGGGCATAGCCATCATGGTTATGCTCTCGATCACCACGATATCCGTGATTGGCCGCTATTTTATTGGCGCGCCAATTCCGGATGACGTGACATTGAACGAGTTTTTAATGGTCTTCGTTATCTTCCTGCCCTTTGCCTATGTTCAGTTTAAGAAAGAACACATCTCGGTAACTTTGCTTGCCGACATGATGCCGGCACGGGCAGTGGATGCCATAGATGTTCTGGCGCATCTGCTTGGATTGATCTTCTATGGGCTGATGGCTTGTTCCGCCTATTACTATTTCCTGGATTCCTGGATCGTTGGAAGTTTTATGGAAGGCCCCCTGTCTATACCGGAATGGCCGACCCGTTTAATCTTCTTCGCCGGGGTCTTAATTATGGCGTTACGACTGATTGTCGACCTGATCAAGTCCATTCACAAACTCATAACAAGAAAGTAAGGACCCATGGATCCCATTACTCTTGGTTTTTGCGGAATTGGGGTGCTGCTTCTGTTGATCCTCTTCCGTGTTCCGATTGCCGTTGCGCTCGGCGTTGTCGGTTTTGCCGGCCTGGTTATCATTCTGGGATGGCCCGCTGGCCGAGATCCCAATTTTGTACGCGGGTTCACCGCGGCATTTAACTACCTGTCGTTTGAACCCTTCTCATTCGTCGCCTCCTTCTCACTGGTCGCCATTCCCATGTTTCTTATGATGGGGTATGTCGCCTTCCATTTCGGCTTTACGCATGATGGATATACAGCGGCCAGAGCCTGGCTGTCCCGCCTGCCAGGCGGCCTCGCCATTGCGTCCGTTATGGGAAGCGCCGTGTTCGCGGCGGTCAGTGGCTCCAGCATGGCAACGGCCGCCGCCATGGGCAAACTGGCCGTTCCGGAAATGCTCCGTTACAATTATGATAAAGGGCTGGCAACCGGTGCCATTGCGGCCGCCGGAACGCTCGGTGCTCTTATCCCGCCCAGCATCCTGATGATTATTTACGGGCTGTTCACGGAACTCTCGATCGGCAAGCTGTTGATCGCGGGCTTTCTGCCGGGAGTGTTGTCTGCGCTCGGTTATATCCTGTTGATCATTATCCGAGCAAAGATCAACCCGTCCCTGGCGCCCATGCCGGACCACCGGGTAAGCTGGGGAGAACGCTTCAGTGCGCTGAAAGGCGTGTGGTCGATCATAGTACTGTTCATTCTGGTGATGGGTGGTATTTATGCCGGCATTATGACCCCAACGGAAGCGGCCGCCATCGGCGCGGCCGGCGCGTGGATTCTTGCCGGACTGGCCAGAAAGCTGAATGTCGAAGGGGCAAAGCTGTCAATCCTGGAAACGGTCACCCAAACCGCCAGCATTTTCGCCGTTGTTGTCGGCGCGAAAATTTTTGTCGGCTTTATTGCGATGACCGGGGTTGCGAGCTATCTCTCCGATATTGCTCTCGGACTGGATTATTCACCGCTCGTCATCCTGCTGGCTTTGTCCGTCATGTATGTTATCCTCGGCACCTTTATGGATCCGCTCGGGATTATGCTGCTGACCCTGCCCGTCGTTATTCCGGTCATCGACAGCCTCGGCTACGATCTGATCTGGTTCGGCGTTATCATGGTCAAGCTGCTGGAAATCGGCATGATCACTCCTCCCGTTGGACTGAATGTCTTTGTTCTCAAGGGGGCCATCGGCGATACTGTTCGGCTTGAAACCATTTTCAAGGGCGTAACCTGGTTTATCTTTGCCGATATTATCGTGCTGGCAATATTGATACTGTACCCCTCCATCAGTCTGGTTCTGCCAAACGCATTGTAACGAAAGAACCATCATCTCAGGCCAGCCATTGTTTACGCAGTGGCTGGCCTTTTTTATTTCCCTTATCCCAACACGCCCGTCACCTTCGGTGCGCGCGCCCCGCAACATTCATCCATATCCGCTCAAAAAAATCCCCGTTTCACATTACGGACCACGGATGATGCCGGACACAACCTTGACGAAACTGTGTTCTCAAATATCTCGCTAATTTTCCGTACAGGCTTGTAATAGCTTGATCTTTATACTACGATCTTTGCGGGAGTTGATCATGCTCAGGCGCAACGGGAAATCGGACCATTCAAGAAGTCCTGCCTCCGTAATTATAGACTGTTCTGCATGGCTCTTCATGAAAAGCAGATGCGGCAAGCAATGACAAAAACGACTGATAGGTAAAACGGTCAAATCGCACATCGGGAGGTAATGATGAAAAAAGCAACAAATCTGATTAGCAGACGAGGCGCACTGGCTGGCGGCGCTGCCGTATTGGCCGCTCCGGCCTTTATTGGAAATGCATCCGCACAGGCCAAGGTGACATGGAAAGTACAGGCGCATTGGCCGAAGGCTTCCTCCTCATTCAGCGAAAGTCTCGCAATTATCGCTGATGAGCTTAAGGCAAACACAGACGGCCAATTTGAATTGCAACTGTTTGGGGCGGGCGAGTTTGCCAAAGGCGGCGAAATTTTCAATATTGTCCGTCGCGGCGTTGTTGAAATGGGCACAATTTCACCGGGTTACATTCTCGGGGAAGCTCCGTCTGCCGGTCTCGCCTATGGCATTCCTGGCACCTTCAGGGAAGCATGGGAATTTTCCTATTTCCTGAAAAACATGGGAATGGAAGAGCTGTTCAATGAAGAGCTGGCGAAACATGGCGTGGTCAGCCGCGCCGAAAAAGTCTATCCGACCGAGATCGTCATCTCAAAACCCGTCAACAGCATTGATGATTTTGCAAAGTTGAAATTGCGTTCAACAGGTGCTTTCCAGAAGTTCCTTGAAGCCGCTGGCGCATCAACTCAAAGCATTGCCGGTCCCGAACTATACTCCAGCCTGGCAAGCGGCGTTGTGGACGGGGCCCATTGGGGTGCGGCCCAAGGCGCCAAATCCATGAGTCTCTGGGAAGTTGCCAAATATCATATGAAGCCTACCCTTGGGCTGGCAATGGACACGATCATCATCAATCAGGGGGCAATTGACGCATTGACCCCGGACCTTAAAAAAGAGCTGTTCCATCTGCTTGATCTGCGGTTCTGGAAACGTACGGCGGAATATCTTTACAAGGAAAAGATTACCCTCGCGGATGGGCAAGCGAATATGGGTGTTGAGGTCATGGAATTCCCGGTTGAAGTTCAGGAAAAATTCAAGGCCGCGACATCCACAATCATCGATGAAGAACGGGCCAAGGGCGGCAATGGCGCCAAGGGAGCGGACATGATGGTCGCCTATCTTAAAGAGCTCGGTTATCTTTAAGACCTGATTTTCCAGTCGGAATGCTCGGCGAGAGCGGAGCGAAGCAAACCCGGGATATCCTCTGACATTTCGGAAGATATCTCGGTTACCGGCAATATGTCCGGCAAATTGTTTCCTTTGACACTCGCTGGTGTTGATTTCACATCTCAAGACACCAATAGCTGGAGAGTCATATGGCTGCCTTAACAGCATTCGCACGCACAATAACAACAATCAATCTCTGGATTGGACGCGTCGCATGTTACGCGGTTCTGATCCTATTCCTCCTTTTGTTCAGCGACGTCGTGATGCGCTACATTACTGAAAGCCCCATTTCCTGGTCTGCGCTGGCCTCCAAGATGATTTTCGGGGTTTATACAATCATCGGCGGCGGATATCTGCTGGCCCGACGAGAACATGTTAATGTCGATCTGTTTTACGGTGCCTTTTCAAAGAAAAAGAAGGCGTTGACAGATGTTGCGACAAGTTTCCTGTTCTTCCTGTTCATGGCGGTGCTGCTGACCGAGTCCTACTCTATGGCTTATGACAGTATCTCCCGTCTGGAAGTCAGTTATGAAACGACATGGAGACCTCCGGTCTGGCCATCAAAGACATTGATCGTTGTCGCGGCCGTACTCCTGACATTACAGGGAATAGTCAAGCTTATCGCCGATATCATGATTCTGCTGGATATTGAGGTGGATGAAACCGCCTTCGGCCCGATTACGGACGGCGAAGCAGAAGAAAAGGGACATGTCTGATGTATGATCTTCTGTCAATCGAGGTTCTGACCCTCCTTTTCTTCGGCCTTCTCTTTCTGTTTATCATGCTTGGCGTTCCGCTGGCTTTTGTCCTCGGCGGGCTCTCCATTATCTTCCTGTATTTTGAGCAGGGGCCGATCGCTTTTTATCTGATCGCATCAAAAATGTGGGATCTGATGGAAACGGCATCCCTCATTGCTATTCCCCTTTATGTGTTCATGGCGCTGTTGCTGGAACGCAGCGGTGTCGCCCATGATTTGTATCGTATGATGCATTTATGGTGGGGCGGCGTTCGAGGTGGCCTGGCTATCGGTACGGTCGGCATCTGCACAATTTTTGCGGCCATGTCCGGCGTCTCCGGTGCGGCCGTTGTCACCATGGGCACGATCGCCCTGCCGCAAATGCTGAAGCGTGGCTACAATCCCCGCCTGGCCCTTGGTGCCATCAATGCGGGCGGGGGCTTCGGCATTCTGATCCCGCCATCGGTTCTAATGGTTCTCTACGCGCTTCTGACAGAAGTGTCGATCGGCCGTCTGTTTGCGGCGGGCGTTTTCCCCGGCTTGCTATTGTTCCTGCTGGTGTCGACTTACATCGGAATTCGTTGCTGGATACAACCGCATATGGGGCCGGCGCTACCGCCGGAAGAGCGGGCAAGCTGGCGGGAAAAAATGGTGGCGCTGCGGTCAGTCGTCTTGCCCATCTTTATCATTTTCCTTGTTCTCGGTGCTATATTCGGTGGTTTTGCAACCGTGACCGAGGCCGCGGCTGTCGGCGTGTTTGGCGCATTAATCGCCAGTGCGGTCAATCGCAAGCTAAACTGGAAAATGATTTCGGAATCGGCCATCCGCACATTCCGGCTTTCGACGCTGATTGCCTGGATCATCTTTGCCGCCCATGCTTATTCCATGGCCTATACGGCAATGGGAGCGGAAGAGTTCATTTCCCATATCACCGCGCAAATTCCGGGCGGAAAATGGGGAGCTCTCGCTTTCATGATGGCTGTGCTGCTGGTTCTGGGCATGGTGCTCGATCCGGTCGGGATCATGCTGGTCACATTGCCGGTGTTCCTACCGCTTGTCGCCATGCACGGGTTTGATCCGGTATGGTTCGGTATCCTGTTCGTCATCATGATGGAGATCGGCTATATGACGCCACCCTTTGGTTTCAACCTGTTCTATCTCAGATCGGTTGCCCCGCCGGATGTCACAATGAAGGACATTTACTGGTCCGTGGGACCTTATACGATTGTCGAATTAGCTGGGCTCCTGCTTATCGTGGCCTTCCCGGCCATTGCCCTGTGGTTCCCGAACTACATATTCAACTAGCAATCCGATAACCAATCCTGACGGATGCAAAAGCACGCGGCAGCATCTGCCGCGTGTTTTTTTGTACACGGAACGATACAGAAACTATCCTGTAGCCCCCAACCTTCCTGCATCACGTCAACAACTCTGGACAGGCCGCGTGAAACTGCGTAACAAAGGGCAATTATGGGGACATAACCGGATAGTCGAGAGGTGGGCAAAGTATGATTTCCGGATTGGCCGCAAAGATCAAGCGCAGCACTCTGAACGGATTAGCCAACTGTCAGGAAAATACACTCCTTTTTATTGACCATGTAGCACGCCAGATCAATCTGCGCCTGGTGATACTGGTAACGGCGGTGGCAACGGTCAGCTTCATAAGTGCTGCGCTTCTAACACAGGGGCCGCAGCCGATTGCCGGATTCCGGCCGGAACAGATTGCCTATCTGGGAATGCCCGATACCAGATTGCAGATGCAGTTTTATACTCTGCTCTGCGTGTTGTTGTTTTCTGCCTCACTTGTCATCGGGCTTGTCCGTCCGGGTATTTCCAAGCCATTTGCGGCCCATAAGATGGCGCTTACAGAGTATATTCCGCTACCCGCCCGCCCATACGTCATGCTGCTGTTCTGGGTTGCCGTTCTTCTTATTTACGATCCAAAACTGCAAGATTTTCTGGTCGCCCTTTTCGTCGCCTACCTTATGAAGGAGGTACTGAAAGGCCGCTTTGAAACCTCCCGCATCGTGCTTGCGTTTGCGATCCTCTGCTTTGGACTATTTCTACTTCCGCTTCTGTTTCCACCCGCCATTCCCGACCAACAACTCTGGAGTATGGATATCCACTGGTCCGCCGTCATTGGAGACGGGCTTCAGGAGGCTTCCGGCGATGCACATAGATATGAAGCTTTTGCCGCCTATGGGCTTCTGCTGACCGAGCTTATTGCATTTGGGCAAAAATTTTCCGCCTTCCGCGATCTCGCTGGCACGCAAACGCTTCTGATTATCGTGGATATTGTCTTTTTCGGGCTGCTCTGCTTTATCATCACCCAGCGAGTTGGCGCAAAGAATGCCCGCCTCATATGGGCTTCCGCAATTCTGATTCTCTTACTTTTTGCCGGAGCGATATCAGGGGCCCTACAAAATCTGACTACACCGAACCAGCTCCCTTTACGGTTCATTCTGCTGCCGCTCACTGTCATTATTGCCTATTATCTCGGGACTCTGTCTGTCCTGTGGGCAGCACTTCTAGTTGGCGCAATTGCCCCGTTATTTGCCTTTTATAACTTCGAAACCGGCTTTTACTGTCTTCTGGCTCTGGGGTACGGACTGTTCATCAAAGGGGCAAAGGGCGGCGTATGGGCGCTCCTGATGGCGGGAATGCTGACAGCGCTCACCTTTGTTCTGTCCGCGTCGTTTCTCATCCTGCTCTTTTTTGACGGTCCTTTTCCAAGCGTCCTTCAGGAACTTTTACGACTCATACAGCAAAAGGTCGCGAGCGGAACAGGTGGCTTTGCCGGTTTATCCTATTACTTTTTTGCCCCCTTCTTCCTCGTCATGGCCCATTGCATGGGGCTGTTTGCATCCCATCTGCTGGCAATCCGGGATCGCACACCCCTCTCCCCGATTGCTTTTCAGGGTATGGTAATCGTTGGCCTTATAATCGCCATCGGCCCCTATGAAATGAACCGCTATCACCTGAACAAAATGTGGGTACCGCTTCTCCTGTATACCTTGCTGATGCTTCCTCGCCTTGCGGGCGGGCCGAAACAGGACCGCCTTGTCTGGTCATTCATTCTCATCGTGCTGGTCGCCCCTTTCCTGTTCGGCAATCCGATCCGGTATGTCTTCAAGAAAGAACCATATGTGGCGGCAATTGAACGCGTCCAAAAGGAAATCACACCCTGTATCGACGGGCTACCGGCATCGCAGGCGCTTTGCCACTACGCCGCCCGGAAGGCGGAAGAACTGCGCACTCTTTATGAACGCTATCCCGACATTGCCTGGTTGAGCGGACTCTCGCTCACCATGACGCGGCTCACAGACAACTCTCCGGCGCTAGCAAAGAAAGCCCTCTTTTTCTATGCCCATCGAGATGAATTGCGCGATAATGTCATTAACGACATCGCTGTCCTGAAGGCGCCTGTTTTTGCCTTCGATAAGGTTGAGACGGGAAACATTGCCGGAATTCCGGAAGTCGTCGAAGACTTTCAGGAAAGCCTACTGCAAGACGCCGGTTATGAAGTGATTGAGAATACCGAATACTGGCATATCGCCCGCCTGAAGGGCGGAGAAAATTGACCATAGGGCAAAGCGGAGATTAAAGTCCGGACAAAACCTCTTTCGCTGTATTTGCAATTCTTGTGGCGTGTTCTTCAACGCCGCAATACATTGGCAGTCGCACCAGTCGCGTGGCACCGCTCACTGTATTGTCCATGCTGCCGGAGATACGACAAATTTTCTCCCCCGCTGGCGATGTATGCAGCGGAACGAAATGACTGAGAGCCTGTATGCCTTGCTCTGCCATGCCATTGATAAAGGCCCGGCGCTTTGATGCATCATGCACCAACCCGAAATACATATGACCATTCGGCTGATTACTGTTCCCATATTCAGGAAGTTGCAACAGACCGGTTGGCCGGAGAATTTCATCATAAATATTCCAGGCTTTCATACGCCGTTCAGTGATTTCCTCGCCATGTTCAAGCTGAGCCAGCAGAAAGGCTGCCAGCATGTCCGAGGGCAGATAACTCGAGCCGATATCCCGCCAGGTATATTTATCGACCCGCCCTTCCAGAAAGGCTTTCCGATCTGTACCTTTTTCACGGATAATCTCCGCCCGGGCAGTCATTTCCGGCCGATTGATGAACAGGGCGCCGCCCTCGCCGGAGACAATATTCTTCGTTTCATGAAAGCTGAAACAACCGAGATGACCAATGGTTCCAAGCGGGCGGCCCTTATAATTGGAGAAAATCGCCTGCGCCGCGTCCTCAATGACAATCAGGTTATATTTCTCGGCAAGCTCCATAATCCGGTCCATTTCACACGCCACCCCCGCATAATGAACCGGAACAATTGCTTTGGTTTTGTCCGTAATGGCCGCCTCAATCAGCTTTTCATCCATATTCATCGTGTCAAGGCGGATATCGACAAAAACCGGAACTCCGCCCCGCAGAACAAAAGCGTTGGCACTCGAAACAAAGGTGTAGGACGGCATGATAACTTCGTCACCAGGCTGGATATCGGCAAGAATGGCCGCCATTTCCAGCGCGGCCGTACAGGAATGCGTCAGCAAGACCTGATCCACATGGAATTTTTTCTCAAGATACTCGCTGGCGCGATGTGTAAAACTGCCATCTCCGGAAATCATTTCGCCATTCTGGGAGCCGGCGATCGCCTTTGCGATATAGGTTGCCTCATCACCCGTAATGAAAACTTTATTCAAAAATATGTCGATCGACATATGATGTTACCTTTCACATACTACTGGAAAACAGCTAAATACCGGGTCAACTAAACAGAGTTTACGCATATTTTGATTAACAATCTATCTTCAGAAATGTTAGGTGTGAAAACTTAACCAGCTGATTTGACAACTATTTTCATATAGGCGCCGAAGCGTTCCGGGAGATACTCAAACAACCGCCCCGCTCCCAACCTGTTTGCCAGAACTGCAATCCGGGCAAGCGTATTCTGACGTTCGCGAAATTCCGGATCCACCTCAAGACGGTCAAGCATCCGACCCATGATTGCCCGGTCAAAATCACAACCATACCCTTTTTGCGTGCAAAAGCGTTTTATTTGTGACGCTTTGATAAAATTCAGAGATTGCCAAAGGCCTTGGGCATCCAGCTTTTCTTCGATCTTACGAATGGTGCCTGCGAAAATCTTCTGCGTGAATGATTTCCCAAACACAACAGGAAGAGAAAAATGAGACTCATAAGGAATATTGTAATTCGGGCATAAGATAACGAGTTTCCCACCAGGCTTCAGCATGGAGATGCAAATATCCATGGCTCGGCGCCAATCATCCAGATGTTCGAATACATTGATGGAAAATATCAAATCAAATTTCCGATTGCTGCTGACATCTTCGATCCGCTTGCGGATAAAGGCGATGTTCACATGCGCTTTTTCGATGGCGTCGAGGCTATCGGCAAATTGCGCAAACCCGGGCCCGATCGGTTCTACTCCCGTAAAGGAGATGGCGTCGAAGCGTTTCGCCAGCTCACTGAGCAATAGTCCTGTTCCACAGCCGATTTCAAGCGCCGTTGCCTGCCCGTCAAGTTGCTCCAGAAAGGGGGAGACTTCACTGGCGCCAAACGCCGCCTCCGCGCGCAGGCGGGCTGCTTGTACCTCATCCTTAAACACCGAGCCGACTATAGCGGTATCCAACCTCATCTCCTTCTTCTTGATGCCGGGTATACAATCTTATCCATCAGAAAAAACAACGGAAAGACAAGGCAAAGAAATGAAATCAACCCTGCCCATTCAGGTTTGATCCGCAATATCTGAACAAGATAGATGACAAATCCCATATGGCAAAAATAGACCAGTCCATAAACCAGAATATATAAAGTGGCGGATTTGAGAATGGGACTTTCATCCTGCCAGGACCAGTATTTATTAACAAGATACCCCCACAGCATGCCAAGTGCATAACAGATAGTGACTGCAAGCGGATAAGGAGCTGACCAGTATAACAACAGAAGATATAAACAATAACCAAGGACATTTCCGAGAACGCCGCTGACAAAAAACCGCCAGACCTTCCCCCATAGCACTCCGAATTCTGCAATCATATTGCCAATTCCGCCAGCCCGATCCCAGATCGGCCATAGCTGTTTCCATTATAAAGCATGAAGGTCTTGCCATTATGTCCAAAGACAAAAGGATACTCGATCATTTCACTGTCCCAACCCGAAGCAGAGACGTCTATCCCCGGATTTCCAGGTGGCATGGACCAGCCATTCTCCATCTTTCGGCTATGCCCGATGCGGTAGGGCGTCCCGTCACCGGAGCGATATGAAAACCACATATCTTCGGAACCATCCTCGTTGGTGAGGAGTGTTGGACGGGAAAAGGCCTGGGCAACGCCAAGCTTATAAGGAATTACATCCTCTGTCCGATGCCATTTATGACCATCGACGGATATGGCACGACGGAGAACATGCAGCATTTCGCCATTTCCCGCATCCCAACTGTCCGTTGTGCCATACCACATTTCAAAACCGCCGCTCTCCACTCGCTGCACCCAAGGGTACGATAGGCTGATGCTGTTAAATTCCTCTGCAGTGATGAAAGGCTTATCCTGATCAAGGGACAAAGTCAGATCATCATGCACTTGCAATCGGCCAATATCCCCTCGCCAGTGGGCATCTGGCGGATTTTGCCAACCCATGAACAACATATAGGTCACACCGTCCACTTGATAGCAATTGCCAATACTGACGCCGTCTTCATAGAAACTGCCTTTCGGTCCGGCGCAGAAAAACGGCTCCTGATGATCGACGACGACAATTTTTCGTTCGATATCATAATCGAAGGCACCAACGGAGGAGCGATTATGCTTATCCCTGCCACTGTAGAAAATACGGTATAGATCACCCGATAACAGGACAGCCAGCGGATTTGCCGCATGACTCCTGAGCTGTGGATGGCGTCCTGAAGGCGTAAAAATCAGTCCCGCTTTGATCCAGTGATGACCGGACAATTTATATGCCCCGCAGTTTGCTACTCGGAAGACGGGATCGCTCCGTTCTCTCCGTTATATAGACGCCTTCCGGATCTACATTCCCAAGAATGACAGTCCCCGCGCCAATAACACTTCGCGCGCCGATTGTAATACCATCCCTTAATGTTGCGTTGACCCCGAGGAAGCATTGTTCCTCCACCCTTACTCCGCCAGAGACGACCACATGGGAGGAGATGAAACAATGGTTTTCAATCGTCGAATGATGCCCGATATGATTGCCGCTCCAAAGGGTGACATTATCGCCGATCGTCACAAACGGCTGGATCGTATTGTCTTCAAGAATGAAGCAGTTTTCTCCGATCCGACCATCATTCAACAGGGTCGCATATGGGCTGATATAACTCGCGAGCCTATAGCCCTTTGCCTTGGCTGCCTCAAATCTTTCGCGCCGTAGAATATTCAGTTTGGTATAGCTGAGGGCAACAAAAAAAGAATAGTCTTCCGGTGAATACACTGTTTCAACATCTTCAAACGGGACGATGGGGCAGCCGCAGAAGCTCTCTTCCTTCAAATAAGCCCTATCAACACAAAAAGCCGCGACCTCATAATCCGTATGACGATTAAAATAAAACTGCGCCAGTTCGGCGATCTGGCTGTTACCAAAAATAATCAGCTTGTTCGTCATGACGATCTCACCAGAAGCGTGAACTCATACAGATCATAGTCATGGAGCAGGGCCACATTGCGCGAAAACTTTCTTTTGCAATAATCAAACAGAAAGCAGGGATCAGCGTAATAAAGATGATCCGCCTTGCGGTCTTCATCGGAATAGGACGTCAGGCAGTTAAACGCAAAACCACGCCGTGAATGGCGCGCCATGATGTTCAGCGTTTCCAAGATATAGCTCAGCCATTCCTCATGATCGGTATCAAGACAAACGTTGAAAATGCCGCTCGCGACGGCAAAGTCGGTTATAATATCAGGTTCATGGCCCCGAAGAAACCGTGCGCGCCCTTCGCCGGAAAAACGTTCCCGCGCTGCGGTGACCATGTTGTCGGCAAGATCAAGCCCGAGAAACTCAAATTCACATTCCGCCGGAAAGCGTTGCTGCATGTACTCCAGAAACGCCCCATAACCGCAACCAAAATCAGTTATGGAGAAAGCCTGCCCGGGCCGATATGTTTCCAGCACAATCCGGGACAGCTCGGCAAAACGCAGGAATTGCCCTTCCTGATCCTTCCAGTCAACGCCCCTTGCCGTCGCGCCATGCTCCCGCAGCCTCTGGCTGTAGTAGGACGCGACATCGTTATGTATTCTGGAATTAGGATCTGTCATAAACCTGCCGATAAATTGCATTGGGGCGTTGTTTCACTTCAGAGAATACCTTCCCGAGATAAAGACCGAGAATGCCCAGACCGAACAGGTTCAGCCCGCCAAAAAAACAGATGGCCACAACGATGGACGGCCAACCCTCCGCCAGGTTGCCAAAGAGATGACGAAGAATAACCCATATCGCAACAATAGCCGAGAGCGTGGCAATACTGAGACCAACGAAACACATCAGCTTCAGCGGAACAGTGCTGAAGCAAAGAATATGGTGAAGGAAAAAGGAGATCTTCCTGCCAAGGCTATAGTTTGTTTCCCCGCGGGAAAGCTTGTGAACTTCAATTGACCGTTGATTGAAACCGGTTATCGCCCATAGGCCCGCTATAAAAAACTCCCGTTCTTGATGCAGCATCAGCGCGTCGAGATAGCGGCGGCGCATAAGTCGCGCCGTCACCAGATTTTCGGGAATTTTCGCTTCGGATAAATAACTGAAGAGTTTGAAAAACAGTGTACCACTCACTCTTTCAAACCATTTGCCCTTGCGTTTCTGCTGCACACCAAAAACAACATCAACCGTTTCAACCCCCTCCGCCTCCGTCAGTTCCTGATAGAAGGACGCAAGCCATTCCGGCTGTTCCTCCAGATCCGAATCCAGCAAAAATATATAGTCTCCCGAGGCATAGGAAAGTCCGGCCATCATGGCCTTATGGTGGCCGAAGTTGCGGGACAGATCCAGCACTTTGACGCGCCGGTCTTGTTCATGCAACGCAACAGCCCGCGCCAGACTGTCATCAGGGGAGCCGTCGTTTACGAGTATAATCTCGAAATCATCGCCAAACAGGTTTTCCGCCGCCTTGACGGAACGCCCGTAAAACTCATCGACAAAGGATGCACTTTTGTAAAGCGTCGCAACAATTGAAAGTTTCATTTAGCGACCTGCTTCATGAATTTCGGCGCGTCTTCGCCTGTATTTGCTATCAGATCAATCACGCTGACGCCATGCTCAAAATCACCCCAAAGCTGTTCATAAACCGGATAGCCGGAATAGTCGAACCATTCCACCGCCACGCCGTCCTTTCCGAATAACTCTATATCCAGATAGTCTTTTGCAAGCGGGCCGGAAACATATACGTCTGCATTTAACTGGCGGCAAATGCATAACAATCGTTCATTCACCCCTTCCTCCAGGTCAAAATCAGAAGAAGAGAGAATCTTCGTATTTATACCCAGAAACCGACAAATGCGATGCGTCAGATCGGCATTTATATCCGAAAGACAGTCGGGAATCGGGCCCTCGAAAAAAGGCCGGATTAGCTCCGCCATTGTCTGGAAATGTCTCGCCTTGTTGTAGTTTGCCTCTATGCTTCGCCAATGTTTTTTTGCAAAGGCATCATTTTCAATGCGTGTATCATTGATTTTCTGGAAATATTTATTCTTGGACAGGACCGGTATGGTCAGCCACTGCAGACCCTGCGGGGTTTTGATTTTGTTCCGGTTACGCCAGTCTCGCCGCGTAAATTGAGCGTCATCATAAAGAACAAAGCAATCAACTGACGCAATCAGATCAAAGTACCCCTTCCACGGCAGATAGTTTGACTGAACAATGGCGACCCGCATAGATAGTGTCCTAAAGTATTTTTTGGTATGATCTGAATAAGTAGATTGATAACTATGTTTGAGGGAAGCATATAATTCTAATTGGAAAAGGCAACAACCAACAGCTCCTCAAAATTTCAGCTCATGCCAATAGACAGAACGCACCGCAGTAGTTATACAATGAGCAGATGTGAAATATGCCACCCAGAATTTCCATTGCATTGTTCCGCCGGACCATCAAAAAAACGGCATCGGTAATATTCTAAATAAAACAAGAAGAACAACATGTCCAACATGCGTGCCCTGAGACCGGTTCTCCCCATCCTTGTCGGTGCTGCGCTCATGCTCACATTGAGTTTCGGCATGCGGCAGAGCCTTGGCCTATTCATGCCGTCACTGACCCGTGACATCGCCGTCACCATTACCGATTTCACTTTGGCCATCGCCATGCAGAATCTTGTCTGGGGCGTGTGCCAGCCAATTGCCGGCATGTTTGCTGATCGTTGGGGCTATCGTCCCGTCATGATGATCGGCGCGCTCTCCTATGTGATTGGCATGATACTCATGGCAACCGCCAATGGCGTCATCGCGGTCCTTGTTGGCGCCGGTATTTGTGTCGGAATTGCCATGGCCTGCGCCTCCTTTGCCATGGCCATGTCCCTGACGGCACGACTTGTGCCCGCCACGATCCGCAGCACTGCGCTGGGCATCATGTCGGCCGTTGGATCAATCGGCGCCATGTTCATCGCTCCTCTCGGACAGCTCCTTGAATCATCCTATGACTGGCGAACCGGCTTTGTCGGTTTCATCGTGATCGCCATCCTGATCCTGCCTGCCGCCTGGATAGCCGGTCGGGTCGACAAGGAAGCTCCGCTCACTCTGTCGCCCGATAATACCGATACCCTGTCTGCCGGAGCGGCCGCCCTCGCGGCTTTCCGCTATCCCCCCTTCGTCATGATGGCAACGGCCTATTTCGTCTGCGGGATGCAGCTTATCTTTCTGACAACGCATCTACCGTCCTATCTCGTGTTGTGCGGACTGGATCCGATGCTGGGCGCATCTGCCATTGGCATCATCGGCGGATTCAATATTATCGGCAGCCTGTTTTTCGGCTGGGCCGGTCAAAGATGGTCAAAGCAGGCCCTGCTCGGTATTATCTATATGTCCCGATCCTTTGTGCTGGCTGTCTATTTCATCCTGCCACCGACGCCGACCACCACCATCATTTTTGCTGCTGTCATGGGTTTCTTCTGGCTTGGGGTTTCCCCGCTTGTGGCCGGATCGGTGGTGGAAATGTTCGGTCTGCGCTGGCAGGCCATGATCCAAGGGTTCGCCTTCTTCAGCCATCAGATCGGAAGCTTTGTTGGTGCCTTTGGCGGCGGATGGCTGTTCGACAAGCTGGGATCATACGACGTTGCGTTGCAAATGGGGGTCGGGCTTGGCCTTTTTGCCGGCGTATCGCAAATCCTTTTTGCCCTGTTTTATCCGCCGCATAAGCCGCAAACGGCATAATATGTGTCGCGAACGGACATCCTAACCTCCGGACGCAACATCGGGACTGACAATCGGCAGATCGCCAACCGATCCTAGCCGCTCCTCATCCCGATGGAACAGCGCTTTGCTTTTCATATACTGAACCAGCAAGCGGGAAAGCGACGTCAAGGAATCCAGATGCGTCCGTTCATAGCCATGGGACGAATCCAGCGCAAAGCAGAGAAGCGCGGTGCGAATGTCATTCCCCGCCTCAACCGCCGCGGCCGCATCGCTACGATAATAGCGGAAAACGTCGCGGCTATAGGTAATACTGTTATCTTCGCACATATTGATCAGGCTGCGGGTCAGCTGCCGGTCGAAAGGGCCGGATGAATCCTGCATGGCAACAGTCACCCCGTATTCGGATGTATATTGCTGCGGGGCGATCGTCCCGTTGTCGATCGAAACAAGCTCCGCCACATCGCCATGCAGAACATGGGAGGCGCCCACGCCGACTTCCTCGGATATGGTGAAAAGAAGGTGACAGTCAATCGGCAGCAGGGCTCCGCCGTCCACGATTGACTTTGCCGCGGCCAGGACAGAGGCAACCCCCGCCTTGTCATCCAGATGCCGTGAACAGATGAAACCGTTGTCCGTAAATTCCGGCATGGGGTCGATCGCGATGGCATCCCCGACATTAATACCCAAGGCAACAGTATCTGCCACAGAGGAAACCTTTTCATCGAGACGTAATTCCAGATTAGTCCAGTTGATCGGCTGTGTATCAATTTCATCGTTATAGGTATGACCCGACGCCTTAAGCGGCAGGATTGTTCCGCGGAACTGCCCCTCATCCGCATAAACAGTCACTCGCGCGCCCTCTGCAAAACGGGCGGACCAGGATCCGATAGGAACCAGCTGCAATCGCCCGTTTTCATAAAATCCCTTGACCATGGCGCCAAGTGTATCGAGATGCGAGACAATGGCGCGATCCGGAGATGACTTCACTCCCTTCAGATCAGCCCGGACAGCACCGCGGCGGGTCAACTCGAAAGGAATGCCGAAGGCCGTCAGATGATGGCAGATATATCCGACGATTTCATCCGTCATGCCGGTCGGGCTCGGAATACTCAGGAGTTCCTTCAGGGTCGTTATCAGGAATTCATGGTCGATTGGGTGTCGGTTACTCATTTTCTTTCCGTTTCTTTGAATTTCTTTCGGTTGAATTCTGCTGTCTGGGGAAACAGCAGATCAATGAAGCGTTCCACCGTCGGCTGCGGCTGATGATTGGCCAGTCCCGGCCGTTCATTCGCCTCAATCACCGCATAATCGGCAATTTCAGGCGACTTAACGACAAAGTCCATGCCAACGACCGGAATCTCCAGCTTCTGCGCCGCCTTGATGGCGGCATTGCGCAAATCCTCATGCAGAATATCCGTCACATCATGAATAGTGCCTCCCGTATGCAGGTTGGCTGTCCGGCGAACAGTGATCCGCTCGCCTTCAGGAAGGATATCTGTCATCCGACGTCCGGCCGACCGCACACAACGGAATGTTTCGTTATCCATCGGGATGCCGCTCTCCCCGTCGGTCGCCGCAGCCCGGCGCCGGGACAGCTTCTCGATCAGTTCCCGGACGCTTGTCTCGCCGTCGCCCTTGATGGTCGGCGGCTTTCGAAGCGCCGCCGCGACAACATTGTCATCAATCACAATGATCCGAAGATCCTGCCCCTCGACATATTCCTCAAGAATAACGGCTTCGCAGATCGCCTCGGCGGTTTTGATGGCTGCTTTCACATCCTCCTCACGGCGAAGATCGACGGCAACCCCCTGCCCCTGCTCGCCGCGGGCCGGTTTCACGACAATGCGTTCATGCCGGGCGCAAAAATCTGAACAGACCTGATCGCTTGTCACCATCACCTGCTCCGGAAGCCGTAGCCCGGCCCGATCCAGCAGCCGGTGTGTCAGCCGTTTGTCATCGCAGCGGCTGAGGGCAACCGCGGACGTGAGATCACTCAGGGATTCACGGCACGCAATGGCGCGGCCGCCATGACTCAGCCTGAAAAGACCTGCCTCTGCATCTTCCACTTCGACCTGAATGCCACGCCGCCGCGCTTCATCAACGATAATCTGCGCGTAAATGTTCAGTTTCGCGTCTTCGGCCGGGCCAATATACAGCTTTTCATTTATCGGGTTTTTCCGCTTAATGCTATAGACGGGGATCTGCTCAAAACCGATCTTACGGTAAAGGGCGATCGCCTCATGGTTATCATGCATGACGGAAAGATCCATAAAACTCCGCCCTGCGGACGCCCGGGAGGCGGCCAGTGTCCGAACCAAAGCCTCCCCTATCCCCGGGTAGGTCGCCTGGGGATCAACCGCAAGCGCCCACAGGCTGGAACCGTTATCGGGATCCTGCATCGCCTTTTCATGATCTACCGACATCACGACACCAATGACATCCGGATTGCCCGTCACCTCCTCTGCGATCAGCACCTCCACGGCCGGGTCAATCTGTTCCGGGCTGAAATAATTCTCACGGACGGGCACCATGGCGCGACCCAGATAAAGACGGTTCACGGCCTTTTCATCCCCGGACACACCTTTGCGAATTATGAACTGCTGCGGATTTGCCCGTTGCATGCGATGGCGCTTCAGATCAAGCCGGAAGGTGTGTGATGGATCAAGAAACAGCATTTGCGGCGCATAGGACAGGACGACATGCGGCTCCCGCACATACATCGCCACGTCACGCTCACTCTTCGCCTCTTCGGCCAGCGCTTTTGCAAGCGCCTCGCCATCATCGAATGTCTGTCCGAAAAGGAGCCGCCCCCAACCGCAATCGGCGGCGATATTTCGGCCGATCCGATCCGCTTTGAGGCTATCCGGCGGCTCTCCCCAGTTTTTCAGCGACGCCTGGGAATCCCGTACAGATTTGTTCGTCTCTGTTTCTTTCGCTGCCGTCATCGTCTGCCCCTGTTTATACGCCGTGGGTTTGCAACCATAGCTCCAGTGTGGCGAGTTGCCAGAGTTTCGAACCGCGGAGTGGTGTGATATGCATTGTCGGATCGGCGAGCAGTTCCTCGACATAGTCTGGCCGGAACAACCCCCGCTCTCGCGCAGCCGTCGAATTCAACGTATCGCTGACAAGTTCCAGATATTCCCCATCGACATATTTGAGGGCGGGGACGGGAAAATACCCTTTTGGCCGATCAATCACTTCTTCGGGAATGATCCTGCGTGCCACATCCTTCAGGATGCCCTTGCCACCGCTCGCCAGCTTGTGCCGCGACGGTATCTTCGCCGCCAGCTCGACCAGCTCGTGATCAAGAAACGGTACCCGCGCCTCCAACCCCCAGGCCATGGTCATGTTATCGACCCGCTTTACCGGATCATCGACAAGCATCACATTGGTATCAAGATCGAGCGCTTTTTCAACCGGGTAGGTGCTACTGTTTCGGTCAAAATAGGCAGCAACAAATTCACGGCTGTAATCCTGCCCTATATAATTTTCCGAAATCGCCCGCGCATATTCCTCGTGATCCCGGTCAAAGAAAACTTTTGCATAGTCGCCAACCGGATCATTCGTTTTTTCAAGCGGCGGATACCAGTGATAACCGGCAAATATCTCATCCGCTCCCTGCCCGCTCTGCACCACCTTTACCTGCTTCGAAACTTCTTCCGACAGCAGGTAGAAACCTATATTGTCATAGCTCACCATAGGTTCGGACATGGCCGCGAAGCATTTCGGCAACGCCCCCAGCAACCGGCTGGACGGCACCATTGTCTTGTAATGGTCCGTGCCGAAATGCTGTGCGATCAAATCGGAATATTGAAACTCATCGCCTTTTTCACCATGGGCCGCTTCAAAACCAACGGAGAATGTTTTGAGCCCCGTTTGCCCGGCCTCCGCCAGCAGACCGACAATGAGGCTCGAGTCAACGCCGCCAGAAAGCAGCACGCCAACCGGCACATCGGCGATCATACGGCGATCCACCGCGCGGCGAAGGGCGGTTAACAGCTCATCCTGCCATTCTTCGGCGGGCCGGTTTTCCTCCTCCGCCGTGCGGGCGAAATCAAGCTGCCAGTAACGCCTGTCCTTTTCGGTGCCATCCGGTTCAATCACCCGTATGGTCGCCGGCGGCAGTTTGCGCACCCCCTTAAGAAGGGTGTAGGGCGGCGGCACGACCGCGTGAAATGACATGAAATGATGCAGGCCCGCCGAGTCAATCGCGGTATCCACCTCTCCCGCCGCGAGGAGGGCGGGCAGGCTGGAGGCGAAGCGCAGCCGTTTGCCGTTCGCCCCTGGCGCAAGATACAGCGGCTTGATGCCAAGCCGGTCACGGGCGAGAATCAGGCGACCGCTGTCCCGCTCCTGAATAGCAAATGCAAACATTCCCTGAAAGCGCGCAACGCAATCCAGTCCCCAATGCGCGTAAGATTTGAGGATTACTTCGGTATCGCCATCTGAATGGAATTTGTATCCTTTTTTCTCCAGATCCCGCCGCAAGTCCCGATAATTATAGAGACAGCCGTTAAACGCAATGGACAGCCCATGTTCGACATCGACCAATGGCTGATGCGAGCGCTCGGACAAATCAATGATTTTAAGACGGCGATGCCCGAGCGCTGTCTGGCCAAACAGATAGGCGCCTGCTGCATCAGGACCCCGCGGCGCCATCGTCTGCATCATTCGGCTGATTGCCGAAAGTGAGACCGGAGAGCCATCGAAGGTGATTTCTCCACAAATTCCGCACATGTGTTTTTATCCTGTTTTCCGGCAGACTGCTTTTCCGTCCGCCGTGACATATGGATCACAATCAAGTGTGACGGGCGGCAACAAGCCCGTATGGATGCCGCCGCCAGTCACCGTTTTTTTTCAGGACATCATTCGATGATTATTCTGCTTTTTCAGAACCGATGACATTCTGCCAGGCTTCCTTCACTGCCGCCCATGCATCTGCCAGGCCGGCTTTCATGTCATCCCAGGTGCTGTCCGCACCCTGCTGCATGGCGCCAAACTGTTCGCCCAGCATATTACGCTGTTTTCTGAGCTCAACGAGTGCAGCAGATGTTTTCTCCCGCGTGGCTTCGGACATATCCGCCCATTGATCCCGGGCGTCCGCTTCCAGCTCATCGATTTCCTGGTCAAGCTCGGCAAGGGTTTCCTTGATGCTTTCAACCGCCTCATCGCGTTGATCAACCGTATAGTTGGAGATCGACTCGAATGTCTCCGAGATTTTAGCCTGAACATCCTCCACGGAGACATCGCTTTCACTCGTTGTCGCAGCGGTATTTGCCGCAAAGGCGACGGGGGCGCCAAAAGCCATTGTTGCGGCTACAGTTCCAACTGTCATTGCTTTTAGTATTTTCATGAAATACTCCTATTTACTATTTACGTTAAACGGGCTTATTTGAAACGGGCTGCAGCTTTGTTCACTGCATCGCCCAGATTTTTCCAAGCCGATTCCATTCCAGCTTTCATGTCTTCCCAGGCATCGTCTCCGGCGTTGTTCAATTCATCAAGCCGGGCTTCAGCCTCTCTTTTCTGCACACGCAGCTCTTCAATTTCTTCGTGATACTTCACCCGTGCCTCGGCCTGGGCGACATCTGCTTTTGCGCGAAGCCGATTGATTTCGGCCTCCCATTGGTCGAGCTGTGCCCGCAGTTTGTTTTCAAATTCTTTCTTTCCCATAGTGGCGCTCCTTTCATAATGGCGTCGCTATTAGCTGGAGCCGTGGGATAGTGGCGGACGACATTGGACAGAATTGTCCTTAACCCTGCGGTTCCGCCGGACTTCGTCAATCGTCTGGTATATCCCTTAGCCTGCCATGCGGCAGTTACGGATTACCCTGACAATTGGCGCGTTGTTTCGACAGGGCCTATTGTGCAAATCCGGCCGTTGGCGGCATTAACATGGTTTAATATGAGTATATTTTTACTCACACCAGGCGCAATTAGTTGATAGTAAATGAAAACTTTTATTGTTTTAATGCCTGCGGCTTAACCGACAGCGTCATTAATGCAGTCCTGCGTCAAGGCAGACTGATCAAGAAAGGTCTGATCATAACCGGCCCGTTCACTGAGCGCCTCCTGATCGATGATCTTTAAGCGTCTGGTCTGGGGATCCAGTTCAATCATCCGGTCATTGCGCAGCTTGCGCAGTGTCCGATTGACATGCACAATGCTGAGACCAAGCGTATCGGCCAGCACTTCCTGCGTCAGCGGCAGGAAGTAATCGCTCCGTCCCGCTTTATCAACAAGCTGCAATCGGTGCAGCAGTTCCAGCAGCAGATGACCGAGACGTTCATAGGCATTACGCCGTCCAAGCCGGACAATATGCTCCATAAGGATTGCCTGTTCCCGCGCCCGCGCCCAGGTAAGCGCCAGCGACAGATTGGTAGAGTTATCACAGATATCGGCAATTTTTTCGGCGGGAATCCGGTGCACCCTGACAGACGTCAGCGCCTGAACCGAATCATCGGACAGGTCAAACAGGCTTTCACGAAACCCGAATATATCGCCGGGCAACAGAAAGGAAATAATCTGCCGGCCGCCATTGGGGACGATTTTATAGCGAATGGCCCAGCCCGATTGCAATAGGTATGCACTCGCGTTCTTCTCGCTCTCCTGAATAATATCCTGATTTTCATCAAAGGTCGTACAGTCGCGCGTCAATCCTTCGATTACCCTGACTTCTGCCTCGGACAGGTCAACATAAGACGAAAATTTCGCAATAAAAATCTCTGCATCCGTCGAAATTGTATCGCCCATATTCGGCATGTGTCCCGGTTAAAAAATCAATATCAGAAGTCTGTCCGTCAGCATCATACAGATGGGATTGGCGAAATTGTGATCAAGCATAACCTATGTAAATGCGTAAGCCCGCCCTTTTCCCCACGCTATCCATCCATATGAAGAGGAGCGAGATTGTTGCCTTGAGTAATACATCAGACGCCATATTCGGGAAAGCGGCATTGAGCATATTTGAAAGTCTTGCTCTTGCATTGTTGGATAATGCCGTACTGGATGAACGCACTGTGCAGGAATTGCTGGAAGACGCGGCGGATTCGCACAGACATGCTTTAGCCCTCTCTCCATCGATGGCGCAAGAAATTGAGGCCGCTAACAGGATAGACCGGCTTTTACAATCCATTCTGACAATCCACCAGTACCGCAACAATAACTCGCCGCCCTATCTGCGTGTCCCACGCGGCAAGCCCCCCGGGAAAGGAGAATATGACATGAGTGACAATATCTATTCCGTGACAGAGCTGGTTGGCAGTTCGAGTGTGTCTATTGAGGACGCTATCGAGAAGGCCGTAACGCGCGCCTCCCAGACCATCCGGAACCTTGACTGGTTCGAAACCAAAGAGATCCGCGGCCATATCAAGGATGACAAAGTCATCCATTATCAGGTCGTACTGAAAATCGGTTTTAGATACGAAGACTGAATAAAAACCGCCGTATAGACGGCTCACGGATCAATATTCGATTCCGCCCCGGACTGTTCTGCCGCGATGCTCTGTTTATTTGCCGGTAAAACGGGCGGGGCGCTTCTCCAGGAAATGTGCGACCCCTTCCTTGAAGTCCTCGCTGGCAAAGCTTTTGATCATTTCTTCATTACCGATCGCAACGGCTTCGTTCAGCGTCTGGAACATCGCCCCGTAAACCTGACGCTTCATGACCGCCATGGAACGCGGCGAGACATTCTGCGCGAGATCCGTGGCATAAGCCATCACCGCTGGCATGAGCGCACTCGCTTCATAAAGCTGATTGACAAGCCCGAGCGCCAGCGCCTCCTCCGCCCCTATACGCCGGGAGGACAGCAGCAGATCAAGCGCCGCCGCGTGCCCGATCAGGCGCGGCAGCATCCAGGAAATTCCGTGCTCTGCAATCAGGCCTCGCTTGGCAAATGCCGTCATGAAAATTGCATCATTACTGGCAAACCGCAAATCGCAATAAAGGGCGATCACCATCCCAAGGCCTGCTGCAGGCCCATTAATCGCGCCGATAACCGGTTTGCTGAGAGCGGGAAAATAGGAATATTGTGTCTGAAAATCGGGACGAATGGCGGCATTATAAGCCGCTGTTCCAGTGACAGGGCCTTCGCGTTTGTCCGCGCCACTTTCAATTCCGCTTAACAAATCCATATCTGCCCCGGCACAGAACCCCCGCCCCGCTCCGGTCAGCACGATAACCCGGACCGCCGCATCCTTTTCCGCCGTTTCCATAGCGCTGCGCACCTCACGCTCCATCACCCGCGTCCAGGCATTCAACTTGTCCGGCCGGTTCAAGGTAATAACGGCCACTCCGTTTTCTGTATCACAGACAATATGTTCATAGGTCATGACACGCCCCTTTCTTGTTGTTTGAATTCCACCATACATTACATCTCGATGCCGCCGCATAAAATTTTTCCCCGCTCCAATCAATTGAATCAAAATAGATTTTTATCAAGATAACAATACAGTTCCCATAATATAGTTTTATGCATTAATATGATTTCAGGGGGACATTAAAATCTACATTCCTGATTTCCGATTTCAGGATCAATTCCTCCAAATATTAACGTACTTTCAATGGCCTGCTAACGAAAGTGCTCAATCGGTACTTAAGAGGAGGGTAAGTAAAAATGACAACTTTACTGGTAATTGGCCTGGACGGCCATGAGTCGGGGGATCGCGTCTTGGAATATGGCAAGCGTATGGCGAACCTGATAAAGGACTGCGAGCTTCTGCTCGTATATGTTGTTGAATGGTCTCCCTATTCATTCCAGACGGCAGAAGAAAATGCTGTCCGCCACAAACGGCGGGAGGAAGAGATTTCCACCGCCATGGAACGGGTTGTTGATCCGGCAGTAGCAAGTCTTAAGGCTGCGGGGGTTGCGGCGCGGGGCATCGTCCGTCACGGCGACGTTGCCGATATTCTCAACGATATTGCGAAAGAGGAAAAGGCGGAGCAGATCATTGTCGGCCGGACATCCAGCAGCCGGATACGGTCCCGTTTCTTTGGCAGTTCAACGTCAAACCTGGTGATGAATGCATCTGTGCCAGTAACCGTCATCGGCTAAGGGGGGAGTCGTTATGAAAAAATTCTATACTGCGCTGCTTATCTCATTCGCAGCCATCATTACCGCCAGGTCGGCATTTGCACAGGAAGCAATGACCATAGACCAGCAAGTCAACAGCATGTTCGCGACAATCACCGGGCCTTTTGTCAATTTCATTTTTGCGCCCATACCGGGAACCAGCTTTCCCTGGATCGTTATGTGGCTGGTGATCGCGGCCAGTATTTTCACCATCTACTTCGGCCTTGTCCAATTCCGCTTCTTTGCCCATGCAATTCGCCTCGTGAAAGGCGATTATTCGGATCCCAATGATGCCGGTGAAGTCAGTCACTTTCAGGCGCTAGCGACAGCCCTGTCAGGAACTGTCGGCCTTGGCAATATTGCGGGGGTGGCGGTGGCCATCGGCATTGGCGGGCCCGGCGCCACATTCTGGATGATCCTCGCCGGACTGCTCGGCATGGCGTCGAAATTCACGGAATGTACGCTTGGTGTCAAATACCGCAACGAATATGCTGACGGCACCGTTTCCGGCGGCCCGATGTATTACATCTCCAAGGGCTTTAAAGAACTTGGCATTCCAGGAGGCAAATTTCTTGCCATTCTGTTCGCCATTTTCTGTATCCTTGGCGCGCTTGGCGGCGGAAATATGTTTCAGGCCAATCAGGCCCATGCGCAGATTGCCGGGATCGTTGGGGATTATCCGGGCTGGATCACTGGCCTCGCTTTTGCCACGATCGTCTTTGCCGTGATTGTCGGCGGCCTCAAATCCATCGCAAAAGTGACAGAAAAGGTTGTTCCCTTCATGGGCATTCTTTATGTCGGCGCGGCAATCATTATCCTTCTCGTCAATTATGACAAGATCGGATGGGCCTTCGGTCAGATTTTCGAAGGGGCCTTCACCGGTCTCGGCGTTGCCGGCGGCATGGTGGGCGCACTAATCCAGGGTTTCAAGCGCGCCGCCTTTTCGAACGAGGCAGGTGTTGGCTCTGCCGCCATTGCCCATTCGGCAGTACGGACAAAAGAACCAATCACCGAGGGGTTTGTCTCGCTGCTGGAGCCGTTCATCGATACAGTTGTTATCTGCACGATGACCGCCCTTGTCATTATCATCACGGGGCAGCTCATAATTGATCCGGTAACGGGGAATTATCTACTGGATGGCTCCGCCATTGCGACAGTCGGCGGCGTCTCCGGCGTAGGCCTGACATCTGCCGCTTTTGGCTCCGCCGTCAGTTGGTTCCCTTATGTCCTGGCAATTGCCGTTGTGCTATTTGCCTTCTCAACGATGATTTCCTGGTCTTATTACGGCCTGAAAAGCTGGACCTATCTGTTTGGTGAGGGGAAGACGTCAGAACTGATCTTCAAGCTGATTTTCTGCGTTTTTGTTGTTATCGGCGCGGCTGCCAGCCTTGGTCCAGTTATCGACTTCTCCGATGCGGCCATCTTCGCTATGGCAGTTGTCAACATCTTCGCCCTTTACTTCCTGATGAAGGTCGTGAAAAAGGAATTTCATTCCTACAGTGAACGCCTCGCCTCTGGCGAGATCAAGCGCTACAAAGGGCATTAATAGTGGCGGGAGGCATTTGTAGAAATGCCTCCCCCTTTTCGGAAAAGCCGTCACGGCATTTCCGGGATCACCCTAAAACCTCGTATAGTTAAGAATAAAATGGTATTTTCATTGCAACAGGCACTAAGAATGTCTGCAAGGCGATGGATAGCTTCAGTCAAGTCGGGGGTCGGTGCTATGAAAAAACTCACTGCAATTCTTTATTTATCTCTCGCCCTCATGGCTGTGCCGACATTGGCCAACGCGGCTGATGACAGGATCATTGAAGGTGCGCTTGTTGATATCCAGAAATATGAACAGCAGTTTGCCGGCACCGCACCTGCGAACAAGGCGGCAATCAACCGGACGCTCAAGCTTCTCACCTTGACCCGGCAACGGCTGGACAGCGCGGCGGACCATTCACAGCCCGCCTGGCAGGCGGCGGATATGCGATATAATGCGCTGGTTGCCCATCTCAACAATCTGGCAAACCCGGCGGGGGCCGCCACGACCGCATCGCCGCCGCAAAAGACGGCTCCGCCCGCCCCCGCGGCAGCTTCTTCCACGCCACCGGCTGAGACGAACGCAACCGCTGCCAAAACTGGCAGCGCTCCTGCCCAACAGATGATTTCGCATCAACGGGTTCAGGTGAACAAGCTGGACCGGGATATGAAAAATGCGACAGCAACCGTGGACAAGGATGGACCCAAACCGTTTCAAGACCCTCAATATGTCCAAAAAATTGACAATGCCCTAACTCGTTTCCGCGATACTTACGCGAAATTCACAGAATTTAAAGGCGATCCCGATGTCGATAAGGCGGCGAACTCCCTTGCTACATTTGAAAATATGATCGACTTCGGCAAGGATCTGGCCGCCAAAGAACTGGCATCGCTTGGCGATGTTCAGGCACGTTTGAATGAAACAGAAGGGCAGATGCGCCAGGTTGGCGCCCCACAAGCGCCCATGCAGCCGTTTGAGAAGGGGCAACTCGAAGCATGGCTGCGCAGCCTTGCCGCCAATCGCAAGGCGGCTATCGCCATTTATCAGCCCCTTCCCGAGATCAGGGAGCGTGCGTACCTGCCCAATAATCCCGGCACCGTGGAACAGGGGGCACCTTATGATATGCAGGATGTGGATCGGATAGAGCGATATTTACGCGATACCGTCAGCCAAATTGATGCCAGCCTTAAAGATTTTACGGAACAGCTTAGCAACGCGGTCAGAATGGAAACGGACAGTCTTTCCTTCTATGAAAGCTTTGATCCCGCCGATCCGGAGACACAAGCCCAACAGTTCCTCGGCGCCGGACGTGCTGATGACATCCGCCAGCAGCTTGCAAAAAAGCATCTGCTGGTCAGCGAGGCCGCAGAATATTCACGGCTCCTCAAGCACGACACGCTGGATGAACGTCTTGCCCTCCTCTCCCGTATCGAGGATGTATCGAAAGGCTATGAAGAAAGCCGTTTGAAAGCCCTCGAACTGGTCCGGATGCCAAAGGCCGCTACAACGGATGCGGAACTTAGGGATACTGCAATGAAAACGCTGCAATCTTATGACTATGTCGGTGAGATCAAACGCCTTGTCATCAATACAGAAAAGACGCATCGCAAGATGGAATCCAGCGAGGCCGAATTTGACAAGATCGACGTGGGAGCGGGTGGCAAGGTAACGCTGTCAGGGACTCAAACCACTTACTTCTATGAGTGGGATGAATTTCAGGTCGCAACAGCCGAGCCCGTTGAGGACATGCATTATATCTTTTACACAACCCTCAAATATTACACTTCCGGCGACACCAAGACACCGCTTAACCGTTGGATCATCAGCAATCGCATTCAAGGAAGTGAAATTCCGTTTGCAAATATTGAGCTGGACTGAATGCCCTCATGCGGGAAACAAGAACGTCTAAGATCCTCCGAAAATTACCGGCATCTAACGCATTCTCTCGAAACGCGTTTGTAAAACTGCAATCCTTTTTCCATATTAAAGCCGTATTGTTGATTAAATAGAAGTGCATGAATTCGCATCAAACATTCGACAAGGTCCTGCTTCACTGGGCAGACCAGACCCCTGATGCCGCCGCTCTGGCTGGCCCCGGTCAATCTGACCTCAGCTACCGGGATCTGTATGAGATATTCGATGAAAGTCGCCTTGTGCTTGCCGGGAATGGTATAGACCGGAATGATCGTGTCGCCCTTGTTCACTCTGGCGGAGCGGAAATGGCGGCGGCGGCCATCGGCATCAGTTCTCTCGCGGCTGTTGCTCCTTTCAGTCCGGCAATGTCTGCAGGCGAATTTTATCTACATTTTCAGGATAAAAAGATCAGGGCCCTCGCATTGGAAAGCGCCCTGCCCTCCGCCGCACGCGAAGCGGCGGCCCGGCTGCAGATTCCCGTGCTTGATATTGTGCACGACGATCCCGCAATTGCCGGAAAGATAAGGTTGTCCGGTCAGACGGGCCTGCCCCCGGTACAGCCGGAAAACCTCTGCGAAGAGGATATGTTCGTTATTTTTACCACATCGGGAACGACCAGCTACGGCAAGACGGTCCCGCTTTCCCATCGTCTGATGCTGCCCCGTATCCGCAGCATGGCCCGAATGATGGATTACAGTTCGACTGATCGCGTTCTTAACATCATGCCGCTTTTCCATACCGGCGGATTTTCTGCAGGCATGATGGCAACGCTTTACAGCGGAGGGACATTCTTCGCGGTTAAAAATAATGATGTGGACGCCCTGTTCCGCTCTCTCACAACATTCCGGCCAACGGTGATTGCCGGAGGTTATACGGTCTTTCACTCCATCGAGCGAAAAGCCTCTGAATATGTAAATGAAATCACGGCCGCAAAGACACATTTACGACTACTGCGCACCGGCACGGGACATCTGGACCAGAAAATAGCCCGCCGACTTGAAAGCATTTTCGAGACGCCTGTGCTAGAAGCTTATGGTTCCGCCGAGACAAGCTTCATGGCCTGTACGGGTATCCCCCCCGCACCGCGGAAAGACGGCAGCGTCGGCCAGCCTGATCGCAGTCGGGTTTTTATTGTCAACAGCCAGGGTGAGCCTTTGCCTCCCCTTGAGAAAGGCGAGATTGCCGTTACGCGACAGACTGCCTTTGATGGATATGAGAACAATCCCGCCGCCAATCGTGAGGCTTTCTCTCAAAACTGGTATCATACAGGCGATGAAGGCTATCTCGATGAGGACGGGTTTCTGTTTATCACCGGGCGGATCAAGGAAATGATCAACCGTGGCGGGGTCAAGATCATCCCGACAGAGGTGGATCAGGCGGTCCTGCGTCATGCGATGGTACGTGAGGCGGTGAGTTTTCCACTGCCACACCCGACCCTAGGCGATGATCTTGCCCTCGCCGTCGTTGCGGAGCCGGGACAATCGCTTTCCGAAGACAGCCTGAGAGACTTCCTCAAGGCACAACTTGTTCCGAACAAAATTCCGTCGCGCATCCTGATTGTCAATGCAATACCCAAAGGGGCAACCGGCAAGGCGCAACGACATAAGCTGGCGGATCAGTTAGGTCTTCTGCCTATTGAGCATAAAGGTCAGACATCCCCCGCTATGGAGCCGGGTGCCCTTCCGGCCAATACCGCATTATTGCAAAAGATCTGGCAGCAAATTCTCGGCCATGATGATATCGGCCTCGATGATAATTTTTTTGCCCTCGGCGGCGACTCCCTGCAGGCGGTAGACCTGTTCATGCAGATCGAAAAGGAACTTGGGCGGCGGCTGCCGCGCGACGTTCTGTTTCAGGCGGGAACAGTACGGGAAATGGCCCGGCTCATCGAAGAAGGAGAGGCGGCTGACTGCATCGTCCCCATACAACCAAAAGGCACCAAACCGCCGTTATTTTTTGTGCATCCGATTGGCGGGGAAGTCCTCGGCTACCGCAAGTTTGCCCGCTATCTCGATCCCGACCAGCCTTTTTTTGGAATCCAGCAATATCGTAGTGAACGCGGCAATTCCCGCTTTTCCTCGCTGGAGGAAATGGCCGATTACTATCTCCAGGAAATTCGTGAGTTCCAGCCTGTCGGCCCCTATTATCTTGGCGGTCATTCCTTCGGCGGGCTTATTGCCTATATCATTGCCCGCAAACTCGCGGAAAAGGGGGAGGAAACGGGCTTTCTCGCGCTACTCGACACCTATCTTCCCAACGCCCGGCGCCATGTTTCTCCGACGCAATGGCTTCATGCCCATTACCGGAAGTGGAAGACATTGCCCGCACCGGAAAAGGGAAACTATATCCTGACAAGGGTTCGTAATATTGCAAAAGGCGGAGTGCGCAAGGCAAAACTGATACTTCTGTCCCGGCAGGCGAGAAAAGTTGGCGCCGACAGAGACAATCATGACCTTGGGATCAGCAACCAGGATATCAACGCCCTCAATCTACGCAGCTTCCGTCCTGAACCTTATAACGGAAATGCCGTCCTGTTCAGAACAGAGCTCCCTGTCTCCTTTGATCCGGCGGT
This sequence comes from uncultured Alphaproteobacteria bacterium, assembly GCA_963971675.1. Lineage (GTDB taxonomy): Bacteria > Pseudomonadota > Alphaproteobacteria > Sneathiellales > Sneathiellaceae > Sneathiella. Next base: position 112,983 of record CAXASQ010000013.1, on the reverse strand, counting down.
CCATGACGAATGGCAAAATCTGATTCTGGGGGACCTTGAAATCTGCGACATTCCAGGCGGCCATGTCGAGATCATGGAAGAGCCGATCGTCCAGAATCTTGCTGTATTGCTCACGGAACGCCTGAACCGGCGTCAGCAGGAATATGTCCTTACCGCCACACCGCAAGTCCGAATGGGATCATAACAGTTTTCACACACCCAGAGATTGATTTTTCCGAATTAATTTCTCAAAAATCAAAGCTGTCCGTAGATTTTTCCCGGAAACTTGTCCAGTATTACGTCGGGCGCAGAAATAACGAAGTCATCAATGACGCAAACGATGTGCGAACGGAGTTTCGAAAATGAATGAGAAAACACCCTATGTGCCCCCGAAAGTCTGGCAATGGGACAAGGAAAGTGGGGGACGCTTTGCCAGCATCAATCGTCCGATCGCCGGCCCCACGCATGAGAAAGAGCTCCCCGTCGGCAAACATCCGTTACAGCTTTATTCCCTCGCCACCCCGAACGGTGTCAAGGTAACGGTCATGCTGGAGGAGTTGCTGGCCAAGGGTTTCTCCGGCGCGGAATATGACGCCTGGTTCATCAATATCGGCAATGGCGACCAATTCGGCAGCGGTTTCGTTGATGTGAACCCGAATTCAAAAATTCCTGCCCTGATGGATAGAAGCGGCGACACGCCAATCCGGGTGTTTGAATCCGGTTCCATCCTGATGTATCTCGCAGAAAAATTTGATGCCTTCATTCCGAAAGATACGGCCAGCCGCGCGGAATGTTTGTCATGGCTGTTCTGGCAGATGGGGTCCGCCCCCTATCTCGGCGGTGGTTTCGGGCATTTTTACGCCTATGCCCCGGAAAAGTTCGAATATCCGATCAACCGCTTTACGATGGAAATCAAACGCCAGCTTGACGTATTAGATCGGCAGCTTGCCCATAACAAATTCATCAGCGGGAATGTATACACCATAGCCGATATGGCCATCTGGCCATGGTATGGCGCGCTCGTCAAAAACCAGGTCTATGAAGCAGCAGAATTCATTGACGCCGCGTCCTATAAACATGTCAATCGCTGGACAGATGAAATCGCGGCCCGCCCCGCGGTCCAGCGGGGCCGAATGGTCAACCGGGCAACCGGATCATTGCATGAACAGCTTCGTGAACGCCATGACGCCAGTGACTTTGACACCAGAACAGAGGATAAATTAAAGGCGCAACAAGAATAAGCCGAAAACCACGCCTGCACCCGCCCGGCAAATGTCCGGGCGGAATAACAGACCGAGGACGAATGACGGAAGAAATCGATATTACGCCGTTTCAGCATATCCGGCTCACCGTAGAGGCTCAAATCCCCCTCATACGCGCTATGGAACAGGAACTCGGGCGGGAACGCGCACATGCCCTTGTCCGCAAGACGCTGGATGACCGGAACCGCCGGATTTCAGAGGAACGCGCCGGGCAAACTCCCATGACGATTGACATGCTGGCGGCGGAATTTGCCTCTTTCGGAATCGGAGTGGAGTTCGAGTTTGACGTTCTGAAAAAGATGGACGAAGAATTCCATGTCAACGTCCACCGCTGCGCCTATACCCGCATGATGGAAGACATGGGCGCCCGCGATCTCGGCCCCCTGCTCATCTGCAACTGTGACTTTGCACTCGCCGAGGGTCTCGGGCTGGAGCTCAGGCGCGAGAAAACCTGCATGAAGGGTGATGGCGTCTGCGACTTTCGTTTTCGGAAAGTACGGCATGCCGGTACGGGCGGGAAAGACTAACCTGTCCTATTTCTGTACCCACTGCCCGTTTTCACGCAACAACCAGGTGCCTTTCGGCGCTTTCTGGATAATCTGCTCCGCATAGACACGGCCGACCTGATCCGCACTCACCCCTTGTGCTGCGGCGCGCTTCGCATAGATGCCGCGACGCTGGTCGTTAAGCTGTTTGACAAAAGCATTGGCGGAGGCATCCCGCGCTCGTGCATAGCCATCAAACGCCTCTCCGACAGCGCCCGATGCACGCAGACTGTCGAGCTGGTCCGCAAATGCGGATGTCGGAAAAAGCGGCAGAACAAGACCCGCACCCAGAGCGAGCACCCCACCCATTAAAATTGTCCGGCGGCTGAAATGCCGGTTATTCATGCCATTAGTCATATCAGAATAGTCCCGGATTATTGTTAATATCATCTTTCGCCTGTTCCTCAATCTTGAGACGGACTTCGGCATCCAGTTTGATATTGAGATTAATGGTAATCGGTTCGGATGGCGCCTCGACCTTGACAGTTGGCGTACAGGCAGCAACGGCCAAAACAAGCGCCACTGCCGTCGAAATTGTCAGGAGAATTGATCTTTCCACAAAATTTCCTTCACCCAAATTACCGGCCCCTGACGGTAGCACGGAGCGCTTTTTCCGACAAGAGATAGCCATCGAGCATTGCATTGAAGATCTTGTCAAGGCTTGTCTCCAGATTGATATTCAGAACAACGGGACGATTGTTTTCCACCTCCGGATTACTGCCCGCTGCATGTAGTTTAACGGTGTCTACTCCGGATTCCGTCTTTAAAATTGCAATGGACAGGTCGGAATACTGAAAATTTTCAAGAATATCCAGAACCAGCTTTGCCTGCTCCCCACCGCTTCCCAGCGCCTGACGGGCAGCGGCGGAGGACATCTTGAGAACACCTGGCCCGTCGGCCGCAAGCTCTCCATTCTCGACGATCAGCCGTTCGCCACCGAAAATGAGCGGTATCCGGCCGCTCACATGCCCCGTCGCAACCACATCTTCCACGCTGCTGAGCGCCATAACCTCTTCCAGATCGAGACTGCTGAGCCGCACATCCAGCCGGTTTGTGTCCGCGCCAGTATCAATTTTTGCGTCTTCAACGATGGCGCTCCCACCGACAAGACCGACCGTCATCCGGTCAATATATAGCACCGGGTTTTCATTTTCGGTCAACAGGCGAAAGCGAATAAACGGAGTGTTAAGCAGAATTCCCGCAGATGCAAGGCGGGCCTTGATCTCCTGCGGCTTTGAAATTGTGAGAGGGAACAACTCGTCAATATGCAGGGCCCCCTCTATGCCAGTTATTTCGCCCCCTGGCAGCTTCGCCGACACCCCTTCAAGGGACAACTCCGCCGATCCATTCACGCGATCCGCGGACCATCCGATTTTTGCCGAGGGTGTCATCTGCCCATCCAGTGTCATGTCCTGCGCCAGGTTGAGCAAATCCATCGGCTGCAAACCATCCTTTGCAAACATAAGGGGAGTAATCGTTACTCCGGCCTCTCCGCGCCCAGCGGTGAGGGAGTGACGCCCCTTCACTTTCACATAAGAGGCGCCCAGCAATTCGGAAGAGGCGTCTGCCGTAAAGCGCAGATCCTTTCCTGCAAGGGAGGCCTTGCCCGTCAGACGTTGTTCTTCCCGGAAGATTGTCCCCTCTTCTGGTTTGATCTGCAACTCGGTAAGGTCGAGCTGCCCCGTGCTGCCCGGTACAAGATTATCAAGTGTTAGGGAGAATGCTGTCGCTAAGGAAGGAATTGAGAATTTCTGCCCGCTGGCCTCAATATCGGAAATACGGCCTCGCAATGTGCCTGCCAGGATTTGATTGTCCCCCTCCTGTCCGGCAAGATCGAAAGAGGCGCCGGAAAGCGCCAAATCACCCTGCTGCCATCCGCCATTCTGCACCGTCGCCTTGAGGGACGAGAGAAGCAAGCGACCGTCTTCTTGCCGTTGCAGGTCGATATCTCCCTTGATAGCGCCTGAAACGGCCTTGCCAATATCTTCAAGATGGCGGGAGAGCGCAGCCGGATTGACCCCACCCTTACCGATTTTGGTCTCCGGCAGGGTGAAGGTGGCCGCGCCTGTTCCCTTCGGCAGATCGAACCATCCCGTAGCATCAACTTCTAGTTTTGCGGCAGGGTTTGATATACTGCCACTGATGTCAAGCCGACGACCCGCCCCCATCCCGCCATTCACCGTGAATGCCAATGGCGTGAAATCCGGCTGCTCCGCGACGTCTGCGAGGACCCCTTCGAAATTTTGGATATCCAGTTCCGTTCCAAAATTTCGCACCCCCACCTTCGCCTGAAGGGCTTGCAGCTCATAGTGTCGCCCCTGATAGGTCATCCCCAGATTACTTTCAGGCAGCGTTATCTCCGCCTGTTGCTGAAGCCCATCCATGACATATTCTCCAGTCAGGCGGATCGGCAGTTTTTCCGAGATGACCATGCTGTCCCATAAGGCCATGGAAAAATCCGTCATAGCCGCCTCTAGTTCATAGCGAGCGTGCCCATCCGTCATTTCCACCGTTGCCGTTAGATTCAGGATGCCATCAAATGGGGGGAGCACATCCGCATGATGGCTCAGATCAGAGAGCTGAAATCCATTTTTTCGGAAGGTGAGATCACGCAGTGAAAACCGCCCCTGCCCGGATGCCGTAGCCAGATCATACCGGCCTTCAAGGGAGAGAAGATCGCGATTATCCAGGCTCTTCATAAATGCCTGCCCGGTTAGCACCCCGTCACTAATTTCTCCCTCTCCGGACAAACGGAAGGGCTGCCAATCTGGCACTTCAGCGTCCTGACGCAGCTTACCTCCCTGTATAACGGCATGGCCGGTCTGGCTGTTCAGATCACCATCCAGTGTAATCCGCATATCCTGCAACAGGATGGCCCCCGCATCAGCTTCAATGCGGACTGTGATCGTTGCCTCGCCCTGTAACGCCATATCTGGCGTCAGGGCGCCCGCTATATCCGCCTCAACAAAGCGCCCGTCATTGTCATAAACCGCCCGTCCCTTTTCAAGATAGACTGCAGGGAGAGGACGCCCGGCGTCGGAAGGCTTGCTCTCCTCTTCCGCTTGGACCAGTTCCCCAAGACGCGCAATCGCCCCTGTCTGTGGGGCAGAAAAATCCAGCTCGAGATCACCGATATCGATGGCGGCAATATTTCCGCGCAGCAAATCCAGCGGATCATATCGGACCGTCATGTCGCGAAGAACAATCTGCCTGCCAAGAGAAAGATCACGAATGACCGTTTGACCGGTCGAAACATCTGAAATGGTGAGGGAAACATCCTCAAACCCGGCAAGGGAAAGCGCCGTTTTACCTGCCGTCTCTAACAGGGAAAGACGAAATATCCACATCGCCGTCAGCAGCAGCAGAATCATAAGGATCCAGAAAACTGCCCGCCGGAAAAATATCACTTTTTTTGTACCCGCCATGGACTTCCCCCAGGATACCTAACCATTTACATGGGCGCAGGTAAAAGGCAAGCCCGGCCACTCCGGCAAGTGGCGCCGATGCAGGGGTTATCCACGGCTAAGCAGAGGACACACTCTCCGCAAATTCGCTTTTCGGGTCGCCGGCAATGCGCGAATGATACATCACTCTCGGCTCATTCATATCCCATGGCGTTGCCTGATGCAGCAGACAGCGATTATCCCAGATGACACTATCTCCGGCTTCCCAGTGATGATGATAAATACGCGGCGGTTGGACCGTAAAATTCACCAGCTCCTCCAACAGCGTCTCGGATTCCGCATCGCTCAACCCCGGAATGCCATAAGCATGGCGGCCGATGGTCAGGCATGTCCGACCTGTCTCAGGATGAACCTTGACGAGGGGTCGCAACGGCGGGGCATCACTATGAAGGCCATAACCGTCTTTCTGGCGAAATCCCATCTTCTGCTGGCTGTAATGCAAAGAATGGTAGGCCTTCAGATCCTTGATTTTTTCCTTTGTTGCGTCATCCAGCGCCTCATAGGCAGCAGTAAGGTCGGCCCAGCCCGTCTCGCCCCCCTTTGGCGGAACGACATGGGCACTGAAAACGGCGCCTTTGGCCTGCACCGGCATATAGGTGCTGTCCTGATGCCAGCCCATATTGCCTTTCAGCATTTTTACCACGTCTTTTTCATCGGATTTAACGACATTGCCGTCCTTGTCGACATTACTGATCGGCGACAAATCAAACTCCATCTTCCCGAAACGCCGGGCAAAGCTCACCTGCTGTTCGGTCGTCAAATTCTGCCCCGGAAAGATCAGCAGCGAGTATTTCAGCCAGCAGTTATAAAGATCGGAAAAATCTTTCTCATCCAGAGATTTGAGGTTCAGCCCGGTTACATACGCACCAAATGTTGCATCAATTGGTTTGACATCGAAGTTCATTCTTGTTTCCTCCCTGAAGACCGGAATCGGCATGGTTTTTGATTGGTTATCCTTGCCGCCATCGTTTCCGCAATATTAGAATAATCATTTGCAGGACGCCCGTCCACCGGAACAAGCAAGGGTACCCGCCAATATATCAGAGTAAGGAGGCAGGATTTCATGCAATGTAAGACTATAAAAGCCGGTGTGCTCGAAATTGCCTACCTGGAATATGGGCCGCAGGAAGGATGGCCGGTCATTCTCAACCACGGCTTTCCTTATGATATTCATGCCTACGGGGAAGTGGCACCCCTTCTTGCAGATGAAGGTGCGCGGGTGATCGTGCCTTACCTTCGGGGATATGGCGGCACGCAGTTTCTGAACCCCGAGACGCCCCGATCAGGCGAACAGGCTGCCCTTGGTTTTGATCTGATCAGCCTGATGGACGCCCTCAATCTCAAAGACGCCCTGCTTGCCGGATATGACTGGGGCGGACGGGCCTGTTGCATCGTCGCCGCCCTCTGGCCAGAGCGAGTCACGGCCCTTGTCAGCGGCAATTCCTATAACATTCAGAATATTGCGCGCGCCATGGAGCCTGCGCCCGCCAAGATAGAGGCATCTTTCTGGTATCAGTATTATTTCCATTCCGAACGCGGGGAACGCGGCCTTGAGAAAAACCGCCGGGATATCACACGGCTGCTATGGCAAATGTGGTCTCCCCTCTGGGCTTTTGACGAGGCCATCTTTGAAAGATCGGCGGCCGCCTTCGACAATCCAGATTTTGTGGAAGTCGTCATCCATTCCTATCGCCACCGATTTGGCCTTGTTCCCGGAGATCCGGGCGTAGCCGACATTGAAGAGCGGCTTGCCGCACAACCCGACATTCATGTGCCAACCATTGCCATAGACGGCGATGCAAGCGGTGTTGGCGGCATGACCGCGAAGCAGGGGCGACATTTCAAAGGCCCCTTTGAGTACCGGATTTTTAAAGACGCGGGACATAATCTACCGCAGGAAAAACCCGCGGACTGGGCGCGGGCCGTGCTGGATGCGCGCAGCATGGCAAGAGGGCAATGAACATGGCATATTGCACAACACCAATGAACAGGACACGGTAAGAAAATGTCACCGGGAAAATCATATGATGTCGCCATTATTGGCGCAGGAATTGCCGGAGCCTCCCTCGCGGCGGAAGTATCGAAGGAAGCATCTGTCCTGCTTCTGGAAATGGAAAGCCAGCCCGGATACCATACCACCGGCCGTTCGGCGGCGGCGTTCGTCGATACCTATGGACCGGCCCCCATCCGCGCCCTGACCCGTGCCTCAGCCGCCTTCTACCACAATCCACCCCCCGGTTTTACCGATCACAGGCTACTGTCGCCACGCGGCGTTCTTATGATTGCACGAGAAGATCAGATGGCGACACTTCATCAAATGCAGGAAGACCTGTCCGATACGTCTGATATGCAGATACTGACAGCGTCGGAGATTGAAGACCGCATGCCACTTCTGCGAAAGGGATATGCCGCAGGGGGATTTGCCAATTCCCGGGTGAGCGATATTGACGTTCATGCCTTGCACCAGGGCTATCTCAAAATGCTACGGGGAAATGGCGGAACAATCCTGCTGAATGCCCCAGCGACGGCCCTTGAACATCATCAGGGCCAATGGCATGTAACAGCGAATAATGAAAACTTTACCGCCAGCCGAATTGTCAATGCCGCAGGGGCTTGGGCCGATGAAATCGGAGCAATGGCGGGTGCCTCGGCCATCGGTCTGATCCCCAAACGGCGGACGGCCATGATGATCACCGCCTCGATGGGTCTCAATCCGGACACATGGCCCATGGTCATTGATATTGACGAGGAATTTTACCTGAAACCGGATGCCGGGCGACTTCTGATCTCGCCCGCCGATGAGACCCCTGCCCCGCCCAGCGATGCACAGCCGGAAGAGCTCGATATCGCCATTTGCATTGACCGGATTGAGAGGGCCTTTGACATCTCGGTTCGCAGAATTGAAAATAAATGGGCAGGGCTGCGCAGTTTTGTAGCGGACAAAAATCCGGTTTGCGGGTTCGATGACAAGGCTCCCGACTTCTTCTGGCTCGCCGGTCAGGGCGGTTATGGTATCCAGAGTGCCCCTGCTCTTGCCCGCCTTGCCGCTGCCCTTCTCCTTGGTCAAAGTGCCCCGAAAGACATTCTATCTGAAGGTCTCAACCCTTCCGATCTGGCCCCCGGAAGGCCCGGATTGCGGCGCTGATGATAGGTCTTCTGCAGCCAAAAACTTATTATTAAGTTTTAACCGGTTAAACATTTAAAGTATTTGCTGTGTTGCGGATTTTCTTTTCCCAGAATTCCGGCTATCCTTTAGATAAGGAGGCGCGGCCCGGCAACACGCCCGGTCAATGACAGAAGGAGACCTCTCGTGAGCAGACAGTTTGCCGATCCATCCAGCGCCCTCAACGCCGTGGCCGCATTTGCCAGAGACCAGATTGCCCCCAGGCGGGAAAAGCTGATAAACTCCCCGGATTTCCCCGCGGATATCTGGAATGCCTTTGCCGCGAGCGGTCTTGCCGCCCTTTCTGCGCCCGCAGAGTTCGGCGGCCTCAATGCAGATTACAGAACGCTGTCGCAGGCGGCGCAAATCCTCAACCGCTTCGGCGGTGTGCCTGGCATGACCATGACCTTCATGGCTCATTGGCTGACCATCAAACTGCATATCGCCGGGGATGCGCCGGACGGGCTGAAACAACGCCTGCTGCCGGAACTGGCATCTGGCCAGAAGGCCATCGCGGTCGCCATCTCGGAACCGGGCGCGGGCGCCCATCCGAAGCATCTGAAAACCACCGCCCGGCGGAAGGGGGATGAGTTTGTCGTCACGGGTGAAAAGACATATCTGACAAACGGGCCTATTGCCGATTATTTCGTCACCCTCGCTATTACGGGGGAGACCAATGGCCAAAAGGAATTCAGCGCCCTGCTCATCCCGGCAGCAACGAACGGGTTTGAGAAAACCGCAGGCGTCAAAATCGATTTCCTGCATCCCTGCCCCCATGGCGGCATCCGGATGCAGGATTGCCGTATCCCCATCGCCAATATGATCGGAGAGGAGGGGAAGGCTTTCAACAGAACCTCTCTTCGGATGCGGGCGATAGAGGATGCGGCAGGTGCTGGTGGACTGGTCGGCTCCATGGTCGCCGTCCTTACGGATATTGCCACTGTCGCCAACGACGAGCAGGCTGGGGAGATCGGCGCCATTGCAACACAGCTTCAGGGTCTGTCTGTCATTGCCGCCCATCTTGCCGCCATGGCAGATGCCGCAAAAGAGGATGTGCAGCCCCTTTTGGAACTGCATCTCGGCTTTCACCAACAATGCCGAATGGCAGCGACCGCCCTTGAGGCGTTGTTACAAGCGACACCAGCCGCTGACAAACCGGAAACGGCTCTTCTATGCCGGGATATTGTCAAAACGCTTGGCATTGCGAAAGGAACCCATGCGGCCCGTCACGCCAAATCCGGTCGCGCCATCCTTGCCGCCGCAAGAAGCTGAATGAACTATACCCCGTCGCCAGAGTGATGTCGGCCCGAATAGGGAGATACCTTCGCCGGTTGCCAGCCTTTTGGCGGCCCCGCAAGCGGGCGTAGTATTTCCACCTTCAAAGGATGGCACGTGGCCGCGTCACTGGAATGCCCGCTGCTGCAATCCCCGCCGGGACAGGTGGACAATGCGCCCAACAGATCAATTTCAGCAAAAAACTCAAGGTAATCGCCCGGCCGAACGGGGCTGCCCTTCATAAAATACTGCTGCGTATCTTTCGTAAAGCCCGTACACATGAAGACATTCAGTACATCATGGACATGGGGTTCCGCCTCCGCATAGGAGAGGCCTTCTTCCGCCGCCAAAGCCCGGATCAGGTTGGAATGGCAGCAGTGATGATATTCCTCCTCGCCCAGGATGGCATTGGTATAGGGATCGCAGCGAGTGCCGATCACATCATGCACACCGCCGCCGTCTTCATCCCAACCATACCAGTCGAGCGTATCATGAGTGATGGTTGCAAGCGGGCGCAGATAGGGCAGGTTGCTCCAGAGCTGATCGCCCGTACTGACATGAGTGCCGTGAAGCGCACGTGTCTTGCCGCTGAAGAAATGCTCCTTCAGGTCATGGGCATTCCAGAGATTCAAATCCCCGACTTGCGGCCCCTCCACACTCAGAATGCGGAAGAAATGCCCGGCAGGCACATGAAAGCAAGCAGCATCCCGCGGCGGCACGGTCAATTCATCGACGACAGTGAGCTCCTCACGCGCCGCGAAATACCCTGCCATGTCCGGCATTGGCAAAGTTTCGACCGGATAGACCGTCACAGGCCTTACCGCGCGGCGCTCATCGGCATCCCGCGGGGCAGGGTTTTGTGGTTGTCGTTTCATGGCATTCTCCTTCTCACGAAGCATGTCTTTGGGCATGGCTGCGTGGCGGTAATCCGGCGAGCGGGATTTACCAGCCCCCGCCGCCTCCCCCACCACCCCCGCCACCGGAAGACCCGCCGCTGCCAGATCCACTCCGGCTGCCGGGAGTTGTTGCAGCCGAGGAGATGGCGTTGGTAAAACCGCTACCGAGGGCCGATGAAAAGCCGCTCAAATTCGATGTGCTGAACCGCGTGCCGTGATACCAGCCGGGGCGATAGCCTGAGCTGTCCCCCGGCTCTAAATGCATATCGGCAAAAATTTCTGTAAACTGGTCCGCCCATTTATTTTCTACATCCAGCGCGATGGCATAAGGCAGAAAGCGCTCGAACAGCTCCGGCGTTCGCTCCGGCGGATTAAAGAAATTCATGCGATCCTTTTCCGTCACGCCCAGGAAATCAGCGAAGCCCGCGAATTTATCCATTACCTGTCGGCCCAGCCGGGTCGGCGCTTTCAAAAGGTGGTAAAAGACCAGATTAATGAGTTGAACGCCAAGAAAAATCAACGCACCACCAGAGGACAGCGTCTCCGCCAGAAAAGCCAGGCCGGCCATTTCCCCGCCCAGAAACGGTACCGTCATGATAGTTAAGGCCACGGCGCTTATGCCAAATACCGGATTGCGGCCAGTCAGAAAATTACTCCAGGAACGAATAGCGACACGGACGATGAAATAGACACCCACAGTCCAGAAAGCGAGCCAGACCGACAAAAACAAGGCTCCTGCCGGATCCCGTGCCGATATCAGCATAAGTGCGAAAATGGCGATTGAAATGCCAACACCGGGATAAAAATGCTTGCGGTTGTGATTGAAATAGACTTGTTCATATTCGGTTCGGAGCCAGTCTTTCAGACTGTCTCGCGCGGCCCTGATTTTCGCATGATTGGCCTTCTTCATCTCGATTGTATCGCGGGAACCTGCGAAAAGATGCCGCGCCACCGCCTTTTCCCCGAGGGAGAGAGGCGTCTTTCGCCCCGTCTTGCGCAAGGTATAAACACCAGGCTTATCCTCCTCGATTGTGAGGAAGCCTTTTACTGCCATGCTGAGAATGGCCGCCGCAAAGGCTTTATCATCAAAACCCATTTTCCCGATATAGCGCATGGCGGCCGGGGAATATCCGGCCGGCGGCTCAAACAGGGGAATTATCGTGCCCGGCGCCGGATCGCGGCCCACACGACCCCATACTGCCAGATAATATATCAGCAGTAATATAATTCCGATGCCGCCGGTAATCAGGATACGGTTATCACCGACCAGATAGCCCAGTTTTTCCATTGATGAAGGCCGCTCAACGAATCCTTCCGGCCAGGAGACGGCAATAGTCAGCCCTTCATTCGCGGCCAGCGGGCGGCTCGTTTCAAAGGCTATTCCGCCGTCAATATCCCGGGTGCGATAATCTTTTCCCGCCTGCCCCTGATAGCCGGTATAGGCCATATACTGAAGAACCGAGGCCCCGGGAGGCAAATGAACACGGGCATCCGCCTGTTCAATCGGAAAAACCCAGCCATTGCCGGTCGCATTCCAGTAAATTTCATCGAACCCGTCAAAATGACCAACTTGCCGGGTGGTGGTGTAGGTGATCACATACTCATGCGGCCCGGCGGGCAGAAGCGTATCCTTATTCCCGATATAGAACCTGACGCCGTTCGATTGCCGCTCCGTATGATAGGGTTCCGCCCGGCCATCCCGGGTGACGCTTTCAACATTGAAGGCGACCCGGTAATTATTGCCCGCGCCGTCCTGGTAATCCGTCGGAAAATCGCGATAGATGCCCCGGCGGATTTCCCGCTGTTCGCTGATGACCAAGATCCGCTCCCGGATCGTCAGGCTACTGTCCGCATGCACGCGGATATCACTGGTAAAATTGCGGATATATTCCGTTGCCATCGCAGGGCCGGACAACAGTGAGAACAACAGCCCGGCAACAAGAAGAAGGATACCCTTTTGATATCGTCGCAACAGGTTGGCCCTCCTGCGCCCGCTTGTCCCTCTGTCAGTCAAACTTGACATCCACCGGCTTGCGCGCGGCCTCTTCATCATCGGCAAGCTCAAAAAACTCCGCCTTTATAAAGCTGAAAATACCGGCGACAAGATTACTCGGAAACTGGTCAATCTTGATATTGTTATCCCGCACCACGCCGTTGTAATAGCGCCGCGCCGCCTGTATGTTGTTTTCCACATCCGCAAGTTGGTTCTGCAGATTGAGGAAGTTTTCATTGGCTTGCAGTTCCGGATAGCTTTCCGCCAGCGCAAAAAGGGATTTGAGCGCTCCGCTCAGCATATTTTCCGTTTTTGCCTGCTCGGCCGGCGTACCATGATTATTCATGGCTTCACTTCGCGCGCGCGTGACTGTCTCGAAGGTCCCGGCTTCGTGCCGGGCATATCCTTTGACCGTCTCCACCAGATTGGGGATCAGGTCATAGCGCAGTTTCATCTGCACCTCGATCCCGCTCCAGGCCTCCCGGATCCGCTCTCGCAGGGCGACGAAACCATTATAGGTCACAATCACATAAAGGATAACAACGGCTGTCAGGCCAAGAAGGATCAGCAACGCAATCATATCGACAGTCTCCCGGAGGTTTGGGATCTACATCACAGGGGAACAAGTGTAGGGCTTTATACGCAATGCGCAAACAGGGAATATGCAAGGCCCGGGCGGCGAATAATACAGCACCATCGCCGGGGGAGAAATGGGCATATCCTCTCCTCCCCCGGCTTCACCTTTATTGTAGCGTTACGCCAGCTGCTCCGCCAAAGCGATGACGTTACGCGCCTGCTTCAGATGCGGCATGTCCAGCATTTTGCCGTCCAGCCCCACTGTGCCGAGGCCCGGGTTCTGCTCAAAAATATCGATCACCCGCCGCGCATAGGCGATTTCTTCCTCGCTTGGGCTGAACGCCCGGTTGATGACCGGAACCTGCGCCGGATGGATCGCGATTTTGCCGATATACCCCATCCGCCGATCCCGCAGGCATTCTTTCTCCAGCCCTTCCAGATTGCGGAAATCAACGAACACGGATCCAACAGGCTGCACATCGATCGCGCGTGCCGTCGCCAAGGTGAATGTGCGGGCAAGCAGATAGGGCTCGTCATAGTCTCCAGTCACGGGATGCCGGTTATCGGAGGCGCCAAGCGCTGCCGCCAGATCCTCCCCGCCCCAGGTGAGGCCGACCAGCCGATCTGTCACATCGCGAATATAGCTTTCAAACGTCACAAGAGAACTGGCCGTTTCCGTCGCCACGCAAAGGATTTTGGTTGCCCCCTGTTCAATGCCTTCCCGCGCCTCCAGCGCCGAGAGGAAATCGCCAAGGCGGTTGACCTCCGCCGCCGAATAGGTTTTCGGCAGAATGATCCCGTCCGGCTTTCCCCGCATGACGGCGGCAAGATCGGGCAGCGACAGATCGCTATCAAGCGGGTTGATCCGCACCCAGAGCTGCTGACGTGACCGGTCCGGATTTACCGTCAGGATATCGGCAACCATCTGACGGGCAATTTCCTGCCGTTCGTCAGCCACGGCATCTTCAAGATCGAACAGCAGCGCATCTGCCTCGCCGCCCACGGCCTTTGTCATTTTACGTTCGTCATCACCCGGGACGAACAACCAGGATCGCAGCATTTTCATGATTTTTTCTTCATCAGAGCGGTGCGCAGGCAGTAGGCCACTTCCTGATCCCGCTGGTTATAGGCAACGTGTTCAAACACAATCAGGCCGGATGTCGGGCGCGATTTGCTTTCCCGCATTTCCTTGATCCGCGTTACGACGCGCAAGGTATCGCCATGAAACACCGGATTCTTGAAACGGATATCCGTCATCCCAAGATTGCCAAGTGTCGTGCCAAGCGTGGTGTCCGCAACCGTCACCCCGACCAGCAGGCCAAGCGTGAACAGGCTGTTGACAATCCGCTGGCCATATTCCGTCTGCTTGCTGAATTCTTCATCCAGATGCAGCGGCTGGGGGTTATGCGTCATGGCGCAGAACATGACATTATCCATTTCCGTCACCGTCCGCGTCAGGGCATGTTTGAACTCCATCCCCACGTCAAATTCTTCGTAATAAAGACCTGCCATTTAAGATCACCTTTCTTTTTGCTTTTAGTGAATGTTGTCTGTTTATCCTCAAAAAACAGGAGAACCACAAGCAACCGCGGCCAACCCGCCCCTATCATGGGGGGCGGCGTTATGATCTTCCCTTGAACACCATTCGGCTCCGGATTTTACCTGTTTCCCCGTTTGATTTTTCGAAATTCTTTTGTTGTATGCCAGTTCATATTAAACTTGCAGACTTGTCGCAATCCGACAAGAAAAAAGCCACGGAATGCCGACTGGAAAAAAGAACCACTGTCTGGAAGCTGTAATATCCGCTAGCATCACAAAGCGGATATGGGAGGTTTCATGAAAGAGAAAGAGTTACGTCTCGCGCTGGTCTGTTATGGCGGAGCGTCACTGGCCATCTATATGCATGGCATCACGAAGGAAGCCCTGAAACTGCTGCGGGCCTCTGCGGCTTACCACGCCATTCCCTCCATCAGCGCGCGCGCCACGGCCCGTTATGGTGAAACCGCGCCAAATCGCCCCGATGATCTGGATAGTGAGGAGGTCTACTTCGATCTCTTCCGCATGATTGGGGAACATATGGACTTGCGCGTCATCGTTGATATCGTTGCCGGGGCCTCGGCAGGCGGGATCAACGGCGTTACCCTGTCGCGCGCCATCGCCCATGACCTCGATCTGGAACCGGTGACGCGCGCCTGGCTGGATGAGGCGGATGTGGAATTTTTCATGACCGACGACGTGCGCGCCCGCGCCTGGTCCAAAGCTATCCTCGTCCCCATTATCAATACCTTCTCCCGCTTAAAGCTGGATGCATATTCCGCGGATGAAGAATTGCGGCGCAAGGTATCCATGTTTCTTAGATCCCGCTGGTTTCAGCCGCCGTTCGATGGCCCGACCATTTCTGATATGTTCTTTCGTTCCATCGACAATATGGACGGCGGACATCCTCCCCGCGGCAGTCTGATCCCCTCCGGACAACAACTTCACCTGTTCGTCACGGTCACCGATTTTTATGGGCATCAGCAAGCCCTGCGTCTGCATGATCCGGCCATCGTCAATGAGCGGGAACATCGCCTGCTGCTGAAATATGACTACATTAGCGGGTTAAGTGGCATGAAAAGCGATTTTGACCGGGATCATCTTCCCGGCCTGATCTTTGCCGCGAGGGCTACCTCGTCCTATCCTGGCGCGTTTCCCCCCGCGACCATAGCAGAGCTTGAAACGCTGCTCACCGGGAAGAATCGCGACTGGCCCGGCAAAACCGATTTTCTCCGCAAGAATTTCGCCATCTATTTCCAACAGGGCGCGCATCCGGAAACCGCCCATTTCATCGACGGCGGCGTTCTCGACAACAAACCCTTTTCAGCGGCAATTGGTGCCATCCGTCATCAGGTTGCCTATCGGAATGTGGACAGACGCCTTATCTATATCGACCCGAACCCAGAAGAAGAAGCGCCTCAGCTCAACCGGGAGGCGCCGAAATTCCTGAATACTCTGCTCGGCTCCCTCTCCAGCCTGCCGCGCAACCAGCCGATCCGGGACGATCTCGCCTTCGTTGCAAGTTATAACGACCGGGTGCGACGGGTGAAGCTGATGATTGAATCAGCCCGGGACCGGATCAATGCCACCGTTGACGCCATAGCGGCAGAGGCGGCGGACAGCGGACCCGAAGGTGTCAGAGAGGCGCGCAAGCGTGCTCATCGCTCCGTCATGCGGGAAGTCGGTCTTTTTTATGAGGGGTATCTCGACCTCAAGATCGAAGCAACGCTCGATTATGCGTTCGAGTTGATATGCGTTCCTCTGGAAATTGGCCCGGACACCCGCAAGGCCCATGAACTCAGAGAAAAATTCAAGTTATGGGCGCACGCGCGGGAAATCGCCCGGCGGGAACAGGCGGGGCCGGCTCCTGAAGGCAGCTACCCGGCTTGGCTCCGCTTTCTCGACCAGTTTGATCTCGGTTTTCGCGATCGGCGGATCCGCTTCCTGATCCGCAACCTCAACCAACTTTATCCGGAGTTGGAAAGCAGCTTTGAAACGGTCAGTGCGACAGAACTTAACAAGGTCAAGCGCAGCCTTTATGAAATTCTCGACACCCTTCAGCCGTTCCATGACGGCAGCTTTATCGGTAAGGAGCTCACCGGCATTATCCGCGGCCAGGGCCAAGCGCTTTTTTCCGGCACCGAGGACGCGTGCTTCGCCGCCTTTGACGATATCATCGCCCGGCTCAGCAGCCGCATGAGTCTGGAACATAGCTGTGTCGCCATTGAAGATCTGCTGAGCCGCAATGTGGGGGCCACTGCTAATCTCGCCGTCCGCCGGGAATTGCTGCTGGCCTATATCGGCTATGCCTATTGGGATGTACTGACCTTTACAATCACCAACTGGCGCAATATTGGGGAGTTTGATGAAATCCGCATCGACCGGATCAGTCCACTGGATGCGACAGGCCTGCGGGAAGGTGGGAAGCATGCCACCCTTAAGGGACTGGCCTTTGAGGGTTTCGCCGGATTTTTTAGCCGCAAGATACGGGAAAACGACTATCTCTGGGGCCGTCTGCATGGCGCGGAACGGATGATCGACATTGTCTGTTCCGCCATTCCGAAAGACTTCAGGGTCGCGAAACAGGCGGAGATCGAAGGACTGAAAACCCGAATATTCAATGCCATCATCGCATCCGAAAAGGACAAGCTGACGACCATCCAGGATGAGTTCGATCTTCTGGAGATCGAGATCGGAAAACGCAACGCCAAGCATCCTGTCTAAACCGGCCTATCCGTCATAAGAGGAGAGAGCATGAAAGAACACGGGCAGAGCACCCATGACGCAGAGGACGACCCGCGCAATCGGGACATTCGCATTTATGTGAATGGCGAAATTGTGCCCCGCCATGAGGCAAAAGTCTCCGTCTATGATTCCGGCTTCATGCTGGGCGATGGAATGTGGGAAGGCATGCGCCTTTATAACGGCAAATGGGCCTTTTTCGACGAGCATATGGATCGCCTGTTTGAAAGCTGCAAGGCGGTTTCTCTTGATATCGGCATGGATCGGGCGGGCATTCTCCACGCCCTCACCCAAACAGCGGCCGCCAATGGCATGACCCATGATGTTCACTGCCGCCTGATGATCACGCGCGGTGTCAAGGTGAAGCCGTTTCAACATCCAGCTTTGTCCCGCACCGGCCCGACGGTCGTCATTATCATGGAGCATTCAAAACCCGCCTCGCATCTTCAGGCAAAGGGGATTACGCTTGCCACCGTGCCGCAAGTGCGCGGACTGCCCATGTCACAGGATGCGAAATACAATTCCCATTCCAAGCTGAACTGCATCATTGCCTGCCTGCAGGCCGAACAGGCGGGCGCAGAGGAAGCATTGATGCTGGACCCCCACGGCTTCGTCAACACGACGAATGCCTGCAACTTCTTCATTGTCCGCAAAGGGGAGGTCTGGACCTCGACCGGGGATTACTGCATGAACGGCGTCACGCGGCAGAAGGTAATTGATCTCTGCCGGGCAAATGACATCCCGGTCTATGAGCGAAACTATTCGCTGGTGCAGGCATATGGGGCGGAAGAAGCTTTTCTGACCGGTACTTTCGGCGCCCAGACGCCGGTCGCCTCAATTGACGGCAAAAAAATCGGCACCGGTGAGGGTATGGGGCCCGTCACAACCCGCATCCGGGAACTGTATGCCGAGCTGGTCAAAGAAAACACCCGCTAGCAGGCAGATATTCTAAACAAAAAACCCGGCGCAAAGGCCGGGTTTTCCATGTTGATCAGGATTAGTTTAATAGCTGATCGGAGCAACCTTCTCCCACTTCTCACCGACAACCTTGTAAAGCGTGGCGCTGCTGCGGGCATCCGGACCCAGATGATCCTCGGCAGAGAAGCTGTAAACCGGACCGCCAAACATATTCTGGATATCCGTCATGCTTTCCAGCGCATCGGCCACCTTTTCGGCCGTCATATCCCGACCGGCCTTATCGACGGCTTCCAGGAAGATTTTCATCAGCTCATAGCCGGCAATGGATTGCAAAACCGGATCCGTATCAAACCGGGCCCGATATTTCTCGATCCACGCCTTCACTTCCGGAGTTGCATCATCATAATAGGGGATCGGTGATTGACCGGTGCCGTAAAGCCCTTCGGTCGCCCCTTTGGCAAGAACGACATTTTCCGGCACATACCCTGCGGAACTTACGACGAAGATCGGATCATAACCAATCTTCTTGGCGGTGGCGACGCTGCCGATCGTTTCACCAATGATGGTGCCAAGACAAACCATGTCCACCCCTTCGGATTTAAGCTGGGCAACCTGCGAGGAGAAGTCTTTCGCCCCGCGCTTGAAGTTGGTCTTGACGACGGGAGGAAGCCCCATCGCCTTGGCCTGTTCTTCACAGCCAAGCAGGACGTTCTTGCCGAAGTCGTCATCCTGATAGATCACCCCGACTTTCTTGACGCCGTTATTCTCGACAAAATATTTCACGGCCGCCTGCATCTGGTCGCTATAGGGGGTGAAAAGCGAAAATTTAAGCTTATGAAGCGGCTCATACATTTCATTGGCGGCCGTCACAGGGAAAATATTCATCACCCCCATTTTAAGCGCCTTCGGCATTGTCACCATGTTCGGCGGCGTCCCCAGCGCACCGATAAGGGCGAATACCTTGTCCCGCTGCAGCAACTTATCACCGGCCTGTGCGGCCTTGTTCTGCTGATAGGCGGTATCTTCAACGATCAGTTCAATCATACGGCCATTCACGCCGCCCTTGTCATTGACTTCCTCGAGCGCCATACGCATGCCGTTTGTGACCGGTACCCCCCACAGAGCCACCGGCCCGGACAGCGGTTGATGCGTGCCCAGCACCAGCTTGTCATCATGAATTCCCTGATCTGCAAAAGCGATCCCGACGGAACCGGCCAGCGCCGTTACCATCGTCGCCGCAGCGGCAAGCGAGATATGTAAAAAACTTCTACGTTTCATTTTAAGTCTCCCGATTATATTCCCTGATAGTAAGATAATACTCTAATTCAGAAATTTCTGAAATTCATCTCATGCATACATTGTATCGATCAGGCTCTTGTACTTCTGATTGACGAACGACCGCTTCAGCTTCATGGTCGGTGTCAGTTCATCATCCTCCGCCGTCAGCACCTCCTCAATCAGTCTGAAGTCCTTGATGGTTTCCACCTGCGCAAAATCCTTGTTCACATTTTCGATTTCATCGCGGATCAGATCGAGTACTTCCTGGGCGCGGCAGAGACTCTGGAAATTGGTGAAGGGCACATCTCTGTCCTGGGCATATTTTTCAACATTCTCATGGTCGATCATGATCAGGCAGGTAAGGTATTTTCGCTTGTCACCGATAATCACCGCATCAGAGACATAGGGGCTGAATTTAAGTTGGTTTTCAATTTCCGACGGGGTGATGTTCTTGCCTCCGGCGGTGATGATGATGTCTTTCATACGGTCAGTAATCTTGACGAAACCGTTATTGTCAATATAGCCCACATCGCCCGTATGCAGCCAACCGTCCATGACTGTTTCGGCCGTCTTCTCCGGCTGGTTCAGATATCCCATGAACACATGCGGCCCTTTCAGAAGGATTTCCCCGTCATCAGAGATGCGAACCTCCGTATGCGGAACCGGCACACCAACGGAGCCGAGCTTGAACTGTGCAGGAACATTGCTGGTTGCCAGCCCGACGTTTTCTGTCTGGCCGTATACTTCATACATGTTAAGGCCGAGCGCCAGATACCATTTGATGAGCGACGGTGCGATTGGCGCGGCGCCAGTACCAAGGTAATGCGCACGGTCCAGCCCGAGTAGACGCTTTACATTCTTGAGAACGAGCCGGTCACCAATCCAGAATTTGAACTTCTCCATCAGCGACGGCGTTGTGCCATTCAGCCGATGCTCGGCCAGCTTGTATCCTGCATTGATTGCCCACTCATAGGCCCATTTCTGAAACGCCGTCGCCTCTTTCAGTTGCAACGTGATGGCAGAATAGAACTTCTCCCAAATGCGCGGGACCGCAAAAAAAACGGTGGGAGAGACCTCGCGGATATTTTCCGGCACCGTATCCGGGCCCTCGACAAAATTGATCACCGAGCCCGCGAAAAGCGGCAGGAATACACTGAAGGACCGCTCCGCCACATGGCAGAGTGGCAGGAAAGAAAGTTGTTCATCGTCCGGCCCGATATCAATAAAACCCGTCAGGTTTGATATCTGAAACATCAGGTTACGATGGGAAATCATCGCGCCCTTCGGCGGCCCGGTTGTCCCGGACGTATAGATCAGGATCGCCAGATCTTCCGGTCGTGACAGAGCGATCTGTTCTTCCCAGAAGTCCGGGGCTGCATGATGATATTCCTCCCCGATCCGGTACAGTTCGTCAATGCTGATGACCATGTCATCATGGAAGTCCCGCAAACCTTCCATATCCAGCACAATGATCTTGAGAAGGCCCGGAAGGCGATCGCGGACTTCAAGGATTTTGTCGAGCTGCTCTTCATTTTCGGCAACGAAGATACGCGTTTGAGAATCCCGACACAGATACTCGACCTGCTTCGCGCTGTCCGTCGTGTAAACGCCATTGCTGACCCCGCCGACGCCAAGGATGCCCATATCAAGATACAGCCATTCGGGATTATTATCGCTGAGGATCGAGACAGTCTCTCCCCGTTTCAGCCCGAGCGCGACAAGGCCGAGACCACAGGCGCGCGCCCTCGCGCCATACTCCGCCCATGTAATGCTCTGCCAGATACCCAGCTTTTTCTCCCGCATGGCAATCTTGCCGTCATGCTGTTTCACACGGGCCCAGAACAGCTGGCAGGTGGTCGCTGCGCCGTCGATTACTGTCGGGGGATAGGTCATTGCGTTCATATCATTCTCCAGCCTCAGGCTTTCCTAACGCCAGGTTTTCCGCTTTTTCCAGCGCCGTTTGCCGCGGACGCCATGATCCTGGATACCCAGATAAAACTCCCGGATATCCTCCTTCTGCAGCAGATTTTCCGTCGTATCCTCCATCACAATTCGGCCAACTTCGAGAACATAACCGAAGTCCGCCGTATGCAGGGCGATATTGGCATTCTGCTCCACCAGCAGCATGGTCATGCCCTGCTCCACATTCAGCCGCTTGATAATGGCAAAGATTTCCTTCACCAAACGCGGGCTGAGGCCAAGGCTCGGCTCATCCAGCAGCATTAACTTCGGTCGCGCCATCAACGCCCGGCTGATGGAGAGCATCTGCTGTTCCCCGCCCGAGAGTTGCCCCGCCGGCTGCGAAGCCCGCTCTTTCAAAATCGGGAAATAGCTGTAGACGAGTTCCACATCCCGGGCGATGGCGTCCCGGTCGCTGCGGGTGTAGGCGCCCATCATCAGATTTTCATGAACGGAGAGGAAAGGGAAAACCTCCCGCCCCTCGGGCACATGGCTGACCCCCTGCCGCATCACCCAGTCCGGGTCGCGTTTCTGGATTTCATGCCCGTCAAACTCGACCACGCCTTTTTGCGGATCCATGATACCGCTGATGGTCTTGAGGATCGTTGTCTTGCCCGCGCCATTGGCCCCGAGCACCGTAACAATCTGCCCCTGCCGCACATCCAGGGAAATTCCGCGAATGGCCATAATCGGCCCGTAGAAGGTTTCGATATTGCGGACTTTCAGGATTGTCTCGCTCATCTCTACTCTCCCAGATAGGCCTTGATGACTTCGGGGTTGCGCTGCACTTCCTGCGGCGAGCCATGCGCGAGCATGCGGCCGTAGTTGAGCACCAGAACCTGATCGGAAACTTCCGAGACCAGCCCCATGTCATGCTCCACCATCAGCACAGTGATGCCGAGGTCCTTCTTGATATCGTCAATCCAGAACGACATATCCTGCGTTTCCTCTACATTCAGGCCGGAAGACGGCTCATCCAGCAGGATAAGACGCGGCTCCGTACATAATGCACGGCCGAGTTCCACCACCTTCCGCACCCCGTAGGGCAGGTTCATGATGAGGCTTTCGCGATAATGCTGAAGATCGAGAAAATCGATCACCTCCTCCACCTTTTCCCGATGGGCAATCTCCGCCTTGCGCACCGACGGCAGGAACATCAGTTCAGAAAACAGGCCTGTCTTCGAATGACAGTGCCGCCCGACCAGCAGATTTTGCAGCACCGTTGCATGTTCGAACAGCTCGATATTCTGGAAGGTCCGGGCAATGCCGAGGCTGGCGATAGCATGGGGCGGCAGGCGCGTGATGTCCTGCCCGTCAAAGGTCATTGTTCCTTCGGTGCTGTCATAAATCCGGCTGATCAGGTTTAATATCGTCGTCTTGCCCGCGCCATTGGGACCGATGATGGTGAAACACTCGCCCTTGTTAATCTCGAAATTGACGCCATCGACCGCCTTCACGCCGCCGAAATTGATCGCCAGATTTTCCGCTTTGAATAAACTCATTTCAACCGTTCCGACTTCATATAGGCCTTCTGACGTTTGAAGGTGGCTTTCTTGTAAATCGGGAACATCTGGAAATAATGCTTCACTTTCAGCCAGCGGCCATAGATGCCATAGGGCTCGAAAATGATGACCAGAACCAGAATGAGGCCGAAGATGAAAGGCTCAATCCCCGGCATCTCACCGATTTCCGGCGGCACATAATCCTTGGCAATGGCCAGCGCCTGCGGCAGGGCCAACACGAACATCGCCCCGAAAATCGCCCCATGGATCGATCCGATGCCGCCCACCACGACCAGCACCAGGAATTCCAGCGATTGCAGAACCGTGAAGCTTTCCGGGGACAGAAACCCGAGCTTATGCGCGAACAGGGCGCCCGCAAGGCCGGTAATCCCGGCGCTCAGGCCAAAGGCCGTTGTCTTCACCCGCGCAAGATTCACGCCCATGCTCTGGGCGGAGATTTCTGAATCCCGGATCGCCATCATTGCCCGCCCGGTCGGAGAGCGGAGGAGATTGATGGAAAACAGGATCACCAGGATCAGCAGACCGAGGCACAGGAAATAGAAAGGTTCCCCGCTGCTGAAATCGATATCGCCGATATAGATGGAGTCCACCAGCAGCCCCGTATATCCATTCGTCACACTTTCCCAGCGCGACATCACCTCCTCGATCACGATGGCAAAGGCGAAGGTGGCAATCGCCAGGTAGATACCCGTGAGCCGCAGCACCGGGATGCCGATCACCACCCCGGCAATCCCGGCGAATATGGCGGCCAGCGGCATAGCGACTACGAAAGAGAAAACCAGCGGTTCCTCCATAAAGGGAAGCTGCAAGCCCGCGCCGGTCAGAACCGCCTCCGTATAAGCGCCAATCCCGAAAAAGGCCGCATGACCAAGGCTGACCAGTCCCGTATATCCCGCAAGCAGCATCAGCCCCAGCCCGGCGATGGCGACAATATAGAGCTGCGTCATCTGGCCGATATAATAGCTGTCCAGCAGCAAAGGCGCCGCCAGCACCAACAGCAGTAGTACCCCATAAGACCAGTAATAGCCGGAATGCTTCGCGATACGGATGTCCTGATTGTAATCCGTCTTGAACAGAAACCGCATGATTACACCCTCTTCCCGGTTTTCTGTCCAAACAGCCCCTGCGGGCGGACAACCAGCACGATCAACAGCACCACATAGGCGGCCACATTCTTGAAGCCGGGCGGCAAGTAAAACCCGGCCAGCGTTTCAATAATGCCAATAATCAATCCGCCAACAACGGCGCCCGGGATTGACCCGAAACCGCCAAGGACCGCCGCCGGAAAAGCCTTCAGCCCGATAAAGCCCATATTCGCATCAATCAGCGTTGTCGGCGCAAGAAGGATACCTGCGGCGGCCGCCACGGCCGCGCTGATCCCCCAGATCATCGAAAAGACAGATTTAACCGGGATACCCATGTAATAGGCGGCGAGCTGGTTCTGGCTTGATGCCTGCATGGCCACGCCAAGCCGCGTGTGGGTGAAAAAGGCATACAACACAATGCAGAGAATAATGGTCGCGACAATCACGGATATATCCGTTTCCGATATTACCAGCGAGCCCATGGACTCCGGAACGAGCTGTATGCCCTCACTGGAAAAAGGCGTTGAAATCGCATAGGTTTCCGCCCCCCAGCCCGGTACCATCGTCGCCCCGCTGCGGGCCATATAGCCGAACCCGATGGTCACCATGATGATGGAGAACTGCGGTTGCCCCAGCACTGGCCTGAGGAATACCCGGTCCACCAGATTGCCCGCAAAAAACATGCACACGATGGCCGCAGCAGCACCGATCCAGTAATTCCATCCCAGGATAAAAATGAATGTATAGGCGAGAAAGGCGCCAAGCATCATCAATTCGCCTTGCGCAAAATTGACGACTTCGGTCGCCTTGTAAATCAGAACGAACCCCAGAGCGACAAGCGCGTAAATGCACCCGATGGACACGCCCCCGATCACTAACTGCAAAAACTCAAACAGGATAGCCTCCCACTATTGTCCGGTTTTTATTAGTTATTTTGCCGCTGCATTTCGTATCGGACTAATACAGCGATTTCGAAAGTATAAGCAGGGCTTTGAACAAGCGTCAATAAAACATTTCCATTCAGACGGTTATTTTTTGTTCGCACTCGCGGTATAATTTGGATTTAAAGTAAAAAATTCAAATTAATATATAAATTAAAAAAGTTTACTTAATATATTAAAGAAATTCATATTGAATAAAATTTTTTATGCTTTAGGATGCATATCAATTATAAGGGGAATTTAACCCTGTATAACGCAGTCGTATAAGACAGGCGCCCCTTATCGCCGCAGCGCAGCAAAACAGGGCCGTCTGCGGTATCGCAGCATTTCCGCACCGGCAGATGACAGCCATGCGGCGTGAGGAACGGCGAGTTTCCGATGCGCGTCAGGCAGAGCGGCCAATCAGCACACACCCGCCGACGATCAGCAGGGTTCCGAGAACCCGGGGCATCGTGACATTTTCGTTGAGAAGCACAATACCGAACAGCATCGTCACAACAAAGCCAAGCCCGACAAAGGGATAGGCAACGCTCAGATCCACCTTGGAGAGCACCCAGAGCCAGAGAGCAACACTCAGCGCATAAATCACCAGCCCGCCCCAGATAAAGGGTGAGAGGGCGGCGGCGAACATGCTGTCAAACAGGCCCGACTGCATGGCAGCCTGCATTTTCTGATCGGCAACGCCAAGTTTCAGGACAAGCTGTGCGCAGGCCGAGGCAAAGACCGTCAGTAGGATCAGGGCCAGAACAAGAAAGGACATTTCAGAATATCTCCCAGTCAAACAGCAGGCGCCGGGCGCCTCAAAATTCAAAGATCCAGATATAGATACTTCGCCAGAAACAGTACAACGACAAAACTGACCCCGACGAGTTGGCTGGCCCTATCCTTGATGGCGAAGACCACCGGATCATCCGGAATCTGCCCGCGGCGTGCGCAGGTCCAGATATGATTGCCCCAGAACAGTACGATCAGACACAACAGCCAGAGAACCTGAGGTGTTTCATAGGAAACCAGCACATAGGGGCTGTTGATATAAAGGGCGAGAATGACAACCGCCGCTGTAAAATTGCTGATGCCAAGGCTGAACATGGTTTCCTGATCAGCCGCCGAATAACCGCGTCCGCGCACCTGCCCCGCCTCATCCGGCAGCGCCGATACCTCGATATACCGCTTCATGAAGGCAAGGCTGACAAAGATAAAGACGGAGAAGGCCAGCAGCCATGATGTCAGCTCCAGCCCGGAGGCCGCCGCACCCGCCACAACCCGCAGCGTATAGAGGATGGCAAGCGTGACCACATCCACCGTCGTCAACCGCTTGAGACAGAAGGAATAGGCGTTGGTAACGGCAAAATAAAACAGCAATACGGCAAAAAAGCTGAGCGGCAACAGGACAAGCGCCATCAGAAAAGCGAGCAGCGGAAAGCCGAAGGCGCCGGCCACCCCGAGCGAGAGCGGCAGCGATCCCGAGGCGATGGGGCGATAGCGCTTGCTGCGGTGACGGCGGTCTTCCTGCAAATCGAGAAGGTCATTGAGAAAGTAAACGCCGGACGCGCAAAAGCTAAAACAGATGAAGGCCAGAATAGTGGCCATAACATGCGAGCCGTCAAAATAGTCATGGGAGGTAACAATCGGGACAAATATCAGCATGTTTTTCGCATACTGATGGGGGCGCATCTCCTTGACGAAGGCTTTCCAGACCGGCTTTTCCGGCGCTCCCTGCCAGACAAGCTTACCCTCGCTTTTCGCTTCGGCAACATTGGCGGCGGGCGCATTGACCATGATATTGGCCGCCGCTGCGCGCCAGATCGGCGTATCGGCGGCGCTGTCCCCGGCATAGGCGAAATCCGCATCGCCGATCAACTCGCGAATGGCCGCCAGCTTGTTCTGGCCCTTCAGATTGTGATTATCCTCCGTCGCCATGACGCGATCGAAAATTCCGAGATGTGCGGCCACCTGGTCGGCATATTTGCGGTGCGATGCCGTCGCAAGAATAAGTTCCTTCCCCTCTGCCTTCAGTTCTTTCAGATATTCAACAAGCCCGTCTTCATACGGGAGGAATTCGGCTTCAATATCTACCTGTTCGGCTACTTTCTGCTTGGCAAAGGCACGCCCTGCCATCAGCCAGCGGATCAGATTGATGACCTTGAAGGGATTGCCTTTCAGATAGCGCAGGATAGATTCCACAAACAGATCGGTGCGCACCAGCGTTCCGTCCAGATCCACCACCACATGCTTCACATTCTCAAACAATGGACTTGTCTCTCTTTCTCATGCGTACCGGGTCAGCATGATTCTTGCTTCCATCCAAAGCCGCAGAAGGGTCTCGGCTACTATAGGAAATCCGCTTGTAGCGGAAAATCCTTAATTTTAACTTTCTTTTTCCTATTCATGGTTAAACAGTAAGCTCAGACACGCACAAAATCACGATATATCAGACCGGAGCAGTCAGTTGAGCAATCAGGATAACCAATTCGGCAAGGCAGGACATTTGAGTTTGCTTGCCGTCATTATCGTGATCTCCCTGATCTTCAAGATCGCCCATGAAACCACTTTTTCCTACTGGCTGGATGAAGGCTATACGGCCTGGTTCACCGAACTGTCCTTCCGCGACATCTGGCTCTGGTTACCGGAAATCGAATCGCATCCGCCGCTGTATTACAGCCTGGTCAAGCTCTGGGGGCTGATCGGCGCGGATAACGGCGGTCTGTGGCATCGCTCGCTGTCCATCCTGATCAGTCTGCTGCTGGTCCTCACCAGCTATTCCACAACCCGCAGGGTCGCCTGCAGCCTCGGACAGAATGCCGAAAGCGCGGCGCTGTTCAACTGCTTCCTGATCTGTTTCACGCCGGTCCTTGTCTGGTATTCCCTCGAAGCCCGGCCCTATATCCTGATGTTCCTTGCCTATTCCCTTGCGCTTCTCGGCATGATCTCGATTTTTACGGCGAGTGAGGGAAGGACGCTGAAAGGCTGGGCGCTATTCACGATCGGTGTGATCCTCACCAACTGGTCGCATCATCTGGGCGGCCTATCCACCGCCATCCTCTATGCGTCCCTGGCGCTGCACTGGATGATTGACCGCCGGTTCGAGAAACGTTTTCTGCTCTGGCTTCTCGGCTCCACGCTCATCGTCCTCATTGTCTCGATCCCGTTGATCCTCCAGATCATCCGGCAGATCTCCCTGTGGGAAGCCTCAAGCTGGGTGCCGGAGCCCGATCTTGCGAACGTCGCCCACGCCCTGCGCCGGGTGTTCGGCTTCGGCTTCTCCGATCGTTATATCGACCCGGCATTCGGCAATCCGCCCCTCCTCCATATGCTGCGTCTCGGCCTGGGCGTTTTGACGGGATTAATATCCGCCCTGCTGGCGCTTTATGGTCTTTATCGGTTGCTGCGGGAGAGACGTTACTCTCTCGTCTGCTTCTTCCTGCTGAGCTGCTTTGCCCTTCCCGTCGTTGCAATTGCCGTCTCGATCATCGGCCCGAATATTTTCATCGAACGCATCTTGCTGCCGGGGCTGATCCCCTATTTCATGCTGCTGGCTCTTGCCATCGGCTATTTTGACAGCCGCACACTCCGCGCCGTACTGAAAATTTACTATGTAATCGTCCTGCTTCTTGGTCTGTATGCCACCTTCACGGCGGCCGAGAAGGAACCCTGGAACCGCATTATGACATCTCTTGCCGACGAAATCGGAGAGAATGACGTGCTTCTGCTGCTGCCGAACGATCTGTATCTACCGGCCCGCCTCTATGTGACGGACCCTGCCTTCGCCGGACGCATCCGGAGTGTGCCCGTCGCTTATCCCGCTGTTGATTATTCCGATTTTTACCCTGACGGCTTCCCGGCGGTCCCCGGCGTGCGCCCCGTGGATGCCGATGCAATCCGCGCCCTGTTCACGGGAAAGGATAATGTTTTTCTGATCACCCGGCTTGAGCATCTTTTTGATCCCCATGAAGTGACCCGTACTCTGCTGCGGAGCGAATATGACGAGGTTGAAGGGGAAAGCTGGGGCGATATCTATCTTGATCGCTTCCGGAGAAGACCCGCTGCGGACGGCGGATAACCGCTTCGGCCGTTATCGCATGGCCAGGGGGGAATGTCCCCGGGCCGCTGCACTCTACATCGCAACAAAACCATAACCGGGTAGTCATCAAACTGTCCCGCACGGGGCATAGACATACGCACAGAGCCGTTCGGCGCCTGCAAACAATGGTCAAACGGAAGAGTATGCGTAATGAATGCCCGTGTTTCCACCCACAAGTACCGCTCCATCTGGATATCCGATATCCATCTGGGCACGCCGGGATGCAAGGCCAGCTTCCTGCTCGATTTCCTGAGATGCTGCAAAAGCGACAATCTCTATCTTGTCGGCGATATCATCGATGGCTGGAGCCTGCGCCAGAACTGGTACTGGCCGCAGGCGCATAACGATGTGATCCAGAAAATCATGCGTGAGGCACGCAAAGGCACCCGCGTCGTCTTCATTCCGGGCAATCATGACGAATTCGCCCGCGGCTATGTCGATCATGATTTTGGCGCCATTCAGGTGGCGCATGAATATATTCACACCACTGTGGACGGACGAAAATTCCTCGTCCTGCACGGGGATGAATTCGATGTTGTCGTGAAATATGCCCGCTGGCTCGCCTATCTTGGGGACTGGAGCTACGGTCTCTGTCTCAAATTAAATGATGTGCTGAATGAATTCCGGCTGCGCTTCGGCTATCCCTATTGGTCGCTATCGGCCTATCTGAAGCTCAAAGTCAAGAATGCGGTCAAATTCATTGCCGATTTTGAGACCGCTCTTGCCGATGTCGCCCGCGAACGTGGCGTCGATGGCGTCATCTGCGGCCATATTCATCACCCGGAAATACGCGACATCGACGGCATTCTCTATTGTAATGACGGCGACTGGGTGGAGAGCTGCACGGCACTAGTCGAGCATTTCGACGGCCGCCTTGAAATTATCCACTGGATGCAGGCTGTCCCGCCTGTCTCCACCAAGCAGGAACAATTCCCATGCGAATCCTCATCGTTACCGACGCCTGGCATCCGCAAATCAACGGTGTCGTCCGGACACTCTCGCAACTTGCAGAAATCCTGACCGCAACGGGGGATGATGTCACCCTGGTGACGCCCGAAGGCTTCGTGTCTCTTCCCTGCCCAACTTATCGCGAAATCCGTCTCTCCCTATTCCCCGGAAAGCGGCTGGCGGAAACCATTGAACGATGCGCCCCGGAGGCCATCCATATCGCAACGGAAGGCCCGCTCGGTCTCGCCGCCCGGCGTTATTGCCGCAGGCATCGCCTGCCCTTCACAACGGCGTTTCATACGCGCTTTCCCGAATATCTGAATGCCCGCTTAAAGCTCCCCGTTGACTGGGGATACCGTTTCTTGCGCTGGTTTCATCGGCCGTCGGCGGCGGTTATGGTGGCGACGCACAGTCTTGAAAGCGAGCTCAAAGGGCGAGGGCTTCGCAATATCCGCCGCTGGACACGCGGCATTGATACGGCGACATTTCATCCCCGGACGCAGCGCCCCTTCCGCTTTCCTTCTCCCGTTTTTCTCTATGTCGGGCGGGTGGCTGTCGAAAAGAATATCGAAGCCTTCCTGAAGCTCAACCTGCCGGGCAGCAAGGTCATCGTCGGGGATGGTCCGCAGCGACGGGAACTGGAAAACAGATATCCCACCGCATTTTTCCTCGGCGTTAAGGAAGGGGAAAAACTGGCGGAGCTGTATTCATCGGCAGACGTTTTTGTCTTCCCGAGCCTGACGGACACATTCGGCCTCGTCCTGCTGGAGGCGCTGGCAAGCGGCGTACCCGTCGCCGCCTACCCCGTCACCGGCCCGCTGGATGTGATCGACGATGCTCCCGTCGGCGTTCTGGACAATGATCTTGCCGCCGCCGCCATGGCTGCACTTTCTCTCGATCGGGAGCAATGCCGCGCCCACGCCATGAGTTATAGCTGGCAGGCCAGCGCCGCACAGTTTCGCCAAAATCTGGTCTTTTTCCGCAGCGCCCGTAAGGTTCCCGTCACCGCACCGGATGCGAAACCGGCCCTGCCCTCATAGCAAGCCATTCGCCCGGTCAGGAGGCGAGATAGGCGCGGTTCGCCGTCGGGCTGATGATCATCTGATTGACGCAGACACGCGGATCAAGCTGCGCCAGAAACAGGATGGTTTCCCCCAGATCCTCGCTTTGCAGCATCGCCGCCTTTTCCGCTTCGCTCAGCTTCACCGGACGGTTTTCAAGGATCGGGGTTGCCACTTCCCCCGGACACAGGGCCGTAGCGCGGATGCCGTTTTTCGCTTCCTCCATATTCAGGCTCTCATTCATGGCGACCATGCCATGTTTGGCGGCGGAATAAGCCGGACCGCTCAGCTTGGAGGGCCGCACCCCGGCCCAGGAGGCGACATTGATGATCAACCCCTGCTGCTGTTTGCGCATCATCGGCAGGACCGAATGACAGCAGTAAAAGGCACCGTTCAGGTCCGCCTCGACAACCGACGTCCACCCCTCGGGTCCGACCTTATCCCATGCCCGCTCCCGGATATTCATCCCGGCGCTGAAAACCGCGACATCGAGCCGCCCGAACGTCTCACTAATCCGCCCCGCCACGGACGCCACCTGATCCGCATCGACAATATCCAGCGCTTCAATCACCGGCTTGCCCCCGACGTCGCGGATCATCTCTGCCGTCTCGGCCAGCTTGTCCGCGCGGCGGCCCGAGAGGATGACCTGCATGCCCGCCCTGGAAAGCGAGAGGGCGCCCGCCTGTCCGATCCCCGTTCCCGCGCCGGTAATCCACGCCACCTTGCCCGTCAAATCCCGAAGTGCTCCCATCTGTCCCTGCTCCCGTCCGTATGATTTTTCTTGGTTTTGGTCCTCTATCCGGCCCTGCGCCAGGTCCGGTGAACCGGTTTTTTTACAAGCTTAAACAATTGGCAATCGCTTGTCCCGCCGCATATTACTTGACTGAGTCAACTATATTATTGTAATTTTACAACAAAGGGAGGGAACATGACCGCAACAGAACGTATAGACACAGTCCGGGAATTTAACCGTTTTTACACGCGGCATGTGGGCGCCCTGAATGAGGGACTGCTGAAAAGCCCCTATACGCTCACCGAAATGCGCATCCTCTATGAGCTACATAGTGCGGGTATCCTCACCGCCGCCGAACTCGCAACCCGGCTGTCGCTCGATCCCGCTTATCTCAGCCGCCTGCTGAAAAAATTCCGTTCCTCCGGCATAGTCGGCAGCAACCGGAGTCCCGAAGATGGCCGCCTGCGTCTCCTATCCCTGACGACGGAGGGGGCGGAGCATTTTGCGCCCTATATCAAAGCGTCGCGCGATGAGGTCGCAGCCGTTCTGGACAATTTACCGGAGGAAAAACAGAAAGAACTTCTCGCCGTCATGCGGTTGATCCGCGCAACGCTTGGTGATGAAACGCTCAAACCCGCCCCGGTCATGATCCGGCCGCACCGGCCCGGCGATATGGGCTGGGTCATTCACCGGCATGGCGTTCTGTATGCGCGGGAGTATGGTTTCGATGATATGTTCGAGGCGCTGGTTGCGCGTATCGCCGCGGATTTCATCGGCAAGTTTAATCCGGCGATGGAGAATTGCTGGATCGCCGAACAGGAGGGGGAAATTCTCGGCTCCGTCTTCCTTGTTCAAAAGCAGGGGGGAACGGCACAACTCCGACTTCTGTATGTAGAGCCATCGGCGCGCGGCATGGGGGTCGGCCGCAAGCTGGTCGCCGAATGCATTGAATTCGCACGGCGGAAACAATATGAGAAAATCACCCTCTGGACCAACAGCATCCTGCATGCCGCCATCCATCTATATGAGGAGGCGGGCTTCATCCTGACGGAGCAGGAACCCTATTTCGATTTCGGGCAGCATCTGGTGGGCCAGACCTGGGAACTTGACCTGTGACGATGCAAAAAGCGGCCCTGCTCGCCGCGGCGATCTCTGGCCTGCTGGTTGGCGTGGCGACGGTTGCAACCGGGGCAATTGCTACCGAAATAGGCCCTGTCACGATTGCATTCGTCCGCTATCTGATCGGCGTCCTGATCCTGTTGCCCTTTGCATTACGGATCAGATGGAACCCCGTTCCCCGTCATGATATGATAAAAATCGGATTGTTCGGCGTTTTCCAGTTTGCCCTTCTGATTGTTCTGCTGAATTTTGCCGTCATCCATATTACGGCAGGGCTTGCCGTACTGATATTCGCGAGCCTGCCCTTGCAGACCATGGCCCTTGCCATTCTCCTCCGCCGCGAAAGTTTCACGCTCCGCAAGTTGAGCGGCATCCTGCTCACCATTATTGGCGTCGGCTTCACTGTGGGCGCGACAGCCTTTGCAGGCAAACTCGATACGGCCGGCTGGATCGGTGTCGGCGCCGCCTTTCTCAGCGCCTTCCTCGGCGCGCTCTGCTCGGTATTATATGGGGCATCTCTGGCCCGCTATCCGGCGCTGCAAATCGGCACCCTGTCCATGGCCTCCGCCGTGATTTTCCTGTTCGGTCTTGCCCTGCTGGAGGGACAGATAACCGCCTTCATGTCATTTTCCGGCACAGCCTGGCTTATTCTGTTTCTGATCGGCGGAGCGAGCGCGCTTGGTTACTTCTGCTGGTTGTTTGCCTTATCCCGCATCCCTGCTTCGAATGTCACCGTCTTTCTTGGCCTCAGCCCCGTAACGGCAGCCATCCTTGCCGCCCTTTTCATTGCCCAACCCTTGTCCATCCGGGACATTATCGGAACATGCCTTGTGCTCTGCGGGCTGGTTCTGTCGCTCTGGCATAAAAGGGAAGCCCGGTAACGCACTGCCGAGTCCTTCCTTTTAAGATCATATCAACCCTTTCCGGGTAAAATCTCGGATCGACAGCCGGGGCAGTTTCCAGTAAACCCACTGATCGAAATGGATGGCAAAGCTGCATATCAATGCCATCTCCGGCAGTACTGCGGGCCCGATTGTACTGGCGCCCGATTGGACATATCGCAAAGGGCGAGGGGTAATTTGCCTATGATACGGACTTTGAACATTGGGACCGGTGCAGTTTATGCGTTTCTGGCCCTGCTGCTCATCATCAGCAGAATTCCCTTTCCGGCCAGCGTTCCGGCCAGTGTCGATGTGGGAATTGCCATCGTTTTCTGCCTTGCCGTCTTTCAGCTTTCCTTTGGCTGGCAGGCCGTTCGCACCGCGCTTGTCGCTCTCGCCGGATTTTTCGTTCTGCTTCTTGTCTGGGCCTATGGAACGTCTTCCCTCTTCTCGCCGGGAGATGATGAATATGCCTATCACCTGACCGCCATATGGGACCTTGCCGCGGGATGGCACCCCTTTTTCACGGCCCATGACAATATCTGGGTCGATTCCTACCCATCGGGCAACTGGGTGCTGGAATCCTATATTGTCGCGCTAACCGGCCTGCCGCTATCCGGCCAGTCCCTCAAAACCGGTCTTGCCGCAGTTCTCGCCGTGCAGGTCTATGCGCTCTGTGCCGAGTATTTCCCGATCGCCAATATCAAATGGCGCCATATCTGGGCCACCCTTTTCGCCCTGCTGGTGATCGGCAATCCGGTTGTTATCACACAGCTTCTGACCCATTACACCGATGCGCCGGTTTATCTGTTCGGCGCCGGGCTGGTGTTTTTCCTGATGTCTGACGCGCTGAATCCCGACCGTCTCGCGAAAATCGGCATCTTCAGCTGTATCATCCTGCTGGTGAATGTCAAAACGGCCGCCCTTTACTATGTCCCGCTGCTGGTTTTCGGCGGCTTAGTTATGGAAATGGTGCTGCACAAATCAGAACCGGCGTTTCTGCGCCGCGTCTTCGGCTGGGTTTTTTCGAAAGGCGTGGCCTATGGGCTGATTGCCATTTTTGCGACTGTCGTCGTCGGCTACAAACCCTACGTCACCAACCTGCTGGACCATCAGGAACTGCTTTATCCATCTGTCCGGGATATCATGAGCTATAATTTCCCGGCCAACCTGATCGGCAAATCGACGGTCGAGAAATTTTTCTACGGCATCTTCGGCCGCACCGGGCAGACATTCTGGCCCGTTGTGTTCGATACCCCCCTCCAGTTAAAAATTCCCGGAAGCTTTTATCTGTCGGAATTCAAGGCGCTGCGGTTTGATACGCGCCGCGCCGGTTTCGGGCCGATGTTCAGTCTCGCATTCATCACGGCCATTCTGGCGTATGCAGGCTGCAAGCTGGCAAGCCTGAAAGGCGGCAACACAATCTCCACCACCGCCGCGACCAGGGGGGACAGTATCGCCGCCCTTGCCCTGCTGCTGCTGGTAATATCCATCTTCTTCCCTGAATCCTGGTGGGCGCGCTATGTTCCTTTCACCTGGCTGAGTATCGTGCTGTTCGCGGCGGCGACCCTGTTTTACGCGGCGGATAGCAAGGTTGGCAAAAGCCTCTCATTGCTGCGCTGGGTGGCGGTGATCTCGCTGCTGCTGTGTACGCTGGCCGCCACCCTCGGAGCCGGGCGTCAGCTTCTCATTGTCCACCGGTTGACGAATGCCGTCCTGGCCCAGAAGGATCTGCCGGTCATCGAATTCTATGTCGAGGAAGATCCCCGCATTCACCTCGACCGGCAGTCCACTACCATCTCCGATGCCGATGAGATCTGGGCGAAGCTCTTCAGCCTGCGCGGGGTCAATGCCCGGGTGATGAGCAATGGCGACCGAGCCGAGGAAAATCCCGAAGTGTGCGACGTTTACGGATATCTGGAAGCGCATGTTTTCTGGTGCGGTTATAAAGCCGCACAGAAGCCTGCGCGCAACTGATCTACGGGCGGAGGGGGTACAGGATCCCTCGCCCAAAATCCCATGTGCGCTATCCCGCCCGGCGGCGGCTAGGCTATGACTGAAGAAGTGACCGCGCCCTGACCCTGAGCAGCAGCAGCGCGGCAATCAGCAACAGGCAGCCGAAGAAAATATAGGATTGCAGAATATTGATTGGCGGCGTGCTGTATTGCACTTCTTCCGTGTACGGGAAAAAATTGGCGAGAAGAAAATACCCCGCAATACCAAAAACAAGAGCGAGAACCGTCGGTATGGCATTGTCTGTCCGCAGCAAAATGACGATCAGCGCCAGAAAGATAACAGCAACCGGCCAGGCGACGCCATAATGATGCTCCCACGCGACAGGAGAGGCGATGGTGAGCAGCAGAACCATCGTCGCCATATCCAGCAAGGTAATCATCGGATTCTTGTTGTCAGGGTTGTTACGGACCCAGGCCGGGCGATAGAACAGGCCAAAAAGAAGGAAGCAGATGGTTGAAGCCAACGTTCCCGCATAGACGAGTCCGTTATAAGGGGCATAGGCATAAAAGTTCCATTCGAGGGAGCTGACATCACTGATCAACCGATTGAGAATACCATTAAAGCTCTGGTTGGCCCAAAAAACCTCGCCATGTTTACCGATATAGGACAGAACGGCGAGATAGTCGATATGATCCCGAAACCCGAAAACGATCAGCGAGACAATCCCCACGACAGCCAGAACCGCAAACATGCCAAGCGCAAAATGTTTCTCTTTCCGAAGTAGCGCCCAGAGTAGCAACAGCCCGAATTGCGGTTTTACCAGGGCGGCCAGGGCAATCATTATTCCGGCAGCCGCCTTGCGTTCTTCCAGCCACAACAGAAATGCAAGAGCAATCACAAGGTCCAGCATGACCTGGATCTGTCCCAGATATTGCGCCCGGATAATCGGATAAAATGTCAGCGTGCCGACCAGCATCACCAGGAAAAGTACAATCCGTAAGATTGGCGATATCTCCGTCCATCCGCCATATGAGCGGAAAATAACGATGGCGATCCTGTAAACGCACCAGGACAGGGCAATCATCGAGAGGAAGGAGCTAATATTCATCAACTCAAGGATGCTCGGCCAGCCGACATCAAACTGTATCAACGCCATAATCGGTAACAGGCTGGGGGGCGGATACTGGAATTTGATATGCTGATCAAAGAAAATCGTCTGGTAAAGCCCGTCATCTGGGTTGGTCATTTTTTCGAATGCCGCCTTGTACATGGGATACCAGGAATCAAGGTTGGCCTCGAACGTCAGGACGAAATCCATCAGATAGAGCTCTTCGCCCATTGGGAAGTCATCGCGATATATGTCCTTCAGAAACCCGAGCAAAACAAGCCCGGCCATCATCACTACAAACCACGCCAGCGGCCCAGCTTTACCGCCCCGTATATCAGAATTACCCATTCAAAAACTCCGGCATCACAAACCGACTTCCAGGATCAGGCAGACGCCAACCGGGATCATAGATCATATGGAACATACGTCAAACCGCCTTCTGGCTGCCGCCGACTCACGCCCCGGACTTTTCAGGCAACCTGAAAATCCGCAGCTATTATTCATCAAATAGTGTTAAAATTTTCTATAACGGGGCGAAATTCGTCGCCGCCCGATACCGCAACAGCGTATATCCAGATGATTTGCCATACCTGACATGAGAGCCGTTGTTCTCATCTCATATTGCATTTCGGCTCCCGGGCCTGTTAAAAAGAAAGGGCGGGGGATTAGTGAAATTCTCCATAATAAACTTTTGGTTGTACGAAAGGCCGCACACCTGCCTTACCCTTACTTGCCTCCTTAGAGGGAATTTAAGAGACGGATTCGGGCGAAGGCATATTGGGTATCTTCTTTTCGTGTTGTTTTTGATAGTAATTATGTCGGGTCGCAAGGTTTATGATACGTAATCTCAACGCTATGGCCGCCTATATTTTCATTTTTCTGGCCGCCCTGCTGACCATTAGCCGCCTTCCCTTGGAAGGGTTTCTGCCCCCGGCCCTTTTCTTCGTATTTTCCCTCGGTACCGTTGCTGCTATCATTTGGGTAACCGGCGGTTTCAGATCCATGCTGCTGGCTCTTGGCTCCATTGCCGCCTTTTGCGCCCTTATCCTGTTCTGGACCTGGCTGACACGTGGTCTCTACTCTCCGGGAGATGACGAATATATTTATCATATCCATGCCATCTGGGACATTGCCGCCGGGTGGCATCCGTTTTTCTCGCCGCATAACAATATCTGGGTAGATTCCTACCCGAGTGGTTTATGGACTCTGCAATCCTACATTGTCTCGCTGACCGGGCAGCTCATGTCCGGTCAGGCGCTGCTGATTGGATTTATGGCCGTTACCGCCCTGCTTGCCTATGGCTTTTACCTGGAACGGATCGCCCCCGTCTTCCCCTTGTTCCCCCCCTTCGCCGCCCTGGTCTTTACGGGCCTTGTTGTCGCCAATCCGGTCGTTCTGACGCAGATCATGACCCATTATGTGGATGCCCCGATGTATCTTGTCGGCGCCGCGCTCGTCTTTTTCCTTGTTCTGGACGGCTTTGGGGCAAACCGGCTGGCGCGCTGGGCCGCCATTGCCTGCATTCTTCTGCTACTCAACACCAAGACGGCGGCGCTTTACTTCACCCCTCTTATCGTCGTCGGCGGCTTTCTGATGGAGCTTGTCCTTCGCAAAGGAGAGGGAAGCCTGCTCCAGCGTATGTGCCAGTGGATGCACGCGAAAGGGTCCCTCTACGTCCTCGCAGCATTATTCGCGGTGATTGTTATCGGATACAAGCCATATGTCACGAATATCACGGATCATGGCGAATTCATCCATCCCCCGTCGGATGAGATTATGGGGTATAATGTTCCCAGAAATATCATTCCGCTGTCGATCCCGGAAAAGTTCATCTATGGCCTGCTGGCGAAAACCGGCGAAAGCCGCTGGCCGGTCCCGCTCAATGCGCCGGTAACGCTGAAAGTGCCAGGGACATTCAGCCTGGACGAATTCCGGGTGCTGCGTTACGACACACGTCGCGGCGGCTTCGGCCCGTTCATCGCCCTTGCCTTCTTTGCCGCAATCGGCGCCTTTGCGACGGCCCGTCTCTCCGCCCGCAACAAAACAGATTATGAATGGCACCCCGCCGGGGATGCCCTCGCCGTTATGGCGCTGACCCTGCTTGTTTCCTCCGCCCTGTTTCCCGAACCATGGTGGGCGCGCTATATTCCGCTTCTATGGCTGGGGATTATCCTGCTCGCTCTTTCCAGTCTGATGCTCATCGGAAAGGGCAGGGGCAAGCTCATCAGCAGGGGGTTTCTGACGGTCACGGTTCTCGCTCTCACGGGATGTATTGCGGCGGGAATGGTGGGTGCCGTACGCCAGAATTTAAACACCTATTACAACAGCTTCCAGATTGAGCAGATGAAGCAATTCCCGATCATCGAACTCTATGGAAAACTCGACATCCGCATTACCAAGGACCAGCATTCCAAAAGCACAGGCAGCGAAGCCGAGACATGGCAAAGGCTGCTGGAACTGCGGGGAGTTACAAGCCGGATCGGCGGACAGCCCCGCGACAAGCAAAAATGCGAACTGGACGGTGTGCTGACCGGGAATCTTTACTGGTGCGCACCCAAAACATCGGATAACGCAGAGGAAGGCGGTTCGTGATTACGGCATGGCGTCATTCACGAGACGGGATAAACACACGAATCTGAGAAAAGCTTACGAAATTTTTACCTGTTTTCGCTGGAATCCGGCATTTGTGACAAATAAAGGGGAATGAGTGTGGCGCGATTTGCCATCATCGGATCATCGTCAATTTTCATATTCCTGGCGATCCTGCTGGTTATCAGCAGAATACCGGCCCCGGAAACGATCCCCCCCGCCGTTTTTCTGGCCGCAGCAAGCGCCATTTCCGCCGTCCTGCTTTATATCAACGGGGGCATCAGAACTCTGCTGACCGCTCTCTTGTCCATTGCCGGATTTGTCCTGCTGCTCTTTTTCTGGGCCTATGTGACCCGGTCCTTCTATGATACGGGGCACGACAGCTACGCTTACCATCTGCGCGCGGTATGGGACCTTGCCGATGGCTGGGACCCTTTCGTGTCGGAGCATAAAAACATCTGGGTTGACTCATATCCGAGCGGTTATTGGGTTTTGCAATCCTATGTGGTCTCCATCACCGGGTTTCTGCTGTCAGGACATGGCATGGTTACGGGCCTGATGGCGGTTACCGGCCTGCTCGCCTATGGTTTTTTTATTGAAAGGGTGACGCCTCCGCTGGGCGGCTTTCATCATCTCGCGGCGCTGATTTTTGCCGGTATCATTGCGGCCAATCCTGTCGTCCTGACGCAGTTGATGACGCATTATGTGGACGCGCCGCTCTATCTCATGGGCACGGCGCTCGTCTTATTCCTGATGACGGACGCCCTTTCGGGAAACCGTCTGGCGCTCTGGGCGGCAATCGCCTGCATCATCCTGCTGATCAACACCAAGACAGCCGCCCTTTACTTTACACCGCTGATCATTTTTGGCGCCTTCTGCATGGAAATGGTGCTGACCAATCGTGAAAATGGCTTTATCTCCCGCACTCTTCAGTGGATGAAGGCGAAGGGCTTTCTTTATATGTTCGCGGGGTTGTTCGCCATTCTGGTGATCGGCTACAAGCCCTATGTCACCAATGTCCTGCATCACGGGACGCTGCTGTATCCGTCCGTGGACAAAATCATGGCGCCAAACATGCCGGAAAATGTCAATGCGCTCCCCGTGCCGGTGAAATTCTTCTATGGCATCTTTTCGGTGACCGCAGACAACCATTGGCCGATCCCGATTGACGCGCCGATCGTTCTCAAAATACCAGGCACTTTCAAGAAGTCGGAGTTCAAGGAGCTGATCTTCGACACCCGGCGCGGCGGTTTCGGCCCCTATTTCAGCCTCGCCTTCCTCACCTCGATCCTGGCCTACGGGGCTTGTCGGCTTGCGGCACGCAACCGAAGTTCCTACCGCTGGCAGCGCACTGGCGACGGCATTGCGGCATTTGCCATTGTCTTGGCCCTCACCTGCATGTTTTTTCCGGAAAGCTGGTGGGCGCGCTACGTCCCGCATGCCTGGCTGGCAGCGGCCCTCTTCGGCCTTTCCTCCCTGTTCCTGTCGGGCAACGGCAAGATGA
The DNA here is from genome assembly GCA_963971675.1 of uncultured Alphaproteobacteria bacterium. Taxonomy (GTDB): domain Bacteria; phylum Pseudomonadota; class Alphaproteobacteria; order Sneathiellales; family Sneathiellaceae; genus Sneathiella. Next base: position 71,868 of record CAXASQ010000013.1, on the reverse strand, counting down.
TGCTTGCCATCCGGGCGTTGCAATGGGTGGCAATGGTTTCTTTCATGCTCTGTATTCTGGCCGGCCTCATTGGCGCGGGAAGGCAGAACCTCAATACCTACAAGAATACGCAAGAAATACATTACATGAAAGAGCTCCCCATGGTTGAGCTGTCCATCTGGAAGGGCGGTAAGGTCCTTTACTCATCATCCGTTGAAATCTGGGAAGCATTGCTGAAAATGCGGGGGGTTAAGACCCGCGCTATCCCGGATGACCAGGAACCCGCCTGCAATCCGCCACATTATTTATGGGGCGGTGTTCACTGGTGCCCCCTGAAAGAAGGGGAATGAGCATCCGAAAGGCTGATCCGCGCCCGGTTTAACATCCCTTAACAATTTGATGATAATTGTACCCATTGGCGCAACGGCAGGTGCGGACATCGCAGGACCGTCCGAGCCTGGGCGCGAGACAATTTGATCTTTTTATATTACATACATGTCGGGGCGATCGGCGCCTGTTGACAGGAAAATCAATAAATGACGCGTAGTACCAATAGCATAACCGCTTTCATTTTTGTTTTTCTGGCCGTTTTGCTGGTTTTCAGCAGAATTCCGCTGCAACATTTCCTGCCGCCTGCCGCTTTTGTGGCCGCCGCTGCAGTCCTTGCCGGGGGCCTGTTCTGGTATCTGGCCGGGCGCAGGGCCGTTGTCGCTGGCATGGTCTCTCTCGCTATATTCTGCGCCATACTTGCCATCTGGTCCTTTGCGACACAATCTTTCTATCCCGCCGGACATGATGGCTACGGATATCATCTGTCTGCGATCTGGGATCTTGCCGCCGGGTGGCATCCCTTTTTCAGCCATCACAATAACATCTGGGTCGATTCCTATCCGAGCGGTTACTGGACAATCCAGTCCTATATCGTTGCGCTGACCGGCCTGCCCTTCGCCGGAATGTCTTTACTACTGGGATTGACAGTCCTTATTGCCATTCAGGCTTTCGGCTTTTTCTATGATTACCTGCCCGTCACCAACACACGGCTGCGGTTGTTTATCGCACTCTTTCTTGCTGCTATCGTCGCAGGAAATCCGGTAGTTCTTGTCCAGATCCATACCCATTATGTCGATGCCTCCCTTTATCTGATCGGGACAGCTATTGTTTTCTTCATACTCACCGATGCGTTTGAGGGAAACCGCTTTTCCCGGATTGGCGTGATGGCGGCAATTGTCCTGCTCATTAACACAAAAACCAGCGCGCTTTATTTCGGCCCGCTGGTCATCTTTGGCGGCATATTGATGGAGCTGACCCTGAATAAGAGCGTCCGGCCATGCCTTGCCAGCCTTCTGCAATGGTTCAAGGAAAAGGGCATCGCCTATGCCCTTGTCGGCATTTTCAGTATCGTCGTGATTGGATATAAGCCGTTCGTCACCAATATTCTGGATCACGGCGCCCTGCTGTATCCGGATTCAGGTCGGATCATGGACACCAACACACCACTGAATGTGGAGGATCCGATGCCGACCGTTGTCAAATTCTTCTACGGCGTTTTCGCCAAATCGGAAGATAATCATTATTACATACCGATCGACGCTCCCATTCATTTAAAAATCCCCGGAACATTCTCAAAATCAGAGTTTACTGCGCCCTATTTTGATATCCGTCGGGGAGGTTTTGGGCCTTTCTTCAGTGTCGCCCTGATTGCCTCGCTGCTTGCTTACGGGTTCAGCCGTTTCGCAAGCCGCAACAATACCGCAGTAGCATGGCGACGGGAGGGAGATGCCATTGCAATATACGGCGGAATCCTGTTTCTCGCTTCCGCATTCTTCCCGGAATCATGGTGGGCCAGATATATTCCGCTATTATGGCTTGGCTGCCTTTTTCTCGCAATTACCCCCCTTTACCTAACCGGGCGAGGAAGACTGTCCATCTTATCAAATGTCTTCATGGCAATTGCCGGAGTTGCCTTTCTTGGATGTATACTTGCGGGCGCACTCGGCGCGGCCCGGCAACAGTATCATGTGTACCAGCGTGCCGAACCAATTGCCCTGATGGCGCAATATCCCTATGTCGAGCTGACGCTTAATCGCGATGTCCGAGTTTTTCAGGACCAGCATTCAAAAAGCCAGACAGATGGGGTAGAGGTTTTTGCAAAAATGTTGGAATGGCGGGGTGTTAAAAGCGTCATTACCGAGCATTTCGATGATGATAACTGTATTCATTCCGGATATTTCAACGGCGGTAGTTTCTGGTGCATTCCGCTGGACAGCAACAAAAAACCGAAATAGCTGAAAGCAGCGAAAGGCAGATTTATGGATGATGAACCCGGACGCCGTTTCAACGCAGGACAGTGAACTGCCATGACAGACGGCCTGAAAAACAATCCGCTTTCCCGTTTTGCCCGTATCGGCGCGGCCAGCATATTCCTGTTCCTGATGCTGCTGGTCATTCTGGCACGTCTGCCGTTTGATGTTCTTGCCTCTCCCCTCATTTACATGCTGGGGGCCGCGGCCCTCACCTGTCTTGCCGTCCGTCTTCTGGAAGGGCCGAAATCGCAGATTATGGCCCTCGGCGCCCTTGCCGCCTTTATGGCAGTCATCCTTCTCTGGGCATGGGTGACACAGCCCTTTTATGAAGTCGGACAGGACGGGCATTCCTATCACCTCGCGGCAATCTGGTCGCTTGCGGAAGGATGGAACCCGTTTTATGCCCCGCCGCATGAAAATATCTGGGTCGATTCCTATCCCAACGGATATTGGGTGCTGGAATCCTACATCGTCAGCCTCACCGGTCTTTTACTATCCGGGAAATCGCTGAATATCGGAATTATGGCGGCAGTGGCGCTGCTCAGCTTCGGCTTTTTTCATGACCGCCTGGCGAACCCGCATCCACGCGTTAAAATCCTTGCTGCGCTGATCCTTAGCGTTATCGTTGTCGCCAACCCCGTGGTACTGACCCAGATCATGACCCACTATGAGGATGGACCGCTCTATCTGCTGGGAGTCGGGCTGCTGTTTTTCCTCTTGTCCGATGCCTTCACCCCCTCCCAACTTAGCCGATGGGCTGTCATCGCCTGTATCATCCTGATGGTGAATACAAAAACCGCCGCCCTTTATTATGTCCCCCTGATTACGATGGGCGTCTTCATTGCGGAAGGGTTGCTCAAAAGACCGGGGGCGACAATAACCGGATATTCTGCTGGCTGGATCCTGCGAAAAGGCATTCCCTATGGCGCCGCCTTTGTCATCGGCATCGCCCTTGTTGGTTACAAGCCCTATGTGACGAATATTGTCGATCATGATGCCTTTCTCTACCCGGCGGTGGATGAAATCATGGACACCAATCTCCCGGAAAATCTGGAAACGCTTTCGGGACCCGAGAAATTCCTCTACGGTATTTTCTCCCGCACGGAAGACAGCGTCTGGCCTGTCCTTGTCACAGCACCTATCAACCTTAAATTTCCGGGCTCGGTTTGGGTCTCCGAATTCAAGGATCTGGACTTCGATACCCGCCGCGGCGGCTTCGGGCCTCTGTTCAGCCTTGCCTTCATCCTCGCATTTGCGGCCTATGGGATCGCCCGGCTGGCCGGGTATGGCAGACATGAGATGGATGGACAGCGAGATGGCGATGTCCTTGCCGTGACGGGGGGCCTTCTTATTATCATCTCCGCCGCTTTTCCCGAACCCTGGTGGGCCCGTTATATCCCCTTTGTCTGGGTCGGCGTTCTCTTGCTGGCGCTTGGGGCGCTCTTCCAATTTTCCAAAGGCCTCCCCGCAATGGTGGCGCGCGGATTGCTCGGCATCGTGATCCTGTGTTTTCTCGGCAATATTGCTGCCGGGTTTCTCGGCTCCCTGCGTCAGAGCTTGAACACCTATCAGCGCACCGCAATGATAGAGGAGATGAAACGCTATCCTGTCGTTGAAATCTCCCTGATCGAGGATCCCCGGGAAACCAGCGATTATCAGTCCGACATCATCACGTCTTCGGACATGGTCTGGCAGCGTCTTCTTGCAGCGCGGGGCATTAGCGCCATCATCACCGATGAGTTCATTAAAGAAAACTGCGCGATTTCCGGCTTTTTCGACGGGAACATTCTGTGGTGCGCCAAAGGGCAGCCGAAAGGCTGACGGCAAATGACCAGATATCTCCACACCGGAACGGCGGCCATCTATCTTTTTCTCGGCTTTTTGCTGATCGTGAGCCGGTTTGCCAGCGAAACCTTCCACACGCCGCTCGTCTTTCTCGGCATAGCCTTGCTTGCCGCCCTGTTCGTGACCGCAAAAGTTGCCGGGCGCGCCGGGGGGGCGGCCGGATTCGCCGCCATATTCCTGTTCTGTGCCTTCCTGCTGCTATGTGCGCTTGCGACGCGGCCTTTCTATGATCCGGGCTTCGATGGCTATGCCTATCATTTGAGCGCCATTTGGGATATCGGCGCGGGATGGAACCCGTTTCTAAAACCACATGCCAATATCTGGGTCGATTCCTACCCCAACGGATACTGGGTCCTGCAATCCTATATTGTCAGCCTGACGGGGATCCTGCTCTCGGGACAGGTGCTGACAATCGGCCTTGCCGCCCTTCTGTTCCTTCAGGCGTTCAGCTTTTATCAAAGCCATGGCCCGAATGTGATGCCCCGTATTCCCGCCCTGCCAGCGCTGATCTTTGCCGGGTTGCTGGCGGGCAATCCGGTCGTGATCGGGCAGTTCCTCACTCATTATGTGGATGCGCCGCTCTACCTTTTCGGCATTTCGCTCGCGCTTTTCCTTCTCAGCAACCTCTTGACGGGGGAGCGGCTCTCGCTGCTCGCGGCCCTTGCCTGCATCATCCTGATGGTCAACACCAAGACAGCCGCCCTTTATTATGTGCCGCTGATCGTCTTTGCAGCGCTTCTCGCCGATCTTGTCTTCAAGAAGAGTTCAGGCAACCTCATCGCCCGGACCCTTAACTGGATCAAAAATCGCGGATTGCTCTATGGCGGGACTTTTATCATCGCGGTGGTCGTGATCGGCTACAAGCCCTATGTGACGAATGTCACCGATCATGGACAGCTTCTCTACCCCGCCGTTGGCAGCATCATGAAAGGGAATGAACCGGCGAATGTCGTCCCTCTCTCCCCGCCAATGAAGCTCTTCTATGGTGTCTTCGGGCGGACCGCCCACAGCGACTGGCCCATCGACGCGCCGGTCGAGCTTAAAATCCCCGGCACATTTCAGCTCGATGAATTCAAACTGCTGCGCTTCGATACCCGGCGCGGCGGGTTTGGACCGTTTTTCAGCCTCGCCTTCATTCTCGCCATCATCAGCTACGCCATCACCCGTATTGCTGCCCCGGCCTCACGGCCCGGTGAGGAGAGCTGGTGCCGCAAGGCCGACAGCCTAGCCGTTACCGCGGGTGTGCTTCTCGGCGCCTCGATGTTTTTTCCTGAAAGCTGGTGGGCGCGCTATGTGCCCTATGTCTGGGCCATTCCGGTTTTACTTGTCACCGCCAGCCTCGCTTTAACAAGGCCGGGCGCACAGCGCCTCTGTGCAAGAGTGCTTGCCCTGATCACCCTGCTGGCGCTCTGCGGCAATATCCTGGCTGCCGGTCTCGGCGCCTTTCGTGAGGGGCGGCTGCTCCATAACCGCATGCAGCAGATTGATATGATTGCGCATTATCCCAATGTGAAGCTGCTGATGTTCTATGACCCTCCGGCGCTGCAGGACCAGCATTCCTCCTCCACCCAGGACGGGCTTGCCGTCTGGACACGCCTGCTGGCGGATCGCGGCATCGCAACCGAGATCACGCGCGAACGCGACCAGTTCGATTGTGACATGGCAGACTACCTGAATGGCGGCATCTACTGGTGCATCGTGATTGACGATACGGAGCCATCCGTCCCCTGACCCTGGTCGCCCCTCCGGCTTTCCCCGATCCACAAAAAATGCGATACTGGCAGGCAGAGGATAATCGGAGGAAGGCGCCATGACCACAGACGGAATTGATTTCGACAAGGCGATGCTCGACCCGGGCTCGGTCTTTGACACCCCGGAGGAGGTCGCAACCCGCCCCGACCTGACACTCGACCAGAAAATCGAAATCCTGCGCCGTTGGGCCTATGACGCGAGCGAACTTGCCGTTGCCGAGGAGGAGGGCATGATCACGGGGGAACAATCTCTGCTGGCGCGCGTCCTGAAGGAGCTGGACCGACTTGGCGATGGCTATGATTCGAGCCATACGCCGCCGACGAAACATGGCGGCATTTCACGTAGCAGCATTCGCCCCAAAAAGTAACTCTGGTCAGTAACTCCGGTATGTGCGATCACGTGGCAGCAGATTGATCTTTAACGGCGGGCGACGATAACCACTTGCTCGCCGAGCAGAAGCTGTAACGCTCCTGTCTCGTCAATGCGAAAACGATCTACTTTTGATAGGGTCTGCAAGAAGCGGCCTTCCTGTTTCATCAAGGCTTCCGGGCAGGCCATCATGGTTCCCGCAAGCTGGCCGACATTGATTTTTCCTTCGCCATCAATTGCAAAGCTGCCTGTGTACCGGTTACAGCCGGACGTACCGAAAATCCGGCCTTCGTCATTGACGGCAAGGGTGATATGGCTGTTGTCAATGACACCGCCCCCGTCGATATCCTCCACCTGCCATTCCGGGCCTGCCAGCAAATCCATGGTTTCCCCTCCGCATCCGCGCAAAGTTTCTGTGCTTGTTTTAAGCTCAACCGTCGCCGGATAGGCGCGCCCGCTCATATCATCTTCGCAAATCCCCTCACGGACCGAAATGGCAAGGCCAAAACGCGGGAAATCATAGCGATATGCGCCCTGCTCAATGACCGGCGCGGGCAACGGCAGGTCCAGCATCTCCGCTCCGTAGTTCAGGGTGAAAGAAATCCGCCCGTTCTGAATGACGGCCTGCCATCCGGGTTCATTTCCTTGCGCTGTCCAGCCGGCCTGCGCCGGCTCTGTAATCTCACATTCGAGATATTCTGCGCCGCCCACCTTGACCCGCGCGGTGTTCCCCTTGTTCCAGATCATGGTGCGGCCATCCGCGCTTTCAAATTTCGCACCAGAGGCCGATATGACACGGGGTAGTTCGAAAATCTCATCGCCGGTATCGAGAATTGCCCGATCCCCCTGAAAGCCTATGCGGAAGGTCTGATCAGCGCATGTCATGACACTCTGAAAGCCGGACGGGACATACCCCTTCAAGAGAATTTCGCCAAGATCGTGCTGCCCGCGTCCGGCCGGGATCTCCTGCGTCTCGCTCACCCAGCGAATTTTATCACCGAGCAATATCGCCACCTGCAGTCTAGCCGTCACCTCGGCCGGAACTTCAAGACGGAACGACAAGGGAACCTGCCGCCCCTCTGTGGCCATGCATACCGAGCCAAGGGCAGTATCCTGAAAGCCCGTCACGTCAATCACCAGTTCGGCCCCGGGGGGCAACGCGATGCGTTCGCGATAGGTAGCGCTGCCCGTGATCTCGCGGCTTTCTTCCGCCCTCACCGGCAGAACAAGAAAGACCAGCAACACCGGCATAAAATATCGAAACATTGTCTGGATCATTCTCCAACCCTCTCAGAGATATAACCTATTTCACATGTGCGACGTCTTTTCGCAAACAAGGACCGGAAAATATCAGGTCCGTCGGTGCCGCCGCAGCAGACCGCGCCAGCCTTTGAACAGACTACGTCTGCTCAGCGGTTCAAATATGGCGTCGCTGCCTTCAGGATCAAGGATTTCATTGTCCGCCAGCCACTCCTCAACACCGTTCAACTCCGGCGCCTCGAAAGGCGCAAGCGTCCGGCCTGCGGCCTTTTCGCGCAATGTCTCAATAGTCGCGATCAAGGAGCCGGTCTCATGCAGCAGAGCGGCAACGGTTTCCGGTTCTGTATCCAGATGTTCGGCGATCAGATCATTGCGCAGTTCCGCAATTCTGCCCTCAACACCGTTATTGGCAGGGTCATCCGCCGCAAGGATTACGTCGCATTCACTGTCCAGCCGGAGCGAGCGGTTGTTGAAATTTGATGACCCGATCCGGAGATAGGCGTCATCGACCACCATGACCTTGGCATGTACGTAGATCTCGGCACCACCGGCAGTTACGGGATGGTACAACCGCAACCGACCATGCGTGTCGATCCGCATCAGGGCCTCCATCAGGCGGGCCCGCGCCGAATCCATGGCCACAGGTTCCAACCACCCTTCCGCAGAAAAGGGATTGAGGATGACAATTTCCGGACCCTTTTCCTCCGTCAGGCGCCGGGCAATGGCGTGAGCGATCCGGCGGGAGGCAAAATACTGGCTTTCCGCATAAATCCAGCGCTTCGCCCGGGAGATCAAATCGAGATACATCTCCTCGATTTCATGGACCGGTTCAACATCCGTCATGGCCGGGCGGGTTCGGGCAATGGCAAGACGGATATTCTTAAAGGTCGGTTCAAGGCCGCCGGGCCAGCAGTCATGCTGATCATCGGCCGGGGACAGCCTTTGGCCGGTCGCCGCATACCAGCGTTTGCGGGCCAGGTCCCCCATCGCGCGCGCGGCCGCTCCATCAAAGGCGCTTGTCGCATCATGCCACGGATCATGGGGGTCGCCATCGGGGCTGAGACGGTCGGGGTTATCATCGAGATGATCACGGCGGTCCCATCGGCCCGCCGTCATATCAATCCCGCCGCAGAAAGCGATGCAATCATCAATAACAACAATTTTCTGATGGTGAGATCCAGCCAGCGGATGCGCGCCGTCCAGCGTCAGGGTAATCTGTTTATGCCATTTCCATCGCAGGATCGTCGCCAGCGTATTGCCCCGAAACATGGCCTTGAACGCGCCCGTATCCCAGCGCAAGAGCCGGATTTCAAGGCTTGGCCTGCGATCCGCCAGCCAGACAATAAAGTCGCCGAGCTTTTCCGGTCCTTCCCCCTCGCCGTCGCCGAGACGGATGCGGGCATCAAAATCCCAGCCGATCAGGTAAATGCTGTGCCGGGCTTTCAGCATGGCTTTTCGTGCCGCTACAAAATAATCCGCCGCATCGACAATGAAAGCAAAGCGCTCCGCCGTCTCAAGCCGCCAGTGATTTTGCTTCCGCTCCAGAAGTGCCGACATCATGAACAAGGTCCGTCTTGTTATTTCTTAAATCGCATTCGACTTCACCTGCTGACCAAATCATACGGCACAGGAAACGAGAGCGGATCACGCGGCCCGCTTCCCGGCTCCGCCATTCTCGCAAGGCAGGGTGATATTTACATAGATGCGATTTGTGGGCAAATTTTGTCTCGACCCATTGACAGGCGGACGGAGGTAATTGGCCTCAAATGCGCCGGGCCAGCAGGATTGCCACCACAGCCGGAACGCCGAAAACGACGAGAAAAAAAGGAATCTCCTGCATGACGGTATAGCCTGCCTGGCTGACGCCGACCCACATATTCACCGCCGACGCCACAAACCAGACCCCAAGATAGACCGGAAGAAACCGTCCGAAACGGCTTTTCAACAACCGCGCAGCAATGATGAAAAGCAACAGCAGCAACAGGCCGGCGCCGACAAGATAAACAGTATGCACGAAACATCCTCCCAAAAAAGCACTGGCTTGAGAATAACGAATCGGCCACATAAATGCCACCGATCCGCATGACCACTATTTCGTCGTATAACCACCATTGACCAGAATTGTCTGACCTGTCATCCACCAGCCTTCGGAAACCATCATGCGGATCCAGGGCACGATATCCTCGATATCGGTCAACCCCGTTTTGGAAAAGGGCGACAAGGCCGCAGCCGTCTTGTGATAGGAAATCGCATGCGCCTCTTCCGCCGGATAGAAGAAGGGCGTGTCCATCGGTCCCGGCCCGATTGCATTGACCGATATACCGCGGGCGCCAAACTCCTTCGATGCCGCCCGTGTGAAATGCTCAACCGGCGCCTTCAGGCCTTCATAGGCGGCATAAAATGGCGTGTAGGCGCCCAGCAATGAAGTCACGATGGTCACAATCTTCCCATTGTCATTGAGAGATTTTCCAGCTTCCTTCAGGAAGAAAAAGGCCGACTTCACATTAACGGCGGAGGAAGTATTAAACATTTCCTCCGTCACATCGACAATCGGCGTCTTAACCACCATACCGACCGTATTGATGGCAATATCGGGACGACCAACGGAGGCACTGACATCGGCAAACAGCTGCTCCATATTCGCTGCATGGGTGAGATCCGCCTGAAAGGCGACGCCTTTCGACCCGGCAGCCTTGATGGCAGCAAGGGTTTCCTCCGCCGCCGCTTTTGTGGCATCGCTGTTGTAATGAATGGCAACGGCCTTTGCGCCATGCGCCGCAAAATCCCGCGCCAACAGGCCGCCAAGGTTTTTCGCACCGCCGGTTATAAGGACTGTTTTGCCGTCAATACTGTTTCTGGTCATGAGAAGCTCCGTTATTGAGAATGGATCCCGCGCGGCCGAAGCCACTTGAGAGCCTCATGATTAATTGATTTATATGTCAGATAAATACGCATATATTGACATGATATGTCATATATAACGAACAATAGATTATGGACCGAATACAGCAGCTCCGGGTTTATATTCAGGTTATGGACAGCGGGAATTTCACCCGTGCGGCACTGGCGATGAATATCCCTCGCTCCACCGTTTCCACGGTCATCCAGCAGTTGGAAGACCGGGTTGGAACCCAGCTATTGCGCCGGACGACCCGGCGTATGGTGCCGACTGACGAAGGCCTGCGCTTTCTGGAAACGGCCCGGGAAATTTCACTCGCCATGGAGGAGGCGGAGCAAATGTTCCGTACGCCAAGCGGGCCGCTTTCCGGGCGACTGCGGATCGACATGCCAAGCCGGATCGGCCGCCTGCATGTCATTCCCGCCCTTCCCGGTCTGTTATCCGCGCATCCGGAATTGCTGATTGAGATTGGGACAACGGACCGAATGGTGGACATGCTGTCCGAAGGGGTTGACTGCCTGATCCGTGTCGGAACGCTGGACAATTCCGACCTGATCTGCCGGAAGCTGGGTGACCTGGAAATCATAACCTGCGCAAGCCCAGGCTATCTTGAGAAATTCGGCATCCCCCATACGATTGATGATCTTGATCGGCACCGGCTTGTCAACTATGGCGCCAGCCTCCCGGCTGGCCGGGCGCAATTCGATTTTCTCGAAAGCGGGCAGATGTGCGCCAGAACGATGGCCTCCACCATCACTGTCAATAACGCCGAAAGCTATATTGCCGCCGCCCGGGCCGGTCTCGGCCTTATCCAGATCCCCTCCTTCGATGTCGCAGACCTGCTTCAGTCGGGGGAACTGAAGCGCGTGCTGCCAGAGGTCGTGCAGGAGCCGATGCAGCTTTCCTTCCTCTATGCCCAGCGACGGAACGTACCTGCCAGAATTACGCTTTTCCAGGACTGGATCGGGTCATTGCTCAAAGACCGCCAAATATTCGCCCGCCTTGAAAACAGCGATCCATTATAACAAGATCAACCTTCCGCCTGGTCCATATCAACCTCGATATTGATACCCTTCTCGCGGAAGACGTCCTGAAGTATGGCGGCGGCATTCAAGGCTTTCGGCATTCCGGCATAGATCATCGTGATATAGACCACCTCGATCAGTTCTTCCGGCTTTATGCCTATGTTCAAAGCGCCCTTGAAATGAACTTTTAGCTGTGTCGCCAGCATGCCCTGCGAAGCCAGCGACGTGACCGTCATAAGCTGCCGCATCTTCGGGTCGATAACGTCGCGGGAGAGAACTTCACCATACGCAAAATCGACAACCCCATGGGAAAGGACCGGAAACTCTTTCAGGCGTTTGAGGATTGCGGTGCCATCCGACTCGGTGAGGGCGCCCAGGGTTTTAAGGCCTTTCTCACGCCGTGTTTCCATATTATTATTCTCCTTCAGCCGGAACAGAAATCACACGCAACAAAAGGGCAGGCATTACCTCTCGCAATGGAGGGAAGATCGTACTTTGCCGCACCTCTTTCGGTCTAGAAAGCCTCAGCAGACATCACCTGTCAACAGGGAACTCGCCTGCACCCGACAGTATCACGCCGTGATAGATCTGACCGCAGATATTGCCTAAACATTGCCTAAAATGTGGCAAAAGGTTGACCTTTACGGTGCCGTGTCCATATAATGGTCATCACCAAGCGGGACTCGCCTGCTCTGGCGTACGTCGCCATGTGGATATTCGCCCGACGCCTCGCGTCGACAAAAACTAAGCCTGAGGGAGAACTTTGATAACAATTTGTGCCGTCTCGGCATGAGTTTTATTTGTTCAATATTTATATTCATGAAGCCGAAAATTTACGGAAATGGACTATACAAAATCTTCGGGGGCGATGCCACAACTGCCATCGATCTGCTGAAAGCAGGGCAGAGCAAAGACGAGATATATGCCGCGACCGGACAAACTGTCGGCGTTCGGGATGTTTCCTTTGAGGTCGCCGAAGGTGAAATCTTTGTCGTCATGGGACTGTCCGGTTCCGGAAAGTCCACGCTGGTGCGAATGATCAACGGCCTGATCAAGCCAAGCGCCGGTGAAATCCTCATCGATGACGTCAATATCGCCAATTGCTCCGATGAGCAGCTTCGCGACGTGCGACGGAACAAGGTCGCGATGGTGTTTCAGCACTTCGCCCTTTTCCCGCATAAAACCGTTGCCGAGAACGCCGCCTTCGGCCTCAAGATCAGAGGCATGAAAGCTTCCGAACGCCGGGAGCGGGCGCAAGCCGCGCTGGAACAGGTCGGCCTCGGCGCGCGGGGCGACAGCTATCCGGACGAGCTCTCCGGCGGCATGCAGCAGCGCGTCGGCCTGGCGCGTGGCCTGGCGTCGGAACCGGAAATCCTGCTGATGGACGAGCCCTTCGGGGCGCTCGATCCGCTCATCCGCAATGATATGCAGCAGGAGCTTCTCGAGCTCCAGCGGACGCTCAAGAAAACCATTGTCTTTATTACCCATGACCTCAACGAGGCCTTGGCGCTTGGCACCACGATCGCCATCATGCGCGATGGGGTGATTGCCCAGACAGGCACGGCGGAGGAAATCGTCGGTTCCCCCGCCGACGATTATGTGGCCGCCTTCACGCGTGATATTGATCGCTCGCAGGTCTTTGCCGCCTCCTCCATCGCCCGACCGGCCGCGCCCCTCGACCTCGCAACGGATGATGCCAAGCTCGCCATGACACGGATGGAGGAATTGGGGGTTGATGCCGTGCATGTTGTCGATGATGGCAAGCTTGCCGGTATTGTCAGCTATCGCGCCGCGAGCGCCGCCCATCGTGACGGTCTCGATCTTAAAGACGCCCTGACCGATGATTTTCCGACGGCGTCACCGGAATCTCTACTTAATGACCTCTATCCGCTCGCTGGCACGGAATATCCGATCGCGCTGACAGACGAGAATGGGCAGCTCACCGGCATCGTCCACCCGCAAGATGTGTTTCAGCAGCTTGCCTATGAAGAAGAGGAAGAGAAAGAAAAAGCATGATCAGCCCATCCGACTTCCTGTCGCTGCCCTTTGATGACTGGGTGAATATTTTTGTCCGGGACTGGCTTGTGCCAAATTTCCGGCCGGTCTTTCGCGCCATGCAATGGCCTGTTACGCAGGTGTTGAACGGCCTGTCGACATTCTTCAATGCGACGCCCATGCTTATCTTTACCGCTGTCCTGTCACTAATCGCCTGGCGAACGTCCGGCCGCGGCGTCGCGATTTTCTCGCTTATCGCCCTCATATTTATTGACCTGATCGGCTTGTGGCCGGAAACCATGACCACATTGGCCATGGTGATTACCGCGGTTTTCTTCTGTGTCCTGATTGGCATCCCCTTCGGCGTGATGGCCGCCCGCAGTGATATCTTCCGCACCATTCTCCGCCCCATTCTCGACGTCATGCAGACAATTCCCTCTTTCGTCTATCTGGTGCCCATCGTCATGCTCTTCGGTGTTGGCGTTGTGCCGGGGATTATTGCAACGATCATCTTTGCCTTGCCCCCGATCATCCGGCTGACCGATCTTGGCATCCGCAATGTCCGTGAGGACCTGATCGAGGCGGCCACCGCCTTTGGCGCTACGCCCTGGCAAATGCTGGTCGAGGTGCAGTTTCCCCTCGCGATGCGCACCGTTATGGCCGGCCTCAACCAGACGCTCATGCTGGCGCTTTCCATGGTGGTCATCGCCGCGATGATTGGCGCGGGAGGCCTTGGCCTGACCGTGTTCACCGGCCTCGGGCGCCTTGATGTCGGCAATGCGACCGCCGGCGGCGTCGGCATCGTCCTGCTTGCCATCATTCTCGACCGTATCAGCCAGTCGCTCGGCGAAGCGCGCGCCATGCGTGGCCCGTCGCTTCTGGCGACCATTCGGTCATTGTTCTCGCTGCGGGCAAACAAGCCCCCGGCGGAAGTCGAAAGGGCGGGCTAATCCCACCCGCCGCGTCTTGCGCGGTTCCCATGTCCCCGTGTTTCGGGGACGCAAGAAGAATACAAGGAGACTATTAATGAAGAAATCATCCATGTCGCGTCTGTTAGCCCTTGCGCTGTCGGCCAGCATCCCGCTTGCCGCTCCGGTCGCGATGGCCGCAGAAGGCCCGGGTGCCGGCACCACTGTCAAGATGGCCCAGGCCAGCTGGGATACCGGCTGGTTCCCCGCCCAGATCTATAAGCAGCTGCTGGAAAAGCTCGATTATACCGTCGAAGGCCCGACAACGCTCGACAATCCGCCCTTCTATCAGGCGGTCGCCCAGGGCGACCTCGATTTCTGGGTCAATGGCTGGTTCCCGACGCATAATTCCTATGAAAGCACATATTCCCAGGGCGCTGAACTTGTCGGCGCCGTCGCCAAAGGCGGTGCACTCGAAGGCTATCTGGTCGACAAGGCCTCCGTCGAGAAATTCGATATCAAGTCACTTGAAGACTTCAAGCGCGACGAAGTGAAGGAAGCTTTCGACCGCGATGGCGATGGCAAGGCCGACCTTGTCGCCTGTCCTCCGGGCTGGGGCTGCGAAATAAACATAGCGCATCACCTCGAAGCCTATGGTCTGCTTGATCATGTAAATCCGATCAAGGCAAGCTATACCGCCTCCATGGCCGATGCGGTCGCGGCCTATGGTGAAGGCAAGTCCATCCTGTTCTATACATGGACACCGAACTGGACCGTGGACACGCTGAAGCCGGGCGAAGATGTCATGTGGATTGAGGTACCGGAAGTGAACCTGCCGGAAGCCATGAAAGATCTCGAAGACGCCGCCACCGTTGAAGGTGTTGAAGGCTGCGTCAATGATCCGTGCAAGCTGGGCTTCCCGGCCAATGATATCCGGCCCGTCGCCAACAGCGAATTTCTGGATGAAAATCCGGCCGTCCGCGCACTCCTCGAAACGGCGTCCATTCCGATTACCGACATTTTCTCCCAGAACGCCAAAATGAACAATGGCGAGGGTGATCCGGAAGATGTCGCGCGTCACGCAAGCGAGTGGATTGAAGCCCATGCCGATCTCGTCGATGGCTGGCTCGAAGAGGCGCGCGCCGCCGCCAACTGATTTCATCTCGTCATCAAAATCAAAGGCGGCGGCGCAGAAATGCGCCGCCGTTTTTTTATTCTCACTCGCCAGCATGCCGGTCCATATGGATCAATAATGCAGCATCCGGGACATTCGTAAATTTCTCGGCATAAGTCGGCTTCCTTTTCATGGCTGCAAGTCTGCCCAGCGACTTCATGTAACAATAAATGTTATATGTATTGATCTGCCTCTTAACATCATGTAACATTTATTATTACATTAAGGAGAGTTTCATGGAACAGGACGTTATCATCATTGGCGGAAGCTTCGCGGGGCTTGCCGCTGCAATACAGCTTGCCCGCGCACGCAAGAATGTCGTCGTCGTCGATACGGGCAGCCCTCGCAACCGCTTTGCCGCTACTTCCCATGGTTTTCCCGGTCAGGACGGACGCCCTCCATATGAAATTCAGGCTAACCTTCGTAAAGAACTGGCCGCATATGCAACGGCTACGTTCCGCAACACGGCAGTTGTTTCCATCCTGCGGCAGGATGGCAGGTTTCTCAACAAGCTCGACGACGGCAGCCAAATCACAGCACGCCGGATTATTCTGGCCTATGGAGTACGAGACAAACTCCCTGAGCTGCCCGGACTGTCCGAACGTTGGGGCAAAAGCGTCCTGCATTGCCCCTATTGCCATGGGTTTGAACTCAACCAGCAGCCCATCGGCGTCCTCGCGACAGGGGATAAGGCGGTCCATCAGGCGATGATGCTGCCGGACTGGGGACCGACGACGTTGTTCACTCAAGGGCGGATCGCTCTGTCACCGGAAGAGACAGAAGCGCTGTCCATTCGCAAGGTGCAGATAGAGGATACACCCGTGGTGGAACTGACGGGGCCAAGCCCTGCCCTTGAAGGCGTGCGTTTGCAAGACGGGAGGGAGATTCCGCTGGCGGGACTATTTCTCGCGCCGGCCACATCATTGGCGTGCGACCTGGCCAAACAGCTGGGATGCGCGACGACCGATGGGCCAACCGGCCCCTATCTGAAAGTGGACATGATGCAGGCAACCTCTGTCGCGGGAGTCTTTGCTGCCGGAGATCTGGCAAGTCCGATGCCAAACGCCACCCTGGCAGCTGCGGCAGGGGTCATTGCCGGGGGCGCGGCGCATCGCTCATTGATCTTCACCCCCAATCTATTGGCTGGCGCATAAAGAATGCGCCAGCGGTCTGCAGGCGGGTCTCGCACCGAAAGTTCTAAACCTAATACCGGATTTGGAATCGGGTGCTTGCGCTTTAGTATTGTTATGTTATAACATCTCATAATTAACTGTTTTCGATTAGCGTGAACTACGGGAGTAGCGAAAAAGCGAATGACCGATTTGAACAGGCTTTTTGCGCCAGCGGAAGGAATGTCCAATGACGCCATTCCTCCCCGCTTCGATGAAGCGATGACGCAAATTCAGAAAATGAACAAGCTTTGCGACCAGGCACAAATACCGGAGCAAACGCAAATTTCCGCCCTTATGGTGGAATTGATGCCGCGCTTGGTAAAGGCCTACGGTCCTCACGGCGTAATAACGATGCTGGGTGCACTCCGTCATGAAATTGCGGGGGCACATCCCTCCCCCGATAGGAGAAGCGGCGGCCCACTACTAGCTCCCGACAATGATGTCCCCAATTAACATCCCATGAGTGAACAGATGAAGATGCAAGATCGGCTGCCGGTCACGGTGCTCTCCGGCTTTCTCGGGGCCGGCAAAACAACCCTGATGAACCATATCCTCAACAACCGTGAAGGCAAGCGCGTTGCCGTCATCGTCAATGACATGAGCGAAGTCAATATCGATGCCGATCTCATTCGCGAAGGCAGCGCCGGATTTAGCCGGATGGAGGAAACCCTCGTTGAAATGAGCAATGGCTGCATCTGCTGCACGCTGCGCGATGACCTGCTGAAAGAGGTGCGGCGCCTCGCAGAAGATAGCCGATTTGATTATCTGCTCATTGAATCTACTGGCATTTCAGAGCCTCTGCCGGTAGCCGCCACCTTTGATTTTCGCTCGGAGGAAGGTGAAAGCCTCAATGATATCGCCCGGCTGGATACCATGGTGACCGTCGTCGATGCCGCCAATCTGCTCCGTGATTATGCATCGACCGATTTTCTGAAAGACCGGGGTGAGTCCCTCGGAGAGGAAGATGACCGTACGCTGGTTAATCTGCTGGTCGAACAGATCGAATTTGCCGACGTTATTATCCTCAACAAGGTGGACATGACTTCACCCGGTGAACTGGAGGCGGCGCGCAAGACTATTCGTGCCCTCAATCCGGACGCCGATGTCATGGAGACAAATATGTCCCGCGTGCCGCTGGAGCGGGTATTGAACACCGGACGGTTTGACTTTGAAAGAGCCGAGGAACACCCCCTTTGGTTCAAGGAACTGTACGGCTTTGCCGATCATACGCCCGAAACGGATGAATACGGGATCGAGAGTTTTGTTTACCGCACCCGCCGTCCCTTCCATCCGGAAAAATTTCATGCGTTTATCCAACGCAGCTGGCCCGGCGTTATCCGCGCAAAGGGGCATTTCTGGCTCGCCACCCGACCGGAGTGGTGCGGCGAGCTGAGTCAGGCCGGCGCCCTTGTCAGGAACGAAGCAATCGGTTTCTGGTGGGCCAGCGTGCCGACAGATCGTTGGCCACGCGATCCCGTATGGCGGCAGCATATCACATCAAACTGGGATCCTGTTTTCGGCGACCGGCGGCAGGAAATTGTCTTTATCGGCACCGGAATGAATGAGGGGGCCATTCGCCGCGATCTGAATGCCTGCCTCATCGGATCGGAAGATGCTTTAAAAATGCCGCTTGAAGAGTGGCGTAAGCTGCCCGACCCCTTTCCGGTGTGGCGGCGGGGAGAGACGGCCTGATGAGTGCCTCCCACCTCTCAGATGCGGCGCGGCGCCTCTTCACGCTCTACCGCAAGTCGTCGCCTGTTCACGAAGCATCCGCAATCCGTTGCGGGGAGACAGCGGATATTCTCTCCCATATTCATAAACCGGGGGTGGAACTGGCAATCTGGGAACGATCCTTACCAGATGATTTTGATCGCTGGCTTGAAAATCTTGATCCTGATCTTTTGCCCGATGGTCGGTTACTGCTCCCTGCCAACGAAGTCACGCGCGGGATTATCCGCCTGTTTGAAGATGCCGGAACCCCCGAAGGCGCAATGCGGGATTTTCTCCAACAGGATATCGAAACCCTTGCCCATCTCTTTATGAAGATAATGCGGAGTGATGTGCTGGATATTCGCCTCGAGACAGTTCGCACGGACGCCTGCTGGAAGTTCCATCGTGATCATGTACCGGCACGACTTCTCTGCAGCTATCGCGGTCTCGGCACGGAATGGGTAATCCCTGAGGCAAGCAGCGCCGCTATCGCCGCGCAAAAAGAATATACCGGTCCGCGGCAGCAACTCCCTCGCCACGCCGCCGGGTTGTTCAAGGGATGCTGTGCCGATTCAGGAAATGGCATCGTGCACCGCTCCCCCGCCATCGCGGATAGCGGTGAAGTTCGGTTGCTACTCTGTCTTAATCTTCCCTCCGCCTCTTCGCCCGCCCTTTGGAAAGGCGCCAGGAGCGATTGAAATCACTGGCTTAAAAAGAGATTATCGATAACTTGATATATTGAGATCATCCTCCTGACGAATCCGCCCCCTATTTCCGCAATGCTTCTATTTGTATTTTGTTGAGATTTGTTGTTAACGCGCGAACGGCTCGGGCATTTCTGCCCAAGCCGTTGTAATTATTGGTTGCGGGGAGAGGATTTGAACCTCTGACCTTCAGGTTATGAGCCAAGAGATAACCTATAAGAACCAACACCACCCAATACCATACTATATATTTTTCAATGGTTTACGATTTTTCACTTGTTGGAGAGTGTTGGGTTTTATGAGGCTTTCTTGACCTCAATTACTCCCATTTTACTCCCAAAAATATTTGCGCCGATTCCCATAAGATATTAATATAGCTTACGATTTTTAGATCATTGAGTTTTGGGAGCATAGCATGGGCTGGATTCACAAGCGAGAAAGAAAGAAGGGTACAGTCTATCGGGCTATTGTCCGCATCACCGGCTACCCCCAACAGCAGAAGACATTTAACCGCCTCACAGACGCGAAACTGTGGGTGCAGCAAACCGAGGCATCAATACGTACAGGCGAGTTCAAAAACGTTGTCAAAACCGCGGCCAGTAAAACTCTCAACGATGTAATCGCAAGGTTTCGACGAGAGATATTCATCCACCGTGCCGAAAGCACCAAGCGGGCTGAAGCCTCGTTCCTGAATTATTGGGAACGCGAACTCGGCCAATATGCCCTCTCCTACATTACGCCAGACCTCGTCAGCGAGAAAATGGCCGAGTTGGCAGAGTCGGGCGATGGACGCCTCAAAAACAAGAAAAGCGATACGCCATCCAAGCCGGCTAAACCCAAGAGCCGCAAAACCCTGAAACACTACAGGGATACCTTGGCAGTGTTGTTCAAGCATGCGGTGCAATGGGGCTGGATTGGCAACACCCCGCTTGATGGTGTAAACAAAATCACCAAGATCAGGAACGAGCGCATTCGGTATCTAAGCGATGTAGAGCGGAAGCGGCTGCTGGAGGCGTGTCAGGAAAGTGACAATGAGCAGCTTTATCCCGTCGTCATATTCGCGCTCTCTACGGGATCAAGAAAGAGCGAAATCCTCAACCTATCAATCAGTGATATTGACCTAAACCGCCAAACAGCTGTGCTGCGCAATACCAAGAACGGCGACACACGCGCCGTGCCAGTGGTTCATCACCTGCATGATCTACTAACGACACAGATTGCCAAGGTAAACGAATTCTACAACAGTCTGGAAGAACCAGCGCCAAAACGCTGGCTCTTTCCAAGACGAGATGGCCTTGAGCCCATAGATATCCGCAAGGCATGGGAAAATGCCCGTGATGCAGCAGGTATCGATGATTTTCGTTTCCATGACCTTCGCCACTCGACCGCAAGCTACCTGGCCATGAACGGGGCAAGCCTCGTTGAGATTGCCGAGATTTTGGGTCATCGAACCCTTCAGATGGTACGACGGTACGCCCACCTGTCGGAGAGCCACGTCAAGGGCGTCGTCCAGCAATTGAACGAAAAGCTTTTCTGAGGCATAGTCTAGGTTCCTGCTCTTTATAGGCCCCTTATACCATGAGGTTAACATGGTTGATTTTCGGGACCTGGCGACCGTGAAGCAGGTAGCGGTGGAAGCACCGTTCATCACGGAAGCCAAGCTGCGCTGGTGGATATTTCATGCGGAAACGAATGGATTGAAGCCTGCGCTGATCAAGATCGGTGGACGGGTCTATATCGACCGCGCCGAATTCAACAAGTGGCTGGAGGGTCAGCGTATGGCTCCGAAGGCTTTGAACGACGCGGCCTGACACGGCCCCTATCTATGACCGAAGCCCCGCCGCAAGGCGGGGCTTCTTTCCTTAACCAATCACTCGAATTATCGGATCAATCCAGCAGCCATTCCTTCATCATCCGCCTTGCCTTTGTAATCTGCCTTGAGACATGACTCGGGTCCAAACCTGACAAGAAGGACTGAAACTCTCGCTCTAACGCAGCCCAACCGATGGATTGATCGCGGCACACCTTCAGAAGCTCAAATGCTCGATCCTCATCGAGAGGGTGTTCGGCGAATATTTTATCCGTTTCTCCAAAACACCCAGGTACCATTTCTTTCCAGTTACTCATATATTACCTACTCCACTTATGTCGTTATTTTTCCAA
Organism: uncultured Alphaproteobacteria bacterium; assembly: GCA_963971675.1. Classification (GTDB taxonomy): domain Bacteria; phylum Pseudomonadota; class Alphaproteobacteria; order Sneathiellales; family Sneathiellaceae; genus Sneathiella. The sequence continues at coordinate 50,610 of CAXASQ010000013.1, read as the reverse complement.
CACGACGTTTTTGTTTCCGCTGAATCGCGGTCTGCGGCACCAAAGGAGCCGTCATTTTTTCATACATGGACAATAGGTGTTCTACCCGTTCACGATCGGAGGTGAATCCCTGCTTGCGATAAAGGCGATCCACCGCACGGTCGAGCGCCTGATGCGCTCTTCGCAATGCAGTTGGCATCAGGTCCGGGTCATACAATTCGGCAAGCGTTGCGCCGGCATGGGCGGCGCGGGCATCGAGTACAGCTTGCGCTAGCGGCTCTAGTTTGGCCAGAGCAGGTTCAGATGCTGGAGGCACCGGGAAGGTATTATAGACGAGGCCGATGGAATAGCGATAATCGCTCTTTAGCCTCCCTCCGATGTGGCGCATCCAACTCATATGCATGGCCGAAGTCAGCATCGCAAACAGCGATTTATTTGCGTTTCCAACAATGCGGACGAGGTTGCTTGGTATAGTTGGCGGCTCCAACCAGCCAATAGGGACATACTCCCGCCTCTCGGAGCTTACTTCTGGCACCACAAGAAAGGGAGCAGTGGGAAGGACGTTGACGTGAAACTGCGTAGGTGTCGCTGCCAGGGCTTGTGTTGGTTTGCTCTTGCTAGCAAGTCGAACGGCCCGCACTTTGGCAATGCGGTCCTTGACCACTGGCAGAGATGCGAGAAGCGAGGGCGAAGCTTGTTGCAGCACTAAAATCCAACGATCACCGCCATTCAGAAATTCTTGCGCACCAACATAAGGCCGAAGCAACGGCGCTGCGCCCGGCTCTACCTTTAGAAGCTCCTTCCTTTCCTCGGCATTGAAAATGTAGTGCCCTCCATCGATCGGCTTTGATCCGATTACAATCTGAGGTAGCCCGTTTAATGGGCGCGACGCCTCTCGAACAACTACATGCGGATCAGCCAAACCACCGGCATCGAACAGATAAGGCGACAAGGCTGCATGCAAGCTTTCATGTGGTTCGCCATTGATATCGTCATAAGAAAACAACCGCCGATTCTTGGGTACAGCCTTGGCCCCTGCTAGACCGACAATGACAACATGGACATGCGCCTTACCACGCGCGTCGGACCCCCAGGCAAAGGTACGGTGGGCGAAGGCGATTTCCAGCTTGCATCGGTCAAACAAGATGGGCCAAAGCTGCGCCACCTGTTCGCCCTGAGTGATCGAGTTAGTTGAAACAAAGCCTATCCGCGCCGACGTACTCTTTACATATTCACCTGCTTTGATGAACCATGCGGTAACAAAGTCCAGCGTTCCGCCAGTCTTTCCCAAGGCTGCGATAGCGCGCACTTGGGCGCGTTGCGCATCGGTTTGATATTTCGCGCCAATAAAAGGTGGATTACCCAGAATAAAACTGCATTTCGCGGGCGGCAGAGCGCTACTCCAGTCTGTCTCCAATGCGTCCCCATGGACGATATGAGGCGATTTTCTGAGCGGGATGCGAACGAAGCTCTGCCCGAATTCCAGGCTGAGCCGGTTGTTCATGATGTGGTCCATCATCCACAGCGCCGTTTCGGCAATACGGGCCGGGAATTCACCGATCTCAATGCCGTAAAACTGATCGACGTTCAGAAGCGACAGGTCGGCAGCGTCCAGTTCTTGCTGGTCTTCAGTAGTGCGATAGGCGCGAAGCTCGCGGATCAGGTCAATCTCAAGCGCTCGCAATTCTCTATAGGTGATAATCAGAAAGTTGCCGCAGCCGCAGGCCGGATCAAAGAACGTCAGCGCAGTCAATCGCTTGTGGAACGCCTGTAACTCGACGCGGCGGCGGCTGTCCTTGCGGGCCTTCAATCGCTCGAGCTCGGCGCGCAAATCAGTCAAAAATAGCGGCTCAATCACCTTTAGGATGTTCTTCTCGGTAGTATAGTGAGCTCCCTGTGCGCGGCGCTCGTTCTTATCCATTACAGACTGGAAGAGCGAGCCAAAGATCGCCGGGGATATCCCCGACCAGTCAAACTGACAAGCATCGATCAATCTGCGCCGCATCGCTGTGTCAAATGACGGGATAAGCAGGGGATCACGAAACAGATCGCCATTCACGTAGGGGAAGCGCGCAAGATCAGAATCGAGGTTCTTCGGACGTTTATCCTCTGGCGTATTGAGAATCTGGAATAACTGCGCCAACCAGCCGCCAAGGTCAGACCCGTCCTCGCGGGTTCGGTTTTCTAGAAGGTCAAGAAAAATGTCGCGTGGCTCAAAAATGCCGGTGTCATCGGCGAAGAGGCAAAAAACCGTTCGCACGAGGAACTGTTCAAGATCGTGGCCAGTATAACCCGCATCCTCAAGCGCGTCGTGCAGTTTGCCAACCAACTCGGACGCCTGAATGTTGACCGGGTCCTGATCCTTGAACGACCGCTTTTGCACGCCAAGGATAAAGCCGAACTTCTCCACATGCTTAGGCAGGTCGGCTAGGGAGATCGACAGAGCGTCGCCTTCTTCAAGGTCATAAAGTTCAAAACTCTGGAAATCGCTGAGCAGGATATAACGAGGAAGGTCGGCATCCTTGAGGCCGGGAAAATAATCGAGAGCTTGCGTCTTCGCCTTTTTTAGGTCTCGCCCGACGCTCTTCTGTTCAACGAGGACGACACCTTTCCAAAACAAATCGATGAAACCACGCTTGTCGCCAAGGTTCTTGACTGGCTCTTCAAAGCTGGCAACGCGACGGACGGGTACGCCGAAGACTTCAAAAAAGTCGCGGTAAAAAAGCTGAGTCTGCCCTTTCTCATAACCTTCGCCTGCCCAATCATCGGCAAAGGCAGCGGCGCGAATACGAATTTCATTCCAGGACAAGCGCATTTCAGCGAGCACCTTTTATCTTTTTGTTATTTTGTACGGCCTTGCGAGACACCAACCGCTCGTATTCCTCCACAGCCACGACGACGACGACCCCTCGCCCGTGTTTCTCGATCAGAACCGGTTCAGCGCGTGCAGTGTCGATGAGACGCCCAAAGCCGTTTTTGGCCTCTCTCGCAGATATCGTCTTCATGGAGCTAATCCCCTGTTGTAGCTATTGTGTCCATTTTAGACGCAACTGGCAACCAAGAGATGTAGGAACCAAAGAATTTTTTCTACTGGATAGAATTGAGCTTTATTGAGGCTTTTGAACCAGATCGAAGCACCCATTTCGAGCACTTGAACACCCAAAAAGCATAACCAAAACAGAGATATGGAGGGCTGACGAGGAACAGTGGAGACTGTTATTTTGACCTTGGAAATCGATCCGTCAACCCATCCATATTGGACATTGCTGGTCCGCATTACTTGTTATGGTAAGCATTGAATAATTTTTAAGCCCTCAAACGGCAAAAAATAGCAGTCTCCCGAATGGAGACATTTGTTATGCCGTTTATTTACATGATTTTGGGATCGATGAAGGCCGGTTTCCGGCTATCGTCATTCATCATACTTTTCCTGCCCCGACTGATTTGGAAGGGTCTTCCCCTTCTCCTGTCGCTCTGGGCGCTTTGGCATTTCAGGGAAGACGATACCCAGATGCTGGTTATGGCCAGCCTGATGTGCATGTCCGGCGTGATGATCCGCCATACAGGCGAAAAGATTGCCGCTCTGATCTGGAAGCCTTCAACATCCCATGGTTCTGCCCGCTTCGCGAGCGAGGCGGAAGTCAGCGTCAACAACATATTTGGCGGTCGGGGATTCCTGCTTGGACGGTTGGCTGGCAACCTGCTGCGTTTCAGCCGTGAGGGGCATATCCTGACTTTTGCACCGACCCGAAGTGGTAAGGGTGCTGGTGGTGTGATCCCCAACCTGATCGACCATCCCGGTTCCTGCGTGGTGATCGACGTAAAGGGCGAGAACTATGCGGTCACATCAAGGGAGCGAGCAAAACGGGGAGCCGTTTACGCCCTCGCGCCGTTCGCGGAGAATATAGAACCGGCGAGCTTCAATCCGCTCGACTTTATCCGCCTCGGCACCATGCATGAGACGGCAGACGCCGCGCTTATTGCGGACCTGATCGTCGTTCCTCACGGGGAGAACACCTATTGGGATGATGAAGCCCGAAATCTGATTTCGGCGCTCATCCTGTATGTAGCAAACGAAATGCCGGGACATATGCGCACCCTGGGCTGCGTGGCGGATATTGCCACCACAAACAAAGACGAGCTTGGCGAGCTGATAACCATCATGTCGGCCCACCAGCACCCGGAAATTAAATCCCGCGCCAAGGCGCTTAGCCAAAAGGAAGACAAGGAGCGCTCCGGCGTTATCTCGTCGGCCCAGAACCACCTGGCCATATGGCAAAGCCATAAACCGCTTGCTCGGGCTTCAAGCCGTTCGGATTTTCGCTTCCAGGATCTGAAGAATGAACCCGCAACGGTCTACCTATCCATTCCGCCGGAGTATCTTGTCGTCTGCCGGTCCTTCGTGCGGGTGATGGTCGGTGTCGCGATGGCATCGATGACACGGTCAACAAAGCGCCCAAAATATCGGGTGCTGTTCCTGCTCGATGAGGTTGCGGCACTGGGGCACCTGAAGGTGCTGGAAGAGGCAATCGGCTATATCGCAGGGTATGGTGTCACCCTTTGGCTGTTCTTTCAGGACATGGCGCAGCTCGAAAAGACCTACCGTAAATGGCGGTCGATTGTTGCCAACTGCGCTGTCAGGCAGGCGTTCAACGTGGCGGACGCGCAAACGGCCAAAGAGCTGTCAGCCCTCCTTGGTGTCACCACCGTCGATGTGGAGACCGAGGGCAAGTCAGCATCGTTCCCGTTCAGTCTGCTACCGCACAGCGTTCACCGGGGCACCATGAAAAGCTCCCGACCGCTGATGACTGAGGATGAAGTGATGGCCCTGCCGACGAAGAAGCAGCTGCTGTTTGTTCAGGGGATGCGCCCCATCCTGGCCGACAAGATACGCTACTTCGACCGCTGGGAATGGAGTTTCTGGGGCAAATGGGACAAGTGGCAGGACTGACCTGGAACTATCAGACTCTGGCCGACACCTATAGGGCGTCGGCTTTTTTCTGCTAATCGTCTGCTTGCTCCGGAAACAGCCCTGGCATCCAACGGGCGGCAAGACTTGCGGGGAAAGCAAGTCGCAGTGGAGCACGGTCATTATCAGAGGTCAGAACCTCTGCTTTCAAAAGGGCGGATGTAATCCTCCGTGCGTGCCGGTCCGTCATGCCTAAAAGCTTGGAAACATCGCCACGGGGAAGTTCACCTCTGTAAAGAATGGCCTCAAGCACCGCACCCGCCTTTGGCGGCAGGGCGTCCGTTCTAATCTCTTCCTCAACCCACATCAGTATGCGCGTGCGTAACTTGTTCGGCTCGACGAGGTCGCGCATGAAGCGGACCTGGTCCAGGCAGATTTCCAAAAAGAAATGGGTGAATTGCGCCAGCTCTTCTTCACTGAGCGTGCCACGACCATCCAGATCGTTACGGCGGTCAAGATCGCAAGCCGCCAGTCGTGCTTTGTACTTTGCCTCGTTTCGGGCAAGCCCACGGGCCACCGACCAAACAGAGCCCGTATCAAGGGCATCAAGCAGCATGGCATGGGTCATGAGCCGTGCAACACGGCCATTACCGTCCATAAACGGGTGAATCCAAAGCAATCGATGGTGGGCGGCAGCAGCGGCCAGAACCGCATCCACCTTGCCAAGTTTTGCATAGGCAGTTTCAAAGCGGGCCAGGAACCGAGGCACAGCACCGGGGCTGACCGCAACGTGCTTGCCGACTTTCACATCGCGCGTGCGCAGTTCGCCCGGCACAAGGGGGTATTTCACCCCAGTATCAGGGTCTTCAACCCAAAGCATGTCTGGCGGTAGCAGGTCACAGAAACGGCTATGGATTGTGCGGACACTGTCCAGCGACGTCGCTTTGTCCTTTAACCCACCATCATCGATCCATTTCTGAACGGTGATATGAGCTTTGGCTTCAAGCTGAAGGTCTCGCTTGCGGGCATCGGCGCTATAGTCATTCTTAAGGGCACGTTCGATATCGACCGGATGGGTGTCATGCCCTTCAATCAGATTGCTGTAATAGCAGTTCATTGAGCGAACCAGATCGGCGAGCGCCGTCAGCACACCGTGAGGCAGACTGCTTTTAAAGGCCGCCGTCTCCGTGGCAAGAACGAAAGCCAGGTCGGCCAGTTCTGCACGGTGCCGGGAGCTGTCAGACACGACCATAGGCTCCATGAGCCCGATGGATTCCCCTCGGTCATCGACCGGTTTTATGTCCGCTTGTAGGTCCGCATCTTTTTTCTTCATAACTTACTATATAGCATATCTTTTTTGAATTTTCACCCCTGAAATACGCCGCTCATATGTCCGCATGAATGTCCGCATTTTTTATAGCCAATTTTTCTAAGGCTTTAACGAATAAGACCTTTGCTAAAAAAGAAGCCACCCCGAAGGATGGCTTCCGGCTTGAGTATTTAAATCAAGCCCTCCGATCGTAGTACATTGATGAGCTTTTCTGCCAGAACAAGACCTTCCTGGCTCTGCACATCACTGTAGATGTTGTACCTCTGGCCGCACTCGCCGATGGCCTTTTTCACCGCAACATTCGCAGCGGTAGCTGTGGCGGAACGGAGATGGATCACGGCAGATACGATGCCCTGATATCGCCCGTTAAGGCCATTCGCAGATTCGTATGCGATCTTGGCTTCGTTGCTGGCTTCCGCATAGTCCTTGCCCATCCACGTCACCTGATTGAAGAGCGCAAGCGCCCTTTCGGAGACGAAGATACGAAACGGCTCAAGGACATCGTCGAGGCCCATGTCCCGCGTCAAAAAGAGCAAGGACTGGTCGAGCTTGTCCTCCGTCGGGGTGACAAGGTCATATTGGGTCGACCAGGATTGCCGCTCCCACATCTGCTTGCGGACTTCCTGTCTGGTTGTCCAGCTGTTTACGGGGAGTACGTCACGAGGATTGGTATTTGCGTCCATAAGTCTGTACCCGAAAAAATCGGGCTCCCTAGTCAGAGTTGGGGGAAAGACCGAAACGCCGCATGCGTCGCAAAAGAGCGACGGTTTAAGGTCAAGCGGGATGAAGATGTTTCGGTTACAGACGCTTATGTCGCTTCACGAAAATGCTTTACTGACAAACAACTATGTTAGAAGCGTTATGTCGTAAATGATTTCATGCTAGACAGAAAAAGTTCGGGCGTAGACGTTATGAAAACTTCAGCATTAGCCAGCACAGCAGGACAGCTTTGCTACATCCTTATCAAACGTCTGGGCGGCGAGCTTCAATCCTTCGACCGTGGTCAGATACGGAAAAATTGTCTCGCCCAACGCCTTTGCGGTCATGCCGAACTTGAGCGCCATGGCCAGCGTCTGGATACTGTCCGCGCCTTCTGGCGCAAGGAGCTGTCCGCCGAGCAGGCGATCGGTCTTGGCATCCGCAACCAGCTTGATCAGCCCACGTGCGTCGCGGGCGGCCAGCGCACGCGGCACCTGGTCCAGCGGCACGATGGAAGTCTTGATCTCATGACCGGCAGCCTTCGCCGCCGCCTCGCTCAGTCCCACGCCCGCTACCTGCGGGTCGGTGAACACCACCCACGGCATGGCGCTGTTGTCATAGGCAAGGCTCTCACTATTCAGCGCGTTCTTCGCGGCCAGCTTGGCGCCATAGGCTGCCATGTAGACGAACTGATCACGGTCGGTCACGTCGCCCGCCGCATAGACGCCGGCTTTTGACGTGCGCATGTGGTCATCGACAACGATGGCGCCGCGGCCGTCTTGCGCGACGCCGGCCTCTGCCAGGCCGAGGGTTTCGGTGTTGGGGGTGCGCCCCGTGGCGACCAGAAGCCGCTCGGCCGTCAGCTCGACCAGCTCGCCGCCTTCGCCGACACAGACGGTCACGCCTGTCTCATCTTCTCGGCAGGCTTCATAGGTGATGCCGCAGTAGAGGGTGATGCCTTCGGCGCGGAAGGCCGCAGCCAGCGCGTCCGAAACTTCCGGCTCCACCTGCGGCAGCAGCCGTGACCGGCAGACCACCGTTACCTCGACGCCCATGCGCGCCATCATCTGGGCAAGCTCCGCGCCGATATAGCCGCCGCCAATGACGATGAGGCTTTTTGGGATGTTTTTCAATTCCAACAGGGTCTTGCTGGTCAGGTAGGACACGGTCTCGATGCCGGGAATTGGCGGCACGGCAGGCCGTCCGCCCGTGGCGATGATGATCTTCTCGGCGGCGACAGGGTTGCCTTCGACGAGCACACCGGAGCCGTTCAACCGCGCCGCGCCTTCCAGATAAGCTATCCCGTCATACTCGGGCAGCAGGTCGGCATACTTCTTTTGCCGAAGGGTGGAGACGAGGTCGTCTTTGGCGGCGATCAGACTATGCCAGTCGTCGACATACGCCTCTCCCACGAGGCCGGGAAAGCGGCCTGCCGCACGCGCGCCATGCAGCGCCTCGGCAGCGCGGATCATGGTCTTCGACGGCACACAGCCGACATTGACGCAGGTGCCGCCAATAGTGCCATGGCCGATCAGGGCGACGCTTGCCCCTAGTTCGGCTGCCGTGATGGCGGCGGAAAAGCCTGCCGAGCCCGCACCGATGACAGCGAGGTCACAGGTGTTCTTCTTTCCGTCAGTGGTGCAGCAATCGGTCATATCAGTCGCTTTCCTTGGTGGTTTGCGTTTCAGTTGCGCAACAGGCCGCCGCTCGTTGCCGCCGCCAAAGGCCATAGGCCGACATGCCCAGGAAGATCGCGAGTGCCGGCAGCAGCACATAGTCGAGCCAGCCGAGCCAGGCCGACAGACCGACGACGCCGAATACCACGACGAGCACCGGCGTAAAGCAGCAGATGGCCGCAATCACCGAGCCGATGATGCCCGCCTTCAGGATGGTGGCATCCTTCATCGGCTCCGCCCTAACCCTTGACCGATGCGGGGTAACCCGCATTGGCCGATGCGGCGCCAATGGCCTCGATCGTCGTGACCGACGGGTCAAAGGCAACGGTCGCTGTCTTAGACGCGAAGTCGATCTCGACCGATTGCACGCCGTTGACCTGCTCCATCGCCTTTTTCACCGTGACCGGGCAGAGCGCGCAGGTCATGTTCTCGACCGCGAATGTCGCTGACATCATGGCTGCCACCTGAACGCCATTAGATTGTGCGGAAACGGGTGATACGACTATAAAGCCGAAAGTACCGAGTCCGCCGAGAGCGAGCGCGGCGGCTGCTAAGATAAGGGATCGTTTCATATCGGTTGCTCCTTAATAGAAGAGTGGCGCCCACCAGTTGATCGTCAGGGCCAGAAGGACCAGCGCGGTCGCCACCCAGAGGGCAGTTTTCGTGATGAGGGCGGATTGCGGTTTGGCGCAGTACGATCCCTCGACACAGGCGGGCTTGGCTTTGAAATAGACCTGCCGGAAGCCGAGAACGATAAATACCAGCGCCACCGCCGCGAAATAGGGCTTGTAGGGCTCCAGCGCCGTCAGGGAACCGATCCAGGCGCCGGAAATCCCTAGCGTCAGCAGCACCAGCGGCGCGACGCAGCAGGTCGATGCCAGGACCGCGCCGACGACACCGCCAGCGGCGAACCAACCGTTCTTGTGATCCGCAGCGCTATCAGACTGAGACGCCGCTGTTTCCGCTCGTATGGGAGTCATGTTTCATTGTCCTCGTCCTTGTTCTCATTTTAAGATAGAGTCTGTAGTAACTACAGGCTCAAGAAGTTTTTGCGAAATGAACGATCATGTTACCAGAAAGGGTTTACAGCGTGCTGCTCTGGCGCGGCGAACCGGTTGTAATCTGGAGACCATCCGGTACTACGAGAAAATCGGCATGATGCCAGACCCGCCCCGCACGGGTTCAGGCTATCGGGTCTATGACGAGAGCCATGCCTCCCGCCTGCGCTTCATTCTGCGCGCCCGCGAACTGGGCTTTGCAATCGAGGAAATTCGAGGCTTGCTTGTTTTGGTGGATGGCGGGACACAGACTTGTGCGGAGGTCAAGGAACGGACGGAGCGCCACCTCTCAGATGTGCGCACCAAGATCGCGGATCTAAAGCGAATCGAGAAAGTGCTGGCGGCAACAGCGGCGCAGTGCTCTGGCGAGCAGGTGCCAGAATGTCCGGTACTTGAGGCGTTGGGATCATCCTAGTAATTAAGCGGAGCTATGGACGGTCTTTCTCAGCCTTTAGCGAATTTCCTATCAATATGATCCAGAATCGTAAACTGTCGGAATTGGTTTGTCGCGTTCATAAAGCACAAGCCTTGCACCAGTCTCTCGGCCAATTTTCCTCGCCGCATCGAGCGCAATTTGCCGTGAAGGGTAATGTTTTGGAAACGATGAGTTTGTCTGCTTAATTACCCAGTCAACTCCCTGTGCATAGATGATAATTTCCATCGTTTTGTCGCCTCATGTTCGTTCGTATGATAAATTATTCGCAACTGTCACAAAGCAAGTTACAAGACCGAATAATAAGTGGGACGCTACAGTGGGGGTCCTGATGCGGAAGATGCATGTGCCAAAAATTTGATGAGGGGAAAAGGAAAGCCAAGAAACGTAAGTAATCCAATGGAAATAATTACATAAGGCTTCCTGCGTCAGGCTCAGCACCTTTGGCTGTTTGAATAACTGATATGTTTCCCCGCCAAAATTACAACCCCAAATCCCGCATGGCACGTTCCCGCTCACGCTGGCGGCGGCGCTCTTCATGTTTGCGCCATGCCCGGTAGAGCTGCTCTTTGCGATCCTCGGCAAGACGGGCTTTATGGATCATATCGCCGGTCACTCGGTCCAGCGCCTTTGCCCGGGCCTTAATCTTCTCCAGAACCACGCCACTTATCCAACCTGCATCCCCACCTGAACGTTGGAGCGCTTCATAATCTCTGACAGCAAGCTCCATCGCCCGCCTCTGCTGGTCGATGCGGGAGAATGCCCCTGCAACTCTGTCCCGTGCGTCACGCCACTGGCGGCGGTGCTTGACTAGCGCCCGATAGGCTTTGTCGGCCTCACGCTTTCCGGTGTGGCCAACAATGTCTTTTTGTATCTCCCCCAGCACGCGTGGGTCCTGCGTGACCATGGCATCAGCCATATCGCTGCCATGGGTCACTTCCAGCTTTAACCAATTTGACCTCGCCCGTTCCGCATCAACATAGACACCAGCAAGCTGCTCCATGAGCTGCTTGTGGCGAGTATTCTCCCAATGCTGCTGGCGGGTCATATCGGCCTGAAGGCGTTCCGTCTTTCGCTGCTCCATGGCGATACGCCGCTCGGACTGGCGATAGGCATCCTGCACCCCGCTCCAATAAAGGTAGTCCTGATCGACGGTATCCAGTACCTCTATGGGATCACGGGCATGGGTGGTTTTCAGCTGCTCAAGACGATGCTGCGCCTCGGCGCGGGCTTTCTCTTCCGGCGCCATCCCGTCATGGGTCTTTGGTCCGGCCCCCAGCTCATCAACCGCCGTGCGGGAGATTTCCTGACTGTGCCAAACGTCGTAGGGCAGGTCGAAGCGTGTCTCCAGCTCCTTAAAGCGCACCCCCTTGCCAAGGTCAGACAGCTTGGCCACACGCTCGCCGTCCGTGAGAACAAGACCCTGCCCCTTGCGGCGCAGACTGTATCCCTTCTCTGCCAAGCGGCCCGTTAGATCATCCCAAGACGCTGCGTCAAAGAAGTCATCCTTGACAGCCTGACGGAGTTCCAGAATACCCCGCTTGTCGAAGGGAGCCAAAGGCTCCCGCCCTTCCCGTTCGGCAATCCTGTACTCATGGTCATCGATGGCCTTGGTGCGGTCCTGCTGTTTGCGTTCGGCGGCAAGGTCACGGGCAACATTCAGCCCTCGCTCTTTGGCGATGTCCCGGCAGATGGTGGTCAACCGTCGCCCCTCGTCGGTGCGGCTCCATGCCCGAAGCGATCTCGGATGAATCCGGTTGACCAGAAAGTGCATGTGCGGATGCGCCGTATCGTTATGGGCATAGACCAGAAGCTGGTGTTCGGTCAGGCCAAGCCGCTCGATGGTGTCGCTGGCGATGTCCTTCATCATCTCCGGTGTCACCTTGCCCTTCTTTGCGTCACCCGGATCGAAGGTGATGATGAAGTGGTAACGGGGCGTCTTGCAGCGGGTGTTCTGGGCGACGACCGCTTCCATGCGAGCGGCGGCCTTTGACGGTTCATCGCTCTCCAGATTGCGACTGAACATCCACTCGACACGGCTTGGCTTGTGGCCATGGGACCGACCGGCAAGGTAGAGGGCGGAGGGCCTGAAACCACTCGGCTGACGGCTGGCAATCTTGAAGCGCATGCGCCCGCCCCTTCCTATTTGCCGCCCTTGCCCTTCGGGACACCGACGGCATCGTGAAGGGGCTGGGTGACACGTTTGACGGCGGCAAAGAGGGCATCCCTGTCTGCGTCCTCGGGGTACTTTTCCATGTTGGCTTTGTGGGCCATGTCATTGACTACGAGCCCGACCTCATTGATGGCGGGTAAGTGTTCTTCCATAAGAGGCGACAAGTCGGAGCGGTCAAGCAGGCGGTCCAGTAGTTGCCCGCCGATATAGTGTGCCCAGCCGCCGTAGGACGTATCGCCGGTCGCCGCTTCGAGCTGGCGGAAGTTCGTGGCGATGGATTGCAGTTCGTAGGCGATGTGCTGAGTGACACGGAACGGCTTGGGCTTGGCACGCGGTCGCTTGTTGAGAAGGACCTCACGGGCATAGTCCGTCAGGGTCAGTCCAGAGGCAACGGCAGCGTTCCGAAGGGTCTCCATCTCGTCCGGGGTAAAGCGCACACGCAGGAACTCAGAGCGGCGCTCTTCAGGGTTAAGGAACGGACGCGCCATGGCCGGCCCCTTCCCTACCTTCATGCTTCAGAGAACGCAGTGAACACGGCTTGAGCCCCCTTGCGGGGCGAATGCCCAAGAGGGCGGCACAGCTCCCTTGAGGCCTGTCGAAGACAGCCGAATGGGGGCGCTTGCCGACCATGTTGAACCCCAATTCAAGCCCATGAGCGAGCCCAGAAAGGGCCTCGGAAGGCCGCCTTTGGCGGTCCTGTCTCATGGGGTTATTGGGGTACAACATACATCTTGCCTCGGTACTGTGAAACTAACATCTCCTCCCCATACAATTTGGGAACGCACCTCATGAAAAGCAAGGCAATATAAGGCTTTTGGGTGGGTTCACTCTACACAAATGAACGCATTCACACAAGCCTCAACACGTTTCAACAGACGGCAATAACGTCCAATGGATAGCAGTAAGCTTCCATATGGATTGCCGGAAGCACGAAAAGCGGAAGCCACGTGCGCAGCGGAGCCTGCGGGCGGAGCCCGTGACCCGCACGGCATCGTGGCTGGAAACAAAAAGAACCCCGCCGAGACAAGTTCGGCGGGGTGGCAACGGTCGCGGTGCGAGGTTACGCAGCGGCGTGATAACCGTCCGGTGACCGTGTCAGGTCACGGCCCTCGGTCAGGGCGATGACGCAGCCCCACGGGGTCATGCCCGTCTCGAAAGCGGTCAGGATATCGGGCATGAGCTCATCGACGATTCCGTCTGCGGTTTCGATAAGCAGGGCGTCATCGACGGCCAGCACAAATTCGTCCCAGGTCATCTCGTAGGGGTGTTCAGGTTCAGCATAGTCTTTCCTCCTTTTGTCTCGCCGCAACCGTCGCGGCCTTCATGGGCGACGAAAGGCGGCGGCATAGACGGAGGACGCACCCTTCAGGGACGAAGCGGAGCGGAGGACGGTGAGGCCCGTCTTTCTTGTTCCGCGAGGAAGGTCGAAGACCGGGGAAGAAAGTCGGGCGGAACCGTTGCGGCAAACGTCGCCGTCGCCATGTTGCCCCATGAGAGAAGGCCAGCGTACGGTCGGCGTAGATCAGAAGGGTTTAGGAAAGCCTCAGCTGAACCGTGTCAGCTTACCGGAGCATGACCGACGAACTTTTGCTCGGGAGCCAACAGAAATGCTTATCGCTCAAGCCGCAGAGAGTCGGCCCTGCTGCGTGCCTGCTGATAGAGCCGCGCGAGGCGGTCCCGTTCCTTCTGGGCACGTTTCTCCCTGGCCTCGGCAGTTTCATCGGGTGTGCGGTCATCACGCTTCCGGGTAACCTCCAGTCGCACCGACGACGGCAACGAACGGTTGGGAAGCGTTTGTGTGACGACGGCTTCGCGAAGAATCCGACGGCGGACTTCCGCCCGGGCCAATCGGCTTTGAAGCATTCGCACCTGGCCCGCGCGCATCTCGGCATCATTAATGAGATACCCTGACCGATCTTTGTCAGGCTCAGGGAGCTGAAACTCAGGGTCATTCAAGGTGCGCAACCGTTCCCGATAGCGCTTCATCCCCCGTTCCAGCCGCTCCGCTCGCCGCGCCATGGCGGCAAGCTGTTCCCGCTCGCCAATGGTCATCTCCTTCGGATAGCGACTCGCCTCCAGCTGCTCTTCAACAAATGCCCCATAGGCTCTGTGCAGTTCTCTCATGTCTGCCAGTTCATCTTCGGAAAATGAGATGCCTTCCGGCAGGCGTTGTTCAGCTTTGGCAATCGCAACTGTCAGCTCTGAGCGCCGCAAATGAGTGGCGGCGATCCGCCGGTCCAGAAAACGCAAGTGTGCGTTGCCCGGCTGTTGGTCGAGCGGTACGGCCTCGGCGAAAAACGCTCGCCGCTCGTGATAGCGCTGTGTGGCCTTGTCCAGCCTGTCCATGCGGCTCTTTAGAGCGACGTATGCCAGCCCCTGCTCAACCGATGCCGGAACATCCAATGCCGGACGAAACCGTGACCGCTCATCTTCATGCCGTTCTTTTACAACAGTCGGCTCTACAGGGTCTCGGGCATGCAGACGTTCAAGCAGCTCATCCCGACGAATACCAATGCCGCGCAGCCTGTTCTTCAAGCTGCCTATCTGCTTGCTCACCTGTTCGAGTGCCAAACCGTAGGTGCGGGCACGACGCACAGCCACAAGCCAGTTGGCGCGTTCGCCGGCCATGCCTCTCAAGGCCTCTCGGGCGGCGAGCCGTTCAGGATCGTCTCGCCCGAAGAGGGTTTTGCCGCGCAACGTCAATCCAGCAAGCCGTGTTGAGTTCGCAACGGCCGCATGTGCTCCCGTTGCGATGTCCTCTTCCGATGTCGGCTGGAGAGTGAGATTGGCGAGACGCCATTCATGGCGCTCCCATGCCTTGAGCGCCCGATAGGGTTCGCGAAAGGCAACTTGTGCGGCGGCGATAAACAGCTCACGGCTGACCTCGGCCCGCACCACCGCTCCCGTCACGGTGTTGTCATGCCGATCGCGCACGGCAGCGAGCGTCGCAATGCGACGCTCCGTTCGTGCGACGGCGGCATCGAGCCGCCTCAGCCGTTTTTCAATTCTGTCAGAATCCATGACGTATACTTACGGCGCTTCTTCAATTCGGCAAAGACAACAAGTCTGGCAAACACGCAAAAGCCCCCGATGAGGGGGCTGGCTGGTTGCCGTGAAGCCGATGTGGGGTAATGGCTAGAAGCCCCAGGCTGGAAGCATTTCGGCGGCGCTTACCGGGTGGACTTTGATGTCGTACCAGAAGCGCAAGCTCGCTTTCATGTCGCCGTTGGGCTTGCGGCCGAACTGGTCAACGAAAACGAAGGTGACGAAATCGACGTACTCGTCGAAAGGCATGTTGCGCATCAGCTCAAGGGTTGTAGGTCTGGTCATGGTCGGTTTCCTCTTGGGGTTTCTTGGCCGCACCGTGCGGCCTTCGTGGCCAAGATTGGGCTTCGGCGAAACAGCCTTCCGCACCCGCAGGGCCGCAACGAAGTGAAGGATGGCAAGCCCGTCTTTCTTGTTCCGCGAGGAAGGTCGAAGACCGGGGAAGAAAGTCGGGCAGCGCCGTTGCGGATGGCGACGCCGATGCCAGATTGGCCTTAGATCGAAGGCCCGCATCGGTGTGGTTCGTCCACAAGAGGAAAACGGTCATGGGCGGCACCGACCCAAAGGCGCAATAACCGTTTGAGAGTAACCGTGTTCCAAAGACCGAGCCCGATGGTGCGGCTCTGGCAAGCTCTGACGAGAAGCCCCTGCCGCAGGTACGACAGGGGCCAGTTGGATCAGGCGTAGGGGATCTCGATCACTTCATTACAGGGCCAGTAGAACTCGGTGACGAAGTAGCCAAGGCGGTTCACCGTGTGGAAGCCGCTCAGGATATGCAGCGTGTCATCGTCTCCCGAGACGAGCGTCCAGACGCAACCCGGATGGGCGGCCTGCACGGCTTCAAGCTCAACGCCGAAGGTCTCGAACATCAGCCCGTCGCAGGGGGCGTCCGGACGGATGGTGTTCTTCAGCGGGCAATATGTGTCGGCCCAGTCGTCGAAGTCGCTCGGAGGCGTCGGCTCAACGTCGCCGACGAAATAGGTCGAAAGGTCATGCTGCTCGCCTTCGGTTGGACCAGCGTCGGGCAGTTCGCCGTTTCTGAACCTGTCCAGCGCGATCCCCTCGGGGTCGTCTGCGTCGACAGGGACGTGGTAGCAATAGACGACAAGTTCCTCAGCGGTCACCGCGACGAGGCGGGGTGGTTGGATCTTGCCTTCAGCGGCGGCGATATCGTTCTTCAAATCAGTCATGGTCAAAATTCCTGAATTAAATGTCTTGGGGTTAAGGCCGCCCGCCGTGGTGGCGGGCGGCGTTGGTGTCTTCCTTAGCGGCTCCAGATGAGGGCAAAGCCCTTGTCCTGCTGCTCGACCAGGTTGGCGTAGATCGGAGCGGCGAAGCTCGGGTCGTCCAGCTTGACCGAGATATACTCGTTGCCGCCCTTGCTGGTGCGGTGCCAGGCCGCGCCGATTTCGACTGCGCCCGCCTTGATGCGGAAGTCCGGGGCGGTGTCGGCGGTTTTCTCGACGCTGCTCACGGTGACCTTGGTGGCCTTGAGGCCAAGGGTCTGGATGGTGCCGGCGAAGCCGTTGTCGGTTTTGGTGAAGGTGCCGATGGTTGCCATGGTGATAGTCTCCTTAGTTTGGTGTCTGGGGGTCGCGCCCTTCGCGACCTTTCCATGGCCAATGTCAGAGACCGTCAAAGACCGGGCCTGCACCCCAAGAGGCGCGGAGGGGCAAAGCCCCGACCGGGACACGAAGCGGGACGTAACGCAGTGGAGGACGGCAAGCGGGCTGTTTCTTGTTTCGCGAGGAATGCGGCAAAGCCGCAGGGGAAGAAACCGACCGTGCGCCGTTGCAGGCGCGGGCGACGGGCTCAAATGTGGCCATAACAGGAAAGGGCGTGAGGGGATGCGACCGCACCAAACATATAGGAGGCTCAAGATGGCAGCCTCGCCCGCCGCACCCGACACACGGCGGCCAGCGCACAATCCCCTTGGTCTAGCCACCATGTCGCTGGTGAAGCGGCACAAGAAAACGCCCGCCCTGGCTGAAGGCCAGGACGGGCTGTAATCGGCATTTGTGGCCGTCACCGTAACAGGCGGCAAACGGTCCGAATCTCAGTCGCGGCGCGTCCCGCCGAAGAGTGCTCCGAACAGCTTGCCAGTCAGCCACAGGACAAGCATCCCGGCTGGTATAACGAAAGGCGCACCGAGCAGCACCCAGCCCACGGCGTCTATATTGCCCGTGACATTGGCGGCGTATGCGGCCACGCCGATAAGAAGAATGGCGGCGATGATATGCATGAGGAAACCCTCCCGAGTGTGAAGAAGAAAGGGCGGTACGGGCTGACTGCCCGCACCGCCCCTGATGCAGACGGGGGTCAGGCGGCCACTTGCGCGGGGTCGCCCTCGCCCGAGACGGCGGGCGTGGGGTCGCCGTCCGTGTCGTCTGCATTGACCTCGTCTGTCTGGGCCTCCCCTTCCTGCCACGGCAGGTCAGCACCCTCGGTCACAGCAGGGAACCGCATGGCATCGGGAAGCCATGCATTCGCCCGCTTGCGCAGTTCTTCGGGCAAGGTCGCATCATCCTCGGCGCAGCGCTGGAAATGACGGGCAAGGGCAGCGGCCAGCTGGCTCTTGCTGTAATCCTTCATCCGCCCAAGTCGGGTTATCGCCCCGCTTTCCTTGGCGATGACCTCCAACTGGTCTTTGCGGCGGCGGGTCAGGAACGCCTCGTCGGGTGTCCAATGATCCCGCATCGACACATCCAGATCGGCGGCAACACGGTTGAACAGGCTGTCAGCCGTATCGAGCGCATCCATATTGCCCTGCCCGAAGGTCAGCGCCGTCAGCAGCAGATGCAGCTGGTCAAGCTCTCCATCGGAGAAACCCTGCACCACCTCATAAAGGGCGGTCGGGTTTTTGACCTCGGCAAGCAACGTCTCCCAAGCCCCCCGCACGGGTCGGGCATAGGACGGGCGGCGATTATCCGTCACGCCTATCGCCGTCACCATGTCCTGCGCTTCCCGCTCAAGGGCGGTGTAGCTGGTCGGCTGATTGTCCTCCCCTGCGAAATAGGCAAGGGCGGGATGGGCATCGAGCCGCACCCGTCCTGTCCAGTCAAAGCCGTTCAACAGGCTGATGACGGCCACCTCCTTGGCGTTGCGAGGGTTGGCGAGCAGCGCCTCCATCACGGCAAGGCTCTTGTGAGCATTCATCATGCGGATGACAGGCCCTGAATATTCGGGCCGCTCCTTGGGGGCGGTCGGTGCGTCTGCGGTTTCTTCCGCAACAGACGGCGACACGTCACGGCGGACAAGCCCTTCCCGCACCTCGACACGGCCTGACGGCTTGAAGTGAATGACCACCCCGCTGTGTTCGTCGTCCTCGGCCTCACGATACTGCCACCACGGGGCATAGCTTTCGGTCAGCACCTCGACGAAGGCGGCGCTTTCCCCATGGTGTTCGGCAAGGGCGGCGACAGCCGCTTCTTGCAGGGTGAAGAACCGCTCCACGTCATCGAAGACGGTATTGTCATCATCGGCGAACAGGTCGGCGGTGAAGGTGCCCTCGTAGTGTTCCAACGGAAAGATGGCCAGCGATACGGCGGGCTTCTCGCCCGCCAACAGGCGGCGCAAGTCATCGCCGTCATAGTGATAGCCCTGCTCCAGCCGCTCGATAAGCGCCCGTTGCTGGTCATGGGTGCCAAGCGTCAGCGCCTCGGCTGCGGCAAGGGTAATCTCCCCTTCCCGCACCAGCGCCTTCACTTCGTCACAGAGAGAGGCCAGCGCCACACGGCGCTTGACGGTCAGCACCGACACCCCTGCCTTGGCGGCGACATCCTCAAGGGATGCGCCTGAACCCAACAAGGTGGCGAAGGCTTCGGCCTCGTCCATGGGGGCAAGCTGTTCCCGCTGGATGTTCTCGACGGTGGCGAGCCGCAAGGCATCGGCCTCGCTCAAGTCTCCCCGCACCTCGACGGGCACGGGAGTGTCCTTGGCGATGGCATTGCGCTCGACCAACATGGAGAGCGCACGATAACGCCGCTCGCCCGAGACAATCTCGAACTTGCGTCCCTTCTTGCGCACCACAAGATTTTGCAAAAGTCCGTCCGTCAGGATGGAAGCGGCCAGCCCTTCAAGGGCGGTGGCATCCATGCTGCGGCGGGGGTTGCCCTCGGCGGCGGTGATTTTGGTCAGCGGTATGGTTTGTATGGTCATGGTTTTGGTCCTCACATTGGTTTGATTGCCCCCTGCCCTGACCGTCAGGGCGGGGGCATGGGTTGGGTCAGGCGACGATGCGCCCCTTGTCGGAAGCCTCGGCGGCATAAGCCGTCAGGCTCTTGGTTGGCTTGAAATGGCGGTCACGCTCGATGGTCAGCCCTGCGGGGCCACGCACCGCGGCAAGCTCCGACAGGCGCACGCTGCCAAGCTCTGGGCATCCGAAACCAAGGTCACAAAGCCCGAAGGCAATGTCCTCGTCTTCGGGGTCGAGTTCCGAGAGCAACCACGTTGCCGCTCCCCATGGGCAGAACAGCTTGACCACAGGCCAGAAGTCCTGGGTGTTGCCATCTTCGGCCATGCGTTCGGCATTGGCTTTGCCATTTTTCAGCATGCGGGCATGCTGGTCTGATAGCAGAAGCGTGCTCATTGTCCCGCCTCCCGTCCGTCATGGTCAGTGAGTTGCATTCTGTTCGTCACCGAGACGAACAGCGGGCGGATGGTGAAATCCTCCCCGTCCCTGTTCACGGCACAGATAGCGGCGGCGGGCACGCCGTCCGCAAAGCAGCTGAACAGTGCGAAGTTGGAATAATCCCCGCTCGTCAGCGCCTCAAAGGCGCTGCGATGTTCTGGGGTGATATTGGTTTGGCTCATGTCGGTTTGTCCTTCCGTCGAGTTGTTCAAATCTGCGAAGGACACCCACGCCCCGCGCATGAACCTCTGCCCAGCGGCGAGCGACGACGACAAACCAGTGACTAAAGTGAGAACAGGCGTTCAGGCGGCGAAGCGCCGACATCCGACGGGCTCCAAGAGAGCCGCGCCGCGAAGCGGCGGCATCCGGCCAACACGGGAGCGAAGCGAATGGAGCGGGCAGGCCGGACGGCGACCTTGGGAAAGCCCGGCGGGGTCGGCACAAGCTGGACAGAGAGGTTACAAGCGCGAAGCGCGACCGCACATATCAACCCCGTCCCGAAGGGACGACATTATGGGGCGTTGCGGGGTGCAATCCCGCTTGAAGGGGTGGCGGAAAACGCCGACAGGTGGTTGCAGGCAGGGGAAGGCTTTCCCCTACACCCTTTTGAGATGATACTCGCACGTGATTTGGTTAGAATCGCAATAGGGTAAAACAATCAGAAAACATGGGAAGATAATTAAAAGATGTCTCGGATCAGAAAAGTAGAAATTGAAAACTTTCGAGGCATTCAAGGACTGTCTTGGCTTCCCACAAACGGCGTAAATTGTCTCATCGGACCCGGCGACAGCGGAAAATCCACAGTTCTTGATGCGATAGATTTCTGTCTGGGTGCCCGCCGAAACCTCCAGATGACCGACGCTGATTTCCATAATCTTGATGTCGATAAGCCTATCCAAATCACTCTGACCATCGGTGCGTTGGATGACGCTCTGAAGAGCATGGACAGCTACGGCATGTTCCTACGGGGCTTTATCGCTGAGACCGGTGTTGTGGAAGATGAGCCTGAGAAGGATGCTGAGACAGTCTTGACGCTACGCCTGAAGGTGGAAGGTGATTTGGAGCCGTCCTGGTCGCTCGTTTCTGATCGGGCCGAAGCTCAAGGCCAAAGCCGTAACCTGTCCTGGGCGGATCGGGCACGCCTTGCACCGACCCGTATCGGTGCCTTTGCCGATCTCAACCTTGGTTGGCGGCGGGGATCTGTCCTCAATCGTCTGACCGAAGAGCGTGCAGACGCCTCGGCTGCAATCGTCAATGCCGCGCGCGAAGCAAGAGCGGCTTTCGGCGATGACGCCAAGGAGCAGCTTGGCGACGCGCTCAAGATCGTGGCAGATACCGCGAAAAATCTGGGCATCCCCGTTGGCGATGAAGTCAAAGCCATGCTGGATGCCCATTCCGTATCCGTCAGCGGCGGCACAATATCGCTGCACGATGAAGCGGGTATTCCGCTTAAAGGGCTTGGGATTGGGTCAACACGCCTTCTTATTGCGGGTTTGCAAAGAATGGCGGCTCAATCGTCGTCGATCATCCTGATAGACGAATTGGAGCATGGCCTCGAACCGCACCGCATTATGCGGCTGCTCGGTTCACTTGGGGCAAAGGAAACGGGTGAACCCCTCCAAGCCTTTCTGACAACCCACTCACCTGTCGCCCTGCGGGAACTGTCAGGAAAACAGCTCCATGTCGTGCGCGGCCATGACGACCACCATGACGTCCTCAATGTCGGCAATGATAATGCCGTTCAAGGGACAATTCGCCTTTATCCGGATGCGTTTTTGGCAACTTCTGTTGTTGTCTGTGAGGGGGCAACCGAAGTCGGCTTCCTGCGCGGTTTGGATCAGTATTTTGAAAGTCAGGGGCAGGTTCCCATCGCAGCACAAGGCGTTGCCCTCGTTGATGCAGGAGGCGGCGGGCCGAACGATGCCTATAGTCGAGCAACGCCGATGCGATCGCTGGGCTATCGAACCGCTATTCTGAGAGACGACGACCAAAAGCCGACGGCAGAAACCCATCAGGCATTTGTCGATGGTGGTGGGTCAGTCTTCACATGGCGCAATGACCGCTGCCTCGAAGCGGAGTTGTTCATCAGCCTGTCCGACGACGCGGTCGGCAAGCTGATCGATTTTGCCGTCGAACTGCATGGCGAAGATGTGGTTGGCGGGCACATCCAGTCACGGGCGGTGAATGGCGAAACGCTCAATGGCATCCAGACCCAAGCGCTGATCAATGGTTACAGCGCTGATGCGCGGGTTGTTTTGGCAGCCGCCTCCAGCATCCGCAAAAAGGGTTGGTTCAAACAGCTGGGATGGATGGAACAGGCGGCACGGGAAATTATCGGTCCAGACCTGCCCAACGTGGATGCGGACTTCAGAAGTGCCGTCGAGGCTGTGTTTGGGTGGGCTGACAATGCCGGAGCCTGAAATTGATTTGCTGGCGATAGACAGGGGAACCGTTACCGCACCGGCAGGCTGCGGAAAAACCCATCTGATTGCCGAAGCTCTGACCCGTCATACCGGCCCGAAGCCGATCCTGGTGCTGACTCACACGAACGCAGGCGTTGTGGCTCTTCGCGGCCGCCTGGACAAAGCTGGCGTGCCATCCAAAGCCTATAGACTTTCGACGATCGACGGTTGGGCCATGCGGCTCATTTCCATGTTCCCGCTGCGTGGAGCCTACAACCCGAACATTTTGAAACTGGCAAACGCCGGAACCGACTACCCGAACATCCGTGTCGCCGCCGTCAACCTTCTGAAAGCAGAGCACGTCAATGACGTGATCGCTGCCAGCTACGCGCGTTTGATTGTCGATGAATACCAGGACTGCTCCATCCGCCAGCATGCGGTCGTGGCTTATGCGGCGCAAACGCTGCCAACCTGCGTCCTTGGTGACCCCATGCAGGCCATCTTCGGTTTTGGTAGCGACCCGTTGGCAAACTGGGATGAGCATGTATGCAAGCACTTCCCCATTGTCGGGGAGCTTGAAACGCCGTGGCGCTGGATCAACGCGGGCAAGGAAAGCTTCGGTCGTTGGCTTCTGGATGTCCGCAGAAAGCTTCTGAATGGCGAGACCATCGACCTGACAGCCGCCCCCGAGGAAGTGAGCTGGGTCCATCTGGACGGGACTGAGGACATGGTAAGGCAGATGCGAGCCGCGCGCACTGCACCACCGACGGCAGACGGTCGCGTCCTGATCATCGGACGCAGCACTAGCCCGCAAAGTCAGCGTGATATGGCAAGCCGGACACCTGGCGCTGTCACCGTTGAAAATGTCGATCTTCGTGACTTCGTCGATTTCGCACGGCGCTTCGACTTCAACGCAGCCGATGCCTTTTCGAAGCTCGCCACATTTGCGGGCGATGTCATGACGAACGTCGGCGCACCCGACTTGATCACCCGTGTTGGCACGCTGCAACGAGGCACAGCCCGCAAGGCACCATCGGACACTGAACAAGCCGCTCTCGCGTTCTGTGCGGCCCCATCACCAAAGTCTGCTACTAACTTGCTTGTCGAGATTAACAAGGAGGGCGGCGTCAGGCAGCATCGCCCTGCCGTTCTTCGTGCCTGTATGAAAGCACTGGAGCAATGCGACGGCACGGAGGGCAATACGTTCTACGATGCCGCCGTCCGCATCCGGGAACAAAACCGCCTTATCGGTCGCCCCCTTGCCAAGCGCTCTGTTGGCAGCACCCTGTTGCTGAAAGGCCTAGAAGCCGATGTCTGTGTCGTTCTCGAAGCCCACAATCTCGATGTAAAGAACCTCTATGTCGCAATGACACGGGGCTCTCAGCACCTGGTGATCTGCGGAACAGCCCATACCTTGAACGCCTGATAGGCTGGCAAAACAAAACCCCGCCGAAGCGGGGTTTTGCATCAAGTCGGTTGAACTTGATTGGAAAGATTTGGAAATAATTAGTTACCCAAATCCGCAGTAAGTGACTTAGCAATCAATACAGTGTTTGTTGCTAATGTGTGCCCACCGCTAGCCAGAGCTACGTCCGTGCTGCTAAGTGTAGTGGTATCTACAGCACCAAGAGCAGTACCCTCTGGATCATTCGCCTGAATTTCGACATCAAGTGAATAGGTTC
Organism: uncultured Alphaproteobacteria bacterium; assembly: GCA_963971675.1. Classification (GTDB taxonomy): domain Bacteria; phylum Pseudomonadota; class Alphaproteobacteria; order Sneathiellales; family Sneathiellaceae; genus Sneathiella. Next base: position 26,594 of record CAXASQ010000013.1, on the reverse strand, counting down.
CATATGCGGCTGTACGGTCGATGGTTGTCATAGTAGCCAACGGCACGGGGCTAATTTTAATAATGCCAACACCATTTCCATCATTGCTGTATGTCATAAGTGCATTATTGGAAATAACTGTTTCCGCATTAGTTGTTACAGCCAGCTTACCAACATCAGCTGCATTTATCGTATTGCCGCCTGCGGTAGATGTATCATCATCATCAATGACAAGACTAATTGACGGAAGCGCAACACTGCCTACTGTCAAAGATACAGCAGCAATCGCTGTTGCTGGGTTTACGCCAGCAACACCACCACCGATAGTAACAGTTAGGCCACAGTTTGCAGCACAGTCATCGGTATCGTTCGCGAGCGTGACAGAGGCTGCCGGAGTTGCAGCTAAAGTCACTGAGATTTCTCGGGACGGGAACAGATAAGATGTTTCCGATTCGCCAAGGAAGCCATTTGCACTTGCGCCAAATGTACTGCCCAGACCAGTTGTTGAACCAGTAAATGCAGCAGATGTCGCGCTCACTGTTCCAGCAGTACCGGAACCAAATAGTGTTTGCTTGTTAATCGTCAGTGTGTTTTGTGAATTGGAAAACAGAGCATCGGTAGAGTCTACCATGATCGCTGATTCACCAGAGTCCAACAAACCATCGTTATCAGCGTCAACCCAAGCCAGAGGCAGGTATGTGCCGTCGGCCACGTCAAGGAACGTTACCTCGGTGATAGTTTTGCTGGTCACACTGGTGTTAGAAACCAATGTTGCAGTGCTAACGTAAATCGGTTTCATATCCAACGCTGAACGGAAAAGACCGACTTTAGCGGCAAATGGACCAGAAGATGTAGGAACCGATTTGAACGCAATGTCCTTAACGCCGACAGTAACGTTTGGCACAGATGCCGAGTCTACGTCAGTACGAGCGACAGATAGCGCAACAGGCACAGAAGTTACATTAATGGCGCTTGTGCCAGATGTAACGACCTTAGATGCAGGTAGGAAGAAGTCGAAAGCAGGTAACGAAACTGTTGCACCGTTAGACACAATCGGCTGCATTGCTGGTACAGTTGCAAAAGCAACACCAGCGTTCAGGTCAGCGGAGATAGAAGTTGCGCCTGTACCTGGGTCCCCCATGATCAGCACGTCGCGGCCCAGCTCGGAACCAAAACCTTGGGTTGTACCCAAAGCAGCAGCCAAAGACTGAGTTGCAGAAACTGTAGCAGTTTCGGCAGCAACGGAGATGTTGGAGAATGTTACCAACATTGTGTTGTATGTACCGGACTTAGGTGCAGCTACTGGCAGAGTTGCGCCAGTTTTGTTTGCATTAAGAAGGTCCAAAGTTGAAGTTGCAGTTGCACCGATACCGGCAGCTGGGTTGTAAATTACGAAACGGTCAGTTGAGTTACCGTTAGTCATAAGTTCGATTTTCTCGATCACTACTGTGAACGAAACTGCCGAAGCAGAAGCCGCACCTAGCACGACGGCACCAGCCGTTGCGCCAGCAATTGCGAGATTCTTCAGCCATTGTTTCATTAGAAGGCACTCCTAAAATTTATTAAAGAATTCGAATTCAGTAAAATTATTAACCGCTGTTACCAACGGAGAATGAGTTTGATGTCGCGCTAGCGTCGTCATCATCGCAAGCGGTCAAGCCAAGGCTTGCAGCCAAAGCCAGCGCCATCACGAAAGCTATTTTCGAAAATTTAGTCATTACAATATTTCCTATTATTTGGTTGTATTTAAATAACAACGATATGACATTAAGTTATATTTGTAATTATTTGAAGCGTTCATTTTCTGAACGGGGATTTTTTCTATGGCAAGAAGTGTTTTCGGAAACGTTCTTATAATAAAGCGGGATGAAATCATTCATGAGAGGCATGAGTTTGATCGGGTAGAAGGAGCTCGAAAAGCCGTTGGTTTGTCCGTTTCCGAGTTGTGTTTTCGGGCGAGCATATCGCGTACCGCCTACTACAAATGGAAAAATGGACGCGGCATTATGCCGGAAACACTTGCCTCTATTCAGAAAGCGTTAGCGGCCAAAGTTCAGGAACTTGCAAAGAAGGTAGAGTAGAGGCCGCCTAAGCGGCGGCCTCAGTTATGTCGCTGGCTTGCAGCCCTGCCAGATAGTCGGTTGCCTTGGCGGCCTGACTAGCGGCGGTGAAAATGGCCTTCTTGTCGGCCTTGAGAACCTTCAGCCAGTTGTCGATGTAGGCGGCGTGGTCGGGACGCGGTTCCAGCGTAATCCCGAGGTCAGCACAGAGGAAGGCCGCGCCCAGCTCAGCCACGAGCTCTTCGACGGCGTAGGCGTCATCGCCAAAGCGTTTGCCGAACTCACGGTCGCAGCGCTTGGCACTGCCGGTCCAGTGGGTCAGCTCATGAAGCAGAGTGCCGTAATAGCTCTCGGTCGCTGTGCTGGTTTCCGTGCCCATGAAGCGCTCACGCTCGGGCATCTGGATGAAGTCATCCGGGAAGCGGTAGTAGGCGCGGTTGCCGCCGTGGCGGATATCGGCCCCTGTGGCTGCGACGAAGGCTTCGGCTGCTTCGAGGATTTGCGCCGGGTCTTTCGGTTCCGGCAAGGGCGGTGCTTCAAACCCGTCCACTTGATCGGCGTTGAAGACGTAGCTGGCGCGGGCCATGAGGCGTTTGCCGTGCTCGGTGTGGCCGTCGTCCTTCTGCTCTTCCACGTCGAACTCCTTGTAGAAGACCACGAGGCTGGATTTCTCGCCCTTGCGGACCTGACAGCCCTTGTTCTGCCATTGGCGATAGGTGCCCCAGGTACCGGTCGAGAAGCCGCGTGCTTGCGCTGAGGCCCAGAGGCTGACGACGTTGATCCCGCGATAGGCGTTGGTGGTGTCGATGTTGACGGGGCGGTTCAAGCCTTGGCCTGAGCGGTGCCAGGGCATCTGCCAGTCACCGGCTCCGGCTTCGATGGCGGCGATGATGGTGTTGGTCACTTGGGTGTAAACGTCTTGGCGTTCGGTCTTCATGGTCTCTCTCCTTGTCTTTGCGGGCCGCGCCCATCGCGGCCGTCCGATGGCGACCGGAAAGGCAGGGGCAAAGACGGGCGGCGCACCCCAAGAGGCGCGGAGGGGCAAAGCCCCGACCGGGACTTCGCAGTGGGCCGGAGAGAAACGAAGGACGGCGAGCGGGCTGTTTCTTGCTTCGCGAGGAAGGCTTCAGCCGGGGAAGAAACTGACCGGGAACCGTTGCGCCGTGCGGCGTCCCTGCCAGGTCAAGCCAGATATGAGGACGGCTCGTGGGCAGCGGTCAGCGACAAGGGCAAGAGAGGCCAGAAGACCGAGTCGATAGGAGAACCCCGAAACCAACACACATAGCGCACAGAGACGAATTGGATGGCTGTCTGAAAGTCTGCGATTCCGTGCTGCTAATCTGGAAATGCCTGTCAAAATCACCATTTCCGCCGGAGCCCGAAAACGTCAATTGGCGTGGGGCTCAAAGCGGATGGGCAGATCAACCAAACCGGGTTACAAATTTAAAATGGGATAACGTCAGGTCGGATTGGAGAAAACGCATGGTATTCAGCAAGTGGTTTGGAGGTGGAGAGAAAGAAAAGAAGAAACCCAGCCCAGAGACTATGGCCTTTCTGAAATCACTCGACCCGATGTGGCGAGATGTTTTGAGCACCGTCCAAGCTGACCCTGAGCTTGACCCCGCATTCAAGCAGCATGTCTTCGATCTGCTGCGCGACGGCAAGGTGGATGAGGTCAGAGAGGCGCTTCGGAAGTACCTGCCGATGATGACGGAAGCGAACCAGCAGCGCCTTCAACATGCAGGACATCAACCGTTCTGGGCTGACGTAGATGATTTAGAAGATGCCCGTATCATCATGGGCACCGACGATTCCTTCCCGCCCGATGCCATAGAACTTGCAACGATCTCGATTGGGGATACCGGTGACAGCGGCTTACGTATGCCCCTCTTCTACCATGGTGAAGGGCACCTGCTGACCGTGGCTCCGACGGGTGCAGGCAAAGGCCAGCATTTCATCCTGCGCACCCTGCTTGACTATGAGGGGCCTGCGGTGGTCCTTGACCCTAAAGGCGAGAACTACCGTGAAACAGCGTGGCGACGGGATCTGTTTGGTCAGGTCTTCAAGTGGTCGCCTTTTGAGGATGACTCTGACTGCTACAATCCGCTGGATTTCATAAGTGATTGGGACGATGCCCGCGTGCTGGCAGACCTTGTCATCGTGGGCAGTGGGCGGGACCAGTTTTGGGACACGGCGGCAAGAAACCTGCTCACTGGCCTGATCATCTTCGTCAAAACCAATCGCCCGCCTGAAAAGCAGAACATGCGTGAGGTCTGCCGTGTGCTGGCGGGTGGTCCTGATGCGACGGAGGAGATGATCCACGCTCTACAGGCGAGTAAGGACGACAACCTCGTCGACCTTGGCAATCGCATCAGTCAGCAGAATGACCGCCTCAAGGAATCCATCTACGAGTCCCTCAATGCCCAGCTGGAGGTATGGCGGTCTAAGGCTATTGTCTCGACGACCTCATCAACGACACCGAGATTTAACATGGCAGACATTGTCGCCATGGATCACATGACCGCTCAGATGGCAGCCACGGAAGAGCGGGCGCCGGGATGGCACTCGCCTGGCCCCGGCATCTTGAACAGAGGCACCGCTTCTACCGTCTATATCATCATCCCACCTGACAAGATTGGCAGCTACCGATCAGTCCTGCGTGTGCTTCTGGGTCAGATGCTCAAGACGGCCATGCGGGCCTATGACGAGACGGCACGATACGGCGAAGAAAACCCGGACGACGACCTGCCGGCTAAGTTCCCATGGTGGCCAATGATGTTCCTCATGGATGAATTCCCGCAGCTTGGATATATGGCCCCCATAGAAGAGGCCATCTCGACGGCAAGAAGCTACAACGTCCGCCTGTGGCTGTTTGCCCAGAGCTTGGCCCAGCTCAGCAAGGTCTATGACAATTGGCAAACCATCATGGCTGGTTGCCGCGCACAGATTTTTTTCCGCCCTAACGACATGGAAACCGCCAAGGCTATCAGCGAGCGTATTGGCACCCGCAAGGGAATTTGGGGCGACCAGGACTGGATTGCTTCACCACAGGCGTTGATGGGCAAAGAGTTCAAGGATGATTGCGTCATCATCCTGCCGAGCGTTGGGCCGATACGCGCGCAGCTCTACAAAGCACTTCATGAAAATGAAGCCCTTCTGGCGTCCATTGCCGAGTGGAAAGATAATTTCGGCACAGATGTCAGGCGAGCGCCAAAGCCAGAAACCTCTGTTCCTGAATCAGACGAAGATGAGTTGGAAGCCGAACCGACAGATCAGGAGTTCGACGAAGATGAGGAATACAAGAGGGAGATAGCCGAAGCCAAAAAGAGAGCGGAAGATCGGCGGCAGGCGAAGCGTGGAGACCCGCCCGAACCACCGTCTTTCGATTGAGGTTACTGACGTTGCTCTTCGAGCCACTGCTCGAAGGCGCTACGATCTACAAAAATGCGTCCACCTATCTTGATGAGGCACTTGTGGAAGCCATTGGCTTTTGCGTTAAAGATCCACCATCTGATCATCGATTCAGATAGCGCAGGGTTAAATTTCACCAACTGTGAAATGCTGAGTAGATTTTGAAAGTTCATTCATAACAGTCTCCTTTATTCTCCACATAATTATTGTGGGAAGCGTAGAGACATATTTCAATAATATCCCAATTTTCCGCCATTCTCATACCACTGGTGAGGTAGGCAGACCGTTGGAACGTGTTGGAGGTTTTTGGGAGCAATTACTCCCAAATTACTCCCAAACGCAAAAACGCCCCGACCTTGGAGCCGAGGCGTTTTTGTAAAACATTGTATTTGCTTTAGTTTTTTGGTTGCGGGGGTAGGATTTGAACCTACGACCTTCAGGTTATGAGATTTAAGAACAGCAAAATTCTCAACAACCCCCAACAAGTAACAGTATATTTATCAATACGTTAGTGGATTTCCGTTATTGTGGCTTGTTGTCAATTACGGGCATTTTTTGGGGCTTACTGTGCCAAAATTGTGCCAAATTTTCTTTGCGCCCTACCCCATAAGCAGTTAGAATGTATCATAAATTTTAACTAGCTGGAAAATAATCGTAAATGGCGACCATTCAGAAAAGAGAGGGCAAGAACGGGCAAACCTATCGTGTAATGATCCGAATGCACGGATATCCGCCAGTTCAGCGCAGTTTCAAGCGACTTACCGATGCAAAGGCCTGGGCGCAGGAAACTGAGCTCGGGATGCGCCGAGGCGATATCCGCTCGACTGCGAGCGAGGCGAAGAAGCGCACCCTCGGTGACGTGATTGCAAAATATAAAGAGGACATTCTCCCCCACAAGGCTCCATCGAGCCAGCGAGTGGAGACCACTTACCTGAACCATTGGGAGCGCGAGCTAGGCGAGTATGCCCTCTCCTTCCTGACGCATGAGATTATCAGCAGAAAGATTGCCCAACTGACAAACGCGGGGGATCAACGAGCGCAGCTTGAGGATGGCGAGAAGCCTGCCAAGCCGAAGTCGCGCAAAACAGTGAAGCACTACCGCGACAATCTGGAGATACTGCTCAAGTTCGCTCAGAAGTGGGGATGGATCGGTTCTGCCAACCCGATGGAAGGTGTGAACCGGATTACCAAGGCTACCAAAGAGCGTGTGCGCTTCCTCGATGACGACGAACGCAAAGCCATCCTTGCAGCGTGCAAGGCGAGCCCGAACAAGCAGCTATATCCGGTCGTCGTGTTTGCCCTTTCTACGGGTGCGCGAAAGAATGAGATTTTGAAGCTGACGCTCCGTGATCTGGATCTTGAACGACAAGTAGCAGTTTTACGTGAGACCAAGAACCGTGAAACCCGCAAGGCACCGATAGTGAGCTATCTCAAGGCGGTTCTCGAAGAGCACCTTAAGTGGCGAGAGAAGTATCTCACGAAGCGCGACATTAAGTCGGATTACCTCTTCCCGCGAAGCGATGGCAAAGGCCCCATCGACATTCGCAAGGCATGGGAGAATGCGCGCGACAAAGCGGGCATCATCGACTTCCGCTTCCACGATCTACGCCACAGTGCGGCAAGCTACCTTGCCATGAATGGCGCAAGCCAGCTGGAGATTGCAGAGGTGCTAGGACACAAGACCCTCCAGATGGTGAAGCGATACTCGCACCTGTCAGAAGACCATACCCGCGACGTGGTCGAGAAGATGAACGACAAAATTTTCAATATGGCCGACTGAACACCTCAGACCCGCGCTTCATTGTCTGTTTAGCCGTCCTCGGCTATGCTGCGGTCAGTCCGATTTTTCTTTTCTTGGCTTTTTCTTTGCCCATGGAGGATGGCCGGTGGACTATACCGACCTTCGGACAGTGAAGCAGCTCGCCCAAGAGGCGCCGTTTGTGACCGAGAGTACGCTTAGGTGGTGGATTTATCATGCGAACAGCAATGGTTTTGATACCGTCCTGATCAAAATCGGAGGCCGTGTTTACATCGATAAGCGCGCGTTCAACAAATGGCTTGAAGGCCAACGCTTGGCTGCCCCGGACAGCGAAGCTGCCTAACGAACAGTCCAATTTTATTGGACGGGAGCCCCGCCAGAGATGGCGGGGCTCTTTTTATGCCATTACGCGCTCAAGCCTTCGTTTGCGCTTCGGCCAGTCCGACATGACACTACCAAAAAGCTCGAAAAACGCTGCCCCATGATTAGGGTGCGCAATATGACACAGTTCATGTGTGATTACATAGTCAATGGCGTCCGTCGGTGCTTCAACTAAGCGGCGATTGAGCAGTAGCCTACGAGATGGGGACATCGAGCCCCACCGCTGCTTGAGCTTCCGAACAATGATTTCCTTAGGCTGAAAAGCAGCCTTTTCCGGAAACCGTTCTAGACAAATTTTTAGGCGCTCAGCAAACTTGATTTTCGCGCGTTTCCGATACCATTCCTCCACAAGAGAGCGGGTCATTTCGGTCTGATCTGGTGAAGGCGAAGCAACAAGAATGAAGCCGCGAACGAGCTTAACTGACGCATGTTCGGCCAAGCGCACCTTTAGTCGATATTGGCGTCCAAGGTAGAGGTGGGTCTCACCTGACTCGTATTTTCGAACAGGCGTTCGCGGAAGGAATTGTGCGAAAAATGCCTGCTGCTTTCGAATCCAGCCGGCGCGCTTCTTCACCTTCGCCTCGATATCAGCTTTGGCGGCATCGAGAGGAGCAGCGACAATGACTGACGTGTCCGGCTCGACGGCAATTTCTAGCGTGCGTCGTTCACGCCGGATAACCGAAAAGTCGATGAGATGCTTGCCATATTCAATGGCACCAAATTCATTCGTCATCCTGGAAATCTAGCCCGTGCCAGATTCATGATCTTATGTTCAAGCTCGTCCATCACATGGAGCGGTAGATCAAGTCCCATCTCGTCGCGCAAAACGTCAAAGAAGTAATCATCAATGGCGTTTCGCATTTCGTTCTGGGCCACGTCGTTGGACCACACGTCCACGATATGATGCTGCTTGATCACATCGATGATTTTTAGCGCGATCGTAGCCACCTCGTCTGCTGGCAGCAGAGCTCCGTCATCGTGGGCCAGTTTAGCGTTCAGGATGCCGAAGAATGCTTGCGCGTGATCATTGCCTTTGATGGGGTCAGGGACATCTTGTCCGCGATCCTTCCGAGCTACTTTGCTAGCTAAATCAACAATATTGCCGAGGTAGTCTCGCTCAGATATTCGCTTTGCGCGGTACTCCCGAATTGTTTCTTCAAGCAGCTCAGAAAACTGTCTGTAGAAGGTCGGGTCTTCCTCCATACGCTCAGTAATGGTCTTGCGGGTAGCGCTCGCTATGCGATCTGCCTTGGATGCATCTGATACGCCAGTTTCATCAACGACAGCCTTCAAAGCGTCAGGGTCGTTGATGTTGACCACCTCAATAATAGTCTCGGCAGGGGTGGCGATAACGTGGTCATCGAGGAGCTTCTGAATTTTTGGTTCGAATTCTTTGACATCCACGGTCTCTTGGTACCTGAGCTGTACCGAACGCCGCAGCTCGGAAAACTGCTTCCAGTCCCGCTTCATGTTGTCGACTTTCGCCTCATCAAACACGTCGTACAGCTTGTCTGACGATAGAGAGATATGAAGGCAGCGGCTGAACGCACGCAGTCGGCCATAAAAGTCCTGTCGGATAGCATCATCAGCCAGGAACTGCTCAAACTGTTCCATATCCCGCTTGTTCTTCACAGGCTTGAACAAGTCCCAAAGTTGGTCGTGAAGCTGGGGCAAACGCCGAATCTCTTCGCGGACATCGTGGACAGTCCCGGTCAGATCGGATGCCTCGTAGCCATCAAATGCGCTGTATGTAGTGAGAGCCTGATCGAGCTCCCCCAGCAATCCTTCATAGTCGATGATAAAGCCAAACTGTTTCTCTTTGCCGTCCTCTTCGTAGAGCCGGTTGACACGCGCAATAGCTTGCAAAAGGTTATGTTCCCGCAGGGACTTGCACACATAAAGCACGGTATTTCGGGGGGCATCAAACCCGGTCAGGAGCTTTGACACCACGATTAGGATTTCCGGATCACCCGAACCCTTGAATGCGTCGATTGTCTGGCGGTTATATTCTTCTTCGGTTTTGAATTGCGCCATCATCTTCGACCAGAAGACGCGCACCAGGTCTTTTGATTCCTTATCGACCTCTTCGTTGCCCTCATTGTCATCGGGGGGCGAGATTATGATCGCGCTGCTGACGTGGCCAATCTCATCCAAGACCTCCTTGAAGCGGACCGCTGCCGCTTTCGAAGGCGCAACGAGCTGGGCCTTGAAACCTGTTCCTTGCCAGTGCTGACGAAAGTGCTCCGAGATGTCGAAGGCCTTGGCGCGGATAGCCTGCCCCGTCTTGGACAACGCATCCATGCGCGAAAATTTGCGCTTCAAGTCTGCCTTCTGCTTTTCCGTGAGGCCTTCGCTTATTTTTTCGAACCAGCGGTCGATAACGTTTCCTGAGATCTGTTGTTCAACGAGGCGGCCTTCATATAGCAGGGGTACAACGGCACCATCCGCCACAGCCTCGTCGATTGCGTACTTGTGGATCAAACCACCAAACGTCGAGAGTGTGTTCTTGTCCTTCTTAAGAAGTGGCGTACCGGTGAAACCTAGGTAGCATGCCTTCGGCAAAAGGCGGCGCATCTTCGTCGCAAACTGACTGTGACCTCCATATCGACCTGTTTGGGTCCGGTGGCTCTCGTCCACGAGAACAAAAATGTTCTCATCCTCATCAGCTGCCTCTTTCCCGCGAAGAGCAGTGTCGAACTTGTTGATGATGGTTGTGATGAGCGGCGTATTATTTCGGATCAAGTCGACCAGATGCGAGCCACTGGTCGCGCGGATTGGCTCCAGCTCGCAGGATTTGAATGTGCCTTTGATTTGCTTGTCCAGGTCGTCGCGGTCAGTCACGATGATGATGCGGGGATTTCGCACAGCTTTATCCAGCGCCAGCGACCTTCCAAGCATGACCATAGTCAATGACTTACCAGAACCTTGTGTGTGCCAGATCACACCGCCTTTTCGGACTCCGTCGGCATCCTTCTGCTTCACTCTATCGACGGCTTTGCGAATGCCGAAGAATTGCTGGTGGCGAGCCACCTTTCGAACGCCCCCATCAAAAACCGTAAAGCGGCGGATGAGGTCGAGCAGGCGTTCGGGGCGACAAAGCGCATAGATAAGGCGGTCTTGCTCTGAAACTGCTCGGTCGCCTTCAGAGACCATAGCATCAAAGAAGCGACGGGCACCGGCGAAGTCACCGGAAAAGATGGCGTCCTTCTCGACGACTGAGAGTGGTTGGTTCGCGACGGGCATTATCACCTCGTCGCTGTCCTCCTCGTCACGCCAATTCTGCCAAAACTTTTGTGGCGTTCCGACTGTCGCATAGCGCGCCTCAACGCGGTTCATCGTGAGAAGCAATTGCGCGAAATGAAAGAGTTGCGGGATGTTATCTTCGTTCTGATAACCGATGAGTTGGCTACCTGCCTTTTTCAGACTTTCGGTTGGCCGCTTGTTCTCGATGATGAGGACAGGAATACCATTTACGAAGGCCACGACATCGCAGCGCTTGGTCTTTGTGCTACCAGTTCGTTCAACTGCGAACTCGGCGCTCACATGATAGGTGTTATTGTCAGGATTTTCCCAGTCGATGAAACGGAACGAGTAGCTCTTCGAGTCTCCGTCAATCGTCTTTGTGATCGTGGTCCCAAGTACGAGGCTGTCGTAGATGTCCTGATTAGTGCCGCGTAGCCCCTTCATACGATCCGGCGTGGGCTTAAGCCGTCGCATGGCCTCATGAGCATCTTCAAGATCGAAAGCATACTCCTTGCCACGATGAGTGAAGCGGTTGATCCGCATCACACTCTCAGCGAGGACATCGTCAAGCACCACATTACGCAGACGTCCTCCGCGCATAGCGATGGTTTCGGTCTGGGATAGCGGCTTGAAGCCCAGCGCCACCAGCATTTGTAAGGCGGGAATTTGTGATTGCTGTTTTTCAGCAGCGTCGAAAACTTGTCCATTCATGCTGCCGCCCCCCAAACCTGAGCAGATACAGCGTCATAAAACGCTACCTCTAACGAGTGTGATCCAGAACGTGCTGAGGCGAGCGCCTGGGCAGACGAGATAATTGCCTTATTATTCTCACTATCGGCAGCTCCGTAGAGGCCGACATAAACTTTTGACACCTTGCCCTTCGCTATCTTCTTTAAAACGTGCTGGTCGTTTGCAGCCAAACTATGACCGAAAATAAAGAGAACCTGCTTTTGTTGCGCCATCTGTGACGTAAAGCTTTTGTAGGAGTGGTGTAAGTACGCACTGTGTTTGACTTTGGAGAGCTTCTGATTGCTCTTGCCCTCAGCCACAAACAGAGGAAATTTGGCCGCACTCATGGCTTCGCGCGCCTGCTCAAGAAGGGGCTTTCCAGTGTTTATCCATGTATATTTTTGGAGCTCCGAGCCCGCGTCAAAGAGATGTAGCGCGCCGTGAAGATAATGCACTCGTTGGCCATGGGAGCTGGTTTCACCCATCCAGTTTACATATTCTGGCTCAGTATCTTCATCTCTTCCGAAACCATCATTCGCGGCCAAAGGTATTGGATCCCCGAAAGGCATGTCTTCATGCATCAGCGTCCAATAAAGAAGTAGGTCATAGTTCAATGTGTATACTTGCCCGCCGTGCTCTCGGTCGGCCAAGAAATGAGCGAGAAATTTGCGACATGCCCAAAATTGTTCATCCGCAATATCGTTGGGAATGTTTGGATGATTGCTCGCTATTGTCTTGATCAAGATGTCCTTCAGAGTCTCTGAATCAGACGCCATATCTCGCGCAACGTCGCCAAGGTCGTCTCCGTATACAGGGACTACCTGTGAAGCATCCTCCAGCATCCGAATGACATGTTCGAAATCAGTGCTTTTCACGGCCTCGAACACATCGCGAAGTCGAGGCGAGGCAGAAAAATCTGCCTGCTCAAACAGTGAGCCGTAGGTGAAAATTTTCGGGCGGCACGCGATGCTAAAGCCGTTTCCTAGGAGCAAGTGGCGCTTCTTGAACTGCTTCGAATCTTCAATCGCTTGTTCGAATGATATGACGTCTACCATGCATCAGCCCTTCGGCGGGTACGGGTCTTTGCCAAATGTATTGCGTTCCCGAATTTCATTGTTACGACCTTTCAAGAAGGCTTCGCCGCCGCCCTCCTTTGCCTTGGATTTAGAGTAGGCCCATGCTTCGGCCTGGGTATCCGATACTTTTGAGGCACGTTCTCCGCCTTCGCGCTTACTTTCCCACTTCCCGTCGGGGCGCTTTTGGGTCCAATAGTTCTTGTCATTAGCCATGAGCGGCCTCCTTTCTGATGTTTTCCGTTTGATCCTGATCAAGTGCAACGCGCCATTCTCCCGTCAAAAGCTTCTGCATCAATCCGCGTTTCTGACGTTGAAGTGCCTCAATCTCAGCCTCGACACCTCGAACCAATTGCTGGTCAGCTTCAATGACCGCCGCTAGCGCTTGCTGCTCTTCCGGGTCTCGTGGGAGGAAGAGCTTACCTTCGAGAAAGCGCTTATTTGTAATAGCGATGGTGTTCTTCGCGCCCTTTTGCACCAAGGGATGTAGGTAGTTTCGTACAGTAACGGGGGACTCGAAAAATGCGTCGAGGATCACGCCCAAAGGCGGAGTTTCAGGGGTGAAAACTCCGTAGAGTGGCGAGACAATGACAGCCTTATCGATCTTGCTTTGCTTGATAATCCCAAGTGGGAAGTCTCCCGTTGGACTTTTGGTGTAGACAATGTCACCCGGCAGTACTCGGTTATAGTGATCGGTGTTTGCAGCCGCGAAAGAACGGCCTAGGTGCTCAATCTGGTTGATGAGCCCTTTATGAACAGAGACCGAGTAAACTTCGTCGTTACCATTGCTGCTTGTACCGTGCTCGTAGAGGACGTCGCCTAGCTGAACTTCTTGCCATTCATCAGCAAAGCCAGGCAATCTGACGCAGCCACTCAAAACACTACTGCGGAACCATACTCGACGTTTGATGATAGCTTCACGCAGCGCCTCCAGCTTCTCGATAGCCTCGTCCCATGTCCGCAGGATTTCTGCAATCTTGAGCTGTTCAGAAAGGGGCGGGAAAGGCGCCGTCACATCCGCAAAGGTAGACTTATTTACGATTGGCACAGCCTGAGCGCCAGCAAGTCGCCTTATCTCTTCTGCGCGCAAATTGAGCAGATAATAAACAAACGTGCTGTCTGCCTTTTTGGGATTGCATATGACAGCATTGATCTGCTGATTGGTTGCCAGTTCTCGGCCAGCGATGGCGGATTTCCCAATGGTTGCCCCTATGCAGGTAAAGAGTACTGCGCCAGCGGGGAGTGCTTTGGCTTTGGTCAAGCCTTTGGCCGTAAGCGTCCGCTCGGTAAAGTGGACAAACAGTGTCTTCCCAAGATCACCGGGCGCAACAAACGGTATGTCACCTCCATAGTACTCAGAATTGGTGGTTGCAGGGGTGGTGCCGGTAACAACGTCTCCGATTTCGCCGATTGACGTTCGCTTCCATCCTTCAATCATCGCCGCCCTCTTTCTTCCGCTTCTGGGCGGTTTTTTCCATGTGTTCCAATTCAGCAATATCGGCTTCGTCTGCGGCAAGCGCCTCAGCGGCTTTGCGTTGGGCGTCAAAAACCTCAAAGCGTTCCGCAGCCAACTTTTGTGCGACTGTCGCTTGGAGCTTGCCCGCGTGGGTGAGCACGTCGCGGTCATTGAAAGACAGAAATGCGTCGAGCTTGTCCGCCCACTCAGCCATGGTAACGGGGCGGCGACGCTTGGCCTGGTCTTCCGCATAATCGAGGTACATCACCACGATACGGTTGAGTTCGTCGACCTCCTCAGATTTCAGGTAGTTCTTAGCAGTGCCGACATCGCCCTTGCGAACAATTGCCCCCCTCCAGCTTGTCAGCCCCATATTGGGTGCTTTCGGGTCACTGCGGGCTTCGATTAGCTCTGCTGCGGTCTTCCCAGTGACCGCCCAAAGCATCTTATTCTGCACCTTCTTGAAGAAGGCCTGAGCCTGTTCGGATGTTTTGTCATAATCGATGGCCGTAGCGTAAAGATCGCGCACCTTTTGGTAGAAGCGCTTCTCGGACGCGCGAATATCGCGTATGCGCGCGAGCCATTCGTCAAAATAGTCCCACTGCTCGGCTTGCTTTAGGCGCTCATCGTCCATGGCAAAGCCCTTGACGAGAAACTCGCGCAAGACGGTTGTTGCCCACCGGCGAAACTGCGTGCCGCGTGGCGAGCGGACCCGATAACCAACCGAAAGAATCACATCGAGGTTGTAGGATTCGACTTCCCGTTCAACCTGGCGTGCGCCCTCTGTCTGAACTATCCGGAATTTCCGGACAGTTGCTTCGGGATCGCACTCACCCTCGGAAAAAATGTTTTGAATATGCTCGTTGACGGTTCGAACGTCTTTGTCGAACAGTTCAGCCATTTCTCGTTGGCTGAGCCAGACGGTCCCGTCCACGGCGCGCAGACCAATGGTGGTGGCACCATCTTCCGTTCTATAGAGAATTAGCTCGCCCTTAGACATCGACACCTAGCTCCTTAAGGTAGCCAGCCATTTTGGTGCGCACGTCAATGAGCTCGCCCTCAATGCGATTGATGTCCTTTTGCAGCGCGGCAACGTCGATTTCCTCTTCGGGCTCAAACGTGTCCACGTAACGCGGAATGTTGAGATTGAAGTCGTTCTCCTTGATCTCGTCGAATGAGGCGAGATGAGAGTATTTTTCGACCTCAGCGCGGTCGGCATACGTCTCAAGGATCTTTTTGACGTGATTTTCATCCATCACGTTCTGGGTTTTTCCAGGCGTGAACTCCTTGCTGGCATCGATGAAAAGCACGTCCTTACGAGCCTCATTCGCGCCGCCTTCCTCACGGGAGCGGTCAAAAATGAGAATGGCCACTGGAATACCGGTGGTTGTGAACAGGTTGGCAGGCAAACCGACAACTGCATCAAGAAGATTTTCTTCAATCAATGCCTGACGGATTTTACCCTCCGCGCCTCCGCGGAAAAGAACACCGTGAGGCACAATCACCGCAACGCGGCCGCTTTGGCGCTTGGCGATCTCGATCATGTGCGTGATAAACGCATAGTCGCCCTTCGACTTAGGTGGGATACCACGCCAGTAGCGATTATATTGGTCGTTAGGCGCATCTTCGGCGCCCCACTTATCGAGACTGAATGGCGGGTTCGCCACCACGACGTCGAACTTCGCCAGATGGTCTCCCTCAACCAGCGCAGGGCTATTGAGTGTGTCGCACCATTCGATGCGAGCTGCATCCTTCGAATGTAGGAACATGTTCATGCGGGCGAGCGCCCATGTCGCGCCATTGACCTCTTGGCCATAGAGCGCAAAGTTATCCGACCCCACTTCCTCGGCAGCACGAATAAGCAGCGAACCTGAACCACAAGCCGGGTCGCAGATCGTATCCCCGACTTTAGGCGCAGCCAATTTTGCGAGCAGGCTTGAAACGGCAGTAGGCGTGTAAAATTCACCGGCTTTCTTGCCAGCATCCGAGGCAAAACGTGAAATGAGGTAGATGTAACATTCACCGATAATGTCTTCGGTGACGCGCGATGGCCGCAGGTCAAGAGCAGGCTTAGCAAAGTCCTCCAACACGTTTTTCAGGCGGCGATTACGATCCTTGACGCGACCAAGATTGGCCTCGGAGTTGAAGTCGATGTTGCGGAACACACCTTCGAGTTTCGCGCGGTTGGCGTCCTCAATTTTCTCCAGCGCAATGTTGATCAGCTCACCAATGTTGGGCTCGTTGCGCTTTTCATATAGGTCATAGAAGCTAGCCCCTTCCGGAAGCACGAAGCGCTCGCGTTCGAGACGACGCCGAATTCGGGCATCATCATCGCCGTATTGCTTCTTGTATGTTTCGATGTGATCATTCCAAAGGTCAGAAATATATTTCAAGAACAACATCACGAGGATGTAGTCTTTATATTGACCAGCATCGACAACACCCCGGAAGGTATCGCATGCTGACCATGCTGTTTGGTTGACTTGCTGCTGAGTGGTTTGATCAGTTACCATTTTTCCCTCCAAGGGCTTTTTTCATATTTGTTTTCGAGGCTTGCGCCAAACACGCAGTTGCAAGTGCAAAACGCTTGTCTGACAATTCGATCATAAGCCGTCGCTCTTCTTCTGCGAGCACCGACGCCGAGACGACGCTCTGCTGCATAGCCAAGTCCGGCAGGGCCAGTTCAAAGCTGGCAAGCGATGACTTTGAAATCATTCGCATGCTTGTGCCTTGAGCTTCAGTATCGAAGTATCGTTGGGCACCTGGCTGATTCAGCGCCCACGCAAGGTACTCGGGGAGAACCGTTTCCCTATTGGCGCGCAGCACAACGACGGGCAGAACCGCCAAGGCCTTCCATTTAAATTCCGATCCAAGAGCCGTAGCAGTGTTGCGCGTCCCACGTGATCGGAACAGCACATCTCCTGCGCCAACCAAGTAGCGATCATCCGCATCCTCAACCTGAATCGCCATAAGCGCCTCTGGGTCAATCGTGCCGTCGTCAGCGAAGTCGCGAAGCTGGATGATTGGCACACCACCAACCTCAACAGCCTGAAGGCCGCGCTTGGCGGTGTACCCCATCTGTATATCACAAATCGACTCGAGCTTCACGAACATTTTCCTCTGTAGGTTCTCCTACATAAAATCATGCAGAACTCGCTTCGTCAAGTAAAATTTTCTGTAGGTCGTTCTACAGATTTTTTAATTGCGGCGTCTCGGAGCTACTCTGGACAGGATAGACATTATGGACAGCAACCAGTCAGTCTGGCTGGTTCCGTCCAGTTTTCCGGTTCGGGTTGCGTTGCAGAAGTCTTCAGAAACAACAATCTGGAGGCTTTGGCCATGGGCTTCATACGCACCCTTATCCTGTCGCTTTATGCGACGCTGACCCTTTGCTGGAAATTTCTGCCGATTATGGGCGCACTGGTAGGGTATGCCCTTTTCGTCCCACCGGCGTGGCTAGGCGGGATCATGGCCGCTGTGCTCGGGCTGGCAGGTTATTTCACCAAGAACACGGCGACGACTCTTTTCTATAAGCCTGACACGCATGGCTCGGCTCGCTTTGCGGGGCTGGCGGACGCCCGCAAGGGCAAGCTGCTCACGAGCAAAGGCCTTATTCTGGGCCGCAAGAATGGTCGGATGCTGCGTTATCGCGGTGAAGGCCACCTGCTGACCTTTGCACCGACACGGAGCGGTAAAGGTGTGGGCTGCGTCATTCCCAATTTGCTCGACTACCCCGGCTCGGTGGTCGTGACGGACATCAAAGGTGAAAACAGCGACATTGCCCGCGCCTACCGCGCAACCCTAGGGCCAGTATACGAGCTTGCGCCACTCGGGGGCGCAAAGGCTAACCGCGCGACGTTCAACCCGCTCGATTTCATCCGCATCACAACTGCCTATGAGGTCGATGACGCACGTCTCATCGCCGAAATGCTGGTGGTGCCCGAACACGCCCAGCCGAACCACTGGGAACGAGAAGCGCGGACACTCATCACGGGGCTGCTGCTCTATATCCGTCATCACTGGGACTTGCTGGAGCAAAACCTCGGCACGCTGCGCGACCTCCTGATGCAGGACAGCGAGGAATTCGAACTGCTGCTGGCGAAGATGGCAATGAGCCATCAGGAGAACGTCGCCCGCATTGCGCGCGGGTTTAGTCAGAAAGAGCCGAAGGAACGCTCGGCAGTGATCTCGACGGCACAAGGGGCGACCGAACTATTCGAGAGTCCTGAATTGCGGGCGGCAACAGAACGCTCATCCTTCAGCTTTGAGAGCCTGAAGGATGATGTGGGTTCAGTGTTCATCATAGTGCCGCCAGAGTATCTCGAAGCCTACCGCCCGTTCCTGCGGCTGATGGCTGGTCTGGCCACCGTGGCCATGACGCGGAACATGGCTAAGCCTGCTCAGCCGGTGCTGTTCTTGCTCGATGAGCTGCCAGCGCTTGGCTACATGCGCCCTATTGAGGAAGGCATTGGTTATTTGGCCGGATATGGCGCGAAGCTGTGGTTGTTCGTGCAGGATTTGGATCAGCTCCAAAAGACCTATCCGAAAGCGCGCTCAATGGTCGCCAACTGCGCGGTGCGGCAGGCCTTCAACGTGCAAGACCCCGAAACCGCCAAGCTGTTGTCGGATATGCTGGGAACAGCAACGGTTCGGATGCACTCGGAAGGGCAAAGCTCGCCCCTACCGTTCAACCTCGTGGCTGGCTCTTTCCATTCGGGGGCTTTTGAAGGCGCGCGCCAGCTGATGACGACCGGTGAAATTCTGACGATGAAAGCCAAGGATCAGCTGGTGTTTATTCAAGGCCTCCCGGCCTTTCGAGCCCGCAAAATCCGCTTCTTTGATTGGTGGGAGCATCGCCTAAAAAAGCGCGCCGCGCAGTCTTGAACTGTCCGCGAGCTGCCGCAGGCCGCTAGCGGCCTCATCGATCCAGATAGTCGAGCCCCTGGGTGCGATTGTAGTCCCGGTCGCGCTCGCGTTCCCGCTTTCGCTCCATATAGGTGCGACGGGCGCGGAGTAATTCCATCTTGCGATCTTCAGCAAGGTTGCTGGCAAGGATGGCTTTGTCAGTCGCGCGGGTCAGTGCCTTGGCGCGACGCATAGCCTTATCCTTCATGATTTCACGCAGCTCAAACGGCACGTCAGCGCGCAATCGCAGCATGGCGAAGTCATTCAGCGCAATCCGCAAGGCACGGCGGTTGGCCTCGATACGGTTGCGATGATGCCCAAGTTTGAGTTGTTGCTCCCGCCAACGACGGCGTTTCAGATGGAGCTTTCGGAAGGCACGCTTCGCATTCCCTCGCGCCTCGGTGTCTGCCCCTAGATATCGTGCCCCGTTCATTCGACCAAGCAGGGTGGCGTTTTTCTTCACCATGCGCTCGGCGTCGGCGACGCCAAAGGTCTGTTCCAGCTTCAACCAGCGTTCCGCTGCCCTTTCCGGGTTGCGGAAGATGTCGAACAGGGACTGGTTGAATTGAGCCTGTGAAGCCTTTTCGCGGGCTTCGTAGTTCGGCAACGTCTTCTTCAGCCAACCGCGATCACGCTCAAGCCGCGAGATGCGACGCTCGCCAGCGCGGTAGACCGCCTCAACCCCTTTCCAGTAGTTGTAGTCTAAGTCAGCGGCATCCACCTCCAGCACGGCGTCTGCATTCTTGCGCTCAACGGCAAGCTGAGCTTCACGAAGCTTTCTGGCACGGCGTTGTTCGGCAGGCGTCATGTTCTCATAGCCTGGGATCTGCGCCTCCGGCGCGTCATCCCGTGCGAGGTCTTTCATGCGCTCGGCCATGAACACATCAAACCGCTCACCGAATCGATCCTCCAGCTCGGTCAGCCGAACGCCCTTGCCCATCTGCGAGAGCTTGGCGAAACGCTCGCCCTTGGCGAGCACAAGCCCCTGACCTTTCCGTTGCAGGAAGATGCCCTGCGCCCCCAACCGAGCGGTAAGGTCATGCCAATCCTTTGCATTGTAGAAGTGGCCCTGCACCTTCTCTCGAAGGGCTTTGACCTCGCCCTTGCCCATGGCAATCTGAGGTTCTCGTTCTTCGCGTTTGGCCTGCCAGTATTCGCCTTCGGTTGGCGTATCGAGGCTTTCGACCAAATCGAAGTCGTCCACCTTCTCCAGCTCGCGAATGCGTTCCTTATCGCGCGGGATGTTGAGCTCACGCTCTCGGGCAATTTCTCTGCAAAGCTCCGTCAGCCTGCGCCCATCATTGTGACGGTCGAATGCCTTGCCGGTGGTGGGATGCACTCTGTTTATCAGGAAGTGCATGTGGGGATGCTTTGTGTCCTTGTGGGCATAGACAAGCATCTGATGCTCGGTCAGCCCCATGCGTTCGATGGCCTCGCCCGCAATTTCACGCAGTACTTCTGGCGGTAGTTTGCCCCGTCGCGAATCCTTAGGATCGAAGGACAGGACGAAATGATAGACAGGCTTCTTACAGCGAAGGTTTTGCGCGGCGGTCGCTTCCATGATGGCGGACGCGGCCAAGGGATCGGTCGTTTCAAGGTTTCGGGCTTCCATCCATGCCACGCGATCAGTGGAGAGCCCGTTTGTGCGGCCCGCCAGATAGAGCGCCGATGATTTAAAAGCGGCAGGCTGCTTGGATGGAATCTTGAACCGCATCCTTGCCCCTACCCGCTAGTCTCTTGACCGCCTTCGCCCAGCGCTTCTTCCAACGGTGCCAGGGCAAGCTTCAAACCTTGGATGGCCCATTTGCGATCTTCGGGGTCAAGGTCAGCACCTGAGTTGGCGCGGCGGGCAAGCCCATTGATGGCATGGCCAGCACCGTTGAGCGGTTCGAGTTGTTCCTCGATGAGGCCGATGAGGTCATTTCGACCAAGCAGCCTTTCCACCATGTGACCGCCAACGTAGCGCGCCATTTTTAGGAAACGTTCTTCACCGGTTGCATCGTGAAGCTGGCGGAAGTTCGTGGCGACGGATGAGAGCTCATAGAGCAGCTTCTCGAAGACCAGATTGGTGACAGGTTTGGAGCGCGGACGCTTGTCCAGAATGGTGGCTCGGGCATAGGGTCCAGCCAGCATTCCAGCGTCGCGCGCCATGGCCTCGACGCGGGCATATTCGTCAGCCGTCAGCCGCACGCTGAGCACGCGGGTGCGCTGGTCTTCCGGAGCCTTTCTCGGTCGTGCCATGTGGCCACCTCCAGTGCCGTTTCACAAGGTGCCTGGCTTGCCTTTCACGCCCGCTGCAAGCGCAAGATGTCAGCTCGGCTTGAGACCCCCCAGAGGGGTGGTCGAATGCCATCAGAGCCTTTTCGCCAGAAAGCCCGAGGCCGTCAGGGCCAAAGGGTTTTCGTATGCGAAAATACATCTTGCCGTCAGCGTGAGCTGCAAAGCACCTCCCTGCTGTATGGGAAATAGCAGAAACGACAACGCTATAAGCCGCAGAAACACTCTATAATACGCATACAAAAACAGCAAGACGCAGTAAAGCACAATCAGCCACAACACCCCACAGACAGCCCCAACACCGTCAGGAGAAATCGGCTAGCCACGCCTGACAGGGGGGAAATCGCCGCCGAAACGCTGCGCAGCGATCGATGGTGCGGCGCGCAAAAACTGACTGGGTGGGGGTTGAAGTGGGCCAAAACCGTGACCACACCTTGGGTATCAGCATGATCTCAATTTCCGTTTTTCGGTGAAGGCTTAGCCTTTGCCCGCACGCTGATTCCTCCAACACTTCAACCTCAGGGAACCGCACCGGTAACGGGCGCGGCATATTGCTATGGAATTTCAGTTTGACCTGCTTTCGTTCGCCATCGGCCTTGCGGTTCTTCCGCTTCTGCACATGGCGGCCTACGGCACTGGCTACGCTTTCGGATACGTCCAGACGCGCCGCTTCTGCCTTGCGTTCTCGGGCTCATAACAGCCCTCACGAACGTCACTCAGCCTGCTAACGACAAACCGCCTCCGAATTTCGGGGGCGGTTTTTGCGTTAGGTGGATCGGGCAATCAACCGGCACAACAGGAAAGTAGTTTGACATCTTTGCCGAAGGTTTGTGCAGCCAGTTTCAATCCCTCAACAGTGGTCAAGTATGGGAAGATCGTTGCGCCAAGATCGGCGGTGGTCA
This sequence comes from uncultured Alphaproteobacteria bacterium, assembly GCA_963971675.1. Lineage (GTDB taxonomy): Bacteria > Pseudomonadota > Alphaproteobacteria > Sneathiellales > Sneathiellaceae > Sneathiella. The sequence continues at coordinate 4,419 of CAXASQ010000013.1, read as the reverse complement.
TGCCATATTTGATGGCAAGGCTGGCGGTCTGAATCGTATCCGCACCTTCGGGGGCGATGAGGTGTGCGCCGATCAGCTTATCAGATGCTGCATCGGCGATAAGCTTAATCAACCCGCGTGTATCCCGTGCCGCCAAAGCACGCGGCACCTGATTGAGCTGCAAAAGGCTCACCTTCACCTCATACTCTGCTTGGTGCGCCTGCGCCTCGGTCAGTCCAACGCTCGCAACCTGCGGGTCGGTGAAGACGACGGCGGGCATGGTGCTGTTATCGTAGCGATGGCTGTTGCCGCCCGTTGCGTTTCTGGCTGCGAGCTTTGCGCCATATGCGGCCATATAGACGAATTGGTCACGCCCGGTCACATCGCCTGCTGCATAGATGCCAGGAACGCTTGTTTGCAGATAATCGTCCACGGCGATTCCGCCATTTCTGGCTAGGGTTACACCTAGGTCTTCGAGACCCATGCCGTCCGTATTGGGGCGGCGGCCTGTTGCGACCAGAAGCTTTTCCGCCGTGATGACATGCTCGGCAGCCACCGTGTCGCACGCACCGTCCTGGTCGCAATTAAGGCTTTCACAGCTAAGCGCCACACCCTCGGGGGTCTGCTCAAGTTTCTGGTAGCCGATGCCCGTGCAAACCTCGATGCCTTCGGCTTCGAGATACTGCTTAAGGGCCTCGCTGATTTCAGGTTCCATCTCGGGCAGCAGGCGGCTGCGGCAACATATCGTCACTTGCACGCCAAAGCGGGCAAACATCTGCCCCAATTCGCAACCGATGACGCCGCCACCGATGATAAGCAATGACTTCGGAAGGTGCTCCAGTGCCAAGGCAGTGGTGCTGGTCAGGTACGGCACAGTTTCAATCCCCGGAATTGGCGGAGCCGATGCCCGCGCTCCGGTTGTGATGATGGTTTTACCCACCTTCAAAAGACTGCCATTGACCTGCACACCCTCTGGTTCAAGTCGCGCCTGTCCCTCAAGATAGGTTATGCCATCGTAGTGCGGGAGAAGATCAGCGTATTTGGCCTGACGCAGGGTCGAGACCAGATCGTCCTTTTGAGCGATAAGCGTCGCCCAGTCATTCACCTGTACATTGCCATCCAGACCGGCAAAACGGCGCAAGGCAGAAAGACCATGTACCGCTTCCGCCGCTCGGATCAGTGTTTTGGAAGGCACGCAGCCAACATTAACGCAGGTTCCGCCAATGGTGCCGTGACCAATAAGCGCCACCCGCGCCCCTTGCTCTGCTGCGGTGATAGCGGCAGAAAACCCAGCCGAACCTGCGCCGATGACGGCTACATCATAGCGTCCGTTGTTGTTATTCTTCGGCGCACAGCAATCAGCCATATCGCTTACCCTTTCTTGATTTTTATGTGTTTAGCTCGGCATTAGCCCCTGACAGAGGCCGGATATCCTGCATTGGTCGATGCTTCAGCAATGCGGGCCAAATTCGTCACTGACGGATCAAAAACGACTGTCGCGGTCTTGGCATCAAAATCTACGGCCACAGAGCTGACACCATCCACACCTTGCATCGCCTTCTTCACGGTAATCGGACACGTGGCACATGTCATATTCTCGATGGCGAAAACTGCCGTTTGCTGCTGCGCTGCGACCTGCCGCGTCGTGTTTTGCGCGGCGGTTGTGCTGTTACCATTCCAAGCAACAAGACCGCCCACACCAAGTGCAGCTAGTGCAAGCCCGATCATCAATCCGTTTTTCATACTATGTCTCCTAATAAAAAAGTGGTGCCCAGAAGTTGATTGTGGCGGCAAGGAAAGCGATGACCGTCGCCAGCCACAAGACTGTTTTGGTGATTTTTCCCGATGCTGGGCGAGCGCAATACGATCCGTCCTCACACGCTGGCTTCTGGCGGAAGTAAACATGCCAGAATCCTCCAGCCAGAAGCAGGGCAGTTACGGCCAATGTGTAAGGCTTGTAGGGCTCCAAAGCGGTCAGGTTCCCAACCCATGCGCCTGATATGCCCAAGGTCACCAGTACCAATGGCAAAATGCAGCAGGATGATGCCAGTATGGCACCTGTAACGCCACCGATTGCGAACCAGCGGTTACGGCGCTGGTCGCTTTCTGGATTCACATTGAAACCTGTTGCAGCCTCATCAGACAGACTCATGCATCATTCCTCTTCATTCTTCTCATCTATGTGATAGTATGGGACCTATAGTAACTATAGGTTCAAGAGGGAAAATGAAAAATCTTTCCAAGGTAGATTCAGATAGGGAATACAGCATCGGTGATCTTGCCAAGCGCACTGGCGTGAAGGTTGTGACGATCCGTTATTATGAGAAAATAGGCATGATGCCTAAGCCACCCCGTAGTGAAGGAGGGCAACGAGTGTATGATCACGAGAATCTGAGGCGGCTGAGCTTCATACGCCGCAGCCGAGAACTCGGATTCTCCCTCAGCGAAGTTAGGGCACTCTTGCAGCTGGAAAAAAGCGCTGACTTTACCTGCGATGAAGTCAAGGCGCTAACTCTTGAGCACGTTGCCGATATTCGCCTCAAGATTACTGATCTTAGGCGGATGGAGCGCACCCTTAAAGAAATGGCAGCTCAATGCGATAAGGGCGAAATTTCGAGCTGCCCCATCCTTGATACCTTAGCGGCAAACTGAAACCGCCCCCATCATGGGGGCGGTTTTTGCGTATGGCGAACCCTCAGATTTCCACGCTGTATTCCACTTGCTCCGAGCAATCGTATTTGCCCTGAAGGAAGAGGTAGCTGCCAACGGTCGGATGAATGATGAGGTAGCAAACATCATGCGGCCAATCTTCAATCTGCGGCACTTCGCAGCGCAGGTTGACGGTATGGATATGGGGGTTGCCGATTATAAAGCTGCGGGCGGCCTCAATGGCAGCCACCTGTTCGGCGGTCAGTTCCAGCGCCAGTGTCTCGGGCATTTCAGGCATATCGTCACGCCAGTAAGAAAGCTGTGCTGTAAGTTGGATAGGTTTGGTCATGGTTCGGTTTCTCCCGATTTGATTATGGTTGTTGGCCACGTCGCCCGCCGCTCCGATCAAGGTCGGGCGACGGGCTGGCGGCGGGTCATTAGCGGTTCCAGATCAGCAGGTGCTGGCCGTCACGCTCGACGAGGTTGGCGTAAACTGGGGCGGTGAAGCTCGGGTCGTCGAGGCGGACTGAGAGGTAGGCGTTGCCGCTCTTGCTCTTGCGCTTCCAAGCGCCGCCGATCTCGATGCCGTCTTCAGCGATTACGCGGAAGTCGGGAGCCTTGCCCTTGGTGTTATCGGCGGGGCTGATCGTCAGCTTCGATTTCAGAGCCAGCGTGTGGATTTCGCCGATGTAGCCGGTCTCGGTTTTGGTGAAAGTTGCGATGGTGGTCATGGTATGTTTCTCCTGCTTTGGTTCGGAAGCCCGCGACCGTCGCGGGCCTTTCCATGGCCAAAATGAGAGACCGTCTCAGCCGGGCGCTGCACCCCCAAGAGTATCAAGGGGGCCGAAACGCAGTGAAGGACGGCAAGCGGCCTGCTTCTTGTTTCGCGAGGAATGGCCGAAGGCCAGGGGATGAAACTGGCAAGCGCGCCGTTGCGGCGACTGGCGACGGGATCAATGACTGGCCATGTGAGGAAAGGCAGCGATGGGATGCGGCCAGGACAAAACGCCCCTGAGAGACACCCCTGCACCGCCCGTCGATCTGAAAGCTCAGTGACGGCCATCGAGCGAAGCCGCGATAGCTTCGATCCCGACATGACGCCCCCGCATGCCGCCAAAGGCAATCAAGCCTCGCTCTGATAGTCGATATCAGAACGGATGAGAGATTGGTGCTGAGTGTCCTAGCCAGCGCAACACCATCGGATCGCGCCGCGTAACAAGAGCTTTGCCCCTGCTCGTTCCCAACCTCCCACATTTGACGGATCGCCTGTCGCAGATATGCGATAGCCCCCAGCCCCGCCAACCCCGTCCAGCTCACCCATTCGGGCGGCGGAGGGGTTCCCCGCTGACTGCATCATCGGTGGCAGGACTGAGAGACCATCCCCCTGTTTCTTCGCGAGCGACCGCCACGGCGGAGGTTGCAGTAACGAACGAAAGGGTAAGCTCATGCCAATCCTTGGCACCTTCCTCAAAGACGGTGACTGCCTGACGGGCATCATCCGCACCTCAACCACTCAGGCACGTCTGACCTTCACACCTGACAGCGGCGGCATCTTGATCGCCAGCATCGACGGCCAGCCGGTTGGTCATGCCGAGCCTCGCCCGAGCGGCGACGGCATCACTTGCTTCGTCGTCTACCTACATCCCGACATCCTGCCGGATGCACCATTCGCTGCATTGGTCGCCAAAGCCTGTGTCTTTGTCCTGAGCACATGCCGCTAGCCACCGTTGCAAAAGAGGGTATACGGATTTAATGGTTGATGGGGCACCTTCACCCCATCAATCTGATACC
>CAXASQ010000012.1:0-152733 GCA_963971675.1 uncultured Alphaproteobacteria bacterium | reverse complement strand
CTGACCAATAAACGACCATCTGGCTGTTTAATGAAGTAATCGTTGCCGACCCTCATATGATCCGGCAACCACATGAGAAAATTATTCTTGTAACCGCTCATGCGCAGCTCGGCAATGGGATAGGCCCCGCCCATACCGGAACTGACGCCAATCAGCTGCGCAGGCTTGTGCGCCAGTTCCCCGCCATCGCACATCAGCAGGAAATTCTTGAGATGCGCCGGCGCCATGCCGGCCCATTCGGGACTGATCACCAAAAGCCATCGCACGCCTTGAGGCGCGCTGATATCGGCTTCCAGAATGCCTGCATATCGCTGCCCGCAACCCATTTGTCCTCATGCCAGAGCGGGACATCGAGATCACGGAGTTGAAACAATTCGATCCCTACATCCGGAGCCAGCTTTTGCAGCAGCTTGCCGACATATTCGGCAATCCGTCCAGACTCCGACTTTTCGCGAACACTGCCGACGATAATTCCAATTCTTTGTTGCGTCATGCGCTTTGTCCTTTGAGATATTTTCTCCCGCCGTTATCCGATATTGCTGATGATAGCTTTTACGCATCCGGCGTATGCGGGGCAGGGCGATTATGCATCCTTCAGAGATAACCCCAAAACCCCTGATAAATCAAATATATTGACGAACTTTCTGGTTCAGGGACACAGGATACAAACAGAGGTTATATGTAACCGCAATCGATGCAATCCAATCTTCCTCCCATGGGGTTGGGCGAGTAGAACTCCCGGAAACACATGGAAATTATGCGCACTTTCTGCTATAATTTTACTATGGGAAACAACAGTGAATTTACAGGCGGCTTTTCATCTCCTCCGTGTTTTGCTCATGAGCTGGAACTGGATGAGAATGGTTATATGGGGGTGGACAGACAGGCCGCCCTTGATGTTGCCCGGTTTCGCAAGGCAAAGCGCGACGAGTTTGGGAAAGCACGCCGTTCCGTAAGCGAAGAGGAGGCTGCATCTTCCGCAACCCGCATTGCGGCATGGCTGGAGCGGGTCATTGACATTCGTCCAGCGTTGGTGATTGCCCTTTATTCGCCGATGCCGGGCGAAATTGATCTTCGTGACTGGATGCACAGCGCGACGATGCGGCAGGCCCGCATTGCACTGCCTGTGGTAACGGGTCGGGATGAACCGCTTCTCTTCCGGGAATGGACGCCGGAATGTAAAATGGAAGAAGGGATGTGGCGCATTCCTGTTCCGGCCGCAGGCGCAGAGCTTACCCCCGACATTGTCATCATGCCCCTGGTCGGCTTTGATGCAGAAAACTACCGACTTGGCAGTGGCGGCGGCTTCTATGACCGCACCCTTGCCAGATTAACACCGCGACCGATTACGATAGGCGTCGGATATTCCTTCGCAAAGGTATCGAGTATTTTTCCGCAACCTCATGATATTCCGATGGATATCATCATAACGGAAACAGGCGATCCGATCCGCCGAAGTGCCGATTAATCTTTTTGACAGCGTCCTCTCGAAATCTCAGCTCATGCTTCACCGGGCCAGCAGAATGGCAGCGTTGTCGCCAGCCAGCGGAGAAGCGCCGCATTTACCTCGCCGGGTTTTTCCTGCGCCATCCAGTGACCGGATTGAATATGACGAATTGTGAGATCCCGGCAATAGTCGCGCATCGGTCCCGTGAGATTTGAACGGAGGCATTCGCATACCTCGTCATATTCAGCAAGAAGGAAAAGCGTCGGCATTTCCAGAATGCCTTCATTCAGCGCCGTTGCGGCATAGGCCGCATTTCCAGGATTGTTCATATAGTATGAATCCGGGCCGAAAAAACTGTTACGTTCAAGAGCAGAGGCATAGGCGCAAAGCTCCGCCTCGCTGAGCACGGCATCGTCGCGCGGAATATCCGGCGCCTGATCCGCCCCGCCATACCATCCGCCAGTTGCGCGGATAAAGGCAGTGGGTGACGGGCGGGGTTCTACACGCGCCTTGCCCCGCCGAAATAGCGCCTTGATGGCATGATAAGGGCTGGCATCAAAAACCGCCGTCGCGCGGGCGAAATTTTCTTCATAAAAGCGGATATAATCCCATTGCCCGACGGGAAAGTCCGCCTCCGGATACATCTCCCGATCGATCAGCGGCAGACAGGCATCAAGTCCATGTTCCAGCGTGGCATAAGGTACGCAGAGGCTGGCTACCGCATGGCAGCGCTCCGGATGATGGCTGGCAAGGGCCCAGACCGTGGCGCTGCCCCAGTCATGGCCGACCCAGATGGCTTTTTCCCATCCGAGGGAATCCAGCAGCTCAATCATATCTGCCGCCACCTCGGCTTGCGCATAATCGCTGTGATGGGCATGAATGCGAGAGCGGCCATAACCACGCATGTCCGGTGCAATCGCGCGAAAACCGAGACCGCCAAAAACGGGAAGCTGATGCCGCCAGCTTATAGCCAGTTCCGGCCATCCATGCAGGAAAATGACAAGCGGCCCATCCTCTGGCCCGGAAGCCAGATAGAAGCTGGAATGCCGTTCCGTCGTCAATTGATGTTCCGTTATCTCCGCGTTTGCCATGATGTCCTCCCGTTTCATCTCTTCCCGATTGGAATATCATGGCAGGCGAATAAACCGGCGGCAAGGGCGCGGCAAATGGGATCCCTCAATGCACCAAAGAAACCGGCGGTCAGTCGAGTGTAAAGGAAATGGGAAATTGAAAATCCAACGTTTGCGCCGTAATGAGGGGCGGAAAATTCTCGAACGGAACGGACAGCTCCACTGTCCGGAGCGCCGCCTTGTCCAGCAGGGCATGACCGGAGGATTTCAATACCCGCAGGCCGGAAACCTGCCCGTCGCGCGAAAGGGTGAAGGCGAAGGTCACGACCCCCTCAAAACGGAACCGCTTGGCCATGTTGGGGTAAAATTTGTTGCTGACCAGCTTCTCCCGCACCCGGCCGCGATAATCGCTGATGTTATCTTCGCCACCCGCCGTTACGCGAAGCCCGCCATTGCCGGAGATCATATCCCGCTGCCCCTGAGTACTGGCAACAACACCGCCCTGCGCCTGATCCAGATTACTCCGAACGGCGGCCGTCTGTGGCGCTTTCTGCGGTTCCTGTTCGGCTTGCCGTTCTGAAACAGGGGTCGGCTGCTGCTGTTGCGAAACCTGTTCAGAAGGTGCCTCTTTCGTTTCCACCGGCGGCGATATGGCTTTTACGGTTTCCGGCTTTCGGGGTTCTGTCGGAACAGGCTGTTCCTCAGGCAGTTTCGTGACAATCGCATTGCTGGCCGTCACTTCAGGCGTGATGGCGGGAAGGATTTCCGCCGGAGCTGTCATGACGGGCGCCGCCGCAATCGGCGGCGGCGCTGCAACGCGGGAGTTGACCTGCGCCCCGATCTGCAAGGCGGCACCGCCAATTGACCTTTCCCTTTGCATCTGTCGCGCTCCGAATTCCTGCCACACAGCCGCCACCGCCCAATGCACGCCAAGCGACAGGGCAATGAACAGAGTGATTTTTGCAAAGCCTCTCACTCTTCTTTCCCCTTGATCGCAATCAGCCGGATATCCTCATGCCCGGCGGTGCGAAAGCGCTCCAGAATCTCGATCAGCCGGTCCGCTGCCAGCGCTCTGTCGGCAATGATTTTGACAGTCTCTGACTTTAGGTCTGGCGGATAGATTTCCAGCACATCCTCAACCGTAACTTCGCGGCCGAGATAATGAATATCGCCGTTCTTATCAATCTGCACCACATCGGATTTCGCTGGCACCGGGGGCAGGCTGCGGGTTTCCGCAGGTATCAACCCCTCCGACACAGGGGAAGCGATGCTGCCCGCGATCAGAAAGAAAATCAGCATCAGGAACACCACATTGATCAGCGGAATGGTGTTTTCCGATAGGGCCGATGGTTTTTTCCGGATCTTCAGCTTCATGTCTCAACGCGCCAGTGAAACGGAGATAAGCTGCGTCTCCTGAAGGACTTCAAGGGTCTCAACGAGTGTCTGAACAGCCACTTTTCCGCGCGGTTGAAGCACCGCATGCTGCACGCCGCGATCTATAAATCCGGCAAGCACGTCGTCAATATCATCAAGACGGGCGGGTTGCCCGTTCAGTGACAAACTTCCGTCCGCCATCACCCGAACGAGAAGCAGCTTGTTCGGCGCCGGCACCTCATTGCCCGCGGCGGCCACCTTGAGATCAAAGGAAGTGAAGCGCATGAAGGTGGACGTCAGCATAAAAAACAGCAGCAGCAAGAAAATGACATCAATCAAAGATGTCAGGCCGATCAGACTTCTTTTCCGCCCTGTTCTGTAAAGCCTCATGATGCGCCTTTCAGCCTGCCACCCTTGATGCCGTGTGCAGTCCGTGCGGCGTCTCGGCGCCGGACGTGATACTGCCGGTCAGCACGGCCGTAACCATATCCTCAATTGCCTCCACTTCCTGTTCGATGAGAGAATCAAACCAGGTCGCGACAAGAGACGCGGGAATAGCGATCGCCAGCCCCACCGCCGTCGTCAGCAGAGCCACCCAGATTCCCCCGGCCAGAACGGATGGATCGACCGAAGCACCTGCATCCTGCAAGGCCTGAAAGGCGTCGATCATGCCAAGCACAGTGCCGAACAGCCCAAGCAGCGGCGCAATCTGACCCACCGTTTCAATCAGCCGAATGCCGCTGCGGGCACGGGCAATCTCGCGACTGGCGGTCCGGTCAATATCCTCACGGATAAGCTCTCCCTTGTCCGGATGATAGAGCATGCCGCGCATGGCATGTGAAAGGGACAGCGCAAGCGGGCCCCGGCGGTGCGCCAACATTGAAAGCGCGTCAGGCGAAGGGCTTCTCTGCCAGAGTTGCAGAGCCTTCTCTGCCGCTGCATGGCGGCCAATGCCAAGGCGATAAAAACTCCACAGCTTGTAAAGTGTCATGGCGAGCGCCATCACCGACATAATCAGCAAGATCGTGACGACAGGGCCGCCTTTTTCAATCAACGAAAATATATAATCCGGCATCCGCTAACCCACTTTCAAAAGCAGTCAAAGACCCAGCTTGATGGAAATCCGGCTCGACGGATTTAGGGAATCGAGACAGTCCGCAGGTGCCATATCCCCGACTTTACATGTCGATACATCGTTTATCAGGATTGTTCCGATCTCTTCGCAGGACTGCTCCGGCAGATCATATTGCAGCACCCGCCGCTTGCCATCCGTCAGGCGGCCCGTGCTGATCAGCAGAAAATTCTGCGACATGTTCATCTGATCCAGGATCGCCACTTCCATCGCTATATCGTCGATGGTCTGTCCAAGCTCGTTATGAAACAGAAAGCTGACACGGCAGCCAGTTTCGACCTGCTTCGCATTGTTGAGCTCCAGCGAGAGCTGCTTCGTCTGATCCGCGGCAAGCGCTGGAGTGATAACAGGGCCGAGGCTGATTGCCATCGCCATGACAGCAAATGACAGGCATTTGCAAAATTTCCAAGCAGACATATTCCTCACTCTTCTTTGATAACGATATCTTGCAGTTAAAATCACCCGGACTTGCGCCGTCAACGGACCGCGCCGACGCCCCCGCCAGAGAACCGCGCTTGAAGTTAAGGCACCCGAAACAATCTACAGCCTTCAATATAGCGGCCCGTCATAGCATAATCATGACAATAGCGACAAGCCGCAGATGCCGATGTTTCTGCGCGGTAAATGGTCGCAGCGACGCAAATGCCTTACCTGACAGATGTCATCCGTCGGTTTTATCGTTAGGATACGCACGGCGATGCGGAGCGAGAGATCCATGCCCCTTAGCGGCATTGTCGCCATAATCATTATCGGGATAATCTACCCTTTGTCTCAGCCAGTAACCGCGCGTCAACATTTTTTCCGGCGCAATTTCATACCGCGCCAGCAGAGTTTCGCGGATACGCCGCATGATGGAAGATTCACAGGCAACCCACCAGAAGGCGTCCGGATGCTCTTCCGCCGCGCGGCAGACTTCCCCTATCAGCTTATCTCCAGGTGCCGTATTCCCCGCCGTCGACCGGTGCAGCCAAAGCGGATGATGGACGACGCGATCAGTCAGGGGACGTTCTTCCTGACGATCCTCAACCTCCAGAATGATTTTAAGAATGCGGTCGTTTCCTGCCTCTTCAAGGATCATCGAGGCGGCCGGTATGGCAGTCTCATCCGCGACAAGGACGAACTTGTCCGCCGTTTCCTCTGGTGAGAAACCACCGCGCGGTCCGGCAAATACCAGATGTTGCCCCGGAGCCGCATTGGCCACCCAGTTAGCCGCAACGCCATCGCCATGCAGCATGAAATCCACATCCACTTCGCCAGACTCGGGCCGGAGTGCGCGGGGCGTATAGGTGCGGCCGGGGGCACTGCTACGGATTGTGGCGATATCCATTGTGGTCCAGTCAAAATCTTCCGCCACAAAAAAAAGCTTGATATGCGCGCCCGGCAAGGGACTCTCAATACCATCAAACTGATCGGAAACAAAAGTCACCCGGCGCATCCGCGGGCTGAGATCGGTCACCTGCTTCACCGTCACCTTACGGGGGGTGGGGAGCTTCATTCGCAGCAGGGCTGGGGAAAAATCCGGATTGGGCTTCATAAGGAAATCCTTTAAATGCAATTAAGAATTATTCGCAATATATAATGTCATAACGCATCTGTTCCAGAAACGTCACGAATTTTGTGCAGTTATGTGAAGATTTTTCGTAGGTAAGCCGCCCGAAACGGCCCGTTCCGGCCTGCGATATCCAGCGCGACGGAAAACGGACAATCCTGCGAAAGCCCTGCTTGACTTCACTTTCAAGCTGATGCAATTTGGCGCGAGCGATGGTTCCCGCAAGGGATGAGAAAGGGAACAGGGAAGGGAGGTGGCCAATCGGCCCACGCTCCAACGCCCTGGCTGCCCCCGCAACTGTAAGCAGAGAGTGCTTCCAAAAGGCCACTGGGGAAACTGGGAAGGCCGGAAACATTATGACCTGTGAGCCAGGAGACCTGCCATTGCAAGCGTCGCTCGGCCGCTGTACGGGGTGTGCATGCGGAACGGATTCCCGTTTGTGGTGACGCGCAGAAATGCGTTGCTGTCGGGGTTCGGGCGTTGGATGACTTTTCCTGAACCATTGTGGATTTTTATTGCCCCCGCCGGGGTCAATGCGCCCGTTCGTCGGCATCGTGTCTCTTCGTCGTCAGGCGCAAGCGGCAGTGTTGCTGTTTGCCTTGCTCATCGTTCGTTATGCAAGAGGAATCAGCAATGATTGACATCTCTGGAAAAGAAAAAACACTACGAAAACTGAGAGGCTCTGTCTCTTATGGCTGCCTCGCTGCCGGAGCCTTTCTTGTCACGGCCACGCCCATTGAAACACATGCGCAGGAAACTGTTGCGGAATTGGATGACACCATTGTCGTTTCCGCCAGCCGGACACCAACCGCCGCCAAGGAAGTCGGCAGCGCCGTTACGGTGATTACGGCAGAAGAGCTGGAACAGCGTCAGGTTCGGGTCATTTCCGACGTGCTGCGCGATGTCCCGGGCGTCGCCGTCAACCGCAGCGGTCCGGCTGGCCAGCTAACACAGGTGCGCATTCGCGGGGCGGAAGGCAATCAGACGCTGGTGATCATTGACGGCATCGAGATGAACAACCCGGCCTCCACCTCAGAATATTATTTCAACAATCTCCTGAATACCGGGATTGAACGGATCGAGGTTCTACGCGGGCCGCAAAGCTCCCTGTATGGCAGCGACGCCATTGGCGGCGTGATCAATATCATCACCAAGGAACAGGAGAAGGGGTTTACCGCTTCGGCGCGGACAGAAATGGGCTCTTTCAACACCAAAAGCGCCCTGGCCAGCGTTGGTTACGGCGCAGATAAATTCGCCTTGAGCGGTACGATAGAGCGATTCCTGACCGATGGCGTTTCCGTGGCCGACGAACGCAACGGCAACTGGGAAAAGGATAAATACGACAACACCACCGCGCGTATCAAAGCGAAATTCCGTCCCATCGACAATCTGGAATTCAATGCCGTCGGGATGCTTGTCAACAGCGATGCCAATGCCGATTCCTCGGTCGTTGTCGTCGGGGCGGCCGACGGTGGCGACCGGTCCAGCACAGAACAGAAATACGGCATGGTAAACGGCAAGCTGACCCTGCTGAACGGTGCCTGGGATCATATGCTGCGCGCCGCCTACACCAGCGACGATACGGATTTCAAGGATGGCGCGAGCACAACCACCTATATATCCGACGGCACCCGCATCAAATATGACTATCTGACCAACTTCAACTTCGAGACGCCCAGCTTTGCAGATGCCGGTCATACGCTCAGCTTCGGCGCGGAGCGCGAAGAAGAAGAAATGTATACCTACAGCGGCTTCTCCGGTCCCAATACGGTCAGTGTCGTCAACTACGGCTATACCGGTGAATATCGCGTCAGCCTGTGGGACAGCCTGTTCCTCTCCGGATCGCTGCGCTATGATGATAATGACGAGCTGTTCGATGATCAGGTCACCTGGCGCGGCACCGCCGCCTATCTCTTCCATGAAAGCGGCACCCGTTTGCATGGCAGTTACGGCCGTGCCGTCAAAAATCCGACCCTGTTCGATCTTTATGGGTCCACACCGGGCTTTACCGGTAATCCCAACCTCGAACCGGAGGAAGGCTACGGCTGGGATGCCGGCGTCGAACAGGCCCTGTTTGATGACAAGCTGATCCTCGATGTGACCTATTTCAACAACCGCATCAAAAACCTGATTACGGGAAGCGGGAATACTGCCGTCAATGTCGCAGGGACCAGCAAGATCGACGGCATTGAATTCACTGCCTCGACGGAACCGGTGAAGAACCTGCGTTTCGATGCCACCTATACCTATACGGATGGCAAGGATTCAGGCGGCGTGGAGCTGACCCGCCGCGCAAAACATATCGCCAGCCTTGTCGGCAATTACAGCTTTGATGTGTTTGAACGGCCCGCCAACATCAATCTCAGTGTCCAGTATAATGGCGAACAGAAGGACGTTGTCTATGACAGCTTCTTCCCGCTTGCAACCCGTACCGTTACACTCGATGATTACACCTTGGTCAATCTCGCCGCCTCCTACGATTTTGCCGAAGGGGCGCAATTCTTCCTGCGCGGAGAAAATCTGCTGAACGAGAAATATCAGGAGGTTTATGGCTATGGCGCACCGGGCGCCGCGGTTTATGCGGGCTTTAAATTCAAGTTCGGCCCATACTAAAATGCCGCTGCGCGGGATATTTTCCCGCGTCGGCGGGGCTTTGCTTCTCCTCATCGCGGTTTTCGCATACCCGGGGGAAGGGGAGGCAAAGCCCCAGCGTATCGTCTCATTGAATGTTTGCACAGATCAACTTCTGATGCAGCTTGCCGAGCCGGAAAATATCCGCTCCCTAAGCTTTCTTGCGCGCGATCCGGACAATTCCGCCATGGCGGAGGACGCCAAGCGGTACCCTGTCAATTATGGCTCTGCCGAGGAAATCATCCGCCTTGATCCGGACCTTGTCCTTGCAGGGGAATTTACGACCCAGCCGACACTCTTTTTGCTGAGAAAGCTCGGCTATACTGTCCTTGAACTGCCTCTCGCCCATAATCTCGATGATATCCGCCGGAATATAAAACGGCTCGCCCGCGCCATCGGGGAGACAGAACAGGGCGCCCGACTGATCGAACGTTTTGATGCCGCGCTGCCGCCCCGAGCCAAACATCCCCTTGCACAAGATGCGCCTGTTGCGGCGCTCTATTGGGCAAACGGCCTGACATCCGGCGATGACACCCTTGCCGGGGCGATCGTCCATGCCGCCGGCTTTCGCAATCTTGCCGGAGAACTGGAAATCCCCGGGAATGGGCAAATTCCTATCGAGCTGCTGATCCGCGCCGCGCCGGACATTGTTATCACCGGGGCGGGCGGCGATAATCCGTCCCTTGCCACAGAGAAAATGCGCCACCCGGCGCTGCAAAAAGCTTTCAGGGGCAAACTCCATAACGATATAAGCAGTACGGCGTGGGTCTGCGGCACACCGTTGGTGGCCAATGCCATCGCCAGCCTATATGAATTTCAGCGCACCAATTTTCAGCCGCGTGGCGCACAGGTGGAGAAGCAATAGTGAATGACGCAAACAATAGCAGGGCCCGGAAACAGATGTTTCTCCTCTCGCTCCTCGGCGTTATTGTTCTGCTGGCTTTTATGGCATCGCTGCTGGTCGGCCGGTCGGTCACCGCGCTTCCCGACCTTCTCAACCTCCTTTTAGAAAGTGAGCAGGGAACTGAACTTCTTATTTTTCAGGAAGTCCGTCTGCCCCGCGCTATCCTTGGCCTGCTGATCGGGGCGACGCTCGGTCTTAGCGGCGCCGCAATGCAGGGGTTCTTACGCAACCCGCTGGCCGAACCCGGAATTATCGGCGTGTCCGCTTCTGCCTCTTTTGGCGCGGTGGTTGCCTTCTATTTCGGCTTTGCCAGCCTTTTCGCTTTCGCTCTGCCGCTTGGGGGCATGATCGGCGCCGCGCTCGGTGTAGTGATCGTACAACTTCTCGCCGGGCGCGGCGGCAGCCCGCTCAGCTTCATCCTCGCCGGTGTCGCCGTGACAAGTTTCGCAGCCGCGCTTACCTCACTGGCCCTCAACATGGCGCAAAACCCCTTTGCAGCCATGGAAATCATGTTCTGGATGATGGGATCCCTCGCAGATCGCAGTTTCGATCATGTCTGGCTTTCCGCTCCTTTTATGTTGGCCGGATGGGCAATTCTGCTCACCACCAGTCGGGCGTTGGATGCCCTGACGCTGGGGGAGGAAGCGGCGGCGACCCTTGGATTCAATCTGCAATCCGTGCAAAACCGCCTGATCATCGGCACGGCCCTCGCCGTGGGCGCCGCAGCATCGGTGGCGGGAGCTATCGGCTTTATCGGCCTGGTAGTACCGCATATTCTTCGCCGCTTTGTCGGCAACCGCCCGGGCGCACTGCTGCCTGCAAGCGCCCTTGGCGGGGCCGCGCTGATGCTGATTGCCGATGTCGCGGTCCGTCTGCTGTCTCCGGACCGGGAGCTCAAGCTCGGTGTGCTGACGGCTCTTGTGGGCGCGCCTTTCTTTCTTTATCTCATTTTACGGGAACGGAAGCGGATATCATGAGCGAGCTATCGGTCCACTCCCTTTCTGTCGCTTACGGACGGCGCTCCGTGCTTGAAAATATCACGCTTGAGGTCGGCGAGGGGGAGATTGTCGGCCTCATCGGCGCCAATGGCTCTGGCAAAACGACCCTGCTGAAGGCCATCGCCGGGCTGCTCCCCGTTACAAGCGGGAACATTTTGTTTCAGGGCCGCGCCGCCGCCATGATGGAGGTAAGAGAACGGGCAAAATATCTATCCTACCTGCCGCAGAGCGGGACCGTCTTTTGGGATATCACCGTGGAGATGGTTGTTTCTCTCGGCCGGCTACCGCATCACAAATGGCGGCAAATGCCTACCTCCGCAGACCAGGACGCCATTCACGCCGCCATGCTGGCCGCCGATGTGCTGGCATTTGCGGAAAGACCGATCAGTCAGCTTTCCGGCGGAGAGCGTTCCCGCGTGCTGCTGGCGCGGGCGCTGGCGTCAAATCCCGCCATCCTGCTCGCCGATGAGCCCACCAGCAGCCTTGACCCCGGTCACGCCATCGATGTGATGAAAAAGCTGCAGGGGCTCGCACACTCCGGGATGAGTCTGATCGTTGTCATGCATGATCTGACGCTGGCCGCCCGACACTGCGACCGGCTTGTCCTGCTGCATGAGAAGAAAATTGCGGCCGATGGTCCTCCCGCGGATGTCCTGACGGCGGAAAACCTCGCCGCCGGTTTCGGCGTCCGCGCCTTCCGGCAAATGACGGAGGAGGGAGCGATCATCGTTCCGGTAGACCGAGTTTGAACCGCCTCCGTCTTTAACCTCTCAATCTTGCAGGCAATTGGCCAGGTCCACTGCAAGCCTGTCCAGCAAAGCAGGATAAAGATCCGCCCCCGGCGTAAGGTCAGCTCCCAGCGGATCAAGAGTGCCAAGTTTCATATTTGTATTTTCCGCCACGGTACTGGACAGGCGGCTTGAAAATTGCGGCTCTCGGAAAATGCAGCGGGCGGCCGTTTCTGACGCTTTTTCACGCAGTTCTGAAAGGCGTTTCGCCGACCCCGCCTGCGCAGGATCCAACGTGATCGATCCCACTGCCGTCAGGCCGTAATGGGCTTCGAAATACTGATAGGCGTCGTGAAAAACGATATAGGGCACGGCCTTCACCGATTTAAGGCGTGCCGCCGCCTTCGCATCACTTGCCTCGATTTTTCCAATCAGCGCAACCGCGTTGGCCTTGTAGAGTGAGCGGTTTTCCGGATGCACATCAGAGAGAGCCTTGGTGATCGCCTTCACCATGGCAATAGCATTCTGCGGGTCCAGCCAGATATGCGGATCATTGTGACCGTGGTCATGCGCATGATCATGGCTGTGCGCCTCGCCATGGCTGTGGCCTTCATGGGAGTGGCCTTCATGGGAATGCGCTTCCCATGCTCCGCCCTCGCGTATGGGCAGCAGCACCATACCGTCCTGTTCGGCCATGGCGACAGCCTGCGCGGAGGCGGGCAGGGCATCCAGCGCCCGAAGAAGAAAAACCTCAAGATTATCACTAATGTAAAAGATAATTTTCGCCTTTTGCAGTAATGTCATCTGAGACGGTTTCAACTGGAAATCATGCGGGGAGGCTGTGCCCTCCAGCAGTAATGCCGCTCTGCCGCTATCGCCCATAACCCCCTGAACGAGAGAATGCAGCGGCGCAATCGTCGTCATCACTTCGGACTGTTCCGCCGCACTGAGACGCGCGACGGAAAGCGTCAAACAAGAGAATAATATAAATAGTAAAACTCTTTTCATTTAGATACCTGCTATATTTAGTTAACTTATAATCTGAGCATGAAGATCCATTTCAACCGCAAGGGTAACTGCTTTCACCCGATGTCGGATCGGGTCTTGACAGCCTTCTTTTTTTGTTATTGTTATGTTATAACATTTATCAACATAAAGGCAATGACAAATGAAACTCCTCTCCCTGATCCCCTCTCTTGCGCTGGTCGCCCTGCCTGCTGTCGCCATAGCAGAGGAAAATCATCACCACGGTCATTCTCATGATCACAACCACAGCCATAGTGATCGCGGCTTTTATGGTCATCTGCATGCAACCATCCTCATGGATCATGTCTATAAAGCCGCTGAGTCCGACGAAGAAATCAACGAGGCCTACACCCATTCGCATCTGGAGCTTGGCTATGTCTTCGGCAATGGTTTTTCCGTTAACTCAAACGTCATGCTGGAAGGAGAGCCGGCCGGTCATGACCATGGCGGCGGCGGCGGTGGTCCCGATGGCAGCGATCGTTTCTTTGAAGATACGCCCCTTTATGTGCGCAGTCTGACCGTCAATTATGATAGCGATCATTTCGGGGCCTATGCGGGTAAATTCGATCCCGTTATCAGCTTCGATGAACATACCATGCCGGGCATCTACGGATATCAGGTTACTCATGAATATCTTGTCAGCGAAAAAATCGGCCTTGGCGGTTATGCGCAACTCAATGCCGGAGACTTCGGTACCCATCGGCTGGATGTCAGCAGCTTTTTCGCCGATACCACCTTTCTCTCCAATTCTGTGCTGTATCAGCGTGGTGTCACCCATAAAAGCGATGGCGGTGTTTCGAATACGGAAGATTTCTCCTCCTTCGCTGTCTCGCTCGGCGGATCAGGGTTTTATTCCCTGAAAAGCGATATCCCTGAAGGACTTTCCTACCGTCTCGGTTTTGCCCGTCTGGCGAAAGGGGAAGGGGATGAGGAGGCGGAAAGCCGCTATACAGTTTCAGGCCAGTACAGACATGTATTTACATCAGACTGGAGCGGGCGTGTGCTAGGCGAGATGGTACATATCGACCATCTGCATGGCGAAGCACCCCATGATCAAACTTACAGCACCCTGGGCATGGAACTCAGTTACCGCGCCTGGGATTTCGGTACCACCTACACCCATATCCATAACGACAATCCGACAGACCCTGACGAAGATATGAACGGCGAAATCTATCAGGCATCGCTCAGCTATAACTTTGCTAATGGCTTCACCGTCGGCGCCGGATATAAGTATCAGGAGGAAGAGGGTGAAAAGAACCATCGCATCGGCGCGCTGATTGGCTATTCTGTCAGTTTCTGATGATAACAGGTGATTGAATGCAGGCAGGCGGCTCCACTCGATTATAACGGGTCTGCCGCTTGCTGTTGCCGAAAGCTTCCCGCTGATCTATCTAGGGAATATGAATGCCGGGCATCCGGTACCGCACCCGTGATTAACAGGAAGCCTTTATGCGTTTATTGCTCATTGCTTGTTGCCTGCTTCTGCTGTTGCCGATGAGCTTTGCCCGCGCTCATCCCCATGTCTGGGCCGATATCACTGTTGATATTCTGTTCGATGAGGCGGGCAATGTGACCGGTCTGCGCCAGACATGGCTTTTTGATGATTACTATACGGCTTTCGCGCTGGAAGGAATGGAAAAAGGGGCGGACGGCGCGCCCATTCAAGCTGCCCTTGATGAGATTATGACGGTCAATCTGGAGCATCTGAAGGAATATGGCTATTTCACCGAAGGACGGGACGGGCATGAAACACTCACCGTTACGGCAATTGAAGACAGGTCGAGCCGAATGGAAGGAAACCGACTGGAAATGACCTTCACCACCCGTTTCGACCGGCCGGTTCCCGCGCAAGGGGATCGCTTCTCCTACAGCGTTTTTGATCCTACTTATTATGTGGACATGCTGCATGCGGAGGTGGAAGACCCCGTCCGCCTCACCGGCGCACCGGACGGCTGCCACTATCGTCTGATCGCCCCGACACCGACCCCCGCCGCCATCGCCGAGGCCGCCATGCTCGATGCGACGCAAACTGGACCCACGGGCCTCGGCCGCGTATTCGCCGAAAATGTGAGGCTGCTGTGTCCCGGCGAATAGGCGCTTTTCTTTTTATCATCAGCCTTCTTCTCATCGCCGCACCGCAGGCAATGGCCGCTGGAACGGGACCAGAGCCCGGCCTCTGGTCCAACATCACCGCCTGGATATTCACCCAGCAGCGCTCCTTGCATGAACAGCTTGCCGTATCGCTTGGTCAACTACAGGAAAGCGGCAGTGCGGCCGTTGCGACCACCCTCATCCTCATCAGCTTTCTCTACGGCGTTTTTCATGCGGCGGGCCCAGGCCACGGCAAGGCGGTACTAACCACCTATCTGTTGACCCATCGCAACCAGATCAGGCGTGGCGCCCTGATTGCTACTGCTGCTGCCCTCTGTCAGGGCCTCGTCGCCATCCTGCTGGTCTATGGGCTGATCTACCTTGCCGGATGGCTCCCACGGGAAACCAGCGCTGCCGTCGGCTGGAGTGAGCGGATCAGTTTTCTGCTGGTGGCCCTGATCGGTGCCCTGCTGGCGCTGCGCACTCTCCGCGGTCTGTGGCGACGAAGCCGTATAGGGCATAGACAGCGATCGGATGTTATGCATTCTCACGACCATGATCATGTCCATATGGACGGGGAAGACTGCGCCCATTGCGGCCATCAGCATATGCCGAGCGGCGAACAGATCGCCAGTGTGAAAAATATTCGCGGCGCGATCGGTGTCATCCTCGCCATCGGTCTCCGCCCCTGCACAGGCGCCATTCTGGTGCTGGTACTGGCAAGGGCCTTGTCATTGCCGTTTGCCGGGATCGCCGCCGTCACGGCCATGTCTGTCGGGACCGGCGCGGCCGTCGCGCTCATTGCCTATCTCGCTATTGCCGCACGTCAGAAGGCGATTGCGTTTACCGAAGGACGCAGTGTCCTTTGGGGCGTTGTCGGCAATCTTGCCGCTCTCGGCGGCGGAGTCCTGCTGATCGCCATCGGCCTGTCGCTCCTCAACGCCTCATTCGCCGCCCGCCATCCCCTGGGGTTTTAGGCAAAGCAACGTCTTTCCAAATCCCTCTCGCTGTTCAACACAAGGCTTGCTTTCCTCATTTTAATGTAATTAAATATGTTACATGAAAACTGATAATCGCCTTTCCGATATTCTGCACATCCTTCTGCATATGGCGGAGTTTGACGGCCCTGTCACATCAGAAACTCTCTCTCAGGTTATGCCAAGCAATCCTGTGGTGGTTCGCCGCATCATGGCGGGCCTGCGTGACGCGGGTTATGTCCGCTCGGAAAAGGGGCATGGCGGCGGTTGGAGCCTTGCCGCCGATCTCGATGACATCACCCTTGCGGATATCTATCGCGCCATCGGCAGCCCATCGCTTATCAAACTCGGCTTTCGTAATGTGGCGCCCGGCTGCCTTGTCGAGCAGGCGGTCAATGGGGCGCTTGAAAGCAGCTTCCGCGAGGCGGAGGCGCAGCTTCTCCGCCGTTTTCATGAGATTACGCTGAAACAGCTCAGTGAAGATTTCCATCTCCGTTTTGAAGACGTAAAATCGAGAAGAAAAGAAGAATGAGAAGACGGAACAAGCCATCCCCGAACCGAAGTAGTTTCTGGAGAGTTGCGGAAAGCCAGCGGAAGCCATGCAAATGCTGCAGGAAGCCGGCGTCCAAGGTATCTCTCCCTTCTTCTCCGCCTTCACCTGGCATGGCTGGGGCGCGTATGCGTGAGAGGCCTCCCCTCCGGCCCCCTTAACGACGACGCAGGCCCGGTGCTAATTGTCGAGCGATTGCAAGTGTTTCAGGAGGTTGGTGGCGCGATATGTCTCGTCTACGCCGTCAATCAGGAAAACGACGCTATTGCTGTTCCGCGCCCGCAGCGGAATTAGAGCGCTGTAAGCTTCGGACGCGTACCAATTGAGTGCCGCCTCCATGGACGGAAACTCGATCAAAACAAAATCGCCACGCCATTCTCCCTCAATTACATGCGGACGACTGCCGTGAACGCGAAACCTCCCACCATATGGCGCCAGTGTTGCGTCAATCTCCTCGATGTAACGAACGATTTCCGGTCCTTGGACGATATCCCTCAACCAGCCGATTGCATAAGCGGTCATATCAATTCTCCTAGCTCACTGAAGTTGGCGAGACTGAGTTAACCGGAGCTCATGAATGGAAACAATTACCGCTAAGGTAATCCGCAGCGGATACATGCGTTCAATGACGTTGATATCCGGAGAGGAAGTACAGTATCCAACGAAATGGCGGAGGGTCGGGGATTCGAACCCCGGAAGGGCTTGCACCCTTGCTGGTTTTCAAGACCAGTGCATTCAACCGCTCTGCCAACCCTCCGCAAAATGGGAACGCGATGCGCCGGGGTAATTATCTCCTGGCGGCTGTTCCCGAACGGTCCTGATCGTTTAAAGTTCCCGTGAAATACTGTCAATATCTTTCGAGACATCCGGGATATTCTCAATAGCCGCATCGGTGCTTTATTTACGCCCCTTCAAATTGCCGCGAGGGAAGGGGTTTTCCCGCCGAAAACATTGCCAATCCGCGCTGATTATGGCAAAAAGGGTTAATGAGTAAAGTGGAGTACCTATGGCAAAGAAATTTGCACGCAATCTGATTGTTCCTATACTGGGCCTGTTTTTTCTTGCCATGCCCGCGCCTCTTCAGGCCGCGAAGGAACCGTTCGAGGCCTGGCTCGCCACCCTGAAAGCGGAAGCGCGTGAAAAAGGCATCAGCACTGAAACCATCGAGGCGGCCTTCGCCAATGTAACGCTGGTTGAAAAAGTCGTTTCTCTTGACCGCAAACAGCCCGAAACCGTCCAGACCTTCCAGGAATATATGGCGCAGCGCCTGCCGCAATCCCTGATTGATACGGGCAAATCGCTGCTCAACGAAAACCGCGCGCTGCTGACCGAAATCGGCGAAAAATATGGCGTGCAGCCACGTTTTATTGTCGCCCTCTGGGGGGTCGAGACGCGTTATGGCCGCTATACCGGCGGTTTCAGTGTCATCAATGCGTTGACAACACTTGCCTATGACAACCGGCGGGCCGACTATTTCCGGGGTGAACTGCTGCTGGCGCTGCGAATTCTCGATGAGGATCATATCGCCGTAGACGACATGAAGGGATCCTGGGCCGGCGCCATGGGGCAATCACAATTCATGCCCTCGAGCTTCATCAATTTCGCCGTCGATTATGACGGGGACGGCAAACGGGACATCTGGTCAACGAAAGCGGATGTTTTTGCCTCCGCCGCCAACTATCTCTCCCGTTCAGGATGGCAGTATGACCAGACATGGGGCAGGGAGGTCGCGCTTCCGAAAAGCTTTGATACGTCTCTGATCGACCTCAAGGTCGCGAAACCCATGGCCGAATGGGACGCTCTCGGCGTTCGCAAAGCGGGCGGCGCCTCACTCCCCGGACGTCAGCTTGTCGGTTCGTTGGTGCAGCCAAAAGGCGGCGATGGCCAGACATTTCTTGTGTATGACAATTACCGGACCATTCTGAAGTGGAACCGGTCCACCTATTTCGCCATGTCCGTCGGCTTTCTCGCCGACAGAATCGGAGACGACTGACATGGCGTCCGTTGTTGCGTAGCGTAAAGGGTTCGTTGAAGAATGTTTAAAATACTCCCCAAATCCGGTTTACTTGCCGTTGTGGCGACGGCGCTTTTGCTCGGCGGCTGCGCCGAAGTCAGCCTGCTCAGCCATGGCGCAAAGAGGCTGAACTCCTCCTACAATTCCCCGGCAACGACAACGGCGAGCATTGGAGATATAGATCGGGGCGAGGCGAAACTCGGCAACCCTTATCAGGTCTACGGCATCTGGTATTATCCGAAAGCCGATCCGGGGTATGATGAGACAGGCATTGCCTCCTGGTACGGCGAGCCGTTCCACGGCCGGAAAACGGCGAATGGCGCCACCTATAACATGCACCACATGACCGCGGCACACAAAACGCTACCTCTGCCAACCGATGTGCGGGTGACCAACCTGGAGAATGGTCGCTCCGTTATCGTGACAGTGAATGACCGTGGTCCCTTCGCCCATTCGCGCATCATCGACCTTTCCTACCGCGCGGCGCAGCTCCTCGATATGGTCAATCAGGGCACGGCGAAAGTCCGGGTGCAGGTGATCAATGGCGGCGGAAATGACTTTGGCGAGACGACCATCGCCGCAAAGCCAGTGACGCCGGAAAGCGAGAAGAATAATGTGGCGGCAGCCCCCCGCGCCGTTGTTCAGGCCGGAACTCTGGCGCCCCCGCCGAATGCAAAAGCGGCCGCCGTCCCGACGGTTGCTTCACTGCCATCTCCCACAGCCGCACCGGCGGCCAGGCCTGCAGACGTGCAGGTTGCCTCAGCGTCAACCGGAACGACGTCGGATGTCGGTGAACGGGTCACCATGCAGCCGGTTGGCGACAGTGAGATTTTTATCCAGGCCGGTGCCTTTATTGATTACAATAATGCCAATATACTAAGTGCACGACTGGCCTCCCTTGGTCCAGCCAAGGTAAGCCAGGTGCTGATCAACGGACAGGATTTTTACAGGGTACGGGTCGGCCCTGTCGCCAATATCAATGAGGCAGATGAAATGCTGGTCAATCTGCTCAACACCGGTCATAGGGACGCGCGGATAATTATTGAATAACCGGCCTTGATCGGGCCATAAATCGGCGATATGGAGCAGGGATCAAAAAGCAGCGCTCCATGCTGACAAGACACCAGGATACGGAACTGAAGATGACAGAAAGCGTAAGCGCAATGACATGCAGGACCTCTCAACTTGCCCGGATTTTCACCCCGCTATTCCTCTCCTTCGCGCTGCTTGCAACAGTCGCCAAGGCGGAGACGATTGAGACAGCCGCGCGGGAAGCTTATATTTTTGATATGAATACGGGGGCCGTACTTCTGGAGAAGAACGCCGATGATCTGATGGCTCCCGCCTCCATGAGTAAACTGATGACTATCTATATGGTCTTCGAACGGCTGAAAGAAGGCTCCCTCAAATTGGAGGATACCCTGCCCGTCAGCGAAAAAGCCTGGAAGAAGGGCGGCTCTAAAATGTTTGTCGAGGTGGACACGCGTGTCAGCGTCAGCGATTTGTTGCGCGGAATTATC
This sequence comes from uncultured Alphaproteobacteria bacterium, assembly GCA_963971675.1. Taxonomy (GTDB): domain Bacteria; phylum Pseudomonadota; class Alphaproteobacteria; order Sneathiellales; family Sneathiellaceae; genus Sneathiella. The sequence goes on along the minus strand of CAXASQ010000012.1, from coordinate 132,719 downwards.
GTGCAGTCCGGCAATGACGCCTGCATCGTCGTGGCGGAAGGGCTCGGCGGCTCGGAGGAAGCATTTGCCGAAGCGATGACGTCCCGTGCGCGCGAACTCGGCATGGCGAAAAGTACTTTTCATAATGCCACCGGCTGGCCTGATCCGGACCATCGCATGACAGCCCGCGAACTGGGAATACTGGCGCAACATCTGATACAGGATTTTCCCAAGTATTACACCATCTTTGCCGAGAAGGAATTCACCTTCAGCGATATCAAGCAGGACAACCGCAACCCGCTCCTCTATAAGGATAACGGGACGGACGGCCTCAAAACCGGTCATACTGAAGAATCAGGCTATGGGCTTGTCGCTTCTGCCGAGCGGGACGGTCGCCGCATCATTCTGGTCCTCCACGGGCTTGACAACGCCAGCGAACGCAGCCGGGAATCCGAGCGGCTGATGGAATGGGCATTTCGCGAGTATAATAACTACGCCCTCTTCAAGGCGGGCGATGTCGTGGATAACGCGCGCGTCTGGCTCGGCGACAAGGACACCGTTCCTCTCACAGTGGAAGAGGAGTTGACAGTCACAATGAACCGTCAGGCGCGTAAATCCATGACCGCGAAGGTCGTTTATAACGAACCGGTTCCGGCCCCCATCATCAAGGGCACGCCGGTGGCCCAGCTGGTTATTTCCGCGCCGGAGATGGAAACGGTCACCGTTCCTCTGGTTGCAACTGAGGATATTGCCCAGCCGGGACTTTTCAAGCGGCTGACATCGGCAATCGACTACCTCGTATTCGGCCCCTCCGTAAATTAGGAAAGGCGGCAAGACCCTATGAAACGGCGGTCAGGGACGGGATGTTTCATCACCTTTGAAGGCGGCGATGGCAGTGGGAAATCGACCCAGAGCCGCTTACTCGCCGAATATCTGGATACCGTCAGGATTGATTGCCTGCTGACCCGCGAACCGGGCGGAGCCCCTGGTGCGGAGGATATTCGCACCCTGCTGGTAACCGGGGAGGTCGATCGCTGGGACGCCATTGGCGAAACACTTCTCTTCAACGCCGCGCGGCGCAATCATCTGCGCCTGACCATCTGGCCGGCGCTGGACGCTGGAAAATGGGTTATCTCTGATCGTTTTGCCGATTCCACCATGGCCTATCAGGGCTATGGTAACGGCCTTGGCGTGGAGGCCGTGCAGCGCATACATGATTTCACTTTCGGGCATTTTGCCCCCGACCTCACCTTTATTTTCGATCTTCCGGCGGAGGAGGGGCTCAACCGCACCCGTGGACGGCACGACGGTGAAGACCGGTTCGAGAAAATGGACCTGTCCTTCCATGACCGGCTACGCGACGGGTTTCTTGAAATTGCCGCAAAAAATCCGGCGCGCTGTGTTGTTATCGACGCCTTGAAACCGGTGGAGGATATCCAGAAGGAAATCTATGAAATCGTAAAAGGCCGGCTGCTATCGTGAGTGAGTTGCCGCAATCGGATCGGCTCGCCGGTTATCCACATCCGCAGGATACGGACCGGTTGATCGGCCATGAAAGAGCCGAAAAACTCTTTCTTGATAATTTTGCCAGCGGTCGTTTCCACCATGCCTGGCTGATTACCGGTGCCAAGGGCGTCGGCAAGGCGAGCTTCGCCTACCGCGCCGCGAAATTCCTGCTGAGCAACGCCGCTGAGGGGGGAGGGGGACTATTCGGCGGCCCACCGGAAAGTCTGGAGGTCCCTGCAGATGATCCGGCATTGTCCCTCATCCGGGCGGGCGCGCACCCTGGCCTTGCCGTTTTGCGCCGCCAATATGACGCCAAGGGAAAGAAATTCTTCTCCGTCATCCGCGTCGATGAAGTGCGGGCGCTCAGCCCGTTATTCCAGCTTACAGCGACCGAGGGGAGCTGGCGTATCGTCATTGTCGATCCGGTCGATGAAATGAATGCCAATGCCGCCAACGCGATCCTGAAAATCCTGGAAGAGCCGCCAAAGAAAACCCTGTTCCTGCTGCTCTCTCACACCCCGGCGCGGCTACTGCCAACCATCCGTTCGCGCTGTCGTCAGCTTGCGTTGCGTCCGCTGGCGGGTACGGAGATGCGCCAGGTTTTGGAAAGCCATACGGAAAACCTGTCCCCGGAACAGATCGACATGCTGCTCACTCTCGCGGAGGGAAGTCCCGGCAAGGCCTTCAGCCTGCTGGAAGCCAAGGGGCTTGATATCTTCGCCGCCTTCCTCGATATATTTAGAGACTATCCGAAACTGGATGCGGAGCGGCTGCATACGCTTGCCGACAGCGGCGGGGGGAGGGATGCCGAGACCGTCTATCGCAGTATCTGCGAGCTATATCCCTGGTGGTTAACCCGCCTTGTTCGTGCCGCAAGCGCAAATTTCGAAGGGTTATCATTTGTCGCGGGGGAAGAGGAAATCATGCGGCGGATGATGGCCCGGCATGCTGCTTCCGACTGGTCGACGCTCTGGGAAAAGGGCAATGACTTGATAAAAAAAGCGGATTCCATCAATCTGGACCGTAAACAGGTTGTCCTCAACCTGTTTTTGAATGTAGAACGCATGGGTGGATAACCCGGAAATATTATATTTGTAATGTTAGTTGATAGCCATTGCCATCTGAATTTCGAACAGCTTTCCAGCCAGCTTGACGACGTCGTCGCACGGGCGAGGGCGGCAGGCGTCGGCCATATGCTCACCATTGGTACGAAACTCCGTGAGTTTACCGCCGTGCGCACCATCGCTGAGGGGTATGATGATATTCATTGCTCTGTCGGCGTCCACCCCCATGAGGCGGAAAGCGAAAATGATGAGGTTTCTACGGCGAAGCTGATTGAGCTTGCCGCGCATCCCAAGGTCGTCGGCATCGGCGAGACGGGGCTTGATTACTTCTATGAACATGCCCCGCGGGAATTGCAGAAAAAATCCTTTCGCCAGCATATCGCCGCAGCGCGAGAAACCGGCCTGCCGCTCATCGTTCATACGCGCGATGCGGATCAGGATACCATCGACATCCTGCAGGACGAATACGGGCAGGGGCCCTTTACCGGGGTTATACATTGCTTTAGCTCTGGATGGGAAGTCGCTGAAAAATCAATGGAAATTGGTTTTTTTATTTCCATTTCCGGAATTGTGACGTTCAAGGCGGCGGAAGAACTGCGCGATCATGTGCGGAAAATTCCGCTGGACAGGTTGTTGGTGGAAACGGATTCTCCTTATCTGGCGCCAGTACCGAAGCGCGGCAAAACAAACGAGCCGGCCTTCGTTGCCCATACGGCCGCACAGGTGGCCGCACTGAAAGGCGTTGATACTGATCGGCTCGCGAGCATCACAACAGACAATTTTTTCAAACTTTTCAATAAGATAGAACGGAAACTTTAATGGAGGTAACAATCCTCGGATGCGGCACCTCTGGCGGGGTTCCGCGCATTGGTAATGAATGGGGCGCCTGTGACCCGCAAGAGCAAAAAAACCGCCGTCGCCGCTGTTCCATCCTTGTGAAAAACAAACAAACACAGGTGCTGATTGACACCTCGCCGGACATCCGCGAACAGCTGTTGGATGCTGGTATCGATCGGCTCGACGGCGTTGTCTGGACCCATGAACATGCCGATCAATGCCACGGGATAGACGAGTTGCGCGTCCTGGCCATTCGCAACCGGGAGCGGGTTAATGTGTGGGGCGATCAGAAAACACTGGATATCCTGACGCGGCGATTTGACTATTGTTTCCGGCAACTTGATGGCAATCCGTATCCCGCCATCCTGAAAGAGCATTATATCAATGGACCGTTCAGCATCGGCGACATTGATTTCATTCCGTTTGAACAGGATCACGGCTCTATCACCAGCCTTGGCTTTCGCATGGGATCAATCGGCTATTCCAATGATCTCGTTAATCTCGATGATCGGGGCTTCGAGATACTGGCAGGAATTGACACCTGGATTGTCGATGCCATGCGCTACACGCCACATCCAACGCACGTCAATCTGGAGACCGCGCTTAAATGGATTGAACGGTTGAAACCACGCCGGGCGGTTCTGACCAATATGCATGTGGATCTGGATTACCGGACTTTGCAGCGTGAGTTGCCAACGGGTGTCGAGCCAGCCTATGACGGCATGGTCATAATAGCGTGACACTTTTCAGCCTTCAGCCGCCATCCTGATCGTCATACGGCATTGGGTAAGACTGAGTGCATTTTCCGATATTAGACAGCCTCTCTAATACCCCCCTGGAAAACGGCCTCAAGGGGCTTTCATATGTGAGGGGGCCTATACAGACCTTTATACCTATCCAATATTTTCCATAATATATATTATGCGTAAACAGGATTAAGCATTATAGTAACCAAAAACCCCACCTGCTCCATGAATATGGCATTGTTTTCTTTGAATTGCAGACACACTCTTTGCCTTTGCAAATCTAAAGGCATTTAGCGCGCAGATGGTCAATTGTTGGAGCCGCCTTCCGGACCAAAAATTAGCTGCTCAATCTCCACAATACTGTCTGCGTCAACAACACGCGCGGCCACATCATAGGAAAACCCTTGCCGTGCGAGAGACGCCATTTCCTTGTCCCGTTGATTGCGTTGCGTCGCGCCTTTCCGATAAGGCCCGAAACGCCGACGCTTCACATAGCGCGCCGCGGATTTGAGATCGAGGGCACGTTGATCCTCCCCCAGCTCCGCAACGGCCCTTTCCCGGTCCGTCTCAGTAAATTCCATCTCCCGCAGCCTATTACCGATCTGTGCGACCGATCGCCCATCCCGCAGCAGCAGCCGCGCCTTGCTGGCCGCAAATTCGCTATCATTGATAAAACCCGCCTTTACCAGGCTTGCGACGACTTTCTCGATATCCGCTGAAAGCATCGCCTTATCCATGCTGAAATGCGCCGCATGAGGTCCCGCCTTGGTCATCAGATGTCGGGTCATTTTACGGCGCGTCGCCGGAAACCGATTTAGGTAACGCAAGGCCTGATCGCGCAGCCATCTCTCCGTTGGTTCGACAAATTTCGGAGGTCTTTTCGGTCGGCTTTTTTTCTCGTCGCTCATACAAAATCCGTGAAGTTACCGGCCGATCCATGTTACTTATGGCCACAAGGAAAGCAAATCCCTAATCCGGCCGCCTTTCGTTCTGTACATAACGGACCTCTTTCATGACTTCATCCAGAAATTCAAAATATATTATTCAACTTATTGAAATAATGGAAATATTACGAGATCCAAAAACCGGGTGCCCATGGGATTTGGAACAGAATTTTGAGACCATCGCACCACATACCATCGAGGAAGCCTATGAGGTGGCGGAAGCCATCGCCCGCAACGATATGCAGGAACTCAAAGACGAGCTGGGTGATCTAATGTTTCAAGTCGTTTTCTATGCCCAAATGGCGAAGGAGGCCGGCCATTTCGATTTTAACGATGTGGTGCGAGCCATATCCGAGAAAATGATCCGCCGTCACCCCCATGTGTTCGGCACGGCGGATATTGCTACGGCTGAGGCGCAAACCATTGCCTGGGAAGAGGTAAAGGCACGTGAACGGGCCATGAAAAGCGCATCCAACAGGGATGCCGCCCTTCATCCCTCCTCTGCCCTTGATGGAGTGGCAGAGACGCTACCCGCCCTTACCCGCGCGGTGAAGTTGCAGAAACGCGCCGCACGCGTCGGCTTCGACTGGCCATCCATCATGCCGGTGCTTGACAAGATCCGTGAAGAGCTCGGTGAATTGCAGGCGGAAATCGATACTCAAGGGAGCGAAGCCCGCATTGCCGAAGAGTATGGCGACCTGCTGTTTGTGATGGCCAATCTTGGCCGCCACCTCCACCTTGAACCCGAAACCGTGCTGCGGGCAGCCAACCGAAAGTTCATCCGTCGTTTTCAGGTTATTGAACAAGCCCTTTCAGAAAAAGGAAAAACACCCGCGGAGAGCAATCTTGAGGAAATGGATGAAATCTGGAATAAAATCAGGATTCAGGATAAAAAACACATATAAGTCATATATTTACTCAATATTTTTCAGAATTTTATCAAGACGACCCAGATTCTCCGGTGAAAATTTCACCTGCATATGCACCTTATCGTCGCGATCTTCCCGCTCCAACACAGTCCCGTGACGATAGACCCATGACAGCGTGGCCCCGTCGCTGGCCGGGATGTCCAGCTCCATCACCTTTTGCTGCGCCGTCAACCGTTCCTCGATAAGGGCGAGGAAGCGTTCCGTCCCCTCACCCGTTACGGCGGAGATTGCCACCTTTCCCTCTGCCCGCCGGACATTGTTTTCAATCTGCTCCTTCTCTTCCGGTGGCAACAGGTCGATCTTGTTGAAAACCTCCAGATACATTTCCGTATCATCCGTATCAACGCCGAGCTTTTTCAGAACATCCAGCACATCCTGACGCTGCGCCTCTGTATCCATATGGGTGATATCCCGCACGTGAACGATGAGGTCCGCCTCCAGCACTTCTTCCAGCGTCGCGCGAAAGGCCGCGACCAGTTCCGTCGGCAGGCTGGAAATAAAGCCCACCGTATCGGAAAGAATAACCGGCTGCCCACCCGGCAACGTCACCCGCCGCATGGTCGGATCCAGCGTCGCGAACAGCAGATCTTTTGCAAACACATCCGCCGATGTCATGCGGTTAAACAGGGTCGATTTCCCGGCGTTGGTATAGCCGACAAGCGCGACAATGGGATATGGCACCTTTTTCCGCTTGGCGCGATGCAACTCACGGGTCTGTACAACGGATGAAAGCTGACGCTTGATTTTGGTGATCCTCTCGTCAATCAGACGACGATCGATTTCAAGCTGGGATTCGCCGGGGCCGCCAATAAAGCTGAGCGAACCGCGCTGCCGCTCCAGATGCGTCCAGGAACGCACCAACCGCGTGCGCTGATAGCTGAGATGGGCCAGTTCAACCTGAAGGGAGCCTTCACGTGTTTGCGCCCGTTCGCCAAAAATTTCAAGAATAAGTCCCGTGCGATCAACAATCTTCACCTGCCAGCGGCGCTCCAGGTTGCGTTGCTGAACCGGTGTCACCGGCCCATCAATGATCACCACATCAATATCGGAATGTTTGATAAAATCGCCAAGCTCGGTGATTTTTCCCTCTCCGAACAAGGTGCCGGGCCGGGCTTTGCCGAGCGGGACAACTTCTGCATGTACAACCTTGAGAGAGATCGCCGCCGTCAGGGATACCGCTTCTTCAAGACAGCCTGCCGGATCGCGCAATCGGCTCTCTGTCCCCGTCTTGATGTGGGGATGGAGGACAAGCGCCCTCTCCCCCGAACGCAATCCCTCGCGTTCTGATTGTTCATTCATATCAGGCGTTCAAACATGCGCGTCTGACCAGTTCCTTTACCCGTCAGCTGAAGGATCAAAAAGCTGTATCGGTCCTGCTGGCATTACGGTTGAAATGGCATGCTTGTAGACGAGCTGCTCATGACCGTCACGGCGCAACAGCACACTAAAATTGTCGAACCAGCTGATAGACCCTTGAAGCTTTACACCATTAACCAGAAATACCGTTACCGGCATTTTTTCCTTGCGTACTTTGTTTAAGAAAACGTCCTGTACATTCTGCGACTTTTCAGCACCCATCTCGAATTATCTTTCGTCTATCCTGTTACGTTGTTCTCGCCTTTTTACGTTATTATCCCGGTCTGTTTTATTATTTACGCATTCGTTCGGCAAAAAGTTTCCCTGACATAAGGATTTCTAGCTGCAAACTCAAGCATTATAACGCGAAAATTGCAACAATTTACATTATCGGTAAAAAAAGCAAAATTACCATTATTGTCCGGCATAATTCAGCCGGCCTCTTTCGACATAAATTTCTCATATAATGCCCGGAGCTTTTGGGTAACCAGGCCAGGATGGCCGTTTCCGATCACCTTTTCATTGACTTTTACAACCGGCAGAACATAGGAGGTGCTGCTGGTCAGAAAAACCTCCCGCGCATTGAGGAGCTCATCTACCGAAAAATTCCTTTCCTCAAAGCTGATTCCTTCCGCTTTCAGTTCCCGCATGAGCGACGCTCGCGTGATACCCGCAAGGATCGAATTTCCGGTTGACCTGGTGACAATATTGCCCGCCGCCGTGACAATCCAGGCATTCGTGGAACTGCCCTCCGTCACCATGCCCTCCTCATCGACTTGAAAGGCTTCATAGGCCCCCTGTTCTTTTGCCGCCTGTTTGGCGAGCACATTAGGTAGCAGGGAAACCGATTTGATATCCCGTCGCGCCCAACGGATATCAGGTACAGTAACAACCGCGACCCCCTGCTCAGCCGTTTTCGCTGCCTTCTCCATGGATAGCCTTTTCGCCGTCATCACAAGTGACGGAGGGGTGTTTTTCGGGAACGGATGATCGCGGGGCGCCACTCCGCGAGAGACCTGCAGATAAATTATTCCGTTCGTAATGCCATTTTGCCTGATCACCTCCCGCATCACCATCTTGAGAGGCTCGCGCTTCATCGGCGCGGCCATGTGAAGTTCGCCAAGGCTCCGCCACAGCCGATCAAGATGGCCCTCCATATCAATCATCCGCCCGCCGACGATGGTGACAACCTCATATACGCCGTCAGCGAACTGATAGCCCCGGTCCTCAATATGGACGGCCGCGTCCTGATGCGGCACATATCGACCGTTCACATAGGCAATTCTCGACATCTTTCCCCCTTTACCGCCGCCAAATGGCCGGATTGAGAAGCGACAGGACCGCCAGAAACTCCAGCCGTCCGATCAGCATGGTGACACAGATTATCCATTTCGAAAATCGCGGCAAGGCGTCATAGCCGATAAATTTACCCTCTCCCATCACGACTTCCGGAATAAGCGCCTGTGCGGCCGATCCGGCCGTCGCAAGATTCGTCACGGCAAGGGTCATCGCCGATTGCATATCCAGGCCGTCAAAAGAGAGCAGCAGCGTCACCAGAACAATGCTGATGAAGTAAAGAAGAAAGAAAACCCAGGCGGCAAGAAGCTGTTCACGCTCCACCTTCTGGTTGCCGTATTTGATGACCGAAACACTGCTGGGATAACTGAGGCGACTGATTTCCGATCCCGCAAGCTTGGCAAGAATACTGATCCGCATCAGCTTGATACCGCCCGCCGTCGAAACGGTGCAGCCGCCGATGGTCATCAGCAGTAAAATTACCAGCAATGCGCCCGGCGGCCAGTAGGGCGCGCCCGCATCTGTCACGGGCGGCATATTGTAACCCGTTGTTGTTACAGCCGAAACCGTATTGAAGACCGCATAACGCAGATTTACCAGTATCGGCATATCTGACTGTATCGACATCAGTAAAAAAACGCACAGGCTGCCGAACACTATGACCGCCAATAGATAGCGATATTCCGGATCATTGAAATAGGATCGCCGGTCACCATTGAAAAAAGACCAGTGAAATGAAAAATTAATGGCGGCGATCACCATGAAGATCATCAGCACCACCTCAATGGCCCGGTTTGAGAAAAGTATCCCATCCGCGTTGCCCGTCATGAAGCCGCCGGTAGACAACGTTCCGAATCCATAGCAAACGGCATCAAAGGCGGTCATCCCTGAAAACCACAACGCAAGAATGCAGATCGCCGTCAGCAGCGTATAGATCTTGAACAGCGATAGGATTGCATAGCCCAGCCGCTGGGTGACCGGTCGGCGCGTACTTTTGGCAAGCGCTCGCGTCAAAGGATTTGTGCCTGGCAAATTAAGGGCACCGGCAAGGATCGATAGAAAGACGAGGACGGAAAACCCGCCGGTCCATTGCAGCAGACTGCGCCAGAGGAGAATGGCCCGTGGCTGTGCCGCAACGTCAGCAATGATCGTTGCGCCATTGGTGGTAAAACCAGACAATGCCTCGAAATAGGCGTTGGTCGCGGAGGGGATTGCATCGCTGAGATAAAAAGGGAGCCCGGCAAAGGCCGGTACGGTGATCCAGATCAGCGTCGCCGCCAAAAAAGTCTCACGCCGGCCAAGACTGGTAAAGTCCCGACGCATCGCGAGAATCATTCCCCCGCCGACGAACAATGTAACAAGGGCAGAAATGCAGAAGCTCAGCGCCAGTTCCGTGTCCCCTTTGAGAAGACAATACGCAATAGGCGCCAGCATCAGCAACGCCAGAGCGGAAATCGCCCAGCCAACAATGGTAAAAACAGGAACGATTTGCATCGGCCTAGAAGAACTCAAGCCCGACCGAGAACATGCTCTCCACTTTCTGGATGGCATCTCTTAGCCCCAATATGACCACCCGGTCATCGGCTTCAATCACCGAATCGCCACGTGGAATCAGAACCTTGTCCTCATGGATCACCGCGCCGATGATGGTTCCGGGCGGTAGCTTGATCTCCCGCAGGGGTTTGCCAACCAGCAGCGAGGTTTCAAGGGCAACTCCCTCCACCACCTCGGCCGCTCCATCGCGAAAGGAGTGCAGCCCTCGGATACGACCACGGCGAATATGACGAAGAATCTCTGACACCGTTGTTGCCCGCGGATCGACCACCACCTCGATGCCGAGCGTGGTCACCAGATTGCCAAATACCGGATTATTGATCAGCGTCACTGCGGTTTTCGTCCCCTGCCCTTTGGCCAGCAAGGAGGAAAGGATATTGACCTGGTCATCGTTGGTCAGCGCGACAATGGTTTCCGCATGGGCGGCATTGGCCTCCTGCAACAGATCCGGATCCAGCGCGCTGCCGTGCAGAACCACCGTTCGTTCCAGATCATCGGTAATCCGTTCGGCGCGGGCGCGATTATATTCGATCAGCTTGAGTGAAACATTTCGCATCTGTTTTTCGACAAACTGAGCCAGATGCAGACCAATATTGCCGCCCCCGATAATGACGATACTGCGCGCCTCGACCTCCTCATGACCGAACAGCGGCATGGCCCGCGCCACATGATTGGCATCAGCCGCGAAATATACCTCATCCCCAGGAAACATCTGGTCATTGCTGGCGGGTACGAGCATCTTGCCATCGCGATAGATCGCGACCACGATCACGTTGAGATCGGGGAACAGTTCGGTCAGCTGCTTCAGCGGCGTGTTGACGATGGGACAGCTCTCATCGAGCCGCACGCCGATCACCTGCACCTTTCCCTCGGCGAAGGAAACCGTATCGAAGGCGCCGGGAACCTTAAGACGTCGTTCGATGGCCCGGGCCACCTCGATTTCCGGTGAAATGATCACGTCGATGGGCATATTCTCGCGGCTGAAAAGATGCGCCCAGAGCGGATTGATATAATCCTGAGAGCGGATGCGGGCAATCTTTTTCGGAATATCAAATATGGAATGGGCCACCTGACAGGCGACCATGTTCACCTCGTCGCTATAGGTTACGGCGATCAGCATATCGGCGTCATAGGCCCCTGCCCGTTCCAGCACATCAGGATGCGAGGCATGGCCCAGCATGGCCCGCACATCTAACGCATCCCCGATCTTGCGCACCAGCTCGGGCGACTGGTCAATGATCGTGACATCATTATTTTCCTGTGCAAGCTGCCGGGCAATGTTCGATCCGACCTGACCGGCGCCGCAGATAATGACTTTCATGGACTTCCTTTCAGCTCCCGGTTATTCAAAAGGCCGCTTGCGGTCTCCGTTACCAACCCCGAGGGTCTTCAATTTACGATGCAGCGCTGATCGTTCCATACCCACGAATGAAGCAGTACGGGAAATATTGCCACCGAACCGGTTGATCTGGGCCTCCAGATATTCCTTTTCGAAACGCTCCCGCGCTTCCCGCAAGGGAAGCGACATGATTTCCGTATGATCATTCTGTCCGTTCATGATGGAGTGTACCGCCCCCGCATCGCTGGGCACCATAGCCGCATTGATAGGTGACGTGCGATCTCCTGTCGCCAGGATCATAATCTGCTCGATCACATTCTTGAGCTGACGGACATTACCGGGCCAGCTGGCCGCCTGCAAGATAGCAATGGCATCTTCACCGATTTTGCGAGGCGGCAATCCGGCGCTTTTTGAAAAGCGTTCGACAAAATAGCGAGCGAGCGGACCGATATCCTCGGGTCTTTCTTTCAGCGATGGCACAGAAACGGGGACGACTCCCAGCCGATGATATAGATCTTCCCGCAGACGGCCGGCACTCATTTCTTCCTGTAAATCACGGCTGGAAGAGGAGACAATCCGCGCATCAACGCGAATTTTCTCTGCTCCACCAACCCGCTGGAAGGATTGATCAACCAGAACACGAAGGATTTTTGCCTGTGTTTCTAGTGGCATATCGGCAATTTCGTCAAGAAACAACGTTCCGCCATGCGCCTGCTCCAGAAGACCACGCCGCGCTCCCTTGACGGAATTCATCCGCCCATCCTCAACGCCAAAAAGCTGAATCTCAAGACGTTCCGGCGCCAGCATGGCCGCATTCAGAACGACAAACGGACCATCTTTGCGATGTGAACGGTTATGAATCATCCGGGCGACGACTTCCTTGCCAGCACCAGACGGGCCGGTAATCAACACCCGGCTATTGGTTGGCGCCACCTTTTCAATGGCTTGTTGAAGTTGCAGCATGAGGTGGGAGCGACAGATAAGATCCGTCATCACCTCAGCGCCCCTGGTTTTCAGCTCCGCCACCTCGCGGCGTAACCGTATCGCTTCCAGGGCCCGCTCGACAAGCTGGATCAGGCGTTCCGCCTTGAACGGTTTTTCAATAAAATCATAGGCGCCCAGCTTGATTGTCTGGACCGCCGTTTCAATATTGCCGTGCCCGGAAATCATGAGTACCGGCAAATCGGCATGTTCCTTCTTGATGCTCTGAAGGATTTCTATACCGTCCATCTTGCTGCCGCGCAGCCAGATATCGAGAATAACGAGGCCAGGGCGCCGATGGGCAATTTCCGCCATCGCCCTGTCGCTATCCGCCGCCATCCTTGCCTCATACCCTTCATCTTCCAGGATTCCGGCTACAAGTTCGCGAATATCGGCTTCATCATCGACTATCAGAATATCAGCAGGCATTGTCAGTCATTTCCTGTTTTCAATCGGATTTCGGAAACGGGAAAAGCAATACGGATGAACGCTCCGGTCCCATTTTCTGTATCCGTCATCGTAAGGCTTCCGCCATGTTCTTCCATGATCTTGTTGACGATTGCAAGGCCAAGACCGGTTCCCTTTTCTCGGTGCGTCACATAGGGTTCGGTCAGGCGATTGCGATTCTCCTTCGGCAGACCCCGTCCATTATCGGTAATCTCGACAACGAATTCGTCCGCCGTACTGCGCAAAACAACATCAATCCGGCCACGCGGCAAATTCTCCGGCGCTCCGTCTCGCCCATCAATGGCATCGGCGGCATTCTGCAACAGATTGGTCAGGACCCGGTTGACCTGCGGCGCGTCGCAGGAACAGATCATTGGCGCACGCGGTACATCGAAAAGATAGTCGATTTCCGGATGCGCAATTTTTTGCAGGAAAACCGCCTGCTTCACCAATTCGCCGAGGTCTTCGGGTTTGAATTCCGGCGTCGGCATCCGGGCAAAAGCAGAAAATTCATCGACCATCTGACCGATATCGCCAACCTGCCGGATGATGGTATCGGTACATTGGTTGAATATCTCCACATCATTCTGTATCTGTCGGCCATATTTGCGCTTTATGCGTTCCGCCGAAAGCTGGATCGGGGTCAGCGGATTCTTGATCTCATGAGCAATACGCCGCGCGATATCCCCCCAGGCCGCCATGCGTTGCGCCGAAACCAGGTCGGTAATGTCATCAAGGGTGACGACAAACCCCTGAATGCCGCCCTCTGATATCTCCGCCGCCGCCCGTACCAGCAGATGACGATATCCTTCCCCCGACGCAACCTGTAGCTGCCGTTCGGCGACGCGGTAGGGGCGATCATGAATTTCTTCAAGCAGGCCTGCCATTTGTGGCTGGATTTCAATGAAAGGCCGGCCGGTTATTTCCCCCTCTGACACCCCCAGAAGCTCCATCGCCTTACGGTTTGGCAGATGGACCACTCCCTGTTTGTCAAGACCGATCACGCCCGAAGAAACACCAGACAATACAGCCTCTGTAAAGCGACGGCGTTCATCCAGCTTGATATTGGTTTCCTCCAGCTCCTGGCGCTGCGCGGCAAGCTGCTCCGTCATCCGGTTAAAGGCACGGCCGAGCATCGCCATCTCATCATACGCGCGACTTTCATCAACCTTGGCCGTCAGATCACCCGAACGCACCCGTTCCGCCGCTTTAACGAGACTTTCAATGGGGCCGACAAGGCGCGAAGCGATGACAAGGCCGAACCATACCGCCGACAGCACGACCATCAGCGAAATAATAAAAAAGATGAGGGCGAACTGAATCTGGATACCGAAACCTTCTTCTTTCAGCGCCTCATACTCCGCCGCCGCCGCCCGGGTGCGCTCCAGATGAGCCAGGACCCGCGGCTCGATATACCGCCCCACATACAGGAACCCGTCCAGCAGCCGGTCCAGCCGGATGAGCGCCCGCACCTGGTCGTCTTCCTCATTGGTGGTGATAACCACTTCCCGTTCACGCGCGTCATTGAAGGATTCCGGTTTGATCTTGTCAAACTCCAGCGCAAAACTGAATTCCGACTGGGCAATAATCTTCTGATTACTGTCCATGACCACCGCTTCGCTGAGATTGCGGGCAACCACCTGATCGCTCAGATAATTTTCAAAAAGTATGCGGCTTTCCAAAACCTGTGTCGGGGCGCGGTTGATCTGCGCGGCCATGGCGAGTGCGTCCGACTGAATATTCTGGATATGTTCCTTGATATAGGCATTGGCGACGCCGATGGATTCGGACACCGCCATATTCACCGGATCAGAAAAATGCTTCTGGAAATAGATATTGAAGAAAAGCGCCGAAAAGAGAGCGACCATCAGCGCTGGCGCCACGGCAATCAGGGAAAACAGCCGCAGAATACGCCGGTGCATCATACTGCCAGAGCCGCCCATCTGACCTTTGCGCCATGTTCTGATCAGCCTATGGGTAATGATGACCGCCAGAATGACAACAATCACAACATCCGCAATCAACAGGATGCGGGTATAGGTCGGATTGTCGATGGTGAGCGATTTATAAGTGGCGATCCCGCTCAGAATGGCCAACATGGCCACAAAGAACGATGTTTTCGGACCGAGACCGATTTTTCGCGTCCAGCGGATTAAGGAAAACGGCGGCTTCGCGCTCCCCTGCTGCTGCCCTGCCATATTACGCCCCGGCTTTATTGATCATGCCGACCTATGGACGCCATGTACGTCACCGGCAGGATCAATATTTTGCTTAAAATACCACATTGTGGCATTTAAGCATCACTTGAGGCCGCGTACAACCTGAATATCAAGTTCCCGGATTTTTTTACGCAGCGTATTACGATTCACACCAAGCAAATCGGCCGCCTTGATCTGATTTCCGTTTGTCGCCTCCAGAGAGATCGACAGCAAGGGCCTTTCCACCTCGCGGATCACCCGTTCATAGAGGCCGCGGGGCGGCAATCCGCCTGCATGGGCCGCAAAATATTTCGCGATATGCCGCTCCACCGCCATGCCGAGACTTTCTTCCTCGCTGCGGTTTTCTTCAGGACCCGCAATCTCCTGCGGCTGCAACTCCTGGTCAATGACGGAAAGATTGATCACATCATCGGAATAAAGCGCGGCAAGACGGCGGACCAGATTCTCCAGCTCCCGCACATTGCCCGGCCATTTATGTTTTTTGAGAGCATCCAGCGCTTCCTTGTCGATGCTTTTGACGGGTAGCCCCTCATCCCGCGCCTGAGCCAGAAAATGCCGCACTAGATCGGGAATATCCTCTGTTCGCTCCCGTAACGGCGGAAGGCGGAGAGGCACCACGTTCAAGCGATAGTAAAGATCTTCCCGGAACAACCCTTGTCGGACAAATTGGCGTAAGTCACGATTGGTCGCGGCAACAATCCGGACATCCGTCTTGATGGCTGTCCGCCCGCCGACGGTCGTATATTCGCCCTGTTGCAGCACCCTCAGCAGCCGCGTCTGCGCCTCTATCGGCATATCGCCAATTTCATCGAGAAACAGCGTGCCGCCCTGTGCCTGCTCAAACCGGCCAATGGCGCGGGAATCGGCGCCGGTAAAGGCCCCTTTTTCATGGCCGAACAGCTCCGATTCAATCAGCTCACGCGGAATAGCCGCCATATTGATGGGGACAAACGGTCCGTTCTTGCGCTTGCCATACTCATGCAGGGCGCGCGCCACCAACTCCTTGCCCGTGCCGCTTTCTCCTGAAACTAGAACGGTAAGATCCGTTCCCATCAGCCGGGCGAGAACGCGATAGATTTCCTGCATCGCCGGAGAACGACCGATCAGCGGCGTCTTAGCTTCCTCATCCTCCCCATTGCCGAAGCGACTCGCTGTTTTCTTCGGGCGGGACAGCGCCCGCTCCACCACCTGTAGCAGGACTTTCAGGTCAAACGGCTTCGGCAGATAATCATAGGCACCCCGCTCTGTCGCCTTGATAGCAGTGAGCAGGGTGTTTTGCGCGCTCATGACAATCACCGGGATGTCGGGGCGGACTTTCTTGATGCGCGGCAACAGGTCAAGACCGTTTTCATCCGGCATCACCACATCGGTGAGGATGATATCACCAATCCCTTCCAGCACCCAGTTATAGAGGGTCGCGGCATTTCCTGTGGAGCGGACCACATAGTTCGCCCGCGACAGCGCCTGCTCAAGGACAGTCCGGATGCCCTGATCGTCATCTGCAACCAATATTGTTCCGGCCATGTTATTCCGTTTCCTGTTTCAAAAAATTATAGACAGGCAGCCGGATCAGCACCTTGCTGCCTGTTGCCGCCGCATCGAATTCAACGGTGCCACCGTGATCGCCGACAATCTTGGCCACCAGCGCAAGGCCGAGACCACTACCGCCCGCTTTGGTCGTGACGAAGGGATCAAAAATATGCGGCATGATTTCTTCCGGAATGCCTGGACCATTGTCCTGTACTCCGACTTCAAGGGGGAGCTGCACTTTTTCCTGCGCGCCCGGCACGGCGAGACGCACACCATGGCGATAGGCCGTACTAAGGGTGATTTCACCGCCGGTATCCGGTGCGGCCTCCACCGCATTTTTCACCAGATTGAGCAACACCTGCACGAGCTGATCGCGATTGCCATAAACGAAAGGAAGCGACGGATCATACTGCTCCCGGAACGTCACATTGCGACCGAACCCCGCTTCAGCCACCCGGCGCACATGCTCCAGCACCTCATGAATATTCACGGCATCACGATCAATGGGCCGGTCATCGGAGAAGGCCTCCATCCTGTCCACAAGCGCACAGATGCGATCCGTTTCATCACAGATAAGCCGCGTCAGAGCCCGGTCCGCATCGGAGGCATTCATTTCCAGAAGCTGCGCCGAACCACGAATGCCAGAGAGCGGGTTTTTCACCTCATGGGCCAGCATGATGGCCATCGCCGTCACCGACCGCGCGGCCCCGCGGTGGGTGAGCTGCCGGTCCATCTTGGCGGCCATGGTTCGCTCCTCTATCTGCACCACGACATTTGGCGTTCCGTATAGGCGGGAGACTTGCAAATTGACATTCTTGATGCCGATTTTCGGAGTGCCAAGATCAACCCCGTATTCAGATACATAATCCCCCATTTCACGCACCTGAGCGACCAGCCCCATCAATGGGCTGTCAAAGGGAACAAGTTCCGACACCTGCATTCTCAGGAGTTTTTTCGCTGAAAGACCAAAAAACTCCTCTCCGGCGGGATTGGTCATGCAGATATATCCCTCGTCATCAATGACGATCAGCGGATCGGGCAGCGCATTCAATATGGCGAGAGGATCAACTTCGGTTTTCTTGCGCTTCGAACCGCTGAAGGGATTTGGCAGAGCCATATTACGCGCTTTCCTTTAATTGCAGACCACCATAAAACCGGTCGATTTCATCACGCACCTGATCCGGATCCGTCAGGCGGACCACCTGCTGACGGAACGTCTCTCCGCCCGGAAGCCGGGCGCTGTACCAGCCAAGATGCTTGCGCGCATTGCGCACCCCCACATCTGTTCCATAATGCGACAGCAGCGCATCATAATGTTCATGTAACAGGCAGCTCTGTTCCTCAAGATCGGGATCGGGGAGATGATGGCCAGAACGGAGATATTCCGCGACCTGCGCCACAAACCATGGGCGGCCATAGCTGCCACGGGCAATCATCACCCCATCGGCGCCGGACAGTTCCATCGCGGTTTTGGCATCCTCGACACTTTGAATATCGCCATTGGCAATCACCGGCAGGGAAACATTTTTCTTAACATCACCGATATAGCGCCAGTCGGCTGTTCCCTTGAAAAACTGACAACGGGTCCGGCCATGCACCGTCAGCATCCTGATGCCGACATCTTCTGCAATACGCGCCAGCTCCGGCGCATTGCGGCTTTCTTCATCCCAGCCTGTCCGCATTTTAAGCGTCACCGGAATGCGAACAGCCGCCACGGTCGCCTTCAGGATTTTCGCGGCATGCGTCAAATCCCGCATTAGCGAGGAACCGGCCATGCCGGACGTCACTTTCTTCACCGGACATCCCATATTGATGTCAAGGATCCGCGCGCCCATATCTTCGTTCAGCTTCGCCGCCTCAGCCATGATGTCGGGATCACAGCCCGCAAGCTGGACAGCCATCGGCTGGTCATCATCTGCGGCCCGTATAATACGTAAAGATCGCCGTGTCTCCGCCACCATTGCCTTGCTGGCAACCATTTCGGAAAAGACAAGCCCGGCCCCATAGCGCGCGACCAGGCGGCGGAAAGGAAGATCGGTTATTCCCGCCATTGGCGCAAGCAACACCGGTGGATCGATCTGTATGGAACCTAAAGTGATGACCATTTTTTAAGCAATAAATATTATGACTAATAAATAGGCAATATAACCAGCTCTTTACTGCACCGCAACAGTTTCATGCAACATCGTCAATTTTATTGAACCATCGGCCGCTGCGACCTATTGTCGGCGCATGACGAACATTGCCCTTATTGTCGCCGCCGGAAAAGGCGCCCGGACCGGCCTTGATATTCCCAAGCAATATATTGAAGTTGCAGGAAAAACCATATTGCGCCGGACGATTGAGGCGTTTCTGTCGCATCCCGGCATTGACCAGCTTCAGATCGTCATCTCAGAAGACGACCGTGCACTATATGACAAGGCGACTGAGGGCCTTTCCCTGCTGCCTCCGATTGCGGGCGGGGTGGAACGGCAGGATTCGGTTCGCGCCGGTCTGGAAAGCCTGTTGGAATCGCGGCCCCGCTTTGTCCTGATCCATGATGCCGCCCGCCCCTTTGTGAGTCATGATCTCATCAGCCGGACACTGGCCGCACTGGCGAATGGGGCCGAGGCCGTCCTCCCTGCCCTCACGATTTCCGACAGCCTGAAAACCATTTCTGAGCAGCGAATTACTGGCGCCCTTGACCGCGACAGCATTGTTGCGGCGCAAACGCCACAGGGGTTTGCCTTTGCTCCCATCCTCGCCGCCCATCGCACCTTCGCAGGGGAGGCCCTGACAGATGACACGGCCGTTGCCGAGCGCGCAGGCATAGAGGTTTTACGCATCGAAGGAGATACCGCCAATGTCAAGGTGACGACAGCAGAGGATGTGGAACGGGCGCGCCGCGCCTTTATCCGCCCCCTCACCGACATACGCACCGGATTCGGCTTTGATGTGCACGCCTTCTGCGAAGGGGATGGCGTCTGGTTGGGCGGCATTCATATTCCCCATGATAAAGGGCTCAAGGGGCATTCGGATGCGGATGTCGCGCTTCATGCATTGACCGATGCCCTGCTCGGCAGCATTGGCGATGGCGATATCGGCACTCACTTCCCGCCCTCCGACATGGAATGGAAAGGCGCCTCCTCCGATCTTTTCCTGAAACATGCTGCCGGATTGATTGCAAAACGGGGCGGCATGATTTCCCATGTGGATATCACCATTATCTGCGAGGTCCCGCGTATCGGCCCGTACCGCGCCACTATGAGGACACGGATTGCCGGCATTCTGCGATTGGACGAGGAACGTATTTCCATCAAGGGCACGACAACGGAGAGGCTCGGCTTTACCGGCCGGGGCGAAGGGATGGCAGCCCAGGCCATCGCAACCGTGAGGTTGCCCGAATGAACGGCAAGCGAGCCCCCCTTCCCCTCTGGCATCCGGCCGTCATCCTTTCCACATGGTTCTGGAGCGGTCTCAGCCCGAAAGCGCCCGGCACCGTCGGCTCGCTTGCTGCGTTGCCCTTTGGTATTCTGATCTTTCACTTTTACGGCGCGCCGACACTCGGTGCGGCCTCACTCCTGCTCTTCTTCATCGGCTGGTGGAGCACGAAAATCTATCTCGACAAGACGGGCAAGAGTGATCCGGGCGAGGTGGTAATTGACGAGGTGGCGGGCATCTGGCTCGCCCTCCATGCGGCGGATTTGAGCCCGGTGATGATCCTCATCACCTTCGCGCTGTTCCGTCTCCTCGATATCTGGAAGCCTTGGCCCATCGGCTGGCTGGACCGCAAGGTCAAGGGAGCATTCGGCGTCATGCTGGATGATTATGTGGCAGGGCTGATCGCGTCGGTTCTGCTGGTACTTATCAAAGGGGTTTATTATGGGAATTTTTGAGAGTGACATAGAAGCACTGGCAACGGAAGTTCTGGCGAAATGCCGGGCGAAAAAATGGAAGCTCGCGACCGCTGAATCCTGCACCGGCGGGCTGATCGGCGGCGCGCTGACGGATATTGCCGGATCATCGGATGTTTTTGACCGCGGGTTTGTCACCTACAGCAACAAGGCGAAGGCGCGTGTTCTCGGCGTAAATACGGAAACACTTCGGAGTGTTGGTGCCGTAGCGGAAGAAACGGCCCGTGAAATGGCGCTCGGGGCTGTCAATGTCTCGGGCACCGATATCGCAGTCGCCGTAACGGGGATTGCTGGACCCGGCAGCGCCGCCCCCGGAAAACCCGCTGGGCTTGTCCATCTCGCTGTCGCGACAAAAGAGGGCGGCGTCAAAGAACACCGCAAAATGCTCTATGGTGACATCGGCCGTTCCGAAGTGCGTCTCGCCACCGTCAAAACAGCACTTGAAATGCTGGACAACGCTCTCAGCAACTAAGCCTGATCAAGCCCCCGTGCTGCCGGGACCATAAATTTCAGCGGCACGGGCCTCAAAGGCGGAAATCATGCGCGTCACCGCTTCGTTGAACAACATTCCGATGGTCTTTTGCAGGATCATGGACCGGAATTCGAAATCGACAAAAAAATCGATTTCGCATCCCTTTGGATGCGACCGGAATTCCCAGTGGTTATTGAGATAACGGAAGGGTCCGTCCATATACTCGACATCGATGCGCATATTCTCTTCATCAAGCGTGACGCGGCTGGTGAATTTTTCGCGAAACAGCTTGAAGCCGATCACCAGATCGGCGAGGACAATATTTTCCTGCCGTTCCTTGATCCTCGAACCGATACACCAAGGCAGAAACTCCTGGTATTTATCAATGGCGGCGACCAGTTCGAACATCTCTTCCGGCTTGTAGGGAAGAACTCGCTTTTCGGCATGTGTTGGCATACTCTACTTGCTATCCGACGACTTAAGGGCGCGTTCGTGATGCGTTTGCCCGCTCCCGCGCGGTTTTCAGCTTGGCGAAATCTTCTCCGGCATGATGGCTGGAGCGGGTCAGCGGCGAGGCGGACACCATCAGAAAGCCCTTCGCATAGGCCTGCTTTTCCAGAACAGCAAATTCATCCGGCGTCACGAAACGATCAATGGCGTGATGTTTGACTGTGGGTTGCAGATACTGTCCGATGGTAATGAAGTCGATATTGGCGACTCGCATGTCATCCATCACCTGCGACACCTCATCTTTCGTCTCGCCAAGCCCGACCATCAGGCCCGATTTGGTGAACATGTTGGGATCAAGCTCCTTCACCCGTTCCAGCAGGCGCAGCGAATGATAATAGCGCGCACCGGGCCGAACGGAGGTATAGAGTTTCGGCACCGTCTCCAGGTTATGATTGAAGACATCAGGCTTTGCAGCAACAACGACTTCTAGTGCCCCCGGCTTTTTAAGAAAATCCGGCGTCAATATTTCAATCGTCGTCTCTGGCGCTGCTTCGCGGATTGCCTGGATCACTTCTGCGAAATGCTGCGCCCCGCCGTCCTTGAGATCATCCCGATCCACGGAGGTGATCACCACATGGTTCAGCCCCATGGTCTTGACCGCCGTCGCCACATTGAACGGCTCGAACGGATCAAGAGGGTTGGGTTTTCCCGTCGAGACATTGCAGAAGGCGCAGGCCCGCGTGCAAATCTCGCCCATGATCATCATGGTCGCATGCTTTTTCGCCCAGCATTCCCCGATGTTGGGGCATGCCGCCTCCTCACACACTGTGGTAAGGTTGAGGCCGCGCATCAACTCCCGCGTCTCATGATAGGTTTTCGAGACAGGAGCCTTCACCCGTATCCAGCTTGGCTTGCGCTGGATCGGATTATCCGGGCGGTTCATCTTTTCCGGATGGCGTACGCGCTTGACTGGCGTTATCTCGTTCATCATCTCGCCTTCAATCGTCTCGAATGAGAAACTCTCTTCCTTATACCCTAGAAATGGATTGCTTTACCATAGGCGTCAAGGACGGATTCATGCATCATTTCCGAGAGGGTCGGATGCGGGAAGACCGTATGCATCAGATCCAGCTCCGTTGTTTCAAGCTGGCGGGCAATTGCGTAGCCTTGGATAAGTTCCGTCACCTCCGCGCCAACCATATGCGCCCCCAGCATTTCCCCGGTTTTCGCATCGAATATTGTCTTGATCAGACCTTCCGGTTCGCCGAGCGCGATGGCTTTGCCATTCCCAATAAAGGGGAAACGGCCCACTTTGATCTCATAGCCCCTTTCTTTCGCCGCCGCTTCCGTCAGGCCGACAGAGGCCACCTGCGGATGGCAATAGGTGCATCCCGGAATATTGCCAGTATCAAGAGGATGGACATCCTTTTCCCCGGCGATTTTCTCGACGCAGATCACCCCTTCATGGGAGGCCTTATGCGCCAGCCAGGGCGGGCCGGTCAGATCGCCAATAGCATAAACGCCAGGCTCTGCGGTACGGGAGTATTCATCCACCACCACATGGGTCTTCTCAACCTTCACCTTGGTGTCCTCAAGGCCAATATTCTCCACATTACCGACGATACCGACAGCGAGGATCACCCGGTCAAAAGTATCACTCGAGGTTTTGTCCTTTTTATCCTTAAAGGTAGCCGTTACCTTGCCGCCGGATTTCTTCAGATCGGAAACAGTCGTTCCCTTATGGATCGTCATGCCCTGCTTCTTGAAAGACTTTTCGGCAAATGCAGAAATCTCTTCATCCTCAACGGGCAAAATGCGGTCCATCACCTCAACAACCGTCACATCAGAGCCTAGGGCATTGAAGAAGCTGGCGAATTCAATTCCGATGGCGCCGGAGCCCACAACCAGTAGCTTCTTTGGCATGACATCCGGCACGAGTGCTTCCTTATAGGTCCAGATCAGCTTGCCATCCGGCTCAAGCCCCGGCAGGGTCCGTGCCCGGGCGCCGGTGGCGAGAATGATATGCTGCGCCGTGACGGTGGAAACGGCCTTGCCGTCCTTCGTGACTTCCACCTTGCCTTTCCCGGCAAGCTTGCCATGGCCGTCGATGACCGTCACCTTGTTCTTTTTCAGCAGATGCTGCACTCCGCTGGAAAGCTGTCCCGCCACCTGACGGGAGCGGGCAACGGTTTTCGTGAGATCGACAGAGGCGCCTTCCACCTTGATACCAAAGGTATCGGCGTGCTTGATCAGGGTGTAGATATCCGCGGTCCGAAGCAGCGCCTTGGTCGGGATACAGCCCCAATTAAGACAGATCCCCCCCAGGTGCTCGCGTTCGATGATCGCGGTTTTCATGCCGAGCTGGGCCGAGCGGATTGCCGCCACATAGCCGCCAGGACCGGAACCAACGACGACCAGATCAAATTTCGACTCACTCATAACCCATCTCCTACTCTACAGCATCATTGTCAACGGCTCTTCTATATAGCCTTTGAAATGTTTGAGCAATTCCGCTCCAAGCGCACCATCGATAACCCGATGGTCACAGGAGAGAGTTACACTCATCTGGGTCGCCATGGCAAGGGCCCCCTCCCGGACGACAGGGCGCATTTCCCCTGCTCCCACGGCGAGAATGGCAGCCTGCGGCGGATTGATAACGGCGGAAAATTCCCGGATACCATACATGCCAAGGTTGGAGAGGGAGAAACAGCCCCCCTGATATTCTTCCGGCTTCAGCTTTCCGGCCTTTGCCTTATCCGCCAGTTCCTTCATTTCATTTGAAATCGTGGCGAGGCCCTTCTGATCGGCCTTGCGGACAACCGGTGTGATCAGCCCGCCGTCAATGGCCACGGCAACGGAAATATCCACATCCTTATATTGCAGTATTTTATCGCCGCCCCAGCAGGCATTGGCTGTCGGCACCTTGCGCAGCGCAAGGGCGGAGGCACGGATCACAAAATCATTGACCGATATTTTATACTCATCGGAACGAGCATTCAGCTCTTTGCGCATTGCCAGCAGCTTGTCCAGCTCACAATCAATGGTGAGATAGAAATGCGGAATTGTCTGCTTCGCTTCCGAGAGACGGCGGGCAATGGTCTTGCGCATGCTGGTAAGGGGAATTTCCTCATATTCCCCGGCGGGCGGGGGCGTTACCGACTGCGGCGCTGCGCTTTGTGCGGCCGCAGCAGCCTTTGGCGCGGTTTCGGCCTTGGCGCCGCCAGAGGCTATGGCCTTTTCAACATCCGCCTTGATGATCCGTCCATGCGGGCCGCTCCCTTTGATCGCCTTGAGATCAAGGCCTTCATCTGCCGCTATGCGACGGGCAAGCGGGCTGGAGAATATACGCTCCCCCTCCTTCGTAACTGGGGCCGGGCCGCTGCTTCCCTTGACTTCGGCGGCCTCAGTGGTGCCCGCCTTTTCCAGCTCGGCTTCATCCACTTTCTTTTTCGGTGTCTCGTCTTTCTTCGAAGAGTCTCCGGATTTATTTTTCTTAGATTCCGGAGCTGATCCCGCGTCGTAACCCTCAAGGGCGGAGGCATCCTCCCCCTCTTCCAGCAGGATCGCGATGGGCGTATTTACAGCAACATTTTCAGTGCCGCCCTCAACAAGGATCTTGCCAAGGGTGCCCTCATCAACGGCTTCCACCTCCATTGTCGCCTTGTCCGTCTCGATTTCGGCAAGCACATCGCCGGCGGCGACGGTATCGCCTTCTTTCACCTGCCAGTTGGCCAATTTACCCTCTGTCATAGTGGGCGAGAGGGCAGGCATTGTAATGGTAATCGGCATTGTCGCCCTCCTTAATCGCGATAACAGACGGCTTTTGCCGCTTCGGCCACTTCCGCCGCGCTCGGCAAGGCCAGTTTTTCAAGATTGGCCGCATAGGGCATGGGCACATCCTTGCCCGTAATCCGCAGCACAGGCGCATCCAGATAATCAAAGGCATGCTGCATGATCTGCGCCGAGATTTCGGCCCCAATACCGCTTTGCGGCCACCCCTCCTCCACCGTGATACAACGGTTGGTCTTGCGGACGGAGGCCAGAACCGTGTCCATATCCATCGGCCGGATGGTGCGAAGATCAATGACCTCTGCCTCAATTCCTTCTTCCGCAAGCTTTTCCGCCGCTTCCAGCGAATAGCGCATGCCCATGCCGAACGACACAATGGTTACGTCATCACCCGGCCGCGCGATTTTCGCTTTGCCGATGGGCAGCACGAAATCATCCAGCACGGGCACCTCGAAACTCTGCCCATAGAGAATTTCATTTTCCAGGAAGATGACCGGATTGGAATTGCGGATAGCGGCCTTCAGCAAGCCCTTCGCATCCGCCGCCGAATGAGGTGCAATGACGATCAACCCCGGCACATGGGAATACCAGGCGGCGTAGCATTGCGAATGTTGCGCCGCAACGCGCGATGCCGCGCCGTTCGGCCCGCGAAAGACAATTGGAGCCGACATCTGTCCGCCGGACATATAGCGTGTCTTGGCGGCGGAGTTGACAATCTGGTCAATGGCCTGCATGGCAAAATTGAAGGTCATAAATTCGACAATCGGCCGCAACCCATGAAAGGCCGCCCCGACGCCGACACCGGCAAAGCCATGCTCGGTAATTGGCGTATCTATGACCCGCCGCGCGCCGAATTCATCGAGCAGCCCCTGCGTCACCTTATAGGCGCCCTGATATTCGGCGACTTCCTCACCCATGACAAAGACGCGATCGTCTTTACGCATTTCCTCAGCCATGGCATCACGAAGCGCTTCACGCACCGTCATCTTGACCATTTCCGTGCCCGCCGGGATTTCACCACTCGCATCATATGCTTCATGCGGCTCTTCGCTGCTGACACGGACGACATCGGCCTTAGCCTGCTGGTCCGCCTCCGCCGCGTCCTCATCTTCATCAGCGTCTCCAGAAGCACGTGCCGGAGCGGCAGATGGTGTGAAATCCTCCAGATCGTCCGCGCTCTCCCCCTCTTCCAGGAGCAGGGCGATAGGCGTGTTCACGGCAACATTGTCGGTTTCACCCACGATCAGTATCTTGCCGATTGTCCCCTCGTCCACGGCTTCCACTTCCATTGTCGCCTTGTCCGTTTCGATTTCGGCAAGGACATCGCCGGAACTGACCGTATCCCCTTCCTTGACCAGCCAGCGGGCCAGCTTGCCTTCGGTCATGGTCGGCGACAGCGCCGGCATCAAAATTTCAGTTGGCATCTATTCTGTCCTCTCAAGCTGATCGGCGCTCAGGCCACAACATCCGTATAAAGCTCTTCCGGCTGCGGCTCCGGACTATTCTGGGCGAATTCGACCGCATCGGCGATGATCGCCTTGATCTTGCGATCCACTTCTTTGAGCTCATCCTCCGTATTCACCTTTTTATCCAGCATATACTGGCGCAAATGGTCTATGGGGTCATGCTCGGCCCGCTTTTTGTTGACCTCTTCCTTGGAGCGATATTTCGCCGGATCGGACATGGAATGGCCACGGTAGCGGTAGGTCTTCATCTCAAGGATATAGGGCCCCTTGCCGTTCCTCACCCACTCGACGGCCTTACGCCCGGCCTCGGCAACGGCGAAGATATCCATGCCGTCCACCTGCTCTCCCGGTACATTGAAGCTTTCGCCGCGGCGGTAGAGTTCGGTCTGGGCGGAGGAGCGTTTGACCGATGTGCCCATGGCATATTCATTATTCTCGATCACATAAACAACCGGCAGATTCCAGAGTTCTGCCATGTTGAAAGCCTCATAAACCTGCCCCTGATTGACGGTGCCATCGCCCATGTAGCACAGGGTGATATTTTTCGTATCCTGATACTTCTGGCTGAAAGCGAGGCCCGTACCGAGCGGAACACAAGCGCCAACGATCCCGTGGCCGCCAAAGAAGTTCGCCTCCCGCGAGAACATATGCATGGAACCGCCCTTGCCCTTGGAATAGCCGCCCTCGCGCCCGGTAAGTTCGGCCATGACCCCTTTCGGATCCATGCCGCAGGCGAGCATATGTCCATGATCGCGATAAGATGTAATGACCGCATCATCATCCGTAATCGCCGATTTCATTCCGACCACAACGGCTTCCTGACCAATATAAAGATGGCAAAAACCCCCGATCAGGCCCATGCCGTAAATCTGCCCCGCCTTCTCTTCAAAGCGGCGGATCAGCAACATATCCCAATAAAATTTGCGGATATCCTCCTGCGAAATTTTAGAGGCGGACTTGCGTCCTTCTGTCGCCTGTTTCTTGGTGCTGGCGGTGGCGGATTTCGTCCGGCTCGCGGCTTGTCGTGCCATGATATCTCCCGTTCAATGTGACGATCAGGGCATCCCTGCGGCCCTGAAACCAATGCAATATTTAACTTGAAATGTGGAGGACTGTACTGCTTTAGACAAGCAGATTTTATTATTTAACTAGTAACAAGTTAATTGCTGCAACTGCGAGCAATAAAATTAATATTTAACCAATATCGAGTTAAATATTAATTGAAGAAAGAAACGTCATGCCCGACCTCTATTTCACGCAACAAATGCCCGCCGAGGGACAATCATAAGACAGAAAAAATCAACAAACGGAAAAAGCCGTTATTTGCGGTATATGACAATCTCGTCCGGATGCGCCAGACCGAGGACGTCCCGGCTGCGTTCTTCCAGCATATCGACATCCAGATTCTCGGGACGGAGCAAATCTACCCGCTTTTCAAGGGTCTGCTTTTCCTGTTCCGTGATGCGATAGACATCTTCCGCCCGCTCAATATCATGCTGTAATTTGAGATAGGCGAACAGCCCCCGATCCCCCTCGATCAGATGGTAGCTGAAATAGGCGACCGCAAGAATGCCGAGGATCGGTCCGATCCCTGCTTTTGCGCGCTTTTTTATCTCGTGGCTGACGGTCATGGCGCCAGTGAATCAAATAGACCTGACCAGGTCAACCGTAAACTGATCCGGCTTGGAAAATAGTTACAAAACACCGGCAAGAGCGGCATAAATGACGTAAAAGCGATTACTTGAGTTACGCAGCAGTTAAGCATATACGCCCTTTGAAAACAGCTTTCCTTCTCTCTCCCGTCGTTTTTTGAGAACGCTTGAAACTTCCTTGCCGCTTCCCAGATGGGCCCAGCGGACAAAATCCGCAATGATCCCTTTCTTCTCCCCCGCATAAACCCAGCGGTTCATTTCATCCGGCACAGCCGATGTGTCGCCTGCGTTCAGCTTTTTTAAAAGGGTAGAACTGCGAAATGCGCCATCTCCTACATTAAAGGTAAAAGACACCAGCGCATCGAACTGCGCCTGATTTAAGGGCACCTTAACTGAAGAGCTCACGGCCGTGACCGCCCAGCCGATATCCTTGGAGAAATAGCTGTCGGCCTCCGCCTGCGATATCTGTTGTCCGCTGTGGACATCGCCGCCAGTATGCCCATAGCCTATGGTCAGTACCCCGGCGCTATCCAGATAGGCTCCAAGGCGCAGCCCTTCCATGCTTTTGATAAAATCCGCCCCTTCTTTCGATAGCTGATGTGACATAAGATTCTCCTCATCCGATATATCTCGCTAAAGATGTGGTTGGCGAAATTTATTTCAATATATAGTTGTTTTTTATTTTAGAAAAACATGCATGAATAGCAAATTTTCTGTCAGCACCATAAGCCCCAGAAATATCAGGCGGTACGCTGCGCCAGCAGAACTGATCGGCCATGACAGTCCGGATCATTCGGACGAAATTCAAGAATACGCATCCCCACCTCTTTCAGGATACGACGGTATTCTTCAATTCCCAGGCTCGCATGATAGACAAGCCTCTCCCCCACATGGCCTGTCACCTCCCCGTCACCGGGACCCACAGTGACCATCAGCAGGCCGCTGAAATTCAGATGCGCCGCCATACGGGGCAGCAAAGCCCTCTGCTCATCCCGCGTCAGGTGGAAGAAGCTATCCCAACCAAGAATCCCGTCAAACCGCTCCGTGAGATCAAGGCCGCGCATATCCGACACACGCCAGTCACCTTCCGGATAACGTGTGCGGGCAAGACGGATCATGGCGCTTGAAGCATCCAGCCCTGTCACCCGTGCCTTGCATTTTATCAGATAGGCGGCAATGGGTTCCGCCGAACCACAGCCGAGATCGAGAATGGCGGGGCGTTCAGGAAGGAGCGAGAGAAACCGATCAAGCCAGCCCCTCTCGAACAAGGATTTATCACGCAGTGTATCGAAAATTTCTGCACTGCGTTCATAGACTTCCTGTGTTTTGAGGGCGAGCGCCGCAAGATCGGTCGTCTCGCCCTTCATGGGGCTTATCCCTTCAGGATGCTGCGGCCGGCATATTCGGCGGCATCGCCCAGCTCCTGCTCGATACGGATAAGCTGGTTGTATTTCGCGAGCCGGTCGGACCGGCTGAGGCTGCCTGTCTTGATCTGGCCGCAGTTGGTGGCAACGGCAAGATCGGCGATGGTGGAATCCTCCGTCTCGCCGGAGCGGTGCGACATAACCGCCGTATAGCGGGCCTTATGCGCCATCTCGACGGCTTCCAGCGTTTCCGTGAGGGAGCCGATCTGGTTGACCTTCACGAGGATCGAGTTGGCAACACCCTTCGTGATACCGTCCCTGAGCCGTTTCGGATTGGTGACGAACAGATCATCGCCGACAAGCTGGACGCGGTTGCCGATTTTGTCCGTCAGCAGCTTCCAGCCCTGCCAGTCATCTTCGCTCATTCCGTCTTCGATCGAGATGATCGGATAATCGCCAACCAGCGCGGCGTAATAATCGACCATTTCCCCGGCTTCCAGCACCTTGCCTTCTCCCTTCAGGTGATATTTCCCATCCCTGAAGAACTCGGTCGAAGCGGCATCAAGAGCGAGATAGACATCCTCTCCTGGCTTGTAGCCAGCGCCTTCAATGGATTTCATGATAAAATCAAGGGCATCACGGGTGCTGGCGATATTCGGGGCGAAGCCGCCCTCATCCCCGACATTGGTATTGTGCCCCGCCTTGGAAAGTTCTTTTTTCAAGGTCTGAAAGACTTCCGAGCCCATGCGGATCGCATCCGCGCAGGTGTCGGCGGAGACCGGCATGATCATGAATTCCTGAATATCGATCGGGTTATCGGCATGTTCGCCGCCATTGATGATATTCATCATCGGTACCGGCAGAGTGCGGGCCGACGCACCGCCGACATAGCGGTAAAGCGGCAGACCACTGTCTTCCGCCGCTGCGCGGGCAAGAGCGAGGCTGACTCCAAGGATCGCATTGGCACCAAGGCGGCCCTTGTTCTCTGTCCCGTCGAGCGCGATCATCGCCCGGTCGAGCGCAATCTGATCATCCGCATCGCGACCAGAGAGAATATCAAATATCTCGCCATTCACGGACTCAACTGCCTTCAGAACACCTTTACCGCCATAACGGCTCGCATCGCCATCCCGCAGCTCGACCGCTTCATGTGCGCCGGTTGACGCGCCGGAGGGAACCATGGCCCGGCCAAACGCACCACTTTCCAGAATAACGTCGACCTCAACTGTCGGATTACCGCGACTGTCCAGAATTTCACGACCGATAATATCAATAATTGCACTCATCAAAGCTATTCCCGTCTGTTTCTAAAGATTCTTTGCCAGGTGATCGAATTTCTGAAGCGTGGTGAGCAGCCCCTCCATTTGATCAATGGGTACCATGTTCGGCCCGTCGGAAGGGGCATTGTCCGGATCCTGATGAGTTTCCATGAACACCATCGCCACCCCCACGGCGACGGCGGCCCGCGCGAGGATGGGTACAAATTCCCTCTGCCCGCCCGACGATGTTCCCTGCCCGCCCGGCTGCTGGACGGAATGTGTGGCGTCAAAGACGATGGGCTGGCCGGTCTGCTCCGCCATGATAGCGAGGCTGCGCATATCGGAGACCAGCGTATTATAACCGAAGCTCGCGCCACGTTCGGTGAGCAGCACGCGGTTATTGCCGCTATTTATCAGTTTGTCGGCGACATTCTTCATGTCCCAGGGGGCAAGAAACTGCCCTTTCTTGACATTAATCACCTTACCCGTTTTTGCAGCGGCGATGAGCAGGTCTGTCTGACGACAGAGAAAGGCTGGAATCTGAAGAACATCCACCGCATCACCAAGGGCGGCACAATGCTCCGGCAGATGCACATCCGTCAGCACGGGAATGCCGAATTCACTCCTGATCCGTTCGAACACCGGGATCGCCCCGTCGAGACCAAGTCCCCGCTCCGCCGACAGGGACGTGCGGTTGGCCTTGTCAAAAGAGGTTTTATAGACAAGCCCCATACCGAGCTTCTGCGTCATCTCATAAAGACGACCGGCCATGTCCATCGCATGGATCATGCTTTCCATCTGGCAGGGCCCGGCAATCAGCGCGAGCGGCAAATCATTGCCAACCGTGATATTGCCAATCTGGATGTGATGCATTTCTGTCATATTAAACCAGCCTCGACTGTTTGACCGCCGCTTCGATAAAGCTTTCAAAAAGCGGATGCGGCGCGAAGGGCTTCGATTTTAACTCAGGATGGAACTGAACGCCAATGAACCAGGGATGATCGGTGATTTCGACAATTTCAGGCAGGTCGCCATCGGGCGACAGGCCGGAAAATTTATAGCCCACCTTTTCCAGCACATCCTTATAGGCGATATTCACCTCGTAGCGGTGACGGTGGCGTTCATCAACCCGATCCGTGCCATAAATTTCCGCAACATGGGAACCCGGAACAAGATTACAGGGATAGGAGCCAAGCCGCATGGTGCCACCAAGATCATCCCCTTCCCGGCGCACTTCCGTCTTGTTGCCGCGTGTCCATTCCGTCATCAGCCCGACCACATTGGGATCGTAATGGCCAAATTCGGATGTGCCGGCTTTCGGCAAACCGGCGAGGTGGCGGCAGCCTTCAATCACCGCCATCTGCATACCAAAACAAATACCGAAATAGGGAATTTTCGCTTCGCGCGCATATTGTACAGCCCTGATCTTGCCTTCGGCCCCCCGCTCGCCAAAGCCACCAGGAACCAGAATGGCGTGGGCTTCCCCGATCACCGCCGCGGGAGAGGTTTCGGCATTTTCAAACTGTTCCGATTCCACCCATTTGACATTAACCCGCACATTGTTGGCGATACCGCCGTGGATCAGGGATTCGTTGAGAGATTTATAGGCGTCCTGCAATTCAATATATTTGCCAACAACGGCGACATTCACCTCGCCTTCCGGATGCAGCACCCGGTTCACGATATTGTGCCAGACGGACAGATCCGGTTTCGGTGCATCGTTAATGCCGAAAGCTTTCAAGACCTGTTCGTCAAAGCCTTCCTCATGATAACTGAGAGGCACTTCATAGATGGTCTTGACGTCCAGCGCCTGAATGACCGCCTCTTCCGGAACGTTGCAGAACAGGCCAATCTTGCGCCGTTGACCCTGAGGAATCGGCTGCTCGCTCCGGCAGAGGAGAATATCGGGCTGGATACCGATGGAGCGCAACTCCTTCACTGAATGCTGCGTCGGCTTGGTTTTCAGCTCCTTTGCGGCGGCAATATAGGGCAGCAGCGTCAGATGAATGAAAACGGCGTTGTCCCGCAGTTCATAGCCAAGCTGGCGGATGGCTTCGAGAAACGGCAGCCCTTCGATATCGCCAACGGTGCCGCCAATCTCGACAAGGACGAAATCCTCATCTTCCAGATTGGCCGTCGCAAATTCCTTGATGGCATTGGTGATATGGGGAATGACCTGCACAGTCCCGCCAAGATAGTCGCCGCGGCGTTCCTTGCGGATAACGGTCTGGTAAATGCGTCCCGTTGTGACATTATCTGTCTGGCGGGAGGGAACGCCGGTAAAGCGTTCATAGTGACCAAGATCGAGATCCGTCTCCGCCCCGTCATCGGTGACATAGCATTCGCCATGTTCATACGGGTTCATGGTGCCGGGATCGACATTGATATAGGGATCCAGCTTGCGCATTCTCACCTTGAAGCCGCGCGCTTGCAGGAGGGATGCGAGCGCCGCCCCTGCGAGACCCTTGCCAAGTGAGGAAACCACACCACCGGTAATGAAAATGAACCGAGCCATGGAGCTACGTTATAACCAATTCTGTAAACGACGTGAAGTAAAAGAGGCGGCCATTTCGCCGCCTCTGAATTTTTTCGGGAATGATACCGCTTATTGCGACAGCGGCGCCGACGGTTCGGCCGGAGCAGTGGGGGCCGTCGGCACCTCACTTCCACTCGTCGGAGCTGCCGTCGACGGCACATCGAGAATTGAGGTCGGTTCGGTATGGGTGCCGCTGACAAAAGCGAGCATAATGCTCGTCAACATGAAAGCTGCCGCCAGCCCGGCCGTCGTCCGGGTCAGGAAGTTGGCCGCCCCACGCGTTGTCATGGTACCGCCGCTGCCGCCAATGCCAAGTGCGCCGCCTTCCGAGCGCTGCAACAAGACAACACCGACAATAGCAACCGCAATGACAATATGAATGACCAGAAGGACAGTTTCCATTCTCTTCAATCCTGAATTACCGGGCGGAAATCGCCGCCATAGACAAATATAGACCGGCTTCTACACCAAAGCCGGACTGAATGCTAGTCACTTTCCGGGCGATTTTTCAGATCGATGTTTCAACAATCGGCCAGAAATCTGCCGCTTTGAGACTCGCCCCGCCCACCAGCGCACCATCGACATTATCGACGGCCATAAGCTCTGCTGCATTGCTGCCTTTGACGGATCCGCCATAGAGAACACGAACAGCGGCCGAATCATTTGTAAGAGTGCCCAGCTCTTTCCGGATATGGGCATGGACCGCTGCCACATCCAGTGGGGTGGGCGTTTTTCCGGTGCCGATGGCCCAGACCGGTTCATAAGCGATAACCGTATTGGCGGCCGTTGCCCCGGCGGGCCAAGAGTTTTTCACCTGATCACTGATAATATCGAGGGTCC
Organism: uncultured Alphaproteobacteria bacterium; assembly: GCA_963971675.1. Taxonomy (GTDB): domain Bacteria; phylum Pseudomonadota; class Alphaproteobacteria; order Sneathiellales; family Sneathiellaceae; genus Sneathiella. Next base: position 98,271 of record CAXASQ010000012.1, on the reverse strand, counting down.
TGTCCGCCTCCCGCTCCGCCAGTGTTTCCCCGACGCAGACAATGGCGACAAGGCCCGCCCGGAGGGCCGCCTCCGCTTTAGCTTTCACAGTGGCATTACTTTCATTGTGATCGGCGCGCCGCTCCGAATGGCCGACGATGCAGTAGCTGCCGCCCGCATCCTTGATCATTTCTGCGGCGATATCACCAGTATGGGCGCCACTTTCTGCCGCATGGCAATCCTGTCCGCCAATGGCGACGGAACTGCCCTTGGCCAGATCGGCCATCTTGGAGATCAGAGTTGCCGGCGGGCAAATCAGTATATCGCAGGCCGGGTTCTCTTTCTCTTTTGACAGGCGAACCAGCTCGATGAATTCACCGGTGGCGACTGCCAGGCCGTTCATTTTCCAGTTTCCGGCAATCAGCGGGCGTCTTTGCTGTGACATCTTCTTTCTAAATCCTGAAATAATGGGACATATGTTACATATTCCGCTTCATATGCCATTTTTTACCAAAGAAAGATACCGCTTTGCAAAATTCAATGTTGCCCCCTGTCCCGTGGCTCCTATAATCTGCCGCGCCCGGCCTGCACTTCTGGCCGGAACGGATGCGATTGAACTTAAACTAAGGTCTGGTAGACGGAAATCATGCTTCACGCGATGCGAAAAGGGGCCAGCGGATGGCTCGCAAAGGGGTTGTTGCTTCTTCTGGTGGCGAGTTTCGCCGTCTGGGGGATTGGCGGCGACATGCTGACAAGCTCTGTCGGCAGCAACGTGATTGAAGTCGGCAAAACACGGGTATCTCTCGGTGAATTCCAGCGCGATTATCAGCGCAATCTCAACATCCTGTCCCAGCGTTTCGGCACGCAGTTGACACAGGAACAGGCGCGACAGTTCGGCCTTGCCCAAATGACCATCAATCAGATCGCGTCACGCGCCCTTATTGCAGAAAAAACCCGCAGTATGGGGCTCAGCGCCGATGATGATGCCATTCGCAATGTTATCCGCAACCAGCCCGCTTTCCAGAACCAGTTCAACCAGTTCGATCGTCTGATGTTCGAACAGTTCCTGGCACAAAATGGCTATAGCGAAGCTCAATATGTCGAAATTGTCCGCAACAATATCACCGGCGAACAGCTTTTTGGCTCCCTGCCCCTTGGTATTGCCGAGGCGCCTGCGCCCCTCACCGATACCATTTACGGATTCATCGGAGAAAAACGCTCGGCGGATTATATCGACATTCTCGACAGCAGCATCGGTTTTGCTCCCGCTCCGACGGATGAAGAATTGCAGACCCTGGTGGATGAAAACCCGGAAAACTACACGGCCCCTGAATATCGCAAAATCAGCTATATCCTGCTGACCCCGGAAAGTGTCGCGGCGGAGACGGAAATCTCCGATGACGAATTGCAGGCCGACTATGAGGCCCGGAAGGAAGAATTCGACATTCCTGAGAAACGCGCTGTCCGGCAAATGATTTTCGAAACTGAGGACGCGGCCAAGGCCGCACGGGAAAAAATCACCGAAGGGCAGAGCTTTGCCGATGTCGCCATGTCCGATCTGCAACTCACCGCCACCGATATTGACCTTGGAGTGGTCTCGCCCAACGACCTGCTACCAGAATTACAGGGGCCTATCTTCGCGCTGCAAAAAGATGCCGTTACGGAGCCTGTCAAAACGGTCCTCGGATGGCATCTCGCAACAGTCACCGACATCGAACCCGGGGAAGCGCGCAGCTTCGCCGATGTCAAGGATGACCTCAAACAGGAACTGCAGCTTCAACGGTCCCATGATCTGCTGTATGATCGGGCGGCAAAGCTTGAAGATGAATTTGCCGGCGGCGCAACACTCGCAGATGCAGCGCAGACACTCGGCTTCAAAGTTGTCACCACGGACTGGATTGATGCGAACGGTCTTCAGAAACCCGGTGAAGCGGCAGCGGAGCTTCCTCAATCACCGGGCTTCCTGAGCGAAGCCTTCGCCCGAACCGCGGAGGATGAACCGGAGGTAAGCGAGCTCGCGGGCGGGGGCTATTATTCCCTTGCCGTCAACGCCGTTGAGGACGCGGCGGTCAAACCACTCGCAGAGGTAAAAGACCAGGCGATCCAGGATTGGCAGAATAGCTGGCGGCACGCAGAAACCACGAAAAAAGCGGAGGCCTTGAAGGCTCGGCTGGAGAAGGGCGAAAGCCTTGAGGCAATTGCGGCGGAGTTGTCGCTGCCTGTGCAAACATCCACAGCTGCGCTACGCAACGAAATGGAGGGAGACCTATCACCCGCAGCGCTGGAGGGTCTGTTCACCCTACAGGCCGGCGCCTACGGCGTGAGCGTTAACAAGGAGGGCAATGGTACTCTCCTATACGGCCTCAAGCAGGTTATTCCCGCCGATCCCGCGACGGACAAGGAAATGTTCACACAGATATCCGGCCGGATCATGAACAGCCTGCGCGCCGGTATTGTTGCCGAATATGAAAATCATCTTCAGAAAGAGATCGGTATGTCCGTCAAGGAAGAGCTGATCCAGGAATATTTCTAAACCCATGTCCATTCAGCCAAGCTTTGCCGATTTCAAGAAAACACACGAAAGCGGAAAATCGCAGATCGTCTGGACAACGCTGGTCGCCGATCTGGAAACCCCCGTTTCTGCCGTGATGAAGCTCGCGGAAGGACAGCCCAATTCCTTCCTGCTGGAATCCGTCGAGGGGGGCGCAGTGCGGGGCCGCTATTCCATCATCGGGCTGAAGCCGGACCTGATCTGGCGCTGCGACGGGAATGAGGCGCGCATCAATCGCATGGCCCGCTTTGATCCAGACGCTTATATTGCCTGCGATGAACCGGTGCTGGAAAGCCTGCAATCCCTGTTTGACGAAAGCCGGATTGACCTGCCGCCGAACCTGCCGCCCATGGCCGCCGGGCTGGTTGGCTACATGTCTTATGAGACCGTGCGGCTGATGGAAAAGATTCCCGACGGCAATCCGGATGATCTCAAAATCCCGGAAGGTATGTTCATTCGCCCGACGGTAATGGCGATTTTCGATTCTATCCTCGATCTGGTCACCATCGTAACGCCTGTCTGGGCGGGAGATGGCCGGTCGGCGCAGGATGCCTATAATCATGCGGCGGAGCGGATTGCTGACGCCGTGCATGATTTCGAACGCAGCCTGCCCCATTCCGCCACGCTTGACGCGGGTCAGCTTGATCTGCCGGAACCCACGTCCAACACGACGCGTGAGGAATATTACGCGATGGTGGAGAAGGCGAAGGAATATATCCGCGCCGGTGATATCTTCCAGGTCGTCCCCTCGCAGCGGTTCGAACTTCCATTCGAGCTTCCCCCTCTCGCGCTTTACCGGGCGCTGCGACGCACCAACCCGTCCCCCTTCATGTTTTATCTGAATTTCGGCAATTTCTCGATTGTCGGGTCCAGCCCGGAAATTCTCGTCCGGCTGCGCGAGGGCAAGGTGACCGTCCGTCCCATTGCCGGAACCCGTCCGCGCGGCGCCACTGCCGCCGAAGATGCGGCGCTGGCCGAAGATCTGCTGTCCGATCCGAAGGAGCTGGCGGAGCATCTCATGCTGCTTGACCTCGGGCGAAACGATGTCGGTCGCGTCGCCAAAATCGGTACTGTGACAGTGACCGAGAAAATGGCCATCGAGAATTATTCCCATGTCATGCATATTGTCTCCAATGTGGAAGGCGAAATTGCCGAAGGCCTGACGGCGGTTGATGCGCTGAAAGCCGGTTTCCCGGCCGGAACTGTGTCAGGTGCGCCCAAGGTCCGCGCGATGGAAATTATTGATGAGCTGGAAAAGAGCCGCCGGGGTATTTATGCCGGAGCGGTCGGTTATCTCTCCGCCAATGGTTCCATGGACACCTGCATTGCGCTGCGCACCGCGCTCGTGAAAAATGGCAAGGTGTATATTCAGGCGGGCGGCGGCGTCGTTGCCGACAGCGATCCGGAATCCGAGTATCAGGAAACGGTCAACAAGGCAAAAGCCCTTGTCCGCGCCGCCCAGGAAGCCATTCGTTATGCTGCTGATACGGGCCGGGTTAATCGCTGATCACGACTAGAAGCGAGCGAAGGATCATCCATTAAAGGTGAGCCCGGTTACCACGCTCACCGGGACGAACAGAAACCCTTTTCTCGTCGCATCCGGCACCCATTTTTGCAGCACCCGGATGGTTTCCGGATGCGGATGGCCGATAGCAATCACAACGCCCCTTTGCATCGCCGATGCTTCAACCTTGGCGAGCTGGGCGAGGATCGCTGTCTCATCGATCACGTGGTCAATAAAATAATCCCGCTTGACGGACGGCATGCCCCGTTCCACCGCCAGACGATAGCCTTTGGAGGCGGCAGTTGTTTTTGAATCAAGGAACAACAGTCCCCGTTTCGCCATTTCATCCATAACAATGGCCATTGCCCGCTCGTCCGCAGTAAAGCGACTGCCCATATGGTTGTTAACACCCACATAGCCGGTGAAACGGTCAAGGTTGAGCTGCGTCCGGCGCAGCAACTCCGTATCGTCAAGGCTGGTCAACAAGGCGTCCGGTCCGGGATTGACATCGCCATTCGTCGGCTCCATCGGCAAATGCAGCATCACTTCATTGCCCCGCTGCCGGGATATATCCACCTTTTTCTGCAGTCCCGGCGCATAGGGAAGAAAAGAAAGCGTCAAGAGCGCGGGAAGATTGTTCAACTCCTCAACCCGCTGCATATTGAGGCCGACATCATCAATGACAATGGCGATCATCGGGCGGCCGTCCAGTTCCGGCGCGAGTGCCGCGTAGCGTTTCCAGGCTGGCGTCCCCTCCGGCATAGGCGACGTTACAGGTGACGGCCGGTCCAGTGTCAGCTTGTCCCCGTCTGTATTATTATGATGATCCTGCTCCTCAACGGGCAGTTTTTCCTCGAACGCCGGATGCGGCAGGTCGGCGATATACCCGGGCGTATCAGGCAAGGTCATCTCTGGCGGATGAGGCGTGTTGCCTGTCTCGCCGGACCGATTGTCGCCAGGGCCGGACATCGTCCTTCCATCGCGGGAAACTTCCGCATGACTACTCGCAGGCCGCTCCGCTACCGGATGTCCGGTGGACCCTTTGGCCGTCTCCGTCCTTTGCTCTGCAGGCCCTTCTTTGTCCCCTGGCCCAAAAAGCTTGCCAATAAGAATGCCGCCGCTGACACTGATCATCAGCACGGCAACGCAGAGAATCAGAATGCGAATCGGCGAAGACGTGATTTTGTCCGCCCGCGACAGCATCGCCGGCACATCACTTCCCTCTTGCCGGGTTCCCTTATGTGGGGATGTCATAAAATCTGGGCCCCTTCGCCTTAATCCACGCGCAATCTACAGTTCTTTTTTCATGTTAAGTCTATTTCAATATGGTAAACAAGGCATAAAAGCGGTTCTCACGCCTTTCTATCAAACTAATGCATACTTGATTTTACGGCAAAATCAGCGAAACTGGCGCTCTTATCCTTGCCCGGAGGCGAGGAATGTAAAATTCTGCTCCGAATCTTAAGAAATCGTGATACAATATTGATATGATTACGTTAATTGATAACTACGACAGCTTTACCTACAACCTTGTGCATTTTCTGGGGGAACTCGGCGCCGAGGTCAAGGTCTACCGCAACAATGTTGTGACGGTGGATGCGGTCTTTTCCGAAGATCCGGCTGGCATCGTCCTCTCTCCTGGCCCCTGCGATCCGGACCGCGCCGGTATCTGTATCGAGGTGGTAAAGCGCGCCGCTGTTATGGGAACTCCGTTGCTCGGCGTCTGCCTCGGACACCAGACCATCGGTCAGGTTTTCGGTGGCAAAGTCGTCCGCGCCGATCAGTTGATGCATGGCAAAACCTCCGAAATTATTCATAACGGCACTGGTATCTTCAAAGGCCTGCCGAACCGCTTCACGGCAACCCGCTATCATTCGCTGACGATTGATCCCAAGACCGTGCCCAACACGCTGGAAGTGACGGCCACGACAGATGATGGCGTGATTATGGGCCTCAGCCACATATCAAAGCCCATCCATGGCGTCCAGTTTCATCCCGAAAGCATTGCCTCGGAACATGGGCATGATCTGCTGCGTAATTTTCTCGACCTGACCCGCCCGGACAACAAGGCCGTCGCATGAGCACTGTCCAACCCGATTTCAAGGCGCTGATCGCGAAGATCGCGACCGGCAAGACCCTCTCCGTGGAGGAGGCGAAGATCGCCTTCAATATCATCCTCTCCGGCGATGCGACCCCCTCGCAGATGGGCGCGTTCCTGATGGGCCTGCATTTGCGCGGCGAAACGGTGGATGAACTGATCGGCGGCGTCTCCGTCCTGCGCGAAAAGGCCACCTATATCACTGCCCCCGAGAATGCCGTTGATGTGGTCGGCACTGGCGGTGACGGGCATGGCACGCTCAATATTTCGACCGCCGCCGCCTTCGTCACGGCGGGCGCAGGCGTTCCCGTCGCCAAGCACGGCAACAAGGCCGCCTCCTCCCGCTCCGGCACGGCGGATGTGCAGGCGGTTCTCGGCATCAATACGGAATGCGATTTTACTCTGACAGAACGCGCCGTCCATGAGGCGGGCATCGGGTTCATGGTCGCTTATCGACATCACGGGGCCATGCGCCATGTGGGTCCGACGCGCGGTGAGCTCGGTATCCGGACCATTTTTAACCTGCTGGGTGTCATGTCGAACCCGGCGGCCGTCAAACGTCAGTTAATCGGCGTTTATGATCCGGCCTGGATGCGCCCTATGGCAGAGACCCTGCGTGAGCTGGGATCGAGCCATATCTGGGTCATGCATGGCGCCGACGGACTTGATGAGCTAACGACCACGGGCCCATCCCAGGTCGTGGAAATGAAAGACGGCGCGATCAGCAGTTTCGAGATTACTCCAGAGCAATACGGATTTACCCGGGTCTCCCTCGATGACATCAAGGGCGGCACACCGGAAGAAAATGCGGCGGCGCTGCTGGCTGTCCTGAAGGGGGAAGCAGGACCCTATCGCGATATCACCCTGCTGAATGCCGGAGCAGCCATCATGATCGGCGGCAAATGCAGCAGCGTCGAGGAAGGGATTGATCTCGCCCGGCAGTCGATTGACGGCGGCGCAGCGCTTAACGCATTCGAAAAGCTGAAACGCATCTCCAACGAGCCGGGAGCGGCAGCATGAGCATTCTCGCGAAAATCTGCGACGACAAGCGCCAGCATATTCACGGCGCCAAGAGCCGCATTCTGGTATCCGATCTGGAAGCCGCCGCCAGGGCGGCGAGCGCCCCGCGGGGTTTCATCAAGGCACTACAGACCAAACGGAATGCCGGGGAGTATGGTTTGATTGCGGAGATCAAGAAAGCCTCCCCCTCCAAAGGCCTGATACGCTCCGATTTCAATCCGCCAAGCCTTGCAAAAGCCTATGAGGCCGGCGGAGCGGCCTGCCTTTCCGTCCTAACCGACATTCCTTATTTCCAGGGGGCGGATGAGTATCTGGTGGCGGCGCGCGCGGCCGTCTCATTGCCTGTCCTGCGTAAGGATTTCATGCTCGACCCCTATCAGGTTGTTGAGGCCCGTGCTCTCGGTGCGGATTGTATCCTGCTGATTATGGCCGCGCTTGAGGATGGCAAAGCGGCGGAACTTGAGAGTATCGCCCATGAATGGGGTATGGATGTACTGATCGAGGTTCATGACGCGGAAGAATTGGAACGCGCCGTAAAACTCAAAAGCCCGCTCATCGGCATTAACAACCGTAACCTCAAGACACTGGAGGTTGATATCTCCACTACGGAGAAACTGGCGCATGGCCTGCCGGAGGGATGCCTTGCGGTCAGTGAAAGCGGCCTTTACACCCCGGCCGATCTTGCGCGCATGGCAAAAGCAGGATGTGGCTGTTTTCTTGTCGGCGAATCCCTGATGCGGCAGGAGGATGTGACAAGCGCCGTGCGGGCCCTGTTGTCGCGAAACTAGGGAAACAGATCCCATGAGCAAGCTGACCCATTTCGATAACAAGGGCGATGCCCATATGGTCGATGTCGGCGGCAAGGACGTAACCGAACGAGAGGCCACTGCCACCGCCACAATCCGCATGACGCCGGAAACATTGAAACTTATCTGCGCGGGCGATGCGAAAAAGGGAGATGTCCTTGGTGTGGCCCGTCTGGCAGGGATTATGGCCGCCAAGAAAACGGCTGATCTAATCCCGCTCTGCCACCCACTCGCCCTCAGTAATGTGACGGTTGAATTTCTCATCCATGAAGACAATAGCGCTATCGAGGTGCAGGCAAGCTGCAAGCTGAAAGGCCGCACTGGCGTCGAAATGGAAGCATTGACGGCCGCCTCCGTCGCCGCGCTCACCATCTATGACATGTGCAAGGCTGTCGATCGGGCGATGGTGATAACCGACACTCGACTTCTCCTTAAAAAAGGCGGAAAATCGGGAACTTACGAAGCGATATGATATCTGTAGATGAAGCGCGGGAGAAAATCTTTCAGGACCTCATCCCCGTTGGGACAGAGGTGGTCCCGATCAATGCTGCCCTTGGCCGGGTTATTGTCGAGGACATCCACCCCCGCCGCACCCAGCCGCCCACAGACATGTCGGCGATGGATGGCTTTGCTGTCCGCGCGGTGGATGTGAAAACGGTTCCTGTCACCCTCAAAATTGTTGGCGAAGTGGCGGCGGGCGGATGTTTTACAGGCGTGATCAAAACAGGCGAAGCGGTTCGCATCTTTACCGGCGCACCGCTCCCTGCCGGGGCGGATACGATCATCATTCAGGAAGATACAGAATTTGATGCTGGACAAGTGACCGTGAAAGAAGAGGCGGCAAAAGGCACTTATGTCCGGCCTGCAGGGCTCGATTTCAAAGAGGGGCAGATCGGCCTCGTTGCGCCGAGACGTCTCACCGCCCGCGATATTGGCCTGCTGGCGGCGATGAATATTCCATGGGTGACGGTGCGGCGCAAACCCGTCATTGCGCTGCTTTCCACAGGTGACGAACTGGTCCGGCCCGGCGAGCCAGTTGGCGAAAGCCAGATCATTTCGTCCAACAGCCTGCTGATCGGTGCGATGATTGAGGCTGCGGGCGCAACGGCGCTTGATCTCGGGATTGCCCGCGATACGGAGGCAGATATTCGCGAAAAGGCCCGCAGCGCAAGGTCTGCCGATATGCTTGTCACGCTCGGCGGCGCGTCCGTCGGGGATCATGATCTGATCCAGCCGGCTCTTGCAAGTGACGGGCTCAATGTGGATTTCTGGCGAATTGCCATGCGACCCGGAAAACCGCTGATGTTTGGCCAGCTCAAGGGACAGCCCCTGCTCGGCCTGCCCGGTAATCCGGTATCCGGCATGGTATGTAGCCTGCTCTTCCTGCTGCCTGCGCTGAATGCTCTCGTCGGTTTGCCGCCGCAACGGCCGCCGCAATTGCCCGCCCGGCTTGCCCATGACCTCAAGGCAAACGACCAGCGGGAGGGCTATATGCGTGCCGAAATTATCGGAGTGGAAAACGGCACCCCTGTCGTCCGGCTGTTTGATCGACAGGACAGCTCTATGCTTTCTGTGCTTGCGGCGGCAGATTGCCTTGTGATGCGCAAACCATTGGCGTCAGCGCTTCCCAAAGGCGCAGAAATTATGATTATTCCACTTCGGGATACTTATCAAACCCTATAAGAAAAATACACGATTTTCACTTGACGGGCGCCTGGAACCTTTGTAGAACATTTGTAAATGTTTTTGATTTGTTCTGCGCAGGAAACCTCGTTATGCTGACAAAAAAACAGCACCAGCTTCTTCTCTATATCCATGAATGTCTGGAAACACGGGGCGTTTCCCCCTCTTTCGATGAAATGAAGGAAGCGCTTGACCTTAAATCAAAATCCGGCATTCACCGGCTGATTACCGGATTGACGGAGCGGGGATTTATCCGCCGTCTCCCCCATCGCGCACGCGCGCTTGAAGTCCTGAAACTTCCCGATGATCTGCGTCATCGCGCGGCGGCGGAAAAGGCCAGCGCCCCGAAGAGCCGGGAAAATCTGGTGGAGGTGGATTTTATGCCGCGAAAGGACCTCCCCATAGGGCTGTCCTTTGCCCATGGTGATGACGATGACGATGAATTTGACGCCGCAGATGATCATAGTCTCGTCACTCTGCCCCTTTATGGACGGATAGCCGCCGGCCTCGCGATTGAAGCGCTCAGCAACCCTGACAGTTTTATGGACATTCCAGCTGACATGATCGGCAAAGGACGGCATTTTTGCCTGGAAGTCGCCGGTGATTCCATGATCGAGGCGGGTATTCTCGATGGCGATACTGTCATTATCCGGGAAAGTGAAACGGCCGAAAATGGCAAGATCGTTGTCGCTCTCATTGACGATAATGAAGTCACCTTGAAGCGCCTCCGCCGCAAAGGCGGCTCTATTGCTCTGGAAGCCGCCAATCCGGCTTATGAGACCCGTATTTTCGGCCCGGATCAGGTCAAGGTTCAGGGGCATCTGGTCGGCCTGTTTCGTCGCTATTGAAGGCGCAGCCTGCTACTGCCGGATGGGACAGATATCCTCTTCCCTGCGCTCACATCAAAAGTATCTGGCTGTCTACGTCCTAACAGAATGACAGGGCGACCCTCTACGGTAAATACGCTGTTATAGCAAATACAGTACCGCCTTTCCAAAGGTGACAGTATGCAGCATATATATGTGGTAAGCCCGTCATTTCATAATGGTCAATCGGCCTATCGTCTGATATCCGGTGGCAAGAAAAAGAATGCCTCCAACATTGCCAAAAGAAGCGAGGTATCGGCTGGCGGATCACTGTCAGCAGGCGTATAGCGGCTTCTGAAGTCCAGATCTATCGCCTTGAAATCTTCTTGTTCAGCCGTCATTTTCGGATCTGTCGCGGCTTTCCAATCCCTGGTAGCGAAGTGGCACCCAGGGCCGCTTCCCGCGCAGACCGTTTGCGGTTTTAATGATCACTTCCCCCTTCTTCCCGAATGCGAGGCTGTGCGCTCCGGATCGCCAGAGGTCGAACTTATCGATGACAAGCTGCGCCTCTCTGCAAGGGTCCGGCGCCGGTACCCGGCTAATGACAATATTGGCGCGGCGGCAGTCTTCCTCAACGCCCTGCACCGTTTCGGAAAAGGCAATGATGTCATCTGATCGCACCAATATGCAGCCATAGAAATCGCAATGGATCGGCATATCCTCGGGTTCCGCCACGCCTTTGCCCATCACAAGCTGCCATCTCTCTGCTTCAAACGTCTCAACGGTTGAAGAGGAAAAATAGACCCCGCCAGATTGACTGCGGATCGCATAAAGATTGCCACTTGCAGAGACAAGAATATCCGGTGGGCGTACAGTCGGGACGATCAGCAGCAGCAAGAGCAGCGGCAGCGCCAGCCATCGTGGCCAGCGCCGCCAGATGATAAACCACAACCCGAGTAGAGTGATAACGACTAGGCGGAGCGTTGAAAAACTTCCGAGGTAAAGTACGGAATCGGGCCAGGATGTTGTTTCATGCGCAATGGCCAAAATCAGGTCTATCCCGTATCCGACAATATCAAGTGGAAAGGCAATCCCAATCGGATAACCGATAAAGGCAAGAATAACCGCAGGCATGACCCATATCCCCATCAGGGGAACAGCCATCAGATTGGCAAGAATGCTATAAACCGCCACCTGACCGAAATGGTAAATCGCAAAGGGCGCGGTCGCCAGGCCCGCCACCAACGTGGTCAGCCCGACCCCGACGATATAGACAAGCGCGCGCCGCGCATAGCCACCGCGGCGAGCATAGCGGCCGAGCGGCTGACCCGCAAATTCGTACAGCGAGATCAGGGCAAACACCGCTGCAAAGGACATCTGAAAGCTGGCGCTGATCAGACTTTCGGGATACAGCAGCAGGATCAGGATAGCGGCAAGCGCGACCATTCGAAGTGACAGCGCCCTCCTGTCAAAACAAATGGCAAGGAGAACGGCAGACGCCATAATAAAGGCGCGCATGGCCGACGCACTCATCCCGCTCACGAAAAGATAGCCGAGCAGGGCAAAAAGTGCAGAAATCGCCGCTATTTTCTTCACCGGGTAATAGAGGGCAAGACGATTTGAGAGGACAAGGACGAAGCGCACAGCGAAAAACACCAGTCCGCCGATCATTCCCATATGCAATCCGGAAATGGCAAGCAGATGTGCAAGCCCTGAGGCACGCATATCTTCAAGCTGTTCCTCCGCCATCGCCGATCTGTCACCGGTCATGATGGCGATTATAAATCCGGCATTGCGCGGCGGCGCATTTGCCAGCACAAAATCCGCAATACGGGCACGCACCCCTGCCGAAATCTCTTTCAAGCGCGGGAAGAATCCTTGGTTCTTACCGACCACTTGAAAGGGCGAAATAGTGAAACCTACCGCCCCGATGGACGCAAAATAGGACTGCCGCTGAAAATCATAGGCACCGGGATAGGCCGGTTCCGGCGGGGGGAGAAGAATGGCCCGAACGGCAATGCGCTGCCCCGGCCGAACATCTGCAAAATTGATCCGCGACGTAAGGCGAATATGGGCAAGTTCCGGCATCCCGTCCGATCTTCTGAATGTCAGTTCTCCTATCACAAACCGCGCCGATTTATATCCCGTGGATTTCTCCAAAATAGTGCCTTCCAGCTCCGTCATCTGCTGCTTTTGCAGGATAGGAGCGGCTACCATATGACTGCGGAGCACGCTGGCCGCGAATCCGAGAGAGACAAGGAATAGAGACAAAATACAAACAGAAACAAATGTCTTATCCGTATTTCTTAGAAAGTAGATTAAAAAAGAAAATAGGAGGGGAAGGGCAATCCAATAAAGTGATGGCTCATCCTGAAGAGAAAAATAGATCGCAATACCGGCGCCGATTAACGCAGGCGACCACAGGAACCATCGCGTCCGATCCTGCAAGAACGGGTCAAGCAAATTTATTCCCTTATACCGCTCCAAAGAAGTCATGAACGCTTCCCAACGGCGCACTTGCCCTCTGCCGGGACAAAGGGTAAAAAAGGCCTGTCTTCACGTGATCTTTGGAAGAGAATTTATAACTGATGGGAATATAAGTAAATTCTTATGACTATTGTAACCCGCTTCGCCCCCTCCCCCACAGGCTTCCTACATATCGGCGGTGCCCGCACGGCGCTGTTCAACTGGCTTTATGCCCGCCACAACGGTGGTAAATTCCTCCTCAGAATCGAAGATACGGATCGGGAGCGCTCCACCGATGCGGCCATCAAGGCAATTTTTGAGGGCATGAAATGGCTTGGCCTTGATTGGGATGACGAACCGGTCTTCCAGTTTTCCCGCCGTGAGCGTCATGCCGACGTCGCCCGGCAGCTTCTGGCCGCAGGCAAAGCCTATTATTGCTACGCCTCCAAAGAAGAGCTCGCGGAAATGCGCGATCAGGCCCGCGCCGAAAGCCGCCCGCCCGTCTATGATGGCCGCTGGCGTGATCGCGCGCCGTCGGAGGCTCCGGCTGGCGTTCAACCTGTTGTCCGCTTCAAATCCCCGAATGACGGCGTCACCTTGGTTCGGGATCTCGTCCAAGGGGATGTCACCTTCGCCAATGAACAGCTTGATGACATGATCCTGCTGCGGGCGGACGGAACGCCGACCTATATGTTGTCTGTAGTGGTCGATGATCACGACATGAATGTCACCCATATCATCCGCGGGGATGATCATCTGACCAATGCGGCACGGCAACAACAGCTTATCGAGTCTATCGGCTGGGTCGTGCCGGAATATGCGCATATTCCGCTGATTCATGGTCCGGACGGGGCCAAGCTTTCCAAGCGGCATGGCGCGCTCGGCGTCGAAGCCTATCGCGACATGGGTTACCTGCCCGAAGCGCTGCGCAATTACCTGCTGCGCCTTGGCTGGTCGCATGGCGATGACGAGGTGATTTCGACCGAACAGGCGATTGACTGGTTCAATATTGAAAATATTGGCAAATCGGCCGCGCGCTTTGATTTCGCCAAGCTTGAAAACCTCAACGGCATCTATATCCGCAATGCGGACGACGCTTATCTGGCAGGACTGATCAAACCAATTATCGAGCGTATGACGGGAACCGATCTTGATCCTAATCATCTGAAACTAATAGAAAAAGCCATGAACGGCTTGAAAGAACGCGCAAAATCTGTAAACTCGCTTGCGGAAAGTTCCCTGTTCCTGGTCGCCGAGCGGCCGCTTGTCCTTGACGACAAAGCCAAAAGCCTTCTGAACGAAGAAGCCTGCGCTGTCCTGCAGCGACTGGCAGACCGGCTGGATAGCCTTGCAGAATGGGACAAGGAGCTTGTCGAAAGCGCCGTACGGGCAGCGGCGGAGGCCGAAGGCCTCAAATTGGGGAAGATTGCGCAGCCGTTACGGGCCGCGCTGACGGGGACGACAGTATCGCCCGGTATCTTTGACGTTCTCGACGTCCTCGGTCGGGATCAGTCAATCGGGCGTATTCGAGATGCGATACCGGGTTAGCCTCCGGTCTTGCGACATGTGAAGACGCCGCAAGCGGGACGTCTGCATATACATAACAAAGAAAGTTCCACCCGGAATTTTTTTCATATGAACGGGCGTCAAATGGCCCGCAAATAATAAGGAAGTGGATGAATGAGTAGCTCTACTGTTACTGGCAACGTTACCCTGTCCGACGGAAAAGAAGGCAAATCCTACGAGCTGCCACTGCTGGGCGGTTCTGTCGGACCTTCTGTTATCGACGTACGCAAGCTTTATGGCGACACTGGTCATTTCACCTATGACCCGGGATTCACCTCAACAGCCTCTTGCGATTCCGCTATCACCTATATTGATGGAGACGCTGGTGTGCTCATGCACCGCGGCTACAAGATTGAAGAGCTGGCGGAAAAAAGCGACTTTATGGAAGTCTGCTATCTGCTTCTGAAAGGCGAATTGCCAAATCAGGCGGAAAAGGACAAATTCACCCACGATATTACCTATCACACCATGCTGCATGAGCAGCTGACCCAGTTTTATCGCGGTTTTCGGCGCGATGCGCATCCAATGGCCGTGATGGTCGGCGTTGTTGGCGCCCTGTCCGCCTTTTATCACGACAGCACCGACATTACCGACCCAAAACAACGCATGATCGCCAGCTACCGACTGATCGCCAAAATGCCGACAATTGCGGCGATGGCGTATAAATATTCGGTCGGCCAGCCGTTTATCTATCCGAACAATGAATTGTCCTATGCGGAAAATTTCCTGCATATGACCTTCAGCGTCCCGGCGGAACGTTACAAGCTTTCGCCGACGATTTCCCGCGCCATGGACCGGATCTTCATTCTTCATGCGGATCATGAGCAGAATGCCTCCACCTCCACGGTACGTCTCGCCGGCTCATCCGGCGCCAATCCGTTTGCCTGCATCGCGGCGGGCATCGCCTGCCTGTGGGGCCCGGCGCATGGCGGCGCCAATGAGGCGGTTCTCACCATGCTGAACCAGATTGGTTCTGTTGACCGGGTGCAGGAATTCATCGCCAAGGCGAAAGACAAGAACGACCCCTTCCGTCTGATGGGCTTCGGTCACCGGGTTTACAAGAACTACGACCCGCGTGCCAAGGTGATGCAGCAGACCTGTTATGAAGTGCTCGACGAACTTGGCATCAAGGATGAGCCGATGCTCAAACTCGCCATGGAACTTGAAAAGATCGCCCTTGAAGATCCCTACTTCATCGAGAAGAAGCTATTCCCGAATGTGGACTTCTATTCCGGCATCATCCTGCAGGCGCTAGGCTTCCCGACCAGCATGTTCACCGTTCTGTTCGCCCTGGCCCGCACCGTCGGCTGGGTTGCCCAGTGGAATGAAATGATGGAAGATCCGTCACAGAAGATTGGCCGCCCGCGGCAGCTTTATACGGGTTACACGGAACGCCCGTATGTTGAGCTCGGTAAACGGTAACTGAATGAGCGGGGCGCCGCACTCAGGAAAACTAAAGACGCCTTCGGCCCGTCCCGAAGGCGTCAAAATAGCGAAGCGGCTCTATCTCAGGGCCGCCAATGATAACCGGGCGCCCCTTCTCTATCGCCTGAAAAAACTTTCCATGATTATCCTGCCGCTTGCCATGCTGGCATTCTTCGCGGCAGCCTGGTATTTCGGCGGCGCTTGATCTGCTATTTTCGTTCGATCAGCTCAACCTTGTAACCATCCGGATCTTCGATAAAGGCAATCACCGAACCGCCATGCTTCATCGGCCCCGGCGGCCGCGGTATGCTGACCCCCGCCGCCGAGAGTTCCTCGCACACTCCGTAAATGTCCGGCACGCCGAGGGCAATAT
This sequence comes from uncultured Alphaproteobacteria bacterium, assembly GCA_963971675.1. Classification (GTDB taxonomy): domain Bacteria; phylum Pseudomonadota; class Alphaproteobacteria; order Sneathiellales; family Sneathiellaceae; genus Sneathiella. The sequence goes on along the minus strand of CAXASQ010000012.1, from coordinate 81,994 downwards.
GCCCGAAACCACTGCCAAGCTCATACGGCGTTTCCTGATCCCAGTTATGCGTCAGCTCAATCACCGTATTTTCTTTTTCATCCCCATAGCCGACAAAGGCCAGCGTAAATTTTCCGCCTGGAAAATCCTGCTTGCGCAACAGCGTCATGCCAAGCCGGTCACAGTAAAAGGTCAGGGATTTGTCCAGATCTTTCACCCGGATCATGGTATGCAGCATTCTGAAACTGCCGCTTTGTGTGCTCATCTTTTCACACCTTCTTTCATGAGTTGCATCACAATCTCCGCCGCACGCCTGCCCGGCGGCGGGCCGCCTTCGCCCAAGAGTAACATGGCCTCTGTACAGGCGGCAATCTGCGCATCGCGAATTTCCGCCCTCTGAAACAAATCGACAAGTACAGGCAAGATTTTATCGGCCGTGCAGTTCTCAATAACACACTCCGGCACCGCCTCACGCTGCAGCAGGATATTGACAAGATTGGCATATTGCGTGCGGACAAAACGACGGGCGATCATGACGGTCAGCGGATTCATGCGATAGGCAATAACCGATGGGAGGCGAGCCAGCGCCAACTCCAGCGCGACGGTGCCGGATGCGGCAAGCGCCACATTCGCCGCCGCCATCGCATCATATTTATCTGCTTCGCCTTCGATGATGTGGTGCGGCATGCCCCATCCCGCCATCTCCTCACGAACAATCTCCCCCGCCCGTCCTATCACCGGCACCAGCAGGCGAAACTCTCCGATTACCGGTTGAAGGCGCCTCACACACTCACGGAAGACCGGCAAATGCCGCATCACCTCTCCCCGCCTGCTGCCGGGCAACAACATCAGGAGTTGCTCTGCCTCTCCGATCTCATGTCGCTTGCGAAAAGCGGCCCCATCACCCTTTCCCGCTCCACTTTCAATCACCGAGTGGCCGACGAAGCTGGCGGGCAGGCCTTCCGCTTCAAAATAAGGCGGCTCAAAAGGCAGCAAGGTGAGAAGGTGGTCATATAGGGCCGCAATCTTTTTTGCCCGGCCGGGCCGCCACGCCCAGACGGACGGCGCCACATAATGCAGCTTCGGAAAGGGCGCGCTTTTCAGCTTGGCCGTTACACGAAAGCTGAAATCCGGGGCATCAACCGTAATGAAGATGTCCGGTTGAAGCTCTTTCGCGGCATGGGCCGTCTCATCGATGCGCCGTAAAAGCCGTGGCAATCGCGGCAAAACCTCCACCAGCCCCATAACGCTGAGTTCCTCCATCGGAAACAGGCTTTCCAGCCCCTCCGCCGCCATCATCGGTCCGCCAACCCCATGAAAGGAAACATTGGGGATCAGGGATTTGAGAGAATGCATCAGCCGCGCCGCCAGCGCATCCCCCGAAGGCTCGCCCGCCAGAATAAAGACGCAATATGCAGGGCAATTCGTCATTCCCCCTCATCTTTCGGGCGAACGCCAACAAGAAATATACCTTTTTTATCAGCGCATTGAACCGTTTCTTCAAGGTCGACGATGAGCGTTCTTCCCGCTTCCATGGCGATGCCTCTCAGATTGGCTTCAGCTGCGAGCATCACAGTCTCGGGCCCCAGCGTCGGCATATCAGCCTTCAACTCCTGACCCGGCTTGGAAAGCTTCACGAACACCCCGGCTGGCTTGTCCCAGGCAAATTCGGCCGTGCGTTGCAATAACCGGTCCGTTCCCTCCGCCGCCTCAACGGCCAGTACATAGCCTTCGCGAATGATCGCGCCCTGTCCAATGTCAAGCGCTCCAACCGCGCGGACAATGCGCATCCCCTCGGCGATATCCTTTTCATCCGTCTCTGTCGGGGCAATACGGCCGAGCTGGCCCAAAGGCGCCAGAAGTTCCTCCACGAGCTCATGCGCGCCAATCACCTGAAACCCCTTTTCCGCAAGAAACCCGGTAATCGCCCGCATCAGGCCGTCATCTCCTTTGCGCGAGGCCGCAGCGATGCGGCTCAGCAGTTTCATCCCTTCCATATCGGGCAGCAAATTCTTGAAATCCGGCCGCCGCACGGGGCCGGCAAGTGTAACAGAGGTGCAGCCTTCGCGCCGTAAAGCCTTCAGAAAGGCGCCAACCTTGGCAATCCGGATCACTTCATGGGGAAAATCGGCATAATGCGCGGGGGCGGCTTCTTTCTCGATCAAAAGAAGATAAGGCGTATCCCCCCGCCTGCGGAGCGTTTCCGCCAATGCAAGCGGCAGACTGCCGCTGCCGGCAATGATCCCGATGTGAAGGGGCCCTTCGCCCTTATTCGGGCTGACAGAATCCACGCTTCGACTCTTCATTGATAAAATTCATAACTGTCTGGACCGAGGGAAATTTTGCAATATCTCCCGGCAGGCTCTTGCACCGTTCGGCAAAAGTCCCTTCTCCGGTAAAGAGGTGTTTATAGGCGCTTCTCATGGCGTGAATATCCTCACGGGAGAAATTGCGCCGCTTCATTCCGGTAAGATTAAGACCCCCCAAGGTGGCCCGGTTACCGGTAGCGGAACCAAAAGGAATAATATCCGTCTCAACCCCGGATGCGCCACCGATCATGGCATGTTCACCAATACGCACAAACTGATGCACCGCGGACAGACCGCCAATAATCACAAAATCGCCTAGTACCACGTGACCGCCGAGCGTCGCATTATTCACGAGGATCACATGATTGCCAATCAGGCAGTCATGCGCCACATGCGCCCCGATCATAAGCAGGCAATTATCCCCTATCTTCGTCAGCATACCGCCACCTTCGGTGCCGGGATTGATAGTCACATGTTCCCGGATAGAGCAATTCTCGCCGATCACCAGCTCCGATTTTTCTCCGTGATATTTAAGATCCTGCGGAGCGTGACCAATGGAGGCGAAGGGATAAATGACCGTTCCCTTACCGATGCGGGTCCGGCCCGCAACCGCCACATGAGACTTAAGGGTGACGCCTGCCTGCAGTGTGACCTCGCTGCCGACCACGCAAAAGGGACCGACCGTCGCCTCCGGATGGATCGATGCGCCCTCTTCTATAATCGCGGTCTGATGAATATTGCCCATTGGCCACCCGTTTTCCTGCTCACCCCATACAATCTGCGCCATAGCTAGCCCGGAACGGGACGAACCACAAATCAAGCTATGTTACAAGCGGTTACTGTCAAAGCCTAATCGACAATCATGGCTGAAAATTCCGCTTCGGCAACCTTGACATCCGCTACTTTCACTTCACCGGTAAAGCGCCAGACGGCGCCGCGGTTCTGCTTGACCCGGACATGGATATGAAGCGTATCCCCCGGCGTGACGGGACGGCGGAAACGTGCGTTATCAATAGACATGAAGAGCACATGTTTGCCCTGGCTCTCCGCGCCCAGCGTCCGGATGACCAGAACGCCCGCTGTCTGCGCCATGGATTCCACGATCATCACTCCAGGCATGATGGGGCGGTTCGGGAAATGCCCCATAAACTGCGGTTCGTTCATGGTGACATTCTTGATCCCCGTCGCGGAGACCCCCGGCACGATATCCTTCAAGCGATCCACCAACAACAAAGGATAACGATGCGGGATCATGTCCATTATCTTCATGATATCAAGGCTATCAGCCGTATCGTTGAGAGGACGGTCAGTCATTTTTGGATCCCTTGCTCCTGGATAATTTACCAAGTGTTGCCATCTGGCGGAAAAATTGTTTGCGGGGCCGGGCCGGATACCCGGCATATATTTCGCCGGGCGGAATATTCGATATCACGCCGGATTTTGCCGAAATTTGAGCCGCCTTGCCAACTTTAATATGTCCGGCAAGACCAACCTGGCCCCCGATAACTGCATAATCCTCTATTTCCGTGCTGCCGGAGATACCAGTTTGTGCCGCAATGATAACCCCTTTGCCGATAACAACATTGTGGCCGACCTGTACGAGATTATCGATCCATGTATTATCGCCAATCCGCGTATCGGGCCCTGCTCCACGGTCAATAGCTGTATTGGCGCCAATTTCCACATGTGAACCGATGATGACACGTCCAAGTTGCGGAATTTTAACATGTCCGGTCGGGTCGGGGGCGAACCCGAAACCTTCCTGACCAATTCTGGCACCGGTATAAATGGCAACATTGTCCCCAACGAAACAATAATTCAGCACGGCGCCCGCATCAATCCGGCACTGGGAGCCAAGCCGAACCCCCTCTCCGATCACGACATGCGGGCCGATTACCGTACCCGCGCCAATCTCCGCGCGTTCTTCGATCACCGCATAGGGACCAATAGCCACCCCGGCGCCAATCACGGCAGACGAGGCGATAATCGCCGTTGGATGAATTTTGCCGTTCGATTTTGCGGAGGCGTAAAATTTCGCAGCGACCCGCGCATAGGCTTTATAGGGGTCCTCGGCAATCAGAATGGAGAGGCCCGCAGGAAGATAGTCGAGAACCTTGCGGCTGGCGATACAGGCAGATGCCTTTGTCAGCTTGAAAGCCCCCGCATATTTCGGGTTACTGAGAAAGGTGATGTCACCCTGTCCTGCTTGATCGAGCGGTTTTACATCGGAAATCAGCAGTTCTGGATCGACATTTTCGGCAAGCTCGATATCCGGCAATTCTGCAAGCTCGCCAAGAGTGAAGGGTCCGGCCTTGTCATAAAAATGCGGATCAGGCATCAGCTTTTCTTGAGCGGAACGAGTTCCACCTTGATGTTCTTCAATTTTTTGTTGAGACGTTCGACCAGTTCTTCGGTCAGGTTCAGTGGCTTTTCGGCAAACAGGATTTCATTGACATCAAGAACAAGTGTCGCGCCATATTCATCGATGACATCGCGCATCACGGGGAACATCTGATCCTTGATCTTATTCAACGCATTGATGCGGCTTCGTTGAATTTGCGTCGTCTTGTCATTCACCTGCGTGCGAAACTCGGCAACCTTGCGATTAAACACGGCCTGCTTCTCGGCGAAGGCTTCAGGAGTCACAAGCGCCTTCTGTCGCTCTATCTGGCTTTTCTCCTCCTTCAGCTTGTTTTCTGCAGTCTCCAACTCGGCGCCAGTGGCATCTTCTATCTTTCTAACCTGAGCATTCATGTCCTGCACGACCGCAAGCTCTCGCATGATCTGCTGCATGTCGATCACGGCAATACTCGCCTTTGACATCTGTTCCGCATAACCCGGCTGCATAACAGCCGGAAGCAGGAGAAGTGCAACTATGATCGGTTTCACCAGTTTAAATATCATTTTCCCATTCCTAAAAGCGGGTGCCGAAATCAAGCTGGAAGATTTCATCCTTGTCGAAATCCTCTTTCATCAGCGGAACGGCGACATTGATCTGGATCGGACCGAAAGGAGAGACCCAGTTCACCCCGACACCTGCGGCAACGCGCGGGCTCGCACTATCTACGATCCCGGGGTCATTATCATCGATAGTCGTCAATGTTCCCACATCGACAAAAGTCCGGCCAAGAATGCCATATTCATCCGGCAGGCCAAGCGGGAAGCGCAGCTCGGCCGTCGCAACGGCATAAGCGTTCCCGCCGAGCGCATCACCGGATGCCAGGTCACGCGGGCCAATACCGCGGTTTTCGAAGCCGCGGAAGCTGCGTCCACCGAGATTATAACGCTGGGCAAGAATGACGTCTTCCCCGAGGCCGAAAATATATCCGCCCTTTGCACCCAGGCTCAACACCACATCATTTTCATAAACCGGCCAGAAATGGATATAACTCACATCGGTCGCCAGAGAATGCACATCCCCGCCAACCCCCGAAAAGGTCTGACCGAAGGTAAACTTATCCCCCGTTGTCGGGAACATCGTATCGTCGAGATGGCTAACGGTAATATTATATCCGACGGAAGAAATAAGATATTCGCCTTCCGCCTTCTGGATACTGACCGGAGCAAAAGTGGCAAGATTATCAATCTTTTCATTCACAAGGCTGTAGAAAACATCACCGCGAACAAATTCCTTGATGGGGAAGCCCGCCCGCAGAACGAAACCGGTGCGTTCAAGATCATAACCGCTTTCATCCTGATAATCCCGAACCGTTCGGAAAATATCAAACCCGGCCGCCAGATCCCGCCCAAGGAAGTAAGGTTCTGTGAAACCAATATCAATGGTCTGGGCTTCCGCCCCGACGGAGATTCCAAACCGTAGATCCTGGCCCCGCCCAAGAAGGTTACGCTCCCTTATCTGAAGGTCGGCCGAGACACTCTCAGTCGTTGAGAAGCCCGCCCCGACGCTGAGCTCACCTGTCGATTTCTCCTGCACATCCACATTGATGACGGTTTTATCCGCAGCCGTGCCTTCTTCCTGCGACACCTCAACTTTTTCAAAGAAATTAAGGCCGCGAATACGGGCACGGGAATCCCGCAGTAATGCCGTATTGAAAGCATCCCCCTCCGCCAGCTTCATTTCCCGCCGGATCACATAATCCAATGTGCGGACGTTGCCGGTGATGTTGATCTGCTCCACATAAACGCGCGGCCCTTTGTTGATCTCATAGGTGACCCCGATAATAAGATTTTCGCGATCCCGGTCCACCCGCGGACGCACATTGACAAAGGCATAACCCAGCTTCCCGGCTTCAAAAGTGATCTTCTGGATAGTATCTTCAATCTTGTCCGCGTTATAGGTTTCCCCTTCAATGGTCGTCACATGTTGAAGGAGGCTTTCGGTCGGCAGTTCCTTGATCTCACTCTCAACGTCGATGGCGCCAAACTTGTATTTTGGTCCTTCTTCGACTGCAAAAGTGATGAAAAATCCATCCCGGTCCGGGGTCAGTTCGGCAATGGCGGAGACAACACGGAAATCCGCATACCCTCTCGCAAGATAGAATTTGCGTAACAGCTCCCGGTCGAAGGTCAGTCGATCCGGGTCATAGGTGTCCGAATCAGAAAGGAAGTTATACCAGCGGGTTTCCTCCGTCGAGATGGCGCCACGGAGCTGCCGATCGCTGAAATTCTTGTTGCCGTAAAAACGGATCTTCCGGATGCCCGTCTGCTCCCCCTCATTGATTTCAAAAACGAGATCAACCCGATTTTCAGGCAGCAGTATCACCTTCGGCTCTACTGTTGCCGCAAACCTTCCGCTACGCCGGTAAACGGTGACAATGCGCTGCACATCATTCTGCACACGGGCGCGGGTGTAGACAATACGGGGTCGAAGCTGGATTTCCGCAAGCAGCGTATCATCATCAACCCGCCGATTCCCTTCAAAAGCAATCTGGTTGATGATCGGGTTTTCAACCACATTGACGACGAGGGCCGATCCTTCCTGCCGGATGGTCACATCGGAAAAAAGGCCGGTATTGAACAGCGCCTTCAGCGAACGGTCCACCCGCGAGCTGTCATAGGGAGTGCCCGGCGCAACCAGCATATAGGAGCGAACAGTATCGCTCTCGATCCGCTGATTTCCGACAACACGGATTTCGGAAATAATATTGGAAGACTGCGCGTAAGCGATCGTGCCAAATGGCCCCGATGCCGCAAGCGACGTAATTGCAAACAGGGCAATTATGATAAAAACGCGCAAACCCCTACCCCCCTGAGCGGACAGCCTCAGTTATCGACGATCAGTTCTATCAGACCTGGCATGTCAGGAAAACAAGCCCGTGAAAAAATCTTTCACCCAAGGTTTGTTTATATCATTCCAAGTCGCGAATATCATTAGCATCAGAACAAGCGATAGTCCAACCCGGAAACTATATTCCATTGCCTTTGCCGATGGGGGCTTTCCGCGCACCGCTTCATAGGCATAGAATGCCAGATGACCGCCATCCAGCATGGGCACCGGAAAGAGGTTGATCAGACCAAGGCTGATGGAGACGAAAATCATAAAATTAAAGAGAGACAGGGCATTGTCGGTCAAGCTGTCGCCCCGCTTCGCCGCATCACCGGACATCTTGAGAATACCGAGCGGACCGGAAAGCTCTGACGTATCGCGGCTGCCGGCAATCATCTGCCAAACGCCCTTCAGCGTCGCGGTCGTGACAAACCATGTCTGATCGACTGCACTGGTCAATGCGCTGAGAGGGCCGTGCTTGATAAATTCTCGCCCCGCTGAGACAATACCAAGGCGGCCGATCCGCTGTATATTGCCATCAGCGTCAACTTCTTCAACGATATGCGGGCGGACCGGAATATCCAGAACGTTCTCGCCGCGCGCTACTTTCATACGAAGCGGTTCGTCCAGCCCGATCAGGACCATGCGGCGCATTTCCTCGAAGCTTGAGATTGTTGAGCCGTTAATTTCGATCACCCGGTCTCCAGGTTGTATTCCCGCTTCGGCTGCGGCGCTTTCCGGCTGCACATCCCCGGCAACGGCGGGGGTTTGCGCCTGGCCATACACCATGAAAAGCAGCGCCATCGCCAGAATGGCAAAAATGAAATTGGCGGCCGGCCCGGCGAATACGACTGCGGATCGTTGCCAAAGCGGTTTGTGATGGAAGCTGACTTTCTGCTCCTCCTCCGTCATCTCGTCGATGTCATCGGCGGCTTCACTCGCCACGCCGCCGTCCCCATGGAATTTCACATAGCCGCCGAACGGTATCGCACAGACTTTCCAGCGGCAGCCATTGCGGTCATTGCGGCCCCAGATTTCCGGCCCGAAACCAATGGCAAACGCATCCACCTTTACGCCACATAACCGGGCGATCTTGTAATGGCCATACTCATGGACAAAGACCAAAACAGTGATCACAACGATAAAGGCGGGAATATAAATCCAGTTATTGATCAAAAAATCCATTGTACCCTACCGTTTCAAACTGTAATCGCAAATTCGGTCATAACGGAAGTTGCCAGCTCGCGGCTTTGCCGGTCGCATTCATAAATATCCTCGATCGACATATGCTCGATAAAGTCGCTGCGTTGCAGGCATTCCTCCACAACAGCGGCAATGTCCAGAAAACCGATACGCCCGCAGAGAAACCCCTCGACAGCGATCTCATTAGATGCATTTAGGACCGTCGGTGCGGATTTTCCAGCCCTCAGTGCCTCCCGGGCGAGCCGAAGGGAGGGAAAACGTACCGGGTCCGGTGCCTGAAAGCTGAGTGAACCTATCCGGGCAAGATCCAACCGCTCCGCCGGAAAGCTGTGCCTTTCAGGCCAGCCAAGCGTGTAGGAGATCGGCGTGCGCATATCCGGCGCGCCCATCTGAGCAAGAACAGAGCCATCCTCATATTCCACCATGCTATGGATAACCGACTGTGGATGGACAAGGATATCAATATTCTCGGCCGGGACAGGGAACAGGCGGACAGCCTCAATAAACTCAAGCCCCTTGTTCATCATCGTTGCACTGTCAATCGAGATTTTCGCCCCCATATCCCAATTGGGATGCGCGAGTGCCTGATCTCGGGTGACATGTTTCATTTGATCGAGGGTAAAATCCAGAAACGGTCCCCCTGACGCCGTCAGGATCAGACGGCGCACCCGCTCTGTCTGGTCAAAATCAAACACCTGGAAGATGGCGTTATGTTCGCTGTCCACCGGCAGCAGCGTGGTGCCAAATTTCTTCACATCGCCCAGCAGCAGATCCCCGCCGCAGACCAGGGCCTCCTTGTTGGCAAGGGCAACCACTGCGCCGGTGCGTACTGCCGCCAATGCCGGCGCGAGCCCCGCTGCCCCGACGATACCGAGCATCACCCAGTCAACAGGTCTCGCGGCGGCTTCGATCAACGCCTGTGTTCCGGCGGCGGCCTCCACGCTGCTGCCTGCCAGCAAGGACTTAAGCTCCGCATATTTCGCGTCATTACCAATAACGGCGAGGCGCGCACCGAACCTGATTGCCTGCTCCGCCAACAGGGCGACATTTTCATTGGCGCTGAGCACCTCGACAGCGAATTTATCAGCCGCGCCCGCAATAAGATCGAGCGTATTAACCCCGATTGATCCTGTGGAGCCGAAAATGCTGACCCGTCGCACGGCGGGATGCACCTGTCGGGTAATTCCGGCTGCGAAGGAGCCTGCACTCATAACATCGTTCCATTCTTTATCAACATTAGGGCTGCGAGGAGTGGCGCCGTCAGAAAAACACCATCCAGCCGATCCATTACACCGCCATGGCCGGGAATTAGGTTGCTTGCATCCTTGATTCCGTAATGCCGCTTCCAAGCGGATTCGGAAAAATCCCCGACCTGTGCGAGAATAGCACAGATTGCCCCCAGTCCCATCATGGCGATTGGCGCAACATCCGCCTTCACCAGAAAATGATTGGCGAGATACGCCACCATCATCGCCGAGATCATCCCCCCGATCAGCCCGGCCCAGGTCTTATTGGGGCTGATGGACGGCGCGATCTTCGGTCCGCCTATGGTTTTTCCACTGAAATAGGCCCCGATATCCGTCGCCCAGATCACAAGAAATAGGCTGAAAGCAATCGCAAAGCCAATATCCGGAAGATCCCTCAGCCACATCAGTGACAGGACAGGTATACCGATCAAAAATGGCCCGAAGAAGGCGGAGACGCCACGGCTCCGCCGCCCCGTTACCCAAATCCCCATCAGCATCAGAAGGGCGCCGGCCAGCAGAATCAGGACTGATTCATATGGCCGCAGAGTATATGAACCGGCAAGAGCGGCAATAATCGTAATCGCCATTATAAAGGTCAGCAGGCCCAGCCGGGATTCAAGCCCCGCGCGGCACCATTCATAAGCCATGATCGCCGCGGCCCCTGCCAGAAACAGCATGAAGAAGATGCCCCCGAAATAGAGCGCCGCAATGGCAATCGGAGCAAGAACAAGGGCAGAGATAACCCGCTGTTGCAACGACGACAAGGAAGACAGCGCCACAGCTAGAGCGCTCCGTAACGGCGGTTCCTATTCCCGTATTCCGTCACAGCCATTATCAGATCCTCTTTACGGAAATCGGGCCAGAGGGTATCCAGAAAGACAAATTCCGTGTAAGCGCACTGCCAGAGAAGAAAATTGCTGAGCCGCTTCTCTCCGCTGGTGCGGATCAACAGATCAGGATCGGGCAGGTCCGCCGTATCCAGATGACGGGCAATCACCTCTTCAGAAATATCTTCTGTTGAAAGCTCTCCCTTTGTAATTTTCTCGCCGATTATACGCATCGCTCCGGCAATTTCCGACTGGCTGCCATAGCTGAGTGCAATTGTCAGGATCAGCTTACTGTTATGCTGAGTACGCTCTCTTATTTCTGCAACTAGATTCTGAATATCATCTGGTAATCTTTTGATATCTCCGATAAATTTTACTTTTACCCCTGCATCAGAAAGTGCATTGATTTCTTTTCTGAAGAAGAAACGGAAAAGCCCCATCAGATGGTTTACTTCTTCAATCGGACGGCTCCAGTTTTCGGAAGAAAATGCGAATAGCGTCAGATAGCGAATACCAAGATCGCCGCAGCCGCGCACAGCTTCCCGCACCGCTTCAGCCCCCTGTTCATGGCCGCGCAAACGTTGCAAGGACCGTTTCGTTGCCCATCGGCCATTACCATCCATGATAATTGCCACATGCTCAGGGATCGGCCCCTGCCCGGAATCACGCTGTGGAAGAACCTCCATCCGTCAGACCTGCATGATTTCCTGTTGCTTCTCCGTCAGCAGATCATCCACCTTTGCAACATAGCTATCGGTCAGCTTCTGGATAGCTTCTTCCGACTTCTTGCGGTCATCTTCGGAAAAATCGTTATCCTTTTCGGCGGTCTTCGCCTGATCCATACCGTGACGGCGCACGTTGCGAATGGCAATCTTGGCATTTTCGCCATAACTGGCCGCAACCTTTGCAAGTTCGGCGCGTCGCTCCTCTGTCAGCTCGGGGATCGGAACGCGCACCGTCATCCCGTCAATCATCGGATTAAGGCCGAGGCCGGAATTGCGTATCCCCTTCTCTACCGCCTTCACATTATTCTTGTCCCAGATTTGCACGCTCAGCAGGCGCGGCTCGGGCGTGCTCACCGTACCAATCTGATTGATCGGCATCATCGCACCGTAGCTTTCCACAGTAACCGTATCCAACAGGCTGGTGTGGGCCCGGCCTGTGCGCAATCCTGAAAATTCATGCTTCAGCGCCTCCAGCGCGCCCTGCATGCGTTTTTCAAGATCTTTCATATCTGGCGCCGCCATCTTCCTCTCCTCCATCGCCGGATATGTGTCCGGCCTCATTCATCAATCTTACGTCGAGCGAAAAAAAATCGCTACACAACTTCCGTAAAACATCCCTCTTTTCTGAGGACACGGGCAAAAGCGCCTTCTTCCTGAATGGAAAAGACAAGAATTGGAATACCGTTTTCCCGAGCGAGAGAAATCGCCGCCGCATCCATAACCTTAAGATCCTTCGACAGTACATCGAGATGGCTGAGCGTCTGATAACGCGCTGCATCTGCATGCTGGCGAGGGTCCTTATCATAAACGCCATCCACATTGGTGCCTTTAAGAAGTGCGTCGCACTTCATTTCGGCCGCCCGAAGCGCCGCCGCCGTATCCGTCGTGAAATAGGGGTTGCCGGTTCCGGCAGCAAAGATTACGACCCGTCCCTTTTCCAGATGCCGTTCCGCCCGGCGGCGAATATAGGGCTCGCACACCGCCGACATTGGTATGGCTGACAGGACCCGACTGTGCATCCCGAAGGCTTCAATCGCATTTTGCAACGCCAACGAGTTCATCACCGTCGCCAGCATACCCATATAATCGGCGCTGGAACGATCCATTCCCTTGGCGGAACCGGAAACGCCGCGAAATATATTGCCACCGCCCACTACGACACAGACTTCCACGCCCATGGCATGGGCATCGCCGATATCCTTGGCTATCCGGGAAACCGTATCGACATCAATACCATATTGCTGGCTTCCCAAAAGGGCTTCTCCCGAGCATTTGAGAAGAACCCTCTTGTAGCGAGGCTTATTCGACATGTTATTCCTCAAAACAGATACATATGGTTAAGGGCGTCGGCATGACAGCATACATAAAAAGTATGATTTGAAAAGCGGCGATACGGCACATAAAAATATGGCGGCCCCGACTGGAGACCGCCATATCCATTCCATACCGGCAATGTTATTGGACCGCAGCCGCAACTTCCGCCGCAAAATCGCTTTCTTCTTTTTCGATCCCTTCACCGACGGCGAAACGGGCCATGCCGCTGACTGTGATCGGCTTGCCAATTTCCTTGGCAACCGCATCAATCGCCGCCTTTACGGTGTTTTCCCCATCGATGACAAACGTCTGTTCCAGAAGGACAACATCCTTATAGAATTTGCTGAGGCGGCCTTCGACCATCTTGCCGATGATTTCTTCAGGTTTGCCGGACTCGCGCGCCTGCTGCGAGAGAACCGCCCGCTCCCGATCAATGGCGGCCGGGTCGAGATCGGCAACGCTGATAGACTGCGGGCTGGTCGCGGCAATATGCATGGCAATCTGCTTGCCAAGGGTTGCCAGCTTGTCCGCATCGCCTTCGCTTTCCAGCGCGACGAGAATGCCGATCTTGCCAAGGCCTTCCGTCACCGAATTATGCACATAGGACGCAACAACGCCCTTCGCAACGCTGAGCTTGACGGCCCGGCGCAGCGCCATATTCTCACCGATCGTAGCAATTGCGTCGGTCAGCTTCTGCTCAACCGTCATGGAGCCACCGGGGAAGGGGCTCGCCTTGATCGCCTCAAGATCATCGCCCTGTTCAGCCGCAACGGCCGCAATGCCGCTCACCAGCTTCTGGAAATCCTCATTCCGGCCAACAAAGTCAGTCTCGGCATTCACCTCAACCACCGCGCCAGTCGTGCCGCTGGCAACAACCGCCACAAGGCCTTCAGCGGCCACACGGCCGGATTTCTTCGCCGCTGTCGCCAACCCCTTGGTGCGAAGCCAGTCAATGGCCGCTTCCATATCACCGTTGGTTTCCGTCAGGGCCTTCTTACAATCCATCATACCGGCACCGCTGACGGTGCGCAGTTCTTTCACAAGTCCCGCTGTAATCGCAGTCATAACTTATCCTCACATTTCATTTCTTAAACGGGAAAGCGCCCCGGCTTTCGCCTTTATATAGGGGCGCTTCGCTCAGATTTAAGACGCTGACGCGCCGGTGCCTTCACCCTCGGCGTCAGATGCGGCTTCCGGGGCCGCCTCGGCCCCCTCTTCTACCGGCAGATCCTCTTCAAGGGACGGAGCCTCAGAAGCGCCAAGATCCGTTCCCTGGCTTGCCATTTCCATGGAGAGGCCGTCAATCACCGCCTGCTTGAACAGGTCGCAATAAAGGCTGATGGCACGAAGCGCATCATCATTTCCCGGCACCGGGAAGGCAATCCCATCAGGATCGGAGTTGCTGTCGAGGATAGCGACGACCGGAATGCCCAGCTTGTTTGCCTCCTGAACCGCCAGTTCTTCCTTATTGGTGTCAATCACAACGATAATGTTCGGCAGGCCGCCCATATCCTTGATGCCGCCCAGAGCCCGTTCCAGCTTATCGCGCTGGCGGGTCATTTTAAGAACTTCCTTCTTGGTCAGCCCCGTATGTTCTCCGGAAAGCTGCTCTTCAAGTTTGCGAAGCTGTTTGATGGATTCGGAAACAGTCTTCCAGTTGGTCAGCATACCACCGAGCCAGCGATGGTTGACGTAGAACTGCGCGCACTGCTTGGCGCTTTCCGCCACGACATCGGAAGCCTGACGCTTCGTGCCGACGAAGAGAACGCGGCCGCCGCCAGCGACTGTATCACGTACGGCCTTAAGCGCCTGATGAAGCATCGGCACGGTCTGCTGCAGATCGAGAATGTGGATTTTGTTCCGTGCGCCGAAAATATACGGACCCATTTTCGGGTTCCAGCGACGGGACTGATGACCAAAGTGAACGCCTGCTTCCAGAAGCTGACGCATAGTAAAAGTCGGCAGAGTCATTTCTGCAATCTCCTTTTCCGGTTGAACCTCCGCAGGCCGCGGTCCGCCGGACAATCCGCCGAACACCGGAAGGCAGGGACCAACTCAGCCACTGCCCAAAGCCCGCGTGTGAAATTTACAGTGCGGTTCATATGCCGAGCCGTGGTTTGTTGCAAGAGAAAAATGTCGAAATGCGCAGATTTCAGCGTATTGACGGCCGTTGCCCCGACAATTCTCCGTAATTCCGTCTAAATGTCATGAACATCAATGATACCGGGCGTCGATTTCAACGCCTGCCGCACTTCTGGGGTGATATTGACCTGATCGGAAAGGTCAAATTCGATCTCCCGACCCTCTGCCTCCAGATTGAGGACAAGCGCGACACGCCCGCGGCCACGCCCTCCCTGTTTCAGGATCGCCGCAATGTCACCAAAAGAGCGATCATCACTCGCAAACAGGCGAACCCCGTCGGCAATGTTGGCGGCAAGGCTTTCCAGCCGCTGCACGCTTTGTACTGTCAGGCGCGGTTGATCGCCATCCAGATTGCCGGTTACGCGCAGCACAAGCGATTGCCCGACAACCAGTAGGTCGCGATATTTATCCAGGGTCTCGGCGAACATGGTGACTTCAAACGCGCCACTGCTGTCGGAAAGCTGGATAAAGGCGAGCGGTTTTCCCTTTTTGGTCCGCAGTTCCCGCTTACCCATGACCGTTCCGGCCAGTAGACCGGCGCTCTCGCTCACGCCAAGATTGGCAAGATAACCTGCCGATGCGCGAACACCGGCCTTATCCAGCGTCTTATCCCAGGAATCAAGGGGATGGCCTGACAGATAAAATCCGATGGCGTCAAATTCCTGCTTGAGCTGCTCCATCGCCGTCCAGCGGCTGACGGTGGGAAGCGCGGGGCGCGGCGCAGCAGCCTCGGCCCCTCCCCCAAACAGATTAACCTGGCCTGAACCGCGCTCCTCTTCCGACTGCTGAGCGTGCCGCAGCAGCGTCTCAATGGAGGCAAAGACCTGTGCACGATGGTCGAGAAGATCATCAAACGCACCGGCCCGAACCAGATTTTCGGCCTGTCGCTTATTCATATGCCGCGGGTTAAGGCGACCCGCAAAATCAAACAGGTCGCTGTAGGGACCCTTCTCTTCCCGCTCCCGGACGATGCCGGCCATCGCTTCCCGGCCAACATTCTTGATCGCGGAAAGGGCATAACGCACGGCGCCCTGATCCCCCTCAAACTCCACGGAAAACTCCACTTCCGAATTATTCAGGCAGGGTGGAAGAACAGGGATTTTCATCCGCTCCAGATCCTGACGGAAGATATTCAGCTTGTCCGTATTGTTCATATCAAGGCTCATGGACGCCGCCATGAATTCCACCGGATAGTTCGCCTTGAGCCAGGCCGTATGATAGGAAACAAGCGCATAAGCGGCGGCATGGGATTTGTTAAAACCATAGTTTGCAAATTTCGCCACCAGCTCGAAGATATGGGTTGCATCCTTCTTCGCAATCCCTTTCTGCTTCGCCCCTTCCGCGAAGATGGCGCGTTGCTGGTCCATCTCAGATTTGATTTTCTTGCCCATCGCCCGGCGCAGGAGATCGGCATCGCCAAGGCTGTAACCCGCCAACGTCCGGGCAATTTCCATCACCTGCTCCTGATAGATGATGACCCCATAGGTCTCTTTCAGCACCGGTTCCAGTTTGGGATGGAGGTAATCCGGATCCTCCTCCCCATGCTTACGGCGGATGTAGGTCGGGATGTTTTCCATCGGACCGGGGCGATACAGCGCCACGATAGCGATGATATCCTCGAACGCGTCGGGGCGCATTTTCCGAAGCATGTCCCGCATGCCTGAACTTTCAAGCTGGAAGATGCCGATGGTATCACCGCTGGACAGAAGTTCAAATACTGCCGGGTCATCAAGAGGTACCTTGGCATAGTCAACCTCGATGCCGCGCCGGGCCAGCAGCATTTTTGCCCGGTCCAGCACCGTCAGGGTCTTCAGGCCGAGAAAGTCAAACTTTACCAGTCCCGCTGTCTCCGCATATTTCATGGAAAACTGCGTGACGGGCATGTCAGAGCGCGGATCACGATACAGCGGCACCAACTCATCAAGCGGACGATCGCCGATCACCACCCCCGCCGCATGAGTGGAGGCGTGACGATATAACCCCTCTAGCTGCAGCGCGATCTCCAGCAGGCGGGCGACATCGGCATCGTTGGCCCGCTCCTCGCGCAGGCGCGGCTCCATCTCCAGCGCCTGTTGCAAGGTGACGGGGTTGGCCGGGTTGGCGGGGATCATCTTGCTGATCCGATCCACCTGCCCATAGGGCATCTGCAGCACACGCCCCACATCACGCACCGCCGCCTTGGCCTGCAATTTACCAAAGGTGATGATCTGCGCCACCTGATCATGCCCGTATTTATCCTGCACATAACGGATGACACGTTCGCGCTTGTCCTGGCAGAAATCGATATCGAAGTCCGGCATGGAAACACGCTCGGGATTCAGAAAGCGTTCAAACAGCAGGCCAAAGCGGATAGGATCGAGATCGGTGATGGTCAGCGCCCAGGCCACCAGTGATCCGGCGCCGGAACCACGGCCCGGCCCGACCGGAACATTATGCTCCTTCGACCATTGGATAAAATCGGAAACGATCAGGAAATATCCCGGAAAGCCCATCTGGTTAATGACGCCGATTTCATAATTCAGCCGTTCGGTATATTCCTGCCGTGCCGCCGCCTTCTCTTCCTCGCTCATGCCCGCATGCAGGACTTCTTCTGACAATCGGACCTCAAGACCTTTTGTCGCCATGGCGGCAAGCGCGCCGGCCTCGTCCCGCCCCTCGGCCGAAGAAAAGGCGGGCAGGATCGGATCACGCTGTTCCGCCGCTACCGCGCAGCGCTCTGCAATCACCAGTGTATTGTCGATGGCTTCCGGCAGATCAGAAAACAGCGCCACCATTTCCGCCTGTGTTTTGAAATAATGTTCCGGCGTACGTTTCGGCCGGTCCTGATCGCCGACATATTTCCCGGCCGCAATACAGAGAAGCGCATCATGCGCCTCATACATATCGCGATTGGCAAAAAACACCTCGTTGGTCGCCACCAGCGGAATATCCAGATCATAGGCCAGCTTTAGAAAGCCCGGCTCGGTCCGTTTTTCAAGAACAAGCCCATGACGCTGGATTTCCATATACAGACGATCCTGGAAAATCTCTCGCAGCATCCGGGTATATTTCTCCGCCGCCTCATATTGATCGCCCGCAATAAGGCGGCCAATCGGCCCCTCCGCCCCGCCGGTGAGGCAGATGACCCCTTCTGCGCAAGCAGCCAGCGATGAGAGCGGTACCTGCGCCGTTTCCCCTGCATCCGTCTTGAGAAATGCCTCCGATGTCAGTTTCAGAAGGTTGCTATACCCCGCCTCATTCTGCGCCAGCACGACAAGCGGGTCCGGCTCAGGGCGGCGGCCACTGCGATCAACATCCTTTTCTCGCGATATGGCGATCTGACAACCGATGAGCGGCTGCACTCCCCCATCCATCAGGGCAAGAGAAAATTCCAGCGCCCCAAACATATTGTTGGTGTCGGTAATCCCCGCCGCCGGCATCCGATCTGCCTGGCAGAGCTTCAGAATATCCTTTACCGGCACCGCCCCTTCCGAGAGGGAATAGGCGGAATGCACCCGCAGGTGAACGAAACGCGGACCTTGTTGCGGGTTCTTCAACGGCGGATCTCCAATCAGTGATTTCAGCCGTCCCACTATTGCATGCCCTCCTCAAAAGGTCAGGTCTTGACAACCCCGCAAAGCTATTTTTCTTGTGGATAACTCCCTTCTTTTACCAACACGTTCCTGCATGGCCCCAAAAGCAAGGTCAGCCTGCAAGACCCGCGACAATATCCGCCCAGAACACCATCATTCCAAGGGCGCCTGCGAAGGCAGCGCATTCAAAACCGCTTTTAATAATCCGCTCGACATCCATATCTGTTCTCCTTTTGTTTCCTTGGAGAATGTTCCTTTTTTGTTCTTTTGTCAAATAAAATATTTATCCATGACCCAGCTGGAAAGCCATACCGAGAAAAAATCATAACCAACTGTTTTAAAATATTTTTCTTGATGCATCTTCGTAAAACTCCTGACCCAGAGCCCGATGGTGGATCAGGAGAGTGGCGGCTTCTGCGATTAAAAGAGTGTAAGGGAAGGCGCCAATGCGTATCCCCTCAACACTTAAAGAAAAATCATACTAAAAAAATCTTCAGTCAAAAAACGGCGCCGCCGCCCCGTCAACTGTTTGCCATAAGCTTTTTAAGCTCTTCATAAGTCGGCAGTTTCCAGCTTGTGCTTATCGGGTTAAGCGGTGATGCGGCGCCCACATGCTCGGGGTAAAAGTTCGGCAACGGATAATCCGTCGGTAGCCTGTTCAGCGTCTTTTCAGTTTTGAACCTTTCATTCAGTTCAACAGACCAACTCGGAATCCAGAAATAATTTTCCAGCGCCTCCTCATCAACAACAGTCTTGTTCTGAACAATCCCTCCTCCATCGGTAGGAACGAAATCATCTACGACAAAAGTTTTGACCGGTACTTTCTTCTCTTGCATTTTCACATTCAAAAGCCCGCATACGGAAATTACCTGCTGTTGTTCTTTCCACCCATTGCCTTTCGCCGAAAATGACAATCGCTTACCATTCAAATATTTCAGTTTTGCCGCAGGGTCGCTAAACACCGAAAAAAGAGCATTCAAACGATTGATAAACATCTTTGTATCAGATGTTTCTTTCGCATTCTTTTCCCAGAGACCCGTTGTCGCCTCAACCAAAAGTTTCTCCAGTTCCCCCGGATTTTCAAGAATACAGATATTGGCCGAAGGCGTGCCGCAATATTTAAGTGAATTTGCAATCCGCGAATCTAGCTTCTCGGCCGTTATTGAGAGCGGATCCTTTGCATCCGCGAGCAACTCCCGGATCACAAGATTGCCTTTCGCGTCAATAGCGATCAACAAGGTGATAAAAAGCGGCGCTTCCCCCAGCACATAGGGAAATTGCAGATTGACGATCAGGCTTTCCGACGGTTTGACCAAATTGAGGAGATAGCTATCGATCTTTGCACACAAGAGTTCAAAATTGCTGCTCATAAAATCGGAATTTTGCGAGAAAATATACTCAAACACCGGAAATTTGCGGAAGGCGTCAACGATCCCGGCCGAGCGAGACGGAACCTCGCTGTTGCCCCTTGTCAGCGTCAGAAACTCTGCCAGTTTTTTCTGATACCCGATGTCATCATCAGCCTGTTTGAGGGTAAGCAGATCTTTCAGATACTGCGAAACCATCTGCGTCGGGATGAAATGCTCACCATTCACCACACAGGCGATATTATTCTGTTCGGATTGAGGAGTTTTAAGAAAAAATAAGACAAATTCGATGTCCGTAAAGGACGGCAGCGTCACATCAGCCTTTTCGATCTTTTGTACATAATCATTTAACTTCTCCGGCTGCATCCCCTTTTCCGGATCACCATCGACGAAGAACCCCTTATAATAAAATTCTTTTTCGATCTGAGGAAGATACATCACATTTTTGACAAATGCCGCCGAATACATATTGGCAATATCATCAACTGTCGCATTGCGGTTTTTCAGATAACTATTGAATAATTCATCCGTGCGCAAACTCAGGAATTCATCAAGGCCTACCCTGCTGATGCTTGTTATCAGTTTATCCGGAGTCCATTGCGGATTTTTATCAGAGAATTGAAAGCTGGCAAAGCATATACCGTTTCTTTCCTTGACCCTTTGCAATACGTTCTTTGGATAATCTTTATAAATTACAGGGACTTGATCCAGTCTGTTAAGGCCGAAAAGACGGGTCAGATCATCATTTTTCTGGATCGCCCTGCTATCCGTCTGAAAGTAAGTTTTTTTGTCATATTTCCAGGCGCCCATAATGATCGACGGGCCGCATGACAATCCTTTGTTTATAACATATTTGTAATTTACCTCATTTGCAGTCCCGAACAGAACATTCTGGGTAAAAACACGGCGCTTGCTGAACCAGATGACGCTCGATTTCAAAAGAAATAACGAACTGCTCGGTCTTTTGAGCATGCTTATTAATTTATCCGACATAAAATAATCTCCATAAAACATTAAATATACTTTTAGGTGATTATTTTTACCATAAATACAATTATTAATTGTATTTTAGCCGAAATTTTTATCCTATGCTATTAGTCGGCCCCTCCGAAAAACCAGAAAACAAACCAGATCAGTCGAACCATCAATTAAACTCAGTGAATAGGGATAGTTTACCCTATTCTTCGAGCAAATGATGATCCCGGACTTGGATTATACGGTCCATCCGCCGGGCGAGATCCGTGTTATGAGTTGCTACGAGAGCCCCCACCTGCTGATCACGTGTTACCTTCAGGAAATAGCTAAAAACCATTTCCGCCGTCTGCTCATCTAGATTGCCAGTCGGCTCATCCGCCAACAGGAGATGCGGATTATTGGCAAGCGCCCGGGCAATCGCAACACGTTGCTGTTCTCCCCCCGACAATTTTGCCGGGCGATGGGATAATCGCTCTGACAACCCCATGCTGCCAAGTAGATCGCGCGCCCGCGCCCGCGCCGCCGCCTTGCCCTTGCCTGCGATCAGCAGCGGCATCATAACATTTTCAAGCGCGGAAAATTCAGGCAGCAGATGATGAAACTGATAAACAAAGCCGATCCGGTCGCGCCGCACTTCCGTGCGTTTGCCATCCCGGGCGCGGCTGCAATCAAGTCCGCCAATACGTACCGTACCGCTGCTCGGCGGCTCCAGAAGCCCGGCAATATGCAGCAATGTCGATTTACCGGACCCTGATGGGCCAAGCAGGGCAACAATTTCACCCGGTCGGAGTTCGAGATCGACATCTTCAAGAACCGTCAGCTTCTCTTGCCCCTGCGAGAAAACACGGCTGACTTTTTCCAGTTGCAGGACGGCTTCACTCATAGCGCAATGCCTCAACCGGATCGAGCCTTGCCGCCCGCCAGGATGGGTAGATGGTCGCCAGCAGGGAGAGTGTCAGCGCCATGAGCACCACTACCGTCACCTCGGTTACGTCAATTTTCGCTGGCAAATGGGACAAAAAGTAGATTTCTGCCGAAAACAGCTCCGCTCCCGTCAGGCCTTCAATCGCCCCTTTGATCCGATCAATATTGGCGCAGAAACCGAGACCAAGAAGGAAACCGAACAATGTGCCGATCACCCCGATACTGGCCCCGGAAATAAAGAAGATGCGCATGATCATGCCCCGCGTCGCCCCCATGGTGCGCAGGATGGCAATACTCCGCCCCTTGTCTTTAACCAGCATGATAAGGCTGGAAATAATATTGAAGGCCGCGACCAAAATAATCAGCGTAAGGATCAGGAACATAACATTCCGTTCCACCTGCAAGGCATTGAAAAAGCTCGCCCTTGACTGTTGCCAGTCATAAATGAAGGCGCGGATATCGACAGCCTGGATAATCTCGCGGCGGATTTTGAGAGCTTCGTCCGGATCTCCGGCGAAGACTTCAAGGGCCGTTACCCCATCACCGGTGCGGAAATAGTTCTGCGCCGCCGCCAGCGACATATAGATATAACCGCTGTCATATTCATACATGCCTGTATCGAACTGCGCCGCCACCTCATAGGTTTTGACCCTTGGCATGGTGCCGAACGCCGTTGGCGTCCCATTGGCGGAGATCAGCTTGACCTTGTCACCGGCCTGAACGCCCAGCGTCCGGGCCAGACGATAGCCCAGGATAATACTGTCGTTATCGCCAAAGCGATCAAGCGATCCGTCAACGAGGTTGCTGGAGATCACTTCAAGCGCGGCAATATCATCAGGCGTAATACCCCGCACGAGCGCGCCACTTGCTTCCTTGCCAGATGCCATGACTTGCCCCTCGACGATAGGGGTCACCCGCACAACTTCAGGAATCTCCGCAAGACGCAGGACAAGGCGATTGTAATCATTGATATTTTCCTCCGCCGGGGCACGTACTTCATAGTGACCGTTGAGGCCGAGGATACGATCCAGCAGCTCAGCGCGAAACCCGTTCATCACTGACATGACGATGATCAATGTCGCCACCCCGAGTCCGATACCGAGAAAGGAAAAAATAGCGATGACGGAAATAAACCCCTCCTGTCGCCGGGCGCGGAGGTAGCGGAGCGCCATCATCCATTCGAAGCGGGAAAACACTAGGCCTGACCTGTCAGCAGGTTGAGCGCGGCGTCGACGGAAAGCTCCTGCTTGTCGCCGGTTGCCCGGTTCTTCACCTCCACCATGCCGGACGCCACACCGCGCGGGCCAATCACCGCCTGCCAGGGTAGCCCGATCAGGTCCATCTTGGCGAATTTCTCGCCGCCCCGCCCGGCCGTATCGTCATACAACACCTCTATACCCGCTGCGCTCAGCTTGCCGTAAAAATCATCACATGCCGCATCGCAAGGCCCGTCGCCGGACTTGAGGTTGATCAGCCCGACCTTGAATGGCGCCACACTCTCCGGCCAGACAATCCCGTTTTCATCATGGCTCGCCTCAATAATACCACCAACAAGGCGGGAAACGCCAATGCCGTAGGAGCCCATTGAAACGGTCACATCCTTGCCGTCGGGGCCCGTGACAACCGCATCGAAGGGCTTCGAATATTTATCGCCGAAATGGAAAATATGGCCGACCTCGATGCCGCGGCGGGAAACAAGATCGCCTTTCGGAACATCGCACTTCGCCGGATCATGCATATCGTCAGCCGCCGCATAAAAACTTGTCCACTCATCCACGACAGTTTGCAATTCCTCGGCCGTGTAGCTGTCCTTTTCCGGTGTTTTGAGACCCAGCAGATCTTTGTGGTAGAACACCTCACTCTCACCCGTATCGGCAAGAACAATGAATTCATGGGAAAGGTCTCCGCCAATGGGTCCCGTATCGGCACGCAGCGGGATTGCCTGCAAACCAAGACGCGCAAAAGTCTTGAGATAGGCAACGAACATATTGTTGTAAGCCGTTCGGGCGCCTTCATAATCCAAATCAAAGGAATAGGCATCCTTCATCAGGAATTCGCGGCCGCGCATGATGCCGAAACGTGGCCGCACCTCATCCCGGAATTTCCATTGGATATGGTAGAGGTTTAGCGGCAAGTTCTTGTAGCTTTTCACATGGGAACGGAAAATATCCGTCACCTGCTCTTCATTGGTCGGGCCATACAGCATATCTCGCTCATGCCGGTCGGTGATGCGCAACATCTCCTTACCGTAATCGTCATAGCGTCCCGACTTCCGCCACAGATCGGCAGGCTGAATGGTCGGCATCAGGATTTCCAGGGCGCCCGCACGGTTCTGCTCTTCACGGACGATCTGCTCAATATTCTTGAGCACACGATGGCCAAGCGGCAACCAGCTGTAAATCCCGGCGGAGGATTGCTGGATCATGCCCGCCCGCAGCATCAACCGGTGGGAGACGATCTGCGCCTCCTTCGGATCTTCCTTCAGGGTCGGGAGAAAAAAACGGGATAGACGCATTGGGCCTCGGCTCATAACAAGAAATAATTCTATCCCAGACTTTTACCGGGATTCACGGAGATTGCAAGGTTTCACCTAAGGGTAGCGCGTACGACATTCAAGGGCGATGGCGTTCAGCGCCGGATCAGCAAGTTCTTGGCCGTTAAAAAACATCCGTCCGGAGGCAATATCATATTCAATTGCCCCGACACGCACCTCCGCATTTTTAAGTTTAGGGTTATAATTTTTAAGCAAATCCTTGAATGGCAATGATAAATCTACAAAAATCCGCTCCGGAATGCGGATTGTCGTTTCTTCGAGATCGGCCGGGGCGACTGCACGCCCATGAACATCTCTCCCTCCCTGATAGGTGACATCCGGTGCCGCACTATATTTTGTTATCCGGTCGCAGTCACTGCGGGAGACGGTCAGGCGAATGTCTTCCGCCCGGCCGTCCGGAATAATGATGAGAGCGAGACATATCACAACAAGAGAACGGATAATCATCTCTCAGCCGTTCTGAAAATAGGCCCGGAAATCAAAGAGATCGAGATCAACAACTGTCCAGATAATAATGAAAACCAGGCAGGTGATCAGGGTTGTGATGGCAAATTTTGTCCAGATCCGAGGATGAACCGGCGCGCTTTCCACCGTGCCGGGCTCGATTTCACCTTCCTGTTCCCCTTGTGGCCGAACGCCCCAAGGCAACACCATGAACAGGACGACCATCCAGGTGATACAGAAAATGACAATACTGCCGACTATCGACATAAGAACTGCCTATACCTGTTCAAGTTCAACCAGGGTTCCGTTAAAATCCTTCGGATGCAGGAATAGTACCGGTTTCTTATGAGCGCCAATCTTCGGTTCTCCATCACCAAGAATCTTGGCCCCCTGCGATTTCAAATGATCGCGCGCCGCAATGATATCATCGACCTCATAGCAGACATGATGCATCCCGCCGGATTTGTTTTTCGCCAGAAATCCAGCGATGGGCGAGTCTTCCCCCAGCGGATGCAGCAGCTCGATCTTTGTATTGTCAAGTTCGACAAAAACCACGGTAACTCCATGATCCGGCTCGGCTTGCGGCGGGCTAACCTTGGCTCCCAGGGTGTCTCGATAGACAGCCGTCGCCGCTTCCAGATCCGGCACCGCGATCGCGACATGGTTCAAACGTCCAATCATCTTCCACCTTCCTTATTCTTCTTCAAATCTGATGACATGTATATCTGTTACGGGGCGCCGCCCGGCAAGTCTTCTGAAAACACGGCGAACAGCACTATACGCCGTTTCCTCGACCTTTTGATCATCCATTTTTTCATTGCGTGTCAACTGGTTATGACTGTTTGTTATCTGATCGGCAAGCTCTTGCTGCAAATCAGGAAACAGACCTTCATCCACAACACCGCGTATCCGGATAATCGGCTTCTCTGTTATCTGGCCCTTTTCATTGACAATGACAACCCCATTTACCGTGCCATTATAGACCAGCCGACGCCGCGTCGAAAGAAATTCGCCATCAAGCGGCGTCAACCCGCCCGCATCCACCGCAAGACGTCCCGACGGCACCGTCGCAATAATTTCCGCCACGCCTGGGGCAAGTCGCAGAATATTACCATTTGTAATTTCAATGGCCTGTGGAACGCCGAGGGATAAGGCCAGCTCGCAATGGGCGCGAATATGACGCGCCTCTCCATGTACGGGAATGGCAATCTCCGGCTTCACGATACGATACATATCGGTCAGTTCTTCTCGTGCCGGATGACCAGAAACATGAACAAATTCATCAGATTCTGTGATGACGTTGATGCCGTTCTCTGTTAGCTGGTTATGCAGCGCATAGAGCGGCTTCTCATTACCCGGTATAACCTTTGATGAGAAAATCACCGTATCACCCGGCGACAGCTCGATATGCGCATGCTCGCTGCGGGCGATGCGGGCCATGGCGCCGCGTGGCTCTCCTTGCGATCCGGTACAGAGCAAAAGCAGCTTGTCACGCGGAATGTGTCCCGCATCCCTTTCATCAATAAAGGATGGCAAGTCATTGAGATAACCAGCTCTTTTTGCGGCTTCCGTCATCCGGTATAGCGACCGACCCACAAGGACGACATGCCGGTCATTACGTTCGGCAACTTTGGCGATGGTCTTGAGCCGTGCAATATTGGAGGCAAAAGTGGTAACTGCGACCCGCCCCGACGGAATACCCTTCAACAGGGCATCAAGGCTGTCCTGCACCGCAAGTTCGGAGCCGGAGACCCCTTCCTTGAAGACATTGGTGGAATCGCAAACCATGGCGAGAACACCGACTTCGGAGATTTTCTCCATCTTGGCAAGATTGCTGGCCGGCCCCACCACCGGATCGGGGTCCAGTTTCCAGTCACCGCTGTGCAATACCCGGCCATAAGGCGTGGTGATCATCAGCGCCTGCATTTCCGGTATGCTGTGGGTGAGATCAACGAAATCGATGTGAAACTCCCCCAAGGCCATGGACCCGCCGGGCGCGATGACATTCACCTCGACATCTTCCTCAAGCCCTTCTTCCGCCAGCTTGAGGGCAAGAATTTCCGCCGTGAACGGGCTTGTATAAACAGGGCAACGGAATTGCGGCCAGAGCCGCGCCACCGCGCCCACATGATCCTCATGCGCATGGGTGACGATGATACCGAGAAGATCCTCCCGCCGATCCGCAATCCAGCTCGGATCCGGCACGATCACATCGATGCCCGGCGCCCGGTCATCGGCAAAGGAAATGCCGCAGTCAATCATCAACCATTTACCGTTACAGCAATAAAGGTTGAGATTCATGCCGATTTCCCCACTGCCACCAAGCGGAAGAAAATAAAGGCCTTGCTTCAGAATACGGTCCGGATCCGTCATGCCGCTGTCTGCTTGTTCTTCCAGAAAATCTCAACCAGCCCAGCGAGTGTAAGATCGGGATCCACATGGTCAATCACATCGGTCCCCTTGTCAAAAAGGGCGGCAAGCCCTCCTGTGGCGATGACCTTCAATTCCTCGCCATATTCCGCGCGGATACGGCCGATCAGTCCCTCTATCATCGCAATATATCCCCAATAAATACCAGACTGCATACATTCCAGCGTGTTCTTGCCGATCACCCGCCCAGGACGGGCAACCGCAATCCGCGGCAGTTTCGCCGCCGCCCGGTGCAGCGCATCCAGACTGAGATTGACGCCGGGCGCAATGACGCCGCCGATATAATTTCCCTCCGCATTCACCACATCGAGGGTTGTGCCGGTACCAAAATCGACAATAATCAAGGGCCCGCCATAACGAACATGCGCCGCGACTGCATCGACCAGCCGGTCCGCACCCGCCTCCGCCGGGGTATCAATCAACGGCTTCATGCCAAGATCAATGCCCTCCTCGCCAATCACCATCGGAATGACATTAAAATAGCGGCGGCAAAACCCTTTGATATTGAACAGGGCTTCAGGCACCACGGTGGCAACGATCACATCTGTAATATCGGCAAGCTTGAGGTTATCCAGCGCCATTGCCTGACTGAGCCAAACGCCATATTCCTCCGCCGTGCGTGAGGCAGAGGTAGCAATCCGCCATTCCTTGACCATATCCCGCCCATTAAAAGCCGCACAGGTAATATTGGTATTGCCAACGTCGACTGTCAGTAGCATGAAACTCTCCTATGAATGACCTTGCAGGGCCGGGAAAAATACTTCCCCCGCCGTGATAAGTCTGGTTTCGCCCGATATGAGGCCAAGAACAAGTGCCCCGCTTGGATCAAGCCCGACAAACTTCCCTTCCAGCGTTTCATTCGCAAGCCGGACGGTAATCTGCGTACCAATCCCGGTCGCATGGGAAATCCATTCCTTATGGATTGGCCCAAACCCATGCTGCCGCCATCTCATATAGAGATCCAGCAGCGCATAAGCATAGCCGGAAAGCAGTTCTTCCACCCTCACCCTTGCCCCTGCGGCCTCAAGCGAGATGGCGGAAAGGCCGTCGGTTTTTTCAGGATAGCTTGTGATATTGATGCCTGTGCCAACAATGACGTAATCCATCAGCCCGTTCACCCCCATTTTGCTTTCCAGCAAAATTCCGGCGCACTTACGACCATCGATCAATACATCATTCGGCCATTTCAGCTGCAGGGGAATATCTGGCGGCAGAAAAGTAGCAACCGCCTGACGTATGGCCAATGCAATCAGAAAGGAAAGCCGCGCAGCCTCTGCCGGGCCGCACTCGGGACGCAGGATGACGGAACAATACAGATTTCCCGCCGGGCTGGACCAGGAACGGCCGCGACGGCCAACTCCCTGTTCCTGTCTATGGGTCCAGACAATCGCGCCTTCGCCTTCTCCTGCCTCGGCGAGCCTGCGCGCCTCAACATTGCTGCTGCCAAGGCTTTCGAAGGCGAACAGCCTGAAAAACGGCGGCAGATCAATACCGCCACTGCCCATCGGGCTCACGAGAACAGCACAGCCGCCGCCGCCGAAGCGCCTTCAAGAAGCGGTGCCGGGAACAGGACGAACAGCCCGACAAACAGGGCAGACGCCGTCATAATGACCGTTTGAGTCCGACTGCTCGGCTCAAAACCTTCGGCTGCATCGTCGAAATAGATAATTTTGACGATCCGGAGATAATAGAAGGCCCCTACCACCGATGTGACAAGGCCAATCACAGCGAGCGGAATAAGGCCCGCATTGATGGCCGCAACGAAGATATAAAACTTACCAAAGAAACCGGCGAGCGGCGGAATGCCTGCCAGGCTGAACATGAACAGCAGGAAGGCAAAGGCCATATAGGGCTGCGTCTTGCTGAGACCGGCGAGCTCAGAAATATCCTCAACCATCCCATCACGGTGGCGCATGGACAGAATACAGGCGAAGGTGCCAACATTCATCACCACGTAAATCGCCATATAGATCAGGACACCCCTTACGCCTTCCTCCGTTCCCGCAGCGAGACCGACGAGCGCATAACCAATATGACCGATGGAAGAATAGGCCATGAGCCGCTTGATATTCTTCTGATTGATCGCGGCAAAGGCGCCCAGGATCATAGAAGCGACAGAGATAAAAACAATGATCTGCTGCCACTGCGCCACCATCTCGCCAAAGGGAGAAATAAAGACGCGCAGGAACAGGGCAATGGCCGCCACTTTTGGCGCCGCGGCAAAAAAGGAGGTGACCGGCGTCGGTACGCCCTCATAGACATCGGGCGTCCACATATGGAACGGCACGGCAGAAACCTTGAAAGCAAGGCCGGCAATCAGGAAGACAAGGCCGATCAGAAGACCGAGATCCATTCCTTCCCGTCCGGCGACGAAAAGACCCGCCAGAGTGTCAAAATTGGTTGTCCCCGTGAAGCCATAGATAAGCGACATGCCATACAACAGCATACCCGAAGACAGCGCCCCCAGAACAAAATATTTGAGACCGGCTTCGGTCGAGCGCACGCTGTCCCGCTTGAAAGCCGCCGTCACGTAAAGCGACAGACTCATCAGTTCAATCCCGAGATACACGCTCATCAGGTCATTGGCGGAAATCATCACCATCATGCCCAGCGTCGCAATGACAATCAGGATCGGAAATTCAAACCGGGCGAGCTTTTCCCGCCGATTGTAATCAATGGACATGATGATCGCAAAGGCCGACGCCCCAAGACAGAGCGTCTTCATGAAAATGCCGAAGGCGTCATCGCGATAAAGCCCGCCGAATGCGGTCACGCTCGCCTGAGCTTCAATCTGTACAAGCACCCCCGTCACCACGAAGGCCAGGACAGAGAGCCAGGAGATCAGGCTTGTCGATTTGTTGCCACGAAACGCACCGATCATCAGCAGCGCCATGGCCGTCACGGCGAGGAAGATTTCCGGAAGTGCGATTGATAAATCAGGCAAAACCATTTTTGTAACCTACCTACTTGGACGCGTTGATGAGTGTTTGACCGGCCTGAAGCGATGCATCGTGATGTTCCATCAGATTGAGAACCGAGGCATGCATGACATCAAGGAATGGGTCAGGATAAATACCGATCCAGAAAGCCACGATAATAAGCGGCGCAAAAATCAGCAACTCCCGACGGCCGACATCCATAATATTCTTCAGATCTTCCTTGACCAGCTCGCCAAAGACCACTCTGCGGTAAAGCCACAGACTGTAGGCCGCGCCGAGAATAACGCCAATCGTCGCAATGAAGGCCACGGTCGTATTGACCTGGTAAGCACCGACAAGGATCAGGAATTCACCAACAAACCCGCTGGTGCCCGGAAGGCCGATGGTCGCCATGGTGAAGATCAGGAAGATCAGCGCATATTTCGGCATCCGGTTGACGAGGCCGCCATAACGGGCAATCTCACGCGTATGCATCCGGTCATAAATCACCCCGACGCAAAGGAATAGCGCGCCGGAAACAATACCGTGGCTGATCATCTGCAGAATGCCACCCTCCAGCCCCTGCTGGGTGAAGGTGAACACCCCGATGGTGATAAAGCCCATATGCGCGACGGAGGAATAGGCAATTAGCTTCTTCATATCCTTCTGCACCAGCGCAACCAGCGAGGTATAGATGATGGCAATAACGCTGAGCGCAAAGACAAGCGGTGCGAAATAGACGGAGGCATCGGGAAACATCGGTATGGAAAACCGCAGAAAGCCGTACCCCCCCATCTTCAACAGCACGCCCGCCAGGATGACGGAACCGGCCGTCGGCGCCTGCACATGGGCATCGGGAAGCCATGTGTGAACCGGCCACATGGGAACCTTCACCGCAAAGGACGCAAAGAAAGCCAGCCACAGCCAGAGCTGGAGATGCGGATCGAAATTATAACTGATCAGCGTCGGGATATCGGTCGTTCCCGCAATGAAATACATCGTGATCATTGCCGTCAGCATCAATACAGAGCCGATCAGGGTGTAGAGAAAGAACTTGAAGCTGGCATAGACCCGCTGGCCCCCGCCCCAGATGCCGATAATCAGGAACATCGGGATCAGACCGGCTTCGAAGAAGAGATAGA
Source organism: uncultured Alphaproteobacteria bacterium (assembly GCA_963971675.1). GTDB lineage: Bacteria > Pseudomonadota > Alphaproteobacteria > Sneathiellales > Sneathiellaceae > Sneathiella. The sequence goes on along the minus strand of CAXASQ010000012.1, from coordinate 50,695 downwards.
ACAGCACCATGTCGAGTGCGCAGAAAACGCCGATCATCAGCGTTTCCATGATCAGGAAGGCGATCATATATTCACGCACGCGCACCGTGATTGCTTCCCAGCTCGCCAGAATACAGAGCGGCATCAGGAAGGTAGTGAGGATAATGAACAGCATCGAAATGCCATCCACGCCCATGTGATAGTTGATATTGCCGCCGAGCCAGTTGCCTTTCTCGACAAACTGGAAGGCTGCACTGCCATTATCGAAATTGATCCAGATAAACAGCGAGATCACAAATGTGAACAGCGTCGTCCAGAGCGCAACCCAACGGGCATTACGGGCGGATGATTCTTCCTTGCCGCTGGTCAGCAGAATGAGCAGCACCCCGACCAGGGGCAAAAAGGTCACCGTTGATAAGATTGGCCAATCAAGCATGACTTAATGTCCACCCGCGAAGAAGAAGAAGAAATAGGATACGAATGCCGCAACGCCGAGCAGCATGGCGAAAGCATAATGATAGACATAACCGCTCTGCATCTGGGACGCACGGCGCGCCAGCACCAGCACCCGTCCGGCAATGCCGTTTGGCCCGAGCCCGTCGATCACTTTGCCATCGCCAAACGTCCAGAAGAAGCGGCCAATGGCCTTCGCCGGACGGACAAAGACATAATCATACAACTCGTCGAAATACCATTTGTTGAGCAGGAACTGATAAAGCGCCGAATGGGTCTTGGCGAGCTGTCCCGGAATTTCCGTCCGCCGGATATAGAGGTTAAAGGCGACGAGTATACCCAGCGCCGTCGCCACCAGCGGCGCGGCAATCACCCAGAGCGGCACATCATGGAAATTATGCATGATGTGGTTCTCCGGATTGAGGAAGATCGCCTCACCCCAGAACTCCTCATATCCATGGCCGACCATCGGGCCGTAGAACAGAAAACCGGCAAGCACGGCGCCCGCCGCCAGCACATAAAGCGGGATCAGCATGATATTGGCGCTTTCGTGGACATGATGCATGACTTCCTTGCTCGCCCGCGGCTCTCCGTGGAATGTCATGAACAAAAGCCGCCAGGAATAGAAGGCCGTCAGAACCGCTGCCGCAATTCCCATCCAGAAGGCATACTGCCCGACACCGCTACCTGCCGCGAAGGCCGCCTCGATAATCGCATCTTTCGAATAATACCCCGCAAAGAACGGCACCCCGGCAAGGGCCAGCGATCCGATCCACATCATCACATAGGTGATTTTGATATGCTTCCAGAGACCGCCCATATTACGCATGTCCTGTTCATCGGAAACCGCATGGATCACGGAACCCGCGCCAAGGAACAACAGCGCCTTGAAGAAGGCATGGGTGAACAGATGAAAGATCGCCACCGGATACGCGCCAACACCAATGGCGAAGAACATATAACCGAGCTGTGAACAGGTGGAATAGGCAATCACCCGTTTGATATCGTTTTGCACCAGACCAACTGTGGCCGCGAAGAAAGCGGTGGAAGCGCCCACTGCGGTCACGACCAGCAGGGCGTCCGGCGAATATTCGAAAATGGGAGAGCAGCGCGCCACCATGAACACACCCGCCGTCACCATCGTCGCCGCATGGATAAGGGCGGAAACCGGTGTCGGGCCTTCCATGGCGTCCGGCAGCCAGGTATGCAGCCCGAGCTGCGCCGATTTGCCCATGGCGCCGATAAACAGCAGGAGGCAGATTGTCGTCAGGACATCGAATTCCATCCCGAGAAATTCAAAACTCTGGCCGACCTGATCAGGCGCAGCCGCGAAAACCTCGCTGAAGCTCACAGATTCGAACACGAAATAGATGGCCATGATGCCGAGTGCAAAGCCGAAATCCCCCACACGGTTGACAACGAAGGCCTTGATGGCCGCTGCATTGGCTGACGGACGCTTGTACCAGAAACCGATCAGCAGATAACTCGCAACACCCACGCCTTCCCAGCCGAAATAAAGCTGCACAAAATTATCGGACGTCACCAGCATCAGCATGGCGAAGGTAAAGAAGGACAGATAGGACATGAAACGCGGCTTGTGCGGATCATGGGACATGTAGCCAATGGAATAGACATGCACCACGGCGGAAACCGTATTCACCACAACCAGCATCACCGCCGTCAGGCTGTCGATCTTGAGCGCCCAGGACACATCAAAATCACCGGAATCGATCCACTTCAGCAGTTCAATGGTTTCCGTCGTCTGCTGAAAGGCAATATGGTAAAGGGCGACCCAGGAGAGCACAGCACTCACGATCACGGCCCCCGAGGTGACCAGCTGGCTTGGGCGGTCTCCCAAAGCACGGCCGAACAGCCCGGCGATCAGGGCCGCAAGCAGCGGCAGGAATACGATGAGGACGTACATCATGATTTGTCTTAACCCTTCATGTGATGGATGTCCTCAACCGCGATGGTGCCGCGATTTCGGAAATAAACAACAAGAATGGCGAGCCCGATCGCCGCCTCGCCCGCCGCCACCGTCAACACGAAGAGCGCAAACACCTGCCCGACCAGATTGCCGAGAAAGACGGAGAAGGCGACAAGGTTGATATTCACCGCCAGCAGCATCAGCTCGATCGACATCAGGATAACAATGACATTCTTCCGGTTCAGGAAGATGCCGAAAATACCAAGGGTCAGCAGGATGGCCGACACCGTCAGGTAATGTGCAAGACCGATTTCCATTATTCCCCCTACACGCCCTGCCCGGGCTCGACTTTACGGATCGCGACCGACTCTTCGGGACGGCGGTAAACCTGTTTTGCAATATTCTGCTTGCGCACACCCGGACGTTGCCGGTGGGTCAGCACAATCGCGCCAATCATTGCAACCAGCAACACCATTCCGGCCGCCTGAAACAGATAGGCGTAATCCGTATAGATTATATTTCCGAGCTGTTCAGTATTGGTGAGATCGCTCGTCACCGGCGCGACCTGCGCCGCGATGGACAGCGATTCCGGTGACAGCACCCAGCCGCTCAGCACCAGAATAAGTTCAATCAGCAGGATAATACCAACCAGCGCCCCGATCGGCAGATATTGCAGAAAGCCTTGGCGAAGCTCCGTGAAATTGATGTCGAGCATCATAACGACGAACAGGAACAGCACGGCAACAGCGCCCACATAGACCACGACAAGGATCATCGCAATAAATTCCGCGCCGAGCAGAACAAACAGCGCCGCCGAATTGAAGAAGGCGAGAATCAGGTAAAGTACCGAATGGACGGGATTTTTTGCTGCGATCACCATAAAGGCAGAAGCAACAGTCATGCCCGCAAAAAGATAGAAAGCAAGTGTCGAGATAATCATCACGCCCCTCTTCCCCAAATATTCAGATCCATCATCTGCATGTCTGTCACTGTTTTCTTTTCATTATCTGTAGGGCGCATCAGCGACCAGATTCTGGACAATTTCCTGTTCCCACCGGTCCCCGTTATCGAGCAGCTTCTGCTTGTCATAGAACAGCTCTTCGCGGGTTTCGGTCGCGAATTCGAAATTCGGCCCCTCAACGATGGCGTCTACCGGACAGGCTTCCTGACAAAAGCCGCAGTAGATGCATTTCGTCATGTCGATATCATAACGGGTGGTACGACGGCTGCCGTCTTCGCGCGGCTCCGCCTCGATGGTGATGGCCAGCGCCGGGCAGGCCGCCTCGCAGAGCTTGCAAGCGATGCAGCGTTCCTCCCCGTTCGGATAACGGCGCAATACATGCTCGCCGCGAAACCGCGGGCTGAGCGGTCCTTTCTCATAGGGATAGTTGATGGTCGCTTTCGTCTTGAACATATAACGGAATGTTGTCGCAAGACCCGTGACAATCTCCGTCAGCAGCAGACTGCGTGCCTGTTTGTCGATAAAGCTCATATCAATCAGCCTTTTCCTACCAAATATTTGCCGTCGCGCGTTTCCGGCGCCGGCGGTTCAGGTCCCGCCCTTACGCCGGAACCATGTCAAAATACACCAATACCCCTGCCGTCAGCACCACCCAGATCAGCGAGAAGGGCAGGAAAACTTTCCAGCCCAGCCGCATCAGCTGGTCGTAGCGATACCGCGGCAATGTCGCGCGCACCCAGATAAAGACGAACAGCAGAAACGCCACTTTGATGCCAAACCAGATAATGCCCGGGATCCAGGTGAAGATCGCCCAGTCCGCCGGTGGCAGCCAGCCGCCGAGGAACAGCACCGTACAGATCCCACTCATCAGGATCATGTTGGCATATTCGCCGAGGAAGAAGAGCGCGAAGGCCATCGAGGAATATTCCGTCTGATAGCCTGCGACCAACTCCGCCTCCGCTTCCGGCAGATCAAACGGATGCCGGTTGGTTTCCGCCAAAATCGAGATGAAGAAAATGATGAACATCGGGAACAGCGGCACAAACCACCAGCTGAACATCCCGAAATCCCCCCGCTGCGATTCCACGATCCCCGAAAGATTGAGTGTTCCCGCGCACAGCAGCACTGTCACGATCACGAAGCCGATGGATACCTCATAGGAAACCATCTGCGCCGCGGAACGAAGTGCGCCCAGAAACGGATAGCGGGAGTTCGACGCCCATCCGGATACGATAATGCCGTAAACGCCGAGGGACGAGATAGCAAAGAGATAAAGCACGCCCACATTGATATCGGCCAGCACCCAGCCTTCATCGAAGGGAATGACCGCCCAGGCAATCAGGCTCAGGATAAAGGTCACCATCGGCGCCAACAGGAAAAGCACCTTGTTCGCGCCTGTCGGGACAACCGTTTCCTTGAAGAACAGCTTTGCCCCGTCGGCAAGCGGCTGCAGCAGTCCAAATGGGCCAACCACATTCGGCCCCTTGCGCAGCTGCATCACCGCCATAACCTTGCGTTCATAAAGCGTGAGATAGGCAACGGCCACCAGCAGAGGCACCACGATCAGCAGGATCTGCCCGACAATGGTGAGACCCGGAAGCAGATAAAGCGTCCAAAATTCAGCCATTTGTACCGGTCCCCTCACTCTTTACTTTGGAAAAGGTCGCGCTGCATTCCGCCATGATCCGGCTGGATCGGGAAATCGGGTTGGTCAGATAGTAATCCGTAATCGGATTGGCAAAAGGCGCCTCTTCAAGGGGGCCTTCCTGACCGAAATCTTTCCACTCGGCGACAATCACCTGATCCACATCGGCAAAATGCGGCGCTGCTTCTATCATCTTCTCACGCAACTCGAAAATGGTATTGTAAGGGAGTGTTTTGCCAAGCTTTTCAGAAAGGGCGCGCAGAATCGCCCAATCTTCACGGGCATCACCCGGCGGGAAAATGGCGCGACGTCCAAGCTGGACCCGGCCTTCCGTATTGACCCAGATGGCGTCCTTTTCTGTATAAGCCGCCCCGGGCAGGATGACATCCGCCGCGCTTGCTCCGGCATCACCATGGCTTCCTTGATAGATGACGAAGCTGTTGTCCAGTTTCGACGTGTCAATCTCGTCCGCGCCAAGCAGGAACAGCACATCGAGGGAGCCGTCCAGCATTTCAGGCGCCGTCTTGCCTCCCTCGCCCGGCAGCAGGCCAAGATCAAGGCCGGCAACACGCGCCGCCGCCGTATGCAGCATATTGAAGCCGTTCCACTCTTCGCTGACAAGGCCAAAGCTGTCGGCAATTTTCTTGGCAAGAGCAAGAACTGCGCCGCCATCATTACGGGAAAGCGCGCCCTGCCCGATGATCAGCATCGGACGTTCCGCCCTTTTAAGTGTTTCGGCAAAAGAATGTTTACCATCGGCCAGTTCTTTAAGAGTGGCCGGACCGGCGCCCAGATAGTCATAATGATAGGTGAGATCGACCTGTTCCCCGATCAACGCGATCGGGAATGGCCCGGCTTTCCAGCGTTTGCGGATACGGGCATTGATCAGCGCCGCCTCATGGCGCGGGTTGCTGCCGATAATCAGGAGGGCATCAGCCTCGTCAATTCCGGCAATGGTCGTGTTGAAGAGATAACCACCACGGCTGCCCCCATCAATAGCAGCACCATCCTGACGGCAATCGATATTGGGAGACCCCAGTGCCGCCATCAGGTCTTTGAGCGCCATCATGCTTTCCGCACAGGCCAGATCTCCGGCAATGGCGCCAATTTTATTGCCGTCCAGCCCATCCAGCTTCGCGGCGATGGCGTCAAACGCTTCCCCCCAGCTTGCAGGCTGCAATTTGCCATCGCGACGGACATAGGGTGTATCGAGGCGTTGCGCCTTCAGCCCATCATAGGAAAACCGAGAACGGTCAGACAGCCATTCCTCATTGATTTCTTCATTGAGACGCGGCAGAAAACGCATGACTTCCTGACCGCGGGAATCAACGCGGATATTCGCGCCCACGGCATCAAGTGCATCAATACTTTCGGTCTTGCTGAGCTCCCATGGGCGGGCGGTGAAGGCATAGGGCTTGGATGTCAACGCACCAACGGGGCAAAGATCAATAACATTTCCGGACAATTCGCTATCCAGAGCCTGCTCCAGATAGGTGGTAATTTCCATATTTTCGCCACGGTTGATCGCGCCCAGATCCTCCACCCCGGCCACTTCCGTTGCAAACCGGACGCAGCGCGTACAATGGATGCAGCGGGTCATGGTCGTCTTGATCAACGGACCCATGTTCTTTTCCGCGACGGAGCGTTTCAACTCAAGATAACGGCTGGTGCCGGACCCGTAGGCCATGGATTGATCCTGCAGATCACATTCGCCGCCCTGATCGCAGATCGGGCAATCCAGCGGATGATTGATAAGAAGGAATTCCATCGCCCCTTCTCGGCCTTCCTTCACCTTCTGGCTGTTAGTATGGATGACCATGCCATCGCCTGCCGGCATCGCACAGGAAGCGATCAGCTTTGGCGACTTTTCCATCTCCACCAGACACATGCGGCAATTTCCGGCAATGGACAGGCGCTCGTGATAGCAGAAACGCGGAATTTCCGCTCCCGCCTCTTCACAGGCCTGAAGCACCGTTGTGCCCGGTTCGACCGTAACTTCTACACCATCTACTGTAAGTGTCGGCATTTTACGCTCCCCGCGACGTCGGCTCTAGGCCGCCCGCGCAGCTTTCCGTGATTTGATACGTTCTTCGATGACCGGGCGGAAATGCCGCACCAGCCCCTGAATGGGCCATGCCGCCGCATCCCCGAGGGCGCAGATGGTATGACCTTCAATTCGCTTGGAAACATTGATCAGCATGTCGATCTCTTCGACTTCCGCGTCGCCCGAAACCAGCCGTTGCATCACCCGCCACATCCAGCCGGTGCCTTCCCGGCACGGCGTGCACTGGCCACAGCTTTCATGCTTGTAGAAATGCGACAGCCGTTCAATGGCGCGGATCACATCCGTTGATTTATCCATGACGATGACGGCGGCGGTGCCAAGCCCGCTCTGCACTTCACGCAGGCTGTCAAAATCCATCAGGATGTCGTCACAGATGCTTTTCGGCAGTAGCGGAACGGAAGAACCACCCGGAATAATCGCCAACAGATTGTCCCATCCACCGCGGACGCCGCCCGCATGCTTTTCAATCAGCTCGCGCAGCGGAATACCCATTTCCTCTTCGACATTGCAGGGCTTGTTCACATGGCCTGAAATGCAGAAAAGCTTCGTCCCCGTATTGTTGGGGCGGCCAAGGCCCGAGAACCAGCCCTTGCCGCGCCTCAGGATTTCCGGTGCAACCGCAATGCTTTCAACGTTGTTGACCGTGGACGGGCAACCCCAGACACCGACATTTGCCGGAAATGGCGGCTTCAGGCGTGGTTGCCCTTTGTTGCCCTCCAGGCTTTCGATAAGGGCCGTTTCCTCGCCGCAAATATAAGCGCCCGCGCCGCGATGCACATAAATATCAAAATCATAGCCGGACCCACAGGCATTCTTGCCGATCAGCCCATCGGCATAGGCCTCCTGAATGGCTTCATTGAGATGTTTTGCCTCCAGCACAAATTCGCCGCGGATATAGATATAGGCGGCGATGGCGCGCATGGCGAAGCCGGCGACAAGACAGCCTTCCAGCAGACGGTGCGGATCAAAGCGCATAATCTCCCGGTCCTTGCAGGTACCGGGCTCTGATTCGTCCGCATTGACCACCAGATAGCTCGGTCGTCCGTCGGATTCCTTTGGCATGAAAGACCATTTGAGACCGGTCGGGAAACCCGCACCGCCCCGGCCGCGCAGGCCGCTTTCCTTGACCCCGTCGATGATGGCATCCTGCCCCATTTCGATCAGCGCCTTGGTGTTATCCCAGATGCCGCGCTGTTTCGCGCCGGCCAGCTTCCAGTCATGGATGCCGTAAAGATTGGTGAAAATCCGATCTTTATCCTGCAGCATTACGCGTCCTCCGTCTTTTCCAGCAATGTCGTGGGACCGCCTTCCGGCGCGGAATTAATGCGATCAATCTGCGGGCCCTTCGGCGGCACGTCGCCTTTCGCCAGTTTGTCAAGCAGGGCTTCGAAATTTTCGGCGTTGAGGTCCTCGTAGAAATCATCATTGATCTGCACGACCGGCGCATTGACGCAGGCACCGAGACATTCCACCTCCAGCAAGGTGAACATCCCATCCTCGGTCGTCTCGCCATTTGAAATGCCGAGCTTTTTCTTGCAGACCATTTCCAGATTATCGCTGCCGCGCAGCCAGCAGGGTGTCGTGCGGCAAAGCTGGAGAAAATATTTCCCGACTGGCTTCAGGTTATACATGGTGTAGAAGGTCGCCACTTCCAACACCCGCATATACGGCACATCAAGAAACTTGCCGACATATTCAAGGGCTTCCCGGGACAGCCAGTTATCATTCTGACGCTGCGCCAGATCGAGCAGCGGCATCACCGCGCTCTGTTGGCGCCCGTCCGGATATTTGGCGATAAAAGCCTTCGCCTTTTCGATATTCTCCGGCGTGAATTCGAACGCCGTGCCTGTTGCGATTACCTGACTCACCGGTCCACCTCACCAAATACGATATCCAGACTCCCGAGAATGGCCGACGCATCTGCCAGCATATGCCCCTTCGTCAGAAAATCCATGCCCTGAAGATGCGCGAATCCTGGCGCCCTGATCTTGCAGCGATAGGGTTTATTCGATCCGTCGGAGACCAGATAGACGCCAAACTCGCCTTTCGGAGCCTCAACTGCCGTATAGGTCTCACCCGCCGGCACCTTGACGCCTTCCGTGTAATGCTTGAAGTGATTGATCAGCGCTTCCATGGAGGTTTTCATGTCGCTGCGCCGGGGCGGCGCGACCTTGGGATCGGTCGAGATGACGGGGCCGGGTTTTATCTGGTCCAGACATTGCTCCATGATCTTGAGGGACTGCCGCATTTCCTCCATCCGCATCAGATAACGGTCAAAACAGTCGCCATTGAGACCAACCGGAATATCGAAATCCATTCTGTCATAGACATCATAAGGCTGGCTTTTGCGCAGGTCCCAGGCAAGACCGGTCGAGCGCAACATGACACCTGAAAAACCCCAGGCCATTGCCTCTTCCGCACTCACCACACCGATATCGACGTTACGCTGCTTGAAAATACGGTTTTCAGTCAGCAGCGCCTCGATATCATTCAGAATCGTGGGGAAACTTTTGATGAAGGCATGAATATCCTCCATCAGCTTTTCCGTGATGTCCTGATGAACGCCGCCGACGCGGAAATAGGCGGCATGCATGCGCGCGCCACTCGCCCGCTCATAGAATTCCATCAGAGTCTCCCGCTCGACAAACCCCCAGAGCATGGGCGTCGTCGCCCCCACATCCATGGCCTGCGCGCAGACGTTCATGAGATGGTTGAGTACTCGGGAGATTTCGCAAAAAAGAACACGGATATACTGCGCCCGCTCCGGTACCTCGCACCCCAGCAGTTTTTCCGCCGCGAGAACAAATGCATGCTCCTGGCTCATCGCCGCCACATAATCCAGGCGATCAAAATAGGGCATCGCCTGCATATAGGTCTTATGCTCGATCAGCTTTTCCGTGCCGCGATGCAGCAGGCCGATATGCGGGTCAATCCGTTCGACAATTTCGCCATCCAGCTCCATCACCATGCGAAGAACGCCGTGAGCCGCCGGATGCTGCGGACCGAAATTAAGCGTGTAGTTCTTGATCTGGACTTCGGCCATCAGCCCTTCTCCTCCGCCTTTTCATCACCGGGCAGGACATATTGCGCGCCTTCCCACGGGCTTTCAAAATCAAACCTGCGGAATTCCTGGGTCAGGTTGACCGGCTCATAGACAACCCGCTTCTCATCCTCGCTGTAACGCAGCTCCACATAGCCGGTGAGCGGGAAATCCTTACGCAGCGGATGCCCTTCAAAACCATAATCAGTTAGCATACGGCGCAAATCCGGATGACCGGAGAACATGATTCCATACATGTCCCATGCCTCCCGCTCAAACCAGTTGGCCGCCGGGAACAGGCCGACAACGGACGGCACCGGCGTGCGGGCGTCGGTCTCGGCCTTGACGATGATACGCTGGTTATGGCGCAGGCTGAGGAGATTGTAGACCACATCGAAGCGTTTGGCGCGCGTCGGGTGATCCACACCGCAAACATCGCACAGCACCTCGAATTTGCAATTCGCATCATTGCGCAGGAATTCCAGGACCTTGTCCACGGTCTCGCCGCGCACATTGACAATCAGCTCTCCGAATGCCACCCGGCTTCCGATCACATCATCGGGAAGTTCAGCCGCGATCAATTCGCCAAGTTCTTTAAGCGCTTCAGTCATGTGATATCGCCCCTTTCCGTTAGCGCACGAATGTTCCGGTGCGGCGAATCTTTTTCTGCAGCTGGAAGACACCATAGAGCAAAGCCTCCGCCGTGGGCGGACAGCCGGGCACATAGATATCGACTGGAACAATCCGGTCACAGCCGCGCACGACGGAATAGGAATAATGGTAATAGCCGCCGCCATTGGCGCAGGACCCCATGGAGATCACATACCGCGGCTCTGCCATCTGGTCATAGACCTTGCGCAGTGCCGGGGCCATCTTGTTAGTCAGCGTGCCCGCCACAATCATTACGTCCGACTGGCGGGGCGATCCGCGCGGAACCACGCCGAGCCGCTCCATATCATAGCGCGGCTGCCAGGCATGCATCATTTCAACAGCGCAACAGGCGAGGCCGAAGGTCATCGGCCAGAGAGACCCGGTCCGCGCCCAGTTAACCAGCTTATCCACTTGGGTGACGACGAATCCCTTGTCATCCAATTCCTGGTTTATATTCCGGAAGAAATCGTCCTGTTCCTGAACGGCAGGGCGGGTTTCAGTCCCGATCTTTTCTGAGGTCACTCCCATTCCAGGGCTCCCTTCTTCCATTCATAGATAAAGCCGATCGTGAGGATGCCGAGGAACACCATCATCGACCAGAAGCCATACAATCCAACCCCACCCAGTGAAATAGACCAGGGGAACAGAAATGCCACTTCCAGATCAAAAATGATGAACAGGATGGCCACCAGGTAGAACCGAACATCAAACTGGTTACGGGCATCATCGAACGGCTCGAAACCGCATTCATAGGGAGAGAGTTTCTCGGCGTCCGGATGCTGCGCTGCAACGATCATCGAGGCAATCACAATGACTGCCGACAATCCGATTGCCAGACCCAGAAAGATCAGAATTGGCAAATATTCTACGAGCAAGGCTTCCATTATATAAAATTGCCTTTGCGTGCGGACCAAAATCAGCCCGACGACCAGCAATCCCTCCTACCACACGAAAAGCATTATAGTCACGGGTTATAAGGAAGAAAACCGAATTGGCAACAAAATTCCGCCGTAATTCGAAATGCAGAAACCCGCCGCAACCAATCCGGGAAGGATGCGATCAGCGTGCTTGGCTTCTTTGTATTTTTCGGGAAAATGGCGAGAGTGACGGGGCTCGAACCCGCGACCTTCGGCGTGACAGGCCGACGCTCTAACCAACTGAGCTACACCCCCGCAAGACGGCTGTTTTGTATTGGACAGGGGCGGTGCTGTCAAGCCGCATAAACAGTTTTTGGCAATAATTTTTCCGGCCCCTTCCCCAGCCCGCACAAATGCGCGAAAAACCTTGGCATGGGGCACGCCGATCCAAACGCGGAACGACGGACGGCCGGAAAAGTTATCGTCCGGCAAGTTGATATACAGGCATAAAAAAACGCGGCCGCCAAACGGTCGCGCTATGCCTATTTGTCCTATCGTGAACCTGGATGGTGGGTGATGAGAGATTCGAACTCCCGACCCTCTCGGTGTAAACGAGATGCTCTAACCAGCTGAGCTAATCACCCGCTCCAAATCGTGCCCGTGTATATCAACACACATCGGCAATTGAAAGCAAAAAAAACGAAGCCAGGCTCAAAATTTCGAACCTGGCTTTCATTCTGGTCGGTAACCGTGGGATTACTTGTTGACCGAATCCTTCAGAGCCTTACCGGCTTTGAATTTCGGCTGTTTGGAAGCCGGAATCTTGATCGTATCGCCAGTGCGAGGGTTGCGCCCTTCGGAGGCTTTCCGCTCAGCGACGCTGAACGTGCCAAAGCCAACAAGGCGTACTTCATCGCCGCTGCCTAAAGCGCTGGAAATCGCTTCGAGTACTGCATCGACACTTTTTCCCGCTTCTGATTTTCCAAGGCCGGAAATATCAGCGACTGCGGCAACGAGATCATTCTTATTCACTATAAGCCCCCTTCGATTTAGACTTGAACATATCTTATCCGGAAATTCGCTTAAGACGGTGGCATACTAGTTTGTCGGCCCCGCCGGGTCAAAGGGAAAAATCAAGATATCCCCAACTTTTCTGCGGTTTTGCCCCGGTTTCAGGTCGACATCAATGGGTTGTTACGCCATCTTCTACCTTGCGCTGCGCGGCAGCTCCAGCGAGCTCCCGCGCCAGCTCTTCCTCGGTCCAGTTCAGAGGAACAAGCGGTTTGGTAAGCGCATGCTGCAACACTTCCGGCACTTCGGAAACAGGGATAATTTCCAGCCCCTCCTTCACATTGTCCGGAATTTCAGCAAGATCCTTCTCATTATCCTTCGGGATCAGCACTTTCTTGATCCCGCCGCGGAGCGCGGCCAGCAGTTTTTCCTTCAGGCCGCCGATGGGCAGCACCCTGCCGCGCAGTGTTACTTCGCCGGTCATCGCCACATCCTTGCTGACCGGTATATTGGTGAGCACGGAAATGATCGAGGTGACCATGGCGACACCTGCGGACGGGCCGTCTTTTGGCGTGGCCCCTTCAGGCACATGGACATGGATATCATGCTTGTCGAAATCGGTCGGCTTGACGCCCATCTCGAGACAGCGCGACTGCACGTAGCTTTTCGCAGCCTGCACGGACTCCTGCATGACATCGCCGAGCTTGCCGGTGATCTGCATCCGTCCCTTGCCATACAGCTTGACCGCTTCAATGGTGAGTAGTTCGCCGCCGACTTCCGTCCAGGCAAGACCCGTCGTCAGACCAACCTGATCCTTCTCCTCCGCCTCGCCATAGCGATAGCGGCGGACACCGGCATAATCCTTCAGATTGTCAGACGTGATCGCCACTGATTTGACGCCATTGGTCAGGATTTCCTTGACCGACTTGCGGCACAGCTTGGCGATTTCACGCTCAAGATTACGCACCCCGGCCTCACGGGTGTAATAACGGACCAGATCGCGGACCGCGTCATCCGTGATGCTCCATTCATTCTTGCGCAGACCATGCGCCTTCACCTGCTTGGCGACCAGATGACGTTTGACGATTTCCACCTTCTCATCTTCGGTATAGCCGGAGAGATGGATAATCTCCATACGATCGCGCAACGGTCCCGGCATATTGAGCGAGTTAGCCGTGCAGATGAACATGACTTCAGACAGGTCAAATTCTACTTCCAGATAATGATCTGCAAAGGTCGCATTCTGCTCCGGATCCAAAACCTCCAGCAGCGCAGAAGACGGATCTCCGCGGAAATCATTGCCGAGCTTGTCAATTTCATCGAACAAAAATAGCGGATTGCTGGATTTCGCTTTCTTCATCGACTGCACGACCTTGCCCGGCATCGAGCCGATATAGGTCCGCCGGTGGCCGCGGATTTCCGCTTCATCCCGCACACCGCCGAGGGCGACACGCACGAAATTACGACCCGTCGCCTTGGCGACAGACTTGCCGAGAGAGGTTTTACCAACACCTGGCGGCCCGACAAGGCAAAGGATGGAGCCGCGCATTTTCTTCATGCGCTGCTGCACGGCGAGATATTCAAGAATGCGTTCCTTGACCTTCTCCAGCCCATAGTGATCGTCATTGAGGACTTTTTCGGCCCAATGCAGATCCTTCTTGATCCGGGTCCGCTTGTTCCACGGCAGACTGGTGATCCAGTCGAGATAGTTGCGCACGACTGTTGCTTCCGCAGACATGGGGCTCATGTTGCGGAGCTTCTTCATCTCCTGATTACATTTCTCCCGTGCTTCCTTGGTGAGCTTTGTCTGAGCAATTTTTTCTTCCAGCTCGCCCAGCTCATCGCGACCATCCTCGGTCTCGCCCAGCTCTTTCTGGATCGCCTTCATCTGCTCGTTGAGATAATATTCGCGCTGGGTCTTCTCCATCTGGCGCTTGACCCGGCTGCGGATTTTCTTCTCAACCTGCAACACGCCGATTTCATCTTCCATCAGCGCATAAACGCGTTCCAGCCGTTCCGTCGCGCTTTCAATTTCCAGAAGCTCCTGCTTCTCCGCAATCTTGAGCGCCATGTGCGAGGCCATGGTATCGGCAAGCTTCGACGGCTCGTCAATCTGGTTCAGCGAGACCAGCACTTCCGGCGGGATTTTGCGGTTGAGTTTTACATATTGTTCGAACTGCGCAATGACGGAGCGGGCAAGAGCCTCCAACTCCGGCGCATCGATATCCTTCTCTTCCAGAATTTCCGCATGGGCCTGAAAGAAATCTGGGTTCGGAATAAACTGTTCAATGCGCGCCCGCTCTCCCCCCTCAACCAGAACCTTGACGGTCCCGTCGGGCAGCTTGAGAAGTTGCAAGACAGAGGCAATAGTGCCGACGCGATGGATGTCTTCTTCACCCGGGTCATCCTGGCTCGCATTCTTCTGCGCCACCAGCAGGATCTGCTTGTCATCCTTCATCACATCTTCGAGGGCCCGCACAGATTTGTCCCGACCGACGAACAGCGGAACGATCATATGCGGAAACACGACGATATCGCGAAGCGGGAGTACCGGGAATATCTGTGTACGAGGTGTATCAATCATCATAGTGCCTTCTGGAACCACGCACTGACATGCCTAGACAGCCGAAAAATAGTGCTGGTCCTGCTTGAACGAAACAGCGGGAAGAGAGGACCTCATCCCACAGCCGGGATTACGCACTGCTCGTCGCGTCCTGCCGGTCAGCATATATATGGAGAGGCTGAGTACCCCCGTCAACCACCTCCGCATTGATCACGATTTCCTCCACCCCTTCAAGGGACGGCAGGTCATACATGGATTCAAGAAGAATATTCTCCATGATCGAGCGAAGGCCACGGGCGCCGGTCTTGCGGACAATGGCCTTGCGGGCAATCGCCGAAAGCGCATCTTCGGTAAATGTCAGGGTGACATTTTCCATCTCGAAAAGCCGCTGATACTGTTTCACGAGCGCATTCTTGGGCGTCGTCAGAATTTCGATCAGCGCTTCCTCATTGAGATTTTCAAGCGTCGCGACAACAGGCAGACGACCGACAAATTCCGGTATCAGGCCGAATTTGAGCAAATCTTCCGGCTCCACATCCTTCAATGTTTCGCCGACGTTGCGGTCTTCCTCCGCCTCGACTGGCGCGCCGAAACCGATGGAGGTATCCTTGCCGCGGGAGCCGATGATCTTGTCCAATCCGGCAAACGCGCCACCGCAGATAAACAGGATATTCGTCGTGTCTACCTGCAGGAACTCCTGCTGTGGATGCTTGCGCCCGCCCTGCGGCGGAACGGAGGCAACGGTGCCTTCCATAATCTTGAGCAGTGCTTGCTGCACGCCTTCACCAGAAACGTCACGGGTGATGGACGGATTGTCGGATTTACGGCTGATCTTGTCCACTTCGTCGATATAGACGATGCCGCGCTGCGCCCGCTCGACATTGTAATCGGCGGATTGCAACAGCTTGAGAATAATATTTTCCACATCCTCGCCAACATAGCCGGCCTCGGTCAGGGTCGTGGCATCGGCCATGGTGAAGGGCACATCAAGGATGCGCGCCAGCGTCTGCGCCAGCAGCGTCTTGCCGCAACCGGTCGGGCCGATCAGCAGGATATTGGATTTCGCCAGCTCCACATCATCGGACTTACCCGCGTGATGCAGACGCTTGTAATGGTTATGCACGGCAACAGAGAGAACCTTTTTCGCATGGGACTGTCCGATCACATAATCATCCAGAACCTTGCAGATTTCCTGGGGGGTCGGAACGCCATCACTGGTCTTGACGAGCGTGCTCTTATGCTCTTCCCGAATGATATCCATGCACAGCTCAACACACTCATCGCAAATGAACACGGTCGGTCCGGCGATCAGTTTTCTTACCTCATGCTGGCTCTTGCCGCAGAAGGAGCAGTACAGGGTGTTCTTCGAATCTCCACCGCTTAACTTGGTCATAGATACTCCAATTATCCGTTCGACTCTGCATATTAGCCATCGTCATAGCAGGCGACAACCATAATATTTGCCCGGTCGAAATCAATGGTGGTTGCTGTCCCATTCGCGCCGAAAGCACAGAATAGCCATTTTGACTCAACTTTTCGTTAACAGGACGCAAACCGCCCCGTTTTTACGAAAACAAAATGTGACAGCCTTCGAGAGAATGGCTACTTGGACTTTTTGGTGTCTTCTGCACCGTCCGATGGCCGTTTCGCAACAACCTCGTCAATGAGGCCAAAATCTCTCGCCTCTTCCGCCGTCATGAATTTGTCACGCTCCATAGAAGCCTCAATGACGTCGAGAGGCTGCCCGGTATGCTCCACATAGAGCTTGTTGAGACGTGCCCGCACCTTCAGGATTTCGCGCGCCTGAATTTCAATATCTGTCGCTTGCCCCTGCGCGCCGCCGGATGGTTGATGGATCATAATCCGGGCATTCGGCAAGGCATACCGCTTGCCTTTAGTCCCCGCCGTCAGCAGAAAGGAGCCCATAGAGGCAGCCTGACCGATACAGACGGTCGAGATTTCCGGCTTGACATACTGCATGGTGTCATAGATTGCCAATCCGGACGTCACCACGCCCCCCGGCGAATTGATATACATGCTGATCGGCTTCTTAGGGTTTTCCGCCTCCAGAAACAGGAGCTGGGCCGTGATCAGACCCGCCATAGCGTCGTGCACCTGACCAGTCACGAAAATGATCCGCTCCTTCAGCAGGCGTGAGAAAATGTCATAGGACCGTTCGCCGCGCGCCGTCTGCTCCACCACCATCGGGACCAGGGTGTTCATATAGGTGTCAATGACATCAACCATTCTCGATCTTCCTCAATTTTTACAGCTGCGCCACGTCAGCATATAGGCGCGACGAACGCAACTGTAAATCGACCTTGCGGATTATTTCTTGGCGGCATCCTTTTTGGCGGCCGGCTTTTTGGCGGCGGCTTTCTTGGCAGGTGCCTTTTTCGGCGCCTCCTCATCCTTGGCATCCGCAGATTTCTTGGCTGCTGCCTTCTTCGGTGCCGCCTTCTTTTTCTTCGGTTTTGCTTCCGCGTCCTCGTCCGGATCCTTCATCAGATCTTCGACAGACACTTTCTTTTCCGTCACCGTCGCCAGTTCGGAGATAAAGTCGATGACCTTGTCTTCGAAAATCGGAGCCCGAAGCTGCGCTTGCATTTCCGGCCGCTTCTGGAACATTTCGAAGATCATCCGCTCCTGCCCCGGATAATTGCGGGCCTGGGCGATCATGGCCTGATTGACTTCTTCCTGGGAGACCTCAATGTTGTTGATCCGCCCGACTTCGGCCAACAGCAGGCCGAGGCGTACGCGGCGCTCTGCAATGCCCATATATTCGGCGCGCAGCTCCTCTTCGGACTGGTCCTGATCTTCCAGCTTTTCACCATTCTGCTCCAGCTCCTGCTGGAACTGCTGCCAGATGTTGTCAAACTCGCCCTGCTTCATGCCCGGCGGCACGTCAAAGTCATGAGCCTCGGCCATGGCATCCAGCATTCCGCGCTTCAGCGCCTGACGGGAAAGCTGGTTATACTGCTGTTCGATCTGACCCCGGATCGCGTCTTTCAGCGCGGCCAGATTTTCAAGGCCCAGCTTGGTCGCGAATTCATCATTGATCTCGACCTCGGCGGCTTCCTGCACTTCATGCACCTTCACCTCGAACACGGCTTCTTTGCCAGCGAGATGTTCAGCGCCGTAATTTTCCGGAAAGGTCACCTTGACCTCCACATCATCACCGCCTTTGGCACCGACAAGCTGTTCCTCAAATCCCGGAATGAAGGTGTTGGAGCCAAGCTCAAGTTGATGGCCCTCGGCGGAACCGCCTTCAAAAGCTTCACCGTCGAGCTTCCCAACGAAATCGATCAGCAGGGCATCGCCCTCCTTGGATTTACGGTTACGGGCCACCTTCTCGAAATTTTTCTGCTGACCTGCGATTTCCTTCAGCGCCTCGTCAACCTTATCATCTTCGACTTCAGCGACCGGCTTTTCCAGCTTCAGTTTGGAAAAATCCATCGGCTTGAAGTCAGGCATGACCTCAACTTCCAGCGTAAACTCAAGATCCTTGCCCTCATCAAAGCTGGTGATTTCGATCTTCGGCTGCTGCGCCGGGCGCAGGTCATTGTCATCAAGCGCCTTCTGGCTCATTTCATTGACGGTCTGTTCCAGGACTTCGCCCATAACGGACTTGCCGAAACGTTGACGCAGAATGGCGAGCGGTACCTTGCCCGGGCGGAACCCTGGCAATTTGACCTCCGCGCCGACCGAAGTCAGCCGTTCCGTTACTTTCGTATCGATTTCTGCGGCCTCAACCACAATGGTGAAATCCCGCTTTAAGCCGTCAGAGTTAGTCTGTGTAATTTGCATGAACGATCGTCCGTCATCTTTTATTTAGCAACAAACGCTTCCCGTCCTGTCATGTGACGAAAAGCGCCAGCCCGAAAGCCTGTTTAATTCTGGTGCGGGTGGAGGGAATCGAACCCCCACTTCGTAAGAAACTGGTACCTAAAACCAGCGCGTCTACCAATTCCGCCACACCCGCGTTCAAAATCTCAATCCCCGGGCGCCCACAATCTGGCGCATCCCACAGGGAGCGGCTGTCTATAGCATATGATTTCTTGGATTGACTAGGGGAATTACCAAGAAAGGGCGAGAAAAGTCAAATGGCGGAAATGAAGGGTGTCGAGGGATAAAAGCGGCCTCAATCGAGCTATAAAGCGAAAAGTCTATTCAAAAGCCAACTAATCTGCATTGAGGGCAAATGAGGACAACCATGAAGCGTCAACACATGTTGAACGGGAAACCTTCTTACTGTGCGGCACGGAACGTTCGTTCAAACATATCAAGTGCCAGCACCCTGTTCCCGCCATGCTCCCGAAATCCGGTTCTGAGCATGGTTTTTTCGTAATGAACATGGGGAATGCCCTGATCATCCTCTGAAATACGCAGCACCTTCGCCTGTTCCTGGAGGCTGAGGCTCATATGCCGGTAAAAAATATCCCCGGACGCGATCCGGTCACGTAGGTTTCGTTTTTTGAAAAACATGCTCTGTCACCCGAAAGAATAACGGTTTTCGTATAGAATATCCGGAAATTACCGGTAAAATGTAAAAAAACGGTTGAAAAATACGTCCAGTTTTATGGAGTTGTAAAGTTTCTTTTCAACTCTCCCAGAAGGGCGGGAATCTTACCTTCCAAATCTTCTGCGATAAGCCCTGGCCCCAGTCTCGCCCCCGCTTCACCATGGACCCAGGCGGCGGCGGCCGCCGCTGAAAAGGCGGGCATGCCACCGGAAAGAAATCCGCAAATCAGCCCCGCCAGCACATCACCAGACCCCGCCGTCGCCAGATCGGACGGGGCGTTGTAATTGATGACTGCCTTGCCATCCGGCGTTGCAATAACCGTATCCGCGCCCTTCAGCAGGACAACCGCCCCAGAGAGAGCCGCCGCCTCCCGGGCACGTTGTAATTTCGATCCGGAGAGCGAGAATATACGTTCAAACTCCGCCTCATGAGGGGTCATGACCACCTCTCCATCCCGCTTGGTCCCAATCAGGGAAAACAAAGTCTCCGGATCGCCCTGAAAAACGGTCAACGCATCGGCATCAAGAACAACGTTGGAAGAGCTTTCGAGGGCGGCTATAACGAATTCACGGGTCCGCTCACTCACCCCATTTCCGGGACCAAGCAGCACGGTTCCAATACGCCGTTCTTTGAGCCAGTTTTCGAACTCGGCCACCTCCGCAAAGCTTGCCACCATGACTGCCTCCAGCGTCACCGCGTAGACCATCAGTGCCGAAGGCGGACAGATCAGTGTCACCGCCCCGGCTCCGGCCCGCAATGCCGCCCGCGCCGCAAGACGCGCCGCGCCCGTTGAGGAAACGCCGCCACCCGTAACCGCCGCATGCCCACGGCTGAATTTCTGCCCCATGGGGGAGAGAACGGGCAGATCATCGCACCATAGATCCGGGCCGTTCAGATGCGTATCCGGATCGATATCCTCAAGGCAATCAGCTTCAATACCGATATCAATAATACGCAACTCCCCACACATCGCCCGACCCGGATAGAGGAAATGGCCCGGCTTGGCGCGAAAGAAGCTGATGGTCATGGTCGCGGGAAGGGCCGCCGCATCGACGGCACCGCTATCGCCATTCACCCCGCTTGGCACATCCACGGCAACAACCGGAGGGGCGGCCCTCCTGACAGCGGCAAAAAAACGCGCCACGTCATCTTCCAAATGGCGAGAGAATCCGGCGCCAAACCCTGCATCGACCACCAGCTCGACACCGGCAATCTCTGCCTCTTCCAGCGAGAGAATGGGCCCGTCCCAGCGATCGCGCATATAGGCCGCATCCCCCTTCAGCAGAACCGGATCAACCAGCGAGACCAGATCAACCTGCCAGCCAGCCGCGTCCAAATGCCGGGCAATGACATAGCCATCGCCACCGTTATTGCCCGGACCGCAGAGGACAAGACAGCGCCCGCGCGGCCAGCGATCCATGATCAGCCCCGCACATCCCCTGCCCGCCGCCTCCATCAGCACGGTTCCGGGCACCCCGCCCTCCATGGCCAGTCGGTCCGCCTGATACATCTCGGAAACGCTGAGCAACTCGGAGGGGTAAGTCATTGGGCAATAAGCCTTGAAAGGTCCGGCCGCATGGTCGCTTCCGGGCAGATCTTTTCAAACGCGGCCGCGGCATTCAGAACAGCAAGATCACCGTGCATCGGTCCGACAATCTGTAATCCGATGGGCAAGCCGTCCGATGTCAATCCACAGGGAATGGAACAGGCGGGCTGCTGCGTCAGGTTGAAGGGATAGGAAAAAGGTGTCCAGTCCACCCAGGCGCCGACCGACGCCAAATCATCGGGTGCGAGTTTTCCAACTTCAAAGGCCGGTATCGCCAGCGACGGAGTGATCAGCAGATCATAGCGTTCATGGAACTGCCGCATCCGCCCGCCCAGTTCACCGCGCATCTGTGATGCCTCCAGATAGTCGGTGAGGGTTATTTTTTCGCCCTCCCTCACCACCTGTTGCAGGCCAGGGTCAAGTTCGCTGCGCTGCCTGTCATTAAGATGACGAAGGGCGAAGGCCGCTCCAGACCACCAGATGGCGTTGAAAATCGGTAAGGGATTTGCAAAACCGGGATCCACCTCCTCGACAATCGCGCCGAGTTCTTCAAATAGCCCGGCTGCGCGCTTCACCGCCGACGCCACTTCCGGATGGATCCGCGCATAACCGAGCGTCGGGCTGAATGCGATTTTTTTACCGCGTAGATCGCCCGTCAACCGGCTGATATAGTGGGTTTCTGTCTGCGGCAGCGCCGTCCAGTCCCGGGCGTCCGGCCCACTGATGACCTGCAACATCCGCGCCGCGTCGGCCACGCTGCGGGTCATCGGGCCGATGTGGGCAACGGAACCAAACGGAGACAGCGGCCAGGCAGGCACACGGCCGTAGCTCGGCTTCAACCCGAAAATACCGGTGAAACCGCAAGGGATGCGGATGGACCCACCGCCATCCGTTCCCACATGCAGCGCGCCCATTCCGGCCGCACAGGCCGCCGCCGCCCCGCCGCTGGAGCCGCCGGGCGTCATGGCCGGGTTCCAGGGATTGCGGGTGATACCGGTGCGCGGGCTGTCGGTCACCCCTTTCCAGCCAAACTCCGGCGTCGTCGTTTTACCAAGGATGACTGCGCCCTGCTCCTTCAGGCGGGCAGTAACCGGCGCATCCTCATTCCAGGGCCCGGCGGCATCAATGCTGAGCGATCCGCGCAAGGTGGGCCAACCCTTGGTCAGGATCAGATCCTTGATGGTCGTCGGTACCCCATCAACAAGGCCGGCCGGTTCATTGCGCCGCCAGCGCAATTCCGATTTTCGAGCCTCCGTGAGTGCCTTTTCTTCGTCGACTAACACGAACGCATTCAGGGTTTCGTTAAACATCTCAATGCGCCGGAGAGCGGCCTCGGTTGCCTCCACCGGTGAAAACTTTCCGCTGCGGTATCCCTCCACCAGCTCCGTTGCCGTAAGATGCGTCAGATCATCGCTCATTGTCATCCCTCCCCGAATTTCAACTTCTGTGCGAATGCGAAAAAAGATTAGGCGTTCATGGAAAACGAGGCAAGGCGGCATTCCTTGACGATGCCATATTTTTATCCCCATATGACAAGGACTGGTCATCAACAGCAATATTTCATGCCTAAACCTATAATCCGCAATCCCAACACCCGCCTTGGCCGATTCATCCTCGGCTGGTCGCTTGTCATTGGCGGAATTTTTGGCTTTCTGCCTGTCCTCGGCTTCTGGATGATCCCACTCGGCCTACTCGTGCTGTCGGCCGACTATCCCTTTGCCCGACGGTGGCGCCGCAAACTTCAGGTCTGGATAGGCAAATGGCAACGGCGTAAAAGGGAAAAGCACGGCAGGAAACAGGATGACCCGCCACGTCAGCTCCCGCCCCCTGCATCCGACAGTTGATGATCGTCGCCTCAAGCCACGGTTTCACTTGAATTTGGTGCAATTACGGGCATAACCTGTCATCAAACAACGACCAAGACAGGGATCATCCGTGAAACATACCAGCAACGTGCTTGGCGCCTATGGCACGACGATTTTCGAAGTGATGTCGCAACTCGCCGTCCAGCATCAGGCGATCAATCTCGGGCAGGGCTTTCCCGACCAGGACGGGCCGGAGGATATCCGCGCGGCCGCGGCAAAGGCCCTTCTCGACGGGCCGAACCAGTATCCCTCCATGATGGGTATTCCGGAATTACGACAGGCCGTTGCCGATCATGATCGGCGCTTTTACGGGCTGGATGTGGACGGGCCGACGAATGTTCTTGTCACCTCCGGCGCGACGGAAGCGTTGGCCGCCTGTATCCTTGGCCTCGTCAATCCGGGGGACGAAGTGGTACTGTTCGAACCGCTCTATGACTGCTACCTGCCGATCATCCAGCTTGCAGGCGGTATTCCGAAATTTGTCCGCCTCGACCCGCCGAACTGGGAGATCGACCCGGACAAACTTCGCGCCGCCTTCAGCACGCGGACAAAAATGATCCTGATGAACAGCCCCATGAACCCCACGGGAAAAGTCTTCACCCGTGAAGAGCTGGAATTGATCGCCGAGCTTACCCGGCAAAATGACAGTTACGCCATCTGCGACGAGGTTTATGAGCATATTGTCTTTGGCGAGCGGGAGCATATTCCCCTGATGACGCTCCCCGGCATGTTCGAGCGGACGGCGCGCGTCGCCTCTGCGGGCAAAACCTTCTCTTTAACCGGCTGGAAAATCGGCTACGTCACCGCCCCGGCCGAGATGACGGCGCGCATTGCAAAGGCGCATCAGTTCCTTACCTTCACCACCGCGCCCGATCTGCAAAAAGCCGTCGCCTATGGGCTTAATAAGGGAGATGATTTCTACCTCGACCTCAAACAATCCATGCAAGCAAAACGGGACCTTCTGCGCGAGGGGTTGCGTGGCATCGGGTTTAAAACCGCCGACTGTGATGGCACCTATTTCATCAATGCCGATATCAGCTCCGTCGGCTTTACGGGAAGCGACGAAGAATTCTGCCGCCTGATCACAACCGAGGCCGGTGTCGCCGCCGTCCCGGTCAGCGCCTTCTACCAATCGGAGGGGGCAAGACGGAATTTCGCCCGCTTCTGCTTCTGCAAACGCCCCGAAGTATTACGGGCGGCAATCGACAAATTGCAGGATTTTTTTGCCCGAAAGGGGTAAAGTCCTCTTGACCGGCGCGGGCAGTCTCGCTAAACAAAGCCGCTCTTATGGCGAACGTAGCTCAGTTGGTTAGAGCGCCTGACTGTGACTCAGGAGGTCGGGGGTTCAAGACCCCTCGTTCGCCCCAAATTTGAAAGCCCGGAAATTTTCGATTTCCGGGCTTTTTATTTTCCGCGCAGTCATATTCCGCCCGGGCTATTCCGCAACGACTAAGGTCAGTCTTCGCGGTCGAGTTCGATCACATCCTTCATATCCGCGCTCAGCTTGAGATCCCAGCGCGATCCATCCGCCTTGCGGGCATCGTCAATTTCCCAATAGGGACCATCGTCATCGAGTTCGATTTCTTCCCAGCTTTGATAGCCGAGATCATTCAGACGCTGGGTCAGCTTTGCCAGTTCGTCGGCCGTTGGATCCCGGTCGGCAAAGGCGGGAGTACTGAAAGAAAGTCCGGACATCACAATAAACGCGGACAAGACAAGGAACTTCATGACATTTCCAATCTGTTACAATATTGAAAGAAACATAGGACAACAACATATAGGCCATTTTAAGGAGAGATGAATCCGAAGGGCACACAATTAATTGTGAAAGCGCAGCCGCTGATCAGGGCACAGCGTGTGGATTGAAACCGGTGCGGGAGGAAAAGATGGACAACAAGCGGCTGATGGAACTCGAACTCAAATTTATGGAACAGGAACAGACGGTTAACGAACTCAGCGAGATGCTGAACCGGCAGTGGCAGGAAATAGAGCTTCTGAAAAACAAGCTGACTCGCGCCCAGGACCGCCTCATCACATTGGAAGAGACCCTGCCCGCCTCTCCCGGCCATGAAAAGCCGCCGCATTACTGATATGATTGGCCGAACAGTATGGATGCGCACCGCTTGCAATTATCCGTCTTCAGCCTTACAAACGCCAGATATCAACCCATGCCGAGGCAAGCGATGAAAAGCGATAACAATCAGTCCCCCCAATCCGAAACCGAAGAGGATCCGGTTGTCGGCTACATTCTGCGGGCGGTCAGCTCCGGCCGCGATGTCGCCCCTCAGGAAATTGCGCAGGCCATCGCCGCTGACCGCGCAAAATCGACTGCGCCGAAGGATTTCTGGCGGAAATATATGACCGCCGTACGCCAGCAGGCCATCTTTCTCGCCCGGGCCGGACGGCTACAGATCATCCGCAAAGG
Source organism: uncultured Alphaproteobacteria bacterium (assembly GCA_963971675.1). Classification (GTDB taxonomy): domain Bacteria; phylum Pseudomonadota; class Alphaproteobacteria; order Sneathiellales; family Sneathiellaceae; genus Sneathiella. The sequence continues at coordinate 25,185 of CAXASQ010000012.1, read as the reverse complement.
CGAGGTTGCAGATCCGGATGATTTCAAAGGCCTTTACAAGCTACGCAAAGCACCATCAGATTAATTTTTAATCAATTGCACAATTTTTAATCGCCTATTTTTTAACCACATCGCCTTTACTCCCCACATACTCTCAAAGAACCGCAGTTTTCAGTCGGTTTTAAGTGCGACAAAAGGCCATCGGAATTCTGGCACAGCTCGTGCTATAGTATGGGCAATGAATATTGGACGATGTAAAATCTAGATTGAGATCTGCCTTATGAAAAAAATCGAAGCAATTATTAAACCGTTCAAACTCGATGAGGTGAAAGAAGCCCTTCATGAAGTCGGGCTACAGGGAATTACCGTCACCGAAGCGAAGGGTTTTGGCCGTCAGAAAGGCCATACCGAGCTCTATCGTGGCGCGGAATATGTTGTGGATTTCCTGCCCAAGGTCAAGATCGAGGTTGTTTTGGAAGATTCGCTTGTTGAGCGGGCTCTTGAGGCCATTCAGCAAGCCGCAAGAACCGGGCGGATCGGAGATGGAAAGATTTTCGTTTCCACCGTCGAAGAGGTCATTCGTATCCGGACGGGCGAAAAAGGCCCGGACGCGATCTGAATAATGCCGACTGGCGATCGGCAAAACTTTATCCCCTGAATTGAGAAACAGAGAGACGTACAAATGGCTGCTGATATTTTTAAAATGATCAAGGAAAATGAAGTCGAATATGTGGATCTTCGTTTTACCGACCCAAAAGGCAAATGGCAGCATCTTGCTATGCATGTGGATGTGGTCGATGAGGACATGTTCGAAGATGGCGTTATGTTCGACGGCTCTTCCATCACGGGCTGGAAGGCGATCAATGAGTCCGACATGACTCTGATGCCTGACACGTCAACGGCTGTTATGGACCCGTTCGCCGCCCGTCCGACGCTGGTTGTTTTCTGTGATATTCTTGATCCTCTCTCCGGTGAAAACTATGAACGCGATCCGCGCTCTGTCGCCAAGAAGGCAGAGGCCTATCTTGCCAGCACTGGAATCGGCGATACTGCCTATTTCGGACCGGAAGCTGAATTTTTCATGTTCGACGACGTTCGCTTCAAGGTCAGCGGCCATGACAGTTTCTACAAGCTGTCCGACGGGGAATCCCCCTTCATGTCCGGCGAAGAAATCGAAGGCGGCAACAGCGCCCATCGGCCGCGCGTCAAGGGCGGCTACTTCCCAGTTCAGCCGGTTGACAGCGGCGCCGATATCCGCAGCGAAATGGTCTCCATCTGCAAGGAAATGGGCCTGTCCGTCGAAAAACATCACCATGAAGTTGCCCCGAGCCAGCATGAACTCGGCATGAAGTTCAGCACCCTCGTCGGCGCTGCAGACGAAATCCAGATTCAGAAATATGTCGTGCACAACGTTGCCCATGCCTATGGCAAGACGGTCACCTTCATGCCCAAGCCGGTATCCGGCGATAACGGCTCGGGCATGCATACGCATATGTCCATCTGGAAGGGTGGCAAACCGACCTTCGCCGGCTCTGGCTATGCAGATCTTTCCGAAACCGCGCTTTACTACATTGGCGGCATCATCAAGCATGCCAAGGCAATCAATGCCTTCACCAATGCCAGCACGAACTCCTACAAGCGTCTGATTCCCGGCTTCGAAGCCCCGGTTCTGCTCGCCTATTCCGCGCGCAACCGTTCCGCTTCCTGCCGCATCCCCTACTCTCCGAGCCCGAAGGGCAAGCGCGTTGAAGTCCGTTTTCCGGACTGTACCGCAAACCCCTATCTCGCCTTCGCCGCGATGATGATGGCCGGCCTTGACGGTGTTCAGAACAAAATCCATCCGGGTGATGCCATGGACAAGGATCTCTATGATCTGCCGCCGGAAGAGTTGAAAGACATCCCGACGGTTTGCGGATCACTTCGCGAGGCTCTCGAGGCTCTCGATGCGGATCGCGAATTCCTGAAGAAGGGCGGCGTCTTCACAGACGATATGATCGACGGTTATATCGCCATGAAATGGGAAGACGTCTTCAAATTTGAGCATGCACCGCATCCGATCGAATTTGACATGTACTACAGCGTCTGACCCAAGCCGGACGACAATATGGAAAAGCCGCTGGGAAACCAGCGGCTTTTTTCATGACGGCATTAAACGAATATAGAGAAAACGGCCGTCAGCTTCCTTAACCCTCGACAGGTCGCGGACGTCCGTCATCATCAATGGCGACAAAAACATAGGTGCCCTCCGTCACCTTTATTTCCTCCGAATCCAGTTTGCGTGACACAATAGTCGTCAGCTTGACAGCAACCGATGTTCGGCCCACCCGACCGATTTCGCCGTAAATACTGACAATATCACCCACTTTGATCGGCTGATGGAAAGTCATTGCCTCCACAGCGACGGTCACCACACGCCCCCGCGACCGGCGAGCCGCCAGAATGCCGCCCGCGATATCCATCTGGGCCAATACCCAGCCGCCAAAGATGTCGCCATTGCTGTTACAATCACTCGGCATTGGGGCCGTGCGGATAACCGCGTCACGGAATTGGGTTTTCATAATCTTTAGGCTTCCTTCTCGGGGTGATATCAGGGTATAACTTATACGCATTCTGCCCTTTGGGCGACCTGAAATTATCGATATGACCGTAGCTTTTTCACCCGTAATGAATTGATTTTATGTCCGATCTTTTCCAGCAGACCAAAACCGACAGCTCCGATTATTCCGCCAAGGATATTGAAGTCCTTGAAGGGCTGGAACCCGTCCGCCTGCGTCCCGGCATGTATATCGGCGGCACCGATGAACGAGCGCGCCATCATCTGGCGGCTGAAGTTCTTGACAATTCCATGGACGAAGCAGTGGCGGGCCACGCAAACCGCATCGAGGTGGAGCTGTTCGCCGACGGCTCTCTCGCCATTCGTGATAACGGACGCGGCATCCCCATCGACCGACACCCCAAATTTACCGACAAATCGGCACTGGAAGTCATCCTGACGACGCTGCATTCGGGCGGTAAATTCTCCAACAAGGTCTATCAGACATCCGGCGGCCTGCATGGGGTCGGCGTTTCCGTCGTCAATGCCCTTTCGGACCGCATGACGGTTGAAGTCGCCCGTGACCGCGAGTTATGGCGACAGGAATATTCACGCGGCACACCACTGACAGCGCTGGAAAAGGTTGGCGCCGCCCCCAACCGGCGCGGCACTTCCATCCAGTTTCATCCAGATCCGGAAATTTTCGATGTCGGAACTGCGCTGCGCCCTGCTCGCCTTTACAAAATGGCCCGCTCCAAGGCCTATCTTTACCGTGGCGTGGAAATCCGCTGGAAATGCGCCGAGGAACTGATCAAGGACGAAACCCCGGCGGAGGCAACGCTGCATTTTCCAGGGGGCTTGCGCGATTTTCTCGATGCCTCGCTCGATGGCATCAAATGTGTGACGCAGGAACCCTTTTCCGGCCGGGTCGAAGTAGAAGGACAGCGCGGACGGGTCGAATGGGCCGTCGCCTGGCCAATGGATAATACCACTTTCCTCAACTCCTACTGTAATACGGTACCGACGCCGGAAGGGGGCACCCATGAAATGGGCTTTCGGGGCGCCCTGATGCGCGGCCTCAAGGCATATGGGGAGTTGATCAACAACAAGAAAGCAGCACAGATCACGGCGGAGGATATTTTTTCCGGTGCCGCAGCCGTCCTTTCCGTCTTTATTTCCGATCCGCAATTTCAGGGTCAGACGAAGGAAAAGCTGACCACCAGCGAGGCGAGCCGCCTTGTCGATCTCGCCATAAAGGATCATTTCGATAACTGGCTGGCGGGTGCGCCAGATCAAGCCAATAATCTGCTGGCCTGGGTGGTCGAAAAAGCGGAAGAGCGGCTGCGCCGTCGTCAGGACAAGGAAACCAGCCGTAAAACGGCGACCAGCCGACTGCGCCTACCCGGCAAGCTTGCCGATTGCAGCAAGAGCGGACGTGATGGGACCGAGATTTTCATCGTCGAGGGCGACAGCGCGGGCGGTTCCGCCAAGCAGGGTCGCGACCGGCAGACACAGGCCATCCTGCCCCTGCGCGGCAAGATCCTCAATGTCGCCTCCGCCACCAGTGACAAAATCCGTGCCAATCAGGAGTTGCAGGATCTGGTGCAGGCGCTCGGCTGCGGGCTCCGGGACAAATACCGGAGCGAGGATCTGCGTTATGAAAAAGTCATCATCATGACCGACGCCGATGTGGACGGGGCGCATATCGCCTCCCTCCTCATGACCTTTTTCTATCGTGAAATGCGCCCGCTCATTACTGACGGCCATCTCTATCTTGCACAGCCTCCCCTCTATCGCCTGTCGCAAGGCGGCAAGACTTTTTATGCCATGGATGACAATCATAAGGACAGGCTGCTGGAAAGCGAGTTTTCCGGGCGTGGCAAGGTGGATATCAGCCGTTTCAAAGGCCTTGGTGAAATGCCGCCCGCGCAGCTTAAGGAAACCACCATGAACCCGAAAAAGCGGGTTCTGCTGCGTGTTGACGTGCCCATGGAAGAATTTGGTGAAACCGCGGACCGGGTGGAAAGCCTGATGGGCAAGAAGCCCGAGCTGCGTTTTGCTTTTATTCAGGAAAATGCCCGCTATGTCGCGGATTTGGACGTTTAACGCGCCCTCGCCTCCAACAATCTGCAGCGGTGTCTTATTGCCGCCTATTCCGATGTGCGGGCGAGCCAGCGGCGCATATATTCAGTCGTCTCATCGGGCCGTTCCATGGTTGGCAAGTGCCCGCAGGTTGAAATTTCCACATATTGGGCCGTTGGAATTTCCACTGCCATTTCCCGCTGGATACGCGGCGGGATCAGCTTGTCTTCCGCTCCGGCAAGCACCAATGTCGGACATTTGATGGTTCCGAGGATAGAGGTCAATTCCTCCCGCTCAAGAAGCGCTCTTTCCTGTCGGAGAAAGGCCTCTTTCCCCACATCTTCAGCCATTTTGAAAATACGCGATGTCAGCGCGTCATCTTCCAGTCGCGAAGGATGGATCAACGTCGGCAGAAGGCTACGGGTCACTCCCTTGAAAGCTGACCCCTGTTCCACCAGCCGAATAAAATCGATCCGCCGCTGCCGGTCTTCAGGCGTGTCGCCGACAGCCCGAGCGTCCATAATCGCGAGATGGGTCACCCGCTCCGGTGCCTGACGCATAATCTCAAGGGCGATGTAACCGCCCATGGAAAGCCCGGCGAGGGCAAAACGCGGCGGCGCGCTCTCCAGGATCCGCCGCGCAATATCCGGCATATTGTCATCCTGCGTATGATCGGCAATGGTAATAGCGGCAATATCGGAGAGCGCCGCGACCTGATCACGCCACAGATCAGCCGTGCACAAAAGGCCGGGAATCAGGACTAGTGAATGTTTCTCTGTCATTATTATGCAAATTGTTGTAGTGTTAGGACGACAATCGCCCGAGAACGCTTGCCCTACTTTTACAGTCAAGATCGGGGATTGAGAACCATTAACTTTAATTTTCGCTTTTTTTAGTGTAAACCGTTGCCAATTGCTCGGTTTTACTGAAATCGGGCAGGAAATGTTTGACAGAAAGCGTCAATTCACTAGATTGCGCAGAGTTTTACGAAGATTTTATTATTCAGAACGGTATCTCACACTATATGATATTTGCAGATCTCGGACTAAGCCCCGACGTATTAAAAGCGGTTGAAGAAACCGGCTACGTAACTCCAACGCCTATTCAGGAAAAGGCCATCCCATATGTGCTGATGGGGCGGGATGTTTTGGGCACAGCGCAAACCGGCACCGGCAAGACCGCGAGCTTTACCTTGCCGATGATCGATATTCTCGCCGCCGGTCAGGCAAAAGCGCGGATGCCCCGTTCTCTCATTCTGGAGCCAACACGCGAACTGGCGGCGCAGGTCGCCGACAATTTCGAGACCTACGGTAAATATTGCAAACTTTCCATGGCCCTGCTGATTGGCGGAGTTTCCTTCTCTGATCAGGATTCCAAGCTCGACAAGGGGGTTGATGTTCTGATTGCGACGCCGGGCCGCCTGCTCGACCATGTGGAGCGCGGCAAGGTCATGATGAATGGCGTGAAAACGCTGGTGATTGACGAAGCCGACCGAATGATGGATATGGGATTCATTCCCGATGTGGAACGCATTGTCTCCCTGCTGCCCCCGCTGCGCCAGACGCTCTTCTTCTCGGCCACCATGTCCAAGGACATGCGCAAGCTGGCTGATAAATTTCTGCATAATCCAAAGGAAGTCGCTGTCTCGCCGCCCACCTCCACTGCGGCGACAGTAACGCAGCGTCTGCTGATGGTGCAGAAAATCGAGAAACGCCCGGCACTGCGAAAGCTGCTGGAAACCGAGAATGTGAAAAACGCCTTCATTTTCTGCAACCGCAAGAAAGATGTGGATATCCTGCTCGGCTCGCTGGTTAAGCATGGCTTCAACGCAGGCGGCCTGCATGGCGACATGAGCCAAAGCCATCGCATGGAAACGCTGGAAAAATTCAAAAGCGGCGAGATCAAACTGCTGGTCTGTTCCGATGTCGCAGCGCGCGGAATTGACGTCAGCGCCGTCAGTCATGTTTTTAATTTCGATGTCCCGACCCATGCCGAGGATTATATTCACCGCATTGGACGCACAGGACGCGCCGGACAGGAAGGACATGCCTTCACGCTTGTAACCAAAGCAGATAGCAAATATCTTGATGCGGTTCAGAAGCTGCTAGGCAAAGAAATTCCTCATCTCTCTCTGGATGGAATGGAAGATGTCTCGGCTGAAGCGGCTCGTATCGCCGAACGGGAAAAACGCTATAAGCAGGAAGAAAAAGCTGACGGACGAAAAGGGCGCCGTCGCAAGGAAGATCCAAAGCCTTCCGCACCACGGAAAAATGCCGACAGTGCAGAAAAACCGGCTCCTGCTCGAAAAGAGCGCAGTAAATCAAACAACAATCGACAACCCCAGGAAGATGCGGATACCCCCGTCCTTGGCCTCGGGGACAATGTTCCTGCCTTTTTCAATATTACTTTTCGAAAAACCGCCGGAAAATAGATTGCTGCTCGACAAGGCTTCCTTTGGGGAGCCTTTTTTGTTTTCATGCGTCGCTGAAATTCGTACTATCCGGCCTAATATGCTTCCTGGTCACAATCGAGCAACCCGAAGGAAAGGCGATCCGCGTGAAAACGATCTTTATCATGGTAAAGTGCGAACTTGGAAAGGCCTATGACGTCGCGGCGGCATCTGTTGAAAATGTCGAGCAGGTTTCGGAGGTTTATTCCATTTCTGGGAATTACGACCTGATGATGAAGTGTTACCTTAATGATGACCAGGATATTGGCCATTTCGTCAATGAGCAAATTCAGACCCTGCCCAGCATCAAAGACACCTTCACCCTGATCACCTTCAAGGCGTTCAGTTGATGATTGATTGCCTCATTTTCTATTTCCTGTAAAACAACCTTTCCCCACGCGGCGAAATTCTTTAATCTGTTCATTGCTTTAGGGAGGGGAGCGGGGTATCCCGTTTCTGAGACAGCACAGGGAGACTTCATCGTGAAAAAGACACTCATCAGCATGGTATCCGCATTGGCCCTGCTGGGCGCTCCGGCGCTCGTCAGCGCTGCCGATGCCGTAAAAATCGGTTTTGTTACAACGCTTTCAACAGGTTCAGGTGCTATTGGCGAAGACATGCGCAATGCCGTCGAGCTTGCCATCGAACATCTTGGCGGCAAAATGGCGGACCGGGATATCGAAGTAATTTATGAAGACGACGCCTTCAAACCGGAAGTCGGCAAGCAAAAAACCGACAAGCTGGTCAAGAAAGACAATGTGGATTTCGTCGCCGGTTATATCTGGAGCCATGTTTTAATGGCGTCTTACAAAAGCGCCGTGGATAATGGCAAATTCCTGATCAGTTCCAATGCCGGACCCAGCGCTCTCGCTGGCAAGCTCTGCCATCCGGATGTCTTTTCCACCTCCTGGCAGAATGACCAGACCACCATGGCCATGGGCGACCTGCTCAACCAGCGCGGCATCAAGAAGCTGTATATCATGGCTCCCAACTATGCCGCAGGCAAGAACATGGTTGAAGGGGTGGAACGCACCTTCAAGGGTGAGGTTATCGGCAAGGACATGACCAAATTCCCGGCCCAGCTCGATTTCTCGGCCGAGCTTGCCAAGGTGCGGGCGGCCAAACCGGATGCTCTTTTTGTCTTTTACCCAGGCCGCCACGGCGTCCAGCTCCTGACGCAGTATGCACAGGCTGACCTCGCGAAAACGGTGCCGCTCTATACTGCCTTCACAATCGATTCTCTGAGTCTGCCCCGGGTTGGGGAGCAAGCTCTCGGCAGCCTGATGACCATGTTCTGGTCGCCTGATTTGGACGTTCCGGCCAACAAGAAGTTCGTCAGCGACTTCAAGGCCAAGCATGGCACATATCCAAGCCATTACGCCGCTCAGTCTTACGACACTATCATGCTGATTAACAGCGCCGTGGAAAAGGTGAAGGGGGATTTGTCCAACCGGGATGCCGTGCGTGAAGCTCTGAAGGCCGCCGAGTTTGACAGCATCCGAGGCGACTTCAAATTCGGTCATAATCATCTTCCGATCCAGGATTTCTATCTCCGCGAAGTCGTAAAGGATGAAGATGGCATGTACACGACAAAGATTGTCGCCAAAGTATATGAGGATCATCAGGATCCTTATGCGGCGGAATGCAAGATGAACTAGCCGCACGGCCCGTTCATCCGGATAGACACGCGCCGCTTCCGCATACCGGAAGCGGCAGTCTTTTATCAAACCCGAGGGAGATCAGACAGGCGTATGAACTGGTTGCTTCTGCTGGAACAGATTTTAAACGGTTTCCAGCTTGGCCTGCTTTTGTTTCTGCTGGCGGCCGGGCTGACGCTCGTCTTCGGCATCATGGACATGATCAATCTCGCTCATGGCTCACTTTATATGATGGGCGCCTATTTCTGCGCCACCTTCACGGGCTGGACGGGATCCTTCCTGCTCGGTGCTCTATTGACGCTACCCGCGGTGTTTCTACTGGGTATTCTGGTCGAACTGGTCGCACTTCGCACCCTTTATACACGTGATCATCTTGATCAGGTGATGGCCACCTTTGGCCTGATCCTCTTTTTCAACGAGGCAACGCGTCTTATTTGGGGACCTGTTGGACTGGTGATACCGCTCCCAGATTTCCTCAATCAGACCGTGGAAATCATTCCCGGTGCGCCCTACCCGGCATTTCGGCTACTCATCATTATTGTCGGCTTTATTATTGCCGGGCTTTTGTATTTCCTCGTCACACGAACGCGGCTCGGCATGCTGATCCGCGCCGGGGCCAGCAACCGTGAAATGATCGGCGCCCTCGGCATCAATATCCGCCTGTTATTTACGCTAGTTTTCGGGCTTGGCGCGGCTCTGGCTGGGCTTGCCGGGCTGATGGCCGGCCCCATCCTTTCGGTCGAGATCGGCATGGGCGAAAGCATCCTTATCCTCACCCTCGTCGTCATCGTCATCGGCGGCATTGGTTCTATCAAGGGGGCCTTCATCGCGGCGATCCTGATCGGGCTGATCGACACGGTCGGACGTTCGTTCCTGCCGGAACTGCTTGATCTCTTCTTGCCTTCCGACAGCGCGGCGACAGCAGCGCCCGCCATTGCCTCCATGCTGATCTATCTACTGATGGCGCTCATTCTCGCCATCCGGCCGCAAGGGCTGTTTCCGCCGAAGGGGGTCGGCAAATGACCGTGACGCCTCGCCATTTCATCAATGCCCTGCTGCTGGTTATCCTGGCGCTGGTTCCCGTCATCACCGACTGGATGGGCGACAGCTTTTATACCGGCCTCATCTCCCGCATTCTGATCCTCGCCATTGCCGCGCTCAGCCTCAACCTGCTGATCGGCTATGGCGGCATGGTCAGCTTCGGTCATGCCGCCTATCTCGGCATTGGGGCCTATGCGGTCGGGATTGGCGCTTTCCATGCCTTCGAGGATGGCATTGACTGGATGCTGAACGGCTATCTCCAGCTTGCCGCCGCAATTGCGGGCTCCGCTCTCATTGCTCTTGTCATTGGCGCCATCAGCCTGCGCACACGCGGTGTCTATTTCATCATGATTACGATGGCTTTTTCACAGATGTTGTATTTCACCGCGGTCGGGGTGGAGATTTATGGCGCGGACGACGGGCTGTCCATTTATTCACGCAGCGACATGCTGGGCCTGATTGATCTTGGCAACGAAAAAAGTCTCTATTATCTGATTTTCGTCTCGCTGCTTGTCATACTCTATCTGATGCATCGGCTGGTCAGCTCCCCCTTTGGCAATGTCATTCGCGGCGCAAAATCGAACGAGGCGCGTATGCGCACCATCGGCTTTTCCCCCTATCGCTATCGTCTGACCGCCTTCGTTATCGCCGGAGTGATCGCCGGATATGCCGGTTTCCTGATGGCCAACCTTAATGATTTTGTCAGCCCCGACGTCATGCACTGGACCCGTTCGGGCGATTTGATCATCATGATCATTCTCGGCGGGATCGGCAGCCTGTTCGGCCCGCTCTATGGCGCGCTGGCCTTTCTGATGCTCGAAGAACTGCTATCCTCCGTTCCCTACTCCATTGGTGGCCTGCATCTTGGCGAATATTGGCAGCTTATTTTTGGGCCGCTGCTTATCCTCATCGTCCTGTTTGCTCGCAACGGGATTGACAGTTTTCTTCCTGGCAATACACGGCGGAACGGATGAGCGATATGCCCAGAAATATCCTTGTCGTCGAGCATCTTGTGAAACGCTATGATGGGCTTCTCGCAACCGATGATCTGTCGCTTGTCGTACGTGAGGGAGAACTGCACGCCATCATCGGGCCGAACGGCGCAGGCAAGACGACACTCATCAAGCAGCTAACCGGGGAGGTCCGCCCTGATAGCGGCACGATCACCTTTGCCGGGCGCAATATCCGGCGGCTTTCGGAAGCGGAGCGGTCGCATGTCGGCCTCGCCCGATCATTCCAGATTACCAGCCTATTCAAGGATTTTACGGTACTGGAGAATGTCCGTCTTGCCGTTCAGGCCCACACCGGCCACTCTTTTCATTTCTGGCGCAATGTGAACAGCGATAAACAGCTGACAGATGCCGCGCTTGAGATTCTGCGCGATATGGAATTGGACGCCAGTGCCGATACCATCGTCGCCCGCCTCAGCCATGGCGAGCAGCGCCAGCTTGAAATTGCTGTCGCGCTTGCCACAAAGCCGAAGATGCTGCTGCTGGATGAACCCATGGCGGGCATGTCGGGAGAAGACAGCGAACGGCTCATCAATCGGCTTGCCGCGCTCAAAGCCCGTTACAGTATCCTGCTGGTCGAACATGATATGGACGCCGTTTTCAGTTTGGCCGACCGGATTACGGTGCTTGTCTATGGCCGGGCCATCGCCACGGGCACGCCAGAGGAAATTCGCGAGAATAAACAGGTCCGTGAGGCCTATCTCGGGGAGGAGACATGACATGATTCTGGAAGTGCAGAACATCGACAGTTTTTATGGCCAAAGCCAGGTATTGTTCGGCATGTCTCTCGCCATCAAGGAAGGCGAAGTCGTCACTCTGATGGGGCGCAACGGCATGGGCAAGACAACCACCATTCGCGCCATTATGGGGCTGACACCGGCACGACGGGGCGGCATCCGATTCCGCGGGCAGGCGATTACCGCCCTTCCCCCCTATCGCATCGCACGGCGCGGCATTGCCCTGGTACCGGAAGGTCGGCTGATCTCTCCCAACCTCACCGTAGAGGAAAATTTGCTCGCAACCGCCACATCCGGCCCTTCCGGCAAGGGCCGATGGACACTGGATGCCATCTGGAATCTTTTTCCGCGGCTCAATGAACGCCGTACTAGTATGGGCAACCAGCTCTCCGGCGGGGAACAACAGATGCTCGCCATTGCCCGGGCGTTGATGACTAATCCGGAATTGCTACTGCTGGACGAGGCCACGGAAGGACTTGCGCCGCTGATCCGACAGGAAATCTGGCAATGCCTGCACGAACTGAAGCAGGAAGGGCTATCAATTCTTGTGATCGACAAAAACATTCAGGCGCTCAGCCGAATTGCCAATCGTCATTATATAATTGAAAAAGGAATGATCGTCTGGGAAGGCCGATCTGATGAATTGGCGGCCCATGAAAGTATCAAAAACAGATACCTTGGCATCTGACATTCTATCTGCTGAAGCATTGCCAATCCAAACCAGCCACAGCCAGTGCAAACTTAGCTGAAAATCGCCAAAAAGTGCAATTTTCAGTATAATTTTTATATCAGAGAGATTAAATAGAGGTTATATAACTGCTATAAAGAACTCCAAAATATTGACTATCTGACAGGGATTGTTTGACTTGCAACTATCTAGTGATTTTGAAAAAGTCCGCGACCTCGCCAAGAAAACAATGGCCCTGATGCAAGAAAGAGGAATACGGCAAACTCCGCCCAATTATGCCATCTGGTATGAATATATTCAGGAAAGCAACCCGAACCTGACTCGGGCCGTAAATGAAGCGCTTGCAAAAAACGGGAAGTTTACGGAAAAGATCGGTGCAGAGCTGTATGATCGTTTCTTCACGCGGGAACAGGAAAGCAAGGCGGTTGAGGAAACCAGTCGGCTGGTCCAACAATCCATGGACAGCATGATGGGGGATCTGACCCGAACGAACAATGATATTTCCAGTTATGGGGAACAGCTTCATGACTTCGCGACCCGTGCCGAAGGGCTGAACGGTATAGAACTACAGGCCGTGATTGATCAGATCATCACCCAGACCCATTCTGTTTCCGATAACACCCGCAGTCTTCAGAACGGGTTGGAAAGTGCCTCCCGCGAGATTGCCGACCTGAAACGCCGTTTGCAATTTGTCCAGAAAGAAGCCTATACGGATTCCCTGACCGGCATCGCCAACCGCAAAAGCTTTGATGAGCACCTTGCGAAAATGATTGGCCAAACCAAGGAAAGCGGGGCGACGCTCTGTCTTATCATCGCGGACATTGATCACTTCAAACAGTTCAACGATACCCACGGACATACCTTCGGTGACCAGGTAATCAAGCTGGTCGCTGCAACTCTATCAAAGGGTATCGATCACCGCGCCATGGCCGCCCGTTATGGGGGTGAAGAATTTGGCATTATCCTTCCAGAAACTCCCATCAGCGATGCCGTCAACCTCGCCAATGATCTCCGGATGGCCATATCGGCAAAAAAGCTGGTCAAGCGATCCACCAAGACTGAGGTCGGTAAAATCACTATGTCCTTTGGTGTGACCTCTTACGCCCGCCCCGAAGATGCAATTGGCATGATCAACCGCGCCGATAAGGCTCTTTATGAAGCCAAAAAGACAGGGCGTAACTGCGTCAAGCATCTGCGACCGATCATTTGAAATGAGGATCTCTATCTGGTCGGATAGGCGGGCGATTACGTTCCCGCTTTTCCGGACGCAACTAAATCTTGTCCTCCCCTCCTCTCATCCATTAGTCTGCTTGCAACGGTAACGGGAAAAGAAAGAAAAACAAGAATGTCTTATAACACCATCAAATTCGACGTTCGGGACGGCATCGCCAAAATTACACTGAACCGGCCCGACAAGCTCAACGCCTTCAGTGACGAGATGCATGAGGAACTCCGCGCCATCATGCCAACCCTTGCAAGCGACAAGATACGCGCAGTGCTCATCACCGGGGAGGGACGCGCCTTTGGCGCCGGCGCCGATCTTTCGGGAGAAAGCGCGTCAGGCGGCCCGGCGCTCGATGCGGGAGAGACCCTGGAAAAGAACTACAACCCCCTGATCCTCTTCCTCCGCAACCTCGACAAACCGGTGATTGCCGCCGTCAACGGCATTGCGGCTGGCGCCAGCATGAGCCTCGCACTTGCTTGCGACATCGTTCTGGCCGCGAAGTCCGCTTCCTTCCTGCAAGCTTTCTGCAATATCGGCCTGATCCCCGATGCAGGCAGCACCTATTTCCTGCCCCGCCTTGTCGGCACCGGCAAGGCCATGGGGCTTACCATGCTGGGCGAAAAGCTCCCGGCGGACGAAGCGGAACGCATGGGGTTGATCTGGAAATGTTATGAAGATGCCGAACTCATGCCGGCCGCTGAAGCCCTTGCCGCCCGCATGGCCGCAGGGCCAACAAAAGGTTATGCTCTCATCAAGAAGGCCATGAACGCCAGCCTCGAAAATAACCTCGCAGAGCAGCTTGATATTGAAAAAGATTATCAGCGCGCCGCCGCCGCCACCGAAGATTTCGGTGAGGGCGTTGCCGCCTTCCTGCAAAAACGCAAGGCGGATTTCAAGGGCCGTTGAGATGGCAGAGAATGAAGGATTAAGCGCCGAAGCCATTGCCCGCACCGTGGCCGAGACCATGTATCGCAAAGACATGGCGTCATCTTCGATCGGCATTACACCGAAAGAAATACGCCCTGGCCATGCAGTAATGACCCTCCGGATTACCGAAGCAATGCTGAACAGCCACGGGATGTGCCATGGCGGCTATATCTTTATGCTCGCCGATTCCACTTTTGCCTACGCCTGCAACAGCTATAATCAGAATACGGTGGCCGCCGCCGCCCAGATCAATTTCCTCCGTCCTGTCGTCCTTAACGAGTTGCTCACCGCGACCGCGACGGAAATATCCAAGACCGGCCGGACCGGCCTTTATGATGTTGTTGTGAAAAACGAGGCGGAGGAGACCGTCGCCTGTTTTCGAGGTAATGCCCATACCATAAAGGGGCAAATGATTCCGGGACTTAGCGAAAGAGACGAACAATGAAAAATGCCTATATCTGCGATGCCGTCCGCACGCCCATCGGCCGTTACGGCGGCACCCTTTCCGCTGTACGTGCGGATGATCTTGGCGCCATACCGATCCGCGCCCTGATGAAGCGTAACCCCTCTGTCGACTGGGAGAAGGTCGATGATGTGGTTTACGGCAATGCCAATCAGGCCGGTGAAGACAACCGTAATGTTGCCCGCATGAGCGCCCTGCTCGCCGGATTGCCGGAACAGGTTGCCGGGGCGACGATCAACCGTCTGTGCGGCTCCGGCATGGATGCAACCGCCTCTATCGCCCGCCAGATCATGACCGGAGAGGCTCATCTTGGCATTTCCGGCGGTGTGGAAAGTATGAGCCGGGCGCCTTTCGTCATGGGCAAGGCGGATACGGCCTTCTCGCGCAATGCCGAAATTTTCGACACCACCATCGGCTGGCGGTTTGTGAACAAGAAGATGCAGGAGAAATATGGCATCGATTCCATGCCGGAAACAGCGGAAAACGTGGCCGAGGACTATCAAATCCGCCGCGAGGACCAGGATCTCTTCGCGCTCCGCAGTCAGGAGAAGGCCGCGGCCGCACAGGCAAACGGTTCCTTCGATGATGAAATCATCCCCGTTGTGATTCCGCAGCGCAAGGGCGATGCCATTGTCGTGGACAAGGATGAGCATCCCCGCGCCACGACCATCGACAAGCTGGCGGCCCTGAAAGCGCCCTTCCGCAAGGGCGGATCCGTCACGGCGGGCAATGCCTCCGGTGTTAATGACGGTGCCTGCGCCATCCTGCTGGCCTCGGATGAGGCCGTGAAACAATATAACCTCACCCCGAAGTCCCGCATTGTCGGCACCGCCTATGCCGGTGTGCCGCCCCGCATCATGGGCATCGGCCCGGCCCCGGCCAGCAAGAAACTTCTGGAACGGCTCGGCCTCTCTCTCGACGACATGGATATTATCGAGCTCAATGAGGCCTTTGCGGCACAGGGGCTGGCTGTCATGCGCGAACTTGGCCTCAAGGATGATGACCCGCG
Organism: uncultured Alphaproteobacteria bacterium; assembly: GCA_963971675.1. Lineage (GTDB taxonomy): Bacteria > Pseudomonadota > Alphaproteobacteria > Sneathiellales > Sneathiellaceae > Sneathiella. Next base: position 9,384 of record CAXASQ010000012.1, on the reverse strand, counting down.
CGTCAACCCCCTCGGCGGGGCGATTGCGCTTGGCCATCCGCTCGGCATGTCAGGCGCGCGATTGCTGACCACCGCCACTTACCAGCTGCAGCGGACCGGCGGCCGTTACGCCCTTTGCACCATGTGCATCGGTGTCGGCCAGGGTATCGCAACGGTGATTGAGCGAGTCTGAGCGATAACGGAACAAGATTGCCCGGCGTGTTCAAACCACTCGCCGGGTCATTCTCTGTCACGAGGTAAGGAGGATATATGAGTGATTTCAAGGGATTTCCCGAGGATTGTCTCGCTTTCTTTGCCGATCTGATTACCAATAACAATCGTGACTGGTTCCAACGCAACAAAGCACGTTACAAAGACTCCGTCGTCTATCCGATGAGCGATTTTATCGCCGCCATGGCCCCGCGCCTCGACGCGATTGCCCCCCTGTATATTGCCGATCCGCGGCCGCATGGCGGCTCCATGTTCCGGATTTACCGGGATGTGCGCTTCTCCCGCGATCCGCGCCCCTATAAAGAGCATGTCGCCTGCCAGTTCCGGCATCAGGCGGGCCGCGATGCCCATGCGCCGGGATATTACGTGCATATCGCCCCCGATGGCGTACGCTTCGGCGGCGGCATCTATCTGCCCCCTGCCCCGATCCTCGCAAGAGTCCGCACCGCTATTGACGAACAGGGCAATGAGTGGCGAAAAATACGGCAAGACGCTGATTTCCGGGTCTATTTCCCCGAAGGCATCCGCGGTGACAGCCTGAAACGCGCCCCAAAAGGCTATGACAATGATCATCCAGATATTGAGGATATCCGCCGCAAGACCCTCTTCGTCATGCATCATCTCAAAAATACGCACGATATAACCCGGCCGGATTTTGTCGACAAGGTCGATGACGCCTTTCAGCGGGCGACGCCCTTCATGCGATTTCTCACCAATGCAGTGGAACTCCCTTTCTGACGCAGTGCGGCAGAATATTAAGAGTCTTTTAAGAGTGTTTTCCTAAAATTGACGGCAAGTGATAACTGGCCCCTGCAAGGAACTCCGCCATGATGAATATTATCGAGCTGCATCCCGATACGACCGTCGACCTTTACAGCACGGCGCATAATCTGATTGTCCATCAGGGTGAAAAAGCGCTGGATTTGTTGCGGGCCGAAGCGGAGGAAATGCGCCAGAATGATGGGACGGAAGAAAATCTCTATGCCTGCATTGAGCTGATGCGCGTGGTTACCGAGCTAATCGACATGGAAGTTGCCGGACCCATTCATTAATTCGCAAAACTTGCGACAGGAAGCAGAAAAGGCGGCACTGCAAATGCCGCCTTTTCTGTTTTCACGATGACTGAAACCGCTCAGCTTTGCAGGACAACACGGCCGACGATTTTTCCAGCCCGCAAATCCTCCAATGTGTTGTAGGCTTCCGTCATGGGGCGTGGCGTGATGGCCAGCTCATTCAACTTTCCTGATTTGGCCAGATCCATCAACTCCCGCATTTCACGGAGATTGCCGACATAACTTCCCTGAACCGATATCGCCTTGATCGGGAACATCGGCAATGGCAAAGTAAAGCTCCCGCCAAAGAGCCCGACAATGACCAGCTTGCCACCTTTCGCCAGCACTTTCACGCCAAAGGCCGCGCTGCTTTCTGCGCCCACAAAGTCGATGGTTGCGTTAACGCCGCCGCCCGTCATTCCCATAAATGTCTTGAAGGCCGCCGGGTCGGACGGATCAATGGCGCCGACGGCGCCCGCCTTGATGCCCGCTTCCCGCTTTGCCGGATCAATGTCCGCGACATATATTTCCGCATCGGTAACAGATCTCGCAATTGCCATGGCCGCCAGACCGACGCCCCCCGCGCCAAGCACAAGGAGCTTGCCCCCGTCAGCGCGCGACTTGGCTTTCTGAAGCGCGCTGTAAGCCGTCAGGCCGGAACAGGTATAGGTGCAGGCCAGTTCTTTCGGAAGGGCGCCGTAATCCAGCAGATAGCGTGCATGCGGGACGAGCAAGGTATCAGAATAGCCCCCCGCCACATCCACCCCAAGCTGACGCGGGCGGCTGCAGAGCTGTTCCTCTCCCGAGGCGCAGATGGCGCATTGCCCGCAACCGATCCAGGGATAAACGACCCGTTTATCTCCGACTTTTACATCGGTCACATTGTCGCCGACGGCCTTGACGGTGCCGACGATTTCATGACCGAGTGTAAAGGGAAGCTCTCTTCCCCCCCGGATATCCAGCTTCTTGCCGCCCCCAAGATCAAAATGTCCTTCCCATATATGGATATCACTATGGCAGACACCGCAAGCCGTAACATCCATCAAGACTTCATCACCGACAGGTTTCGGCGCATCGCCGGCGTTTTCCACCAGCGGCGCGCCATATTCCTCGAACTGATAGCTCTTCATTTATTCCCTCCCAGAATTGAAGAATGGAATCAGGCGATATTGATCCAGGTCGTTTTGAGCTGCGTATATTTTTCTAGCGCATGCAGCGACCGGTCGCGGCCATGGCCTGACTGTTTGTATCCGCCGAACGGCGTGGACATATCCACATCGTCATAGGTGTTCACCCAGACCGTTCCGGCCCGCAGTGACTGCGCCAGTTGGTGCGCCTTTGAAATATCCCGTGTCCAGACCGAAGCCGCCAGACCATAGATGGTATCGTTTGCGATTTTGACGCCTTCCTCCATATCCTTGAAGGTAATTGTGCTGATCACGGGGCCGAAAATTTCTTCCCGCGCAATGGTCATATCATTGGACACATTATCAAAAATAGTTGGTTCAATATAAAAGCCACCGGTTTCCTGCAAGACCTGCTTGCCGCCGTAATAGAGCTTCGCCCCCTCTTCCTGGCCCTTGTTGATATAGCCCATGACACGGCCGGTTTGATTTTTATCGACCATAGCGCCAACAATGGCTTTTGGGCTCAACGGATCCATCGGCTGCAACGTTGCGGCAACACCGGCAATTTTCTCGACCAGCTCATCCTTGATGCTGTCCTGCACGACCAGGCGGGAGGCTGCGGTGCAGACTTCCCCCTGATTGAAAAAGACGCCCATGGCGATTTTCTTGGCGGCGAGGTCAAGATCCGCATCGGCCATGACAAGGCTCGGGCTTTTACCCCCGCATTCAAGACCAACAGCCTTGAGGTTGCTTTCGCCGGAATAGCGCATGAACATTTTGCCAACCTCGGTCGATCCGGTAAAGGCGAGCGCATCCACATCCATGTGACGGCCGAGCGCCTGACCTGCGGTTTCACCAAAGCCCGGCACAACATTGAAAACGCCGTCCGGGATACCCGCTTCGGAGGCCAGCTCCGCAATCCGGAGCGCCGTCAGTGGCGATTGTTCCGCCGGCTTCAGGATAACGCTGTTCCCGGCGGCAAGGGCGGGAGCAAATTTCCATGCCGCCATCAGCAACGGGAAGTTCCAGGGCACCACACAGGCGACGACGCCGATTGGCTCACGGGTGATGAGAGCGAGGGAGCGGCGGCGATCCGTCGGGGCAATTTCGTCATAAATTTTGTCAATAGCCTCCGCATACCAGGTAATGGCGCCCGCAGAGCCCGGCACATCGACGGCGCCCGCCCATTTTACCGGCTTGCCCATATCAAGGCATTCCAGCAGGGCAAGCTCGTTTTTATTCTTCATGATCAGCCCCGCAAATTTTTGCAGGACAGACTTACGCCGTGCCGGAGCTTCCCGTGACCAGATGCCGGCATTAAAAGCAGCGCGCGCCGCAGTCACGGCCCGGTTCACATCTTCCGCGTCGCATTCGGCGACTTTCGTAAGCACACGGCCATCCACCGGGCTCACACAATCAAATGTCTTGCCTGAGACGGCATCAACATACTGCCCATTGATAAAGGCCTTATTGCGAATTGTGATTTCGCTTTCCAGTTTTTCCCAGTCTTCGCGTGTCGGAGCAGGCTTAGCTGACATAGTCTTCCCTCTTTTTGATTATCGGCATTTGCCATGAGTTTAAGCTTTTTCCGAGAATAGCCAATGCTGTTTATTCGCGAAAGATATTCTTGACCGAACGGTCAAAAAAAATGCCCGTTACGGCGCTGACACGCGATTGAACATCTCCTATAAATTTTTCTTACCAGAACAAGATCCAACCGATAGGGTTGTTTTATGATACACGAAAATATAAACCTGACCCAAATTCAAACATTCCTCTGGGTTGCCTCGCTCAGAAGCTTTCGCAAAACCGCAGAAAAGATGAACACAACGCAACCGGCCATTTCCTCCCGCATTGCGCGACTCGAGGAAACGCTCGGCGTCCGGCTGTTCGAGCGGGAAAACAACCTCATCCGGCTGACACAAAAGGGGGGTGAACTACTGCCGTACGCCGAGAAGCTGCTGCGTACTTCCTCAATGCTTGTCGACAGGATCTGCCGCGAGGAGGAGCAACAAGGCACACTGCGCCTTGGCATATCGGAAACAGTTGTCCACACCTGCCTGCCGGAATTTATCGGAACGTTGAATGGAAAATTTCCCTCCCTTGATCTGGAAATGGTAGTGGACACCACCATCAATCTGCGACGGGATCTTTCCGAGAGAAAACTGGATTTCGCCTTTTTGATGGGGCCTGTCGCCGATTTTCAGGTGGAGAATCACGAACTGTTCGAATTCGAGATGATCTGGACCGGTGCGCCCGCGCTCGGCTTGCCGACGGAACGCGCCCTCTCTCTTGACGAACTGGCGGCGAAGCCAATCATTACCTACACACCGAATACCCGGCTATATATTGAACTGACGCGTCAGCTTCGCAAATACACAGAACGTCCGGCCCGGGTCTTTCCTTCCAGTTCCGCTGCCGCAATCCACCGGCTAGCCCTTGACGGAATAGGTGTCGCCACCCTGCCCCGTCAGATGGTTCTTCGGGATCTTGCGGCAGGTCGTTTACAGGAAATACACTGCGACTGGCGTCTGCCTGGATTACGCTTTACCGCGGCCTACCCGACCGACCCCTATAATCCGATGACCGAAAAAATCATCGCACATGCACTCGAAATGACGCGCAGCTATCAAAATACCTGACATTACATACCAGTTGCCTGGCCGAAGGATGCGAAAACAGCTATCCGTCAGATCCAACCGTCTTCTATAATAGCAGACAACAGGTTCTGGCCCGCCAGGCGCAATAATATAAAAAAGGAAGTTCAAGATGAGTGAAAAAGAAAAAATAATCATCGAGAAAAAAGGCCCCATCACCACCATCATCATCAACCGGCCCGAAGTCCGGAATGCCTTCGATCAGGAAACATCGGACCTGCTGGCCAAAGCTTTCAAGGCATTCGAAGCTGATGACGATCAGAAAGTTGCCGTGGTTACCGGCGCGGGTGGCGCCTTCTGCGCCGGGGCCGATTTGAAAGAAACCGCGACCCGTGTTGACTATAAGGCCTGGGCCGGTCATCCAGAAGGCCCGTTTCACAAGCCACTTTCGAAACCGCTGATTGGCGCCATTGCCGGGCATGCCTGTGCGGGCGGCATGGGCCTCGCCCTTTTTTGCGATATCCGGATTGCCGAGGAAACGGCGGTATTCGGGATTTTCTGCCGCCGCTGGGGCGTTCCCATGAGCGATGGCACCCCTGTCCGCTTGCCCCGTGTTATTGGCATGGGTCGGGCGCTTGATATGATGCTGACCGGTCGACCTGTCCCCGCTGATGAAGCTCTCTCCATGGGGTTGGTGACTCGCGTCGTCCCGGCTGGCGCCGCCCGTCAAGCTGCGGAAGAACTTGCCCTGCAAATAGCTGGCTTCCCGCAGATTGCCATGCTTTCAGACCGGGACGCTGTTTATGCCCAGGAAGGCCTGACGGATATGCAAGCGATCACCTTCGAGATGGAGGCGGCAGAGGAAGCCAAACAGAAGGAGGCACAAGTCGGCGCCGCGCGCTTCGCCGCCGGAGAAGGCCGTCACGGCGCCTTCAAATAAGAAATCATAAAACCGGATATCCCTTCCACGGTTTAATAGACCGTAAGGCGAAGGTCGAGCGCATACTCGCAACATGAGGCAGACGGCCAAGACTGTTGCGATGGATGCGCTCGTAATCGGTGACGCTGCGCGCCGCAACCCGCACGATATAATCCGCATTTCCTGTCGTCAGATGGCATTCCAGAATGTCGGTGCAGGCCATCACCGCCTGTTCAAACATATCCAGTATTTCCTGATTTTGCGATGTCAGCGTAATCTCGACGAATACATCCGCCTCAAGACCGAGAGCCTGTTTGTCCAGCTTCGCCGCATATCCGTGGATGACCCCGGCCCCTTCCAGATTTTTGATCCGGCGATGGCAGGCAGAAGGGGACAGATTGACCCGATCTGCGATTTCAGCAATCGGTATATCGGCATCCATCTGCAATTCGGATAATATCTGTCGATCGAAGTGATCTATTGAAAAATTTCCCGTCTAAGAGCTCGATTTCAAAATTTTACACCAAAAAAGCGTACGCTGAAAACCTATTTCGAAAATTTTTCCTGCGGAAAATATATTATAATTCGAGCATCTAAACTCTGTTGTGGGAGGCAGCAAAGATGATTATCGGATGTCCGAGAGAAATTAAAAACCATGAATATCGCGTCGGACTGACGCCGGAAAGCGCCGCAGAGCTGATCGCCCATGGACATGATGTCCTGATCGAGAAAGAGGCGGGCGCGGGTATCGGCGCCCTCAACCCCGCTTATGAGGCAGTGGGGGCGAAAATCATCGATACTGCGGAAGAGCTGTTCGCTCGCGCTGATATGATCGTCAAAGTGAAGGAGCCGCAGGCGAGTGAACGCGCGATGCTGCGTGAAGGCCAGATTCTCTATACTTATCTGCATCTCGCTCCGGACCCTGCCCAGACGCTCGATCTGATACAATCACGCGCGGTCTGTATTGCCTATGAAACGGTGACCGATGCGAGCGGCGGCCTCCCTCTTCTGAAACCGATGAGCCAGGTAGCCGGGCGTCTTGCAGTACAGGCGGGGGCGACGGCACTTGAAAAATCCCATGGCGGAAGGGGGGTTCTGCTTGGGGGTGTGCCTGGTGTCATGCCGGCAAAAGTCGTTATAATCGGCGGCGGCGTGGTCGGCTTCAACGCCGCGCAAATGGCGGTCGGCATGCATGCAGATGTGACAATCCTGGACCGTAATCCGGCGGCGCTGGAGCGCCTTGAAAATCACTTTGAATCAAAGGCGCGGGTTCTCTATTCCACCTCCGCCCTGCTGGATCGTATGGTGCTGGAAGCGGATCTTGTTATCGGCGCTGTCCTCATTCCGGGCGCTGCCGCGCCGAAACTGATCCGCCGTGACATGATCGCCCGAATGCAGGAAGGCGCCGTTGTCGTCGATGTCGCCATTGATCAGGGGGGATGTTTTGAAACCTCCCGCCCCACAACCCATGCGGAGCCAACCTATGTCGTCGACGGGGTCGTTCATTACTGTGTCGCCAATATGCCTGGCGGCGTTGCCCGCACCTCCACCTATGCCCTGAACAATGTCACCCTGCCCCATGCTGTCCGCATCGCCAATAAGGGATGGCGGGACGCGCTTCGAGCAGATCCACATCTGGCGAACGGCCTGAATGTCTGGAATGGCAAGGTGACCTGCGAGCCGGTTGCCCGTGATCTTGATCTCGACTACACACCGCTGGCTGTCGCTCTGCAGGGATAAGCGGGATCAGACGACAACGGACGGCTGGAGAGCCTGTCGTCCTGCTTTTCTGCGACCCAAATTTATCTTTCTGGCATCCGCTCAAAAAAATATTTCTGAGCGGGCGCTATCCCTGCATCCCACCTGAACGTCATTTTGCCTCCACACAATATTCCTTGGAATGCCTGGTTTTCTGCGGAAAAGGCGGCTCATTTCCAGCTTTCTACACGCGCATAAAACGCCTCAAAATCCAGTCACTTCATCTATATTTATTGTAAAATTTCTATGTTGTAATATGTTTAATTTTTACTTAATATTGATAATTGAATATTGTAAAATATTTCGTCAGGGAATTTATGTGACAGTCGGCTTCTCACCGACTGAAGCCTTTGTTTAACCTGTTAGAGTTAATCAAGCTTCCATTAACCTGACACCAAATTTGTCCGGATGGCAGATCATGGCCAAAGGAAATAATGTCAATGGGTGATGTCGGAGGCTTTTAATCAAGTTACTGCAAAACAACCAATAATAACATATGCAGAGAAACTGAAGAGGCAAATGAATTGACAGGGAACATCGAGGGAAAATTCCCAGACGTGCTGGAGTTGAAGCAATTTATCATCAGCGGTGAAAATATTTCTCAACTCCAAAAACGCGTCAGAATGCGGCTTTTATCCATCATTTCGGACGGAAACCTTTCCATCGAAGCCTTGTCCCACGATATGGCAATGAGCTCCCGCACTCTGCAACGTCGCCTCAAAGATGAAGGAACGAGCTATCAGAACGAAGTCAATCATCTCCGCGAAGATCTGGCTCGACATTATCTGACAAACACTAACTATACGGGTTCTGAAATCGCCTATCTTCTGGGATATGGTGATGCTAATTCCTTTTTTCGCGCTTTCCATAGCTGGACAGGGCAGACGCCGCAATCACTCCGCCAGAAACATTGATATTTTGAATTGTTGCGCGATGTGCTTGTTTACTTTCGGGAATCTAAAAATCCGAATATTCGTTGCAATAACAACTATATTTAACAGATAAATCCCTATCCCTCGTTAGTATTCTTGCATAATACGCCATTATTTAAGATTTTTCTAAATTATGGCATGTCCTGCTAGTGCTCGATCACCCTTCGCACCAATAAAATTCGTTTGGAGTATGTGTGCGTATGTGTTGAGTAATAGGCGTTCAAATGACTCGTCAAAAGACGATGGTCGATTCTCGGGCAACAGTTGCCGTAAAATCCGGTGAGGTTATTGTTATTCCTGCCGGTTTCGATTCGCAGCTCACCTTCTCACAATCCTCCGATTCTCTCGTTCTGGCCTCTACGGGCGGAATTGAAATTGTTCTGAGAGATTACTTCACAACACGGACGCGTGAGGAACAACCTCTCCTCCAGTTTGGTGAGAATGGTCCGCTCCTCGAGATCGAGCAGGTCATCGGGAAAATCAAGGATTTTAATGCAACCTATATGGCATCGGAAGATGCTCCCCCCAAATCGGGCGCCAGCTTCACGCTGTATGATCATGAAGAAATAGGAGATGGACTCGACATCTCCGATCTTTTATCAGGAACAAACATCACCCTTGAAGCGTCCGGTTTGATACGACGTGCAAGCGAATCTGAGACAGGATCCACGTTTTTCCCTCCTCTGCATCCTGGTTCGATAATTGTCTCCTCCGGCACAGCCGATATCGTTGCCCCGACATTGACCATCAGCGCCGATGACTTCTCCCTCGCCGAAGGACAGAGCACCA
>CAXASQ010000011.1:0-153190 GCA_963971675.1 uncultured Alphaproteobacteria bacterium | reverse complement strand
TTTTTATGCCATTTTATGCCAAACAGAGACTACGTCGCATTAGTCTGACAGCACCATTTGTAAAGATCAGTGGCGAAACATGTTATCTATGACGGGCTTTTGATCATGAAAGCGAAATTTTGAAGCCTTTGTTTCTAGGAGGCGCGGCCGTGTCCATGACAGCCCCTGCGGTGGCATCCATCGTACTTTAGAGCGCCGTATACGCGTCTCCTGAATGCCCTCTTTTTCAGTATTTCAGCTCATCCAGGAAAAATGTCTGATCCTTCCAGATCACATCGAGCTGACGCTGGCTCTTCTCGTTCATCATTGCATATGCCGTATGCGCATATCCTTTGGCATTTTCAAATCCTGCCTTCTGATAGGCCTGCTTGAGATGATGCCTCTGGGTTTCAATAACGCCCTGACAAGCAGCCAGACCCTTGTCGGTCAGATACAGATGGCGACTGCGGCGATCTTTGAGATTTTCTTTTTGGGTGATATATCCATCCGCGATCAGGGTTTTGATGACCGGGCTGATGGATTGCTGAGTAACATCGAGAAAGGCGAGAATCTCTCTTACGGTTGCACCGGGTTTGCGCTGGATAACGTAGATTGCCCTGAAATGCGGGCGGCGTAGACCAATAGACTGTAGGTAGCGATCGCCCGATTCGAGCATGCTGTTGTAGCCTAGATACATGACCGCAAAGAGCCAATGTGCATGTTCCTCCGGGCAGAGGCTTTCTGCGTCCAGTGTCATTTTGCTGCATACTCCTTGTCTCGGCATGGCATTGCTATCTGCATTTTGACCTCAATCCTTGCTAACGCATCCGTATTTCGATCGTAACTGCTTATATTATAATATGAAACCCGATTTAGGAAAGCCGTGTGAACACTTTCCTGAACATCGTTGCGGGTCCGCCCATCGCAGCCATAGGGAAGGGGCTGGCCTGGGAATCCTTGTTGATGATGTTCGAGGAGCATTTCCTATCCCTTACTTTCCTCCAGATCCAGCGTGCCAGTTTGTGTCATTCCTGATGCATAATAACCGCCGTCAACGGTCAAAATCTCTCCGTTGACATAGCCGGTCTTGGGATCTGCGAGATAGCAAACAGCTTCTGCAATATCTGAGCAGTCCCCAAAACGCCCAACGGGGATCATTGGCAAAAGGCGGGCGATTGTTTCTTCCGAGTAGGTTGCTTCTACCAGCGGTGTCTTGATCGGACCAGGAGCAATGGCATTTGCGGTAATGCCATGCGGACCCATTTCCAGGGCGATCTGGCGTGTCAGGCCGATAATGGCGGCTTTCGTCGTGCCATACGCCGTCCGCCCAACGCCCGCACGGAGACCACTGACGGAAGACATGTTGATAATTCTTCCATATGACTGTTTTTTCATGTCGCGGGCCGCGCGCTGGGCGCAAAGGAAGCTGCCCGTGAGATTGACACTGATCACCTGATGCCAGTTTTGAGGTGTGTAGTCCAGAAACCCTTGAATATTGACAATGCCCGCATTGTTTACAAGGATATCGACGTATTTATCCCACTGCTCTGCTGTAGCAAAGGCGTCGTCGATATCATCCGCATTTGTTACATCAAGTTTTTTGCCGAGTGCCTTTCCGCCCAGGGATTTAATTCTCTCTACAGTTTCGTTAATACCGGCTTCCGAGATGTCGGTTACGATGACACGGGCGCCTTTTTCCGCCAGCTTGATAGCTGTTTCCCGGCCGATGCCAGAACCTGCGCCTGTCACCAGGGCTACGCCATACTCTTTCATGATCACCTCCCTATGGTTCTTATATCAACTTTGGATTGCTTTGTCAGGCCGCTTGAAACATCCATTATAAGCGGCAGTGCGGCCACAATTGAGACAAACCTTGAGAGTCGAAGATCGAGTGCCCGGGGAGGGATCAAGAGTTCAAATGGAACGCAATCTGACAGCGACCTTTTGTATTCTTCGGAACCTACTGCCCTGTTTTTTGTGGGTATTATTATTTTACACTTTGATGACATTCGAAGCCTTCCAAGGCGCTTTTACGATAAAACAGGATAATTGATTAAGTCAATTTGTTTGTTGTATTAGGCTTTCGTATCCTTCCAATCATGGCCTAAACCAAAGATGTCAAGGCGGCATGCATTTATAACAAACATATTGACATAAACAGTTATCCTGTCATATATTCGCATGGCTTCGGGAGGCTGCGTCGTGAAAATACGACGCACAACAAAAATATGAAGAAAACGGCTGGCTCTGACCGGCTTATAATTAACCACCACGGTTACAGGGGAGGGAATATGAATATCATCAAATCCACAATTTTATCTGCGGCCTGTGTTGTTGCATTGACTGTCGCGGGCGGCGCCAGTGTCCGGGCGGATGAGCCGGATGCCTTCAAGATTGGTGCCGTGCTGCCATTTTCTGGGCCATACGGCATTATCGGTAAAGGTATGAGGCAGGGTGCCGAGCTCGCGATTGAACTGCGCGGCGGCAAAGTCCTTGGCAAACCGATTGAGGTAACTTGGGAAGACAGTGAAACAAAACCGCAGCCGACCGTGCAAAAGGCCACAAGGCTGATTTCCTCCGGTGCGCAGATGATTTTTGGGGCGGCCAGCTCCGCGTCGACAGCAGCGCTGCAAGGCATCACGGAGCAGCGGAAAATCCCGCTTCTGGTGACCATCTCGGCCGATGACAAGATTACGCGGGCGAATGGCTATCGCTATACTTTCCGGACCTCCAATACGCTGGGAATGGAAATTCGAATGGCCATGGAATTTACCAAGGCGGCCGGATTGAAGAAGATTTATGGCGTCGGGGCGGATTACGCCGTAACGCGCGATGGAATGGATGCCTATATGGCGGCGGCTAAGGAAGCCGGCATCGAGATTGTCGATGTGGATTATCCCCCGCTTGGAAATCGCGACTATTCCGTTATCATCGATAAGATCGCCAAGACGGATGCGGATGGTGTCGTTCTGATCGTGACCGGCAGCGATGGTGTTACGTTCCTGAAGCAGGCCGGACAGGCCGGTTTGGGCAAGAATAAGGTCCTGTTTGGCCCGGTTCTGCAGGATGAGGTGCTTGCCGCAGCCGTAGGTCCCGATGCTGTGGGGGCTGCGTCAGGTGTCCGGTATCACTATTCCGTGGATAACCCTGCGAACAAGGCGTTTGTTGAGGCCTACCGCGCAAAATTCAATGAATGGCCCGATAGCTTTGCGGGCGAAGCTTTCGACGGGATGAGCTGGTTCCTCGATGTGATCGATGATACGGGTTCCTGGGACCGCGAGAAGTGGGTGGATGCCTTTGCCGGAAGCGTTCGTGAAAATTCCGTGGAAGGCCGCAAGGAAATGCGGGCCTGTGACCATCAGGCATTGCAGGTCGGTCTCTGGGGGGTTGTTGAAAAAGGCGAAGCGCCTTACCCAGCACTGAAAATGAAGATCACGAATGTCTTCGAGCCGGAAGCCCTTTTCCCGGCTTGTGCAGAATAGTCTGATCATAAAAATCCGGGCGGTCACACACTAGAGTTGACCGCCCTCATTTTAATCGCAGATTAGGTGATCCGGTTATGTCTACCATCGTGATAGGCCTGTCTATGGGTATGCTTCTGTTCCTGCTGGCGGCGGGGCTGACCCTTATCTTCGGCATGCTCCGAGTAATTAATTTTGCGCATGGCTCATTTTACATGCTTGGCGCCTATCTGGCATTTCAGGTCGTCAATGTCACTGGAAATTTCTGGGCGGGGCTGATAGCTGCGCCGATCATAGCAGTGGCTGTTGGTGCTATTATGGAGCGTATCGCGCTCCGGCCTGTGTATGACCGTGACCATGTTTACCAGCTACTGCTGACCTTCGGTTTTATTCTGGTTCTTGATGAGGCGGTCCGGATCATCTGGGGGCTGGAATACAAGCAAATGTATCCACCGGCCATGCTGTCAAGCACGATTGAAATGTTCGGCAGTGCCGTGCCGACCTATCGCCTTTTCATTATCGGCTTTGGCGCGGCTGTTTCCGCCGCCCTCTTCTTCATGCTGGATCGCAGCCGCTTTGGGATGATTATCCGTGCGGCCAGTGGCGATCCCGAAATGGTTCGGACGCTTGGCATAAATGTGTCACTGGTCCGGACAGGTGTATTTGCCTTCGGGGCCGGTCTTGCGGCTCTCGGCGGGGCTGTTGCCGGTCCATTGTTCCCGATCGAACTCGGCATGGGTTTTAACATCATCATCGACAGCTTCATCGTTGTGATTATCGGCGGGCTGGGCAATATTCGAGGGGCAGTAATGGCAGCGCTCTTGATTGGAATGACGCGGGCACTCGGTTATAGCTACGCTCCGAGCTGGGTCGATTTTCTCACCTTTATCCTGCTGATCGGTACTCTGATCCTCCGGCCGGAAGGATTGTTCAGCCGCAAGGGGCGTACGGCATGAATGCGCATCGTTTATTGGCACTGCTGGTTGCCGTTATCGTGTTTGTGCCTCTTCTGCTGCCGGACGGGCAGGGGATTGGCCTGGTGAATGCCATATTGATCTGGTCAATATTCGCCATCGGCTTTGATCTAGTCTTCGGCGTTGCCGGCATGTTGTCCTTCGGCCATGCGGCGTTTTTCGGAGTAGGCGCCTACACGCTGTCGCTGTTGACCATGCGGATGGGCTGGGACTTTTTGCCCGCGCTTGGCGCGGCGGGTGTTATCGGGGGGGCTCTTGCCCTGCTGTTCAGCTATTTTGCAATCCGGGTTTCAGGGCTGTTTTTTGCGCTTCTCACACTCGCCTTGTCTCAGTTGATTTATATCATGGCGGGCACAAAGCTGCGGATGCTGACTGGCGGTGTCGATGGCATTGCCGGAGTTCCGCGTCCTGAATTGTTCGGTATCGATTTCTATGATGACGGCAATTATTATTTTTTCCTGCTGGCGTTGTTCATTCTGGCGTTGCTGATTTCCGGCCTTATCCGGATATCGCCATTGGGCCAGGCACTGTCGGCAATCAAATCAAATTCGGTCCGGGCCGAGCAAATCGGCTTTAATGTCCAGCGGTTGCAGCGTTCCGTTTTCACCATTTCCGGGGTTTATGCCGGGGTGAGTGGCGGATTGCTGGCCTCTTTGATTTTTTATGTAGGCCCCCAGATGCTGCATTGGACCACGTCGGGCGATATTGTGATCATGGTCCTGCTGGGTGGTATGGGCACGCTGTTCGGCCCCATCCTTGGGGTTGCCATCTTTGAAATTATGCGGGAATGGCTTTCGACCCAGACATCACATTGGTACGGAATTCTGGGCCTTATATTTATCGTTTGTACGATCGGCATGCCGAAAGGCATCGCGGGCCTGATCATACAGATTTGGAATCGCATCTTGCCCGGAGGCAAGTCATGATTGCGACAACAGAAAACAAACTTGTCCTGCGCTGTGAAAATATTGAAGTATCCTATGGCGCCTTCAAAGCCGTCAGCAATGTGAGCTACGAATTCACGCCCGGATTACTTTATGGCCTGATCGGGCCCAATGGTGCGGGTAAGACAACGCTTATGAATGCCCTTTCGGGCCGGGCGCGTCTCAGCAATGGGAGAGTGTTTCTCAACGATCAGGAGATAACCGGAAAGTCCCCGCATGCCCGCACATGGGCGGGACTTGGACGGAGTTTCCAGATCACGCAGATTTTCGCCGAGATGACAGTGTTTGAAAATCTCCGTCTTGCCGCACAGGCGCATCGTTTCCGGTTGCAGCCATTCTGGAAGCCGGTCGGGAAATTCAGGGAAATTGCGGAAAATGCTGAACGTGTCCTTGCGGAAATCGGGCTGGAGAGCTTCGGGCATGTCAACGCCGGCAGCCTTTCCCATGGTGATCAGCGCGCTCTTGAAATTGGTCTTGCGTTATTGAGTGAGCCCAAGGTGCTGCTGCTTGATGAGCCCCTCGCCGGGGTTGGCCATGATGTCGTCGAGAAGGCGGTCGGGCTGATCCGTCGAATTTCACAAGGCCGCACTGTATTGTTGATTGAGCATAATATGGACGTGGTTATGGAAATTTCAGACGAGATAATTGTGATGCTCGCAGGTGAGATTTTGGCCGCGGGCAACCCTGAAACGATACGGCGTGATCCGCGTGTACGTACTGCCTATCTGGGAGAGGATGAATGAGCCTTCTGGAAATGCAGAAGTGTGATGTTTTCTATGGCAAGGCCCAGGCATTGCACAATGTCTCCATCGAAGTGGGAGAGGGGGAAATCGTCTCCCTGATCGGCCGGAATGGCGCTGGCAAAAGCACCTTGTTGAAGGCGATCATCGGTCTCAATCCGATCAAGTCCGGTAAGCGGGTTTTTGCCGGGAAGGATGTGACCCGAATAACGACAGAGGTACTGGGACGCTCCGGAATTGCCTATGTCCCTGAAGACCGGCGTATCTTTGCGACACTCAACGTAGATGAAAATTTGCGGATCGCGACCGTCATGGGGCGGGAAGGCGCGTGGGATCTGAAACGGGTATATGATTTGTTTCCGCGTCTGAAGGAGCGAAAGAATTCCCGCGGCGATACTTTATCAGGCGGAGAACAGCAAATGCTGGCCGTCGGGCGTGGCCTTCTGACAAACCCAAAATTGCTGCTGCTGGATGAGCCGACCGAAGGACTGGCGCCGCTGGTTGTCGATGATTTGATCAAGGCCATGGCGCTCATTAATGCCGAGGGGGTGGCCATACTGCTAGTGGAGCAGAATTTGAAGGTCCCCCTTAAACTGGCTGAACGGCAGTATTTGATTGATAACGGCCATATTCGTTGGTCCGGTAAAACGGATGAACTGCTGGCCGAGCGGGAAAAAATCGAAGGACTCATAAGCATCTAATTTCGGGAGTTGAACAATGTCAGATGTGTACATTATTGGAATTGGAATGACGCCGTTTGGCAAGTTTCTGAACCGTTCTGTCAAGGACATGACCGCCGAAGTTGTTGAAGAGGCGCTGAAAGACGCCGGTCTGGAGCGGAAGAGCATTCAGGCAGCTTATTTTGCCAATGCCTCCCAGGCGGCAGTTGAGGCTCAGTATCTCGTGCCGGGGCAGATCGCCCTGCGCTCTGCCGGATTTGAGGGTATCCCGATTACCAATATTGAGAATGCCTGCGCCAGCGCCAGTACAGCCCTCAATTCAGCCTGCGCCTTTGTTCAGTCCGGACAGGGAGATATTGCGCTGGCCATCGGGACGGACAAGATGAACTCGACGGATCGCGCGCGTTCTTTTGCGGTTTTTGACGGCGGATGGGATGTTCATACGGCGGAAGAATCCATCGCCCGGTTGCTAGATATGTCCAAGGGGATGGAACTGCCGCCGGAGGCAGAGGACAATGGCGGACAGCGCAGTGTCTTTATGGATGTCTACGCCTCGCTTGCCAAGAATCACATGAAGACTTTCGGCATTACGCAGGCTCAGATTGCCGCGGCCTCCGCAAAGAACCATACGCATTCCTATCATAATCCGAAGGCGCAATACCGCAATAAAATGACGGTGGAGGAGGTTCTCAACGACCGCCCGATCGCCTGGCCGCTGACCTTGGCCATGTGCGCGCCGATCAGTGATGGCGCGGCCGCCGCCATTGTCGTTTCGGAAGAAAAGGCGCGCCAGCTTGGTCTGGGCCGTGCCGTCCGTGTCGCGGCCTCTGTTCTGCGTTCCGGCACGAACCGCAAGCCCGATGAGTTCGATAAGCAGATTACACATCTGGCAGCCAATGCGGCCTATGAAAAGGCTGGCCTGGCACCGGAAGACATGGATGTTGCGGAGGTCCATGACGCGACGGCTTTTGCCGAAGTGCTGCAGGTGGAGGCGTTGGGCTTCTGCAAATTCGGGGAAGGCGGACGTCTTTCCGAAGAAGGACATACAACCGTTGGCGGCCGTATCCCCGTCAATCCTTCCGGAGGTCTGGAATCGCGCGGGCATCCCATCGGCGCCACGGGACTGGCGCAGGTTTATGAGTTAGTTACGCAGCTGCGCGGCGAGGCCGGGCCGCGTCAGGTGGAAGGCGCCCGGACGGCGATTGCCGAAAATGGGGGCGGTTTTATGGGCTATGAAGAGGCCGCAGCCTGTATCACCATATTGCAGAAAAACTGATCGACCGCAGGGGAGAGGCTTGTGCGTGTAATTGACTATTTTGATCGTGGTGTTGCTCTTGATCCGGACAGGATTTGCCTGAAGGACAGTGATATCGCACGCAGCTACGCAGAGGTGCAGGAGCGGAACTTCAGGATTGCCAATGCACTCATCAAGCTGGGGGTGAAACCTCAGGCAAAGGGCGCGGTGTTCAGCTCCAACGCGGTTCCGGCATTTGAATGCTGCCTTGGGATGTTGCGCGCCGGTGTTGTCTGGGTCCCGCTCAACGCCAAGAATGAAACCAAGGAGAACTCATATATTCTGGATAACTGTGATGTGGAAATCCTGTTCTATCACAGCTCCTATGAATCAAAGGTTGCCGAATTTGCCACTCTCTGCCCAAAAATCCGGCACTTTGTCTGTATCGACAAGGCGGGCGGACGCGGTCTCTATCTGGAAGAGATAATCAAGGAGGAGGCCAGCACCGATCCTGATATTGCCGGTGATCAGGAGACGCTTGCGTCGATCTTTTCATCGGGCGGTACGACCGGCCTTCCCAAAGGCGTACTTTGGACCAACCGTGTATGGGATGCCATGGTGACGGCGTTCTACACCACCATGCCGGCGAAAAAGCCACCTGTTCATCTGGTCGTCGCCCCGATGTCGCATGCGGCGGGTGTGCTGGCCATTCTGTCGATGGCGAACGGTGGAACGCAGGTTATCCTGCCACAATTCGATGCGCAGATGGTCGCGGAAGCGATCGAGCGTGAAGGGGTGACGCATCTGTTTCTGCCGCCCACTGCAATCTATATGTTGCTGTCCCATCCTGGTGTCGAAAAATACGACTACAGCAGTCTGGAGCATTTCATCTATGCGGCGGCCCCAATGTCCGTCGACAAGCTGAAGGAGTGCCTGAAAGTTTTCGGACCGGTTATGACGCAGTCCTTCGGGCAGGCCGAAGCGCCGATGTTCTGTACCTATCTTTCCCCGGAAGAGCATCTGGTGATCGGTAGCAATACAAAAGAAAAGCGGCTCGCGAGCTGTGGGCGCCAGACACTTCAGATGCGTGTCAGGATCATGGATGACGAGGGCAATCTCCTGCCACCAAATGAGCGGGGGGAAATTGTTGTCAGTGGCAACCTGGTGATGATGGGCTATTATAAGAACCCGGAGGCGACGGAGGAAGTTTCCACCTTCGGCTGGCACCATACGGGAGATATCGGCTATGTCGATGATGATGGTTATGTCTATATCGTCGATCGCAAGAAGGACATGATCATCACCGGCGGCTTCAACGTCTATCCGAGTGAGATTGAGCAGGTGATCTGGGGTCATCCCTCGGTTCAGGACTGCGCAGTTATCGGGGCTCCGGATGAAAAATGGGGCGAAGCCGTCAAGGCGGTGGTTGAACTCAAACCCGGCTGCACGCTTGAGGAAGAAGAAGTCATCAGCCTCTGCAAGAAAGCCCTCGGTAGCGTGAAGGCGCCGAAATCGGTGGAATTCTGGAAAACTCTGCCGCGGACGCCGGTCGGGAAAGTTCGCAAAAAGGATATTCGCGCAAGCTTCTGGAAGGAAGGCGAGCGGGCGATCTAGACTTTCGATAGGAAGTGGGGCGTCTGATCATATGGCCCTGGCATAATGATAAGAACGAGGGACGTGAGGAATGAATATTGCGGATTTCCTGCCGCGTGTTGCGGCAGTTTATGGCGATAAACCGGCCATCTCCCTGGGAACGCGGCAGCTTCATACCTATCAGGAGTTTGCAGACCGCGCGCGTTCACTTGCAGGTGCCCTTCGTGGTGAGCTTGGACTGAACAAGGGTGACCGGGTTGGCCTCGCCATGACCAACACGCCGCAATATATGGAGATTCTCGTTGCCTGCTGGCACGCCGGGCTTTGCGCTGTTCCCATGAATGCCAAACTGCATCCCAAGGAGTTTGCCTTTATTATTGAGAATGCAGGTGCCAAAGTCTGCTTTGTCACCGAGAACCTGACCGCGGGTATTAGTGAATTCCTGGAAACAATCGACGGGTTTGAGCGGGTATTCTGCGTCAGTGACGATAATTATGAGGCTCTGACGACCCATTCTCCGATAGAGATGGTGGATGTATCGGAGTCGGACCCGGCCTGGATTTTCTATACCAGCGGGACGACGGGGCGGCCGAAAGGGGCGACGCTCACGCACCGGACCCTGCTGGCCATGACATTGCGATATTACGCGGATGTCGATCAACCCTCGCCGGAGGATAGCTACTTCCACACGGCCCCGATGTCTCACGCCGATGGCCTTTACGCCATTCCGCATCTTATCAAGGCATCGCATCATGTCGTGCCGGAAAGCGGCGGATTTGATGTGGAGGAGATATTCGGCCTTCTTGAAACCTACAAGAACGCAACCTTCATGGCCGCGCCAACGATGCTGACGCGGATGACGAACCATCCGAAGGCAAGAGAAGCCAGGTCCGAGAATATCAAGACGATCTATTACGGCGGGGCTCCTATGTATCTGGAGGATACGAAGCGTGCCATTGCCACATTCGGACCTTGCATCATGCAGATTTTCGGACAGGGCGAGTCGCCGAACACCGGCACCAGCCTCAGCAAGGATTTGCATGCCGACTATGATAATCCGAAATATGAGAAGCGGCTTTCAAGCGTCGGCCTGCCGCGCACCGGGGTTGAGGTTCGTATTTTCGATGAGAACGACAATGAGGTGCCAACCGGCGAAGTCGGTGAAATTGTCATCAGGAGCGATGTCGTCATGGCGGGCTATTGGAATAATCCGGAAGCCACCAGCAGCGCGATCCGGAACGGCTGGCTCCATACCGGGGATGTCGGGTTTCTGGATGAAGACGGATTTCTCACCCTGAAGGACCGTTCCAAGGATATGATCATCAGCGGCGGAACAAATATATATCCCCGCGAGATTGAGGAAGTGTTGCTCATGGACAGTCGCCTGGATGAGGTGTCTGTCGTCGGTCGTCCGGAACCCGACTGGGGCGAGGAAGTGGTCGCCTTCGTGGTGTTACGGGCAGGGGCGTCCGTCACCCCGGAAGAGCTCGAAGAGCTGTGCCTCAACAATATTGCCAGATTCAAGCGGCCGAAGGAGTATTTCTTCGTCGATGAACTCCCCAAAAGCAATTATGGAAAAATTCTGAAAACCGAGCTTAGAAAGCGATTTACAGAAGAATAATGTATTATTCGGTTTCTCTTATGCGGCTTGTTGCCGTAGTTGAGATTTTCGAATGATTACCTATCGATATTTTTAACCACTGCTGATCGGTAATCTGATTGTGAAGTTGAGGCCGCCGGTCGGGCGGTTTCGGGCCGTGATATTGCCGTTATGGGCATCGACGGCGCGTTTGGCAATGGTCAGACCAAGACCGAAACCGCTGCTGCGGTCATCATGGCGGATAAAGGGTTCGAACATTTTCTCAATCTCCGCCTCGGTCAGGCCGGGACCCTCATCAAGGATTTCCACAGTATAGGCATTCTCTGCGGTATCGAAGCGGGCTGTTACATCAATCTGCTGGCCTGCTGCCGAATAGCGAATGGCATTGCGGATTACATTTTCGATGGCGCGACGGATCAACTCGGCGCGGCCCTGTATGCTGGGCCGCGCCGAGGCTTGCGCGTCCGCGAGGCGAGGATTGATATGCACCCCCTTCGTTGTTGCCTCGAAAGTGGCGTCGGCGATGACGCTTTCGACAACGCCGACCAGATCGAAAAACTCGTCTGACTGGGTCAGGCTGTTTTCTGAGCGGGCAAAGGTGAGCAACTCGTCGATCAGATCGTCGAGACGGCGCGTCTCCCGTTCAATCCGGTTCATGGAGGAAATCATGCGGGATGGATCCTGCCGTGCCAGCTCGATTGCAAGTTGCAAACGGGTGAGGGGAGAGCGCAGTTCATGCGAGACATCATGGAAGAGGCGGTCGCGGGCTTCCATTGCCTGTCTTAGATGCGTTGCGGTGAGGTCGAAATCACGGGCGAGATCGGCAATCTCGTCGCGGCGGCGTCCGATTTTCGGCTCCAGTCGCACATCCAGATCGCCATGGGCCAGCCGGTTGAGGCCATAGCGCAACCGGCGGATGGGAGAGGTGATATACCAGGCGAGAATAGCGCTGAACAGAAAGCCGCCGGCCGCGCCGACAACAATAAACTCCATCGGAGGACGAAAATGGGAACGGCGGGGTGATTGCCGCCCCTGATAGGCAATAACGTAACGGGCGCCATCGGGCGCGGTTGCATCCGTTAGCCGTTCAATAAGTTCCGGATCCTCCGGGCGGTTTGCCGCCGCATCCGCAGTCAGTAAATGGATACGGGCGCGATCTTCTTCGGGCAGGGTGGCCAGAACCCTTTCAAAGGCGGCGGGCCCGCCGTCAGTGAGGGCCTGCTGCAAGGGGGGCAGGGCAACGGGCGCCACACGGGCGATGAGCCATCTATCCGGTGCGATGGGGCCGTCGCGGACCAGCACGGCGAGCAGCCAGACCCCCTGCATGATGAGGAAAAGGGTGATCCAGAAACCGATCAGAATTTTCCAGAACAGCCGGATTTTCATGATGTGGTCACCAGCCGATAACCGACCCCGCGCACCGTCTCAATCTCGATCGCCTTGCCCGCTACATCCTGCAACTTCTGGCGCAGATTGCTGATGTGAACATCAATGCTGCGATCATACATCTGCCGGGGGCGACCAAGCACCTTGAGGGAAAGCTCGTCTTTCGTCGCGACGGTCTCCCCGGACTTCAGCAACGCAATGAGGATATTGAATTCGGAAAGGGTGAGGAGGACAGGCTGGCCCTGCCATGTCACCTCACGCCGGGGTACATCTACAAGAAGCAGGCCAAATTCGAAGCTTTCCTTTGCCTCCGGGATTGGGTCAACCGGGGTATTTCGGCGCAGAAGGGCACGCAGTCGGGCCAGCAGCTCACGCGGATAATAGGGCTTCCCCACATAATCATCGGCGCCCAGCTCCAGCCCGACAACGCGGTCCACATGATCGCCCTTTGCGGTCAGCATGATAACAGGAATATTGCTTGTCTGGCGGATATGGCGCAGTGCATCAATGCCGTTGACCTGAGGCATCATGACATCGAGAATGACGGCATCGAATTCACCCGAAAGGGCGCGCGCAACGCCGTCCCGGCCGTTAAATACTGCCTCGACCCCGAAGCCCTCGGCCTCCAGATATTCCGTCAGCATTTCAGTCAGGTCGATATCGTCATCGATAAGAAGAATGCGTGCGCTGCCGCTTTGTGCTTTCATAAACTGAACATATCTTTGTGAAGATCGGCTTGTCATCTTGCTTTTCCAAAGATTTACAGTTCCTTTGCAATAGCTTTACCCACAAAGAGCGAAAGATGGACCATCTTTAGACCATGAAGAAGAAATGGATAATCATGACAGCCTTGCTGATCGCCATTGCGGCGGGCGGCGGTTATGCCGTATGGCACTATTACTTTGCGGCATCCGGGAAACCGGCGGTGCTGACAGTGCCGGTCTATCGTGGGAACATCGAGGAAACGGTGGTTGCCACCGGCGCGCTGGAGCCAAAGGAAATTGTCAGCGTCGGAGCGCAGGTGTCCGGGCGGATCGACACCTTGTTTGTCGAGCTTGGCCAGCATGTCCGGGCGGGGGATATGATCGCTCAGATTGATGCCAGAACCCGGACGAACGATCTTCTGACTGCGGAGGCAAGCCTTGCCAATGTGAAAGCCCAGCTTGCGGCGCGGCAGGCTTCACTTATCCAGGCAGAGCAGAGTTTCAAACGACAGCAGCAGATGATCGCCGGTCAGGCGACATCGGCCGCAGAGTTTGAAAGCGCCAAGGCCAGCCTTGAGGCGGCGCGCGCCGATGTCAGGGCGCTGGAAGCACAGATCAAGGCTGCGGAAGTCGCCAAGGCAACAGCGGAAGTCAATCTTGGTTACACCCGTGTGCAGGCGCCGATCAACGGGGTCGTGGTCGCCATTGTAACAAAGCAGGGCCAGACGGTGAATGCGGTGCAATCGGCGCCGACCATTGTCATTATTGCCAATCTTGATGTCATGACGGTCAAGGCAGAAGTGTCGGAAGCCGATGTCATCAAGGTGAAAGAGGGAATGCCCGTTTATTTCACTGTGCTGGGCGATCCGGAGACGCGCTATCACGCGATGCTGCAGCAGATCGAGCCTGCGCCGGAAGAAATTGTCAATCTTGTCAGCAGTTCAACTGCAACAGCGAGCAGCACCAGTACGGCCATATATTATAACGCTCTTTTCGATATCGAAAATGAGCAAGGTCGGCTGCGCGCTCTGATGACGGCGGAAGTCTCCATCGTGTTGGCCGAGGCGAAGGATACGCTCTTAATTCCGGCAACGGCGCTGGGCCCGAGAGACAAGGATGGGCGTTACTCGGTGCAGGTTTTACAAGATAACGATACTGTGGCGGTGAAGTCTGTGGCGGTCGGGATCAACAACAAGGTCCAGGCGGAAATCCTGGAAGGGCTGGAAGAAGGGGACAAGGTGATTGTCAGCTCCGCCACGGCTGCCGCCATGACCGGGCGCAGCGGATCATTCAGGCCAACAAGAATGTTCCGGTGAGGGTCGCGATGCAGGACAAACCGCTGCTGGAACTCAGAAAGGTACGCCGCGAGTATCCATCCGGTGACGGCGTTTTCGTGGCGCTGAAAGACATTGATCTGGATATCCATGCGGGCGAAATGGTCGCTATCATCGGTGCGTCCGGATCGGGGAAATCCACTCTGATGAATGTCCTTGGCTGTCTCGACAGGCCCACATCCGGCATCTACCGGATTGGCGGGCGACAAACGGCGGAGCTTGAATCGGACGAGCTCGCCGAACTTCGGCGGGAGCATTTTGGTTTCATTTTCCAGCGGTATCATCTGCTGGGGGATCTTTCTGCCCTTGGTAATGTGGAGATGCCAGCGATTTACTCTGGCCGGTCCCGCGCCGAGCGTAAAGAGAGAGCCGCTGCTCTGCTCGCCCGTCTCGGCCTTGATGACAAGCTGGAAAATCGTCCCGGTCAACTCTCAGGCGGACAGCAGCAGCGCGTTTCCATCGCCCGGGCGCTGATGAATGGCGGGCGGGTTATTCTTGCGGACGAACCGACCGGTGCGCTCGACAGCAGCAGCGGGCGGGAGGTCATGCAAATCCTGCGTGAGCTTCATGGCGACGGTCATACGGTCATCCTGGTGACGCATGAACCGACGATTGCTGAACAAGCGGATCGTATTATTGAAATCAGCGACGGAGAAATTATCTCTGACAGGCGCCAGGACAGCGCAAGCGGCGCGGTGGAACTTTCCTCCAGCCTGAAACGCGGAAATGGGCTTTTTGGCTTCTTTGGCCGATTGCAGGAGGCGTTTCACATGGCGTTGTTGGCCATGTCGGCGCACCGGCTTCGAACCTTTCTCACCATGCTCGGCATTATCATCGGTATCGCCTCGGTGGTGTCCGTCGTCGCCCTTGGTAATGGGTCGCAACAACAGATTCTCTCCAACATCAGCAGCCTCGGCACGAACACTCTCAGCATTTATCCCGGGCGAAGCCAGGGGGATTTACGCTCGGCGCGGGTGCAGACGCTTGTTCCTGCCGATGCGGCGGCGCTGGCCGCGCAGAGTTTTGTGGACAGTGTCACCCCGTCAGTCTCGACCAGCGCCACCACGCGCTATCTCAATGTTGCCGCAAGTTCGGAGGTGCAGGGGGTCGGGGAGGATTATTTCCGGGTTCGGGGCACCCGACTGCTGCAAGGGAGCTTTTTCGATGCGGAAAGTGTGCAGAATTATGCGCAGGTTGCCGTCATTGATGACAACAGTGCGGCGGCGTTGTTCGTCAATGGGGACAATCCGGTCGGCACGGTCATAATCGTGGGCACGGTGCCCATGCGTATTATCGGTGTTGTCGAGAACAACCTGCTCGGATATCGCCAGAGTAACAGCCTGACCATTTTCAGCCCTTATACAACCGTGATGTCCCGCTTGCTGGGGCAGCATTATCTCAGCTCGATCACCGTTCGGGTTGCCGATGACGTGGCGATGGATGTGGCGGAGCAGGCGGTGACCAACCTTATGACCATGCGCCATGGGGTTGCGGACTTTTCTGTTTTTAATACCGATAACATCCGTCAGACAATTACCAGCACCAGCCAGACCATGACGCTGCTGATCGCGGCCATCGCGCTCATCTCTCTTATTGTCGGCGGGATCGGCGTGATGAATATCATGCTGGTTTCGGTAACCGAGCGCACCAGCGAGATTGGCGTTCGCATGGCCGTTGGGGCGCGGCAGGGAGATATTTTACAGCAGTTCCTGATCGAGACCGTGCTTGTCTGCCTGCTGGGCGGCGCTATCGGCATTTTGCTGGCGCTTGGCCTCGGATATATCTTCGAGGCGGCGGAGATGGGCTTTGCCATGATTTTCTCCACCGGCTCAATTGTTGCGGCCTTTGTCTGTTCGACCCTGATTGGCGTCATTTTTGGTTTTCTTCCGGCCCGGAATGCGGCCCGTCTCGATCCGGTCGAAGCGCTGGCCCGGGATTAGCGAGATGTGTGCATTGTTAAAAAAACCGTCCTTGATCGTTGTCTTGCTCAGTATGTTTGCGCTAGCCGGTTGCGGCTCGCTGCTGAAGACGGAATATCAGGCGCCGAACCTGCCCGTTGCCACGGATTGGCAAGCGATGATGCCGGTGGACAGCCTGCCTGCGCGTGACTGGTGGTCGGTTTTTACTGACGCAGACCTCAATGCGCTGGTGGGGCGGGTACTGGCCAGCAACGGTGACCTGGCAGCGGCGGGCATTCGCCTCAATCAGGCGCGTCTTTCCAGCGAACTTGCCGGCAAACAGCTTTATCCGAGCGTATCGGCAAGCCTTGGAAGCTCGGGAAACAGGCCGCTTGAGAATGACCGCGGCTGGTCCCGGTCCTCTTCCGCCTCCCTCGGTGTATCGTGGGAAGTGGATCTGTTCGGGCGGCTGCAATCGGAACGGGATGCAAGCCGCTGGGAAGAGCTGGCGAGCGCCGAGGATCTGGAGGCAACGCGGCTTTCGCTGATTGCCATGACAGTGCGCGCTTACTGGCAACTCGCCTATGCCAATGATCAGATCCGTATCGGGGAACAGAGTATCTCATATACGGAACAGGCGCTGGAACTCGTGCGGTTGCAATATGCGGCAGGCGGCGTTTCGTTGCTTGATCTGCGCGAGGCGGAACAGTCTCTTGCCGCGCAGCAGGCGACCCAGACCCGGCTCGTACAGGCGCGGGTGGAGGCACGAAACGCTCTTGCGGTGCTGCTCGGACAGCAACTCTACGACGGGCCGGAACCGGAAACCCTTGCCAGTATGATGGTGCCGACGCTGGCGGCCGGGCTGCCCGCGGAACTGATCTCCCGACGCCCGGATCTCAAGAGAGATGAGTTGCGTTTGCGCTCGCTGCTGGCCAGCGTGGATGCGACGCGGGCGAGCTTTTATCCGAACTTCCGGCTGACCGGCGATCTTGGTGCCGGGAGTAACGAGTTGTTTGATTTCCTGAGCAATCCGATTGCATATCTGTCGGGCACTCTTGCGGCGCCGCTTTTGAATTTTGACCGGATTGCCCTCAATGTCGATATCTCAAAGGCGCAATATGAGGCGGCAACGGCTCTCTTCCGCCAGACATTCTATCAGGCGATCGGTGAAGTCGAAAATGCACTGTCCGCTCGTATTCAATATGCGGCCGAGGCGGAATTCCTCGAAGCGTCCTATGCGGCGGCGCGGGACGCGGAAGGACTCTATGAGCGGCAATACCGGGCGGGAGCGATCCCCATTCGTCAATGGTTGGACGCGCAGCAACGCCGCCGCAATGCGGAAAATGCCGTGCTCGGTAATATTTTCAATCGTCTTGATACGGAAGTTACGCTTTATCAGGCGCTGGGCGGATAGCGGACCCCGCCCGCGGACATACGAATGGACTTGGCGGGACTATTTCTCGCTCCAGTCCACCAGAACCTTGTGGAGAGCGCGGTACTGGCGGTCGGCTTCGCGGCCGAATATCGGATCGCCCTTGTCATTCATGCGGGTCTCGATGATATCCCAGTCCGATTGAAACAATATTTTCTCTGCAGCAGGAAAGAAGAGGCTCTCCTCCCGCTCCATATGCCAGCGAAGATATTCCATATAGCTGCGTATGTCCTTTGCGAGCCTGTATGGGCGAATAACCTGTCCTGATTTTTCCCGTTCAAAGGTCGTTATGAAGATATCCAGCAAATATTTTAGCCGTTCATGTTCGACGACGATCTCCCGCAGGTAGGAGGCATGGGCGGGAGATCGTATGGTCATTTTTTGGAGTATGAGGTTTTCGACCGGATGGTGGCATTTGCGAGGGAAGTTTGTCAGATAATCAAGAATGGTCTCAATCAGGAAATGATTGAGTGCAAAGCCGGCAAGATAATGGCTGATTTCCCTCTCCAGCATATCAAGGAGCACCGTCATGCGCCGATGGTCTTCCAGCAGCTTTGCAATAACCTGCGACATATGGGTTTTCCGGGCTGTAATTCTGCATTAATTCTAGCGCCCCTGAACGACCGGATGCATTGATTGCGATCAAGTTTTTTACCCGGCAAATTGCCGCCGCACGCAATTTGACTTGTTGAATGCGGCAGGCGCATTATCATCCGCCTCAATATGGTTAGTTAGTAAAAGCATATGGATATTTCGGCCATGGTTGCCTTTGGGGCGGAGAATACGCATATATATCACGCGGGAATTGGGGATATGCAGGGTGTCGCTCTGCCAGCCTGCTGGTCTGTCCTCAACGCGGCGGAACAGGCGCGTGCAGAACGGTTCCGCTTTGATATACATCGTAACCGTTACATCCGCGCACATGGCGTATTACGCCATATTCTTGCGCGCTATATGAATGTGCCCGCTGATCAGCTTTTTTTTGAAACCGGAGAACGGGGCAAGCCTTTCCTTCGCGATGGCGGCCTTTATTTTAACATGTCCCATTCCGCCGATATGGCAGCCTATGCCATCAGCAGAGAGGGGGAAATCGGCATTGATATTGAAATGTTTGATCGCAAGGTAGAGATCGACGATCTCAGCCGTCACTACTATACCACTGCGGAACAAGGTGAACTTGCTGTTCTCGACGAACAGTCACGGCGCAGCCTGTTCTTTCATTTGTGGACCGCGAAAGAAGCGCGGATGAAAGTGACAGGCGAAGGCCTTGCTCTTGATCCGAGAGAAATTGACGTGGAGATTGAGGGCGGTCAGCTTATTGGCTACCGGCGGCCGGAACAGCCCAAAGCAGGGCTTCAGCAAGTGGCGCTTGCGGGAGTTAAGGGCGCGTGTAGCGTTGCCGCCCTGTTTGACCCTCGGGCGATGGTGAAACCGCTTGAACTGATAACTAGTTTGAAGTGATAACTAGCTTGAAGTGAAACCGGGCGACGGATCGTCAGCTTTTTAAATCGAGCGTGGCCTGCTGCATCTGGTCCCAGACCTCCAGCATCTTCACATTGGCCTTATAGCTATTGAGCGCCATGTTCTGATCGACAATCTCGCTTGCCACATCCACATTTGGCATTTCCACAAGGCCGTTCTCATCGGCTAGCAGGTGATAGGGGGCATGGCCCTGAACGGTTGCCGGATCACGTTCGCGCACCTTGATATGCGGCGCGCCGATCGCATCGGTTGTCTGGACCGGTTCAACCGCCTTGTAGGAGCTTTTCTGCCCGGTAGCGCCAGGAGTGCCGACGCTTTGCATATTGACAAGATTCTGTGCGGAAACTTCGACCCGTTTCGCCGCCGCCGCCATGCCGCTGATTGCAGATCCCAGAATGGTTGTCATCGTTTTTCTCCGGCCGGTAAAATTTTAAACAAACTTTATGCGGATAAAAAATTCCATATATACTCTTTATGGGTGAAAAATGTTAACAGCTCGTTAAGATTTCAGGTTGTCTTTCTCCAGTCGTTTACGCCAGCAGTCGAGGATATGAAGAAATTCCTCCTGCGGGCCCTCAAAGGGAGGAAGGCCCTGTTCAAAGAGCGGGGTAATGATATAGCGGTCGTGGGTCAGCAACAGGGAAAAGGCGTTGCCAGTAATCTCCGTCTCGGTGTCTTCCTGCCGGGCGAGGCGGGCATAAACATAGTCGATGAGCGCAAGATCATTCTGAATTTCTGTTTCGAAGAACTCTTCCAGAAGTTTGTTTTCAGGGGTAGTTTTAATATGCAGAAGGCCGGTTTTTCTGTCCCGACGGATGCTGATCTCCATCATTTGTAGATCCCCCTGTCGGCCACGTAAAGCGGATAGGCCGTGTTTACATCACCGCTGCTGTAGCGATAACCTTCTATCAGAAAACCATGACCGGAAGGACCGCGCCAGCGTGCTCCCTTGGGCAGCATGTTATTGGCGAGAGCAAAGAGAATGCTGTCGATGACCTGTTGGCGGGAAAAATCATCCGGGAAAAAGCTGGAGAATTTTTCTTTCCAGCGGCGCTCCCCGGGGTCATAAATCTCGACCATCGCGGTATAGACGCCCGCCCGATTGGGGCCGGACATCACTTCCCGGATTCGGGATTTGGCACCCATGGGTTCTTTGGGGGCAACATGAAAACCGACAGGCTTGCCGGAACGGTTGATCTCCCCTTCAAAAATATGGGTGAGATTGATGGCCGGTTTCGTTTTTGACCAGCCGCCTCGCGCCGCGCTCTCGCCGGAAAATTGCGGTAAGAACAGCGCCGCCAGGCCGAGCAGGGCAACCAGCGCAAGGAGTAAGCCACTTTTCTTCAGGCCCGACAAAGCACGAAGTGAAATACCGCTACGTCGCGCCATTGAAGAAGCTTTCCACCAGGCTTTTCGCCACCAGGTTCCAGCCATCGACCAGCACAAAGAAAATCAGCTTGAAGGGGAGCGAAATCATCACGGGTGGCAGCATCATCATACCCATGGACATCAGGATTGAGGCGACCACCATATCAATGACGATAAAGGGGACGAACAGCAGGAAGCCGATCTCGAACGCACGTTTGAGTTCGCTGATCATAAACGCAGGCACCAGCACCTTGAGCGGGATTTCTTCTGGCGTGGCGGCCTCCTGTGTTTGGCTCAGGTCCATGAATAGCAGAACATCCTTCTCGCGCGTATGCTCCATCATGAAGGTGCGGAACGGATCGATGGTCCGGTTGAAGGCTTCCGTCTCGTCGATCTGTTCTTCCATCAGCGGGACAATGCCGTTTTCATAAGCCGCCTCGAAAGTCGGCGCCATGATGAAGGCGGTGAGAAAGAGCGCGAGGGAGATCAGCACCACATTTGGCGGGGTCGATTGAACGCCGAGTGCACTTCTCAGTAGCGAGAGGACAACGATCAGCCGCGTGAAGGAGGTCATAACAATGAGGATGGCCGGCGCCAGGCTGAGCACCGTCATCAGGACAACAAGCTGGACGATCCGTCCGGTCAGCGGTCCGGCATCCTCCCCGAAATCAAGGGAAATCGACTGTGCAATACTGTCAGAGGGAAGGGCGAAGAAGACCAGCGCGAGAAGGGCGAAAAAGCAAAGACCCTTGCCAATGCCGGGCAACGAGGCGGAGCGAAGTCTGGAAATTCCGGTCATAGGTGCTTCATTTCTATCGGATCGGCGGAGGCCGGAGGTTGGATATTCTGCTCAATCACAAGATCCCGCTCCGGCCCGAGCAGCAACAGATGTTCCCGGTCATCGCGCTTGATAAGGACCAGACGGCGCTTCGCATCTATGGCAATGACATCGGTCACGGAAAGACGTTTTGGGGCATTGGGATCGCGATTTGCACGGGGAACCATACCCAGCCGTCGCGCCAGCAGAGTAATCAGCGCAATCAGGCCAAGGACAATGAGCAGGCCGACAATATATTTCAGGTATTGTACGGGTTCCATTGGCCAGCCATCAAAAATTTGTCCGCTCGGTTTGTCATTCCGGGCATACAGTAGCGGCCTCACATGGATTTGAAAACTATTCTTTAGGGGGCACTGCCTTCAACGCGTTGAATATTCCGGCTGATCAGATCATGCTGCTTTTGGATTTCGTCGGAAAGCAGATTGAGCGCCTGCATCATCTGGTTCATGAACACCGTCAGGCGAAGCCGATCCTCGCGGGGTGTGCTCTGCACTTTTCCCTGAAGACGGACAATCTTTTCCGGCAATGAACCCATATCGACCATCATCCCTTGGCGGGTCTGTTCCAGATAGTCAGAAATGTCATCCATGACATCGGATATCTCTGCATTTATATTTGCGATTTTTTCCATGGCACACTGGTCAGTCTGGCGTTTTTTCCTGACACCGATAAAGATAGGCAAGGATTTCCGAAACCGCGGCGAATGCCTCATGGGGAATAGGGCAGTCAACCTCGATTTCCGATAAAATCTGCGCCAGATCGGAATCAGTGCGCACCTTTACACCATGAGCGAAAGCTAATTGCAAGATGCGTTCGGCAAGCGCCCCTTTGCCGCTTGCTGTGACTGTCGCAAGGGCGGCAGACCGATCCCCATAGCGCAGCGCCACAGCAAGGGGCTCGTCTGTACGCATGCGGGCTGAATTGTCATCATTTGTCATGGTTTCGCTCCGGTCTTGCCTGACCAGTAAGGTACGTATACAGCAAATGTGATTAAATTTTGTTTACACCGTTGAGAGCATATAAATGCGGGGTGAAAATATGCAAGTTCCTTCTTGCAACGCGCTGCGGGAAAGACTATGTTCCGTTCGCCGGACAATGGCGACATTGCCTCTATTAATTGTGACCGGCGCTGTGCAGATAGACTGGCAGGAGCATTGCTCCGACTTGCACAAGTGAAACTGAACAAATGTCGTTGTGACACGATCGGCTGTTCCTGTAAGGAAAAGCCCCGCAATGTTGAATGCTCCCGTCGTTCAATAATTTGATGACGCGCGGTGCCTGCGAGAGATTAAGAGGAGTAAGAATTTAATGAATGACATGGAAAATGTGCTGAACGGCAAGACCGTTGCCATTCTTGTTGCCAACGGATTTGAAGAATCCCATATGACCAGCCTGCACAAGGCTCTTGTGACCACCGGAGCCGATGTCAAGATCGTCTCGCCGGAAAAAGGCGTCGTTAACAGCTGGCATGGCAATGGCTGGGGCCATTTCTTTCCGGCCAACGCCCAGCTTGAGCTGTCCATGTCCCATCATTTCGATGCGGTTGTCATCCCGGGGGGCTCCCGGCATGTGAGCCGTCTGATCTCCGATCCGCAGGCGGCCCGCTTCATGCGCGGTTTTATGGAAGATAACAAACCTGTCGCTCTGGTTCAGGATGCCGCGCGCATTCTCGCCGAGGCCGGTCTGCTGGAAGGACGCAGCGTCGTCGCCCCTGAGGATGCCGTTGGAACGCTGACGGAAAAAGGCGTGGCAATCCATGATGGGGAACTGCATGTCGATGACATGCTGGTTACGGGCCTGTCGGCAGATGAGGCGCTGGTTGCGAACTTCGCGGATCGTATCGTCAAATATGAACCGGAAGCTTGGGAAGCCGCCTGAAAAGACGCACTGTAATGCTTATGAGACGCCTCCGCTTGCGGGGGCGTTTTTTTATGCGCTGGGGTGATGGGGCGGAGTATAAGTTCATTCTCTGTTAAGGTTTGTTCCTTATTGTAGGCTCAGGATAAACCGCGAACGGAAACGATCCTGAGATGAACCTGGAAAAAATTCCGCTCTTCGCCGCGCTGACGGAGAAAATGAAATGGCTGACGGCCCGCCAGAAGGTGCTGGCCCAGAATATTGCCAATTCAGATACGCCGAATTATCGCGCGCGTGATCTCAAGCCTTTGAAATTCAGAGAATTTATTCAGGGGCCTCAGGAAGAGAATGTGCATATCAGCCGGACCAATACGCGCCATATTTTTGTTGGCGAGGCATCCCGATATGAATCGCAGATCGACCGGAATGTCACCGAAATGACGCCTACGGGCAACGCGGTGATGCTGGAAGAAGAAATGATGAAGGTCGCCGATACGCAAATTCAGTATGAACTGACCACTTCGCTTTACAAGAAAAACCTCGGTCTTATCAAAACCGCCCTTGGCCGCCGCTGAAAATAACTGAAAGGATACCGTTGAAATGGATCTTTTGAAGACAATGCTGATCTCCGCTTCGGGTCTCGATGCCCAGGGACAGCGCATGCGGGTGATCTCGGAAAATCTGGCAAATAAGGACAGCATGGGCAAGACGCCGGAAGAGGATCCATATCGCCGCAAAGTCATTTCATTTAAAAATGTCCTGGACCGCGAGGAAAATATCACCAAGGTGGCGGTTTCCAATATCGGCGTGGACCGCAGTGAATTCGATCTCAAATTCAATCCGAGTCATCCGGCGGCCAATGCCGATGGCTATGTGAAAATGCCGAATGTCAATTCCCTGATCGAGGTAATGGACATGAAGGAAACCCAGCGCTCCTATCAGGCTAACCTCGGGGCCATCGAGGCGTCCAAGAAGATGATCATGCGCACACTTGATATCCTGCGGCAGTAGAAGTTAGAGAAGGGTAGATTATGGCGGATACGACAGCACTGGCTGCGACGCAGGCCTATGCCAAGGCCATCAATAACGCAGTGGGAGCCAAAGGCCCAGCTGAAGCGCTGAACGGTGCGCAAGAACTCACCGGTCCGAGCTTTGCCGAGATGCTGGCCGAAGCAGGGGGCACGGCCATCGAAAATGGCGTCAATGCCGAGCGGATCAGTCTTGAATCCGTCACCGGGGATGCCGGTCTCGCTGATATCGTGACCGCGGTCAGCAATGCCGAGGCCACCCTTGAAACGGTCGTGGCTGTTCGTGATCGTGTAATTCAGGCTTATCAAGACATCATAAAAATGCCAATCTAGGCTGTAATCGGTAGTACAGCAAAGGATTGAAACCATGAACACCGCCGATGTCGTCGATGTCGTCCGTGAGTCGATATGGGTGCTGCTGATGGTGGCGTCTCCGGTCATGCTGGTGGCTCTTGCCGTAGGTCTGATCATTGCGCTGGTGCAGGCATTGACGCAGATACAGGAAATGACGCTGGTTTTCGTCCCCAAAATTCTCGCCATTTTTCTTTCCCTGATCGTTTTCATGCCCTTTATGATCAGTTCGATGATTGAGCTGATGGAGCAGCTTGCCCAGCGGATATCTGGTCTCGGATGAGGGACGCGCGCTAGATGCTGGATGAATTCCTCAGCGTAAATATCTGGTTTTTCATGCTGGTATTCCTGCGTCTTGGGGCGGCCTTCATGGTTGTCCCGGGGTTTGGCGAAGCGTTTATCCCGCCGCGCATCCGTCTGGCCATTGCACTGGCAGTCAGCTTTCTGGTTCTGCCTTTTGTCGCGCCGGAGCTGCCGTCGGAGCCTGCAACGCCGGTCGGGTTGCTGATGCTGCTTCTCGGTGAAACGCTCGTTGGCCTTGTCATGGGCGGGGTGCTGCGCTTGTTATTGAGCGCGTTGCATGTGGCGGGCTCCATCATTGCGCAGCAGTCGGGCCTTGCTGCCGCGCAATTTTTCGATCCCGCGCAAATGACTCAAGGGGCGATCACCAGTACTTTCATGACGCTGATGGGGCTGACACTGATTTTTGTGACCGACATGCATCATCTGTTTATTGAAGGGACTTTCGCCACCTATCGGGTGTTCCCCGTCGGACAGGCGCCGGATTTTGGCTCCATCAGTCAGCTTGTCGCGGATTTCGTACAGCAGTCCTTCCTGCTCGGCTTCCAGATATCCGCTCCCTTTCTGGTTTTCGGAATTACTTTTTATATGGGCATTGGCCTGCTCAATCGCCTGATGCCCCAGGTGCAGATTTTCTTTGTCGCGATCCCCCTGCAGATTATTCTTTCCTTTGCCATTCTGGCGATTACAATCGGCGCCGCGATGATGTGGTTTATCAGTTATTACGAGCAAGCGCTGTATCGCTTTCTCGGGGAATAAGGGCCGATGGCTGAAGATACGGATGACGCCCAAAAAACCGAAGAGCCAACAGCCAAACGGCTGGAAGACGCCTTCAAAAAAGGGCAGGTGCCTAAATCCCAGGAGGTCGGACACTGGTTCATGACCATGGGAATCGGGCTGGTTGTCCTGATTTTCGTCGCCGGTCTTGGCAAGAGTCTGACCTTTGATCTGTTGAAATTTATTGAACAGCCTCACGCCATTGCCACCGACCGGTTTCATCTCGGCGTGATCTTCGGTGATCTCGGATGGGCGGTGATCTGGGTGGTCGCGCCGGCCCTTGGCACTTTGATGCTGGCCGGTCTGATTGGCACCCTTATTCAGCATCGCCCGGTTCTTTCGGCTGAACGGATCAAACCTAAATTAGAAAAAATATCCATATTTAAAGGGTTTAAGCGTCTTTTCTCATCCAAATCACTGGTCGAGTTCGCAAAAGGCTTGCTGAAGCTGGCGATTGTCGGGTCGGTTGCGGTATTGTTTGTTCTCCCCTCGATGAATGAGCTTCCCGTTGTTGTTTCCTATGATGTGCCGGAAGTGCTGAAACTCATTCAGGAACAGTCGCTGCTGCT
Organism: uncultured Alphaproteobacteria bacterium; assembly: GCA_963971675.1. Lineage (GTDB taxonomy): Bacteria > Pseudomonadota > Alphaproteobacteria > Sneathiellales > Sneathiellaceae > Sneathiella. The sequence goes on along the minus strand of CAXASQ010000011.1, from coordinate 126,661 downwards.
GATCGCCGGCATTATCGCGGTGATGAGCGTCATTGCCGGGCTCGACTTCCTCTATCAGCGATACAATCATCATAAAGAACTCCGCATGACGAAGCAGGAGATCAAGGACGAGTTCAAGCAGACGGAAGGCGACCCGATGGTGCGGGCGCGGCTACGGGCGCTCAGGGCTGAACGTTCGCGGCAGCGCATGATGCAGGCGGTGCCGGAGGCGGATGTGGTGATCACCAACCCGACGCATTTCGCTGTCGCCCTGCAATACAAACCGGAAGAGGAGCGCGCGCCTGTCGTTGTCGCCAAGGGCATGGACAATATCGCCGCGAAAATCCGTGAAATTGCGACGGAAAATGAAATCCCGATTGTTGAAAATCCGCCGCTTGCCCGGGCCCTGCACAAGGCCTGTGACCTGGATGAGGAAATCCCGTATGAACATTTCAAAGCGGTGGCTGAAATCATCAGCTATGTCATGCGCCTTAACAAATCAAGACTGAAGAATTAGACGGGCGCGATGGACCAGCAGATCGACAGGCGACGGAGAAACCGCAAATTCTTTATGGGCGTGGATGCCCGCCAGCTTGCCGCGGCTTTCTTTCTGGTCGCCGTACTGATTGTCATATCTGCGCTTCTTGGGCGAGAGCTTGGCCTTGTTAATATCATTATCCTGAGCGCCATGGTCGTCGCGGCGATGGGGCTCGGCCTGTGGTACCTGATCTTTCACGGACTTCGACAGGCGGCGAGCGGCAATCTTGACATGATGGCGGATCTGATCGCCTCCAGCCCGGAGGGACGGTTGCTGACGACCAAGGATGGCCGTTTCATCTATGCCAATGATGCCTATCGTGAATTGCTCGACCTTTCAGGGCGGGAAGAGGGAATGACCCTTGGTGACTATTTTGCCGATGATGAGAAGGCAAGGTCGCAGCTGGAGAGGATGCTGAAGGCCGCTGTCTATGACGGAACGACAGGAGGGCGATTTGATCTGGAAACCGCGAAAGGGCGCTGGCTGTCCATACTTGCCCATTCGCTGGCGGCGCTCCCGGACAGTATTATCTGGTATGTGACCGAAACAACCGGGCAACACCGTCTGGAAGAGGAAGAACGCCTCGCCCGCGAGAAGCTGTCAGAATATTTCAACAATGCGCCAGTCGGTTTTTACTCGCTGGATGGGGAGGGGCGGCTGTTGTTCGCCAATCGTATGTTCGCCGACTGGCTCGGATATCGCCAGGAAGAGCTGAATGCGGGCGCGCTTATTTTCAGCGATCTGGTGATCAAGGCGAACGAAGCGCAACTTGATCTAATGGAAATCGTCACCGCGGATGGCCCCCTTTATGAAGGGGAACTGACATTGAAACGGCGAGACGGGACGCTGCTGCCGGTTCATGTTACCCAGACGGTTGTCCGGGATGAAGCAGGCGCAGTGATCGGTTCGCGCTCCGTTGTGCGGGAACTACTGCAGGAAAAGGAGTGGCGCGAGAGGGTGGCCAATGCCGAACTGCATTTCCGCCGGTTTTTCGAGGCGGCGCCCATCGGCATTCTGCTGCTGGACGCGAAAGGCGTGGTGATGGAGGCCAATCCCGCATTTCGCGCCTTGACCGGGACTGTTCTCAACAAGGCGATCGGCAGTCATGTAACGGATCTTGTCGATGCAGCTGATCAGAAATCGCTTCGCCAGAAGCTGATGGAGGCGTCGGCAAGCGATATGGCAGCGCCCGCGATCGAGGTGAAACTCCTTGGCGCAACGGAGGAGCGGGCCGCCAGCTTCTATATCAGTGCAATTGCGGGGGAAGACCCGGCGGATGAACGTCTGTTGATCCATGTGGTGGATACCTCCATTCAGCGCAGCCTGGAAGTACAGTTTGCACAAAGCCAGAAGATGCAGGCCGTTGGCCAGCTTGCGGGCGGTATTGCGCATGATTTTAATAATTTGCTGACGGCGATGATCGGGTTCTGCGACCTGCTGTTGCTGCGCCATCAGGTTGGCGACCCGTCCTATTCCGATATCAACCAGATCAAACAGAACGCCAACCGCGCGGCGGGACTTGTGCGCCAGCTCCTTGCCTTCTCCCGTCAGCAGACATTGCGACCGGAAGTGACGGACCTTACCGATGTACTGGCCGAGCTTTCAAACCTGCTGCGCCGTCTGATCGGCGAGGCGATCCAGCTTAAAATCACTCATGCACGCGATTTATGGCTGGTCAAGGTGGATCGCGGCCAGTTTGAACAGGTGATTATCAATCTGGCCGTCAATGCCCGTGATGCCATGTCGGGTGATGGCCTGCTCACCTTCAGCACGGAAAATCTGACCATATCACCCGGCCAGAAAAACTATAATGATCTGATCCCACCGGGTGACTATATCCTCGTCAGGGTTTCTGATACCGGCACCGGCATTCCCGAAAAAGTACTCGCCAAAATATTCGAACCCTTCTTCACGACCAAGAAAGTGGGTGAGGGAACGGGCCTTGGACTCAGTACGGTCTACGGTATTATCAAGCAGACGGGCGGGTTTATCTTTGCTGAAAATAATGAGGATATCGGTACAACCTTCAGCATATTCCTGCCTCGTTTCACTGAAGAGGCAAGGGCAGGCGACACAACAGACGCGCCGCAAAAGGCGGTACATCGGGATTTGACGGGCAAAGGAACAATCCTGCTGGTGGAGGATGAGGATCCTGTCCGCCTTTTTGCCGCCCGGGCGCTCGAAAATGTGGGCTATACAGTTTTGCAGGCCGATTGCGGCGAAGCGGCGCTGGAAGTTTCGCGAGCCCATGACGGGGCGATTGATCTCCTGATCAGCGATGTGGTGATGCCGGTGATGGATGGTCCGGCGTTGGTGAAAGAAATTCTGAAAGAAACGCCGGACCTTAAGGTCATCTTCATTTCCGGCTATGCTGAGGACGCCTTCCGTCAGGACCTCGACTTCGATGTCAGCAAGATCGACTTCCTGCCAAAGCCCTTCTCTCTCAAGGAAGTGGCGAGCAAGGTCAAGGAAGTCCTGATGCGGGAGTAAGATAACCTGCCACGGGCTTTAGTGGCCAGCCACTTTATCCATCAGCGCATGCCAGCGCAGAACGAACGGCATGAACCAGGGATTGCCGGAATAGAAGGGCATGGTTGTGAACTTCAGGTCGTCATGGGCGGTCGTGTCATCCGCTTGCCCGAGGATTCTCCGGCTGAGCTGGCGCGCGAAATAAAGAGACCGGGTGATGCCGGAGCCGCAATATCCCATGGCGAAATGAATACCGTCCACCTCCCCAAGATGCGGGGCATGATCGAAGGTATAGGCGACATCGCCCTGCCAGCAATATTCGGCCTGTGCGTTTTCAAGCTGCGGGAAAACGCGCCGCGCCAGCGTCATAAGATCATCCGATACAGGGCCCGGCCGCCGTTTGCGATCCATGACCCGGCCGCCGAAAATCATCCGCCGACCATCCGGCGTCGGCCGGTACCAGAAAACCAGCCGGTGCGTGCCGCCGTGCATTCTGAGTTTGGGGGATATCTCGCGGATTTTCTGAGGCCCAAGATCCTCTGTTGCCACCACACCGGCGGTCACCGGAATGAGCCGCCGCCGGAAATAAGGGAACTCCGGACCTGTATAGCCGTTTGTGGCGATAATGACGGTTTTTGTGCGGATTTCCCCGCGCCTCGTCTGCAGGCTTTTAAAGGGGCCCTTGTGGTCAATGCCCTGAACGGCGCAATTTTCAAAAATCCGGCATCCTGCGGCGGCGGCGCGACTGGCGAGGCCGGTCACGAGCTTGTAGGGGTTAAGACCGGCGTCCCGTTCATAGACGACGCCGCCATGATAGAGATCCGTGCCGATTTCGGCACGTTGCATGTCTCGGGGGACCGCATGAAATTTGAGGCCGATTTTGTCTGCCAGCAGGGCTGAGTCTTTGACAAGTGCGTTATATTCCCTGGCCGTCGCGGCGCCCCGGAAACGGCCGACAAATTGCAGGTCGCAGTCAATGTCTTCGGCTGCGACAAACGAAAAGAAATAATCGAGTGACGCCAGACTTTCGCGCAGGATTTCCCAGGCTTTCGCCTCTCCGTATCTTTTTGTCAGCCCCTGAACGCCGAGCTTGTGAAAGCTGGGTCCGCACATCCCGCCGGAGCGTCCGGAGCAGCCATGACCGATGTCATAGGCCTCCAGCACGACAACAGACCGCCCGGCGCGCACAAGATGCAGCGCGGCGGCGAGGCCGGTAAACCCGGCCCCGATAATGGCGACATCGCACTCTGTCGAGAGGTTGCCCTGATCGCCCGCCGGTTTGCCTCCCCCTTGTTTCCAGTAACTCTCACTGATCAGGTCCGGCATGGCCACAGGTCTCGCCTTCAGTGTTTTTCAAAAGGGCGGACGGGCCGCCCGGGGCCCATACCGAAGGCCGATTTCTGTCGCTTTTCATTCTCGCGACAAGAGATCATGATAGCCTCAGATATCAAAGGAGACCCCTTGCGCGAGGGGTAATTCGCTTGAGTAATTAACGGTGTTGGTGGTACGGCGCATATAGCCTTTCCAGGCGTCTGATCCGCTTTCCCGTCCGCCGCCGGTTTCTTTCTCGCCGCCGAAGGCGCCGCCGATTTCCGCGCCCGACGTGGCGATATTCACATTGGCGATACCGCAGTCGGACCCGGCGGCGCTCAGGAACTGTTCCGCTTCCCGCATATCGAGGGTAAAGATGCAGGAGGACAGGCCCGCGCCGACCGCATTCTGCATCTCGATGGCGTCATCGAGATCGTCATACTTCACCACATAGAGGATCGGCGCAAAAGTTTCCTCCAGTACGACGCCGTCATGCTTTGGCATTTCGACAAGGGCCGGACGGGCATAATAGGCATCGGCTGAGCAGGTCTCCACGCGCTCTCCGCCGGTAATGACGCCACCGGAGGCCCGCGCTTTTTCAAGCGCCGCCTGCATTCCGTCGAAGGCAGCCTTGTCGATCAGCGGGCCGACGAGCGACGGCGTATCGAGTGGATTGCCGACAGAAACGGCGCGATAGACTTTCTGAAGGGCAGGGACGAGATTGTCATATATTGAGCTGTGAACGAACAAGCGACGTAGTGTCGTGCAACGTTGCCCCGCCGTTCCCATGGCGCCGAAAGCAACCGCGCGAAGGGTCATGTCGAGATCGGCGCTCGGCGCGACAATGCCCGCATTGTTACCGCCAAGCTCCAGAATGCTGCGGCCGAAACGTTCGGCCACTTTCGGGCCGACAATACGGCCCATGCGGGTGGAACCGGTTGCGGAGATGAGAGCGACATCCCGGTTGCTGACCAGCGCCTCGCCCACGTCGCCCGCGCCGTTTATGACGCTCAGCAACCCCTCCGGCGCCTTGCCGAAACGATCAAGCGCGCGTTTTGCAATGGCCATGCAGGCAAGGGCGGTGAGCGGCGCCTTTTCCGATGGCTTCCAGATCACCGGATTGCCGCAGACAAGGGCAAGCGCTGTATTCCAGGACCAGACGGCGACAGGAAAATTGAACGCCGAGATTACCCCAACGGGGCCAAGGGGGTGCCATTGTTCCATCATCCGGTGACCGGGGCGTTCGGTTGCAATGGTGAGGCCGTAAAGCTGCCGCGAAAGGCCGACGGCAAAATCACAGATATCAATCATCTCCTGCACTTCGCCTTCGCCTTCTGAAGGAATCTTGCCGACTTCAATGGAGACGAGCTTGCCGAGATCGGATTTCGCTTTGCGCAGTTCTTCCCCCATCAGGCGGACAAGTTCCCCGCGCTCCGGTGCGGGAACATTCCGCCAACTTCTGAAAGCGGATTTTGCTGTCGCAATTGTTTTGTTGACGTCCGAAGCGCTCTGGGTCTTCACCGCGGCGATCTGCTCGCCGGTAACAGGACTTTGGACGTGAATGTCCCCGCCGGAATATGCGGATTTTTCAACCCTTAGACCGTTCAGAATTTCTTCGGTGAGGTGAGCGATGGTCATGGTATTCTTTCCTGTCCGAGTTTATCGATCGACATTTCTGAAGTTATTTCCGCGTCCCGATTATAGTCTTTTAGACGGGGTGTTTGAAAGCAATGAAAACTTCTCGTTTCATTCTAAAAAGGAATGATTGAAAAAGTTACGCAAGCTGTTTGCCCACACAGCTTTTTATCCAGCTAATAAACGTCTCGACATGGTCATTGGTTCGCCCCTGTGGTGTGACGAGGTAATAGCTGTTGCGGGTCGTGAGCGGTTCGTTACTGATTGCGATCAGCTTGCCCTCGGCGAGTTCCTCCTCGATCAGATAACTGGGGACGAGTGCGGCACCCAGCGAGGATAGGGCGCCCGCGATGATCATGGAAAACTGATCGAAATATTTGCCGGTGAGCAAAGGTTCCTCTGGCAGGCCGACCTGCCGGAAATAGTCTCGCCAGACGAGTGGACGGGATTCAAGATGCAAAAGCGGCGTATGAGCAAGCTTGGCCAAACTGCCAATCTCATATGCGGCGATAAAAGCGGGCGCGGCAACTGGGATCATTGTTTCGGAGCAGAGCGTCCGCATGTCCGTGAGAGGCCAATCATCGGCGCCAAAATGAATGGCGAGGTCAAAATGTTCGCGTTCCAGATCAAAGGGGTTAAGGCGCGTATAAAGGCCGACTTCAATCATCGGGTGGCGGGTCGCGAAATCGGGCAGGCGAGGGATCAGCCAGCGGCAGGCGAAGGTGGGTAGGGTCGCAATCCGCAAAGCTGCGCCCACATCCCCGGCGGAGATGGCGCGCATCACCGTCTGGTGGATATTTTCAAGATCGACGGCCAGCTCACTGGCAAAATTTCGTCCGGCTTCCGTGAGGACAACCTGCCGACCGACGCGGCGAAACAGACTGAAACCGATCAGGGCCTCCAGCTCTTTGACCTGACGGCTGATGGCACTTTGGGTCAGATGCAGCTCTTCCGCCGCGAGCGTGAAATTCTGGTGCCGGGCGGCGGATTCAAAGCTGCGCAGCACAGCATGGGAGGGAAGGTGGCGGCGCCGGATGTTTGGAGGTGAAATAGCCATTTATGGTAGTGTCGTCAGGCGGCGGTTGTTGAACAATCAGGCAGATATTTTCTACCGCAATACGTGCTGAAAGTCAAAGGCGGCCATCGTCTTTATGACTTTTATTTATGTGTCGGATTGCCAGATATATCCTGTCGTATAACAGGAGGGGGTGGCTGCCGGATTGCGCGGCAGCCACTTTTTACGCATGTTACAGTTTGCTGGTAGCTTCGCTTTTTTTCTTGGGTTTGCTGCGGATATATTCCGCAACACCCTGAGCAACGCCCAAAGTACCTATCATGACGTTGAAGACGGCAGTTTGCATCGCAGACGCGCCAACTGTTATCAGGCTGTTGTGAAGATCGCTGGCGTTTTTGCCGAGATATTTGATCTTGTTTTGTTGGAACAGCGAGAACGACGTGATGAGGTGGCTTATGGTATAGGTAACCCCCCAGTCAATCGCACTGCGATATCCGATCGGGATTTGATAGGTCACCATAAAAGCAAAGTCGGTCAGGCGTGGAAGCGCACCCGGATAATCAATGTTGCCGGTGTTACCGTCTTTGGCCACCTTGATCAGGAAGTACAGGATATCCGCCCGGAAATCTTCAAGCTTTCCGCTTTCCGAGTTGGGTTGCGGGTCCAACCCAGTCGGGTCAACCCTGAAAATCTGTTTCCTGTCATTGATCGGGAAATTGTCCGGAACGGAATCCGTGTCATCGAGGAGCGGTAACAATACTCTGGCCCCCAGCGGTTTGTAGCTGCCAGGTGTCCGCATCCATTTGAGAAGGGGTGCTTCATCCTTATATCCATATCTCACGGCAATCTCTCTCAGTGCCGGAAGATGCTTTTCTTGCAGGCCACCGTTGGACAATATGGCCGGAATAACGGCTTCCGGCTTTTTTGACTTAATCAGATTGATGTAATCCCTATACACAGGGATGTAGAAGCGATCACTCGGGACAGGGACTTCTTCGCCCGGATCATCCCGCGGGACAGTGGACTGATCGTAAAACTGGATGTGCGGAAACTCCGCAACGGAGGCTTTCTCCTTAAATGTGCTGCCGCGAGAGGCAACCGGAGTAATGGCGTCAAAGGCATCATCTGCGATTTTTGCATAAATCTCTTTATTCGCCGAGATATACTTGCCGGCATCGCAAACCGCCTTGATCGCCGGGCTCTTGTCCGAATGGGCCACCAGATAATGATCCAGCAGGGGTTTGCCGGTGATATAGCAAGAGGTATATCCCAACATGTAAATATACATCGCCTGCGTCATTTTAAGATTTGACTGGAAAGTCGGGCTGCAATTGGGAACGAAGGCATAATGGTTGAAAATTGTGTCGACGGTGACAGATTTCCCGCCCTGAAGTGGAACGGTTGTCTTGTATACCGCAGCGGAGATATATCCCTTGGGCATGCCGCTTTCGCAATCGAAGGAAATCATGGACAGCATGCGATGTGACGGTTTTTCCTCGCTGCACTGGATGCCGTGACCATCCAGAAGACGTTTCAAGGTTGCATCCCCATACCGTCCACGTGCGCCATAGGCATCCACATCGGTCTGCTGGAACATGATGCTGAGGAGAAGCAAGGTCAGGTTTGGAAAACGAATTTCCGGATTGATGCCTGCATATCCGCTGGGGTCATCCCAGATCATCAAACCCCGTTCATAGGGCTTTTGGCCCTTCTTAAGGTAGATTTCCTCTTTCCCATTATACACCCAGGGAAAGGGAAATTTGGGATCGGACAGACCTTTCGGGGTCAGTTTGTATTTATCCAGATTGGGCATTTTATTGACAGTTTTGTTGCCGAGAATCTGCTCGCAAAGGATATAAAGCTGCTCCATATTCTGGGGCAGAGGGACCTGAACCCTGATGGCGCCGCTTGGTTCCAGAAAGGGATGTACGGGGTTGATATTTGTGACGAGCGGGCTGACAGCATTGAGTACGTCGGGATCGCCCTTTATAAAACCGATAGCGACTCTTTCCAAGTCGAGCATATAAGCGATGCGACTTGAAATGCCGACGTCTTTTCTTCTCTGCTTCAATTCCAGAACGAATTGCTTTGAAAAGTAATTTTCAATAGATGATCCTTTAAATGGATTTTTATCGGGGTTTCCATCATATTCCTCCCCAGCAACTGTAAGGGGGGCGTACTTTGGAAAATCGACAGGTTTGTCTGACATATTCAGTCCTTTCAAATTAATTATTGTCAATTTGACTTTGAAAGGACGATTTTTTACTTGATTATGTGATGTTATATTTTATTATTATTTGTTTTTCTATTTAAGTGTTTGCTTTTTTCCGACTCTCGGAAGGCTTATGGCCAAAATAGGCGCGATAAGCGCGGCTGAATGATGACTGGTCATTATAGCCGGTCCAGGCCGCGATGTCGGACATGCTGTGCTTGCCGCTCCGGATCAGGATTTCCGCCTGCTTCATACGGCATCGCTTTGAATACTGATGGATGCTGCATCCGTAAAAATTCGTAAACAGGGCGGCCAGGCGATTGTGACCGATGGAAACCTCTCGTGCAAGCGCCCGGCAATTTGGTGGAACAGCCAGACGGGTTTCCAGCAGTGCGGCGACTCGCTGTATTTTGATCGACTCCCGTGCTGCCCGGACATTATTATCGGAAAGCTGGCGATCTGATATCAATAGAGGCAAGGCGGCGCAGATCAGTTCGCTCATTTTTATTTTGACAAACTCCTGGTGCAGTAGGCCGTCAAACTCGCTCGCAAAGAGGTCATCCATACAGTTTTGCATGCGGACGGAGAGCGGCGCGTTCAGATCAAGCGTTGTTTTGAGATGTCCATCCAGAAAATCATCCAGTTCCTTATTCTGTGTGGTTTCGGGAGCAAGATAGCGTGAGGCAAGCAGATCGGGAGTAACCCAAATGCCAACATATCTGAGAGGCGTGTTTTTCCGTAAATGCCGGTGTTGCGATGCGCCGTCCGGGAAACATGAAAGATAGTAGTTCCCTCCGGTAAAGTGGCGGATGCGACGCCTGTCAATTTGCCGTGCCCCGTCCATGGATTGAACGAATTGCAGCGACAAACCACTGGCCATCCGCATTTCGAGGAGAATATCTTCAGACAGGACGCCCTCAAGATACCATCCGATTATCCCCGGGACGCCGCCTAGAAACTGGATGTTTCCCTCGAAATTCGCGGCCAACCCTTTTTTCAGAAAAGCAGCGATTTCCGTTGCGCCAAGCCGTGTGAAAAGGTGACTGAAATCGTCCTGACTTAATTGTATCCGCCTGATATCAGATCCTCCAATAGATGTGAAATAGGGATATTATCCTAAAAATTACATTAGCGGGATAAAATGCACAAAAATTTTATGTGTCTGGTAAGATCTGGGAGGCCGTATGTCGTAGCATTTATCCTAAGATGCGGAGAATAAGAGACATGCCGAAAATACAGCCATCCGAATTTGCCGCGCGTCTTGGCAGCTTGCAGCGGATTATCGCCCGTGAGGGGCTTGATATCTTCATCGTCTCTTGCAAGGACAGCATTTATTACCTCACGGGTGCGGGATATGAGCCGCTTGAGCGGCCATTCTTCATGATTGTCAAGCCAAACGGTGCGCCGGTTTTGATTGCCCCGATGCTGGATAAGGCGCATATGGGAAAAGGCGCGAATATCACCGCCGAAAATACGGTCAGCTATTGGGAGTATCCGGCCCCGTCAGGCCGGGGTTGGCCAGAAATTCTGCGCCAGCAGGTTGAGCGTTATACGGCTATCGGAGTGGAGCCGGGCCTCACCATGGAAGTGCATGAAGAGATCCGGACCTTGAAGCCGAAAACAGCTCCGTTGATTGAAGAGATGCGCCTTATTAAATCGTCGGCTGAAATCGCCATGATCCGGCGGGCATCTTATTATGCGGACCGGGCTATGTCACGTATGCTGAATGCGGCTTATTATGGCTCCCTTGCGGTGGAGGGGTTTGCCGAAACAAGCAAGGTTACACGGGAGATGATCCGTGACGTTCCCGATTATGATCCGGTTAACTCCAGTGTCCTGATGGCGCCCTGGGCCGCGCCGAGGAGTGCGCAGCCCCATTCGATTCCCGCCTTTTCCGATCCGCTGAAGGAAGGGCCGCATGTGGCGCTGGTGCTGACCCGTGTGAATGGCTATTCAGCGGAGGTGGAGCGCACCTTCTTCACCGCCGCCCCGGATAGCTGGTCGGTCGCTGCTTTCAAGGCAATGCAGGAGGCGCGTCGCCGGATGTTCGGGATGATCCGCCCGGGGCAAAGCTGTCACGATATCGATGCTTCCGTGAACCGCTTTCTGGCCGAAGAGGGCTTTTCCGGGGACGAGGTAAGATTGCATCGCACAGGGCATGGTTTTGGCCTTGGCGCGCATGAAGCCCCCTGGATCGCCGAGGGTAGCGCGCATGTTCTTGCCAAGAATATGGTGATCAGTAATGAGCCTGGCATCTATCGGAGCGGCGTCGGTGGCGTCCGCCATTCCGATACGGTTCTGGTGACCGACGATGGGTACGAATGCCTGACACGCAGCCCCGACAGTCTGGACGCATTGACCTTTGCATCAAAACCCGGCTTTGCGAAAAAATTCCGCAGCAGGCTTGTCCGTAAGGCGTTGAATATATGATGCTGGCGGGATGTTGTTCTGAGCAAAGGACCCGTTGACTGCTCTTCCGTTTATGACGGTTACACACGGCTGGTTAATCTTTGAACCTCCCTTGATGGGCTGCTCGAATGGGCAGCCCTTTTTTTGGTTGGTTGATGCGGTTATGTTGCCGTCAAAAAAGACCGGAAGGGAGCCTATCCCCTTCCGGTCAAGTAAGGCGCGCACAGCAGGCCACAATGAGAAAAACCTGCCGGGCGCCAAAGCAAGAAGGTTGGGAGGAACCACTTGCCAGATAAAAGTAACCGGAGATAGCGCGCGTCCCGAAGGTGCGTTTGCATTATCTCCTTATCTGCACACCCTAAAGGATTGTCTGGCTCGCCAGATCCTTCGGGGCGTTGGTGAGAACAATTGGGCCGGTTTCGCCGACAACAACCGTGTCATCAAAACGGAAGCCGCCGACGCCGGGAAGATAAATACCGGGTTCCGCCGAATAGACTTCATTTGCGATGAGCGGACGGGAATTGAAGGCCATGTCTTCGGGGAACTCATGCCCGATCAAACCCATTCCATGGCCGGTGCGGTGCATGATATTGCTGGCAAATCCGTGTTCAACAAACACTTGCCGTGGGGCTTCGTCCACATTGCTGAGGGCATTGCCGGCGACAAGGTTGTCAATGGCGGCCTGATTGGCGAGGCGCGCAGCCTCGAAGGCTCGAACCTGTATATCACTGGGTTTGCCGCAGAAATAGGTCCGCTCATTCTCAATCGTCACGCCATTCAGGCGCGGAATGATGATGTTGACAATAGCGTCCCCCTCCTTGATGCGTGCGCCAGCCTGTCCCGTATCCCCATGGGGGGAGGAGGAGGAGGGGCCACTCAGCGCAAAAAAGCGGAGCTCGAAATTCTCGCCGGGATAGCGGTTTGCCGCTTCCTCGAACGCCTTGGTGGCGATGGAGTAATCCAGTTCGTGCACAAGGCGACCGGGGCGAATGCCATCACGATAAAATTCCTGCATCCAATCGCTGAGGGCGCAAAGTTCCTTCATGATCGCGATTTCCTCCGCATGCTTGATCCAGCGCATTTGCCGGAATTCCGATGCCAGAGTTTCGACCGAAAGCCCCTTATGTGTCTCTGCGACTTTTGTGAGCCATCCGGCGCCGGTATCAACCCCGAGGCGTCCATTTCCAAGACCAAGCATTCCGATGGTATCGCCAAGCTGTTCCAGGAATCCGCGAGAGTCGCGGTTGTCGCCATGGCCGAGGGGAAATTCACAATAGAAGCGGACATTTTTCGTCCACAGGCTACCGCGTTCGGTGGCGAAGCCAGTATGATGGGTTGAGAGCGCATTCATAATGGCAACCGGTTCACCCTTGCGCGGCATGACCAGTGCGATAGGCCGTTCCCATGTCTGCACGTCAACGTGGAAGTTTGAAAAGAACTGGAAGAAATCGGCTCCGAACAGGACAACACCGTCCAGCCCTCTGTCGTCCATCATCTTGTCCAGCATGTTACACCGATAATCATACACGGCAGTGGATAAAAAGCTCATCTTCTGTCCTTTCTGGTCTTGTTTTTTACTATTGATAAGGATGGCATTTCGTTTTCACAGGGCGAGCGCCTTCAGACGCCGCCGGAAATAAAGGCTGGAAACCAGGGTTGCGAGAATGGTCGCCAGTGTCAGGATAAAGGCAAGGGCCGCACCGAAGGGCCAATTGGACATGGCCGTCACCTGCTCGTAAAGCGCTGGGGCCATCATTGCGAAACTGGGGCCGCCAAGCAGTACCGGCGTTGAATAAGCATTCATGCAGAGGATGAACACCATGATGCATCCCGTTGCGATTCCGGGAACCGAAAGGGGTAGGATGACGCGACGGAAGGCGGTCAGCGGGCTTGCGCCAAGATTTTCCGCCGCCTCAGTCAGGGAATAATCAATGCTTTCCAGCACCCCCTGCAGGGTGAGGATCATGAAAGGGAGAATGACGCAGAGAATACCGACAAAAACCGAAAAGGTGGTGTACATCATCTTGATAGGCTCGTCGATCAGGCCGAGATGCATCAGCACCACATTGATAAACCCTTTGGCGCCGAACAGCGTCATCCAGCCGGCCGCCCTGACCACATTCCCAACTAGAAGTGGGAAAATGATCAGGATGACAAACAGGCTTTTAAATCGCGACTTCGTCGTCGCCAGGAAATAGGCAACCGGATATCCAAGCAGCAAACTGACGATGGTGCATTCCAACGAGACCGTCAGGGTGGTGAGAAGAACCTTCTGAAAATAGGGCTCGCTGAAAAAGCGGGCGTAATTTTCCCAAGTGAAGGCTTCTACCATCAATTCAAGCGGATCGAAGGCATTGAAGCTGTATCGCAGCAGGATCAATGTCGGAATGACCAGCGCCACGATGATGATGAGCGTTGCCGGCATCAGCATCGTTGACGCAGTGAGGGTCAGGCCATTGGAGTTGGACATCAGATTATGCTTTCTGCATCAGGCCTTGAAGGTCTGGTTCCACCATTCGAGCATTTTCGGTCCTTGCTCTGCGACATAGGCATAGTTGGACTTGTAGAAATTCTCGCGCTCCGCATCGGTGAAGCTGATGGCTTCGATCAGTTCAGCAGGCAGCTCCGCGCCCTTTACTGTCGGAACATAGCCCATATTGGCTGCAAAACCGGCCTGCGCTTTCGGATCCAGCATTGCATTGAGGAAAACCTTCGCGGCTTCTGGATTGGCGGCGTTTTTGGTCATGGCGGCTTCAAAAACGACCGGCAGCGCCCCTTCACTCGGGACCGAAAAGGCCAGGGGTAGGCCCATCTGCTGCCACTGATAAGCGCGCGCCCGCCACATCAGGGAGACAGAAATTTCCCCGCTCTTGAAAGCGTTGGCGACAGCCTCGTTCGAGGGCAGGATCTTGACGCCCGACTTTTTCAGCTCCAGGAGAGGCTCGTATCCGGGGTCAAAATTTTCATTACTGCCGCCATGGGCAAGGGCGGAAGCGACTATCGCCTGGCCAAACAGAATGTTGGCGAGGCCGATTTTGCCTTCATATTCCTTGTTCCACAGGTCTTTGTAGGATTTGGGCGCAGTAACGGTGTCCTTGTTATAGACAATGACCATGCCGCTATAGATATGCGGGATGGAATAGCCGGTTTCGAATTGCGGGAAGATACTGTCGAGCAGCGGGACGTCCGCTGATGTGAGCGGGGCCAGGCAGTCCTTCTCATGCAGTTGATGCATGTCGGATTCGCCAAAGCTGATGACATCCAGCGAATTGGTCGGGCGAGACGCCTGGGCGATCACCTTGGTCTTGCGCGCACTGGTATTGCCGGTATCAAACACGACCGAGACGCCATCGGCATTCAAGGCGAGGGGCTGGACAATTTCGGTGAGCAGGCGTGAATAATCGCCACCCCACGTGGCCATGACAATTTCCTTGGCGGCCCAAGCAGGTAGCGCAGGCGCAAATGCAGCGCCGGCGGTCAGGGCGGCCGCTCCCTTTACGAATGTGCGTCTTCCGATGTTGAATTTGTTCATTTTCTCTCCTCCTGTTAAACTCTGTTTTTTGTCACGCCGATGCGGCAGTTTCCGTTTCGGCTATCAGATGCGTGCTGTCCGATGACCAACCAGCGACAATATTTGCGCCGGTTTCGGCGCTGAATGTCTGGCCGGGCCGGTTCTGAAGCTGAACTGTAATGAGATCCTCTGCCGTCAGCCTGAGCTCGACTTCGGTGAGGGAGCCGAGATAGGTCACACGCTCCACCTTGCCCTCGAAGCTGTTATCAAAGGCGCTGGCTTCCGGACCAAGTCGGATACTTTCCGGTCGAACGCTCAGCAAGGTGTAATCGGCGGCTCCGTTGGTCGGGTTCGGGCAATGAAGCTGCAATTGACTTGTTGTGTTGAAATGGCTGCCGCCATTGCAATGGCCCGTGAAAAAGTTGGATTTCCCGAGAAAGCTGGCAACAAAGCGCGAGTTTGGCCGGTTGTAGACTTCAGCCCCACTGCCCGATTGCATGATCCGTCCTGCTTTCATCACGACCAGCCGGTCGGCAAGCATCAGGGCCTCTTTCTGGTCATGGGTCACAAAAACAGAAGTCAGCCCAAGCCGCTGCTGGAGCGCGCGGATTTCATTGCCGACACTTTGGCGAAGAACGGCATCCAGGTTGGAGAGCGGCTCATCCAGCAAAAAGACATCGGGCCGGATAACAAGCGCGCGGGCAATGGCGACGCGTTGCCGCTGTCCGCCGGACATCTGTTTGGGATAGCGGTCTTCATAACCATCCAGATGGACAAGAGAGAGCGCCTCTTTCACCAGTTTCCGGCGTTCTTCCTTGGCAATTTTGCGCATTTCAAGCCCGAAGCCAACATTTTCTCCGACCGTCATATGCGGGAAGAGGGCATAACTCTGGAAAATCATGCCGGTGTTACGCTGGTTCGGGGGGATCTTGGTGACATCCCGTTCGCCGATGCGGATGATTCCTGAAGTCGCGTCGATAAAACCGGCAATCATCCGGAGCAGTGTCGTCTTGCCGCAACCACTCGGCCCCAGAAGGGCAATCAGTTCCGGACCTTCTACTGTGAGGGAGAGATTGTCGATCGCTTTGACCGATCCGAAGTTTTTCGTCACATTTTCGATGTGGAGAGAGGCCATTACACAATCCTGCTCAATTTGAAGAATCTGTCGGTGATCAGCAGCAGGGCGGCGATTACAATGATCTGCACGGTGCTGACGGCGGCGATTGTGGGATCCATGTTGAATTCCAGATACTGCATCTGCGCGATCGGCAGTGTCGTCCGTCCCGGGCTGACAATCAGTAGGGATAGCTCCAGATTTTCAAAAGAAATGATGAAGCTGAAGAGGGCGGCGGCGACGATGCCACCGCGCATCAGCGGCAAGGTAACGCGGAAAAAAACCGTGCTGCTGGAGGCGCCGAGATTGCGCGCGGCCTCTTCGACGGAACGATCCATACCGAGGAGGTTCGCGCCGATCAGTCGCACAGCCCAAGGCATCACCAGCATCGAGTGGGCGAGAATGAGGCCGACGTTGCTGGAGATCGGATCAAAGGCAAAAAGGTCGGTTACTGCAATAAAAAAGATGTAAAGCGCGACGCCAAGCACGATGTTCGGAATAATGAGCGGAGAAAGCAGTAAACCGTTCAGTACATCCCGCCCCGGAAATTCATGCCGAACAAGCACCATCGCCGCCATAATTCCGCAAATAACGGAAAGGGTTGAGGAAATGGCAGCAACAATCATGCTGGTGATAAAGCCATTCAGAAAAACCGGTGTTTCCGCCGCAGCGGCAAACCATTTGAGAGTATAACCCGGCGGCGGAAAGGTGAGGAATGAACTGTCAAAGAAAGCCACCCAGACAATGAAAATGACTGGCAACACCAGAAACGCCATAACACTGGCGATGAAGATGGATGCAAGCAGTCTGAACAATGTTTCGGGCCTCCCGCCCGCCGGATATTCCCGGCAGTTTGTCTGTTTGATGGTCTCGTTAAATAACAAACAAATATGTTTGTTTGTTATATTCGGGCAAGGACGGCCCTGTCAAGTATTATTCACTCAATGGGTCGTCCGATGCCGTTTAAGGGTTCGGACACCCGAAGACGGCAGAGCGTGATCAGGCTTCGGTATACTGCCAACGACGGCTGGCGGCGCTTATGCGGGAAGCCCGGAAATAAAGCTGTATACCAGCCCGATTATCCCGAGTGAAATGCCAACGATATTGATAGAGGCGGCAATGACCCCGGCCTTAAAGGAGGCATAGTGTGTCATGTCCTTGTCAATAAAGAGCGATTTCAAATGCTTTAGAATTCCTCCCGGAACGATACGCAGGATGAGATAGATCCAGCCTGCGCGATATATCCATCCCGCAACCAGCGGGAAGGATAGGGTGACGAGGGCTACCACGAGCATCGACACCATACCTTTGGCCGGACTGGTGGCGGTCAGGGGTTTCATGCCCTGCTTCATCCGCCACCAGCTGACCAGATTGAAAGCGGCGCCAGTTGCGGCATAGCCGAGCTGGCAATAGATAATTTCTGTCATCGGGATGCGTTTTCCGGTTTCTGATTCTGTGTCTGCCGTTTACCCGAAGGCGATATCCGGCAGCCAGAGGCAGAGAGCCGGGAAAAATACGAGCAGGATGATGACGGCAACTATGGCGAAATAGAAAGGCCAGATGGACCGCATGAAATCTGGCAGCGGCACCTTTGCAATCGCCATGACTACATAAAGGGTAATGCCAACCGGTGGAGTTATGCCGCCGATCATGATGCTCATGATGAAGACGATACCGAGATGGATGGGATCAATCCCGACATTCGTAGCGATGGCGAGGAATAACGGGCCAAAGACGATGAGGATTGGCAGCCCCTCCATTACCGTGCCGAGCAGCAAAACAGAAATGATGATGACGATGAAAACACCAGTCTGCGTCGTCACCCAGTCGCTGACAAACTCGCTGAATATCTGTGGGATATTGGCGGTTGAGACAATCCAGGTGAAAATGGCGGCGCAGGCAATGATGAAGAGGGTCGTCGCCGTCGCCGTCGCCGCTTCCGCCGTGGCATGAACAATATGACGCCAGCTGAATTTCAATAGAAACAGTCCGACAATGAGAACATAAACCACCGCGACCACGCCTGCTTCTGTCGGGGTGAAAATGCCGCTCATAATGCCGCCGATCAGAATAAGCGGAGCGAGAATAGGAAGGATGGCCCCGTGAAAAGTGGTCAGCACTTCCTTGAAATCGGCCCGGGGCAGAACGGGACATACCTCGCGTCCCGTTTTGGCAAGGAAATAGATCAGGATCATCATGGAGCCCGCCATCAGCAGGCCCGGAATGACGCCGGCAAGAAACAGCCGCCCGACCGAAACCTCGGTCACAAAGGCATAGATCACCATGATAATGGACGGTGGAATGATCGGGCCGATCAAGGCCGACGCGGCCGTAATGGCCGCGCTGAACCGATCACGATAGCCGGCCTCACGCATGGCCTTGATCTCCACCGCGCCAAGCCCGCCAGCATCCGCAATGATAGAGCCGGACATCCCTGCAAAGATAACGGATGCGAGAACATTGACATGCCCGAGCCCTCCCGGAATATGGCGGACAAGCGCCCCGGCGAAAGCAAAGATCCTTTCGGTAATGCCCATCGTATTCATCAGAAATCCCGCTAGCAGGAACAGCGGCACCGCGAGCAGGGAGAAGGAATCAACGCCGCCCGCCACCTTCTGGGCGAGCAGGACAAGCGAGATATCTGCGGCAAGAAGATAGACAGCGGCAGTAATAAGCATCGCGAAGGCGATTGGGACCCGGATCAAAATCAGGATCAGGAACAGCGCCAGTATAATTGCAAACAACATGACGCGTCCCCTTATTCGGAAGCCGATGTGACAACATGCATCTCTTTTTCTGCCTGTGTGAAGAAGGCATTAAAGGCATGTTCGACGGCGAATATCACAATAATCACGCAGCTGATCAGCAAAGGCAGGTAATGCATAAAGAAGCGCGACAATTCCAATGTCCCCATTTCAAGGCGCATTGCCTGCGGCGTAAGTTCAAGCGCTTGTGAGGCCAGCAGTAGCAGAATGGCGATAACGCTGATCTGGCCGATAAAATCGGTGATACGTAGAAAAGGCGTTTGGGATCCGGTTTCCGAGAGAAGCTCGACAGTAATATGCGCCCGTCTCCGATAAATCCATCCGGCACCGAGAAAGGTCATCCAGGTCAGTGAAATCAGGCTGATTTCATCCGTATAGGGGAGGGGTAAGTTAAAAAAGTAGCGAAAGAAAATCTGACAGGCCATTGCAATGACAATGGTAAACATCAACAGGACGCATATGATCCCGGTAATTTTCTCCAGCCCGATGCAGAATGTTTCGAATAGACGGCGCATGATTGTTTGTATCCCCGAAGATATGGATATTGCGACAGGCCCCGACCGGATTGAAACTGGGAAGGGGCCTGCCGGATTGTCCGAAGGGCTGGAACGTCAGTTGACTTCCCGGAGCGCCGTGATCTTTTCAAACCAGCCAGCGGGAATAAGACCCTTTTCAACCATGATGTCGATATTTTTGCTCGTATTCTCGACAAACTGCTGACGTACTTTTTCATCCATGCGCTGGAACTTTCCGCCTTTGGCGATGATTTCCTCACGCTGCTTGGCGAATCCATCCTGAGCCAGCTTGGTCTGATAATCGCCCGCTTCTTCCGCGGCTTCGGTGATCAGCTTCTGATCTTCCGGGCTGAGCGTTGCCCAGGCTTTTTCATTTACAAAGACACTGACCTGCGGAAACATCATGTCCGCCTCGGTAATATAGGGAGCGACTTCATAAAGTTTGGTTGGCAGAATGCGGTTAGCGGCAGATTCAGTCATCTCCACAACACCCTGACTGAGCGCCAGATACTGTTCGCCATATGCGATTTGCACCCCGATTGCGCCCATATTTTCATAATTCTGTACATACATGGGTACGGTGGCGGTGCGGGTGCGAACGCCTTTCACATCATCGACGGATTCAATGAATTTGCTTTTATGCATGAGCCAGCGTGGCAGTGAATACCAATTGGATGCGACGACACGCACCCCAAATTCGTCAATTAACTGCTGGTTAAGCTCTTGCCCCATATCAGATTTCATAAAGCGATCCATATGAGAAAAATCTTTGAACAGGAAAGCCGCATCGATGACGCCGAAAGCCTTGACGAGGCGGGAGGCCTGCGATCCGGCGGAAATGAACATCTGCTGCGTGCCGATTGACACCGCTTCCATCTGTTCCTGGCCATTGCCAAGTTGTCCGCCGTCGTGGTGGTTGATCTGGATTCGCCCGCCGGAACGTTCGGCGACCAGTTCGCGGAATTTCTTGGCAGCCTTGCCTTCATCGGAGCTTTCGGTGCCAAGACCTCCGCTGATCCATTTCGTGTCGGCGGCGAGGCTGCTCTTCGACGTAATGACGGGAGCGAGAAGCAGCGCGCCCAGTGCAAGGACGGACACAGCCGTCTTTTTAAACTTTCCCATTTGTCAAATCTCCCTGTTGAGGCTCATCTGTCAGGATACATCATTTTGTATTCCTGTTTGACGTCTTGAAAACCCATTTCTATGATGCGTGCCATATAAGAAGGGTCTCCAGTGATTTAAAAATACAAACATGTTTGTTTGTTTGTCAATAGGCGGCTATTCTATTTCTTGCGGTGACTCTGTCCATGCAATGGTTTATTGAGGGGCCGCAGGCGATATCCGCCGGAATTTTGCAGGAAATGAAGTTAATTTTATTAATAGTGGGTTGAGAATTTTCCATGAAGAAGACAGCGCATCGATCCCAGGCGGAACGGACGCAGGAGATGAGAGACCGGCTTTGCCGGGCGACACTGGAAGTCATTACCGATGTTGGTTATGAAAAGACGACGACAACAATGATTGCGGAGCGAGCCGGTGTCTCCCGCGGCGCCCAGACACATCATTTCCCAACTAAATATGATCTTGTCATTACGTCGTTTAAATATCTGCTTCAGGATTGGGAATATAAGCGTGCTGCGGTGGTCGGGGATGCGGCCGTGCAGATTACCGTTGAAAGTTATATCCGGTTTCTGTGGAAGGAAATTTTCGGCCATCCGCAATATGTGGCTGCGCTGGAGTTGATGTTGGCGGCTCGTGGTGATGAGCAGCTGCATCAGGGACTAGTGGAATCTCTCAATGAGCTGTCGGCCCTGCGCCAGGCATTGTGGCGCCAGATATTTGAAGGAACGGGCGCGGAGCAGGATCGTGATATCATCATGCAGATGACCGTTTGCCTGTTTCGTGGGCTGTCCATGCAGGGCAGCCTGGAGGAGGCAAACGGACATGAAGGTGATGTGATCAATATGTGGATTGCCATGCTGAATGATAGATTGTCCGCCCGAAAGTCAACGCCAGACTGATATTATGTGACTTTGATCCCGTTTTGCCTTTCCGAGAGGCGAGTGGGTTCCAGCAGATTATCGCGCATATATGATTGCGCGATCTGTTAAATTCCTCCGCTAGAATAATCTACCGGTATGCCCGAACGTGTCGTGCGTGGGGTCAGCGGACCATTTCTTATGAGCGGCCGACCTTGTCCCTTTCGTTCTATTCGATGCGGCTGGTTTTTTGCTGTAATGGCCTGTCAGATTGATGGATGGCATCATTTCGAGAGGTGTAAAAAACCGGCTATTCTATAGCAAAAACCAATTGCCATAGGACCTTTTGGAAAGACCGAATCCGCAAATCTGGAGGTCGATCATAATTTATAATTCAGATCATAAAAAATTATTAACTATATGTATTATAATGATAAAAATATTATTGTAATATCCTGATTATGTCTAATCGACAGTTCAATTTTTCTGCATATAAGCATCTTTTTCTTGTTTAGAATTGTTATGACTTTTGAACTTGACATTATATTCGGCGCTGGCCAAACTCATTAAACTTAGGCATCTAAGTATTAGTGGCGGCAAGTTTCCTGGGAGGCAAGGAAACCGGCTGTCAGCTTAAAAAAACAGACAGCGTAATTGCGATCCCCTCAAGGGCCGATAATATCGGCGAAACAAGATGAATATCTGTGTGAGCGGACGTCAGGGAAAATAAATTTGATAGGGAGTGGAAATGAAACGTCACCTTAAAACTATGGCGCTCCTCGGCGGCAGTCTGCTGTCGGTGATGGCGTTCGGGCCGGGCGCATCTGCCCAAACGGCCTTGAGCTGGGTTGATGGCAACCCGAACCGGGGCGCGCGCGCCGAAACCTATGAATGGTTTGCAGATGAGCTTGCCAAACAGAGCAATGGTGAAATCAAAGTCGATTTTCACTGGGCGGGGGCACTGCTGAAATGGAGTGCAACGACGGTTGGCGTCGGTAGTGGCTCGGCGGATGTTGGTACGATTGTGGCTGCTTATAATCCGAAAGAACTGACTGGCTATAGTATTGGCGATTTGCCGCTGGCCAATTCCGACATCTGGGTTGGCATGCGGGCAATCTATGAACTTGCGACGACTCATCCGGCCCTGCAAAAAATGTGGGACGATCTGAATCTCGTCTATCTGACCAATGTGACAACCGGTGCGGTGCAGCTTCTGTGTAAGAACACACATGTTGAGACAACGGATGATCTTAAAGGATTGAAAATACGCGCTGTTGGCCCTTATGGTCAGGCTTTCAGCGATTTCGGCGCCAATGTGGTGCGCATGGAGCAACCGAAGGTATACAGCGCTCTCGATTCCGGGGTTGTTGATTGCAACATGAATTATATGACGGCCATCGACGCACTCAAACAGAATGAAGTTGCCAAAAAGCTGACCCGGCTTGACTGGGGGCAGAATCTTGCTTTTGGCGTGGTCATGAACAAAAACAGCTTTAATAACCTGACACCCGATCAGCAGAAACTCGTTCGGGATCTTTCTTCCGAGTTCATTGATGTGCACGCGAAGGCCTCGATCGAAGCCTATGACAAAAGCTTCAAGGCAATAACCGAAGGGGCCGATGCCGTTGAGGTTGCCAAGATGACGCCAGAGGCGCAGGCGAAGCTGGAAGCCCAGGGGATGAAATATTTTGATAGCTGGGTGGAACGGGCAAATGATGCCGGTCTTCCCGGGCAGGATATTTTCGATACCTATCTGAAGCTGGTTGCGAAATATGAGGAAATTCGGGATACGAAGGGGTATCCATGGGCGCCGAAGTAGAATCTGGCGCGGGGCTGGACCGGGAAAATCTGCCCGGTCCGCGCTTCCTCTCGGTGATTGAGAAAGCCGGTCTTGATCTGTCCGTCATTGCGATTGTTGTTCTGGCGCTGCTGGTGACTGTGTCCATTGCGGGGCGCCTTGTTATCGGCTCGGCCATACCGGACGATATTATTATTGCGGGCGAGCTTATGGTTGCGCTGGTCGCTTTGCCCTGGGCCATTGTAACGGCGGATCGCGGTCATATCGCGGTCGAGGTTTTTACGACGCGGGTAAAGGGCAGGGGTAATATCTGGCTGGATATTCTGTCCACTTTTGCCGCCCTCGTTATGATGGTTCCCCTTACGCTGGCCGTTGGTAGTGCGCTGATGACCTCAATTGATTACGGCAGCTATTTCGATGGGGATCTGTATCTACCGCAATGGCCCGGGCGGTTGATGTTTTTTCTTGGCTATGCCCTGATGCTGGCGCGCTTTGCTTTCTTACTCAGGGATGATGCGTGTCGATTATACAATTATCGCCGCGAAAGCGTCACTACACATAAAGATTTACTCTGATGGATCCCCTTCTCCTTGGACTTGGCGGCTTTTTCGCTGTTTTGATTTTGCTGATCGCGCGTGTTCCCATTGCCTTTTCGCTGGGATCCGTCGCCGTAGTCTGCACCATTGCTTACTACTCCTGGCCAGTCGGCGGCGAAATTGATCTGATCCGCGGCTGGAGGGCGGCAGCGCCGGTTCTGACATCGAACACCTATGATTTCGTACATTCGTTCGAGTTGATCATGCTGCCGCTGTTTATCGCGCTCAGCCATCTTGCCTTTCACACGGGTATAACGACGGATATATATTATGCGATGCGGGTCTGGCTGGCCCGGGTGCCGGGCGGGCTTGCCATTGCCTCGATCATGGGGTGCGGCGGCTTTTCCGCCATCACCGGTTCCAGCGTCGCCTGCGCCGCCGCCATGGGCCGCATTTGTACGCCAGAGATGCTGCGCTATGGATATGGGCGGCGGCTTGCAACGTCATCTGTCGCGGTTGGTGGGACGCTTGGCTCCCTCATTCCGCCGAGCGTTCCTTTCATTCTCTATGGCATTTTCACGGAACAGTCGGTGAGCAAGCTGTTTATGGCGGGCTTGCTTCCGGGGCTGATCTCTCTCGTTGCTTTTATCATCGTTGTCCTGAGCTGGGTTAAATTCAACCCGGCAGAGGCGCCGGTGGTGGAGATGGAACTCAAGCGCGGAGACAGGCGCCGGGCGGCGCTTCGCACCTGGCCGGCGGTTACCCTGTTCGGCATTATTATTTTCGGAATTTTTGGCGGCTTTTTCACGACGACCGAAGCGGCGGCAATCAGCGTTGTTGTGGCAACCATCATTGGTGTGCTGCTCAAGCGGCTTGATCTTGCGAGCTTCATCAATTCACTGCGCGAAACAGCTTATCAAACGGCGATGATTTTCCTGATTGCTTTTGGCGCCAAGATTTTTGTTTCCTTTATTTCGCTCACCGGGGTTGCGCCCTGGCTGATTGCCGAACTTCAGGATGCCAATCTCGCCAACTGGATGATTATCGGGCTGATCACCCTCGCGTTTATTCTGCTCGGCATGTTTCTTGATCCGATCGGCATTCTGCTGCTCACCCTGCCGATCACCGTGCCGTTAATTGAGGACATGGGATATAACCTGATCTGGTTCGGGGTTATTGTTGTCAAGCTGCTGGAAATCGGCCTGATCACGCCGCCAGTTGGTCTGAATGCTTTCGTCGTCAAATCGGTGGTGGGAAGGGATATTCCCGTTCATACCATTTTCGCCGGAATTAGCCGTTTCCTGATCGCCGAAATAATTGTTCTCGGGTTGCTGCTGGCATTCCCGATACTCTCACTCATCCTGCCAAATACAATGCTTTGATAAAATAAAATTATGTGGAGGACCCTGGAGCTATGAGACTACTTTCTAAAACATACTGGCATGGAACGCAGATCCGTTTCCGTGATCCGGTTGAAGGGGTAACCGGCATTGCTGTGACGCTTGATGCGGCGGACAAGACACGGGTGCGCGGCACCTTCTGGCGGCCCGATAACAATCCAAATCCGAAAGTGGTCGTCATTGCGGCCCATCCGCGCGGGGATTTTTCCGAACATCATGCCTTTCCCGGATTTCTGAAGGCGGGTTATGGCTGCATGGGCGCGAATATGCGCAGCCTTAACAATGATTCCGACTGCCTGCATGAAAAGCTAGTTCTCGATATCGCCGCCTATATGAAATGGCTCAAGGAAAACGGGGCTGAAAAGATCATCCTGCTTGGCAATTCCGGTGGGGGATCGCTGTTTTCCTTTTATCAGTCACAGGCGGTCGCGAAGCCAGAAGACCGTATCAAATTTACCCCCGGGGGTCGCCCGACCGGGCTTGAAAAGGCGGAACTCATTCCCGGCGATGCCCATATCTATATGGCGGCGCATACGGGCGAAGGCCTGATCATTAATGAGGTCATCGATCCGTCTGTTGCGGATGAGCATGACCCGCTTAAAACCAATCCGGAATTTGATATGTATGATCCGGCGAACGGTTTCAAACCAGCACCAGAGTGGGTGGAATATTCTCCGGAGTTTGTTAAAAAATTCCGCGACGGTCAGCTTGCCCGTGTCCAGCGGCTCGACAGTATTGCCCGTGAATGGATCAAGGAAGCAGAGGATGCTGCGCGGATACATGGCAGCGAATATTTTGAAGACCTTCCCGCCGATGTCCAGCGCCGGGTGATGCAGCAGCAGTATTTCGAACCGGTCATGGTGATCTACCGGACAATGGCGAATTTGCATTATGCCGATAAGACGCTGGATCCTTCGCCGCGCGGTTATGGATCGATCATGAGTCCGCGTCCAGATCTGATGAATTTTCAGCGGTTCGGTTTTGCCAGAATCATGACACCGCATGGCTGGCTTTCGACATGGTCGGGTTTGTCTTCAAACGCGAGCATTCTGCATAGCGGGTCGTCCATTACCGAACCCGCGGTGGTTATTCATGCGGGCAAGGACCTGGAGGTTTTCCCTGCCACCCATTCCCAGGTGACCTTCAACACCATCCAGTCAGAGGATAAGGAATATTGGGATATTCCGGAGGCGTTGCATTACTTCGAACCGGATGAAGGAGATAACGGCAACGAGACGCTGAACCATGTATTGGAGCGCCTCGTCGCTTGGACGCGCGAGCGGTTCCCGATCTGATGGAGGGGGGAATGGCGCGGCTTACGGGAAAAACAGCTATCATTACCGGTGCGGGCAGTGGCATAGGCCTTGCCACCGCAACCCTTTTTGCGGAGGAGGGGGCAAATGTCATTATTTGCGACCTCAATAAAGAGGCGTGCAGTAAAGCGGCTAAAAGCATCACAGATGCGGGCGGCTCCGCCCTGGCCATGCCGATGGATGTAACATCCGAGGCGGACTGGCAGACGGCCTTCACAAAGGCGGTGGATCAGTTTGGCCGGGTTGATGTATTGATGAACTGCGCTGGCGTCGGCGACCAGACACCGATTGAGGACACGACTGTCGAGATTTATAACAAAGTTTGTGATGTTAATCTGAAGGGGGTGTTTCTTGGTTGCAAATATGCCATCCGGCATATGAAGCATCGGGGGAGGGATCTGCCGATGGGGTCCATCATTAACGTCTCTTCGACCGCGGGATTTGTCGGAACCGCGCGATCTGGCATTTATACCATGTCAAAGGGTGGGGTCAGGCTTTTCTCAAAGGCTGTCGCGGTCGAGGTGGCAGAGTTTGGCTATCATATCCGGTGCAATTCCCTGCATCCCGGAGGGACAGTCACGCCGATGTTCGACGGATCGCTCGCCACGCGCAATATCTCACAGGAGAAATTCGCCGAACTGGTGAAACGGCGTAATCTGCTCGGTCGCCGGGCGGAACCGATCGAGATTGCCTATGGCGCGCTATTCCTTGCCAGTGACGAATCCTCTTTCATGACCGGAACCGAACTCGCGCTTGATGGCGGCTATGCCGCCCGTTAGATCTCCGCTTTGATGGTTTATGTTTATACCGCTCCCGGGAGATTATCTTCTTCCGGGAGCTTTTTTATTTGATCGTGATAAGGGCATCCGGCGTTATAATAATTATGTCGAGAGCTATTCATTCTGTAGTATTTACACCTTTTTCTTAGATATCTAACTTGACTGGTTTGGATATCTAATTAAACATTCCGTTATATAAAAACTGCGCAAAAGCGCCAGACAGGGAGTGTTTATGATGGGATCTCAACCGGTTCTTTGCGAGATTGATGAAGGCGTTGCGCTCGTAACCCTCAACAGGCCGGAAGCCGGCAATGCCAGCGACGCCGCCATGGCCCATGCGCTGATTGCGTTATGGCCGGAACTTATGAAAAATGACGCGGTGCGGGCGGTGGTTCTGACCGGCGCGGGAACACGCCATTTCTGCACCGGCGCCGATATGAAGCTCGCTTCCGAGGCGGGTGATACGGGGTTCGATGCCTGGGGTGATGTGCCGGAAAATTTCTTCAAGCCTGTTATCTGTGCGGTGAATGGCGTTGTCGCCGGGGGTGGCTGGCATTTCATGTGGCAGGCGGATTTTGCCATCGCGTCGGAAAGTGCCACCTTCCTTGAACCGCATGTCAGCGTCGGCTGGGTGCCGCTCAGGGAAATGCTGGGCATGGCTCTGCGGGTGCCGCAGGGGCCGATCCGCCGCATGGCCTATATGGGAACGGCGGAGCGGATGGCGGCGCAGCGGGCTTATGAGCTTGGCATTGTCACGGAAATCGTCCCGGCGGAACGGCTGGTGGAACGCGCGCTGGAAATTGCAAAAATCATTGCCAAGCAGGCTCCCCTTGCGGTTCAGACCCAGAAGGAAACTTTCCAGCGAGCTTTTGATCTGCGGTATGCCTGGCGGCCGCTCTATGACCATATGCATGAGAAGCGCATTCAGGTCGATTGGGAAAGTGAAGATGGCAAGGAAGGCCCGCGTGCGTTCGCCGAAAAACGCGCCCCGGTCTGGAAGGGCCGCTGATATGGCTGGAAATTCTCCCGCACCGGCATCGAATACCCTCTTATCCCGTCTCCGTGTGCTGGATGCGTCCAGCTATATCGCCGGACCGGCGGCAGCGGCAATCCTTGCGGATTTCGGAGCGGATGTGATCAAGGTGGAGCCGCCCGGAACAGGGGATCCTTATCGCCAGGTGCATCTGTCAGCGGGCAACCCACCATGCGAGATCGCCTATAGCTGGCAGATGGATAACCGCAACAAGCGCAGCCTTGCCCTAGACCTTGCGGCGCCAGAGGGGATGGCCGTTTTTCACCGGCTGCTGCGTGACGCGGGTGTGCTGATCCTG
Organism: uncultured Alphaproteobacteria bacterium; assembly: GCA_963971675.1. Classification (GTDB taxonomy): domain Bacteria; phylum Pseudomonadota; class Alphaproteobacteria; order Sneathiellales; family Sneathiellaceae; genus Sneathiella. Next base: position 98,052 of record CAXASQ010000011.1, on the reverse strand, counting down.
AATACCCCACTCAAAAGCCGGAAAAAGCTGGGTCTTGCTTATGACGATCTGAAGGCGTTGAACCCGCGGCTTATCTACGCATCCTTCTCCGCCTATGGGGAGGAGGGACCCGAAGCGGAAAGGTCCGGCTTCGATCACACGGCGCTCTGGGCGCGAACCGGGCTGATGGACACCATTCGCCCGGCGCCGGATGCGCCGCCCTCCCGCGTTGCCCTCGGCATGGGTGATCATATCTCCGCAATTACCCTTTTTGCCTCGATCATGACGGCGTTGTATCGCCGAGAAGTGACGGGCGAGGGGGCGTCCGTCAAATCGAACCTGATGGCCAATGGTCTGTGGTGCAATTCGGTGCAGGTGCAGGCGATGTTGGCCGGGGCCGAGTATGATTATCGCCCGGCGCGGGAGGCGGCGGATAATGCCCTTCATAATCTCTATCGCACATCGGATGATCGCTGGTTTCACCTTGTCTTGCTGCCGGAACAGAAGCGTTGGCCTGATCTGCTGACCGTGATCGAGCGGGAGGAACTGCAACAGGACCCCCGTTTCGCAACTATGGCGGCACGGCACGCCCATGCGGGCGAACTGATCGAAATTCTCGATGCGATCTTTCTCTCCCGCGACATGGCTCACTGGCAACAACGGCTGGATGCGAAAAACATTCCCTTTGGCGCCGTTCACCGGCTGCGGGATATCCCGGAGGATATTCAGGCAAATGCCAGCGGCGCTTTAACGCCACTTTATGGTCTCGAAGGAAAGGCAGATCGTACTGTCAACAGCCCACTCTGGATTGACGGCGTTACGAAACGTCCCGCGTGTCGCGCCCCGGAGCTTGGTGAGCATAGCATTCAGCTGCTCGAGGAAATTGGCTTTTCGGAGAAGGATATCGAAAAATTAATGGCGGCCGGAATTGTCGAGACCTGCAGCAAGCAGGCTTAGCGACAGATCCCGTCAGGAAATGTGGAGGGAGTAATGATCGATTTGGGGTGGACCGAGGAACAGATGGCAATTTGTGATGCCATCGACAGGAAATGCCAGAAATACAGCGCTAACTATTGGCTGGAGCGGGATACCGATGGTCAGTTTCCAGAAGAATTCGTAGAGGATATTGCGGCGGATGGCTGGCTCGGCATTGCCATGCCGGAAGCATATGGCGGGGCGGGTCTTGGCGTTACGGAGGCCTGCATCATGATGCAGGCTATCACGGAATCCGGGGCGGGATATACGGGCGGAGGCGGGGTTCATATCAATATCTTCGGGCCGAGCCCCATCGTTGCCTACGGGACGGAGGAGCAGAAACAGCGGATGTTGCCACCGCTCATCCGCGGGGAAGACCGCTGCTGTTTCGGCGTGACGGAACCCAATGCGGGCCTCGATACCTCGGCAATCGAGACAAAGGCCGAATGGGACGGCGGCAAGTACATTATCAATGGCCGCAAGATGTGGACCTCCACTGCCCAGCGGGCCAACAAGATCCTGCTGCTGGTCCGAACAACGCCACGCGATAAATGCAGTAAACCGACCGGTGGCATGTCGCTTTTTTATACCGATCTCGACCGTAAATATGTGGATGTGCAGAGAATTGACAAAATGGGCCGCAAGGCGGTCGATTCAAACGCCGTGTTTATTGATGGCCTGCCGGTTTCCAAGGATGATCTGATCGGAGAAGAGGGCAAAGGATTCAAATATATTCTGCATGGCATTAATGCGGAGCGCATCCTGATCGGGGCGGAAACTGTCGGTTATGGCCGGGCTGGACTGCGCCGGGCCGTGGAATATGCGAAGGAACGCGTGGTGTTCGGTCGTCCCATCGGGATGAACCAAGGCATTCAGCATCCGCTTGCCGATGCCTGGGCGCAGCTTGAGGCGGCCAACCTGATGTGTTTTCAGGCAGCGAAGCTCTACGACGCCGGAAAGCCATGTGGGGCGGAGGCGAATGCCGCGAAATATCTGGCAGCAGAAGCGGGGTTTACGGCGGTTGAACGGGCCGTGATGACCCATGGTGGCATGGGCTATGCGAAGGAATTTCATGTCGAACGATATTTCCGGGAAATCTTTCTGGCGCGGCTCGCCCCCGTTAGTGGTGAAATGATCCTGAATTATATTGGGGAGCATGTTCTGGGGCTGCCAAAGTCATATTGACAGCGGGCTTGAGTGGGGCACCATTGTTCCTTGACAATAATTAGATATCTAATAAATTTGTGAAATAAGAAATAAAAATAAGACGACGGGGAAGGGGTGGAAACCGATAATTCCGGCTAGGAGCGGGAGAGCGGATTTTACTCCATATGGAAAAATCAACGCGGGAGACCTACCAAATGAGACTGACAAGAAACTGGACAAGGGCCGTGGCCGCCGTAACGCTTTCGGCTGCTGTTGCACTCTCGACAACAGCGCTGGCGCAGACGAAGCTGCGCTGGTCTGAAGGGCAGCCGAACCGGGGCGTGCAGGCCAATAACCTGCAATGGATGGCCGATGAAATCGGCAAACGGACAAATGGCGAGGTAACGGCGGATATTCACTGGGGCGGCGCGTTGCTTGATTCACGCTCCGGCTTGAAGGGGGTTGGTAACCGCGCGGCGGATATTGCTGCGATCATATCCGCCTATACGCCGAAAGAACTGGCGGCCTACAGCGTGGGTGATGTGCCGATTGCCAATGCCGATGTCTGGGTTGGGATGCGGGCTATCTATGAGCTGTCTCTGACCCATCCGGCATTGCAGAAGATGTTCGATGAGCTCAACCTCGTCTATCTCACAAACCTGTCGACCAGCGCGATTCAGATCCTCTGCAAAGACAAGTTCATCACGACGCTGGATGATATCAAAGGCACTAAGATCCGCGCGGCGGGCTCCTATGGCGACGTGCTGAAAGATCTCGGGGCAGATGTGGTCCGGATGAGCCAGGGCAAGGTCTATACCGCGCTTGATTCCGGTGTGGTGGAATGTAACCAGAATTATCTCTACGCCATCGAGGTGTTCAAACAGAATGAAGTGGCCAAGAAGCTGACGGAGCTGAATTGGGGGCAGCATCTGTCCTATGGCATTGTGATGAATAAAGAGGCATTTAACGAGATTTCCAAGGAAAATCAGCAGATTATTCGCCAAATCACATCGGATTTCATTGACCGGTTTGCGCAGCAGTTGACCGAAGCCAATGTGAAGGCTCTGGAACGTATGACCAGCGGTGATGATCCGGTTGAAGTCGCGGCGATGGATCCCGCCGACAAGAAAAAACTCGAACAGATGGGCTATGACAAGGTTCCCGGCTGGATCGAGCGGATGACCAAAGATGGTCTGCCAGCACAGGACATTTACGACAGCTATATGGCGCTGGTTGCAAAATATGAAAAAATTCGTGATGAGCAGGGCTATCCGTGGAACAGGAAATAGGCCTCCCGAAAGAGGATCTGTCGGATCTGCGTCGGCTTGATCCGGCAATCCTTGTCTGGCTCGAAAAACTAGGGCTGTGGCTTTCCTGTGCGGGCATAGCTGTTCTCGGTTCCATGATTATTGTCACCGTGGTGGCCCGGTATTTCGTGGGCTCGATCATTCCAGATGACCTGATTATCGCGGGGGAATTGATGGTGACACTGGTGGCTCTGCCTTGGGCCTTTGTGACCGCCGATCGCGGCCATATCGCGGTGGAGCTGTTTACCAACTGGGCAACGGGCCGGGCGCGTATCCTGCTGGATATGTTCGCAGCCCTTGTCGGTCTGGTGATGGTTGTGCCGCTGACATATGCCACATGGATGGACCTTGTGACGGCGATTGAGTATGGCAGCTATTTTGATGGTGACCTGTATCTGCCGGAATGGCCAGGCCGGACTATGTTTTTTATCGGCTTTGCGCTGATGCTTGTCCGTATGCTGCTGGTTCTGATCACGGATCTGTTACGCCTCTATGATTATGATGAACCGAAAGTAAAGGAATAGCAGATGGATCCGTTTATGCTCGGAATTTGCGGCTTTCTGCTGGTCGTGCTGCTGTTGGTTCTGCGGGTTCCCATTGCCTTTGCTTTAGGGGCGGTGGCGGTTGGCTGCACCTTCCTTTTCTATGCCTGGCCTGAAGGTGGGGACTTTAATGCAGATGCTGGCTGGCGTAGCGCGGCGACGATTGTCACGGCAAACAGCTATGCCTTCGTGCATTCATTTGAACTGACAATGGTGCCTTTGTTTATTCTGCTGAGCCAGGTAGCGTTTCATGCCCGCATTACGACAGACATCTATAATGCGGCGCGAGTCTGGTTGGCGAGGCTACCGGGCGGGCTCGCCATTGCATCCATTCTCGGCTGTGGCGGGTTTTCGGCGATTACGGGTTCCAGTGTCGCCTGCGCGGCCGCAATGGGGCGGATCTGCACGCCGGAAATGCTGAAGGCGGGGTATGGCCCTCGGCTCGCGACGTCTTCGGTTGCAGTTGGCGGCACGCTGGGATCTCTTATACCGCCGAGTGTGCCTTTCATTCTTTATGGCATTTTCACGGAAACCTCCATCAGCAAGCTGTTTCTGGCGGGCATTCTGCCAGGTCTCGTATCCATTGCCGGGTTTATTATCGTTGTCATGCTCTGGGTGAAAATAAATCCGGCGGAGGCGCCGACTTTCGGGGAAGAGCGGGTCCCGGGCGCCCGGCGACGGGCCGCTGCGCAGGCGTGGCCCGCAATTCTACTGTTTCTGATCATCGTGGTTGGTATCTATGGCGGCTTTTTCACAACAACAGAGGCGGCGGCGGTCAGCGCGGGCGTTGCGGTGCTCCTCGGCTTTATCCTCCGGCGGCTGACCTGGTCGAGCTTTTTTGAATCATTGAAAGAAACGGCCTATCAGACGGCCATGATCTTCATGATCGTTTTCGGCGCGAAGATTTTCGTCTCTTTCATTTCCCTTACGGAAGTATCCCCCTGGATCATCCATCATATCGAGGCGGCCAATGTCTCCGACTGGGTTGTCATCGGGGTGATCTGCCTGATGTTTCTTGTGCTGGGCATGTTTCTGGACCCGATTGGCATCCTGCTGCTCACTTTGCCCGTTTCTGTACCTCTGATAGAGAATATGGGGATGGATCTGATCTGGTTTGGTGTCATCGTCGTCAAGCTGCTGGAAATCGGCCTGATTACACCGCCTGTGGGTCTCAACGCCTTTGTCATCAAGGCAGTTGTCGGACGAGACGTGGAGTTGAGTTCAATTTTCGCGGGTATATCCAGATTTCTGATTGCGGAAGGGATTATTCTTTTGTTGCTGCTGTTTATTCCGGCGATATCCCTGCTGCTGCCAAATAGCATGTAAGTCTTTCAGTATCTGAAACATGAAGTTATCCGGCCGATAAGACAACGCGCCTGTTATGGTTAATATTTGTAACGCAATGGTTTCCCTTCCTTTAAGAAAAGGGTAAACTGTATTGCAGTGCAGTATTTACGGGCAAAGGAAAAAGCCTCTTGTGCGTAGAGTTGTGATCCACAGAAATGGGCGAACATGAACAAATCGGAAAAAGAGCGGATCGAGGCGGATGCGACAACCCGTGCAATTCTGGCGCATTGGGATCAGATAAATCCGGATGATCGTATTGCCCATCTGGTTCGGGATCTGGCGCGTGGATTCAACCGATCATTGCAGACCCGGCTTGCCGATTACGGCGTTTCCTTCGGTCACTGGATTTTTCTGCGCGCCATGTGGCATCGCGATGGTGTTACCCAGCGTGATCTGGCTATACAGGTCGGCCTGACGGAGCCGACGGCCCATACGGCGATCACCAAGATGGTTGAACTTGGCTATGTGACCCGCCGTCGCCGCGAAGGTAATCTGAAGAAGCAATATATCTTCCTGACCAAGGCAGGGAAGGCGCTGGAAAGCAAACTGGTTCCGCTGGCGCAGGAGGTGAACCAGGTTGCACTGGCGGGCATTGATGAGGAAACGCAGAAGGTGGTGCGTAGTGCGCTGCTGAAAATGGTGAGAAATCTTGCGCTTGATGAAGCCAACGCCCTTGCCGAGGGAAAGAAAATCCCCTCAACAAGGAGTTTGGGAGCCGGGAATCTATAGGGCGACAAGAGATATTTCGCGCAAGAGAACTCAGGAAGCTGCCTTTGCCATATTGTTTAGGATGGCCTGTTCGGTTTCCTGTGTGCCAAGGGTGAGCCAGTCCGTTCCCTTGGAGACAATCCCCTGATAGGAGGCAATCTCGATTTGCGGCACCCGCGGTTCTGCTGTCCCGATGGCTGCAGCGGCGCCATCACGGAACTGTTTCACCGCCTCCACCATGAGACGGCGGAATTCGACGACGGCAATATCGCTGGCCCCCAATGTATCACGCCTGCGGTCAGCTATTTTGCCCATGCTGACCCACATGGCGATATCCTGATTGGGGATGCCCTTGATGCCGGTGAAGTTCCCGCTGGCCATTGCATCGCGGTCCTGTCCAAAATCATTGTCCATGGTGCGCCGGGAATTGTAATGCTCGTCAATATCGACGCCCTTCACCAGATGGTTGAAGGCGCGCCATTCGTCCGTGCCGACTGTATCCGTACCGCCCCAGGAGATGAAATAGAACCAGGTGGATGTATCATCGGCCGGAACCACCACGCTTGCCACATTATAGGAGGAATTCGGCGGGATCAGGGATATGAACGGCGCGACGTAAACGGTAATGCGGGCATAATCATGGGTTTGCGCATTCTTGATTGGCCTGCGCAACGCAACATAGCGAAAACCATATGGCGTCACCTGCGAGATCATGCGCGGGGCTTTGTCCGTGGAAGGGCGTGTCCAGTTGGTCGATGTTGCGCCCGCCGATTCAACGCGGGCCGGTACCATATCGGATGAATGCAGGCTGGAGGAATGGGCAGAGTCGATCTGCCCTTCCTGTACTTGCGCCCAGTTGCAAGGGACCTTTACCTTGGTAATGGAGACTTGCGTGCTCTCATCGGGGGAAAAGGGGGGGCGCTGAAATGCGGGCTTTTCCGCGGCCGGCCCCATATAAGCCCAAACAAAGCCACCAACCTCCGCAGTCGGATAGGATTTGATCTTCGTCTTTTCTTTCATTGGTGTGCCGACCGGCTCGGACGGCATTTCGACCACATTTCCTTCAATATCGAATTTCCAGCCATGATAAAGGCAACGAAGCCCGCATTGTTCATTGCGGCCGTAAGCAAGCGAAGGGCCGCGATGCGGACAGAATTCATCCAGCAACCCGACTTTGCCTTCGGAATTACGAAAGGCGACAAGCTCCTCGCCCAGCAATTTAACGCGGACAGGTTTGCCGTCAGTAACAAGCTCCTCTGACATCAACGCCGGTATCCAGTGACGGCGCATCAATTGCCCCATGGGCGCATTTCCTTCCACACGGCACAAGAGATCATTCTCTTCTGGCGTCAGCATCGAAGCCTCCAAAATAATTTAGACATCTAAGAAAACAATGTAGAATCGAAACTGCGGGTTTGTCTAGCCCTTGCAAAAATAAAATTAGATATCTAATATAATTTTCAAAAGCACTGAGTATCCGGAAATATGATGGAAAGTGAATTTATAAAAGTTGTTATTACGGACAAGCGGCTTGTCGGACCTGATCATGGTATTCTGGAATTGAAGTCCGTTGATGGAGCTGAACTGCCGATCTTTTCCGCGGGTTCGCACATCGGTGTAAGGACACCTGAGGGTAGTATGCGGCAATATTCTCTTGCGAACAGCCCGTTGGAGAGGGATCGCTATCTCATCGCCGTTCGTGCGGACAGGGCGGGGCGGGGCGCATCGCGGAGCATGGTGGAGAAAACTCAAGCGGGCGATATTTTGAAAATCCTGCCGCCTGAAAATAATTTCGAACTGGTTCCTGCCAATGAATATCTCTTCATTGCCGGAGGTATTGGCATTACGCCAATCCTGTCCATGTGCCACAAGCTGGCCGCGGACGGGCATCAGAATTTCCGGGTCATCTACTGCACCCAGTCGCGGGAAAATACGGTCTTCGCTGACGAGGTGGAGACCGCCGATTTTGCCGCCAAGGTCATCCTGCACCATGATGGGGGCGATCCTGCGCATCTCTATGATCTCTGGCCGCATCTTGAGCAGCCGACGGCGGCGCATGTCTATTGTTGTGGCCCGAAGATGATGATGGAGGATGTCCGGGACATGTCCGGGCATTGGCCGGAGCAGCAGATTCATTTCGAGGATTTCAAGCCGGTCGAGGTGAGCCAGGCCGATGACAGGGAGTTCACCGTCTTGTTAAAAAAATCCGGTGCGCGGATCACGGTTCCGAAAAACCAGACCATTCTCGAAACCCTGCGTGAACGGGGGTATGATTTACGCTCCTCCTGTGAGAGCGGCACCTGCGGCGCCTGCAAAACGGCCCTGCTAAACGGAGATGTGGAGCATCGGGATCTGGTGTTGAGTGACAAGGAGAGGGACAGGTTCATTATGATTTGTGTCTCACGTGCGGCAGACGAGGAGATCACGATTGACCTCTGATATGCCGACGAATCCGGTTGCTGCGCTTGGCCTTGGTGTCGTTGGCCTTGGTCGGGCCTTTATGTTGACTCTTCCCTCAATTCTTGCCGACAAACGGATCCGGCTGGTGGGGGCGGTGGATCCGCGCGTTGAGGCGCGGGAAGAATTCGCAGCCCGGTTTTCTGCCCCGGCTTATGAAACTCTCTCCGAAATGCTGAACAATTCGGCCGTTGAGCTCGTTTATGTCGCGAGTCCGCATCAATTACATAAGGAGCATGCCCTTGCGGCCCTTGCGGCCGGGCGGCATGTGCTTATCGAAAAGCCGGTAGCACTCTCGCTTGATGAGAGCCGCGCAATCATCAATGCGGCGGACCATAACAATCGCCATGTCGCCGTCGGGCCCAGTCATAGTTTCGATCCGCAAATCGCCATGGCGCTGGAGATTATCAAGTCCGGAAAATATGGCGCGCTGCGCATGATCCGGGCGAACTATGACACCGATTTCATGTATCGCCCCCGGCGGGCGGAGGAATTGACGACGAAAACCGGTGGCGGCGTTATTTTCAGTCAGGCCGTCCATCATATCGACATTGTCCGTCTGCTTGCGGGGGGAAAGGCGCGGCGGGTTACGGCGCTGACGGGTAACTGGGATAAGGCGCGTCCGTCAGAAGGGGCCTATATGGCGCTGCTGGAATTTGAAAATGGCGTCATCGCGACCCTGACTTATTCCGGCTATGCGCATTTTGATGGGGATGAGAGCGCGGGCTGGATGGGCGAGTTGGGGCAGCGCAAGGATCCTTCGGCATATGGTGCGGCCCGGCGAAAACTTCGAACGGTGAAAACCCCAGAGGAAGAGGCCGCCCTGAAAGCCATGCGGGGCTTTGGCCTTGGCGAGCTGCCACGCGATCCCGATGGAAATGAGCATTTTGGCGAGCTTATGCTCAGCCTTGATCATGCTGATATTCGCATCGGCCCTGAAAAAATCCGGATATATGGGGATGAGGCCGTGGCGACACTGTCCGTTGAGCCGCTCGCCGCCGGTCGCAGATATGTCATGGACGCGATTTGGCAGATGGTGCGGGAAAACCATCTCCCCGTCCAGAATGCTCGATGGGGTCATGCGACGCTGGAGGTCTGCCACGCCATTCTGAAAAGTGCGCAAGGCGGAAATTGGCAACCACTGCAAGAACAGGTCGCCGTGCCGGGCTACCCTATAGAAAATAAGTAAAAGCGGGAGAAGGGAATGAGCAAATTACGGCTTTCAATTGCGGTCGGTGACTATGACAGGAACCGGCCCCTGATCGACGGGCGTGTGCAGATAGACGGCGTTGATCCGGTTTTTATGGCTCTGTCCCCTGAGGAGATGTTCTTTCGCGCCTTTCGTCATCAGGATTTCGATATATCGGAGGTGTCCTTCGCCAGTCAGGTCCTCAGCATCGCGCAAAACCGTTCGCAATATCAGGCGTTGCCGATTTTCCTTTCCCGTGCTTTCCGGCACAGCGCCATCTATATCCGCACCGATAAGGGAATCACCTCTCCGGAAAAACTGAAAGGGAAAAAGATTGGCATCGCAGAATACCAACTCAGCGCCAATGTCTGGGCGCGTGCGCTGCTGGAAGATGAATATGGCGTAAAGCCGTCTGATATAAACTGGGTGCGCGGAGGGATGAATTCTGCCGGGCGGCCTGAAAAACTGGCGTTCAACCTGCCGAGCGATGTGATGATTACTCCGGCGCCGGAAGGCAAATCTCTCAATGATCTATTGATCAGTGGGGAGATTGATGGGTTTATCGGCCCGCGCAGCCCGAAATGCTATGACGAACATCATCCAGATATCGACCGGCTGTTTGGCAATACGGTAAAGACCGCGAGCGCTTACTGGAAAAAGACCGGGATATTCCCGATCATGCATCTCCTGGGGGTTCGCCGCAGTCTGCTGGAGGCGCACCCCTTCCTTGCGGGCGCTTTGATGAAGGCATTTTCGGCCTCCAAGGCGATGGCGGAGGAGCTTCTTTCAGATACTTCCGCAACCAAGGTGACGATGCCGTTTGTCGAAGATCATCTACGCGAGGCGCGGGCACTTATGGGCGATCGTTTCTGGTCCTATGGTATTGCAGGCAATGAAACAACGATTGAGACTTTTCTTGATCATCATCATCGGCAGGGGCTGTCGGAACGGCGCGTGACGATGGAGGAGCTGTTTCCAAAGAATGCCCTGGAAAGCTACAGCCTGTAACCCAGCAGGAGGATATGATGGGAATAATCGCAGCTCTTCCTATCCGAAGACGGACCAGCCGGTTTTTTGCGCGAAGGTTTCCATTGCTTCCGTACCGAGTTTGGAATTGCCATAGCTGTTAAGGCCCGGCGACCAGACCGCGATGGAGGCACGCCTGGGCGCAATTACCAGAATGCCGCCGCCGACGCCGCTTTTTCCGGGGAGCCCAACCCGGAAGGCAAAATCGCCTGATCCGTTATAATGCCCACAGGTCAGCATCAACGCATTGATGCGGCGGATGCGGGCGCTTGAAATCAGCCGCGGAATAATGCTTCCTTCCGCATTCATGAGGAAGCGGCCGGATCTTGCGAGCTGTGCGCAGTTCATTTCGATGGCGCATTGATGGAAATACGTGCCAAGCGTGAGGTCAATTTCGTTCCGCAGATTGCCAAAAGATCGCATGAAATGAGCGAGGGCGGTATTGCGTGCGCCCGTCGCCTTTTCCGAAAGCGCGACGCGGTCATTGATATGAATGTCGTCATCATCGGCGGCAACGCGGATAAAGCGCAGCAACTCGCCAAGGGTTTCCGCCGGGGTGCTGCCTGCCAGAATGGCGTCCGTCACAACAATTGCCCCGGCATTGATGAAGGGATTACGCGGAATGCCTTTTTCATACTCAAGCTGAACAATGGAATCGAATGCATAGCCTGACGGCTCCCGCCCGACATGGTTCCACAGGCTGTCACCAAGTCGGCCGAGCGCAAGGGCCAGCGAAAATACCTTCGAAATGCTCTGAATGGAGAAGGGCGTTGCGGCATCCCCGGCAGAATATTGCATCCCATTGGCGAGACAGACGCTGATGCCGAACTGTGCGGGGTCAATTCGGGCAAGTTCGGGGATATAGTCGGCAACTTTTCCGCAATCCTTATGCTGCCGCGCCATATCGCTGATGTCTTCGAGCAGGCGTTTGATATCCATGCTTCGCTCCACCGATTAAATGAGGATGTAAACGCAGATATTTCAGATGATTAAGGTTAGTATTTCAAGCAACAGGGTAAATCAGAAAGGCCCTGAAATCATTGACATTGGTCAGTGTGGGACCGGTAATAATCTGCATCTCCAGTTTTTCAAAAAAGCTGTGGCTGTCATTATTCTCAAGGAAGGCGTGGACATCTAATCCTCTTGCCACAGCCCGCTGCCATGCGACAGGAGCGATCATCGCACCTGCGACTTCTGCCGCCCCATCGACGCCGTCCGTATCGCAGGCGAGGCCATAGATTCCTTCAGCGCCTGCCAGAGTGGTGAAGGCGGACAACAGAAATTCCGCATTGGGCCCGCCAACACCATCGCCGCGCCGGGTGACGGTGCATTCCCCGCCGGAAAGCAGCAGGAGCGGCGCATCCCCCGGTTTCATTTTGTGTTGCAGATCAAGGGCGAGTTTCGCCTGCTGCTCTCCGATATCGCGCGCTTCGCCTTCGATGGCATCGCCAAGGATACGGACTTGAGCGCCATAGTCTTGCGCGCGCTTCATGGCTGCTGCCAATGACTGGGCGGGGGAGGCAATGACCCGGTTCTCCGTGTGGGAAAGGGCTTCGGAGCCCGGCGCCAGAACTCCTGACGATCCGGCAAGGACAGCCTCAATGGAGGGCGGGATTTTCGCCTTGATCCCGTCCAGTATCGCGCGGGCCTCCGCTGCCGTACTGTTATCGCCGACGGTTGGGCCGGAGGCGATGTGGGCAGGATTGTCGCCCGGCACGTCGGAAATCATCAGCGTTCTCATATGGGCGGGATATGCCGCCGCGGCGAGCTGCCCGCCTTTGACCTTGGACAGATGTTTGCGAACGATATTGATCTTGTCGATGGCAACACCGGAGGCAAGCAGCTGATTGGTGATCTGCTGTTTTTCAGCGAGGGTAATCTCCCCTGCCGGACAGACTAGCAGAGCCGAGCCGCCTCCCGATATCAGGGCGAGGATATGAACCTCTGGTCCGCATCCTTCAAGCAATTCAAGAAGGCGGCGTGTTGCAGTTACGCCGGTTTCATCTGGAACGGGGTGCCCGGCTTCGATAATCTCGATGCCGCGGCAGGGGCGAGCGTAACCATAACGGGTGATGACAAGACCTTCACAAGCGCCCCAGACGCTTTCCACTGCCTCTGCCATACGGGCCGATGCTTTGCCTGCACCGATCACCAACAGCCGTCCTGCCGGTTTGGGGCCGAGCAGGGGAGGAATGAGCGTCATAGGATCCGCCGACCGCACCGCTGTATCGAACAATTCTTTCAGGATTTCGAGGGGAGCTATGTCCATCATTTCCTTCAGCCTTTCTGTTGTGAATGAGCAGGTCGAGCGGAGCGGGAAAGGGGCTGGGATAATCCGGAGGCATCTTTCCGCTTAAAGATCAAGTATCAACAGATCGCTTTTCGAGCGAGAACAGCAGGGCGTGATCAGGTCGTTTGCAGCTCGTTCCTCATCACTCAGGATATCATCACGGTGATCGGGGATACCGCCGAGCACCGCCGTAATGCAGGTGCCGCAAATGCCTTGTTCGCAGGATAGGGGAAGATGGATGCCCTGGCGTTTGAGAGCAGCGGCAATGCTTTCATCCGCGGCTACTTCAATAATCTCGTCCGTACTGGCGATTTTTACCTGAAAAGCCCGGTCCCCGTCACTGACCTGATGGGGAGTGGGGGTAAAATATTCGCGGTGAATTGCCTCTTCCGGCCAGCTTTTTTGCGCTTCTTCGATCACCGCATCCATAAAGCCTTGCGGACCGCAGACATACAGATGCATTCCCGGTTCAAAATGCTCGAGAAGCCCCGGAATATTGAGAAGCTGCTCCGTCGCTTCGTCATCGAAATGGGTGTTGACTATTTGCGCATAGGGGGCTGAGGCCATCATTTCGAGAAAAGCGGTGTTAGACCGTGTGCGGGCGCAGTAGTGCATTTCAAATGGCGCCCCGATATGAGTGAGCCGCTCCGCCATGGAGAGCAGGGGGGTAATTCCGATCCCTCCCGCCAGCAGCAATGTTTTTGAGGCCGTTTCGTCAAGGGAAAAGGCATTGCGCGGGGAACTGATGGTTAAAATATCCCCCTCCTGAAGATGGTCATGCAGATGTTTTGACCCACCTCGGCCGGTCTCTTCCCGAAGGACACCAATGACATATCTGTGCGTTTCCGCTGGATTGTTCAGCAAGGAATACTGGCGAATGAGATCTTGCCCCAGATGAACGTCAATATGTGACCCAGCGGTAAAAGCGGGCAGTGGTCGTTCGTCCACATCCCGCAGTTCGTAACTCATGATCGTATCGCTTTCGCGTTTTTTATGGCGGATGACGACCTTTATCAAATCTGTCACGGTGAAATTCCTGCCGTTCGGTCTGTACTTAAAAGGATTGTAATGCTGCCGGGTCTCATTTTTCCATCCGGGAATGAGAGGGGTTTCCAATTGGAAATTTGATGTAACAGCGTGTTATGTCGCATGGGTTTTAAACTGCAATGGTTGTTTGATAGGATCAGAAGGCGCCATATCTCTGAATATAGGCTTCCTTTGCCTTTGTGAAGCATTCCATGGGCGCGCGGACGATCCCGGCGCCGATCTGCCCGCCGTCCCGGCCGGCGATGCCGATATCCATGGCGGGAAGAATTTTCGTATCAATTACCTTGAAAATGTCAATCCCGGTCGGGGAACCGCGATAGTCGAGAGCCGGAATCTGATAGTCTGGGTTCTCGCCGAGCGTAATTTTGTAAAGCTCCATATTTCGGTCGATCATTGCCTGTGCCGACCCGCCCTGATAACGCTGAAGCGGGAAGGCGGCCGCCTGTGCAAAGCCGCCAAGGCCGATGGTTTCGGTAATGGTGCTTTCACCTCCCATCCAGGTGATCTCCTCTTGCGTATGGCCGTCAAAAAGTTGCGCCTCCACGGTGGCGTGGGGTCCCGTAAACCATTGATCACCCAGTCCGCTTACCCGGATGGCAAAACCCCGGCAGTTGAAGGCCATCGCCGTCACCATGCTTGAGCCTTCTATATGGCGCGCCGCATCCGCCGTTGCCTTTGCCGCAGCCATGGACAGGCGCAGAAAGAAATAATGATCCTCGGTCAGCGCGGTGACGGCTTCATGCACGGCCTGTTTATTCTTTTCTGCAATCTCGATCAGATAAGGAAACAATTCGCGTGTGAAAATGAGCGCGGCGGCCGTGCTGCGGCTATGCAGCTCATCTCCCATGTGCAACGCCCGGCGGATGATCGGTTTGAGGGGGATGCCGCCTGAAAGGCGGACAGCCTCGGCAATTACCGGCGATACCCGCGTGTTGACGTAAGTCAACCGATCATGAACGCCCTGATCATAGACCCCATAATTCAGACGTCGAGGGTTTGTTCCCTCATACATATTGCAAAAACCGAGATTGCCAATGGTTTCATTCTCAACCAATAAAACCGGCATGGACGCTGTATAAATTCCTGCCAGCGAGCCGACGCAGCCATGATCATGGCATCCGTCAATCCGTATATCTCCGGCGTCCAGTCCGGCGATGGTCGCTTCGCGGTTCTCGGCCAGACCTTCAAATTGTGCGCCGCCGATAATGGCCTCGCGCTGGCCTCCTGTATAGTCTTCCCATTTCATCGGTGGGCCGGATGTCAGGATCAGATCGGGTGTCATCCCGGGAAGCACATCAATGGCATTCCGAATGTCTTTCAAAACTGGTTCCGCATGGCAAATTTGCTGCCAGGCTTCAAGATTTGCAGAATCTCTTTTTTTGCTGCTAATTGCCATTCTCATTTCTCATATTAACTATTCAATTAATTAATTTATGCGAAAGATGGTTTTTTTGCAAGGGGTCAGCTCTGGCGACTGCTTTGCGCATTATTTTGGTCACCTATGATTATCTTCAAAAATGTTGAATTGCCGCAATTATGTTGAGTTTCCGATGCTCAATGTTATGATTATATCGACATAACTATATGAATATAAATGTAAAATATTATGAGATCAGATTTCGCTGTGTTTGTAGATTACGCCTCCTTTGGGCGTTCGAAGAAAGAAGGCGGCGGGTTCGTGGCAGGAGAAAATCCAGATTGTCTGATGATTGGGTTGACTTTCAAATTTATTATATTGACTAATTAATTAAATTATCTATCGTGACAATCAGCTCAGCGCGGTAGGGCGCCAGCATAATTTGCGTTTTTGAACAGGATTGCGGGAAAGGTAACCTCAATGTCTTCTGCACAGCAAAATTTGACGGTCGATCCGGAGCGTGGCGGTGTCACGCAGGAACAGCTGGCGGCGCAGGGTGTAAAATACTGCTTTTCATCTTTTGTCGATGTGAGTGGCGTCATCAAAGGCAAGGCCGTGCCGATCGATCATTTTGATCGCATGATGCGGGGGTCCGAGCTATATACCGGTGCGGCGATCGAAGGACTGGGGCAGGGGCCGAATGATGATGAGTTGGCGGTCTATCCGGATCCGGGCGCGATTGTCCAGCTTCCCTGGCGGCCTGAAATTGCCTGGGCGCCAGGCTATATGAAATACAAAGGCGATCCATGGCCCATGTGTTCGCGTAATGTTTTACAGCGGCAGATCGATCGGGCCGCCGCCCTTGGTCTTCAGTTTAATTTGGGTATTGAATGCGAGTGCTATGTCGTCAATCGCAATGGTAATGAAATTTCGCCCAACAATGTAGTGGATGATATTGCCAAGGCTGCCTATGACGTTCAGTTGACCCTTGAAAATTACGATTTCCTGCATGAATGCGTGAGCAACATGAACAAGATGGGCTGGGGGGTCTACTCTTTCGATCATGAGGATGCGAACGGCCAGTTCGAATTTGATTTCAACTATGCCGATGTCATGACGACGGCGGACCGTTTTGTACTCTGGCGGATGATGATGAAGGAAATTGCCCGTAAATACGGCTGGGAAACCACCTTCATGCCCAAGCCCTACGCCAATAAAACGGGCAGCGGTGCGCATTTCAACATGTCGCTGGCGGATATAAAAACAGGCAAGAATATTTCTGGGGATGCGGACGACCCGCGTGGCTGTGGATTGTCAAAGCTCGCCTATCAATTTCTTGCAGGCACGTTGAAACATGCTGAAGCCATTGTTGCGGTCACCTGTCCAACGGTCAATTCTTACAAGCGGCTGATCAAGTCGGGTTCGGTGACCGGTTATACCTGGGCGCCGGTTTTTGTTTCCTACGGCGGGAATAATCGCACCCATATGATGCGGGTGCCGACCTTGCGGCCGCAGATCGAGGGGGATCCGAGCAAGCACAAGGGGCCATATCTCTCCGCCGCCCGTTGGGAATGTCGCGCAGTCGATACCACGGTCAACCCCTATCTCGGTGCGGCGATGATGCTGGGCGCGGGACTTGAAGGGATTGAAAAGGATCTTGATCCGGGCGATCCGATCAATCTCAATATGTATGAACTTAGCCAGGCCGAGTTGAAAGAAAAAGGGGTACGCACCCTGCCCGGGACGCTGCTGCATTCGATCGAGGCATTTGCTGCCGACCCGATCAGCCAGGAGATCATGGGCGAGGATCTGTATAATTCATACATTCAGCTCAAGACATCGGAATGGTGGAGTTATCACAACACAATTTCAGAGTGGGAAATTCAGCATTATCTGACAAAATTCTAACAGGTAGGATCGGATGATGAGGCCGTATTCTGAAAGGTAACCGATTGATTTGAGAGCAATCAGAGAAAAGGCGAGGCACGATGAAACCTTTGAATATTTTCGACAGAACTCATTATCGGAATGTGTACAAGCCAGTGGAAGAGGCGGAGACACTGCCTGCCTGGTGCTATACATCCGAAGAGTTTCACAAGGCGGAGATCGAAAATCTTTTCATGAAAACTTGGAATTTCTTCGGCCATGTGGATCAGGTAAAGAAACCGGGTGATTTTATTACTGTCGATTATGTCGGAGTTCCCATCATTATTGTGCGCGGGCGGGATCAGCAGGTTCGCGCCTTCGCCAATAATTGCCGCCATCGCGGGGCACCGGTCGCCTTTGGCGAAGGTAACAAGATGGTCTTTTCCTGCCCCTATCATTCCTGGACCTATGATCTGACGGGAAAGCTGCGCGGCTGTCCGGGGATGGAGCGGACGGAAGGCTTCGACAAGGAGAAAAACGGGCTTATTCCTCTCAATCTCGAAATTTTTGGCTGTTTCATCTTCATCAATTTCAGCGCGGATCCGGAGCCACTCTCAGCTCATCTTGGCGATTTTCCCGAGCAGATGGGCTCCTACAAAATGGAAAACCTGCGCTTGGTTCGCAAGACAGTTGATGAGGTCAAGTGTAACTGGAAGGCGCATTTTGAAAACGCCATGGAGGAATATCATCTGCCGACGGTTCACAAGGAAACGTTGGACCCGAAGGAGATGGAGCATTCGGCCCTGCCGACAATCGGCAACTGGTTCTATATTCATGAAAATCATGATGATAACACCAGGGCCCTGCTCCCTGGAGATCTGGAGCACGCCCTCCCACAAATTCCGGATCTTCAGGGGGCGGCGGCTGGAGGCACCAACTATGTGGCTCTCAACCCCTCAACCATGCTTGGTATGACCCTCGATTGCGTCTGGTACATCCAGCTTATGCCGCGCGGGCCACACCATACTACGGTGATTGCCGGCGCCTGCTTCCCCGAGGAGACAATCGCCCGCCCCGATTTTGATGAGAAAGTTAAGTATTACTACAAACGCTGGGATACCTCTCTTGGTGAGGATAATGACATTGCGGAAATTCAGCATAAAGGTCTGTGTTCGCCCTTCGCGCCGTCCGGCAGGCTTTCGCATCTGGAGCCTTTGGTGCCGCAGCTGGCCCAATGGTGGTTGGATCGTATCCTCCAAGGGGAAGCGGATCGTAGCTGAGAAGTCCCCGTCTTCGCGACCAAAGACAAAGACGCGCGTCGGCAATATGTCGTCCCGGTGCGTCGCGGGCATATTTATGTCCCAGGGTAAATGAGGGCATTCCAAATGCGGCGGCTTTCGGCTCGTCACATGCCGCTAAATCGAACATATAATCAACGGGAGTGTTGAAGGCCGATGACAGAAAATTTCACAAAAGACCGGAAATTTCATCTGCATATTGATAACGACAGAAGTCTTGGCGAAGTCTTCGAAGTGACGCCGGAACGGCTCAAGGCGGCCATGGAACGCTTTCCCGATGTCGCCGACCGATTGCATGTCACCGTCGATTATGACAGTGAAAAATTCGATAGCCATATTGCAACAGCGGATGCGCTGCTGGTCTGGAAATTCGATGTGAAAGACATCGCAAAGCGCGCCCCCAATCTGCGCTGGATTCATGCCACCGGGGCAGGGATTGAATTTTTTGCTCCGCTTAAAAAATGGCTGCCCGATGGCGTGACTTTTATCAATAATCGAGGGGTTCACGGCGACCGGGCGGCGGAATATTGCTTCATGGCGGTGCTGATGCTGAATAACCGTCTGCCGGAGATGATGACGAACCAGCGTGCGGCCGTCTGGCAGCAGCTTTACAACACCTCAATCATGGGCAAAACTCTGCTGGTCGTCGGGGTCGGCAGTGTCGGCGGCGGGGCTGCCCGCTGGGCCCGGAAATATGGCATGCGGGTGATCGGTGTACGGCGCTCTGGTGCGTCCCATGATGGTGTGGACGAAATGTATACGCCCGATGATTTGCCGAAGCTGGTACCAGAAGCGGATTATATTCTCGTCACGGCTCCCGCCACACAGGCAACCCGCCATCTTATGGGAAAGGCGGAGATCAACGCCATGAAAAAGGGCGCAGGTCTTGTTAATTACAGCCGGTCGAAGCTGGTTGACTACGCGGCACTGGTGACGCGGCTGGAAAAGAGAGAGCTTTCTGCCGTTCTCGATGTTTTCGATCAGGAACCGCTCCCCTCGGATTCCCCCCTCTGGAATACGCCCAATCTCATCATTACACCGCATTGTTCATCGGATGATCCGGAGTCTTATATGCCGGACACGCTGGATCTAATGTTTTCCAACATTCGCCGGATTTTCGCAGGCGAGCCGGTGGTCAACAAGGTGGAGGCCGATCTCGATTATTAGGGCAGGGCAGAGGTAGGCAGGATAATCCAGAAAGAACAGTGAGGAATAGATAATGGCGAAAATCGGATTTATCGGGCTCGGGATCATGGGGCTACCCATGGCGGGCAATCTTCAGAAAGCTGGGTATCAGCTTTACCTGAACGATCGGGCGCAAATTCCGCAAAGCCTGGTCGAGGGGGGAGCAATGAGCTGTGCCTCTGGCCGCGAGGTGGCGGAGAACAGCGATATCATTATCATTATGGTGCCCGATACACCGCATGTAGAAGAAGTTCTATTTAGTTCAGATGGTGTGGCGGACGGCCTTTCGGCAGACAAGATTGTCGTTGATATGAGTTCCATATCTCCCATGGCGACGAAAGATTTCGCGCGCCGCATTAACGATCGGGGCTGCGACTATCTCGATGCCCCGGTTTCCGGTGGTGAAGTCGGGGCGCGGGAAGCTACTCTCACGATTATGGTCGGCGGCCCTGAGAAAGCCTTCAGCACGGTGGAGCCCATCTTTCGCATCATGGGGAAAAATGTCACCCTTGTTGGCGGTAATGGCGATGGCCAGACAACCAAGGTTGCTAACCAGATTATCGTCGCGCTGACAATCGAGGCGGTGGGGGAGGCATTACTCTTCGCATCCCGTGCCGGCGCGGATCCGTCCAAGGTCCGTCAGGCATTGATGGGCGGGTTTGCGAGCTCGCGTATTCTCGAGCTGCACGGGGAACGCATGGTCAACCGCACTTTCGATCCGGGTTTCCGGATCGAGCTGCATCAGAAAGATCTTAACCTTGCGCTGTCAAATGCGCGGCAGATGGGGATCTCCCTTCCCAACACGGCGACCTGTCAGGAATTATTTAATGCCTGCGCGTCACATGGAGGAAGCGCTTGGGATCATTCCGCCATGGTGAAGGCTCTCGAATTGCTGGCCAACCATGAAATCGGGCAGAAACAGTAAGGCCGACATAGTGAGCTTGGAAATATCGACAGGAAAAGCTGAGGTAAGCCCGCCTGTCGTCCTTTCCATAACAGAAGCCGCGACGGATGCTCTCCTGAAGCCCGGGATGAGCCGTCTCGGCTTCCCTGTCTGTGCGGGAGGGAGCAAAATAAATGCTTTGCTCCCGTCAGCTTTCGGAAGAAAAAAGGTAATTAGGGCGTTGCCGACCCTTGTCGCGATTGCGGCGGTGTGCCTTCAATTCCCAGCATGGTCCAGATCACGGCCCGCAGTTGATTGACCGAGCGGTCAAGATCCGTTTCCGGCAAAATGGTTGAATGAACCATCAGCCCGTCAAGGTAAGTGGAGATAAAGCGGGAGAATTCATCTGCATCTACAGGTTTGAAAGTTTTCTCGGCGATGCCTTTTCGAATGCAGTTGGAAAGAATGCGGACTTCCTCATCATAAAACTGCCGGATTGATCGCTCGATGGCGGGGATGCTTTTTTGTGTACGGGAATAATCAAGGCTGATCTGAACCAGTTTGCGGATCGATTCAAACTCCTCGATATTATTGTTGATCCAGGCATTGAGGTCATCCAGAGGATTGAGGTGCTGTTCATGAAGTTTGCGGAAGTTTTCAAATGCACGATTAATTGCGAATTCGATGACGGCGCCAAACAAATCTTCCTTATTCTCGAAGTAGTAATAGATAAGCGCCGTGTTTACACCAGTTTCGCGGGCAATATCTTTGATGGTGACGGACGCAACATGTCTCTCCGAAAACAGGTCAAAAGCAATCGTCACCAGCTCTTCCTTGCGAATGCTGGGGGTTTTCCGGGCAGGCCGTTTCCCTCGGATTGCCGGTTTTTTCTGCACCTGTGATTTTGCTATTTTATCCATATGAAATCAGTTTGAAGTTTGGGGAATAAAAGTCTGGGGTTTCACTAACGATATGGGCGATTCGCGTCAACACTCCCGAAAATAGTAATTGACGGCAGGTGTTTTGGATTAACGGGACTGTTTTCTCCTGATGCGCCAGATCATAGATAATTCATATTCCATTCTTTGGTGGCAGTCAAACTAATTTACTAATTAACTGATTGGTGAATAATAATTCGATAAGTGAGAAAGGAAGCTGGTCAGGAGGTGGGAGAGGGTAAAATTTTACAACATATGTAATAGTTTATGTATGATAAAAATTATAATGACTTATATGTATTTATTTTTTTATTTTGTAATATAAAACTTTATTGATAATTAATATTTTTTGTAATTATTATTTATTTATAAATTATTATGATTATTCTTCATAAAAAATGCATTTTTGTAAAAAATTTAATACCATATTTATTTTTTTTACTATATTTCTGAATGGTTTTGTTGAATATAAAAAAAGAATAATATTCTGACGGTATTCAAATTTTTTGGCAATTTAATTAAATGATTGATTAAATAAATTTTAACTGTCATAGTTATCCTATGAAAGAGCATGATCATACCGGTGATAGCAAGAATGCCGCGCAGCCGCAGGCGCCCTCGCCAATTATCGAAGTCAAGGATATTTCAAAAAGCTTCGGGTCTCACCAGGTTCTAAAAAATTTGAGTTTCGATGTTCAGGCCGGAGAAAAGCTGGCTTTGATCGGGCCAAGCGGGTCCGGAAAAACGACAATCCTTCGTATATTGATGACACTGGAAACGATCGATGACGGGGTCATCTGGATCGAGGGCGAGCCGCTGTGGCATATGGAAAGACAAGGCCAGCTCGTCCCGGCCAATGAGGCGCATTTGCATCGCATGCGGACAAAAGTCGGAATGGTGTTCCAGCTCTTCAACCTGTTCCCTCACAAGACGGTTCTGGACAATATCACCATGGCGCCCATTCTGACAAAAGGTGTCAGCCGCAGCGATGCAAAGGCGCGGGCTATGGAATTGCTGGACATGGTCGGTCTTGCCGACAAGGCAACCGCCAAGCCTGCGCAACTTTCCGGCGGGCAGAAGCAGCGGGTGGCAATCGCCCGGGCGTTGGCCCTGCAACCTAAAATTATGCTTTTTGATGAAGTGACATCCGCACTTGACCCCGAAATCGTGGAAGAAGTGCTGGGCGTTATGCGCAAGCTCGCGGCAGAAACGGATATGACGATGCTGCTGGTGACGCATGAAATGGGCTTTGCCCATGATTTTGCTGATCGTGTGCTGTTTTTCGATGCCGGACGCATCATCGAACAGGGCCCCCCGGATCAGATTTTTCGCGCTCCCCAGGAAGAGAGAACACAGCTTTTCCTGCGGAAAATTCTTGCTGCGGGGCGCGCCATTTAAATTCTGCAGCAGTCGTTAAACTCTAGGAGGTTAGCATGAAAAGCTTTGTAGGTCGGAATTGTTGTTCAATAGTCAGTGCTGTCGTGTTCGCGGTGGTGGGTGCCCTTGCTTACGGTTCGAATGTCTCGATCGCGACGGCGGAAGGGACACTTGAAAAACTGCAAAAATCCGGGGTTGCCCGTGTGGGTATCGGGAATGAGCCACCCTATTCGCAGATGGTTGGAGGCAGCACTGTAACCGGGGCGGCGCCCGAGGTTGCCAAGGCTGTATTAAAGAAGCTTGGCATTTCGAATGTTGAGGGTATTGTCGTTGAATATGGGGCGATGATCCCGGGGTTGCAGGCCGGACGGTTTGATCTGGTTGCGGCCGGCCTGTTTATGAAACCGGAGCGGTGTCAGGCGATCCTTTTTTCTGATCCTGATGTGTGCGGCAGTGAAGGCATGATGGTGAAGAAAGGCAATCCGCATGGAATTTATGGCCAGGCTGATATCGCTGCGAACCCAGACTTGAAGGTCGGGATCTGCGGCGGCTGTATCGAGGAGAAATATGCGGCCGCGGCCAATGTGAAGCCGCAGCAGATCGTTGTTGTTCCGGATGTTCCTTCAGGCCTCAAAATGGTTCAGGATGGACGCATTGACGCCTATGCCATGACATCGCTTGCGCTATATGACATTCAGAATAAGACGGGTGCAGATGATGTTGAGATTTTTGCTCCGGCGAAAGATACGCCGATTGCCTGTGCCGGCGCGGCGTTTCGTAAAACCGATGTCGCTTTCCGCGATGCCTATGACAAGGCGCTGGCGGAGCTGAAAGACTCAGGTGAGTTCGGTGAAATTCTCAGCAAATTCGGCTTTACCGAGGAAGCAACAAAGCAAGCGTCCCGTGATGAGCTTTGCGGAGGCCCGAACACCTGATCCAGATAACAGCCGCGCCGAGAGGGTTTTGCCGGTTCCGGTGCGGCTGCTTGCTCTTCGACATGTTGATTGTCAGGTGAACAGGGATGGTGATCTATGAATGTCATTGAGGCGGACTGGCTGGGTTACATACAGTTGATGCTCGAGGGGGCGCTGGTCACGGTTGAGCTCACGGTTTACGGAAGTATTATTGCTTTTTTCGGCGCTTTTATTCTCGCGCTGGCAAAGCTTTCCTCTTGGTTTCCCCTCCGGTGGCTGGCCATTGTTTACATTGAGTTCTTTCGCGGCAGTTCCATTTTTGTCCAGCTTTTTTGGGCCTATTTCGTTCTCCCGCTGATTGGATTTCCGCTGAGTGCACTGGCGACCGGGATCATGGTTCTGGGTCTCAATGTCAGCGCTTATGGCGCTGAAGTTGTGCGGGGCGCCATCCTGACAGTGCCAAAAGAGCAATGGGAGGCGTCGGTTGCGTTGAACCTGACAAAATTCCAGAGAATGCGCCATATCATTTTGCCGCAGGCAATCGTGGTTATGCTGCCGACATTCAGCAATAATGTGATTGAGCTGATGAAAGCCTCTGCAGTTGTTTCCCTCATTTCGCTCGCCGATCTTACCTTCCAGTCGCAGGTGATCCGGCTCCAGACCGGCAATACGCTGCTGCCCTTTGCCGGCGCGCTGTTGATCTATTTTATCCTGTCTCTGATCATTGTTTATGGCATCCGGCGGATCGAAAACAAGATGGCCGAGGGCCTTGACGTGGTAAGGAGTTAGCGATCAATGCAATGGGACTGGAATTTCATATACCAGATTTTGCCGACCCTTTGGCAGGGCGTGATTGTAACGGTGCAGGCGACATTGCTCGGTTCTCTCGTGGCCGCCATTCTGGGTCTGCTTATCGCCATTGCGAAACGTTCATCCAATAAATGGATATCGCGTCCTGTTTCTTCCCTTGCCATGTTCGTGCGGGGGACGCCGCTGCTGGTGCAGCTTTATGTCCTGTTTTTCGTTTTGCCAGACATTGGCATTCTTCTGTCGCCTCTGGCCGCAGGTGTCATCGGGATCGGCGTGCATTACAGCGCCTATACGGCGGAAGTCTACCGCGCCGGGATTGAGAATATCGAGCGGGGCCAGTGGGAGGCGGCGAAGGCCTGCAATCTGAGTGCTCGCCAGACCTGGATACATGTGATCATTCCGCAGGCGGTGCCGCCCATGATCCCGGCGCTTGCCAATTATTTGCTGATGATGTTCAAGGAGACGCCGCTGCTTTCCGCCATTACGGTTTATGAATTGATGACCGCTGCACGCGGTGTTGCCAACTCCTACTATCGTTATTTTGAACCCATGACTCTTGTGGGGATCTTTTTTCTGCTCATCAGTATTCCGACGGTCATTCTGCTTAACAGGTTGGAAAAGAAATATAGCCGCCGCCGTTAGAGGGGCTGAAGAACCGCTTTCTGGATGCCGCTGGTTGTGCGGATATGCCGCGGGGCTGGACCTGTCGCCTATTGCCGCCTATCGTTGCCTGATCGGCATTTGAGGGGGTGCATGCTGCCCATCTATGTCGCAGCCATGACACAAGATACGCAACAAACGGAAAAGGCACTTTGATGACATCTCCTCGTCCCCCCGTTTCGGATGCCGACTGGCCGTCCGAACTTGCTGACCTGAAAGACGGCTTTGCAGGGCAGCTCAATGTTTATCGCACCATGGCCCACCATCCCGCTCTTGTTCGTGCCTGGGCGCCGCTGCGTCAGCATATCGTGAAGGACAGCGCGCTTGGGCCGGAACGCTCCGAAATTGTAATTCTGCGGGCCGCTTATCGTATCGGCTCTTCTTATGAGTGGGTGCATCATGTGCATCGATCTCGCCTGATAGGGATCAGTGATGAGCGGATAGAGGCCATGCGTGGCGCAGCGGAAGGGGAGGATGGGTTGATCGCGCGTGCGGTTGATGCTCTGTTCGATGACCATCGCCTGTCCGCAGAGCTGGAGCGGGAGCTGAGTGCCGCCCTGGGTCATCAGGCGGTTTTTGATCTGATTGCAACTGTCGGGTTCTATAGCGTGCTTGGCTATCTTCTCCAGACCTACGAAACGCCGATCGACGCGGACGTCCTGACATAAACTCATGAATGCGACGGTCACTGGGTCAGCCTGTTTGTGATTCCGGAGCAGATCTTCTTTCTTGGCCGGTATTGGCTTTTTATTCTTCTGATCTTAGATCGTGAACAAAAACCAAACATAATACAATTTTATTAACAATATCAATTATTTAAATTTTTCTTGCAAATAAGAACAAAACATGTACATTAAAGACAGTTGCATCCGCTACTGGCCTATGGAATAAGAGGATATCGATGGTAAATTCAGCTTTGAAACTCGTTGAAGCAGGTGGCATGGACAAGAAAAAAGCATTGGAAGCGGCTCTGAGTCAGATTGATCGGGCGTTTGGAAAAGGGTCAGTGATGCGCCTTGGTCAGCGGGAGACGCTGGATGTCGCTGCGATCCCGACCGGCTCGCTCGGTCTTGATATCGGCCTTGGGATTGGCGGTCTGCCAAAAGGGCGGGTGATTGAAATTTATGGTCCGGAAAGTTCGGGGAAGACGACCCTGGCGCTGCATGTTCTCGCGGAGGCGCAGCGACAGGGGGGCACTTGCGCCTTTATCGACGTGGAACATGCGCTTGATCCCGTCTATGCCCGCAAGCTCGGCGTCAATGTCGATGAATTGCTGATCTCTCAACCGGATACAGGCGAACAGTCGCTGGAAATTACCGATACGCTGGTGCGCTCCGGTGCGGTTGATGTGCTGGTTGTGGATAGCGTCGCGGCGCTGGTCCCGCAGGCCGAGCTGGAAGGGGAAATGGGGGATACGCATGTCGGGCTGCAGGCGCGGCTGATGAGCCAGGCGCTGCGCAAGCTGACGGGCTCGATTTCCCGTTCGAACTGCATGGTAATTTTCATTAACCAGATCCGCATGAAGATTGGTGTGATGTTCGGCAATCCGGAAACCACCACGGGCGGCAATGCTCTTAAATTCTATGCCTCCGTCCGGCTTGATATCCGGCGGATCGGACAGATCAAGGCAAAGGACGACATCATCGGCAACCAGACCCGGGTGAAGGTGGTCAAGAACAAGGTGGCGCCGCCGTTCAAGGTGATTGAATTTGACATCATGTATGGGGAGGGAATTTCCAAAACAGGTGAAATTCTCGATCTCGGAGTGAAGGCGGAGATTATTGAAAAATCCGGCTCCTGGTATTCCTATGACAGTCAACGGATTGGGCAGGGACGGGAACAGGCGAAGCTGTTTCTTAAGGAAAATCCCGAGGTTGCCGCCGACATAGAACAGAAAATTCGCGCCAATGCGGGTGTTCTTTCAGAAGCCTTGCAAGGCATGCCCGAGACCGATACTGATCGTGATGATGTGACCACGGATGATTGACAAATGCCCCGGCGAAAGCCGGGGTTTTTTCTGATCCCCTTTCTTGCCCTGAGGTCTGATTATTCAAAGGCTGCAAGAAGGTAGATGTCCAAAATGAAATTTTCAGGATGCGGAAAAGATGGATTCGTTTTTCATGCCGGAGAGGGCCGCAAATGAATGTCCGGCTCCATAATTCCAAGGCGTATTCTGAAATCCATGATAATGGCGTGTTGCCTGCCGGCTGCGGGCAATGAAAGGGCATAAGAAAAGCCGGCTCTATGGCCGGCTTTTCATTTGGTAATTGTTGTGCGACTGGCAATCAGGCCATTGCTTTTTTCAGATTGGCGTCCAGCGCATCGAGGAATTGGTTGGTGGTTAGCCAGGGTTGATCGGGACCGACCAGCAACGCGAGGTCTTTCGTCATTTCGCCGCCTTCAACCGTGGCAATGCAGACCCTTTCAAGAGATTCTGCAAATTTGTGCAATTCCGGATTGCTGTCGAGCTTGGCGCGGTGCATCAACCCGCGGGTCCAGGCGAAGATGGACGCAATCGGATTGGTAGACGTTTCTTCTCCGCGCTGATGCATCCGATAGTGACGCGTCACCGTGCCATGGGCGGCTTCTGCCTCGACCGTGTCGCCATCGGGGGTCATCAGGACGGATGTCATGAGACCAAGTGAGCCAAAACCCTGCGCAACCGTGTCGGACTGCACGTCGCCATCATAGTTTTTGCAGGCCCAGACATATTTGCCGGACCATTTCATGGCACAGGCGACCATGTCGTCAATCAGGCGATGTTCATAAGTCAGGCCGGCCTTGTCGAACTTGTCCTTGAATTCAGTGTTGAACACCTCTTCAAACAGGTCTTTGAAACGGCCATCATAGGCTTTCAAAATTGTGTTTTTGGTGGAAAGATAAACAGGCCAGCCCCGATTAAGGCCGTAATTCATACAGGCCTGGGCAAAACCGCGAATGGAGTCGTCCAGGTTATACATGCTCATGGCGACACCGCCGGAGGGGAAATCAAAAACCTCGAATTCCTGGGCCGGGCTGCCATCGGCGGGCTCGAATTTCATGGTCAGCTTGCCGGGGCCCTTCACGACCATGTCAGTGGCGCGATACTGATCGCCGAAGGCATGACGGCCGATGACAATCGGATCGGTCCAGCCTGGAACGAGCCGCGGGACATTGGAGCAGATAATCGGCTCCCGGAATACCGTGCCACCCAGAATGTTGCGGATCGTTCCATTGGGGGAGCGATACATTTTCTTCAGGCCGAATTCTTCAACCCGGGCCTCATCCGGTGTAATGGTGGCGCATTTCACGCCGACGCCATATTGCCGGATGGCATTGGCGGCATCAATGGTGATCTGATCATCCGTGGCATCGCGCGCTTCAATCCCGAGATCGTAATATTTCAGATCGATATCCAAATAGGGAAGAATGAGCTTGTCTTTGATAAAGGCCCAGATGATCCGGGTCATTTCGTCTCCATCCAGTTCAACAACCGGATTTTTGACTTGAATTTTTGGCATATCGACGTCCTTCTCAGCCTGTGAATTTTATTCTCTGCGGCAGCAAAATATCATTGCCCGCCAACAGTGCAAGCCGAACCGTCAAAAAAACGCGCTTTTCCGCTAAAATTTTGAGATGTCGGGGTTAATTTCGGCTTCCGGCTCCCTCGTCAGGGCCGGGATGATATCTGCGAGATTGCTGACAACGGTAAAATATTCCCGCGCCTCCGGTTCGGCGAATCCGGCGCCGATCATATGCTCCACCAGGTCGAGGAGGGGCCGCCAGTAATCGTGATGATTGACGAGTAGAACCGGTTTGTCATGCAGGCCGATCTGCCGCCATGTGATCATTTCGAATGTTTCATCGAGTGTTCCGAGACCACCGGGCAAAACAGCAAAGGCATCAGACATTTCAAACATCTTCGCCTTGCGTGTATGCATGCTGTCAACCACATGCAATTCCGTCAATTTCTTGTGACCGACTTCAATATCATGTAGATGAGCGGGGATAATCCCGATAACCTGTCCTCCGGCATCCAGTGTCGCATCGGCGATAATACCCATCAGGCCGACATGCCCGCCGCCATAGACGAGACGAATCCCGTGCGTTGCGAGTGCCGTCCCAAGGGTTTTTGCCGCGTCGATATGTGCGGGATCTCTCGGCATCCGGGAGCCGCAGTAAACGCAAAGGGATTTGGTCTTGATCATGATGCAAACTATACCGGCAAAAGGAAAGATATGAAACTTCTCTTGGCCTGTTTTATGTGCGTCTCCCTGACCTTGACGTCAACCCCTTTATCGGCGGGAGAAGCAGATGTTATCGATGTCAAGGTGGTGAAAGTCGATGCTGATGTTTACCGCTTCTCAGTCACAGTGCAGCATAAGGACGAAGGGTGGGAGCATTATGTGGATCGTTGGGATATTCTCGATATGCAGGGTAATATGCTGGGCAGCAGAACTATTATGCATCCGCATGACAATGAACAGCCCTTTACCCGCTCGATGACCCTGTCCTTACCGTTACATGTGGAGAAAGTACGCATTCGCGCTCATGACACGGTTCATGGATACGGCGGCGCGGAGATGCAGGTGGCACTGCCGGAGTGATGGAGAAAAAACTTTAAAGCGCGGCATTTTTTTGCCGTATATGTTTGTAAAACTTATTCATTATATGGAGGTTGATATGGATAAGAAAATCACGCGGTCATTGGCCGCGATTATGACAGGGGCTGTGCTCTTTACCGGGGTAGCTATGGCGCATGATCACAGCACCGGTAATGCCGAGGCGGATCTCCGGATAGCCGAAATGAAGAAGCTGGGGGCGAACATGGGCGCGATCAGCAAATTTGCCAAGGGTGAAGTGGCTTATAGTGACGCCCTGATTGGCAATGCAAAGGAAGTTGCGGCAATTGCGGCAAATATGGACACTCTTTTCCCCGAAGGGTCGGGCGTTGAGGAATCTCGTGCCAAACCGGAAATCTGGAATGCGGAATATAAAGATGCTTTTGAGAAGGATATCGCCGAGTTCAAGGCCGCGAGCGATAAACTTGTCGTTGCCGTTGAAGGGGGAGATGCGGCGACTATCGGCGCGGCGCTGAAAGAAACCGGCGCCAGTTGTGGGGCCTGCCACAAACAGTTCCGCAAACCCAAGGACTGATATATATGCGCATTTCCGGGCAGACCGGTTTTATAAGATGTATTCTGAAACGGGCAGGAGGGGAGAGAGCCGTTTTCCTCCTGGCGTTTTCCCTATGCGCGGGGGGCGGTCTTATGCAAGAGGTTCGGGCGGATACGGATAATGACCAAGGCACGGAACGGGGCGCTTATCTGACGGCAGCGGGTGGTTGCTATGGCTGTCATACGGATATCAAAAACGGCGGGAAGCCCTATGCGGGCGGGCGGGCGTTGGAAACTCCTTTCGGGACGTTTTATACGCCGAATATAACGGCGGACCGCATCAACGGGATTGGTAGTTGGACGGACAACGACTTCCTGCGCGCATTGAAGCAGGG
The DNA here is from genome assembly GCA_963971675.1 of uncultured Alphaproteobacteria bacterium. Lineage (GTDB taxonomy): Bacteria > Pseudomonadota > Alphaproteobacteria > Sneathiellales > Sneathiellaceae > Sneathiella. The sequence continues at coordinate 67,260 of CAXASQ010000011.1, read as the reverse complement.
AATAAGCCCCTCAGGGCATTATTACTTTCCAGCCTTTCCTTATCCCAGCTATACGAAGATGAAGGATGAGGATGCCCTCGCCATCAAATCCTATCTGCTGTCACTTGAACCGGTTGCGGCCGAAAATAAACCGCATGAAATTGCGGCTCCCTTCTCCTGGCGCTGGCTGCAATGGGGCTGGCGGATATTGTTTTTTGAGGAAGGGCCCTATCAGCCCCCATCGGGCGCCAGCGAAGCGGTTGCGCGGGGCGGTTACCTTGTGGACGCCTTGACCCATTGCGGGGAATGCCATACGCCGCGAAATGCGCTTGGGGGCCTGGATACAGACCGGTATCTTGCCGGGACGCCGAACGGACCTGATGGGGAACGGGTTCCGAACATTACGCCTGATTCTGCGAGCGGAATTGGCGATTGGAGCGAAGGTGATATCGTCACCTTGCTCCGGGAGGGCATGAAACCGGATTTTGATAATGTGCAGGGCAGTATGGCGGAGGCGATCGAGCATGGCCTGTCGCATCTGACTGACGAGGATCTGGCCGCCATTGCCGCCTATCTCAAATCTATCCCGGCGATTTCGGCTGACGGCTCTTAACAGGCCTGATACCCCGTATTTCACTAAGGATTGCGTGATCGGGTCTGGACGTTCATAATGACGCCGGATTATGGTTAATCGAGTGAGGCTCCGGTGCGCGTCTTTGTTATTCTGGCAATCTTGCTGCTTTTGGTGGCCGGTCTGTTTCTTTACCATCGCGGTGATCTGTTTTTTGGGGCTCCGGAACAGGCGACGGTCGGAGCGGCAGCGCCATCTGGTGAGGAAGGGGCCGGATCTGCCGCTCAGACCGGGGATGGCAGCCCTACGCCCTCACAGGCAAACAGTATGGCAGCTGCTACCACTTCTCGTGCGGAAGTGGTTGACAAAAAGCTTGATGATCCGGCGGATGAAGAAGGCAAACGTCTGGCGGCTCTCCGCCCCGGTTTTGACATTATCCGTATAGACACCAATTGTGATCTTGTTGCGGCAGGCCGGGCTGTGCCCGGTGCGATTGTCGCCTTGCTGGTCGGGGATGCCCGGGTGGGAGAGGCAACAGCATCCGCCTCCGGTGAATGGGTCTATACGACTGATAAACCGCTACCATCGGGATCACAGACAATCAATCTGACGGCCATAAACCCCGACGGAACGGAACTGGAATCCGGCTCCTTCGTGATCATGAATGTCCCAGACTGTACAGCTCCGCTGGATCAGCGTGCGCCGGCGATTGCCATGCTGGTACCAAAGGATGGGGAAGGGGGGAGTTCAGGGGCAGCAAAACTCCTTCAAATGCCGGAAGCGAAGGGCGATGTCTCCGCGGCAATGGGCCTGTCTCTCGGCTCCGTCAATTATGATGATAAGGGAGAGCTGGAGCTTTCCGGCCACGGCCGACCCGGCAGTAAGGTGATCGTTTATGTGAATAACAAAGTGGTGGGAACCGCGACTGTCGATGCCGATGGTTCCTGGACTCTGACCCCCGATCAATCCTTGCCGCCAGGGAACCATACATTGCGCATTGACCAGCTTGACGAGGATAACAAGGTAATTTCCCGTATCGAGCTGCCCTTTCAGAAGGCGGAACCGAGCGATGTTGTGCTGGCGCAGGCCAGTAACGGGTTAAGCGCTATCGTGCAGCCGGGCAACAGCCTCTGGCGGATTGCCCGCCGTGTCTATGGCGAAGGCATGGAATATACGGTTATTTATCAGGCCAATCAGGATCAGATCCGCGATCCGGACCTGATTTTTCCGGGTCAGATTTTCAATCTGCCGAAAAAGAATTGAAACTCTTCGTCCGGACCGGTATGTCATAATCACCCGATCCGCCATTGATTATCATTCTTATCATGACGGACCCCCTATGGGGGTCTGTCTCTTCTTTTGAAAATAGCTACAGTCAGATTATGAGCAGCCCCAAATTCGACAGTCACAACCAGTCTGACCGGCGTGGTCATATGCAAACCCTGCTGACTCTGGGGCAATATCTCTGGATGGAGGGGCGGAGTGATTTAAAGGTCCGGGTGGTTGCGGCGGCCCTGCTGATCATCTGCGCCGAGATCGCATCGGTCTATTCCCCCTATATTATGAAATATATCGTCGATTCCATGACGGGGGATGTCAATCCGGTGATTGTGATGCCGGTCGGATTGATCATAGCTTTTGGCGCAGCGCGTGTGCTGACCCAGTCCTTTTCGGAATTGCGGGATGCGGTTTTCGCCAAGGTCGGACAGAATGCCATCCGCCAGGTCGCTCTGAAAACCTTCCGTCATCTGCATCAGCTTTCCCTTCGGTTTCATCTGGAGCGGCAGACTGGGGGTCTCAATCGGGTGATCGAGCGGGGGACGAAGAGCATCGATTTTCTGCTGCGTTTCATGCTGTTCAACATCGTGCCGACGCTTTTGAAGATCATACTGGTGTCCGTCATCCTTTATATACAATATGGCTGGCAGATATCCCTTATCACTTTTGCAACGCTGGTTGTTTTTATCAGCTTCACCTTTTCCGTGACGGAGTGGCGCATCCGCTTCCGGCGGACCATGAATGAGAAGGACAGCGAGGCGAACACCAAAGCCATAGACAGCCTCATCAATTTCGAAACAGTGAAGTATTTTGGCAATGAAGGTCATGAGGCAAGGCGGTTTGATTCGGCCCTTGCCGCTTATGAAACCGCGGCGATCAAAAGCAATACAACTCTGGCCTTTCTTAATATCGGACAGGGTCTTCTGATCAGTGCGGGGTTGGTTTCCGTCATGCTGATCACATCAAATGGCGTTGTTGAGGGAAGATATACGGTTGGTGATTTTGTCGCGATACATTCCTTCATTATGCTGTTGATGATGCCGCTTAATTTTCTCGGCTTTGTCTATCGCGAGGTTAAGCAGAGCCTTGTCGATATGGAGAAAATGTTTGAGCTTCTGACGATAAGCCGTGAAGTCGCTGATATGCCGGGTGCCCGGCCACTTGAACCGCAGGGCGGAGAGGTTGTGTTCCATCATGTCAATTTCGGTTATGAGAGCAATCGCCAAATCTTGCATGATGTGAGCTTCACCGTGCCGCCGGGGACGACAACCGCCATCGTCGGGCCGTCGGGCGCGGGGAAGTCAACCATTTCGCGCATCCTGTTTCGTTTCTACGATGTGGATGAGGGCTATGTCACCATCGACGAGCAAAAGATTAACGAAGTGACGCAGGATTCCTTGCGCGCGGCCATCGGAATTGTTCCGCAGGATACTGTCCTGTTCAATGATACGATTCGCTATAACATCGGATACGGTCGACCCGGAGCGAGTGATGCGGAAATCGAGGAGGCGGCCCGTCTCGCCAGTATTGATAAATTTATCAGTGAACTGCCGGAGGGTTATAACACCTTGGTTGGGGAGCGGGGACTGAAGCTGTCCGGTGGAGAAAAGCAGCGCGTTGCCATTGCCCGCACCATCCTGAAACAGCCGCTTATTCTGCTGTTTGACGAGGCGACCTCGGCACTTGATTCCCGAACCGAGAAGGAGATACAGACAAGTCTCGCGGAAGTCTCGCGCAACCGGACAACGCTGATTATCGCTCACCGGCTTTCGACAGTCGTGGAGGCGGATGAGATTATCGTGTTGGAGGCTGGCCGGATTGTCGAGCGGGGCCGACATCAGGAGCTGCTGGCCATGGAGGGGCAATATGCCGCCATGTGGTCCCGCCAGCAAGAGGCGGCGAGCTATCAGGAGAAGCTTGAGCAGGTCATGGATTAGGCGTTACAATCGTCATCAGAATCGTCTGCGTCATCTTTTTGTTCTTTTTGCAGGGCACATAAGGTATGACCTGTGTTCCGAAAATTCCGCAGGCCGGAGGTCATTTATATGGATATGCTGAAGTCAGTTCTGGTGCCGATCAATCGTGAAGGTCATCGATTCATCGCCATCTTTGCCGGGATAACACTCCTGCTATTCCTATTCACCTGGCCCTTGCTCGGCTGGATCGGGGTCATTCTGACGCTCTGGTGCGTATATTTTTTCCGTGATCCCGAGCGGCATGTCCCGACACGGGAGGGACTGATCGTCAGCCCGGCCGATGGTGTTGTTCAGCTCATTGAGCGCGCGGTACCGCCGGAAGAGTTAGGTCTTGGCTCCGATGCGCGGCTTCGCATCAGCATCTTCCTTAATGTGTTCAATGTGCATGTGAACCGGGCGCCCATTGGCGGGACGGTGATCCGCCAGGTTTATCGCCCCGGCAAATTCCTCAACGCCTCCCTCGATAAGGCATCGGAGGAAAATGAACGCCACGCCGTCCATCTGAAGGACAAGGCGGGCAATGATATCGTTTTTGTACAGATTGCTGGCCTGGTGGCGCGGCGTATTGTCTGCTATCTCACAGATAATCAGGAAATCCGCACCGGGGAACGCTTCGGCCTGATCCGTTTCGGCAGCCGGACGGATATCTATCTCCCCGATGGGGTGGAGCCGCTTGTCGGGGTCGGCCAGAATATGATCGGTGGGGAGACAATCATCGCGGATTTGCAGGCGAAAAATGACGCGCCGATGGTGGTGGAGGTCCGCTAGATGAGCTCCGAACAGCGTCGTCGTTTGCGTTTTACCTCGCTTAATTCGCTTATCCCCAACATGCTGACGACACTGGCGCTGTGCGCCGGCCTGACATCGGTGCGTTTTGCACTGGATGAACGCTGGCAGATGGCGGTTGTCGCGATACTGGCCGCTGGTGTGCTTGACGGGCTGGATGGGAGGATGGCGCGGCTGCTCAACAGCGCGTCGAAATTCGGAGCGGAACTTGATTCCCTCTCTGATTTTGTCAGCTTTGGCGTGGCACCTGGGCTGGTACTGTTCCTCTGGACACTGGACAGCGGGCTGGGCGGGATCGGCTGGATTATTGCACTGGTATTCACGGTCTCCTGTGGTCTTCGTCTCGCACGGTTTAATTCCATGCTGGACCACAAACAGCCTGCCTGGGCAAGTCGGTACTTCACCGGCATCGCAGCTCCCGCGGGCGCGTCAATCTCGCTTCTTTTCATGGTGATCAGCTTTTATTCGGACAATGATTTCTTTCGCAATCCTATCCTGAATGCGGCCTGGATGATGTTTATCGCCTTTCTGATGGCGAGCCGTATTCCCACCTTTTCCATCAAGCGGCTGCGCATCGCCCGGCGTTTTATCATGCCACTTTTGCTGCTGGTTGGCGTTTTCGCGGCAATTTTACTCAGCTATCCCTGGCAATTGCTTTCGCTGATAGCCCTAGTCTATATGGGAACAATCCCTTTTTCCATTATGAGCTACCGCCGCTTGATGGCGCAGGATACCTCTCATACCGTTGAGGATTCCTACTGCGATAATGATGACGACGGGGAGGATGCGCAGAACGAAAACGGCGATAACATAAGCTGATATCGCCGTTCCGATCCACCGGGGAATTCGTTCTTACATCATCATATAATCTTATTAGGCGGGGGTCGTCTGGCTTTCGGCCTGCTGCCTTTCCGCCTTGCGTTCCCGGCGACGCTCCAACGCTGTGCTGACATTGGCGCCCAGCATCAGAAGGGCTGGTGTCATCAACAATGTGAGCAGGGTTGCGAAGGTAAGACCGAAGGCGACAGCGGTTGAAAGCTGCACCCACCATTGCGAAGAAGGGGCACCGAATTCAACCACCCGTGAGATAAAATTGATGTTGAGCTGTAGCGTCATCGGCAACAGGCCAAAGATTGTGGTTACAGTCGTTAACATCACTGGCCGCAAGCGCTGCGCGCCGGTCCTGAGTACGGCTTCCAGGGCTGGCATTCCCTGCTTTCGCAAATGCGCATAGGTATCGATCAGAACAATATTGTTATTCACGACAATCCCGGCCAGAGCAATAACGCCGACACCGGTCATAACAATGCCGAAAGGTTGACCCGTCACAATCAGCCCGACAAAGACGCCGATTGTCGACATGATCACCGCCGTTAGGATCAAAAAGGCGTGATAAAAGCTGTTGAACTGCGTCACCAGAATAATCGCCATGATGAAGAGGGCGACAAGAAAGGCTTTGCCAAGGAAATCCTGAGCCTTTTTCTGTTCTTCATCCTCGCCCTTGAAACGGTAAGAGACTTCCGGGTCGAGATTGGCCTCATTTGCCATCCAGGCCTGAATTTCCCGCACCTTGTCATCCACCAACACGCCCGGGACCACATTGGCCTTCACTGTCATGATGCGTTCAGAGTTTGACCGGTTGATGCTGCCGACCTTTTGTTGCGCTGATCGGGTTACAAAATTCGAGATTGGGATCATGCCCATATTCGTCATGACCCGCAGATTATCGAGCTGATCAAGGCTGCGTTTGTCATCCGGAAAGCGTAGGCGAATATCAACTTCGTCGTCGGCATCATTGGGGCGATATTCATCGACCTTGATGCCGTTGGTAACGAGCTGGATCGTTTTTCCGACCGTCTGGATATCGGCGCCAAAGCGCCCGGCCTTTGCCCGATCAACGGTAATCTGCCATTCAATGCCGGGAATCGGACGGCTATCCTCCAGATCGATCAGATCCTGGACACCCGTTTCCAGATGGCTGCGGATTTTTGCAACCTCGATGGGCAGCAGCTCCGGATTGCGGGAAGACAACTCAATCTGGATATTCTTGCCTGTTGGTGGGCCGGCGTCAGGTTCGCGTGTTTCAACCAAAATACCGCCCAGATGCGCTGTCCGCTTGCGAATATCCTCAAACACGGTTTCGGCGGGGCGGCGATCCTGCCAGTCCCTGAATTCCATCTGGATCGTCCCGATGACGTCTTCGGAAACATCGCGCTGTCCCCGGACATTGGCGCTGACGCGTGTATAGATGGATTTGAAATCATCGAGTTTGAGGATTTCATGCTCCACCTCTCGGACAAGCTGGTCTTTTTCGTCCATCGACATATTGCCGCGGGCATGAACATAAACGAGCGCCATTTCCGGCTCGACATCAGGAAAGAACTCAATCCCGTTGCCATGGGTCGCGTAATAGGCCTGTACACCGATAAGGGTTGCGAGGCCCAGCAGGACAATTTTGCCCGGGTGTCTGACGCAGACTTCCAGAAGGCGGACATAGCGACCGGTCAGCCCGCCGATTTGCCGTATGTCGCCGCCTTCCGCCGCCGCCAGCGCGGCCAGGGTTTTTGAATTGGTCGATCCCGCCTTGCCGAAAACGGAGCCGAGAGTGGGGACGAAAATCAGCGCCATCAGGAGCGAGCCGGTCAGCGTCGTAATGAGCGTGAGGGGCAGGAAGCGCATGAATTCACCGACTGTTCCGGGCCAGAACATCAATGGCATGAAGACCGCCAGCGTTGTCGCGGTAGACGCGATAATCGGCCAGGCCATGCGTTTGGCCGCGAGAGCGTAGGCGTCCCTCTTGTTAAGACCCTCTGCCAGTTTCCGGTCCGCGAATTCGGTTACCACAATGGCGCCGTCCACCAACATGCCAACAGCAAGGATGAGGCCGAACAGCACGACAATATTGATGGTCAGCCCGAACAGATACATATACAGAATGCCGATCAGGAATGACCCCGGAATAGCGAGGCCCACCAGCCCGGCTGTTCGCATACCAAGCGCGCTGATCACGACAATCATCACAAGGATGATGGCGCTGATGATATTGTTTTGCAGGTCGCTGAGCATGGTCCGTATATCGCCGGACCGATCCTGCGTATAGGTAACGACAACGCTGTCCGGCCAGTATTTCTGTTCTTCGGCGACGGCAACTTTCACCGCTTCGATGGTTTCGATGATATTCATGCCGACACGTTTCTTGACTTCCAGCGCAACAGCCGAGCTTCCGTTGAGCCGGGCAATGCTCTCTGCATCCTTGAAGGTGCGGCGAATATCCGTCACATCGCGCAGTGTGACAACGCCGTCATTACTGACCTTGATCGGAATATCGAGAACATCGGCGGCTGTTTTATAAAGCCCCGGAACCTTGATCGAAAAGCGGCCCTTTCCCGTATCCATGGAGCCTGCGGCAATCAGCTTGTTGTTGGAGACAACAATATTGATCAGATCGGCATTCGAAATCCGGTAGCTTTCCAGCTTGACGGGATCAATGATGACTTCCAGGACCTCTTCCCGGTCGCCGCCGATATCCGCTTCCAGCACGCCCTGAACCCCTTCGATGCGATCTTCCAGATCACGCGCCAGCCGGATCAGCGTGCGTTGCGGAACGTCACCGGAAAGGGTAACGACAATCACCGGGAAGAGAGCGAAGTTGACTTCATTGACCGTTGGCTCTTCGGTTTCCGTGGGCAGTTTTGCCTTGGCCACATCCACTTTTTCGCGCACATCCTGAAGTGCCTTGTCCACATCGAAGCCGGCGTCGAATTCCATAGTGACGGAGGCATGGCCTTCCGAAGCAGTGGAGGTCATTTCCTTGATCCCTTCGATGGAGCGCAATTCGAGCTCCATAGGACGGATCAGCAGCCGCTCCGCATCTTCCGGGGAAATCCCTTCATGGGTCATGGAAACATAAATAATCGGAATATTGATATCCGGATCGGATTCTTTTGGAATATCAATATAGGCGTAAGTTCCTGCTATCAGGATCAGGACAAGAACGGCAATGACCGTTCGTGCCCGGTCGATGGCCGCGTCGATAATCGCGTTCATGGGCGCGCCTCGGAAACATATAGGGTTGGACGCACTTTTTCTCCGTTACGCACAAAATCCTGGCCGACCACAATGATATTGACTGTTTCGGGCAGTCCGGAAACCCATACCCCTTCCTGAGTATCGGAGAGCAGGGTGACAGGATGAAAGACGACTGTGTCATTCTCATCGACAGCCCTGAGGCCGAGCACGCCATTGTCATTAAGCGTCAGATAAGCGGGAGAGAGGAAATGCGCCATCACGGAGCGTGTGGCAAAGGTGATTTCCGCCGTCACGCCGCTGCGCAGTTTATATCCTTCATTAGGAACTTCCAGCTCGACACGGAAGGTCCGCGTCTCCGGATCGGCGACACTGCCGATAAACTTGATCCGGCCGCTGACAGTTTCGCCGGTGACAAGGCGGGCGGTTCCTTCCCCATCAGGCTGAATATGACCGACCTGAAGCTCTGAAACCTGACCGGTGACAAGAAGCGGATCGCTTTCCACAATGGTGGCAATGACATTGCCATCTTTGACATAATCGCCGATCTCTGCGGTGCGATTTTCAATGATTCCGTCGAAAGGCGCCTTGACTTGCAATTCCTTCAGCCGGATCTTCATAGCCGTCACCTGGGCATTTGCGCTGTCAAGCTGAGCCTGGGCACTGGCGAGGGTCGTGTCGGAGCTGAAGCCCCTCTGATTGAGCTTTTTTGCCGCATTGAATTCGATTTCGCGCTGGCGGGCAAGGGCCTCAGCTTCCTGTAGCCAAGCCTCGTTATCTTTCACATCAAAGCTTACAATGGGATCGCTGGTCTTGACACGATCTCCGACATTGACATGAATTTTCTGGACCCGCCCGGCAACTTCGGCTTTGACCTCGACAATTCGGTTGGCCTCGGTCTTTCCATGTACGATGATATTCTGCTGACGCGGCCTAGCGGTGAAGGTGAGATATCGGACGGCCATCGCCGTATCATTCGCCGATTTCTCCGTCGAGCCTGACGGCGGGGTGCCGGAATTGTCGGCGATTTGCTCGCCGCTCTCATTTCCGCCCATCTGCCCGGAGGCTATCCAGGCAATCACGGCGAGGGCGATGATGATCGCGATAATGATGGAACGGTTCACAATATTACCTCTCTGTTTTGCCGGATATCATGGGCGCCCATATGCTGTACGGTTGCCAAAAAGTGCATCTGATTCAAGTAAATATCTGTTTTCTTTTAGGTATTCAATTTCCGCCTGATATATTGCACGTCCATAGTTACAGAGGAATTTCTCCCGTTCTGTTTGCTTTTCAACGCACCGATCATCAAGGGTTGATATTTTCTGTAGTCGATCGGCGATCCGCTCGTCAATGAGCTCGGAAACGGTAATGACCGGCAACAAATGCGCAAACATCAGCGTCGCTAGAAATTCCGAGCGGAACCGATCCGTCCCCGGCTTTTTCATCATCTCATCAAAAAACCGATATCGGCCCGATGCGGTGATGGAATAGACTTTCTTATCCGGTCGTTTTTCCTGCATTTCCGCCCGGCAGGAGACCAGCGCCTCATCGGTAAGCTGTTTGAGTGCCGGATAAATCGATCCATAGCTGGCGTGAAAAATAAGCTCCAGACGTTCTTCAAACGTCTTCTTGATTTCATAACCCGTTGCATCGCCCATGGTCAGGATGCCAAGGCAGAGGGTACGAATATCCATGCAGCCACTCGTTCCGTAAATTGCCAGTCGCTGGAGTGCGGAGCCGGAGCTATATGCCGACAAAAAATATATCAATCCGATATAATTGCAATTTCTTATGTGGAAGTTTTGGGCGCGGGCGTGTGACCGGCGTCACGCATCTGGCAAACAGGGATGTCCGAGCCGGAAAAAGAAGGGGCGCGAGCCGCTGCCTGTAGGTCCGCAAACAAAAAGCGGCCGACGGCCGCTTTTATGGGATGACGCCTGTGGACGTCATGAAAGGTTACATCTTGCGATAAAAAATATGATTGCCGATATTGGCCGTTTTCTCCAAATGCTGCGACCAGAGCGGGGAGACATAATTTGCATGATAGAAAGTCGCATTGCCAGACAGATCGCGCATGTAGCCACTCTTGACGAGGGCGGAAAGTTTCAGCGCCCGATCCCAGGAGACCAAATCCCTTGGTGTGTCTGACTTGCCGTCACAGGCGAATGAGAACTGACAGGCATTCCGGCGGTGGCTGCCTTCAAAAACAACTTCGCAATAACTCATGGATTTCGCAAGAACGCGGTTATGGACAACCTGTGCGACGGCAATCTGCCCGCTGAAGGGCTCGCCTCTTGCCTCGAAATACACCGCCTGGGCAAGGCAGGTGAGATCCGGATCTTCCTCATTGCTGGCGACAAGGCTCGTGCCGGTCGGCAAAAAAGTCGCCATGACCAGAAACAGCAGTGACAGAAATGCGACTGTCAGAACGCTCAAGGTTTTCAGATACATTTGCGCCCCCTCCTTCCAGAATAGTTCGCATCAACATCAGACTATTCAGGAATTAGGCGCGGGGAAATGGGCAAAATTAAGGCATTGCCCGTTCGCGGCGTGCGGCCTTTCGTCGCTCCCGGATCAGCTCGATCAGGGCACGCTTCTCGTCGTCACTGATTAATATCCAGCTCGCGATCTCATCCCGGGTCCGGTAACAGCCAAGGCAGAAAGCATCTTTTTCATCCATGCTGCAAATGCCGGTGCAAGGGGACGGGATTTCACGCTTGCCGTTACTTTTCTTGTTTTTGTTGAGGTAGAGCATGTCAGACTTTCTTAATGTAGCTTTTCCAGTGCCTTGATCAGTGTATCGAAAGGCAGGAGAATACAGTTATGGCGGCTTCGATGACTGGAGACAACCCTGAAGTGCGCAAAATCCGGCCAGTTTTCAGGCGGTTTCACTTCTTCGCCCAGAAGCTGAGCCGCCATTTCCGAGCGCACGTCAAGGATATCGCTGAATGATTTGCCGATGGCGTTCTCCCCGATCAGGGAAGCGGCCGCCTGACAGAGCATACAGGAGCGGTTGCGATGTTTAAGCTCGCTAATCACGCCGTCTTTCACGGTTATTTGAACGGTAATGCGATCCCCGCAGGTGGGATTGTCGAGGGTTTCCTCGGCATCGGGCCGGTCAATCTCTCCCTCGCCAGCGGCGTTGGCCGCAAGACGCAGCAGTTTTTTCTGGTACAGTTCGTCCATTGCATTTACTCAGAATTGCCGGAGGGCGGCTAGTGCCTCGGGCGTGTCGATATCGGTGAAAATAGTTTCCTTGTCAACTTCAACAGTGAAGACTAGGGAATCATTTTCGGCAATGAGTGATTTCGCGCCGATATCCCCCGTGATTGCCTGTATTTCCTCCTGGAACTCGCTCGCAATCAGAACCGGATTGCCGCGTTTGCCCCGATATGCGGGAACAATAATGGCGCGCCCTTCCTCGATATCGAAGGCGTCGATCAACTTGTCCAGCAGCGCGGCGTTGATAAAGGGCATATCCCCGAGGCAGACAAGAATACCATCATACTGGTCGGCGAGGGCGCGGAAACCGGTCTTCAAGCTGCTGCTGAGACCGTTGGCATAGTCGGGATTGTGAAATGTCTGAATGTTCATGTCCGCAAGCAGGTTTTTGACCTGCGCTGCTTCATGTCCGGTCACGGCGAAAATGGCCTGGGCCTTTGATTTTTGCGCCTGTTCCGCTACATGGCGCAGCAGCGGCTTGTGTCTGAAGTCAGTGAGCAATTTGTTTTCCGGCCCCATGCGGCGGGATTGTCCGGCTGCAAGGATGAGGAGCGCGACAGACTTGCCGTGGTCGGAGCGGGCGGCTTTCTTCTCCTTCTGACGCGGCTGGGGTCGGCTCGGAATTTCTTTCAGCAGGCCCCCTTCGCCCATATCCATGATATCGGAGCCGGTGATGGGAATATCGGCGAGAAGCCGTTCCAGCACCCAGTCAAAGCCGTTCAGCTTGGGTGAACGGGTGCAACCGGGAAGCCCGATCACCGGTTTGTCACGCAGATGGGCCAGCAGCAGCAGATTGCCCGGATCGACGGGCATTCCGAAATGGTCCACCGCGCCGCCCGCCTTCATAATGCCTGCCGGAATGACATCCGCCCGGTCGGTAATGGCGGAGGCGCCGAAAATGAAAATCAGATCGCAGCCTTCTTCATCGAGCTCCCGAATGGTCTCCGAAAGTTTATCCTCATGATGAACGCAGCGCCGTAAATGATTGCTTTGGTTTCCATATTTTGACAGGCGGTTTTCCATAACCTGTTCTGACTTGCTGACCACTGTTTCTTTTGTGTTTGGCAGTATTGTGGAAATGATTCCGATGGATTTACGCGCGAACGGGTGGATGGAAAGAAGGGGCGTGTCAGATTTTGTCGCCATTGCCTCGACTGCGGCAACTTTGTCCGACGGTGCGGCAAAGGGGATGATTTTGACGGTAGCGATCATTTGCCCGTTTTCGACCAACTCATAGGGGGCGACGGTGGCGACGGTGATGGATTCGTGCAGATGATTGATCTGCCGTAACAGATCCCGGTTGAGGCGGGCGATGCCGCGACGTTCCGCATAGAGATTGGCGCGGCCGGTGAAAGGCGGCTTTATCATGACATTGTCGCCGCAAAGGGCGGCGGCGATGGACCCGGCGGCGGCATCCTCTTCGATATCGCCATGTTCGATACGGGCCGCAAGAATAGTTTCTATTCCATTGATTTCAAATGATTTTATATCATCAAGTGTCAGCTTGTGCCCCTTGCGCAGCAATTTGCCGGGCGCTTTCTCCACCGCATGGGCGAGAATGGCTCCCTCTGCTTGATCAATGGGCAGGCGGGCGAAAATCATGAGGCCGCCTTCCCACGCAGGACGGCTGTTATTTCGGCCATGATCGAAATGGCGATTTCGGCCGGTGACTTAGCGCCGATATCCAACCCGATCGGGCCATGGATACGGGCGAAGTCTTCATCCGTAAATCCCGCCGAGAGCAGGCGTTGCTGCCTTTTTGCATGGGTGCGTCCGCTGCCCAGCGCTCCGATATAGAAGGCATGGGAACGCAGGGCATGTTGTAACGCCGGATCGTCGAGCTTTGCGTCATGGGTGAGGGTGACGATGGCGCTGCGCCGATCTGGTTGCAGGTCTGCCATCGCCTCATCGGGCCAGCGATTATCAAGGGAGACATTCGGAAAACGGAAGGCAGAACCGAAGCTGCGCCGCGGGTCGATAACGGTCACCTCATAATCCGCATTGGCCGCCATCGGAACGAGGGCCTGTGCAATATGCACCGCCCCGACGATGAAAAGGCGCAGCGGTGGATTGAAAATATTAAGGAAAACCGGACCTTCCTCCAGTTCAATCGTTGCTGGCTTGTCTGTTCGAAGGGCCGTGCGTGCGGCTTCATAGAGATCGGAAGTATCTTTAATTTCAAATCGATATAATATTTTTTGAAAGCCTGTTGTAAGGTTTGTCGCGAGCACAAGTTGGCGCTTCTGTTCGCGCGCCTGTTGCAATTCTTTAAGAAGGGCGGTTTTCATGGCGTGCCTCAGTCGAGCTTTTCGACAAACACGGCAATTTTGCCGCCGCAGGCGAGGCCGACTTCCCAGGCCTCGTCATTGGAAACGCCGAATTCCAGCATTTTGGGCATCCCCTTATCCATAATACCAAGGGCTTCCTGAATGACGGCGCCTTCGACGCATCCGCCACTGACGGAGCCGACCATTTTTCCGTCTTCATCGACAGCGAGTTGGCTGCCCGCCGGGCGAGGCGCGGACCCCCAGGTAGTGATAACGGTCGCGATGGCGACTTTTTTACCCTGATTTTTCCAGTCGAGAGCCTGGGCCAGAACATCATCGGCGGGAAGGGAGGCGGAGATATCGGTCATGCGGCAAAACTCCTTTTTTCCTGAGAGGCTTCCAATGGCCGGGAGAGGGCGTCGGCCAGATCGCGAAGGCTGTTGAGATTATGCACGGTGCGGAACTGATCCACATGGGGCAGGATCGCCTTCACCCCCTTGGAGCGCGGCTCGAAGCCCTGATAACGCAGCAGCGGGTTCAGCCATATAAGCTGGCGGCAGGATTTGTGAAGGCGCTCCATTTCCGCGCCGAGGCCTTCTCCGGCATCACGGTCCAGCCCGTCGGAGATCAGGAGTACAATCGCCCCCTGACCCAGCACCCGGCGGGACCAGAATTTATTGAACTCCCGGATTGTTGTGCCGATCCGGGTGCCGCCGGACCAGTCTTCCACCTTCTCACCGACCACGCCAAGCGCCTCATCCACATCGCGGTATCGCATATATCGAGTAATATTGGTCAGGCGGGTGCCAAAAACAAAGGTAAAAACGCGATCACGATCATTGCTCAAGGCATGTACGAAATGCAGCAGCATTCGGCTGTATTGTGCCATAGAACCGGAAATATCGCAGAGGATAACAAGCGGGGGATGCCGTGTTGCGCGGGATTTGAAACGCAGCGGGATGCTGGCACCGCCGGTCTTCAGGCTGGCGCGCATGCTGCGTCGCATATCAATATTTTTTCCATTTTTATCAATGGTATGCCGACGTATCTTCATCTTTTTTATCGGCAAATGCATCGTCGCCATCACGCTTTTGGCCTCCGCCATTTCCGCGGCGCTCATGCTTTCGAAATCTTTTGATTGCAACAGCTCATTCTCGGAGGCGGTGAGGGTTGCATTTATTTCAATTTCTTCCTGTGCTTCATCCTTTTCGGAAGGAGCGGGGGATGGCGCAAGAGCCTCCGACAGGCGGCGGCTGATCTCCTTCTGGTCCTCACGTGGGGCGCTGTCGAGGAAGCTGGTCGGCAGCATCATATCCATCATTTTTTTCAGTAATTCGGGATTGCGCCAGAAGACATGAAAGGCCTGATCGAAAATTTCCCGCTGGTCCCGGCGATTGACAAAGACGGCATGCAGGGTCCAGTAAAAATCCTCTCGCCGCCGGATATCGGCGGTTTCAATGGCACGCAGCGCTTCGATCACCCGACCGGGGCCAACCGGCAGTCCGGCGCGGCGTAGGGTGCGGGCGAAATGCAGGATATTCTCTGCAAAGCTGCCGCCGGAAATGTCCCTGTCGGTCGTCACGTAATGTCCATTTCGCTATTGATCTTGCGGATGATCTCCGCCGCCTCGCTGCCTTGAATTTTGGCGATATCATCCTGATATTTCAGCAGCACGCCGAGGGTATCATTTATGATATCGGGATCGAGGCTGATGATATCAAGCTCGGTTAGCGCATTGGCCCAGTCAAGGGTTTCGGCGACGCCCGGCAGTTTGAAGAGATTGGGGTCCTTACGCAGTTCCTGAACGAAGCGGACAATCTGTTCCGACAGGCGATGTTCCACCCCCGGCAGCTTGCGGGCGATGATTTCCTTCTCCCGTGCGGCATTTGGATAATCCACCCAGTGATAGAGGCAGCGGCGTTTCAGCGCATCATGAATTTCCCGTGTCCGGTTGGAGGTGATGATAACAATCGGTGGCTCCTTGGCGCGGACGGTTCCAAATTCCGGGATGGTGATCTGAAAATCCGATAGCACCTCAAGAAGGAAGGCTTCGAAGGGCTCGTCTGTGCGATCAAGTTCGTCAATCAGCAGGACCGGCGCGCCGCTTCCTGTCTCCTCCAGCGCTTTCAACAGCGGTCGTTTAATGAGGAAGCGTTCGGAAAAGATGTCGCTGTCCAGCCGCTCCCGATCGGCGCTTTCCGTTGCTTCGGCCAGCCGGATTTCGATCATCTGCCGGGCATAATCCCATTCATAGACGGCAGAACCCACATCAAGGCCCTCATAGCATTGCAGTCGGATCAACGGTCGGTGAAGCTGTTCCGCTAGAACCTTGGCAATTTCCGTTTTTCCGACGCCAGCCTCTCCTTCCAGGAAAAGCGGACGTCCCATTTTCAGCGCCAGGAAGAGAACAGTTGCCAGGCTGCGATCCGCCACATAATTGGCGGCTTGCAGCATTTCCTGAACAGCATCAATGGAGGGCGGTGGCGTATGTGTCATGAATGGAATATCTCTCGGTCTTGGCTGGTCAGGCGGCCATTGTCACAATCGAAATTGTGAGTGAAGGGTAGAAAAAAGGAAAGGGGAAGTCAAAACTTCCCCTTGTTTTTTTGAGTGGCGCGTGGCGCCTATCCTGCCGCCTTAACCGCCCGCGCCGCCATGACGGAAACCAGGTTCGCACGATATTCGGCGGAGGCATGGATATCCGCATTCAGCGCTGCCGGATCGGTTTTAACGTTCGCCACCGCATCGCCGGAGAACTTGTTCGCGAGTGCCGCCTCCATCTCCTTCTGGCGGAAAACGCAAGGCCCGGCGCCGGTCACCGCAACACGGACGCCGGATGCCGTCTTGGCAACGAACACGCCGGTCAGGGCGAAGCGCGATGCCGGGTTCGGGAATTTGGCATAGCCCGCTTTCTCGGGGATGGGAAAAGTGACCTTGGTGATCAGTTCGCCTTCATCCAGCGCCGTTTCGAAAAGGTCGACAAAGAAATCTTCTGCGGAAATGCTGCGCTTGTTGGTATGAACCGTCGCCCCGAGGCCGAGCAGCGCCGCTGGATAATCCGCCGCCGGATCATTATTGGCGATGGAGCCGCCGATGGTTCCCCGGTTGCGCACCTGCGGATCCCCGATTCCTGAGGCCAGATGGGCAAGTGCGGGCAGGGCCGATTTGACGTCTGCCGAGCTGGCGACATCCGCGTGGCGTGTCATAGCGCCGATGGTGATTTCCGAGCCGCTGACGCTGATCCCCTTGAGGTCGGCAATGGCGCCAAGATCGACCAGCTTATCGGCCTGAGCAAGCCGCAGCTTCAGCGTTGGCAGTAAGGTCTGTCCGCCTGCGAGAAACCTGTCATCCTCTCCCATGGCGGAGGCGGCTTCACTGATCCCCGAAGGGCGGACATAATCGAATGAATACATTTTCTGTCCCTTCCTAATTGCTGTTGAGGGCGCGCCAGACCTTTTCGGGCGTCGCCGGCATATCAATATCCTTGCCGAGTGCGTTGACGATGGCATTCATCAGCGCCGCCGGCGCGGCAATGGCCCCGGCCTCCCCGCATCCCTTGACGCCGAGCGGATTGCTGGGGCAGGGGGTGTTGGTGGTAGCAATCCGGAAGTTCGGCAGGTCATCAGCCCGTGGCATGCAGTAATCCATGTAGGAACCGGTCAGAAGCTGGCCGCTATCCTCATCATAGACCACGCCTTCAAGCAGCGCCTGACCGATGCCTTGCGCAACACCGCCATGGACCTGACCTTCGACGATCATCGGATTTATGACATTGCCAAAATCATCGGCCGCCGCCCAATCGACGATATCCACAATCCCCGTCGCGGGATCAATTTCCACTTCGGCAATATGGGTGCCCGCCGGAAATGTGAAGTTGAGCGGATCATAGAAGGCCGTTTCCGCCATGCCCGGTTCCAGATCGGCCGGATAATTATGCGGTACATAGGCGGCAAAGGCGATTTCACCCATGCTGAGCTTTTTGTCTGTCCCTGCAACGGTAAAGACACCATGCTCATGCTCGATATCCTCAACCGAGGCTTCCATGAGATGGGCGGCGATCTTCTTTGATTTCTCAACGATCTTGTCCACGGCCTTCACAATGGCCGAGCCGCCTACTGCGAGGGAGCGAGAGCCATAGGTGCCCATGCCAAAGGGAACCTTGCTGGTATCTCCATGCACAACTTCCACCTGATCGATGGGAACGCCGAGCTTGTCGGAGATAATCTGCGCGAAGGTCGTCTCATGACCCTGACCATGGCTGTGACTGCCGGTAAAGACCGTCACGCTGCCGGTCGGGTTAAAGCGGACCTCCGCCGATTCCCAAAGGCCGACACCCGCTCCGAGAGAGCCGACCGCCGCGGAGGGGGCAATGCCGCAGGCCTCGATATAGGCGGCGACACCGATACCCCGTTTTTTACCATCGGCCTCGGATTTTGCCTTGCGGGCGGCGAAACCGCTGTAATCGATCATCTCCTTCGCCATATTCATGGCGAGGGGGTAATCCCCAGAATCATAGGTCATGATGACCGGTGTCTGATAAGGGTAGGCATCCGGTTGGATGAAGTTTTTGAGACGGAATTCCGTCGGATCCATCTTCAGATCCCGCGCCGCCGTATCCATCATGCGCTCCACTACATAAGTGGCCTCCGGCCGACCCGCGCCGCGATAGGCATCGACCGGCGTCGTATTGGTGAAGCCGGCCTGTACCTCGCAATAAATGCTCGGGATTTTATACTGCCCGCTCAGCAGCGTTCCATAAAGATAGGTCGGAACCGCGCTGGCGAATGTGGAGAGATAGGCTCCCATATTGGCCTTGGTGGAGACCCGGAAGGCGAGGATTTTGCCGTCCGCATCGGTTGCGAGTTCCGCATGGGTGACATGATCCCTTCCATGAGCATCGGTGAGGAAGGCTTCGCTGCGGTCCGATGTCCATTTCACCGGGCGGTTGATCTTGCGCGCCGCCCAGATGGTCGTGGTCTCTTCCGCATAGACGAAAATCTTGCTGCCGAAGCCACCCCCCACATCGGGGGCGACGACACGCAGCTTATGCTCCGGCGCGATGCCGAGAAAGGCAGACATGATGAGGCGCGCCACATGCGGGTTCTGGCTGGTGGTGTAAAGTGTGAGCTCGTCACTTCCCATGTCATACTCCCCGAGGGCCGCCCGTGGCTCCATCGGGTTGGGAGAGAGACGGTTGTTCACCAGATCGAGTTTGGAGACATGCGCCGCTTTTGCAAACGCCGCATCGACCGCCGCCTTGTCGCCAAGCTCCCAGTCATAACAAAGGTTTCCGGGTGCTTCTTCATGCACCTGCGGCGCGCCGGGGGCGAGAGCCTTCGCGATATTGGTGACGGGGGTCAGAACCTCGTAATCCACCTCGATCAGCTCTGCGGCGTCCTTGGCCTGCTGCAGGCTTTCGGCAATCACGAAGGCCACCTGATCGCCGACATGGCGAACGGCATCGACAGCGAGGCTGTTATGGGGTGGAGCTTTGTGGGGAGAACCGTCCTTGCTGGTGATGGCCCAGCCGCAGATCAGCCCTCCGATGCTGTCGGCAGCCATATCCGCGCCGGTGAAAATATCCACCACGCCGGGCGCTGCTTTCGCCGCCGCAAGGTCAATCTTTTTGATTTTGGCAAAGGCATGGGGTGAGCGGAGGAAATATCCGTAGGCCTGTCCGGGCCGGTTCATGTCATCAAGATAACGCCCCTTGCCGGTAATGAAACGATGGTCTTCTTTGCGCTTAACCGATGCGCCAATCCCGTTTTCGTATGTCATGTCTCACCCTCCCATATTCTCCGCGCCAGTTTTGACTGATTTGACGATGTTATGGTAGCCGGTACAGCGGCAGATATTGCCTTCCAGCTCCGTCCGGATCGTCTCTTCGGAGGGGTTGGGATTGCGGTTGACAATGCCAACGGCGCTCATGATCATGCCGGGGGTACAGAAACCGCATTGCAGGCCATGATTTTCCCGGAAAGCAGCCTGCATGGGGTGCAACTCTCCATTTTTGGCAAGGCCTTCAATGGTGGTCACTTCCGCACCGCCAGCCTGGACGGCCAGCATAGTGCAGGATTTGATGCTGTCACCATTGACATGCACCGTGCAGGCGCCGCACTGGCTGGTGTCGCAGCCGACATGGGTGCCGGTCAGGCGCAGATTTTCACGGATAAACTGAACGAGCAATGTGTTGGGCGCAACATCGGCGCTAACCTGTTTCCCGTTCACCGTCATCGAAACGGTTGTCATATGATCTACCTCCCTTGATCTTACGATTTGCACTGAATAATTATGATTTGTTACGTTACCTGCCGGTTATGTAATTCTCCCTATAAGGGTTCCCTGTGATGCCGTGCGCTGCGGGGAACAGAAAAGATTTCATCCCTCCCTCAATCGCGCGCAAGAAAATAGAGAATGGCCGCCGCAATAACGCCCAGTGGAATGAGTATGCCAGGCCGCATCCAGCCGGGAGACGGGGCTTTGACTGCAGGTGGGGCCTCGCTCGCCGGGCGATCACTCTCGGGCACAGAGGTTTTTGCCGACGTGGCAGAGTGCGCGTCAGCAGTCGTATGCGGTTCGACAGTCTCCGTCTCGGCCACTGCGCCCGCGCTTTCCGCACTCACCAGTTCGTTGAATTTTGCAAAAAACTCGCCTGCCAGCTTTTTGGCCGTTCCGTCAATCAGGCGGGAGCCGATCTGCGCCATCTTGCCGCCGACGGACGCATTGACGTCATATCTGAGCAGGGTGCCTTCCGGTGCTTCTGTAAGTTTGATGTCGGCGCCACCCTTGCCGAAACCTGCGGCGCCGCCCTTGCCCTCACCGGTGATGGTATAGCCGTTGGGCGCATCAATATTGCTGAGCGTGACATTACCCTTGAAGTTTGCGGAAACGGGCCCGACCTTGACTTTCACCGTTGCGGTGAATTCCGTGTCGCTCAGTTTTTCAACGGATTGACAGCCGGGAATGCATTCTTTCAGGATTTCCGGATCATTGAGGGCGTGCCAGACCTTATCGCGCGGTGCGTGGATAAGTTCTTCGCCGGTCATTTGCATGATCTTGCTCCCCGCCATGTCTTTTATAGTAATTCCAGCCTACTCCAATTGCGGCGGCGAGGGCAAGCAGGTTAATGAGATGACAACACCATGTTGCCGGTTTTCGTCTGATTTTATAGAGACGTTTAAGGGCTGATTAACCATTCCGCCTTACCTTGTTCCAGTCCGAGACAAGGAGAATGACTTTCATGCGTCCCGCTGCGAGATCCACTTTTGATATATTGCATTGGCTGGCAGCACAGGACTGGCCGAGGGGGCGTGTCGATGAGCCTGCCCATATGATCCGGCTTCTCTATCTGGCGCAGGCGCTGTATGCGGCTGGACACAAGCAGCGCAAACTGATGCCGGCCACGTTTCTGGCGACAGCGGCCGGACCGATGGAACCGGATATTTATATTGCGCTTGAAAATGGTCTGAAGCTGACACAGGCCCTTGAACCCTCAACAGAGGTGGAAAATTTCCTGATTTCTTTTCATAAGGTTTTTCGCGATTTCGCAAAGGTGGAGCTTGATCTCCTGTTTGCCCGCGACAGTGCGTTGCGCGCTGCGATGGCCCGTGGACGGAATGCGGAAATCACGCTCGCAGATATGGCGAGTGCTTATGTAAAAGGTATTCCGGCGCCCTCCGGCAATACGCAATCCTTGATGCCGGGACTGAATGCCGCGGGACGGTCGGATATTGATGCGGCACCAAATGCGAAACAGGAGGTCCGTTTTACCGCCGATGGCCGCTCTGTCACCCGATGGATGCCTAAAAAGCGAATCATCAGCCGGGACTTGCCCGCCTTGAACTGAACGCCCCGTTCTATTGCAGGAAGCGATAGAAAAAGATCACTAGCCCGCCCAGCACCGCAACGATGATGGTCACCGCCGTACTTGAGGCCGTTGTTCGCGCCATGATCCGCCCGTTCCCATGGGTGAGGGTGAAGGCGCAGATCACGCGGGAGACGATCCCTTGTGCAATGCCAAGCAGCCAGGTCCAGAAAGCTCCGATGAGGCGGCCAAGCCAGAGGGCAAGTCTTTTAAGCCCGACGCGATAGACCCAGTCAAAGTCAAGAATGACCGAGCGTCGCTCCATCGGATAGAGGCCGTAGCGGAGCAGGAGCATAAACGCCGCCAGCGCAAAGACCAGAAACTGAACCGCCGTCATGACATGGCCGAAGGAATAGGGGTTATAGACCGGCTCATAGGGCAGCATCTTGAACATCAGGTTCGGGAAAACGCCAAGCCCGATGCAGAAAAAGGCGGCAAAGCCCATGGCGATCAGCATATTGAGCGGCGCTTCCTTTACCCGCAGGCCACGATCTTTTGCAAAGAAGGTGAAGAAGGGCACCTTGAGACCGGCATGGTCCATGATCCCCGCCCGAACAAAAAGCAGCAACAGCCAAAGTCCGAACAGCCCCTGTTCCACGGCGGCGGAGGAGATCATCGCCTTGGAGACAAATCCGCCCGTCAACGGGAAGCCGGCGATGGAAAGTGCGCCGATAAGGCAGAATATCATCGTGACGGGCATGGAGCGGAACAGCCCGCCAAGTTCGGAGGCGCGGGTTGTGCCGGTGCGATAGAGCACGGCGCCCATGCACATGAACAAGAGGCTTTTATACATGATATGGACGAAAGCATGGGCGGCGGTGCCATTCAGCGCCAGCTCCGTCCCGACTCCGACGCCGATGACCATAAAGCCGAGCTGGCTGTTGAGCGAATAGGCCAGCACTTTCCGGAGGTCATTTTCCAGCACGATATAGATGATCGGGAAGATCGTCATGACGAGGCCGATGGGGATCAGGATTTCGGTACCCGGAAAGGCGCGCGCCAGGGCATAGATGGCCAGCTTCGTTGTAAAGGCGGAGAGGATCACCGTGCCGGTCACCGTCGCCTGCGGATAGGCATCCTGAACCCAGTTATGCAGGAAGGGAAAGGCGCTCTTGATCCCGAAGGCAATTAGGATCAGCGCGCCCGCCATACTGCTGAGGCCGATATAGCCAAACTCGACATTGCCGGTTTCCCGGTAGTAGAGAATGATACCGCCCAGCAGGATAACGCCAGAGGAAACCTGAATGATTAGATATCGCATCCCCGCCTTGTAGGAGGCTTCCGTGCGGCTCGCCCAGATCAGGAAGACCGAGGAAATGGCCGTCAGCTCCCAGAAGACAAACAGGGTGATCATATCGCCTGCAAACACCGCGCCGATGGCCGATCCGATGTAGATCATAGCAGTAAGCTGCTGCACGGTATCTTTTACATGCAGGGCATAGACCATGCCCATTAGTCCGGCGAGAGCAAAAACAGTGCCGAAGATACGGGCAAGCGGATCAATCCGCGTCACCTCAATCGCCATGCCGAGGAATTCGTAATGCCCCCAGCTTCCAAGGCCGAGTGTGTAAATCTGCACAAGGGCGAGGACTGGCAGGGCAAGCGTCAGCAGGGAGCGGATAAACCCGCTGGTCAGCGGTATCAGAAACGCGCCGAGGATAACAATAATGCCAGGATTAAGACCTTCAATCATAGTAATTCTCATCCCGCATCAGAAGATTGCGCAGACCCATGGCGATGAAGATAAACAGCACATATCCAATGGCGCCATAAAACCCATAGTAATGCTCTATATTTTCAAGACCGAACTCGGCATGCTTGTCATAGAATGCCATGAACAAGTCGTAGAGTGCCGGGATCAGCAATATCGACGCAACAATCATCACGCCCTTGTAGAGCCTGTCGATATGTGCCGGATTATCCAGCCAATAGGTTTTTTCTTCATCCGTTTTTGACATCTGTTCCCTCCCTAGGGTGTCAAAATGGGTTCAATCAGCCTGAATATCGGATCGGCCAGGAAGAACAGCACGACACAGGCGCCCGCGGTAATGACTGGTGGCAGGACGCAGAACAACGGGGCTTCCTGAACATTTTTCCAGCTGAAACCGGATGTCTCGTGACCGGGCGCAATCAGCGCCTCCCGCGTGCCGGGCGGGGCAAAAAAGAAGCCGCGCACCACGATTGGCAGCAGATAGGCGATATTGAGCAGAGAGCTGACAAGCAGCACAACCATCAGGATCACTTCATCCGCATCGGCGGCGCCAACCATCAGGTAAAATTTGCTCCAGCTACCGCCAAGAGGGGGCAGGCCGATAATGCTGAGGGAGCCAATCAGGAAGGCAATAAAAGTAATCGGCATCTTGCGCCCCAATCCCTGCATATCGCTGATTTCCGTTTTGTGAACGGCGGTGTAGATGGCGCCAGCGCAAAAGAAAAGGGTGATCTTGCCGAAAGCATGCATGACGATCTGCAGGGCGCCGCCCGCCACGGCCATGGAAGTCGCCATGGAGGCACCGAGAACGACATAGGCGAGCTGGCTGATCGTGGAATAGGCGAGCCGGGACTTCAGATTGTCTTTCGTGAGCGCCACGACAGAGGCCGCAATCAGCGTATAGGCGGCAACCCAGGTAAGCCAACCCGACGCGCCTGTCTCGGCAAGGAAGTCAATGCCGAAAATATAAATGACGACCTTGAGAACCGCGAAAACACCGGCCTTAACGACGGCCACGGCATGCAGCAGGGCACTCACCGGTGTCGGCGCGACCATGGCGGCAGGAAGCCAGCGATGGATTGGCATCAGGGCGGCCTTACCGATCCCATACATGAAGAGGAACAGGAGCACCGTGGCAACGCCCGCGCTGGCATAGCCGGACAGGATGCCGCCTTTGACGAAATCAAGCGTCCCGGTCAGCATATAAGTCCAGATGATGGCGGGCAGCAGCAAGCCGATGGACGTACCGATCAGAATGCCGAGATAGATGCGGCCGCCTTTCAGCGCCGCCGCATTCATCTTGTGCGTGACCAGCGGATAGGTCGAAAGGGTCAGGATCTCATAGAAAATGAACAGCGTCAGAAGATTGCCTGAAAAAGCGATACCCATGGTGGCCGAAATGGCAATGGCAAAGCAGACGTAGAAACCCGTCTGGCGGGGTTCGTTATTGCCGCGCATATAGCCAATGGAATAGACCGAATTGATGATCCAGAGCGAGGAGGCGACCATGGCGAAGGTCATGCCAAGGGGTTCGACTTTGAGCGCGAGGGTTATGCCCGGCATGACCTCAAGCAGCGTGACGGCCGGTGTGAGACCATCCAGCACATGGGGCAGAATACTGAAGACATTGAGGCAGAGCAGAACGGCCGTGACCAGCGTAACGCCTTCGCGGATATTTGGCGCCTTCGAGGCGAGGGCGATACCGACCATGCCGACAAGCGGGATGATCAGGGACAGGAGGAGATGGGTCTCAGGAGTAAACATCGCTCATGCTCCTCCCGTCAGAAAGGCGGCGGCCGCTTTGGCTATGCCGACGCTGAAGCTTGTCTCGACCCCGAAATAGAAGCTGCCAAGGATGAAAATCCATGTCGGGATCAGCAGGGAGAGCGGCGCTTCTTTTCGCACGGCGTGATCGGGGGGATCACGGAAATAGGCGACCTCGACAATGCGCCAGATATAGATCACGGCGAGCAGGCTTGAAACCATCAGGAGTGCGACAAGGCTGTAGCCGATAAAATCTCCCCGCTCGAACGCCGCGCTGACCAGATACCATTTGCTGATAAAACCCGGCGTTAGCGGCACGCCGATCAGGCCAAGGCCACCCAGCACGAAACCGAATGTGGTGATCGGCATGAGACGGCCGATCCCTTCCAGATCCTTGAGCCAGGCGGAGCCGACAACAAAGAACATGCAGCCGACCGACAGGAACAGACCGGTCTTGACAATGGCATGGTTGAAAATATGCACAATCGTTGCGGTCAGGCCGGCTTCACTGGCGAGCGCGATGCCGAGAGTGAGATAACCGAGCTGTGCCACACTGGAGTAGGCGAGGATACGCTTCACATTGGTTTGAAATATAGCGACAACGGACATGGAGAGGAACCCGGCGACCGCCAGCGGCATTAGGAAGTCCGTCAGCGCAAGACCACCGAAGGCAAAATCCGGACCAAAGACGGTATAGATAAACCGGATCAGCAGATAGACGGAAACTTTCGTGGCCGTTCCGGCAAAAAAAGCCGTGACGATGCTGGGGGCGTAGGTATATCCGTTCGGTAACCAGACATGGAACGGAAACAGGGCGAGCTTGATGCAGATGCCCATCACGATGAAACCGACAGCTGCAAGGATCGGACGGGTCCCTTCAATATCGGTAAAGCGCGTTGCGATATCGGCAATATTGAGCGTGCCTGTCATCAGATAGATGAGGCCGACGCCGATGAGATAGAATGTCGCCCCGATGGTGCCGATGATCAGATACTGAAAGGCGGCGGTCAGGGCACGCCGGTCGTTCCGCGCCCCCATGGCGATCAGCGCATAGGAGGAAAGCGACATCACTTCCAGAAAGACGAAGACATTGAACGCATCGCCCGTAATGCAGATGCCGAGCATCCCGGTCAGGGCCAGCAGATAGGCGGCAAAAAAGAGGCCAAGTTGTTCAGGGCGGGTTTCCCGGGCAATGCTTTCCCGCGCAAAGAGCAGGACGCCGGTGCTGATGCCGCTGATCAGGATCAGCATGAAAGCACTCAGCAGATCCACCACATATTCAATGCCCCATGGTGGGGCCCAACCACCGAGGTGATAGGAAATTGTCCCTCCGTCAAGGACTTGCGCCATCAGTTCGATGCTGAGGTAAAAGCTGAGGGCGCTGATAATGGTTGTCAGCAGCCATGGCAATACGGTGCCGCGAAACAGCGCGCAGACCGGCGCGGCCAGCAGCGGCAAGAGGACGACAAGGATCGGAAACTGGGAACTCCACGCACTCATCTCAGTCCTTTGCCTCCATCTCGAGGATGTCATCCTCTTCAATCGTGCCATAGGCCTCGCGGATACGGACAACTAAAGAGAGGCCGAGCGCAGTCGTCGCCACGCCCACGACGATCGCCGTCAGGATCAGCACATGGGGCAGGGGGTTGGAATAAAAAACCTCGGTGCCCGGGGGAATATCCTCCATCACGATCGGAGCCGTGCCGCCACTGATTTTGCCCATGCTGATATAAAAGAGAAAAACGGAAATCTGGAAAAGCGACAGGCCGATCATCTTTTTCACAAGATTGGACCGGCTCATCACAGTATACAGCCCGACAATCAGCAGGATGACAAAAACCCAGTAATTGAAAAGACCAAGGATCATTGGTTCTTCTCCTGCTCAGCCTGTTGCGAAATCAGCAGGTCGGCCCGGCCGACAAAAGCATAGAATATGGCGAGCATGGCCGCCGTCACCGTGATGCCGACGCCAAGTTCGACCAGCAGGATGCCAAGATGCTGCCCGGCAACCGGATCACTTGAAAGGACATTATAATCAAGAAAGTTCGCCCCAAGCAGCATGCCTGCCACGCCGACACCCCCATAAAGCAACACACCAATGGAAATCAGAAACAGGATCGCCTTTTCATTGATGACCGAGCGGGCGAAGTCCAGCCCGAAGACAAGGGCATAGAGGATAATTCCGGCGGCAAAAATGACGCCGGCCTGAAAGCCGCCGCCGGGGCCGAAATCCCCGTGAAACTGGACGTAAAGTCCGAACAGGAAGATGAAGGGAACCAGTAGTTTCGCGATCACGTGAGGAATGAGGTCATGGGCACTGCCGAGTCCGCTGAGGCTGCCGCCAAGGCCATCACGCAGCAGGAGCATATCGCTGTCGGCGTCGCCTTTGCGCCGCCGCTGCTGCCGTAGGATGAGCAGCACGGCAATACCGGCGGTAAAAATAACTGTTACCTCTCCGAAAGTATCATATCCCCGATAGCTTGCCAGAACGGAGGCAACCATGTTGGGGATTCCAATTTCGGTCGGGCTGACATGAATGTAGCGCGGCGCGACATGGGTATGAACCGGATTGTCAGCCGCACCGAAAGGCGGCATGTCGAAAGTCGCAAAGATCAGTGCGGCACCGACGGCAAGACAAATAAGCAGCGGAACAGGGGCGAATTTTGGCCGCTCCTTTTCTTGGGCGCCGACGAGGGCAAGTGTTCCGATATAGAGAACTGTGCTGATGCCCGCACCGACAGCGGATTCGGTGAAGGCAACGTCAACGGCATCCAGACTGATAAAAATCAGCGCCATGGTAAAGCTGACAATGCCAAGCAGCATGGTCGCAACAAACAGATTGCGAACCACCAGGACCGTCACGGCGCCAGCAATCAGCAGCAGCATCAGAAAGATATCGACAAAGGCAGCTATTGTCCCGTTCCCCTCTGGTTAATCGTGGTGTTACGCGTTCTCGTCTTCGAAGCCGTCCAGTTTGGGTTTCAGCCCCGCCACGAAGCTGGCCTGAGCCAGCGCATAGGAAGCTGTCGGACTTGTGAAGAAAATGAAAATGACGATCATGAGAAGTTTTGCCGTCACAAGGGTAAACCCGCTTTGCAGGGCCATGCCGCAAAAAATGAACGCCGTCGCCAGAGTATCGGCCATGCCGCCTGCGTGAATGCGACTATACAGGTCGGGAAGGCGCAACAGCCCGAGACCGGTAATCAGCAGCATGAGGCTGCCTGCTAGCAGCAGAATCCAGGTGGCTATGTCAAGGGCAAGATCAATCATGGATTATCCACCGGCTTTGAAAGTGTCCCGCGCAAGGTGCCGAACTTGAAATATTTCAGCACGGCCACGGTGCCGATGAAATTGACGAGCGCGTAGACCAACGCCAGGTCAAGAAAGTCCGGACGGCCGCTCATAAAGCCCATCACGCCAATCAGCAGAACTGTTTTGGTGCCGATGGCGTTGGCGGAGAGGATACGGTCATAAGATGTCGGGCCTAGGATGGCGCGCACAAGGGCGAGCGCGATGCTGACGAGAATGGCAATAGCGGTTATGGCATAAATCATGATCAGAGATGTTCCTCCATGACCTTGGTGACACGGCGGTCCATGTCGCCACTCTTGACGCCTTCGGCGGAGCCGACCGTCAGGGCGTGGACCATCACGCGATCCCCGTCCAGATCAACGGTAACGGTTCCCGGCGTTAATGTGATGGAATTGGCATAGATGACTTTGCCAAGGTCGGATTTCTGGCTGGCCGTCACCGTAAACATGCTGGGGCGCAGATGGGTTTTTGGGGACAGGATGCATTTTGCAACATCGAGGTTGGCCTTGAAAATTTCGACCGTCAGCCAGCCCCAGTAAGGAATGATGCGCGGGCCGAGATGGAGGGGCTGCCCCTCATGATCGACCACATCCATCCGATGAGCGATAAGGGCGGATAATAGACAGGAAAACACACCAAGCCCGGTAACCAGAGGCGTATAATGCCCGGACAGCAATAGCCACACGGCCAGTAGTACAAAAAATAGACTAACGGTTCTTATCAACGCCCTGATTTTCCTGTTGTCGGCATGGTTATTATGATGGAGGGACCCTGAACCCTCGGCTCAAAGCCGTCGGCACGTATATGCCACGGGATGAAGGCGGCTGCAAGTATCAACCGCAAATTCACAAAAGGGTGAAGCGGCCGTCAGCGCGTCGTCAATATTGAATATCGTCCTGAATACTGGAAGATACAGCGGATACAACCAATTCGAATATTGAAATTTTACTTAATATTATGTTAAACTGTCTGTCTGGCAAAGCGTTGGGAGACGTTTTGTAAGTTCGGGAGTATTATATGACAGCCAAAATTGAACAACTGAGGAGTAAGCAGGAAAGCACAAAATCGAACGAGTCCCCGGAAACAACCTTTGAAATGACAGGACGTGTTAAATGGTTCAACACGGTCAAGGGTTTCGGTTTTTTGACGCCGAATAACGAACCGGGCGATATCTTTCTGCATCTTTCCTGCTTGCGTGAATCAGGCCACGAATATGTGGCCGAGGGAGTGAGTATAACCTGTGTGGTTGTCCGCCGCTCCAAAGGGTTACAGGCGATCAAGGTTCTTGATATCGATACATCGACGGCCGTGCCTTTTGAGCCGAGAGTGCCCGAGAAGAACAATGTCACCACCCATCCGGCCGTACAGCCACAAGGGGATTTCGTCGAGGTCGAGGTGAAATGGTTTGATCCGGTGAAGGGATATGGCTTCCTGACGCGTGGCGAGGGGACGCAGGATATTTTCGTACATATGGAAACGCTGCGCCGGGAAGGCATTTTACCTATTCAGGCGGGACAGCGGTTGCGGGTGCGTATTGGCGACAGCGCCAAAGGACCGCAGGTGGCGGAGATTGAACGTCCGGCTGGATAAGCCGGACGCTCCCTGTCGTGAAATCGGATGAACGGTGTCGTCAGTCGATGACAACAGCGTAGTCTTTGGACGGTTTTGCGTCCCGGATAAGCCCCTGTTCCATCAGAAAAGCGGCAAAACGGTCATATCTTCCCCTGTCCAGGGCGGCGGGGCGGAGGGCAAATCTTGGCAGCGTCGCCGCAAAGGACCGACGGTTGAGTTCGTCATCCAATCCTTTGTTATGTTTGATAAACAGCTTCCAGCTTTCTTCGGGGTGATTGACAAGATATTGCACCGCTTGCTCCAGCGCATCGACAAAAGGCTTCAGCCGGACATCTTCCAGTTTATCGCTGTTGGCAACAATGATGAGCTCGTCATAGGCGGGAACGCCCTCTTCTTCGGGATAGAAAGCCCGGCCAGGACGTTCCTCTATATCCATTTGATTCAATTCAAAATTGCGAAACGCGCCAATCACCGCATCAACCTGTCCGGCGAGCAGGCTGGGGGAGAGCGAGAAATTCACATTGATCAGCGTTACATCATCGATTGTGATGCCATGAGGCTCCAGCATCTTGCTGAGCAGGGCCGTTTCGAACCCGCCAATGGAATAGCCGATCTTGCGGCCTTTAAGATCAGCAAGTGATTTGATTGGCCCGTCTTCCAGCACAACCAGGCTATTGAGCGGTGTTGCCACCAGCGTTGCGATGCGTTTCAGCGGCAGCCCGGCATCGACCTGCATATGCAACTGTGGCTGATAGGTAATGGCAAGGTCAGCCTTGCCTGCGGCGACGAGCTTGGGCGGATCATTGGGATCAGCCGGAGCGATCATTTCCACCTCAAGGCCATGATCCTTGAAATAGCCCATCTCCTCGGCAATGATCAGTGTTGCATGATCTGGATTGACAAACCAGTCGAGCAGGACAGTCAGCTTTTCAGCAGCAGCGGCTGTGCCAGCGCCCTGTATCAGGCCGGCCAAGGCAAGGGGGATTAGAAAGCGTTTCATTTATGTCTCCGTCGATTGGGAAGAATGATGTTGCGGAAAAGAGAAATCGGTCCGCCCGGCAAGCCAGGGAAGGGCCAGCCGAAGGCCATGATCGATCAGGAAATATAGCGCAAGCGCCATGGCCGTGAGGGTGAGCAGGCTCGCGAACATAAGATCTGTCTGCACACGGGCATTGGCATGCAGCATCAGGTAGCCGAGACCGGAAGAAGCGCCGACCCATTCGCCCACCACCGCGCCAATCGGGGCGATGGCGGCGGCGACGCGTATTCCGGACGCGAGGGACGGCAGGGCAAAAGGGATTTTGATATAGCGGTAAAGCCGGACAAGGCGCAGAAAACGACCCTTCGGTCCGGATTGTTGTAAGAGGGTGGCGAGATTCATCCAGGCCGGATCCGTGCGGTTCAATCCGTCGAGAAATCCGACGGTCACCGGAAAATAGATGATCAGCAAACTCATGACGATTTTCGGCGCCATGCCATAGCCGAACCAGAGGACCAGCAGCGGGGCAATGGCGAAGACGGGGATGGCCTGACTGGCGATCAGGAGCGGAAAAACCCATTGCTTTACAGGTCGAAAGGCTGAGATCAGCAGCGCCGATATCATCCCGAAAAGGACGCCGAGAAATAACCCAGAAAGAATTTCAATGCCTGTCGTCAGCGCATTTTCCGCAATCAGCGCGGCATGGGTTACAAGCGCTTTACCCACCACCAGCGGGGTGGGTAGAATGAATTTCGGCAGTGAAAAGGCTGTTGTAATCACAGCCCAAAGGCAGATCAGCCCGGCAATGGTTATGAGGGGACGAAAAAGCCGCATGTCAGCCTTCCACGCTTACCGCGAGGGCAGACATGATGGCCGAGTAATGCGTTTTGAGCTCATCATTTGTGGGATCGCGGGGAATTTTCCCGGCCGGCCGGATCGGGCCCGAAAGCTGCGCCGGAGACCCAGAGAGCACATGGATTTCATGCCCGATTCTGAGAGCCTCCATCGGGTCATGAGTGATCAGCAGCACGGTCCGGTTGGCGAGCAGGCGAGCGGCAAGTGCTTGCAAGTGGTATTTCGTAATGGCGTCGAGCGCTGAGAATGGCTCGTCCATCAGGACGACCGGGGTGTCTTCCATCAACGTTCGGGCAAGGGCGACCCGCTGCCGCATACCGCCGGACAGGGCGTCCGGCCGGGCATCTCGCCATTTTTCGAGACCGACACGGGACAACAGCGTATCGGC
Source organism: uncultured Alphaproteobacteria bacterium (assembly GCA_963971675.1). Lineage (GTDB taxonomy): Bacteria > Pseudomonadota > Alphaproteobacteria > Sneathiellales > Sneathiellaceae > Sneathiella. The sequence goes on along the minus strand of CAXASQ010000011.1, from coordinate 34,707 downwards.
TCGGGCCAGATCAGGCGTCTCCCCGCGTAGCCGGGCGCCGATCAGCAGATTATCCCGAACGCGCGCCCAGGGGAGTAGCAGGTCCCGTTGGTCCATATAGGACAAACGCCCCGTGAGAGGCTGGCCATCGCTGGTCTTTAGAAAACTTCCAGATGGCAGCGGAAGAAACCCTGCTATTAGTCTGAGAATGCTTGTTTTTCCGACGCCACTTGGGCCAAGAAGGCAGGTGATGCGTCCCGGCGGGAGTGTGAGGTCGAGGTTCCGCAGAAGGACATCGCCGTTGAACGCGAGCGAACTCAGCCGAAGTTGCACCCCCACAGGGGCAATGCCTGTTTCGGTAAAAGGGATACAAGCGGCTTCCGCTGTATCGGAACTAGCTGGATGGTCAAGGCCCATTGATCTCTCGTTCCTACGCAGGTATTAACCTGATCAGGTAGTCGGGGTCGTCCCATCAATGGAACCTCTCAGCCGTCGCGGCTCCCCCCGAGGAAGCTTCACTATAAGGATTTAATACCGATGAGCAAAGGATAATCTGGAAATGTGGGGACCGTTGCGCGGATATGGAGATGGTTTGTTTAAACTGGCGGGCGTTTTACTCCTGCTTTGCGTTGCGCTGGCATCTGCGCGTGCCATGGAGACAGAGCCACTTTTGATCCGAACCGGTGATCAGTTGATTGATTTGCAGGTCGAACTCGCCGATGATCCGGATACGCGAAGCAAAGGATTGATGTATCGCGCATTTCTGCCACCTATGCAGGGCATGCTGTTTGATTTTGCGGCTGCGGGCCTCGTCAGCATGTGGATGAAGAATACAGAAATCTCTCTCGACATGTTCTTTGTGGATAGGCAGGGGAAAATTCTTTACATTAAGGAGGAGGCTCAGCCTCACTCGCTTGAACATATTGCCTTTGACGGCCCCGTCCATGCGGTGCTGGAGGTGAATGGCGGCTTTGCGAGACAATTTGACGTACGGGTGGGGGATGTCATGATCCACCGCCTTTTTGATAATGAGTAACACCGGAATAATAATGAAGAAGCAAGACACCGGAGAATTCATCATTCCTGATGGATTTGAACGAAGTGATGGACAGGCCCCATTCGGGTCTCATTCCGGACCCTACTATCAGAAAATTACCAGCGAAAACAAACTGATTCGCGCACTTCATGTAAAGCCGTATCATCTGAACAGCATGCGGTTTCTCCATGGCGGGATGCTGATGACCTTTGCCGATGCGGCGATGGCGTCTGTTATCATTCACGAAACGGATCGGCCCTGCGTCACGCTCAAGATGAATTCGGAATTTCTGTCGGCGGCTTTGGAAGGGGACTGGATCGAAACGCATGTCGATATTGTCCGCACGACGAAGACCATTGCCTTTGCAAGGGGGGGGCTCATGGTCCGGGGAAAAATGATATTCAAATGCGATGGCGTTTTTCACTTTGTCCGTAAGAAAAGCTGAGTTTATTCTGGCAGGCCAGCCTATTTCCAGCTTGCGGGGCCGGACATCATGGTATAGATCATCAAGGCATGTCGGGGCGTAGCACAGCCTGGTAGTGCGCTCGCTTTGGGAGCGAGAGGTCGCAAGTTCGAATCTTGCCGCCCCGACCATCGGAAAGTCATGCCAATCAGTGAATTACGGGGCCTTTTTTATCCTGTATCCGTTTTCGCAGCAGAGTGCGGTTAAAAGATTTTCGCAATCCCTCCTTTCGATTGCCCGATTGTGAAAATTCCCTAAAATGAATGGCGAATTGTTCATGACGGAGAAAACCGCCGATGACGTTATATTTTCTTGACCGCATATTTCTTAGTCCGGTGCGCGCCACCACTATGTTGCTGCTTCTTATTGCGGCGCCCGCCTGGGCGGATGCCCCGTCCTTCAGCGGCCTGAAACCGGCGATCCCACAGCCGGATGCGGCGCAGCTGAAGCCCGGCTTGGCGGTGACTTACTATGGTGTTGAAGTCAATAGCCTCCGGAAGCTTGAAGAAAACATGGAATATATGAACGGTACGCCGGGGACGCCCATTCCGATGCTGAATTATCAGGTCGGTGCGGGCAATGTCCTGACGTCCAATAGCAGCGATATGGTGGGCGCAGATATCAAGGGCTTTATCCACCTTAAGAATCCTGGCCGGTATATGTTTATGGTGCATTCCAATGACGGGGTTCGGCTGACCATCGGGGAGAAGGTGCTGTTTGAAGACCCGGATGTTCATGCCGACCGGTTTTCCGATGAAATAATTGTTGAGATTTCGGAAGCAGGCTGGTATCCGATCCACATTCTGTATTTTGAGAAGAAAAACACCTCGACACTAGAACTTTACTGGGAAGCGCCGGGATTTGGCGATATGGATTATGTCCCTGAAGAAGTCTTCGGTCATATTGGAGAGTGAACGCAAATGGCAGTGAAAGCGAGAATCTTTCAACCGGCGAAAAACGCCATGCAGTCGGGCCGCAAGGGGACCAGAGGCTGGCGTCTTGAGTTCGCGCCGGGCGCCGCCCGATATATCGAGCCGTTGATGGGCTGGACGGGGTCGCGCGATATGAATGCGGAAGTGCGGCTGAGTTTTGAGGACAAGGAAAGCGCCATTGCCTTTTGCGAGGCCAATAATATTGACTATACGGTGTATGAGCCGAAGCAGCGCCGTTTGCACCTGAAAGCTTACGCCGACAATTTTTCCTACTCCCGTATTCGCGGGTAACGCCCGGTTCACATAGACGGCCCCGTAGCTCAGCTGGATAGAGCAATTGACTTCTAATCAATAGGTCGCACGTTCGAGTCGTGCCGGGGTCGCCAATTACTTCAATGACTAGAGTTTGTTCGGTAATCTAGTTTTGCCGCGCGGTCAGCCCCTCAGCACGACCGCACTTGGCCTATAAAGATCATCGGCGTGCACCCCATTCAGCAAGGCAGCCACGGACATTAAGCTGACATCGGTATCCAAACACGTCTTTGAGTGCATCATTTAATAACGGTACTTTGTTATATGACGCGATCATCAATCAGTGAGTTTGGTTTCGCGAGCATCTTGAGTGCATTGATGTCCGTTAGATGGACTGTTGAACCATCCACGACGACGCCATAGGGTTTCAGCGTATTGAATGCACGGGACAGATTTTCAGGCGCCATTCCCAGAAGCGATGCCAAGGTGCGTTTGTCATAAGGCAGCAGTAAGGAACCGCTGCCACCTTGAGCATCGTTGTAACGGAGCAGTCTGTTGGCCAGCCGCTCGACCGCAGATCTAAGTTTCAGGCCCTTATGTTCCTTGACGACTGCGCGGTAGCAATTTGCCAGTTCCCGGATGATTGCCGCCGCAAATGCCTTGTCCTTTTCGATGGCCGCCCGGATATCCTGAGACGGGATCATCAAGATACGGGACTTCTGACAAGTTCTAGCGGACATAAGGTAGACGGAATCATTTAGTACCGCCGCCAGAATGAAGGTTCCGACAGGGAGGACCATCGCCATCGTGGTTTCTCGTCCGTTCGCTTTGGCGTGGAGTTCTACACATCCCTCAACCACGACATACAGAAAATCCGCAGGATTACCCTCTTCAATCAAGTCCACCTGCTCAGGGAAAGTTTGAAAGTATGCTGCCTTGAAGATTGAGTTGAAGGTTTCCTCTTCCATCGATCGGAAAAGATGGATTGCTCTCACTTCAGGAAGGTCGGCTAAACGCATCCGTTTTCTCAATTGATAAATATCAAGTCAAATACTAACAAAGATGCAAATATAAATCCAACTTTTAATCCGTCATTCTTGATCCCTAAAATTGGCGAAATTGTCATTTGCCAGCGTCTGGCTTGTTTTTGTGATCTTATTCTATGCTGTTGATTCAAATCAACATTTCGACCCTGTAACTGGGCTCTACTTTCTCAAGAAATCAAAGCAATTGCGATTGGGTATTGATTGAGAGGGATGTTGTCATGGTGGGGTCAGGCATCAGTGCTGGCGATCAAAATCGTGCATTAACTGCCAGTACGCTTACGTTTACCGTCTGTTTTGCGGTGTGGACCATTTTTTCAATTATTGGTTTACAGATCAAGGCAGAACTGGGTTTGAACGATACTCAGTTTGGTATTCTGGTAGCAACTCCCATTCTTACCGGATCTATCAGCCGAATATTCTTCGGAATCTGGACCGATCAGTACGGCGGGCGGATCATTTTTACGCTTCAGATGCTGCTGACGGCTTTGGCGGCATTTCTTCTGACACTGGTTTCCACCTACGAAATGCTCCTGCTTGCCGCTTTGGGTGTCGGGCTTGCCGGGGGCAGTTTTGCGGTCGGTGTTGCCTATGTGGCGAAATGGTACCCCAAGGAAAAGCAGGGCACGGCGCTCGGTATTTTTGGGATGGGGAATGTCGGAGCGGCGATCACAAACTTTGGCGCACCTTATCTTCTGATCCTGGTTGGCGGGCAATGGCAGGGAGTAGCCCAGATATATTCCATCATCATGGCAGTTTCTGCTGTCCTTTTTTTCCTGTTCGCTAAAGAGGATCCTGACATTGCTGAGCGCAAAAAAGCAGGTATCAAGCGTGCCTCTTTTATGGAGCAAATTGAACCTCTCAAGAAGCTGCAGGTCTGGCGGTTTTCTCTTTATTATTTCTTTGTTTTTGGTGCTTTTGTCGCGCTGGCGCTCTGGCTGCCCCGTTACTATGTCGGCGCCTATGGCCTTGATCTGAAAACGGCCGGTCTGCTGGCTGCCGCCTATGCGCTCCCAGGGTCCGTTTTCCGAGCGATGGGAGGATGGATGTCCGACAAATGGGGGGCCAGAACAATCATGTATTGGACATTCATTGTCAGTGTCATCTGCACATTTATCCTGTCCTATCCATCGACCGATTACACCGTTGCCGGTATTGACGGTCCGATCAGCTTCAATATCACCATTCCGCTTTGGCTGTTTGTACTGCTGACAATTATTCTCGGTTTCTTCATGTCGCTCGGCAAGGCGGCCGTTTTCAAGCATATCCCGACCTATTACCCGGGGCATGTGGGGTCGGTTGGCGGTATTGTTGGCCTGATTGGGGGGCTGGGAGGCGTTTTTCTGCCCATTGCATTCGGCTTTATGAATGACATTACCGGTGTATGGACAAGTTGTTTCATGCTGCTGACGGTTCTGATTGCGATTGCTCTTACCTGGATGCATTTCACCATTCGTTTGCTGGAAGGAAAACGTGTTCCCGAACTGCGCAGGCCTCATGATCTGCCAGAGCTTGAAAGTATGCGTGATTTACGCGGCTGGAATCCGGACGATCCCGTTCAATGGGAAAAGGATGGAAAGTCTATTGCCACCCGCAACTTATGGATATCTATCCCGGCGCTGCTGTGCGGATTTGCCGTCTGGCTCTACTGGGGCATTATCAGCGTGCAGATGATGAATTTGGGCTATCCCTTCACGCAAAGCCAACTCTTTACATTAACTGCAATCGCCGGTCTCTCAGGGGCGACGTTGCGAATTCCCAGTTCCTTCTTTATCCGGATTGGCGGCGGACGTTACACTACCTTTATTACCACGGCGCTCCTGATCATACCGGCATTTGGCACAGGTGTTTTGTTGCAGGATATCAATTCACCTCTCTGGCAGTTCCAGCTTATGGCCCTGCTGAGCGGGCTGGGAGGCGGTAATTTCGCCTCCTCCATGTCCAATATCAGTTTTTTCTACCCCAAGAAGATTCAAGGCTATGCCCTCGGCATGAACGCCGGTATCGGAAACTTCGGCGTCACCACGATGCAAATACTTGTGCCGCTGGTCATGACATTCTCCATGTTCGGCGGCGATCCGATGATTTTGACGGCTTCTTCCGGTACGTTGATCGGGAAAATCCCGGCAGGAACGGAAACCTATATTCAAAACGCCGGATATATCTGGCTGGTTTTTCTTATTCCGCTGCTGGCGGCCATTTGGTTTGGGATGAATAACATTCGCGATACGCATGTATCTCCGGATGCCACCTCTGCCATCAGTGCCTTTGTCAAGATTGGTGGCATGCTGCTTGTCGGGCTGCTGACATCAATATTTGGATTGTGGTTGCTGCTGCCAAGTGATGCCGGGGGATCCGGACTGGAGCTTTCCAAATGGCTAGTGCTTCCCATCATCATCGTGCTTACACTAATGCTGCTGCGGCTTATCCCCGGAAATATCCAGCCCAACCTGAAGCGCCAGTTCAAGATTTTCAATAACAAGCATACCTGGGCCATGACGGTGATCTATACCATGACTTTTGGGAGCTTCATTGGCTTTTCGGCGGCATTGGCGTTGGCGATCCAGGTCATCTTTGGCTTTCAGCACGGCCTGGTCGATGGTGTGATGAACCACAGCGTCGCCAATCCGAACGGGCCGAGTGCCCTGACATATGCCTGGATGGGTCCCTTTATCGGCGCGCTGATCCGACCTGTTGGGGGAAAACTGGCGGACAAATACGGTGGGGCGCTGGTCACCCAGATCATCAGTCTCGTTATGGTCCTGTCCGCACTCGGTGTCGCTTATTTCATGAAGGCGGCTTATGGATCGATGACACCGGAAGAATATTTCTTCCCCTTCCTGATTCTGTTTATCATTCTGTTTGCCGCAACCGGGATCGGCAACGGGTCGACCTTCCGGACGATTGCTGTCGTGTTCGATAAGGAACAGGCGGGGCCGGTTCTTGGTTGGACGTCGGCAATTGCCGCATATGGCGCTTTTATTATTCCGCAGGTCTTCGGCGAGCAGATACAGGCGACGACACCGGAGTACGCACTCTACGGTTTCGCCATTTTTTATAGCCTCTGCATGCTGATTAACTGGTGGTTCTACCTCCGTAATGACGCCTATGTGAAGAACCCTTAAAAATTTGATATTGGGAGAGTTTTGATGAGCAACCTGATAGACCGGTTCATCTATTTCACCGCCAGCCCGGAGACATTCTCGGACGGCCACGGCATCACGACGGAGGAAAGGCGGGACTGGGAGCAAGCCTACCGCGGCCGCTGGGCGCATGACAAGATCGTACGCTCGACCCATGGCGTCAATTGTACGGGTTCCTGTTCGTGGAAAATCTACGTCAAGAACGGTCTGGTGACTTGGGAGACGCAATATACGGATTATCCGAGAACCCGGCCGGATTTGCCAAACCACGAGCCGCGCGGATGCTCGCGGGGCGCCAGCTACAGCTGGTATCTCTATAGCGCCGCGCGCCTCAAATATCCACTCATCCGCAGCCGCCTCGTCAAGCTTTGGCGGCAGGCGAAAAAGGCGCATCCCGATCCCGTCGATGCCTGGGAGAGTATCGCCTCCGATCCCGCCAAAATGCGTGAATACAAGGAAATCCGTGGACGCGGCGGATTCGTCCGCGCCGACTGGGACGAGATGAACGAGATCATCGCCGCAGCGAATATCTATACCGCGAAAACCTACGGGCCGGACCGCGTCATCGGTTTCTCGCCGATCCCGGCGATGTCGATGGTCTCCTACGCTGCGGGCAGCCGCTATCTCTCGCTCATCGGCGGCGTCTGCTTGAGCTTCTATGACTGGTACTGCGACCTGCCGCCGAGCTCGCCGCAAACCTGGGGGGAGCAGACGGATGTGCCGGAGAGCGCGGATTGGTACAATTCGGGCTATATCATCGCCTGGGGTTCGAACGTGCCGCAGACGCGGACTCCGGATGCGCATTTTTTCACCGAAGTCCGCTACAAGGGGACCAAAACGGTTGCGGTCACGCCCGACTATTCCGAGGTGGCCAAGCTGACGGACCTCTGGCTGAACCCGCGTCAGGGCACCGACAGCGCGATGGCGATGGCGATGGGGCATGTGATCCTGAAGGAATTCCACCTCACAGGAAAGTCGGACTATTTCCGCGACTATTGCCGGCAATATACGGATATGCCATTCCTCGTCCGGCTCGAAAAGCAGGGCGAACGCTATGTCGCGGGCCGGACATTGCGGGCGAACGAGTTCGCCGGTCATCTTGGCGAGAGCGAGAATGCCGACTGGAAGCCCGTCCTTTTCGATGCGACGTCGAAAAGCCTCAAGGTGCCGAACGGCACCGTCGGATCGCGCTGGGACAAGAGCGCCAAATGGAATCTGGAGATGAAGGACGCCCGCGACGGCAGCGACATCTCCCCGGAAATGACCTTCATCGACGATAGGGACGAGGTGGTCACCGTCGGCTTCCCCTATTTCGGTAATCTCGAGAACGAGCAGCCGATCTTCAAGTCATCCGGCCATGACGGCATTCTTGATCGCAACGTTCCGGTCAAAAAGATCACGACCGCCGAGGGCGAGGTGCTGGTTGCCACCGTGTTCGATCTCATGGTCGCCAATTACGGGATCGACCGCGGCCTCGGCGGCGGCAATGTCGCCAAATCCTTCGATGAGGATATTCCCTATACACCGGCGTGGCAGGAGCATTTCACCGGCGTTCCGGCCGCCAAGGTCATCAAGGTTGCCCGCGAATTCGCCGATAACGCCGACAAGACCCATGGCCGGTCGATGGTTATCCTCGGGGCCGGGGTCAATCACTGGTACCATATGGACATGATCTATCGCGGGATCATGAACATGTTGATCATGTGCGGCTGTATCGGGCAGTCCGGCGGCGGCTGGTCACATTATGTGGGGCAGGAGAAGCTGCGTCCGCAGACCGGCTGGCAACCGCTCGCCTTCGCGCTCGACTGGAACCGGCCGCCGCGCCATATGAATTCGACCAGCTTTTTCTATAATCATTCGAACCAGTGGCGTTATGAGAAGCTGAAGCTGGACGAAATCCTCTCGCCGACGGCGAATAAGGAGAAATGGCAGAACCTGTCGCTGATCGACTGCAATGTGCGCTCCGAGAGGATGGGCTGGCTCCCCTCCGCGCCGCAGCTCGATCAAAACCCGCTGGAACTCGCGCGCGAGGCGGAGGCCGCCGGGATTTCCGGTGCCGATCATGTCGTGAACAAGCTCAAATCCGGTGATCTGCAGTTCGCCTGCGAGGACCCGGACAATCCGCAGAACTTCCCGCGCAACCTGTTCGTCTGGCGCTCCAACCTGCTCGGCTCATCCGGCAAGGGACACGAATATATGCTCAAGCATCTGCTTGGCACAAATCACGGTATACTCGGCAAGGATCTTGGGGATGACGGTGCACAGAAACCGTCGGAAGTCGTCTGGCATGATGAGGCGCCGGAGGGCAAGCTCGACCTTGTCGTGACGCTCGATTTCCGGATGTCGACGACCTGCGTCTATTCCGACATCGTTCTGCCGAGCGCCACCTGGTACGAGAAGAACGATCTCAATACATCGGACATGCATCCCTTCATCCATCCTTTGAGCCGCGCCGTCGATCCGGCCTGGGAAAGCCGGAGCGACTGGGAAATCTACAAGGGCCTCGCGAAAGCTTATTCGGATCTTTGCCCCGGCCATCTCGGCGTCGAGAAGGATATCGTCTCGCTGCCGATCCTCCATGATACGCCGGCGGAACTCGCGCAGGCACTCGGCGTCAAGGACTGGAAGAAAGGGGAGGTCGATCCGGTTCCCGGCAAGACCCTGCCCAACCTGATCACGGTGGAACGGGATTTCCCCAACACCTATCAGCGCTTCACCTCCATCGGTCCGCTGCTCGAGAAACTCGGCAACGGCGGCAAGGGCATCACTTGGAACACCGACGCCGAAGTGGCTTTCCTCGGCCTGCTGAACGGAACGCATTTCGAGGGCAGCAATACCGACCGGCCGAAGCTCGAGACCGATATCGACGCCGCCGAAATGATCCTCTCGCTCGCGCCCGAGACCAACGGGCAAGTCGCCGTCAAGGCATGGGAGGCATTGGGGCAGGCAACAGGCCGGGATCACACCCATCTCGCCCGCCCGAAGGAGGAGGAGAAGCTCCGCTTCCGCGATCTGCAGGCGCAGCCGCGCAAGATCATTTCCTCGCCGACCTGGTCGGGGCTGGAGGACGAGCATGTGAGCTATAACGCCGGCTATACCAATGTCCATGAACTGATCCCCTGGCGCACCCTCACGGGACGTCAGCAGTTCTATCAGGATCATGAATGGATGCGCGATTTCGGCGAGGGCTTCTGCCTTTACAAGGGTCCGGTCAATACCAAGACCATCGCCCCGGTGGCCCGCCATGGCAACGGCGACAAGCATGTCGCGCTCAACTGGATCACGCCGCACCAGAAATGGGGCATCCACTCTACCTATTCGGACAACCTGCTGATGCTGACCCTCAACCGGGGTGGTCCCGTCGTCTGGATCAGCGAAGTGGATGCGCGCAAGATCGAGGTTAAGGATAACGACTGGATCGAGCTCTACAACGCCAACGGCGCCATTGTCGCCCGCGCCGTCGTCTCGCAGCGGGTGCCGGAGGGCATGACGATGATGTACCACGCGCAGGAGAAAACCATCAATACACCGAAATCGCCGACAACCGGCGCGCGCGGCGGCATCCATAATTCGGTGACCCGGGCGGTCGTCAAGCCGACCCATATGATCGGCGGCTACGCGCAGCTGTCCTATGGGTTCAACTACTACGGCACCGTCGGATCGAACCGCGATGAATTCGTCATGGTCCGGAAAATAGAAAATGTTGATTTTGGTGACGAAAATCCCGTCACTGAAGCGGCCGAATAGGAGAGTGAGATGAAAGTACGTGCTCAAATCGGCATGGTCCTGAACCTGGACAAATGCATCGGATGTCATACCTGCTCGGTCACCTGCAAGAATGTCTGGACGAGCCGGGCAGGGGTGGAATACGCCTGGTTCAACAATGTCGAGACGAAACCCGGCGTCGGCTATCCGCGCAACTGGGAAGACCAGAAGGAATGGAACGGCGGCTGGGTCCGCAAGGCGAACGGCAAGATCAAGCCGAAGATGGGCGGCAAGTTCCGCCTGCTCTCCAAGATCTTCGCCAATCCCGACCTGCCCGAGATCGACGATTACTACGAACCCTTCACCTTCGATTACGCCCATCTGCAAAATTCGGGCGAGGCGAAGGACATGCCGACGGCGCGGGCGCATTCGGCGATTACCGGCGAGCGGATGGAAAAGCCGGAATGGGGCCCGAACTGGGAGGAAATTCTTGGCGGCGAATTCGAGAAACGCAGCCGCGACTACAACTTCAAGGACATCGAGAAGGAGATGTACGGGGAGTTCGAGAACACCTTCATGATGTATCTGCCGAGGCTTTGCGAACATTGCCTGAACCCGGCCTGCGTCGCCTCCTGTCCCTCCGGCGCGATCTACAAGCGCGAGGAGGACGGGATAGTCCTCATTGACCAGGATAAATGCCGGGGCTGGCGGATGTGCGTTTCGGGCTGCCCCTACAAGAAGATCTATTTCAACTGGCAATCCGGTAAGTCGGAGAAATGCACCTTCTGCTACCCGCGGATCGAGAACGGTGAACCCACCGTTTGCAGTGAGACCTGCGTCGGGCGTATCCGTTATCTCGGCGTGATCCTTTATGATGCCGACCGGATCGAGGAGGCGGCGAGCGTCAAAGACGAAAAGGACCTCTACGAGGCGCAGATCGATATCTTCCTCAACCCCAACGATCCCGAGGTGATTGCGGCGGCGAAACGGGACGGCGTGCCGGACAGCTGGCTCGCCGCCGCCAAGAAATCGCCGGTCTACAAGATGGCCATGGAGTGGAAAGTCGCCTTTCCGCTGCATCCGGAATACCGGACTCTGCCCATGGTCTGGTATATCCCGCCGCTCAGCCCGATCCAGAGCCGCTGGGAAGACGGCCAGCTGGAGACCGACGGTGTCATTCCGCACGTCAGCAAGCTGCGTATTCCGATCAAGTATCTCGCCAACCTTCTGACGGCGGGCAAGGAGCAACCGGTGACCCATGCACTGGAACGCATGCTGGCGATGCGCGCCTATATGCGCACAAAGCATGTCGAGGGAGCCCCGGATCAGGGCATTCTCGATCATGTCGGCCTCGACAAGCCGACGGTCGAGGATATGTACCAGATCATGGCGATCGCCAATTACGAGGACCGCTACGTGATCCCGACCAATCACCGGGAATATGCGGGCAAGACGCCGTTCGACAATGAAATCGCCTTTGCCTCCCGCTCCGAATGCGGGTTCAGCTTCGGCGATGGATGTTCGGGCGGCGCACCGAAGAAAAGCCTGTTCGGAACACCCACCCATGGCAACACCCTTAACGGTCAAATCCGGAGGCAGAAATGAAAAGCTTCAAAGTACTGGGACTATTGCTCAGCTACCCGACCGCCGAGCTTCAGCAGGAAATGGCCGCTCTGGTGGCGGTCATCCGCCGGGAAAATATCCTTCCTGCGAAACTCGAGAAACGGCTGGTTGCGTTCATGGAGCGGCTTGCCTCGCGCAATCTCCTGAAGGTGCAGGAGGATTATGTGTCGCTTTTCGATCGCGGACGCGGAAACTCGCTGTATCTGTTTGAGCATATTCATGGGGAATCCCGCGACCGCGGGCAGGCAATGGTCGATCTGATCGAGCATTACAAGGAAAAGGGGCTCAAGCTCAACGCGAAGGAACTTCCCGACTATCTGCCGCTGTTCCTCGAATTCCTGTCGATCTGTGCGCCAGCGGAAGCGCAGGAGACGCTCGGCGAGGTCGTGCATATCATTGCGGCGATCGGCGCCAAGCTCGATAAGCGCGGCTCCGCCTACAGCGCCGTCTTCGAGGCGCTGGCCAGAATGACCGACGCCCGGATCGATGAGGAATTCGTGCGTCAGGCCCTGGTCGAGGAAGCGGCAAGGGATGACAGCCTTGAGGCGCTCGACAAGGAATGGGAGGAGGCGCCGGCGTTCGACGGGATCGGCGATGCGGCCTGCGGCACCTGCGCCGTCGCGCGGCCCCTCGGGTTCGGCGCAACCCAGCAATCAACCGGCCAACTCAATAGGAGCGGACAATGAGCTACTTCTTAAACGAACTCCTGTTCGGCATTTATCCCTATATCGCCATCCTCGTGATGGTTCTCGGCTGTATTTTCCGTTACGATCAGAACCCCTACAGCTGGAAGGCGGACAGCTCGCAACTGCTCCGAAGCAAGGGGATGCGCTGGGGCAGCAACCTGTTTCATATCGGCATCATCCTGCTGTTCTTTGGCCATCTCGTTGGCCTGCTGACGCCGGAGCCGGTTTATCACCTGATCATGAGCGCCGCCGTGAAGCAAAAAATGGCGATGATCGCCGGCGGTATTTTCGGCGTGATCTGCTTTATCGGCCTGACCATTCTCTTATGGCGCCGCTTGACAGACCCTCGGATACGAGCGACTAGCAAGTTCGGTGATATCCTGATCCTCGTCATTCTCTATATCCAGCTTATTCTCGGTCTTGCGACCATTCCGGCCTCGGCCCAGCATCCGGACGGCAGCAGCATGGTCGCACTCGCGAGCTGGGCGCAGCATATCGTCACCTTCCGGGGCGGGGCGGCCGATTTCGTGATGGGAGAGGCGTTCATTTTCAAGGCGCATATCTTCCTCGGGCTGACGATCTTCCTGATCTTCCCCTTCACGCGCCTCGTGCATGTGTTCAGCGCGCCGGTGAAATATATCCTGCGGCCGGGATATCAGATCGTCCGCAAAAGGGGGTAGTCATGCCGGTTTTTGTGAATGATACCGAAATTGACGACAATACCGTCTTCTCCGAGATGCAGTATCACTCGGCGCCGAGCATGGAGGAGGCGCGCGACGCGGCGGCGCAGGCCCTTGTGGTAAAGGAGCTGCTGCGTCAGGAAGCAATAAAGCAGGGCTTATGCGATCCCGATGATACCGACGAGGCGCTTGACGCTTCGCTGATGGCACTCATCGAGCAGGAAGTCGTCACACCGGCCGCCAGTGCCGATGCCTGCCGCGTCTATTACGAGCAGAACCGCGAGCGGTTCCGCGCCTCCGACGCCAGCAGCGCCATCCTGCCCTTTGACATGGTGGAGGAGCGGATCCGCGACTATCTGCACACAAGGAGCATTCGCGAAGGCATCCGCTCCTATATCCTCCATCTCGCCGAATCCGCCCGGATTTTTGGTTTCGATATATCGGCTTTGTAACATTAGCCTGCAATTATGCTTCAAATGCTATGCTAGCGAAGAGCGTAGTTATCTTCTGCCGCGACAGTCCGGATGATGTCCAAAGCCGTTGATAGATAGGCTTTTTCACTTCGTGACGGGTAGACAATGAAGGCTGTTAGACTGAAAGCCGGTGCGGTTGTCACCTGCGTAATCCGTCCGTCTTTGATCATCGGGCGAACAAGGCGCTCGGGAAAATAGCCTGAACCGCCGTTTTTTAATATTTGCGTGAGGCCCAGCCAGCCGACATTTGTGGAAATCGCCGCGCCGGTGAAATCGGGAAAGCTCGCGCTGTGCTGAACATAAAACTCCGGCCCCCAGTCAATGTAGACATACTGTGTGTCTGGTTCCGGCCGAGTGTCCGGATTTGTCGATACGAGGATAAGTCGATCCTCAATCAAGGGTTCGACAATCAGGCCGGGCCGATTGTGCGGCGTAAACATGACGCCGATATCCAGACGAGCCTCAATCAGCCCCTGCATCAGATCCGGCTCAAAACCTATTTCCGCACGTATGGATATTTCCGGGGCGAGTTGTTGCATATGTGGCAGACAATCGAGAAGAAACTGATCCCAAAGGCCCAGCCTGCCGCCGATTGTAATCGCACCCTCAAAGCCGTCGGGAATCCCGACATCCTGACGCGCCTGTTCTACGGTACGTACAAGTGTGGAGGCATGCTTTTGAAATTGCGCTCCTGCCGGGGTAAGGGTTGTTCCCGCCTTGTTACGGATAAAAAGGGTACATCCGAGCTGTTCTTCGAGAGAATGAATGCGCGCACTGATAGTGGACTGCGTGACGTGAAGCCGCTCGGCTGCGTTGATAAAGCTGCCTGTCGCTAAGATGGTCAGGAAGGTCCGGGCTAATTCTGTTTCCACTAGTAAGCTTTCCTGTCAGGTATATTATATTTAAATTATCGATATTAAAAACCACTATATATCGTTTGTTAAATACTAAGGTGGATTTTATATATCTATATAATAGTAAACAGGGAAGACGATGATCTAATGTCAGAAATCCACCAATTCAGCCCGATGATTTCCTGGGATAGGCTGCTTTCCAGCAGATCATTCTACGCAATGAAAAAGATTTTCAAATGAAATGCATCTCTTCGTGCGGCCATGGATGAAAGGACAATCATTATGATGAACACTGCGAAACCCGGGAAAATTGACAATGATATGGACCAGGCCGGAATCGCGTCGGCCCGGTTGTCAGAGAACGCGGAACATGACTTGTTGGCTAACGAGGATATACTGGAACTATTAAATATTTTACTGGAAGCGGAACGTGCGGGCGCGCGTGCTGTCCAGGTGCTGAGCAAACAGACAGGGGATGCCGTAACGGGCAAGACCTTACAGGAAATTGCTGTGGACGAGGGTCGGTTTTGCGTCATGCTAAATCAGCATATTAATCGGTTGGGTGGTCGGCCGAGCAAAAAAACCGGCGACTTTTTTGAAAAGTTGATGGCCCTCGAACAATTCGATGACAAGCTGGATTTGCTTGATCGCGGCCAGTCCTGGGTGGTCCGCAAGATAAGAGGCGCGCTGGCACGGATTGGTGATGAAAAACTGCATGCAGATCTGCTCGACATGTTGAAAGTGCATGAAATCAATATTAAAAGCGCCGCATCATTGCGCAAAGCTGATTGGTGATGTGAAGGCCATGTCACCTTCATGTTTTACCTTGGAATGTACTCGTACGGTCGTTAGGGGATAGAGCCTTCGCGTCTTGTCGATGTATGTAAAAGATGCTGCAACCGTATCTTGATTTTCGGGTTTTATGGCGCGCAGGCGAATGCAAAGCGCAAAATGAAGATAGCTTGTCGGGGCTAAAATAGTATTTGCAATGACAATGAAAACTTTATAATTAGTATTATAAATACCAGTTATAAATTTCTTCTGTGATGCTGTTTTTTTGCGTAGCTCCATAGGCGGATGAGCAGGCGGGGTAGTTGGGTGAAAGGGCCAATTTTCGGCAGCGGAAGAGTTATCCGGAACTGTTAGGGTTGGAAGGTATAATGCGACTTGCTGCGTTTTCAGATTATGGGTTACGAGTGATGATGCGGTTGGCGGATAAACCGGAAACATCGCTCACAACCGGTGAAATAGCGCGGGAATTTCATATTTCCTATCATCATCTTACAAAAGTTGTGCAGGATCTTGTGCGCGGCGGTTTCTTGCAAACGAAACATGGCGCGGGCGGGGGCATTACACTCGCCAGATCGCCGCAATCCATCACTTTGGGAGAGGTTGTACGCTATCTTGAACAGCGACATGCGCTTGTTGAATGCTTTCGTCATGATGGTGGGGCTTGTCACTTGACGCCGAAATGCAGATTAAAAGCGAAGCTATTTGATGCGCGCAATGCTTTCTTTGCATCGCTTGATACGACAACAGTTGCCGATTGCGCCTATCCGGGGGAAACGCTGGACAGGCGCAATAAATAAGAGGCTATGCGGAAAATGATCAGGCTGGAAGCCATGGGCGGAGATGTTGAAATTGACGCCGACATTGTTGCCAAAGGATTGAAGATGGATGTTTCCAGGCTGCGGACGGATATGCAGGCGGGAAGAGTAACATGTCAGTGCGAGCGGGGTATTGAAGAGGACGCGGGGCGGATGAGGATTACTTTTTACTCAAAAACTTGTCAGTATAGGCTGGTTGTGGATGACAGGGGTCGTATTGTTCAAAGTTCCGTTGTCAATTTTGGCCGCCAGGGCGGGGGTGTTGCCGTTCGAAACAAGGCGAAGGCGTAACAAGATGCACATATCTGGCGCATCGAATATTAAATTTTTCTAGGGTCTATCCCGTCCGCGGCGCGTAAAGATTGCAGGGTTTCCCCTTATGTTTACGGAGTTCCTAAAAACGTCACTAGCTTTAAAAAGGAATGTCAAATGATTGCGCAGATGACCATCCGGGAACGAAAACTGGCCTTGCTGATGCTTGTTTTGATGAGCATGGTGGGCTTGCTAATGGCGGTCGCGGGGGAAGACAGTCTTTTCGGTATCCATGGATTTATAATTTCGGGCATATCTGTTTTCAGCATCTTTCTTGTTCTGTCGGGTCTTTTTCAACCGGAGCCTAGCAGCGATAGCCAGCGACAATATTATGACGATCCAACCAAGGCCGGTATTGTACTTGCCATGATATGGGCTGTGTTCGCTATGTTCATCGGCGACTGGGTTGCCTGGCTATTCGTTTTTCCGGACATGACGTTTGATGCAGCCTGGGCCAGTTTTGGCCGGTTGCGTCCGGTTCATACAACAGGCGTCATCTTTGGTTTTGGCGGGAACGCCTTAATAGCAACGTCTTTTCACGTGGTTCAGAGAACCAGCCGAGCGCGCATGCCCGATCAGCTGAGCCCGTGGTTTGTAATATTCGGTTATAATATATTCTGTATCCTCGCCATATCCGGCTATTTCATGGGGATTACCCAATCGAAGGAGTATGCCGAACCGGAATGGTATGCCGACATCTGGCTTGTGGTGGTCTGGGTAGTTTATTTCATTCTGTATTTGCGTGTATTAGCCAGACGGAACGAACCACATATATATGTGTCAAACTGGTATTATATGGCCTTCATACTGGTTGTTGCCATTCTCCATATTGTCAACAACCTGGCTATCCCGATTTCCCTGCTTCATGCCAAAAGCTATTCCGCATTCTCGGGTGTTCAGGATGCCATGACCCAATGGTGGTACGGCCATAATGCGGTTGCATTTTTTCTGACAGCGGGCTTTCTCGGCATGTTGTATTATTTTCTGCCCAAACAGGCAGGAAGGCCCATTTATTCGTACCGCATGTCCATCATTGGCTTTTGGGGGATTACGTTTTTCTATATGTGGGCCGGATCCCATCATTTGCATTACACGGCGCTGCCAACATGGGTGCAGACGCTAGGCATGACATTTTCCGTTATGTTGCTTATTCCGTCCTGGGTTGCCGCGGCCAATGCGCTATTGACGTTGAATGGCGCCTGGCACAAAGTGCGTGATGATGCCACTCTTCGTTTTATGATGGTTGCGGCTGTCTTCTATGGTCTCTCGACTTTTGAAGGCTCTTTCATGGCGATCCGGCCGGTAAATGCACTGTCACATTATACCGACTGGACCGTAGGCCATGTTCATGCCGGTGCGCTTGGCTGGGTGGCGCTGATTACCTTCGGGGCAATATACGCGCTGGTCCCCTGGCTTTGGAAACAGAAAAGCATGTATTCATCGCGCCTGGTGGAACTGCATTTCTGGCTCGCTCTTGCCGGAACGCTCATCTACGTCTTTGCAATGTGGAACTCCGGCATAATTCAGGGGCTGATGTGGCGCACATATAATGAAAGCGGCACGCTTGCCTATTCTTTTGTCCAGTCCATGATCGAGATGCATCCTTATTATATTGCTCGAGCAATTGGCGGATTGTTTTTCCTGATTGGTGCGATTGTCGGCTGTTACAATATATGGATGACAATACGCTTGGCCAGAGGAATGGAAAGCAGCCCTACATTCGAGACGCCTCAATCAAAGCTCTCTTCCGGTCAAAAAGCTGTGGCAGGAGAATAGACACCATGTTCAATTTTCACTACCGGCTGGAGCGCTATTCAATTCGATTTGCAATTGCGGTTGTTGTGGTTGCGAGTATTGGGGGGCTTGTTGAGATTGCGCCGCTTTTCACTATTGATGAAACCGTAGAGACAGCACCGGACATGCGCGTTTACACACCACTCGAACTTGCCGGACGTAATATTTATATTCGTGAGGGGTGTTATGCCTGTCATTCGCAAATGATCCGATCCCTGCGTGATGAAGTTGAACGATATGGTCCTTATTCACTGGCGGCAGAGTCTCAATATGATCATCCCATGCTGTGGGGGTCGAAACGGACGGGGCCGGATCTGGCACGAATAGGGGGCAAATATTCCGATTACTGGCATGTGGTTCATATGAATAATCCACGTGATGTGGTTCCCGAATCTGTCATGCCCTCGTATGGCTGGCTAGGGCGGACTGAATTGGACCGCAAAGATTTCTTTCTTCATTTACAGGCACAACAAAAGGTTGGTGTGCCCTATACTGATGAAATGGTAGAAAATGCCATGAATGACCTTGTCGGACAGGCGAAACCCGACAGCGAAGGGGCGGAGGGTGTTCTGGAGCGATATGGCGACGCCACCAATATCCGCGATTTTGACGGCAATCCAGCGAAAGTGACCGAACTGGATGCCCTTATCGCCTATCTCCAGATTCTGGGCCGCCTGACGGATGTTGCCTATCAAAACCCGGTTCTCAAAAAATTGGGAGGCTCGGAATGACGATCGAACACGAAATGCTGGTCGGCTTTGCAAAATCCTATGGTCTATTTTATTTGCTCGGCCTTTCCATTCTGGTGCTTGTCTATACTTACTGGCCTTCCAACAAAAAGCCGTTTGACCGCGCCGCGAGAAGCATCATTGAAGACGAGGATCGGCCATGGGAATAGAAGAGAGGGATAAATATACGGGCTACATGACCACTGGCCATGATTGGAACGGTATCAAGGAGTTGAATACCAAAGTTCCAAAAACCGTTTGGATCTTCCTTATTATTTCATTCGTCTTTTCTGTTATTTGCTGGATCCTCTGGCCTGCCTGGCCATTGGGACGAACATATACGAAAGGAGTACTGGAAACGGATCAGCAAAAGCGTGTTGATCAGGTGGTCGAACGGGCGATTGATGACCGGGCGATCTGGACTGATCGGATAACGAAGCTGGATTATGCAGCTATCCAGTCAGATCAGGGACTGATGTATATTGTACAGCAGAATGGTACCCGCCTCTTTCTAGATAACTGTGCGGCGTGTCATGGAGAAGAGGCAGAGGGCGGTCCCGGTTTTCCAGCGCTTAAAGATACTGCCTGGCTTTGGGGCGGCACGGCGGAAGCTATATCTGAAACAATCCGTGTTGGGATTAATTCCGAGCATGAGGAGAGCAGGATGAGTGAAATGCTGGCATTTGGCCGGGATCAAATTTTGGCTCGTCAAGATATTCTGGCAGTGGTTGATTATGTGCTGTCGCTTTCATCTTCAAGCCCTCCACAAGCCATACAGAAAGAGGCTAGTCCCCTCGGGAAAAACATCTTTTCCGATAATTGCGCTTCATGTCACGGCGAAAATGCTAAAGGGAATATAGAACTGGGCGCCCCGGATCTGACAGATAACAACTGGATTTATGGAGGAAGCCGGGATGCTGTCTTTAAATCGGTCTGGCACGGCCGCAAAGGTCATATGCCGTCATGGCAGGAGCGATTGTCGGAAGTGGACCGTAAAATTTTGACGCTTTATCTCTTGGATTTATTGGATATCCAAGCCGCTGAAAATGAGGAAAAGGAGAATGGCTGACATCAAAAAGAAGTTTGGCGTACGAACATTTGTGGCCTGGGCCATTTTGACCGGGCTGACGGCGATCCTCGTGGCAAATGCGCATCTTGTTTATGTCGCCATAGCGTCGGACCCAGAATGTGTACTGGCAACATCAGATGTCCAGGTGACGAACAAAATTTATCGACCTGCAAAATCCGCCTGTTGAAGATGGCTCTCTTGATTGTCGGGATGCCTCAAAAGGAGAAGATGGCATGACAAGAATACCAGAAACTGTTCCTCCCTTACCGCCGCAAGTTATTCTGGGGAAGGATCTTGAATGTATGGCAGCATTTGGCTGGCTGAAGGCTGGATGGCGAGATTTTAAGACGAACCCTTTGACAAGCCTGGTGTACGGTATCGTCGTCTTCATTATTTCCCTGTTCGTGCTCGCCAGTCTTTATAGCTTGTCGCTTGACTATATTTTGTTTCCGGCGCTGGCGGGTTTTATGGTAGTTGGTCCGGCTCTCGCGATCGGACTTTATGAGAAAAGCCGCCAGATTGCCGAAGGCAAAACTGCTCGTCTCTTCACGATGATTTTTGTCCGGCCGAGATCCGGAGCACAGATCCTTTTTATTGGTGTCATGCTCTGCCTGTTGATGTTGCTGTGGATGCGCGCGGCCGTCCTACTTTATGCGCTTTTCTTCGGCCTGCTGCCGTTTCCGGGCCTTGATCACATCTTGCCGGTGTTAATGACACCGGAAGGTATTTTTTTGCTCATCGTCGGTAGTCTGGTAGGGGGGCTATTTGCGTCCTTCTCCTTTGCGATAAGCGTTTTTGCTGTTCCTATGCTGCTAAACGAACCTACGGATGCCTTGACCGCAATGGGCGTCAGCATGGCGGCTGTCTGGAACAACCTACCGGTTATGTTAACTTGGGGCATTATTGTGCTGGCGTCATTTATAGTTTGTTTGATGACGGGGCTTTTGGGCTTAATCATTATTTTCCCGATATTGGGCCATGCGACCTGGCATGCCTACAAAGCGCTTCGGTGACGCTTAATTGATGAGGGATTGGCGCCCTTAACATGCAAAAGTTTTTCGTCTTATTTCTAGAGGGTTTAGCAATGGCAATACCGAGATTGCGTGATTATAAGGGGCCAGCAATATTAAGTTACGGTTTTCGCCCCTTTTTCTTTTGTGGATCTCTTTTCGCCGCCCTTGCCATGATGGCCTGGCTTCCGGTGTTTCATGGAAGTCTGGAGTTATCGAGCCTGTTTGGCCCGATTGATTGGCATATTCACGAAATTTTCTTTGGATATCTTGCAGCAATTATTTCGGGGTTCTTGTTTACGGCGGTTCCAAACTGGACTGGACGTTTACCCCTTCAAGGGCAGCCATTACTCGCGCTTGTGGTGATCTGGGTCGCAGGGCGACTTGCGGTCACCTTCTCAGGCTACATCGGCTGGATACCGGCCTTGTTAATCGATCTTGCTTTCCTGACTGCTATCGTAACAGTTATCGGAAATGAGGTCATTTCGGGAAAAAACTGGCGCAATCTGAAGATTCTTATCCCAGTTTCGCTATTTTGGTTGGCAAATCTCTGTTTTCATCTCGAAGCCCATTTCACGGGAGCAAGCAATTACAGTCAGCGTCTTGCCATGGCTGTCGCCATTATCCTAATCATACTTATTGGTGGCCGTATCGTCCCGAGTTTTACGCGAAATTATCTCGTTCGTATGAATCCTGGTCGGCTGCCAGTGCCTTTTAGCCGGTTTGATGCTGTCTCGATTGCGGCCAGCGTTATCGCCTTAGCCCTCTGGATTGTTCTGACCGATGGGTTGATAGTCGCTGGAGCTATGGGGGTGGCCGGGGTTTTGCAATTTGTACGGCTCGCCCGCTGGACAGGGGATCGGACCGGTGGCGATTTTCTGGTGGCTATCCTACATATCAGCTATCTATTTATTCCCGTTGGCTTTGTTTTGATCGCTCTTGCGAACATCTGGCCGGAGTATGTTTCTTCTGTTGCCGGAATGCATATATTTGGGGTTGGCGCAATAGGATCAATGACACTTTCCGTAATGATCCGGGCAACATTCGGTCATACTGGCAGGCCGCTTAAGGCAGATGTCTATACCAAGCTGATCCTCTCGATGGTTTGGATTTCCGTGATTAGTCGCATTGCCGCCGTGCTTTTCTCTTCTGGTGTGGAAATTTTTCTTGAAATCGCTGCAATGAGTTGGGTTGCGGCTTTTCTGTTGTTCAGCTTGGTTTTCGCTAAGCTGTTATTCAGGCCAAGAGGGTTTTAACGCACTATATTTTCGATATCGGGAACTTTTCTGGCTGTGGGTCGTCTAATGGGCAAAAGGAAATACCATGATGCCCCTGAAACTCGCAGACTTTGAACAGATGGATGATATTGAGCTGGCACGCCGTGCCGCTCGCCGGGAAACTTTTGCCGTCCGAACAATAACCACTCGTAACAATCAACGGCTTTTTCGCACTGCCTGGAGTGTATTGCGTAACCATGCGGATGCGGAAGATGCTGTTCAGGATGCCTACTTAAAAGCATTCCGATCGATGGAAAACTATGATGGAAAATCCAGTTTATCAACCTGGCTTACGCGTATTGTTTATAATACTGCAATTGATAGACAACGAGCGATAAAGCGCCGCCGGGAAGAACTCCAGCAAAAGGACATAAGCATCCTTGAAGATTATCAGTCCGCTAATTTGATTGAGCCGACGTTTATGTCTCCGGAGTCCGAAATAATAAAGAAGCAATTCTCAGAACTTCTAAAACAGGCCGTTGCAAGACTGTCGGATGAATACAGATCTGTTTTTGTGTTACGCGATATTGAAGGTTTGTCCATCCTGGAGACGGCTCAGTCCCTGCAAATCAAAGAAGCTACAGTCAAATCCAGACTGTTTAGGGCCCGTCGAGATCTGCGTAAAAACCTGGAGCTAGAATTTGATACGATCTTTGCTGATACAATCAAATTTGCCGGGGCAGATTGTGATGCAATGACGAACCGAGTCCTAGTTGCATTGAAACTTTAATCTTAAAACAAAAGGAACTTATAGATGCGAAATGTCAGTCGGAGTCTGTCCTCACGTCGGGAAATACTAGGAGTAACGGGAAAAACCCTTTCTGCTGCGGCAATTTCACTAGTACTCGGTAGTAAAATAAAAACTGCATCTGCGGCGGATGCGTCCCAGGATATTGGAATTTTGAATGCGGCGATTGCTCTCGAACATGAAGGTATTGCTGCATATCAAATTGCAGCGACTAGCGGCCTTTTGCAGCCGGCCGTTGTCGATATCGGCGTTACATTTCAAGGCCATCATAAGGGACATCGTGATATTCTAGTATCAGCGGTTGAAACTCTTGGCGGTACTCCTGTAGAGGAAAAATCTCTGGGCGCTTACGCTCAAGACCTGAATGTTTCAAACCTCAAAAATCAGGAAGATGTGCTGCGTCTCGCCCTCAGGCTGGAACAGGGGGCCGCCAATGCTTACCTCGGATTGATCCCCTCACTCGGCCCTGATTTTCATCAAGTGGCTGCGCAAATGGCCGGAGATGAAACTTTTCATGCCGCGATCCTTGCAAATGCACTTGGTCTGCCGATTCCGAAAGATGCCATGATGTTTGGGTAATGATTTCACTGGTGGCAAGCTTATGAAATACCCGTTGTATATCATGTTTTGTGCACTGACTGTTCTGATGGCAAGTAGCGTATGTGCGAAAGGAACAGCCAATAAGTCTGCTGAGAACAGCACAGACATGATAGTAAATGGAGGCAGTGTTCCCCTATACACTGCCTCCAATACAAAAATGGAACAGGGTGAAAAACTGTATGATCGGCGATGTGGAGGATGCCATTCTCTTGATAACAATCGGATCGGGCCGCGTCATCGCGGTGTCTATGGAAGTAAAGCCGGATCGGTACCTGATTTTAATTACAGCAAAGCATTGCAGAAACTGGATGTTATCTGGACGGATGAAACCCTGGATCGATGGCTGAAAAATCCAACAGCTTTCGCCGAGGGTACGTCAATGGGGTTCCGGCTGCGCAAGGCCAACGAACGTGAGGCCATCATTCAATATCTTAAATCAATTTCCGCGACCTCTGAAGCAGATATGATGAAGGGGAAGAGCGAAAGCAATCAATAACTTTTAGATTTTAAAGAGAGTATGCCCATGTCGTCCGTGGATTTGAGACACTATTCATCTGGCAATCCTAAAAAAATAAAGCTGCCTTCGCGAACAGTCAGCAAGACTGAAGCCGAAGAGGCGGTTAGAACTTTGATTGTTTGGCTAGGGGATGATCCAAACCGCGAAGGTTTATTGGAAACTCCTGCTCGTGTCACCAAAGCGTTCACAGAATGGTTTTCCGGTTATAGACATAACCCGGAGAAAATCTTGGAGAGAACATTCGAGGAGATCGATGGTTATAAAGAACCGGTCTTTTTGAGCGGGATCCGTTTTGAAAGTTTCTGCGAGCATCATATGGCGCCAATCACCGGAACAGTTCATATCTCTTATATACCTGATAACAAGGTCGTCGGATTGTCGAAGTTGGCACGTATCGTTGATGTATATGCAAAGCGTTTGCAAATTCAGGAAAAAATGACAGCTCAAATTGCGAACACAGTGCAACAATTCCTTAATCCAAAGGGTGTGGCAGTGATGATATTCGCTGAGCATCGATGCATGTCTACCCGAGGCGTTTATAAGCAGGGGGTTGATACCATTACATATCAGTACACCGGAGATTATCAGACGGATATCCCCCTTCAAAATCAGTTTATACAAATGATAGCACAAAAGCCATCGAACTAAGTTCTTTCCTAAGACAGGATGTATTCGAAAATACTAATGATTTATTGAACGTTGCCCGAATTAGAAAATAGATATGGAATGCGGTTATGAAAATTGCTTATGGAAGTGATCTTCATCTTGAGCTCGGTACATTAAAACCGGATTTGAAAAATATTCGTGATGTAGATGTTCTTGTGCTGGCTGGCGATATTTATAAAGGCCGCGATGAGACATCGGGCTGGCCAAATATATTGAAGTACGCCAAGGAATGTAGGGAATACCTAGCCAAGCCCGTTGTTGTAATTAATGGCAACCACGAATTTTATGGTGAGGAAGTAGGACAGTATGTAAACGATTGCCAGGAAATATCCGCATCAACTGATGGAATTTACTTTCTTGAAAATGACTCTTTAGAGCTGGGTGGAGTTCGTTTTTTGGGATGTACCTTATGGTCGGATTTTAAAATGTTTGGCGATGCCTTTGGCGCGATGAATATCGCACAGCTGATAATTCACGATTACAAGCGCGTAAAAATTGTTGGAAAAGATGGAGGAGTAAGAGACCTTTCCTCCGAAGATACGCGTGACTGGAACATGGAGAGTGGGCAGTTTTTAAAAAATCACCTAGCGAAAGGTTTTGATGGCTCCACAGTAATTGTTACGCATTTTCCTCCAATCCCCATGAGTTCTCCGAAGTTTGAGAAAAGTCCGTTAACGCCTTACTTCAACAACGATTGGACCGAAAAAATACGAAAGGGAAGTTTGTCTCCTGATATCTGGATTTCCGGCCATACTCATCACGTGGAAGAAAAATCTGTTGGATCTACTCGTATATGTTCGCGACAAGGTGGGTATCCCGGTGAATTGGAATTTTTTACTTGGGGTGTTATCGACATTTGATCTGTTAATTTTGTAGATTAAATTAAATTTTCAAATTATCTCATTTTTGCCGCCATGATTTCAGCGGCTTCTCTCAATGGATTATCTGCTAAATGCGCATAACGCTGTGTTGTTATAGGATTTGTGTGGCCAAGTAAGCGACCCACTATCGTGAGGCTCATACCGCTTGAGACAAGTTGCGAAGCGTGAGTATGTCGGTTGTCGTGGATTCGATAGTCGTCAATTTCAGCGGACTTCGTTATCGAAGCCCAGAACCTCTTTAAATCAACGATTGGTTTGTCGAATTGCCGCCCTGGAAATATAAACAACGATTTAGTGCCATTTGACTTTCGATGAGCAATTAGTAGTTCTTTAGCTACTCCTGAAAGGGGGAGGTGCTCGGTGCGCTTTTGCTTGGTGTGGTGCGATGGCTTGGTCCAAACTCCTCGATCAAGATCAAAATCTGCCCACTTCGCCGATAATACCTCTCCAATTCTTGCGCCGGTTAAAAGCTGTAGCCTGATTGCATTGGCAGCAATTTGATTTGGATGTTCGTCGAGCGCTTTTGTTAGTCTCTTGAGCTCTTCGTCAGCGAGCCAGCGATGTCTTTTCTCCTCATGGAATTTTTCAACACCCTTGGCAGGATTATCGCGTCGCCACTGCCATTTAATCGACAGCTCAAACATTTTAGAAATGAGAGAGAGAACTCTGTTGGCTTGATAGGGTGTCGATTTAAGAGAGTTATGAAGACATTGGACGTCATTATATCCAATCTCGAATACCTTATGGCCACCAAGAATAGGTAGTATAAATCTATCCAGCATGCGCAGATCGTTTGCAGCGCTTTTGGGCCGCTTTTTGGGGATGGCGTGTAGCTTCATATACTTATCCGCAAGATGCCGAACAGATGGCGATGATCTTATTGCTTTGGACTCTGCGACGGGATCTCCGCCACGAATAGCATCTGATAAGTAACCCTGTGCTAATTCGCGAGCCTGGTGCAGAGACATATGAGGACCGTGTTTGCCCAGAGTCTTTCGCCTAGAGCGGCCGGTTTGGCGATTGCGATATTGTACAACATAGCTTTTTATACCAGAGGGCTTCACCCTGATGCCAAATCCGGGCAATGTTTCATCCCAGAAAATACGCTCTACATCGTCTGCTTGAATTTTATCTACAAAAATTTTTGCCAGCCGAACTTTAGCCATAAGTGACTCGTTATAAGTTGAGTAAGCATAAGGTAAGCGATTTTCATAGAAAAGGAAAGAGCGGAGCTGTGGAAATTTTCCTTTTAATCATCATTAATTGTTTGTTATAAAATGAGAAATTTAATTGAAAAGAAATGGGCAGAAGTCAGAAGAATAGTAGTCCAACAGACTTCTAATCAATAGGTCGCACGTTCGAGTCGTGCCGGGGTCGCCAGTTATTTCAATGGCTTGCCGTATTCTCGGCAAGCCATTTTGATATGCAGACAAGCGGTTTAATACGGTTTCTTGCGGTTGCGCTTTAACCTTATATAAAGCCCCATACAAAGCAGGATCAAAAGCGAGCCGAGGAAAAGCACAACAAGACCGTCACGTCCCATACGCCCGGTGAAGGGCACCATAAAATCCCATTTATGCAGCCAGGAAAAGCTGTATCGTTCGATCAGGCTGCTGGCAGCCATCCGTTCAACCAGAATGCCGGAAACCGGGTCGATCAGCAGAATATCCTCCGGCTGATCATCGAAAATGACCTGCCAGACGGGCAGCCGTTTGTTGCGGAAATCATATTCAGGTCCGAAACGGGTAATGAGAGTGGCTTGGGCTTTGGTATCCACCGGTTTGCCGAGCAGTCTGCGCGCATAGAAAAGAACCTGATCGTGATCGCTGAGTACCTTTTCCGTTTGGCTGTTCACCGCAATATAGAGAGAAGAGCGTTCAGATGGCATGCCGTCAAAACGCTCATTTCGCTCGCTGGTATGATGCGCATGAGCACCGCCGTGACTGTCGTGTCCGCCGTCCTGCTTCAGGGCCGGAGCGATACCGAGGCGGTAATAGAGGCGATCATCTGGTCCATGCACCAGACTCATGGCGTTGAAGCTCAATTCCCGATAGGGTGCCGCCCAGCTGTTCCCGGCGGCGAAGAAGGGCTGATCAAGGAGGAGGGGGGCTTGCAGATGGATGCCGCTACGGCTGTTGTCCTCAAAATAGGAGGCGATGAGATGATAGCTACCGCTGATCAGGGACGTGAATAACGGCAGGGAGATGGCATAGGCAAGATAGCGATGGAAACGCTGCGATTTTTGCGCGATACGCCGCTTTTTCATGAGCAGTAACAGCCCGATCCCGCCTGTGAGCAGCCCGAAGATGGAGAGCAGCATCACAATCATTGCGGCAAGGCGGATAATTTCCAAATTATCCAACCAGCTCCAGGTATGGAAAAGCTGGAAAATGCTTTGCAGCACGGATTTGTAATTGTTGCTGTAGCTGGCCATCGCACCAGTTTCGGTATGGACATAGATGGACTTGCCGTCGGGGGTGTCAAAATCAATCTTGTAGACAGGCAGCAGACGGTTGACCCAGGGGTAGCCGTTATCGAACTCGCTTTGCAGTCCAATCCCGGTGATTGTCGTGTCTTTCAGACCGGAATAGTAGCGGGCGAGCCAGATGGCCTGCGCCTCATCCTGTCCGATTATTTCATCGCCGGATGAGGGTTCGAAATACCGTTTTGGCCCGGTGAGGGTCGTCGAGACCTGCAGCAAGGGAGTGGTTTCTCCGGGCACCAGCTTAACGATGGCTGCTTCGCGGATGTTATGACGGGCGAGGGTTTGGCGAATGGCGGGCACAGTTTCGGCGCTTAACGTCATCTGTGGCGGCGTGAAAGTCGCGGGCATCGGCCCCGTCCAGATCATTAGCGGATGGGTCAACGCCGAAGCAATAAACAGAGTGAGGCCGATCGCGCCAATCCATGTCAGGTATCGATGCAGATCGAGACTTTTTTTCAAAAGCCGGTTGCGGGTTGTTTTCATGTTTATAATGCCGCCCCGACCTTAAAAAGTCGGGACGGCCATCCCCTGTCTAGAATTTCGCGCGCAGGCCCACAAATGCCCGTCGGCCTTCGCCGGGGTAATAGACATTTGTGTTACCCGTGTTACTGATGATCGTGCTGAAAGTGGTGATGTAGTTCGTATCCAACAGGTTACGCGCATCCAGATAGAGCGTCACATTCTCATTGACGTTATATCCCGCCGACAGGTTGAGCAGCAGATAGCCCGGCGCCTTGACAGTGTTCATAAAGTCCACATAGGCGCTGGAGGAGGCTTCAATGCCGGGGGCGACATACCACACATCATTATGATCATAGCGAAGCTCCGCCTGATAAAAATGCGCGGCAATGCCAGGAATGTCGTTGTCGCCATACTGTGCGTCATCATCAAAGAAGAAGTCGGACCAGGTATAGCTGTTGCGCCACGTGAGCGATCCGCCGCCGCCAAACAGATCGCTGGCGAGCAGAACATCAAATCCGAGCTCCAGCCCCTGATGAACCGTCCGGTCGGCGTTAAAGGTGCTGGCGGGAATGCCGGGGCCGGTCGTGTATTGCAACATTTCATCCTTGAGCCACGCCCGATAGAGGGCAACATCCCATCCGAACCGGCCATGGGTGCCGCGCGAGCCGATTTCCGCAGTCCAGGCTTTCTGCGACTCCACCGGCGTAAAGCCGGACAGGCCGCTCTGTGTCAGCTCGATGAAGGTTGGCGCCTCGTTGCTATAACTGACATTGGCGAAGAATTGCAGGTTGTCATTCGGTTCATACATCACCCCTAGTTTCGGATTGACCGAATTATAGGTTTTGCTGTCGCTCGCAGCCGGGTTCAGATAGTCGGTCAGCTTTCGTTCCGCCCGGGTGAGCTGGGCACCCGTGATGAGCGCAAGCTCAGGCATTGCATAGAAAGCATTCTCGCCATAGATGACAAGGTCGCTGGCTTCCTGCAATGTATCGCTTGTCTGGGCGCCCGGCTGTCCCCCAACATTGGCATAGACATCGGCGTCATTCTTGCCGAACTGACCGATTACACCGATACGGTAGCGGTTGGCATGACCTGCGATGTCGGTGTTGCCACTTACATTTGCAAAGGCGCCATAATCTTGGCTCTGGTGATCGAGAATGCCGGCGAAAGGCGTGATCGGGTGCCACAGATCCTTGTGATTATAGAATACACCCACATCCAGCAGTTCATCATCATTGAATTGCAGGGTGGTCTTGTTGGCGAACCGGAGGGAACGGATATCCCGTCCCCAGTCGGTTGCGACGGCGGAGGGGTCGGCGGGTTTCGGATCATGCAGGGCGTCATAACGGCTGACGCTTCCCGGCAGTTGTTGATCCACATGATTGCCGGTGAAATAAAAGCGTGTTTCCAGACGATCCGTCAGCCGGATACCTGCATTGCCGGAAAAGCGAAGGGTCTCCATATCGTCATGTTCGCGAAACTCGTGGCTGGTCGTGCCGCTCAGGCTGCCGAAGACATCATATTTGTCGGTCGCATGACCGGCCTGCAGGTTGCCGCGATAGGTATCGTAGGAACCGCCAAGCAGATTGATCTCAAATCCCGGATTACTGCGGCCGGTCTTTGAAACCGTATTGACTGCGCCGCCAAGGGTGGTGCCGCCATATTGCAGCGCATTGCCGCCTTTGAAGACTTCGATCCGCTGGGTGATGAAGGGGTCGAGTTCCTGAAAGTCTCCGCCGCCGTCGGCGAGATTGAAGGGGATGCCATCCTGTGTCAGCTTAATGCCGCGCATATGGTAGCCACGGGACAGGCCCGAGCCGCGAATGGATAGCCGGACTTCCTCGCCATAACGCTTTTTCGCGCTGACATCCGGCACCATGGCCAGGCTGTCCTCATAGCTCATATAGAGCCGGTTTTCGATATCCGAGCCTTCGACAAGGCTGACGCCGCCCGGTGTCTGATTAATGATCTCCCGGGCAACATCATTTGACGGAACCGTCAGGGAGCCGCCGGTCTCTCCGGTTGCAGTGACTGAAATGGGCTGTTCCGCAGAAGAAGTTTCCTCAGCGGAAACTGCCCACGCGTTCAGGGTGGCCAGGCTGATGCCCAGCATGACTATTTTCGTTTTCATAATGCCTCACAACTACGTTGCCGCGATCCTTATGGACCGGGCGCTTATATATTCCGATTGCTTAAGGGAATCAGAGGCTGTGAGGCGGCGCGCGGGAGAAGGCACCACATGTGTGGAAAATATTCTTGCAACGAATATCGGGCGCCCGTACAAAATGCCCGATTTCGGTGACGACAGGCTCAACTGTAAAGTCAGACGCGAGCGAGACATTGCCAACCGTTGTCCCGAATGTGGGCAGGATACAAAGCGCGCAGCGCAGGCCGGTTTCCGAACCGGATGTCGACGATGTTTTCTGCAGGTCGGCCCGGCTGACCCATTTGATGCCTTCCGGCGTACAAATAAGGATACGGTCGTCACTCGATCCTGCAAGTCCGGCCGTATCGCCGCCGCGAAGAGGATCGCTGCTAACGGCGGCAAGGGCAATGGAGGGCGCAATCGCATTCACAAGAAACGCGAGGAATACCAGAAAATTTATTTTTTTACGCAGCCCTGTCCTGACCATGAGTATTTCATAGAGGGAAATGCGATTGCCGACAAGCAAGCGATGGACGGATTAATGATTATTTTGTTGCGTCAAATGGACGCAGGGCGCAAGGAAAATCCTCAGCTTTCATCCCCGACCAGCACGCCAATCGATCCTAGGTTGGCGGTATCCGTGCCGTGATCGCCAGCCATCAGGATGGAAAATCCCTCAACACCCTCGATGGTGAGCAGCGTGTAGCCGGGGTGACTGCTGTTATCGAGACTGATGAGCGCGACGCGATCGGCGGCCGCCGTTCCGGGGTCATTGATGCCGAGGCTGTCAAACAGCGTATCGAGATTGATGACATCGCCATCCACCACCGGATCAAAGCCTTCGATCCGGTCGTGACCATCGGTCACGCTTTGATAAAAGAAAACGTCTGCCCCTGCGCCCCCGAAGAGAAGATCATTCCCTTCGCCACCCGTGACACTGTCGCCGCCGTCGCCGCCACGGATCAGGTCATTTCCCGCTCCGCCGATCAGTTCATCCGCGCCGCCATAGCCATAGAGCCGATCATCTCCGCCACCGCCAGTGAGGCTGTCCGCAAGGCTTGATCCTTCCTGAAAGCTGACATCGGAATTCAGCAGATCTATAATCCCCCCGCCGAGCAGCGTTGCAAGGCTGTCGTGCGCCGTCGCGCCGTCATCGTCATACGCGGTGATGGTAGTCGCATTCAGCACATCCAGCCCGTTGGCCAGCCAGTTCTGGTTAAACTGCACGGTGGCCAGCAGTTCATTGATGGCCAGATTGTCGATTGTGCCATTATCCGCCGCCGTGATCGTCAGGATGGAAGAAGGGGCGAGCAGGCCAAGAAGGCCTGGATCATTCTGCACGGTTACTGTCAGGCCGAGTTCATCTGCGAGATCGCTAGAGGCGGACAGGATAAGCGGCATAAGTCCGACGCCAAGCAGTGGAGCGTAGCGGACCACCACACGATTCAGATTGCCGTCCGGATCAATTGCCGTCAGATCTTGTGCGCCGAGGTTGAGAAGACCCAGGATGCTGCCGCTTACCTGCACCAGAGGGCTTTTGTTACCCGCAGCCGGCGAACCAAGGCCCGAGCTGTCAAAACGGGCCGACGTACCATCCTTGTCGCCGTCGCCGTCGGTGATAAGGAAATCAACATCCGTGTATCCCCCCAGAAAAACCGTGTCGCTGGTGGCCGGATCGACAATCAGCTTCCCATGGGCGAGTAACCTTGCGATGACTTCCTGATCGTTAAGAGCGTCGCCAACAAGATCGGTATTCTGAAATTCGATAATCTGGTCCGTTTCCGCCGGATCATAACCGCCGATGTAATCCCCGTTGGTACTGATATAGAGGAAAGTATCGCTGCCGACATATTCAAAATGCAGATAGCTGGCAAGATTGCCGGGATCGGTCCCGAGACGGCCTTCCCCGATCAGCAAATCGGCAAGGTTAAGAATATCGCCGTCATCGGCGAGGGGGGAAAGATCGAAATCCGTCACTGTGTCAGTTGCCGGGCTGCCGGGAGTGCCCGCATGATCTTGTTCCCATGTGAAGACATCGAGGCCTGCACCACCGGTCAATGTATCATTGCCTGCACCGCCGATCAGGATATCATTACCATCACCGCCGTTGAGCGTGTCATTTCCCGTCCCGCCCCGGAGTATATCACTTCCCCCTCCGCCGAGGAGCGAGTCGTTGCCGCCATAACCGTAGATCCGATTATCGGACGCATCGCCGGTCAGTGTCTGGCCGCTGTTATTCCCTTCGATAATCTCTGGCGGCGGTGTGGGTTGCAGCAGGGCGGCGTTGAGCAGGCTGCCGGCGTTCGCGGCGTCCACCACGCCGTCGGTGTCGGTTGCCGTAATTGTGATGGCGTTGACAAGATCGAGGGACAGGCCGCCGGAGCTGAATGTCACGGTGCCAAGCAACTCGTTCAGCTTGCCATTGTCAATGGCCCCGCCATCCAGCGCCGTGATCGTCAGAGTGGATGAAGAAGAGAGCAGAAAGCTGCTGTTGACGATATTCACATTGAGACCCAGATCGGCGGCGAGTTGGGACGAGGCATTGAAAACGAAGGAGCCAAGGCCGATCAATGTCGAATATCGGACAACAATGGACTGGATATTATTGTTGGCATCGGTGGCCGTGAAAAACTGGTTGTTGCCGAGGTCGATCAGACCCAGCGCGTCCGCGCCCGCAAGACCGAGCAGGCTCCCTGGATCCTGAACGCCCACTTCCGGTGCCACATTTGCAACAGGCGGAATGCTCGAGATACCGGTTGCAATAAAACTATACTCACCAGTCAGCAGGTTGACAGTCAGTTCCTCTCCTTTGATGGTATTGACGCTAAGGACATGACTGGCGCTGTTGTAGGCATAGCCGGTGACTGTTTGCGAGCTGCCGCTCTCACTCACGCTGTTCGTTGCCGGGTCATAGCCGTATGTGAACCCGCCGATACGCACCTCTGTCACCGCCCCGCCGTCTGCGCCAAAGCTGTCAATGGCATTGCCAGTAATAGTGCCGGGCGCGGTGATGGAGTAATAAGCGATACCTGCCGCCGTCGGAACATCATCCTCAATGGAAATATCGAGATTGCCGGTAATGCCCTCCACGCCGTTCGTTGCGTGGACGGGAATGATGAAGTCAATCATGTTCACGCCCTCCCCGAGGGGATGATCGACCGGATGCGTGAGGACAATTTCGAAATTTCCGTCATCGTCAATGGAAAGGCGGATGACTTCTCCATTGGCGAGAGTGCTGCCGATCAGAAGCTGGCTGTCATCTCCGGTCCAATTGATCAGCTCCCCACCGGAGAGGAGCGGCGTGATCGGCGTGAAAAGGGTAACGCTCAGCGGATCACTCCCCGCACTGGCCAGCATCATCTGACCTGCTGTCACGCCGATGATATCGGTCTCGGACAGGGCGGCGGCGGCGTCCGCGATTGTGATGCCGGTGAGGGCATCGCCTGTGCCGAGGTTGCCGGTGAGATCGGTATAGCTGTCGTCGGCGACGGTGATTGCAGGCGGATCGGCGCCGTCCTGGGTGAAGGTTGCGGTCC
>CAXASQ010000010.1:0-159519 GCA_963971675.1 uncultured Alphaproteobacteria bacterium | reverse complement strand
TTACCGCGGGGTGGAGCAGCCCGGTAGCTCGTCAGGCTCATAACCTGAAGGTCGTAGGTTCAAATCCTACCCCCGCAACCAATCATTCCAACGGCTTAGGCAGATATGCCCAAGCCGTTTTTGCGTGTAGGGCTACCACAGGGCTACCTAAGAGCGGCTTAATTTTTCCTTTTCAAGAAAGATCAAAACATTCAAACGTCCCAAAATATCGGGGCAAGGTCAGACGGCAATTACAAGCCATCAGAAAGGCAGATCGATAAACGGTTTTTGGAAGCGCAAAAGTATGAGTTATGCACCAGTGTCCGATATCGGCAGGGGAAATGAAACTATGCGGCTCTGCGATACATCATCACCTGATTTTCGATGCTCCTAAGAGATTGGTATCCAAGTGGCATCAAATCCTCATCCCCAAAATGTTCGACATAGGCCCCAGTAAACAGACATTCCTCACCCAGTGCACTTGCCAGTTCCACACCGCGCGATGCTACGTTCACGATATCTCCGATGATTGTAAAATCCAAACGCTCATTAGAGCCTATATTTCCGTATAGTACATTGCCATAATGGATACACAAAGCGTGGGTAAGTATCGGCTTATCAAGCATTTTGCGCTTCGAATTTAGGCCGGCCATTGAAAGGCCGATTTCATCAATTGCCTTTTTGGGATCGGAAACTGTCATGCGCGAGGATGTAGTCGGGAAGAACGCAAGCACAGCGTCACCTATAAACTTCAGCACCTGGCCGCCATTCAGTTCAATCGGTTGGACCAAAGCACTAAAGTAATCGTTGAGCAGTTGCACCGTTTGTGACGGCCCCAAATTTGCTGAATGTGCCGTAAAACCATGCAGATCGGCAAAAAGAACCGCCCCTTCTACTATTTCACCATGTCCGGCAATTATCCGACCGCTTAAAATTTCATGTGCCGCGCCTGCCCCAACGTAGGCAGTGAGGGCTGCCGACAGTGCTTCATTTGCTACAAAGCGCTCAAGAATGATGCCCATTGTCGGAGCAATTTTATCCTTAAATGCGGCCATGATTTCGTCAGAAAAACCCGGTTCATTGCGTGTCGCAATGGACAAAGTGTTGGTACTTCCATTTGAAAATATCAGTGGCGCCATCAGATAGTCCCGATATCCCTGATCAGATAAATTTCTGTAGAGATCACATTTGCTGTCTGATTGGTCTGCGAGATTCTGTACGCGGAAAACAGACTTCGTTTGGTGGACGTGCCAATCGGGGGAATCGTAATAGCCGGGACGATTTTCCAACCCATGCGGCCATTCCGTCACAGTCGCACAAGCATCACCGGCTTGCCACAATTGAGTTCGTCCTCGCACTGAAGGATGAAGCGCATTTATGCTAATAAAGACGCGTTCAACATGCCACGGTTTTGGCAGAAGAAAACGTCCAGCATCGGCCAAAAAGCAGCTGATATCCGCTGCCTCATTAGCCTTTGCGATTAGCGAGACAACAAGAGAATTGGGATCTAACCCGCGCAACATGACAGTTTGGATACGTCCATTTCAAATGTTTGAGCGGCAAGCTTTAATCCTTCAACAGTCGTCAGATAGGGGAAAATCATTTCTCCAAGTTCGACGAAAGTCATTTTATTGCGTATAGCGAGTGCCGCTGTTTGAATGCTGTCAGCCCCTTCGGGCGCCAATATATGCGCACCGAGTAACTGTTTGTTCTCGGCATTCGCAACAAGTTTTATGAGACCCCGTGTATCTCTGGCGGCGAGCGCGCGAGGGACGTGTTTAAGAGGCAAAACGGAGGTTACGACACTGTAACCTGATGCTGTTGCCCCTGCTTCCGTCAAACCAACACTCGCCACCTGAGGGTCAGTAAACACCACGGCAGGCATGGCCGTATTATCATACCGCCTACTATCACCGTTAAGTGCGTTCTCGGCAGCTATTTTTGCTCCATATGCTGCCATATAGACAAACTGATCGTTACCGGTTACATCACCAGCTGCGTAAACACCAGTTCGGGACGTGCGCATGCGGTCATCAATTGTAACATCTCCTCTGCTTGAGGTATCAATGTTACCAATATCCAAATCAAGCTCACCAGTATTTGGTACTCTGCCAGTGGTCAGCAATAATTTCTCCGCGAATATAGATTGATCTATGCCGTTAACAAGAACATTAAGTTCAATACCTGATCCGATTTGAGAGATTTTTTTATAAGAGAGACTGTCATACAGGGTTATTCCTTCATCCCGCAAAATACCTGCCAACGCTTCGCTAATTTCAGGTTCTGCTTCCGGCAGCAGTCGACTACGGGTAACGATTGTCGTGTCGACACCGCATCTTGAGAGCATTTGGCCTATTTCGCATCCGATATAGCCACCACCGATGATCACGACAGAATGAGGGAGTTCCTCAAGTTCAAATGCGGTGGTGCTGGTGAGATAGGGAACATTTTCTATACCGGGAATAGTAGGTACGGCGGGGCTTGATCCTGATGCAATAATGATCTTGTCGGTTTTAAGGGGCTCGCCATTTACGGTCACGCCTTTCGCCGTAAAACGGGCAAGGCCTTCGATATATCCAACATTGCTATATTCCGGCAGTAAATCCATATACTTCACCTGACGAAGTTCGCCAACGAGCTCATCCTTCTGTGCAATCATCGCCTTCCAGTCAACGACACGACCCTCTGCATGAATACCGTGAAACCGGCCCGCGGTATTCGCATGATGCACGGCTTCCGCAGCGCGAATAAGTGTTTTTGAAGGGACACAGCCAAAATTTACACATGTGCCACCAATGGTGCCATGGCCGATCAACGCAACTCGTGCGCCCTGTTCGGCGGCTGTTATCGCTGCTGAAAATCCTGCTGATCCCGCGCCGATTATCGTGAGATCATAATTTCCATTTGATTTAACGATATTGAATGACGATTGAGAAGTGTCTGTCATGAATTATGTTCCAGTTTCGAGGAGTTATTTGTTGAGCGTTCCGTTGCTAGTTTTCGACGGTGCAAATAGAACGCGTAAGCCGCAACCGCGACAACAGCAGCGACGGAAATACGGATTGCGAACCTGAATTCCAGCCAGAACAGAAGGGCTAACAGGGCAATAACGGCGAAAATAAGATATCGCTTTGGATTTGGCCCGATTTTCCCCGCCTGTAAATAAAGCGCATAGGCGACTACAGCCATCGACGCAAACATGACAGGAAACAGCGCATAATCGATCCAGCCGAGCCATGCTGATATTCCGGCAAATCCGAACACGACAACAAGTAGGGGTGTAAAACAACAAACGGCGCCAATAATGGTTCCGGCGACCCCCAGTCGAAGGCTCTTTTTTTCATTCATCTGAATTTTCCTTTATTGTCGATATCTCCCGACGGTGGTTTTTACGCCACCGGAAAAGGTAAAATGCTCCTATCGCGACAAGAGCCATAACAAGCATAATGCGTAGCGGATCAATGCCGCCTATCCAGCTGAAAATACCGGCAGCAAAAGATGCAAACACTATTGGCCCCAGACAACAGATCGCCAGAAGCGGCGCAACGATAAGAGCGGTTATGAGGCCGCCAGTTGGTTTATCACTCATGACCCACCTATTTGATGATAGTTGTGGGATAGCCTATATCCGACACTGCTGCGGCAAGCTGGGATGAGGAACTCTTGGCGGGGTCAAATGTCACGATCGCTTGCTTTGTTCGAAATGATACATCCGCTTTGACGACACCATCGACATCTTCCAATGTTCTGCGAACAATCGTCGGGCATGCTGCACAGTACATATTCGAAACCGTCAATGTCGTAATCCGAAGTTCCTTTGATTGCACGGCCCCTAATTGTTCAGCAGTTTTTTGAGAATCTATCGATTGTGCCCCGGTACCTCGGGCATATAGTGAACCGGCGGCTAACAGGCCCGCTATCGCGACTATCGAAATTAAACCAATATGTTTCATAACAATATTCCTTCTTAAGGTTCCAACAATAACGGCGCGATATAGGGAAATGCGATTGCGGCGGCTACCAAAGCTGTTGCAGCCCAAAGACTTATTTTGACAATATTGTTTGGTAGAGGGCGGGCACAGCTGGCGTCATCAGCACAGGTCTTTTTGGGTTTCCAGTAGACGAGATAGTAGCCATATCCAAGGAAGGCAAAAGTGAACGCAATGAAGACGGGTTGATACGGTGACAATGCGGCAAGCTGTCCGATCCATGGTCCACTGGCACCGAGACTGAAGAGTACAAGAGGTAGTATACAACAGGACGATGCTGCTATTGCGCCGAGGATACCACCCGCCGCCAAAAATCCTTGTTTTTGCGTCTCAGCTCTCTCTGGCTCGACATTTAGGCTCGTTTCATTGTTAGACATAATTTTGTTCACCTCACTCTTGTGAAATGCTAACGTACATCCTGTAGTAACTACAGGCGCAAGGAAAAAAATGCCATCTCACGAGAAAGTCATGAATGTCAATATGCCGATTGGTGCACTTTCAAAGAGCACAGGCGTTAATATTGAAACCATCCGCTATTATGAGCGAATTTCAGTGATGCCCAAACCCCCTCGGAGCGCTGCCGGACACCGAGTATACAATGCTGAACATTTTAAGCGTTTAGGGTTCATAAAACGAAGCCGAGAATTGGGTTTTACACTCGATGAAGTCCGTGCACTGCTAAGTTTAGTCGATGGCGGCGACTATTCTTGTGATGAAGTGCGAGCACTGACCCTAAAACACAGGGCAGGCGTCAGGAAGAAGATCAAAGACCTCCGCCGCCTTGAAACCATCCTTACCGAGATTTCTGCTAAATGCGTCGGCGGTGACATTCCCGATTGCCCTATTATCGAGGCACTATATGAAGGAACGGTAGAAAATAAATTTATGTTTTAGGGTGATTTTGTTACGAATGGCGTCTTTAGCAAAAGTAATCACTTATATTTAATTGGATTTACCTTGCGTTTCCGTTCCGCCGTTCCGCCGTTCCGGGGCCTAGGGGCCGGAACGGCGGAACGGGGTGGCGCGTATCGTATCGTTACGTAGGCAAAGTTTGGCATTCCGGCTTAGATCAGGCCCTCCGAGACGGCTCTTTTCTTCCACCTCGATACGGTCGATTTCGATACGGAAAGTTCCTCGGCGATTTCGGGATAAGGAATGCCGTCCTTGACGAGTTCAATGCACCGGAGATAGTGCGGATTGCCATTCGTATGGGACCATTGAAGCGAGTTGCCTTCGATACGTAACGTAGCCTCCATGTCCTGCGTCTCCTTGGCCTGCAAATGCCGCGATTTCGTATAGGTAACGAGAAGGCGGGTATCGTCTTCGCCGGCGATAAAATCGTCGGGCCGCTTGAGCTGCAGGACAACATCCATCACGTCCTCCTTTTTGTGGCTGCCGCGCTGCTTGCCCTCTTTGTTGGCATGATGAATAAAGACAACGGCAATGCCTTTCTTGCGCTGTTGTATGGCCCATTCCTGCACCGGCGCCCAGCTGTCCGCCTCATTCTCGTTGCCGGTCCGGATGAAGGTCGAGATATTGTCAATGAAGACAACTTTCGGCTTTGCGAGCTCGATCATGGCATTGATATCGATACGTCCCGTATCGAGGCCAATATCCGGAGTGCCGTCGGTCAGCGTTTGCAGGTCCGGCGTATAGATATGGATTGGTGCCTTCGTATCCATTCCATTCGTCAAAAGCCGGAAACGATCCTGCAGGGCCGCGCCCTGCATCTCTCCATCGAGATAGAGGACAGGAGCCGGGGCAGGCGCGTCATAGGAGAGAAAGCCCTCGCCATTGGCAATGGCAATCGCGCAGGAGAGGCAGAAGAAGGTTTTGCCGATGCCGCGATCGGCAAAGACCATGTTGATGGAGCCTTCCGTCAGCCATGGCCCGAGAAGAACTTTACGTTCCGGCAAGGTGAGCCTGCAGAAGTCATTGGCGGCAATCAGCTTGTGCCTGCCGGGACTGATAATAAAGTTCCAGTCCGCCGGTATCGGTTCCGCATGGTCTTTGACATAGGCGTCAAAGACGTTTCGTATCGATACCCTGCCCGGATGCTCCTGCAGGCTGTCAAACTCGTTCCATTCGATTAGTTCTGGAAGGGTTTTGAGATAATCGCAAATGTCCGCCTTCTCGTTCAAGGGAAAGCGCAGCATTTGTATCTTTGTATTGGTCAGGAAGGACCGGATATCCTGATAGACGGCATTCGCATACTCCATGCCCGGCTTGTCATGATCGGGCAGGATAATGACTTCCACCATCCCTTGCAGGATCGACCAGTCGGCAAGACTGGCTTGATTGCATCCGCCAAGGCTGGTGACAGCCTGATAGCCCAGACCATGGAGCGCCGCCGCGCATTTCTCGCCCTCGACAATAAATACCGGATCAAACTGGTTGGATAGGGTCTCAGCGCCATAAATCCGGTTCTTTCCGGGTAAATCATCCGGAATGCCGGGCTTTTCCGTACCGGTAAAATACGGAATGATCTGCTTCCTAACTGGTTGCATCTGGTTTGAACCGGTTTCTTCCAGCCGTTTCACATAGCCGCAACTGGTTCCATCCGGTTTCCGATAGGTCCATCTGAAGACTTCCTGCATCAGGCAATCCTCCGAAGTTCCGCAAGCGTTTCGTGGAAGGATTTACCCTGCCGCAACATATGAAAGGCGATGATATCGCCTCCCTTTGCGCCGCAGGAGAAACAGCGGAACGCGCCGCTCGCCGTGTTGATGACAAACGAGCCGGGGCGGCGGTCGCCATGGAACGGGCACAGCCCGTTCCAGTGATGCCAGCCCTGCCCGGTCGGCTTTCCGAATTGCCCGTCAAGAGAGAGTTCATAATAGCGGGCCGGGGAGAGCCGCTTTTTCAAGGTTACGAGTGATACAGTCATATCGGTGCCTCTCCCTGCAGGCGGGAGGCGATAAAGGCGTCTACGTCTTCGGAACGATAGCGGACAAGCCGCCCGGATTTGACGTAAGGCAGGTTATAGCGTTTCGTTGCCCGCCAGACGGCGAGGGTACCAATCGATACACCCAGGATAGTAGAGACTTCCTCCTTGGTGAGAAGCTGTTCAGGCATTCATTTATTCCTCATTTAACAAAAGACATTGAACAGGACGCTCAATGTTTCTGAGGGAATAAAAGGTGATTATGATTGACCAAAATAGGTGTGGAAAACGGGACAAAAAACTGTCCCGAAAAAATTACCTGAACTGAAGAAGGATAAATCGTTCTGGATTGGTATAATCGTCTTTGGCTTTTTTGATGATCGCGAAAAGGTCATCCCTTGGATATATCCTGAATTCCTCACCGCCCGCCTTGCCATTAAAAGCCTTGTAAAATTCTCGAACGCATTTCTCAAAAATGCCGCCGCGCGTTGTGGTGATTTTTACGCCAAACCGGACAAGTTCCCGCGCAAGTTCCGTTGCCATGGCCTGTTTGACAAAAGTAAAATCAATGTCTGTTGTCCGGCTTCTGCTCGCAAGTCCCTCAATCGCCTTGTCGCAGCCTTCCAAAATCACTTCCATTGCTTCGGTTGCCGTAATGATGGCATCTATACCGCCGGAAAGGTGACCTCTCAAATGGTTGTGGGCGGCAACATCCATGCCCGCGTTTTGCATCTCCATGGCTTTTACGAGATGGCCCTTGTAGCTTTCCAAGGCGCGTTTGACTTTCCTGTTGTCGGATAGATCGCGGTCAATCAGGAATTTATCGCGCAGGATGCCGATGAAGTTATTCACCTCATCAGCAAACCCAACATCAAAGCTCTTTCCCGTTATCTTTTCGAATTTGCCGATTAACGTGCGAAGATCTTCCTCTGAAAGCTCAAAAGGCTTCCTCCGGTCGCGGATATACATGGATTGGGCTTTCTTACTTTGATTTGAGGCTAAACATGGCTTCCGTCGCCTTGTCGATGGAGGCGCGGATGGGGTCACTGTGCAATCTTGCATAAACCTGAGTGGATTGCAGGGATTTATGGCCGAGGGTCTTGCCGATGATCGGCAGGCTGGCCCCGGCGATTGCCTGATAGCTGCCAAAGGTCCGGCGAATGTCATGCAGCCGGATATCCATAAGGCCAGTGGGCAAAGATACCTTCCGCTTCTCGGCTAGTTCGCATACGCGCTTGAACAGTTGCCCGATATCACAATTCGGGGGCAGAGACTGCCGCGCTTCTTCGATGACAGGAACAAACTGCGTCTCCATCATCCAGAGGCCGATTGTCGCCTGTTGCCGGACCCGCTCCCATGCCTTCTTCGGATCGCGTAGATGCCCCGTGGCGCTTGCACTGCTTGCGAATACCCATGGAGTGCCTTTCGACGCCTTCAGGCGGCTCTCCAGTATCGCAAGCGCCTTATCCGAGAGGGGTAGGGTGATCGGCTCCCCGTTCTTGCTGTCCGGGATACGCCAACTCTTGTTATGCCAGTCGATTTGCTCCCACCGCATTTGCAGGACATTTGATTTGCGCGCCCCGGTCAGGAGAGAAATAAGTAAATAGTCTCTTGCCACCTCATTCTGTTCCACCTCGATAGCGGCAAGCAAAAAGGGCATTTCGTTTGGCTGTACGTAACGGTCTCTCGCCTCTTCCTTGAATTTGCGAATGCCATTGGTCGGGTTGGCTCCCTCCCATCCCCATTCAATGGCCTTGTTATACATGGCGCGGATACGCTCCAACATCCGGTTGGCCTGATAGAGGCCGTTATTATCCTTCATGCGGAGATGCAGGCTCTTAATCTCGTATTTGCTGATATCGGATATCTTGCGGTTAAACCAGTGCGACAGGAACTTGTTGATCTCCCGCTGATCATAGGCCCATGATTTCTTCTCGATCTTGCTATACCGCTCCATATAGAGGTCAAACAACTCTTTAAGGGTAATTTCCTTGCGCAGCCGGTTTTTGGCGACATTGGGATTGGTGCCGTCCGCCAATGCGCCTTTGGCAATCGTCGCCTCCCGCCGGGCCTTCTCGACGGTCATATCCGGGAATTTGCCCAAGGTCACCCGCACAGGCCGCCCCTGATGCTTCTGGTAGAGCTGAAAGGTCTTCGCGCCGGTATCCGTCACCCGGAGGATCAAGCCGCTGACGCGTTCATCCTTATAGGAATGCCGCTTGCCTTTTGGCGGAGCCGGGAGGTCAAGCAGGGTCTTCTTTACAAAGTTGAATTTTTCGTTCGGGGCTACCATAGGGCTACCTATTTCCGTAAATTACGCTATAAAGCAAGCATCAACATTAAACGACTATACGGAAAATATGTATCTATAATAACAGTTTAATGCAATAGCGTAATCTTCATTAACCCTACACCTGTTTGGCTCATAACCTGAAGGTCAGAGGTTCAAATCCTCTCCCCGCAACCAATAATTACAACGGCTTGGGCAGAAATGCCCGAGCCGTTCGCGCGTTAACAACAAATCT
Source organism: uncultured Alphaproteobacteria bacterium (assembly GCA_963971675.1). Taxonomy (GTDB): domain Bacteria; phylum Pseudomonadota; class Alphaproteobacteria; order Sneathiellales; family Sneathiellaceae; genus Sneathiella. Next base: position 150,142 of record CAXASQ010000010.1, on the reverse strand, counting down.
CAACAAAATACAAATAGAAGCATTGCGGAAACAGGCAAAAAAGGAAAAGGCAATGGATGAGGATAGGCCCGCGCGTTAACTCCGGCCAATCCGGCGCGCAGAAACCCGCTCCAGCAGGGTCAGGCCGTCATAAATCAAAACTGCCAATGCAGACACAATCAATCCCCCCTGCAGGACAAAGGCAAGATTGTTCGACGTCAAGCCCGCTATAATCACCTCCCCCAGCGTCCGCGCCGCGACCGTCGAGCCGATTGTCGCTGTTGATAGCCCAATGACGACTGTCAGCTTGATACCGCCAAGAATGACAGGGACGCAGAGCGGCAGCTCAACCCGCAACAGCCGCTGAAAGCCTGTCATGCCAACACCGCGGGCCGCTTCCGTCACATTGGGCGGCAGGGTCAGGAAGCCTGTCAGGGAGTTTTCAAATATTGGCAGCAGCCCATAAAGAAATAACGCAATCAGTGTTGGTTTTTCGCCAAATCCGAACGCCGGAACCGCCAGCGCGAGCACGGCAACAGGCGGAAAAGTCTGGCCGATATTCACCAGCGAACGGGAGAGGGGAAGAAACTCTCTGCCAAACGGGCGGGTCACGAGGATGGCAAGGCCGAGGGCGATAATGGTCGCAGCGACAGTTGCGATCCCGACAGTGCGAAGATGCAGGAGAGTCAACGTCAGAAGGCTGCCCCGATCATAGATAACCGGTGCGCCGCTTGGGGCAAGGGGACGCAGCAACGGCTCATACCAGGCCGGGTGAATGACGAAAGTCAGGAAAAGCGTCAGCAGCAAAAGCCGGAGCAATGTCGGGATGAAATGCCTCATACTGGACGGCTGGCCCGTCTGGCAAGGGCATCGAGGGTAACATGCCCCGCCGATGTTCCATCCTTGTTCTGAACCGGGAGTGTGGTGCGGCCGGACCATAACATTTCGCCCAGCGCATCGCGCTTGCTGATATCCAGCGGCACCGGCGGTCCATCGATATCGCCCGGCTCGACAGCATCGCGGACGCTTTCCAGAGAGAGGAGGCGGAAGGGCCGCTCCGCCGATCCGACAAGCTCTTCGACGAAGGCATTTGCGGGCTTCGTCAAAATATCGGCCGGCGTGGCATGCTGCACCAGCTTGCCCGCATCCATCACGGCAATCATGTGTCCGAGCTGAATGGCTTCCTCGATGTCGTGGGTGACAAGGATGATGGTGATGCCGAGCTGCTTCTGGATGTCCAGCAGATCCTCCCGTGCCTTGGTGCGGATAATGGCGTCGAGCGCGCCGAAGGGCTCATCCATCAGGAGGATATTCGGCTCCGCCGCCAGGCCGCGGGCGACGCCAACGCGCTGCTGCTGTCCGCCAGACAGCTCATGCGGATAGCGCGGGCCATAAAGCGAGGGGTCGAGCTGGAAAAGCGTCAGCAGTTCTTCAACACGTCTTTTGATGCGGGCGGCCTCCCAGCCGAGAAGGACGGGAACAGTCGCTATATTTTGCGCGACCGTGCGATGGGGAAACAGACCATAGCCCTGAATGGCATACCCGATCCGGCGGCGGAGCTCATACCCCTGCACAGTGCGATTGTCGATGCCATCAATCAGGATACGTCCCTCGCTTGGCTCTTCCAGCCGGTTGATCATGCGCAGCAGGGTTGTTTTGCCGGATCCGGAGGTGCCGACAATGGCCGTTACCGTATGGGCCTCTAACGTCATGGAGACATTATCCACAGCGGCCTTGCCGTTATAGCGTTTGGTGAGGTTTTCAATCTCGATCATCGGGCGGTTACCTTGCTGCGTCTGATGCGGGTCATTTCTATGAGGGCGTCCAGTATTACGGCGGCGGCGAAGGCAAGGCCCACTGTCGGAAGCGCGCCCAAAAGGACAAGGTCCATCGCGGTTTGCCCGACGCCCTGAAAAACGAAGACGCCGAAGCCGCCCCCGCCAATCAGCGCGGCAATGGTGGCAAGACCGATATTCTGGACAAGAACAATGCGGATGCCGGTCAGGATAACCGGGAGCGCCAGCGGAAACTCAATGCCGCGCAGCCGTTGCCAGCCTGTCATGCCCATGCCCCGGGCGGCGTCGTGTGTTGCCTGCGGCACACCGGCAAGCCCGGTCACGGTGTTCGCCGTCACGGGCAGGAGTGAATAGAGAAAGAGCGCGGTAAAAGCGGGCGCCGCGCCGATCCCGCGAATGCCGATGGCATGGGCCGCAGGGATGTTGAGCGCAATCCAGCCGAGCGGGGCGATAAGCAAGCCGAAAAGGGCAATGGATGGAATTGTCTGGACGATATTGAGGACGCTGAGAACGGAGCTTCGGATTGACTGGATGCGGTAGCAGAGAATGCCGAGCGGAACCCCGACAATGACCGCCGCGACAAGAGAGCCGAGAGCGAGGATGATATGGGTTCTACCCTCCGTCCAGAAGCTGTCCGCCCGGCTGCCATACTCCCGGAGGAGCGAGAGGCTGTCCCAGCTACCTGTCATCAACAGGGTGCCGATAGACGCAGCGGCAATGCCAAGCGTAAGGACCTTTGCCCAAGGCGATAACGCGAGACGAGAGAGAACATCGGCAAGCAGCAGCGCAAAGGCGAACAATAGCAGCCAGAAGCCCGCCGCCGGAGAGATGCGGGCATAGCTGTTCCCGGTCGGGGTCAGAAAATCTCCTGCCTGACCGATCAGGAAGGCGAGTGAGGCAAGCGCGAGGATGCTGGCAGCAGATCGCAGTAACAGCGGTGTTTTGAAAAGTGCCACCAGCGCAGCGATAAGGATAATAGCAAAGAGAAGATAGCCCTCTGTCGGGGGCAGGGCCTCAAGAAGGAAGCGTCCCTCTCCCTGAACGATGCGGTTGGCGCGGAAAGTTGCAAAGGGTTCCGCCAGAAGGCCGAAGATGGCAATCGCGAAGATCACGCAGCCGAGCTTGTCGAATTTGATGCCCATCCGCCCTCATGTAACGGGATGTCCGGAGGCACTTGAACGCGCCCCCGGGATAGTGCGTGAGGTTTAGTTACTTGAGAAAGCCGCTTTGTTTCAGAAAATCCTCCGCCACGGCTTTGGCCGGTTCGCCGCCAACCTGCACGCGACCATTCAACTCCTGCAAGGTGACAAGGTCGAGTTTGGCAAAGACCGGACCGAGCAGGTCTGCGATCTGGGGATATTCTTTCAGCACGGCTTCGCGAATGATCGGGGCAGGCTGATATACCGGCTGTACTCCCTTGTCATCTTGCAGGACAACCAGGCCGGAAGCCGCAATGCCGCCATCCGTGCCATAGACCATGGCGGTGTTGGCGCCGTTGGTCTGGTTGGCGGCAGCGGCAATCGTGGCCGCCGTATCACCGCCCGAAAGGGTGATGAGCTGCTCGGGTGACAAGGTAAAGCTGTAGGCCTCCTGGAAAGCGGGAAGGGCACCGGCGGAGTTAATGAACTCTGACGAGGCTGCGAGGACAACCTCACCGCCCCCGGAGACATAGCTGCCGAAATCCGTCAGGGTGACAAGCTTGTTCTGTTCGGCAACATCCTTGCGCATGGCCATGCCCCAGGTATTGTTGGCCGGTGCCGGAGAGAGCCAGACGATCTTGTTGGCCTCATAGTCCAGTTTTTTCACCATCTCATAGCCCTTGGCCGCGTCCTTCCATCCGGCGTCATCCGCCTTGTCGAAGAAGAAAGCGCCATTGCCGGTGTATTCGGGATAGATATCAATTTCGCCAGCCGTGATCGCCTGCCGTACGACCGGTGTCGCGCCGAGCTGGATGCGGTCCGTGGTTTCGATATCATTGGCGTTCAGAACAAGCTGAATGATGTTGCCAATAACGCCCCCTTCCGTATCGATCTTGGAGGACACCACGACCTCAGCATTGGCGGAGGCGGTGAGGGACGCAAAGACAAATATCGCGCCAGTTAGTATTCGCATAGACATCATGGGATCGTTCCTGACTCTGGGTTAAACCATGCGAGATATCCTATCTCGCGGTCTGAAATGGCAGTTCCTTCTGCTTGTTCCTCCGTTTCGACAGACAACGGACTGTGGTATAACGGATAGTGGCCAACCTCTGGTCTTTTGAACTGTGACGGCACGGGCCTTGTCTGGGAACATCTGTTCCGGAAGGCTATGAATGGCGGGTTGTTGGGCCTGCCAATACTGCCAGAGGTGTATGTTTGCGTGAATGCCATCTGCGGAACTCCTGTAACGTCGGCTCCGACATACGGCGGCTATTCCTGAATTACTTCCTTTGGTTGCTGTCTTCTGTGATCGGCATTGCATAAATGTTAGCCATGGGGGGCGGTGGCGTCAACGCCTATCCTTGCCATATCGGTCGCGAAAGGGCGTGTGCAATTTCTCTCTTGCGCGCTTCGCGATGTGATTCCGTCCGCGGTCATGCCGATTTTTCTGAGTGGAGGGTCTTTGCCCGTTTGATCGGAAAGAATTTTTGATTCCAATTTTATGATTATTAATATAATATAAAAACATCATGGAGGTGCATTTTGAAAGTCTCTAAAGCCCGGTCAGAGGCAAATCGGCAGGCTGTAGTTGAAGCGGCAGGTCGGTCCTTTCGTGAACATGGCGTGCGGGGTGTTGCCGTTGCAGACTTGATGCAGGCGGTCGGGCTGACGCACGGTGGCTTTTACAAGAAGTTTGGATCGCGCGACGATCTTGTGAGAGAGGCGATGGCGCGGGCGCTAACAACCTCCCGGCAGAGGTTGACCAATCGCGTGGCGCGGGCAACGTCCGATCCTTTTGCGGTTCTGGTGGCAAGCTATTTGTCGCGCGGGCATCGCCAGAATCTTGCGGAGGGTTGCGCTTTTGCCGCTTTGTCGCCAGAGGTTTCGCGGAGTGACGATGAGGCTCTGAAAGAAATTTTCTCCGATGAGTTGGAGCGTTACCTTGAATTGGTCGAGGGGGTAATGACAGCGGAACCGGATCAAGAAACGCGTAACAGGGCGATTGCGGCCTTTTCCGCAATGGTTGGCGGGCTGATTTTATCGCGGGTGGCGCAGGATCCGGCTTTGGCGGAAACAATCCTGACCGCAACCGCTGATGAACTGCTGAAAGGTTGATCCGTTTTTGATCCCTAATTTCTCTCTCCATGCTTTATTGTGCCGCGTGGCCACCAGCAGGTGATAATTGCAATTGCGCCTGTATTTTAGATTATGTATATAATATAAAATACGATCTTCTCATCAAGAAATGGTTCTGTCCATGCAGGCAACCGAATTTTCCCTGTCACAGCTCTTTTCCGATCGGCTGACAAGACGCGGCATTCACTATGGCTGGATTGTCGTTGCCGTCAGTTTTCTGACGATGCTGGTAACGGCGGGAGCCGTCGGCATACCGGGCGTTCTGATCGGTCCGCTGGAATCCGAGTTTGGATGGAGCAATGCGGAAATCTCCGCCGCCTTTGCGGTTCGTCTGCTGCTGTTCGGAATGATGGGCCCCTTTGCCGCCGCATTCATGAACAGATTTGGCCTGAGGCCCGTTATCCTCTTATCCCAAACGCTGATCGGTGCCGGAATATTCGGCGCGCTCTGGATGACGGAGCTGTGGCAGTTGACCCTGTTAATGGGCGTTGTGGTCGGGCTCGGGACCGGTCTTACCGCGATGGTTCTGGGGGCGACCGTGGCGACCCGGTGGTTTGTCAACCGGCGCGGACTGGTCATTGGGCTGCTGACGGCCAGCACCGCGACGGGCCAGCTTGTCTTCCTTCCCGTAATGGCCGCGTTGACGGAGGCGGTGGGTTGGCGGGCGGCTTTGTCAGTCTCACTTGTGGCGTTGTTTGTGGCAGCCATTGCGGCTCTTATGCTGATGCGCAACCGGCCGTCGGATCTGGGGCTTGCCCCCTATGGCGAGACGGCTGTTGTTCCCGCCCCACCACAGCAGAGCCTGCTTGCGATGCTGGCGTCCCCGATTGTGACGCTGCGCGATGCAGCCGGAACACGCATGTTCTGGCTGCTGTTCGGGACCTTTTTCATTTGCGGTATGTCGACCAACGGGTTGATACAGACCCATTTTATTCCGCTTTGCGGTGATTTCGGCCTTGCGGCGGTGACGGCGGCGGGGGTGCTGGCCGTTATTGGCCTTTTCGATTTCGCAGGGACCGTCGGCTCGGGTTGGCTGTCGGACCGCTTCGACAATCGTTGGCTTCTGTTCTGGTATTACGGGCTGCGCGGCCTTTCCCTGATCTGGCTGCCTTTTACCGATTTCAGCCTATACGCCCTGTCCATCTTCGCAATATTTTACGGCCTTGACTGGGTGGCGACCGTGCCGCCAACGGTTAAGCTGGCGGCTGAGCATTTCGGAGAGCGGGCAAATATCGTCTTTGGTTGGGTGTTCGCCGGTCATCAACTGGGCGCGGCTCTTGCCGCCTGGGGGGCGGGGGCAACGCGGACGGTATATGACACGTATCTGCCCGCCTTCTTCTTGGCCGGAATCTTCTGCCTGATCGCCGCCGCGGCCATCGTCACCCTTGGCGGCATAAGCAGAAAGCGGCGTATAGTCAGCGTGTGAAAATACCGCGGAGCTCCTGTTCCTTCGCCGTTAAAGGACAGGGTTTGCTCCCCCATAAGGAATGCAGGTGCTAATGAGACCTGCGGATAGGCCCAGGATTATTGCCGTATGAGAGGGCGTTATTCCGCGGGGGATTGAGCCGGGACAGATCCGCCTACAGCGTCGTTCGCCCGTGATTTTGAGCGGTCGCGCGCGAGGAAGGTATAGGCGGTCGGAACGACAAACAGCGTCAGGAGAGTTCCGAAGGTCATGCCGCCGACGATCACAAGGCCGATTTCCTGGCGGCTCTGGGCGCCGGCACCAACGGCGGTGGCAAGTGGGATGGCGCCTGCCACCATCGCGCTGGTCGTCATCAGAATGGGGCGGAGCCGAAGAACGGAGGCTTCAATAATTGCTTCCTTCAGGCTGCGGCCTTCCTCCTGAAGGCTGTTGGCGAATTCCACGATAAGAATACCATGTTTGCTGATCAGCCCGATCAGCGTCACAAGGCCGATCTGGCTATAGATATTGAGCGTCCCTCCCGTGAGGTTGAGGGCCAATAACGCCCCAGCCATACAGAGTGGCACTGTCAGCATGATGACCAGTGGGTCGGCGAAACTTTCGAACTGCGCCGACAGCACAAGGAAGATGAAAACCAGCGCCAGCAGGAAAACAAACAACAAACTGTTGCCTGCTTCCTTGAATTCGCGGGACTCTCCGGCAAAATCATAGCGGGCGGAGGAGGGGAGAATTTCCCGCGCCGTTGTCTCCATGTAATCAAGCGCCTCACCCAGAGAGTAGCCGGGCGTAATATTTCCGGTGATGGTTGCGGCGCGGAATTGGTTGAAGCGGTTCAGTTCCTTCGGGGCGACAGTTTCATACACCTTCACCAGATTGGAAAGCTGGATCATCGCGCCATTCTGCCCCCGGACATAGATGTCATTGAGGTCATTGGGGGTGCGCCGATCATCCGGCGCGACCTGGACAATTACTTCATATTGTTCGCCATTCTGGTTGAAGCGCGTCACCTGCCGGCCACCAAGCAGAGTTTCGAGTGTCCTGCCAACGGTCAGGACTCCGGCTCGTGTATCCGCGACACGCTCACGATCAAGTTCGACCTCGATTTGTGGGGTGTTGAGGCGGAGGTCACTATCAAGATTGATGATGCCGGGATATTTCTCGGCTTGTTCCATGATCTGATTCACATATTCTTCAAGCTGGGGATAGCTTTCGGAGGTCTGGATCACAAATTCGATGGGCTTGCTTCGCGCGCTCTGCCCGAAAGAGCCGGGATTATTGCCAAAGGCGCGAACCCCCGTAATTTTAGAGAGTTGCGGCTGCAATTCACGGAGTATTTCATCCTGGGTGCGGCTGCGTTCTTCCCACGGCGTGAGCTGTGAAAAGGAAATCAGCTCATTGACATCCCGCGATCCGGCAATAATGAAGGCGTGTTGGATTTCCGGAATGGAAGTGAGCAGCTTTTCAAAATCGTCTATATATTGACCGGTGAAATCGATCGTTGATCCTTCTGGGGCGGTGCCTGCGGTGAAGATCACGCCCCGATCCTCAATCGGCGCAAGTTCCGATTTCAGGTTGGTGAGGAGGAAATAACAGGAACCGGCCACAGCCAGAACCATGAGGATGATCAGTGGGCGGACCTTGAGAGAGGCAATCAGCAGGCGGCGATAGCCGTTGTTCATCGAGTTGAAGAACCGTTCGAAGGCATTGTAGATTTTTCCATGCTTTTCGTGATTGCGCAGCAGGACGGAACACATCATGGGGCTCAGTGTCAGGGCGACCAGCCCGGAGACAAGCACGGCGCCCGCGAGCGTCAGCGCAAATTCCGCAAACAGCTTGCCGGTGCGCCCCGGTGCGAAGGCAACAGGCGCATAAACGGCGGCAAGCGTCAGGGTCATGGCGACTACGGCGCTAGAAATTTCGCGTATGCCTTTCACGGCGGCATGAAAGGGTTTCATGCCCTCTTCAATATGGCGGTGGATATTTTCAAGGACAACAATGGCATCATCGACAACCAGGCCAATCGCCAGCACCATGGCAAGCAGGGTCAGGGTGTTGATGGAAAAGCCCATCAGGCTCATTAAGGCGAAGCCGCCGATTAGCGAGACGGGGATAGTGACAAGCGGGATGATGGTTGCGCGGAAAGTTCTCAAGAATAGGAAGATAAAAAAGACAACCAGCGCCACCGCCTCGGCAATGGTCATATAAACAGCATCAATCGACCGGTCGATAAAAATTGATCTATCGTAGGATATTCGGGCATTCATACCAGGTGGCAGGTCGCGTGTCAGTTGCGGCAGCACCTCATTCATGGCGTTGGAGACATCCAGCGGGTTGGCGGTGGCCTGCTTGACAATGCCAAGTATAACGGCGCTTTCTCCATTAAAGCGGGTAATGCGTCTTTCATCCTGCGGGCCTATTTCCACTTTGGCCACATCGCCGAGGCGAACGGAATAGCCTTCCAGATCTTTCAGAATGACCCGCCGGAATTGCTCTGGTGTAACAAGACCTGTACGGGAAAGAACGGTAAATTCCCTGTCATAACTTTCGATCCGTCCCGACGGGACCTCGACATTCTGCTGACGAAGGGCATCCTCCACATCGGCGACGGTCAGATTGAAAGCGGCGAGCCGGGAGCGGTCCAGCCAGATCCGCATGGCGTATCGTCGTTCCCCGAAGATACGAACCTCCGCAACGCCGGGGATATTCTGAAGCTGATCGCGGACGTAACGGTCCGCATAGTCGGAAATTTCAATGGCGCTGTGGCGATCACTGGTAAAGGCAATATAAATAACGGCCTGCGCGTCTGCCTCGACCTTGGCGATGATCGGCTCTTCGATTTCGGTGGGCAATCGCCCGCGGACGCGGGAGACGCGGTCCCGCACATCGCTTGCCGCGACATCGGGGTCGGTTCCGAGACGGAAGCGGACGGTAATGCGGCTCTGTTCGGCTTCACTGCTGGAGGTAAGGACTTCAATCCCCTCGATCCCGGCGATGGAGCCTTCCAGTACCTGCGTTACCTGGCTTTCGATGATTTCGGCGCTGGCGCCAAGATAGTCCGTGCGGACGGAAACAATGGGTTCATCAATATTCGGATATTCGCGAACCGACAGACGGCTATAGGACACGATGCCAATCATGATGATAATGAGACTCATCACCGTGGCAAAGACCGGACGGCGGATGAAGAACTCAAGGAATCCCATGTCAGGCTCCCTGTTCGCGGTTAAGGATGGAAATGCGGTTTCCGTCCCTGATTTTCTGATGTCCGGCGGTTACGATCATGGCTTCCGGCTTGAGGCCGTCAATAATCTCGACCCGGCCAGGCTGGCGAAGGCCAAGCTTGACTTCGGTCAGTACGGCGCGCCCATCCTCCAGGCGATAGACGAAGCGGGACGTTCCGTTTGCAAAGACAGAGGCTTCGGGGATGATCACCGCATTCTCCCGCTGATCGGTGACAATCTGGATGCGTGCGAAAAGACCGGGCAGCAGCGTACCGTCCTTGTTGGGTATCTGCGCCTGCAGCCGAATGGCCCGGCCATTGGCGTCAACAATCGGGTCGATTACATAAATCTTGCCTTCAAAGCTGCGGCCGGGAAACACATCCACGGTCACGATAATCGACTGTCCGACGCTGATGTTGCGCAGCGCCAGCTCGGGAACCCTGAAATCAACTTTGATGGGGTCAACTTCCGCCACTTCAACAATGCGGTCGCCAGGACTGACATACAGACCGTTACTGACGGACCGAATGCCGATTTTGCCGGTTAGCGGGGAACGGATGGTTGCCTTGGAAAGGCGGCTTTTGGCAAGGGCGACATTCGCCTGCGCCACATCATAGGCCGCCATGGCTTCATCCTTGGCCCGCTGCGTGCCGGTTCCTTGTTTTGCTAGGGTCATGGCGCGGTTACGGTTGGATTCCGCAAGCGTCAGGTCAGAGTAGGCTTTGGTGAGTTCCGCTTGCAGGATGTCGTCATCAAGTTTGGCAATGATGTCGCCACGCTTCACCGCATCTCCTTCGGTAAAGGGGAGCGCGGAAATACGACCGGCGATTTCCGGAGCAATCACAACCGACTCATTCGCCCGCAATGTCCCCACGGCGCTGATTGTTTCGGTAATTGTCTCGACAACAACGGGGGAGGCTTCCACCACATAGGTCCGTTCCGGCGGCGGCGCGGAAGCACTGGCTTCCTTCTCGTCCGGCAGAAAACCGCCATTCTGGTTGAAAAAGTAATAAGTGCCACCGGCAATGGCAATTACCAATACCACCAGAAGCCCGCGGAAAGTTCCTCGACGCATATAGTTATTCTCAAATTAGGGTCAAATTAGGACCAATGATTTACAATATAGCTTAAACAGTTGCAAAATGATGTCAATTGCTCGTGAATGACCAAATGCCCGATTTGCGCCATATTGCAATGCTTTTGCGGAACTTGCCGCATGAGGATGAACAACGGATCAGTCGACCCGCACGGCTCCGGGATAATCGGCAATTTCCATGATCAGCTTTTTGCGCACAGCCTCGGAGAATGTATCCGGGCTATCCGCCGTAATGACAAAGGCACCATTTCCGCCGATAATCAATTCCTGAAAGGCATTTTCCAGATCATAATTGTTCGGTCGGCCGGAGCAGTGGCGGCAGAGCACTGCCAGGCCATTGATGGTAATGTCTGCGTCGATCACCTGCTGGCGGGCAACATCAATGGGCGGGCCGCTCCAGTTGTTGGCACTGTCAGCGGAGATGTCGATGACCCTCCGGAAACTCCAGATATCATTTTTGTCGATTAAATCCTTGGCGAAAAGGAGGGCCGAACCGATGGCGTTGAAGCCCTGCGCCCGGCGGGGCGGGCCCATCAGATCGCGGGCAAATTTCGCGGCGCTTTCCGCCCCGTCAATGATCTGCCAGCCCACCACCACATCCTGCGAGGCGGAATCTCCCCATTCCACATAGGTGACGGCAATTTTGCCATAGATGGAGGAGGTGATCGCGGATATCACATCCGTATTGGTGATCGCCCTGGCGTAACCTTCCCGTTGGAACATGATTTCCGCATTATCAATGGAGCCGGTTGCGTCCGCGAGGAGGACGAGCTCCAGCCCGACCTCAATCTTCTCCTGTGCCGCCGCTGGAATGGCCAGAGGAAATATGAGTATTAGAAAAAGACATATTATTCTGCACCGCATGCAAGCGCCCCGGCCGGTGAATATGAGAGATTGATCATTTGCGAAAACCGCTCATCGGTCAAGCGCGGGCAACTTCACATTTCCGCCAGTTCGGATATGCGGGAGAGGGGATTGCCCTCTCTTTTCCCGATGCGGCAAATAAAACGGGATATGTCGATCCATCGGCGATCGTCGCTGTGCCCTTCTTCCAAAGGGCAGATCAGCATGTGCAGCAAGAATAGCGCAGTTCCTGACGGGATCTGCGAAACATATCTATAGGGCGTTGAAACGCGCGCCCTCTGCGCTAGCTCGAAGTCAGGCTCTCATAACAATCTGAAGGGCTCACTCGGGGAACCATTGCCTGTAAAATAGCCCTTGACTAAAATTATAATAATTCTAGTTATTATATATTGCGCCGCTATTGGTACAATCACGGAGGAATATGATGTCACAGAAAAAAACCATGACCACGTCGGCCGGTGCGCCGATTTCGGATAATCAGAATTCGCTGTCCGCTGGACCGCGAGGGCCGCTGCTCATGCAGGATTACCAGCTTCTTGAAAAACTGGCTCATCAGAACCGGGAGCGTATTCCGGAGCGGGTCGTGCATGCGAAAGGCTGGGGGGCTCATGGCACTTTTACCGTAACCCATGACATCACCAAATATACCCGGGCAAATATTTTCTCCAAAGTTGGCAAGCAGACGCCGATGATTGCCCGTTTTTCCACCGTCGCCGGTGAATTGGGGGCCGCTGACGCCGAGAGGGACGTGCGCGGTTTCGCTCTCAAATTTTATACTGAAGAAGGCAACTGGGATATGGTTGGGAATAACACGCCGGTCTTCTTCGTGCGTGACCCGTTGAAATTCCCTGATTTTATCCATACCCAGAAACGACACCCCCGTACCAATATGCGTTCACCGACCGCAATGTGGGATTTCTGGTCCCTGTCACCGGAAAGCCTGCATCAGGTGACGATCCTGATGTCTGATCGCGGTTTGCCGGTTGCGCCCATGTATATGAACGGTTATGGCTCACATACCTACAGCTTCTGGAATAATGACGGAGAGCGTTTCTGGGTCAAATTCCATTTCAAGACGCAGCAAGGCCATCGCCACTATACCAATGAAGAAGCATCAAAGGTTGTCGGCGAAACCCGTGAGAGCTATCAGGAGGAGCTGTTCGGCACCATTGAGCGCGGCGAGTTCCCGAAATGGAAACTGTTCATCCAGGTCATGCCCGAGGCAGACGCGGACAAGCCGTCCTATAACCCGTTCGATCTGACCAAGGTCTGGCCGCATGGCGATTACCCGTTGATCGAGGTCGGGGTCATGGAGCTTAACCGCAACGCGGATAACTATTTTGCGGAGATTGAACAGGCCGCCTTCAGCCCGTCCAATATTGTGCCGGGCATAGGTGTCTCACCGGATAAAATGTTGCAGGCGCGCGTTTTTTCATATGCTGATGCGCACCGGCATAGGCTCGGAACACATTATGAGGCGTTGCCGATCAATGCGCCGCAATGTCCGGTGCATCATTATCACAAGGATGGCGCCATGCGGTTCTTCCGCAATGATACCGGTAATCCGGATGCGTATTACGAGCCGAACTCCATGAACGGCCCGGTCCAGGATGAAAGCTACCTTGAACCACCGCTGAAAATCTCCGGCGATGCAGATCGGTATAATCACCGGGAAGGCAATGATGATTATGTGCAGCCGCGGGCGCTCTTCCATCTGTTTGATGCGGGGGAGAAGGATCGGCTTTTTGCAAATATCGCGGCGGCGATGCAGGGCGTGCCAGAGGAAATTGTCCAACGTCAGCTTGGCCATTTCCACAAGATCGATCCCGCCTATGCGGAAGGGATTGCGAAAAAGCTCGGCACTAAGGTATCCGATGCCGCAAAGGCCTCCTGAATAATTTCGGCATGAATGAAAAGGCCCCGGGGGCTCAGCTTCCGGGGCTTTTATTCGCCGATTGGAAGGGGCGTTCGGTGGCGATGCGCCGCCATGCGCGGACATTGTCCGGCCCGAAGAGGCGCAGTTTGAGACTATAGAAAAGTTGTTTCATCCCCCCCGGACCGGTGAGGACAGAGTCGAGCGGGGCATCCGAGGCGCGGGCGATACGCTGGGTCTGCGCCTCCCGCCGGTCACGATAGGTGGCAAGCGCCTGATCCGTCTGCTGCATGGCAAGGGCATCAGCGAGGCAGCGGCTGTCGGCAAGGGCCATGGCCGCACCCTGTTGGATCAAGGGTGAGCAGCCATGGGCGGCATCTCCGATGAAGGCGATCCGGCGATCAAAAAAGCAAGGCTCGGCGACAGACTGCAACCGGTCCGGAATAATTGCAGCATCCCCGAGGCGGGATAGAATTTCCGGCACAGGCCCGCCATAACGGGCAAAAATACGCCGCAAATTTTCCTTGGGGTCGGGACTGAGGCGGCCTTTTTCCTCCAACATGGCACCATCCGCCACATGTTCCCCATCCGGCGCCTCATGCACATGAGCGTAGCAATAGAGGGTGTCATTGCTGACCGGGTAGATGACAAATTGCGAGACGGGGCCGATCATATGCATTGGCTGAAGCCCATGTTCAGGATAATTCAGCAAAACCCGCCAGCAGGAAATATGATGATCCTGAACTGCTGTCTGCCCTTCGAAATTCTTCAGGCGGGTCTGCGAGCGGGTGCCGTCCGCCGCGACGATCAGATCATACTCGCCATTCAGCAACTCATTGGTGCAGCTGATGCGAACGCCGTCTTCCTCATGATCAACGTCGGTTAGACGGGTATTATAGCGGATTTTCTTCTCCAGGCCGGTGCGCAGAGCTGTCAGGAGCTGCTGTTCCCGGACAGCAATGAACTGTTCATTTTCAAAAGGAGCCTGCGTCAATATTGCCGATTTGATTTCCTTGCCGCCAATACCGCAGTATGTGAGTTTCCAGAAGTCGAAATATTCCTCTTGCAGCTGCTCAAACAGGCCAAGCGTTTTCAGTTCTCTAACGGCGTTAAAGGGCAGGACAATGCCATGAGGGCTGCGGCGTTCCGATGGGCTTTGTTCAATAATCTCGAACTCGATACCAAACCGCGTAAGCCACTGGGCAAGGGACAGGCCGGCAATGCCGGCACCGACGATTATAATCCGTGATGTCAAACCGGTTTCTTTCCTGTACTGCATAAACGGTGAATGTTCGGGACGATCATATAAATGATGTGCGCACAAATCAAAAGTCCTGATGATAAAAGACGAGTGACCTTGTCACTACAGGCAGGAGCCCAGGGCGTACGCGGCTATGCTTATGTTTCGGCTAATTAACGGAAGTTCAATACTTTTCCGATAGTTTGAGGAGGTCCGAAACCGAGCTTGAACCGGGATGCAGGATTGATTGTAATCTATGATGAAATTCTTATGCGTACTGTGATCGGCAGGTGCAGGCGATGATGAGCGATATTGCCATTTTGGCCTGTTTGTCTGTGATGCTGGTGGTTTTCTGGCGGCGGAACAGTAGATTGACGCATGTGAAGCTCGGTCGCGGGTATTTGCTTTGGGGGCTTGCAATCGCAACCTTTGCCTGGTCGGTCAACGTACTTTTTGTCGGCAATGGAGCGTATTTCGATATCGGCTTTAGTAATGAACCCGCGCTCGAAATATGGCGTTTCAGTGTTTTTATCCCGGGATTGATCCTGATTGCGCTCGGTATGGTGCGTATGCTTCCGGCCATTGAGCTTCTCAACAGCGAAATTGAGGCGCGGATACAGTCGGAAGAGGCGCAGAATCAACAGAATATAAAGCTCAAACAGGCCATCATGCGTGCGGAAACCGCCGAAACTACTCTGGTGGATGCTATCGAGTCGATGCCCGAAGCCGTGACGATTTTTGATTCTGATGACAGGCTTTTCATTTGTAACCAGCCATATCGGGACTTGTTCAGTGATATTGCAGACAAGGTGAAGCCGGGCGTGACATTTGAGCAGCTGGTCGCGATATCCATTGAACAGGGCCGGGTCCCGGATGCCGAAGGGCGTGAAGAGGAATGGGTTCGCCAGCGCATACAGGAGCATAAAAGCCCCGGTGAGCCAATCGAGCAGAATTTTGCAAACAGGCGGATATTTCGCCTGTCCGAGACAAAAACGAAATCCGGCGGAACCGTGTCGATCCGGACAGACATTACGGAAATCCGCAGTCGGGAGAAAGCACTGCAGGAAGAAAGGGCGAAGTTGGCGGCCGCGCAGACAATTGCGCATATTGGCAACTGGACTCACAACAAAATTGATCGGGCCCATGAATGGTCAGACGAGGTTTATCGTATTCTTGGCTATGAGCCGGGCTCTGTAGAACCATGCTACAGCAATTACATCAGCCAGGTTCACCCAAACGATAGAGAGCGAATACGCTCCGTTTTCATGCTGGCTGGCGAACGTCGGGAAGCCTTCGAGACGGATTTCCGCATTATTCATGCAGACGGCAAGGTAGTGAATGTCCGGTTGATCGGCCGGGTGAATATAGATGACAAGGGGCGGATTCTCGGTGCCAGCGGCACGATACAGGATATCACGGCCCAGCATAAGTTTGAACGCGAATTGATGCAGGCCAAGCTGGAGGCGGAAGAAGGCACGCGTTCGAAATCCCTTTTTCTCGCGAATATGAGCCATGAGCTCAGAACGCCGCTGAATGCGGTGATCGGCTTTTCCGAGGTTCTGGCAAAGGAGATCTTCGGTCCCCTCGCAAATGACCGTTATCGTGAATATGCGGACAATATTCAGGCGTCAGGTCGGCATCTGCTGTCGCTGATCGATGATATACTGGAATATTCGCGTCTTGAATCCGGATTGCTTGAATTGCAGGAGACGGAATTCAGTCTTCTCGATATTGTGACATCAGCCCGGACCATGCTGGCCGCCAAGGCGCAGGAAAAACTCATCGGGATCACCCTTTCCGGCTGTTTGGATGTGCGGTTGCGGGCGGACGAACGCAAGTTGAAACAGGTGCTGATCAACCTTGTGAATAACGCTATTAAGTATACGCCGGAGAAGGGAAATATTGATATTGATCTGTCCTTAGATTCGGAAAATTTTGTCGTGATCCGGGTGATAGATGATGGATTTGGTATCAGCAAGGAAGAAATCGAGCATGTGATGCGACCTTTTGGCCGCACCCGTGACTCGCTGACGAAGTCCATTGAAGGAACCGGTCTCGGCCTGCCGCTGGCGAAGTCGATTATTGAATTGCACGGCGGAGAGCTGAAAATCGCCAGTAATAAGCCAAATCCGGGCACGACGGTCGCCATCTCCCTGCCCCGAAATCGTGTCATTGATAAATCGCGTAAGGCCCCGCAGTTAAATATCATTTCCAGATCTTGATATCCCGGCATAAACACATCATCTGACGCGGTAATCTTTCCTTTTGCGTAGAGGAAACTTTTCTGCTAGTGACGCTAACGGAAAGACTTGGTTTCAACAACTAGACAGGTGGAACATTAGAATTGCAACTGCTCCAGGATTATGAGGGCTATGTCGCTGAACGCGAGCAAGCCCTAGCCGGTTTGCGGCGTTATGAAAACGAAGCGACAGCTCTTGAAATCGAGCAGTCGAATGATGCTGTCCACTTTCTGTATATCGATACGGTTACGGAAGCGGCCAGCAAGTTTCTCACCGGATTCCCAGGTACATGTCTTTATGCGGCGAAAGCCAACCCGCATCCGGCGCTTCTGCGTCTGTTGTGGGCGGCTGGCGTGCGCAATTTCGAGGTGGCCTCCATTCGGGAGATTGAAACCCTGCGTCGGGATTTTCCTCTCGCTACGCTGTATTTCATGCACCCGGTCAAAAGTCGACAGGCAATCAAGCGGGCCTATGAGCTCGGGGTTCGCCACTTTGCTTTTGACAGCCAGGACGAGCTGCGCAAGATCAGGCAGGAAACCGGCCATGCCGAGGACCTGAAGCTGATGCTGCGTCTCAGCGTCTCGCAGGTGGGGGCGGCCTATCCGCTTGATAGCAAATTTGGTGCGACGCTGATGGAAGCGCCGCTTCTGCTCGCCCATGCGCAGCAGATTGCGGAAAAGATCGGCGTCACCTTCCATGTCGGCTCACAATGCCTGGAGGTTGAGGCTTACACCAATGCCCTCTATAATATTGCCAATATGCTGGATGGTTGTGGCGTTAAAATCGACATGATTGATGTCGGTGGTGGTTTTCCGGTCTCCTATCCGGATATGGAACCGGCACCGTTGCAGGAGTATTTCGATGCCATCGAAAAGGCTCTGCAAGACTGCGGCTTTGGCGATCTGGAGGTATTTTGCGAACCCGGCCGTGCCCTTGTGGCGGCGGGTGGGGCCGTGGCGGTGCGGGTTGAACTGCGCCGTGGGCAGTCGCTGTATCTGAATGACGGCTATTATGGCGCGCTGTTCGATTTGGGGCAGCTCGGCTGGCGTTATCCGGTCGAGCTTTACCGGGCCGGACGTCTTCATGTGCCGTCGGAAAACTCGCTGTTCCAGCTCTACGGACCGACATGCGACAGCGTGGACAAGATGAAGGAACATCTTGCGCTGCCGGATGATGTCTGTGAAGGCGACTGGATTATCTTCCGTCATCTTGGCGCGTATGGTTATGCCATGCAGACCAAGTTCAACGGATTTTATTCTGAAACCATGGTGGCCATCGAGCAGGCCGCCGAGGTCGCGTAAGCGGCCAAGCTGAAGGAGCGTTTGTTTAAAAAATGTCAAAGAGCAGCATGAGTAACGATAAGGCGGCCCTTCTTTCAAAGACGGTCGAACATATCGATATCAGGACCTTTGATGCACGGCCGATCATCGACGCCATGGGCAAGATGTCCTTCACCTCGCGCGATCTGGCACGGGCCACGGAAATCTTCAACATGGCTGTCGAGGATGAGGAGTGCGCCATCATCCTGACCCTGGCGGGTTCCACATCCGCCGGGGGATGCATGCATGTCTATCGCGATATGGTGGAGCTCGGCATGGTGGACGCGATTGTGTCCACCGGCGCCTCCATCGTCGATATGGATTTTTTCGAAGCGCTGGGCTTCCGTCATTATCAGGCGGATAGCAGCGTTGATGACAATGTCCTGCGGTCGCTTTACATCGACCGTATCTATGACACCTATATCGACGAGGAAGAGCTTCAGCATTGCGATGAGGTGATCAAGGTTATCGCGGACCAGCTGGAACGGCGACCTTATTCTTCGCGTGAGTTCATCATGGAGATGGGGCGCTGGCTGAAAACCAATGCGGTCAAGAGAAACTCCCTGATCGAAACCTGCTTCGATAATGATGTGCCGATTTTCGTGCCGGCCTTTTCCGACTGCTCAGCAGGTTTCGGCCTGGTCAAGCATCAGGTGGAAAATCCGGACGGGTATCTCAGCATTGACAGTGTTGCTGATTTCCGCGAACTGACCCAGATCAAGATCGAGGCGGGGGCGACCGGCCTGTTGATGGTCGGGGGCGGGGTTCCCAAGAATTTTGCCCAGGATACCGTGGTCTGTGCGGAAATCCTCGGCAAGGAAGTGGACATGCATAAATACGCCGTGCAGTTTACCGTTGCCGATGTGCGGGATGGGGCCTGTTCCTCCTCAACACTGAAAGAGGCAGCGAGCTGGGGCAAGGTTAGCACCAGCCTCGAGCAGATGGTGTTCGCCGAGGCGTCTTCCGTCATTCCGCTGCTGGCGTCCGATGCTTTCCATCGGGAAGGCTGGAAAAAGCGCAAGAAACGCCGTTTCGCGCAGCTTTTCAAATAGCAACTACGAAAGTACTGTCATGACTGTACCCTTTGAGATTGCCCCTTCGGATGAGGGGTTTCTCGGGCTGCCCGCGGAAGAGGCGTTTGATTACGCCTCGGCCCGTGCGGTTGTGATCCCGTTTGGCCTTGAAGGGTCGGTCAGCTATGGCGGTGGCACGGCCCTCGGCCCCGCTGCCATGATCGAGGCGAGCCATCAGGTCGAACTGTTCGATGAAGATCTGTGGTGTGAACCGTTTCGGAATTACGGTGTTGTCACCATGCGGGAAAAGCCCGTTGACGGAACGGACATCAAGGCGGCGATTGATGATCTCGCGGCGCTTACCGGGGCTGTCCTGAAGGACGATAAATTTCCCATTGTCTTCGGTGGGGAACATTCCATCACGCCGGGGGCCATTCGCCCGTTCCTTGAAAAATACGATGATCTGATCATCCTGCATTTCGATGCCCATGCCGATCTGCGTGATGGCTATGACGGGGAGCATTATTCCCACGCTGCGGCCATCCGCCGGGTGCTGGATCATCCGACGGTGCCCATAGTGTCCATCGGTATCCGCAATATCTCGGCGGAGGAAATTCCTTTTCTGGACGCCAACCGGCATCGCATCTCCATCTACTGGGGCAAGGATCGGGAAGACTGGAAAATTGAGGAAATTGTCGCCCCTTTCAAAGGACGGCCCGTATATCTGACGTTCGATCTGGACGGATTTGACGGCTCTCTCATGCCAGCTACAGGTACGCCGGAGCCGGGCGGTGTTTTCTGGAATGATGCCATCCGGATTATCAAGGCCGTGTCCAAAGCCGGGCGGATAGTCGGTGCGGATATCAACGAACTGGCCCCGATTGAGGGGCTGCATGCGCCCAATTTTCTGGCGGCGAAACTCGCCTATAAGATCCTGTCCTACAGCTTGACGCGCTAGCTGTCCGAAAAAGAACAAGAAATGGCCGCTTTTCTGCGCTTGCGCGGCCATTTTTCTCCTCCATCTTAGACAATGAGGAAAGTCATGGAGAGGGATAAAACAGCATGCGCAATTCCCCGACAAGAAGCGGCCGAATAACAAATCTCCGCCGTGCATTAAAATCACATCGCCAGCAAATCGGCGTTGTAGTCGTCTGCGCCTTACTGGGACTCGTTATTGTTTTGAATGTCGCCATGGCACCGACGGCAAATCCGGATCGTTCATCAACGCAAATCACCTATCTGCACCAGAAGGCATCCGAGCAGGCAGTCACAATTCAATAGAGGTCGATTATGCCCTCTTACGCGCGGCGACTGAGGCCATCCTGCTGCATCCGCCACAGACAGACATCGACCCGATCTTGGCCGAAAAAGGCTTCATTCTTGTAGGCAAGCGTTGGTACTCCCCAGTGACCTGCGGCTTCCAGCGCCGCCTGATTGGCCCCGACCTTGGCGGCGTAACCGTCGAAATCATCGGCAATCATGCTGTCGAGGGTAGCAAGATCAAAGCCTGCTGCGGCCGAGGCCCTGGCAAGATGGTCACCTTCGTGCCAGCCTCGTGTTTTGCCATTCCATATCAATTCCGAAATCTTGTCGATAAAGGCGAGGCCGTTGCCGGTCTCCGCCGCTGCGACGCCAAGATGGGTCAGGCGATGGATATAGGGCTGCTCCAGCGGGATTTCTTTCGTTTGCCGGTTCATCTTTACCGGATCGGGGCGAGGCCAGGAAATGGGTATACCGTTCATATCGCCAACGCGCTGAATATCGGTCATCAGGTAGTCAATCCACAGCGGGTTCACATCCTTGAAAAACTTCGGGGTGCGCACCGCAATCGGATACACGGGCCGGACATTCACCGTAACGTCATATTCCTTCACAATTTCTTTGATATGGGGAATAGCAAGATAGGAATAGGGGCTTCTGAATGACCAGAAAAGATCAACGTTATGGGACATTGGTCCTCCAATATTTGTAACTTTTTTTTTAACAATAGGAGGTTATAGTGTCCGCGACCATTTATTTTTGTGACCGATGCTGCGGATGCAAAATTTTAATCGGAACTCCTGTAATGGCCGTACCTGTTCCGCTATGTTGATGCCCTGAAAGGTTAGTATGCCCTTTTTTCATATTCTTGTGTTGGCTGCCGTTCAGGGCTTCACCGAGTTTCTGCCGATTTCCTCAAGTGGTCATCTCCTAATCCTGCCCGTTCTCGCCGGATGGGAAGATCAGGGGCAAAGCATTGATATTGCTGTACATGTGGGCACCCTTGTTGCGGTGATTGTATATTTTCGTCAGGATGTCATGACGCTCATCCGCGCATTCTTGATGCCGATGACGGAGGGGGCGGCGGAAGAGCGTCGTCTTGGCTGGCATATTATCATTGCCACTATCCCCGTCGTTATCGTCGGCGGGCTGATGTATTATTTTCTCCAGGACGAGCTGCGGTCTGTTCTGCTGGTGGCGGCAACGACGATCCTGTTCGGCATTCTCCTGGGCTATGCGGACAGGTATTTTCCGGTCAGCAAAAATCTGCGCGGTATTACATGGATTGATTCGATTGTGATCGGGCTGTTTCAGGTGCTGTCGCTCTTGCCGGGCACAAGTCGTTCCGGCATTACGATGACTGCGGCGCGTATGCGGGGATTAAGCCGCAGCGATGGCGCGCATTTCTCTATGCTGCTGTCCATTCCGACAATCATCGGTGCGGGCATACTCGCCACTTACCACATGATCAAGGTTGGCGATGTCAATGTCGGCATGGATGCCCTGATCGCGGCAGTTATCTCTTGTGTTGTCGCCTTTCTTTCCATCAGTCTGCTCATGCGCTGGATCGAGAAAGTAGGCTTTATGCCATTCGTCTACTACCGTCTGGCGTTGGGATTTTTGTTGATCTGGATTTACTTTGCGGGCTGATCCGTGGTTTCACATGCCTTTGAAAAGCCAAAAAGCTTGATTACATAGCTCTGCATCCCCATTTCCGTAAATGGCGGAGAGGGATGGGAGGCATATGTTTGTAAAGAAAGATATCTGGATCAAAACCTCACGCATCCTGTTTCTCGGGGTGGCTTTGGGCGCGGGTCTGTTGGCCGGATCGGCGCGTGCGTCGGAACAGGACACAAGGCTGCATTATTCCGTCTATCTAGGTGGGCTGTTTCTGGGGAGTGTCGATGTCGATGTCAGCCAGAACGATCACAATTACGCCATACTCAGCACCGCCAGCACAAATCAGGCTTTCAATCTGGTGATTAACTGGATTGCCCGCGGCGAAACCAAAGGTCTTGTTGATCTTGACAAGTTTTTGCCCCGCCAGCATCAACACAAAAGCAAATGGAACAATAACGAGCGGATCGTGACGATGGATTACACGCCGGACGGTTCCGTGCGTGTGGAGAAGGTCGGGGGGCGATCGGACGACATGGATAAATACACCCCCGTCGATCCATCCAGCCTGACCAATAGCATTGATCCCATGACCGCCATTCTGACAGTGTCGGAGCGACTGGAACGGGGAGAGGGCTGCAACATCACCCTGCCGGTTTTTGACGGACATCGTCGCTATGACGCCGTTCTCTCTGATGTGCCCCCGCGCGCATTCAGGCCTTCGGCTTATTCTGTCTTTTCCGGAACCGCGATTGGATGCCGGATTGAATTCGTGCGCAAGGGCGGCTTTCCCGTAAACCGGAATTACGATCAGGAGCAAAAGCAGGATGTGATTGTCTGGGCAGGAGATCCGTCCGGAGATGGCCGCATAGTACCGGTTCGCCTCCAGCTTGAAACTCAGTTCGGCGCCATGGAAATCCATCTGGATCGTTACTCAGACGGCTTGACCAAACTTGTAAGTCGGAATGCCCGCTAATCACATGACCCGCAATAGGAATATTTTCTTTCCTCGCGATGGCGGCTATCATGGAAAGCTTCCGGACGTTTGCACTGGTTTGCCAGTGGCAGAAAACGAAGAGGACAGTGGGCTGGCGCTGCTGTGTTGAGAGGTGAAAGGTCATGGCCAAGGCAACGGAGCGGGGGAGATGGCGCTGGCGGCGTCGATCCGAAGAACTGACCGAAATCGCGAATAACCGCTTTCTTTATGAAGCGCTGGAGCGGAACAAACGCGAAGGGCTGATGCTGGCGGTACAGGCACGGACCCTTTCATTGCTCGTGATTGCGGGTTTTCTCGTTTATGTCAATCCAAGGTGGTCCGTCCTTTACTATGAAGCTTGCATTCTCGGCTTTCTCCTGATCGGTTGGGCGCAGGTAAAGTTTGGCCGGGTTGAACGGTCCCGGGTCGAGCTCTTTCTACTTTTTCTTGATCTTGCCTTGATGACCGTTGTCCTGGTGGTGCCCAATCCGTTCGATGATCGTGCGTGGTCGGCAACCATGCAGTTTAAATATGGCGGGTTCCCCTACTTCTTTATTTTGTTGGCGGCGGCGACGCTGGCCTATTCCTGGCGGACATTGGTGCCTGTGACGTTTTTCACGGTCCTGTTGTGGACGGGCGCCAGCATCTGGGCCTTCTATCAACCCAACCAGCTCGCCGAGATCACGGAGCAGCTTCGGACTCTGCTTGCACCTTATCCTGACGTGCTGCATCTGGTTGATCCAGGGAAGGTTGTCTATGAAGCCCGTATACAGGAGCTGATTATTTTTGTGCTGGTTGCCGGCATATTGGCAGTTGGCGGATGGCGATCCAATCGGTTGCTGGTGCGTCAGGCGGAAGCGGCGCGCGAACGCGCCAATCTTTCACGGCATTTTCCGCCGAATATTGTGGATGGACTTGCCGGGCTCGATAATCCATTTAGTTCGGTGCGGGAGCAACCGGTCGCCGTCCTGTTCGCGGATATTGTCGGTTTCACCAAAATGGCCGAGACCACAAGCCCGGAAGAAACGGTCCGCGTGCTGCGGGAATTCCATGCGCGGATGGAAAGCTGCGTGTTTGAATATAACGGCACGTTGGATAAATTTCTGGGGGATGGGCTGATGGCGACATTTGGCACCCCCGAGACAACGCCGGAGGATGCGCTGAATGCCCTGAAAAGCGCTCGCGCGATGCAACGTCGTGTGGTGGACTGGAATGCCGCCCGAAAGGAAGAGGGAAAGACGCCGATCCGCCTGTCAATTGGAATTCACTACGGGATGGTTGTTCTCGGTAATATCGGCTCGGAGCGGCGGCTTGAATATGCGGTGCTGGGCGATGTGGTGAATGTCGCCAATCGGTTGGAGACGCTCACGCGCGAGCTGCATGCGGACACAGTTATCAGCAGCCAGCTTGTTGCGGCGGCAGGTGGGGAGAAAATCGCGGCAGATCTGGGATATATTGAAAATGGCCTCCAATCCATCCGGGGGCGGGACGAGCCGGTCAGAAGCTGGATACGCCCTCTGGCTGCGGCCTAACCGGCAAGCAGGCGCGGTAGCAGAAGGGCGATGCCGGGAATGAACAGGATCAGCCCGATGCGGATCAGCTCGACACCGAAAAAAGGCATAACGCCCTTGAAGGTTTCCGTCATTCTGACATCCTCGGCGAGGGCGTTGATGATGAACACGTTAAGCCCCACCGGCGGCGTGATGAGGCCGAGTTCTATGACAACCAGGGCCAGTATCCCGAACCAGATTTTGAGTTCGTCGGTTCCCATGCCGAAGGCGGCGCTGACGGCCGTTGCATAATCGCCGCCATTGATTTCCACCAGCACCGGCCATAGAAACGGGACGACCACCAGAATCATGGACAGGGAATCCATAAAGCAGCCGAGAATGATAAGCGCTACCAGCATCACCAGCACGATCATGACCGGATCAAGGGCGCTGGCAGATGCCCAGCCTGCCAATGCCTCCGGCAACCCTGCGCGAGTGAAGAAGCCTTTCAGTACTTCCGCGCCGAACAGGATAAAATAGATCATGCCGCTGGTGACTGCCGTTGACAGCAGGGAATCCCGGATGCTGGCAAGGGTCAGCCCTTCGCCATGACGGCGGAGGTACAGGCCATAGGCAAGGATCAGGAAAACCCCGATGGCCGCCGCCGGGGTCGGGGTGAACAGGCCGAAGCCGAGACCGAGAATGATGGCCCCGAATATTACCACGACGGGGACAAGGCGGCGGATGGCATGTCGCCGCTCCTCGTTATTCATGGGCATGGCCTGCGGTGCCAGCGATGGCCTGATCCGGACCAGAATGAAAATTGTCAGGATGAAGAACAGGACAGCAATCAGACCTGGCAGGATTGCGGCCTGAAACATTTCAAGGATCGAGGCTTCGACAATAATCGCATAGATGACCAGTGCGACAGAAGGCGGGATCAGGATGCCGAGTGTGCCGCCGGCTGCCAGAACGCCAGTTGCGAAGCCGGGATCATAATGCAGGCGGCGCAATTCGGGCAGGGCGACCTTCCCCATGGTCGATGCGGTGGCGAGTGACGAGCCGCAGACGGCGCCGAAGCCAGCGCAGGCGCCGATGGCCGACATGGCGACGCCACCCCTGAATCTGCCCGAGAAGGCATTGACGCCCTGAAATAGGTCGCGGCTGAGATTGGCATTGGCCGCGAGATATCCCATCAGGATGAACAGCGGGACGACAGACAGGTCATAATTGGCGACCGAATTCCACAGCAGGCTTTTGAACTGGTGAAGATAGGGTTCGAACCGCAGGTAGGGGAGAGCAAGACTCAAGACATAATTGCCGCCGATCCCCACGAGCAGCATGGCAAGGCCAACCGGAAAGCGAAGAGCGAGCAGCAAAAACAGCGCCAGCAGGCCGAGCAGCCCGATTGCTTCGCCGCCCACGTCTATTCCCCTTTGCCAAGCTGCACGGCCGCTACCAGAGCCCAAAGGATCAGCGAGAGGATGCCGGGAAGATAGAAGGGCCAGTTATGCCAGCCAAGGATTGGGGAGAGAGCATGATCTTCATAGGAGGAGATCATGCCGAGCGCCATCCAAAAGGCAAGGAACAGCGCTGTCGCAATGGTCAGGAGCAAGATGAGTTTCTCCAGAAACCACTGCAGGCCGGTTGGAAATCGGTCGGCGAACAGATCAACCGCCACATGGCCTTTCCGGCGCTGACAGTAAGGGAAAAACATCAGCGCGATGGCGCTTAGCGCGAGGCGGACAAAGTCCTCATAGCCGGAAAGGCCGCTGACATTTGCGTCAAACAGACGCGCGATCCTGTCCAGTCCGAAGGCGGTGACATTGAGCGTCGTCACCAGAACGACAAGGAGAGTGAGAATGCCGGCCAGCAGGGCCCAGCCGGAAATGATCCGGTCCAGAGTTGTCGACATTCATCACCCTTGCATTGTTTGGCGTTCGCGTCAGTTACTGTGATTGGAGACAGCCTTGCGGGCTTCCTCAACCAGCTTTTCGCCGTCAATCCCGCGGGAATTCGCTTCCTCAACCCATTTGCTGACAACCTTTTCCCCTGCGGCGTCAAAGGCGGCTTTGGCGTCGGCGTCGAGCTCAATAATCTCACCGCCGGACTTTTCCTGCATGCCTTCGCCCGGTTTTTCCACATCGTTCCAGGCCACGCCCATCTCTTCCGAGAAGGCGGCACCAATGCTGTCATCAATGACTTTTTTCAGATCATCCGGCAGCTTGTTGTAACGGTCCTTGTTCATGGCAAACAGGAAGGTGGAGGTGCCGAAACGTTCATTATTGCCGCCCACAAGGGAGTATTTCGTCAGCTCGGCGAGTTTCATGGGTGGGAAGATTTCAAAGGGCACAAGGGCGCCTTCAACAACCCCTTTGGACAGCGACTGCGGCAGATCGGGAAGCGGCATGCCGACCGGATCGGCGCTCCATTCTTCAAGGATCCAGCCGCCGGTGCGCGACGGGGTGCGGATTTTCATGCCTTTAACATCGGCAAGGGACGTCACCTTCTTTGATGTCGTATGCAGGGCATTGCCCGCATGGACATGCACCAGCAGCGGCTTCACATCCTTGAAATCCTCGGCGATCATTGGGAAGATTTCCTGAATGGCCGCATTGGTGGCGCGGGCATCGCCCTTATGTACGGTCGGCAGCTCGAAAACCTCGGTGCGCGGGAAAACGCCTGGCGTATAACCGGGCAATGTCCAGACGATATCAACGACACCATCCCGGACCTGCTGATAGAGTTCCGGCGGTTTGCCGCCAAGCGACATTGACGGAAAGATTTTGACTTCGATCCGCCCGTTCGAAGCCTCCGATACACGTTGGGCCCAGGGCTCCAGCATTTTGGTCTGTGCGGGGGCCTTCGGGCTCAGGAAGTGGTGCACGGTCAGGGTGACTTCCGCCGCCTGTGCCGCAATTGCCCCGCCAATGGCGAAAGCGGCCATCAGGGATAGGCCGAAAAACTTTTTCATGATGTTCCTCCCAGTTTGCGTCGATCTTGCTCAGGCAATTTCTCGTCGCGATGGTTTCTGAATAACGGATAATAATCCATAGGTAAAATTGACTTTATGCTGCCGACTATTCGGAAAATGTATGGTCAGGGCGGTGCTTCACGGATCGTGCCATAGCTTTGCCGCTGTATCCAGAGGTGGAAACCGGCGATATATGCAGAAGTTTCAGCCGAAAATGAGATCGGCAACGAAGGCGTTGGTTTTCCGCTCCCACCCGAAGGTGGAGGTGTCTCCATGTCCGGGAATGAACGTGATGTCATCTCCCAGTGGCCAAAGCTTGTTGCGGATGGAATCGATCAGATCGTCATAATTACCGCGCGGGAAATCACTGCGCCCGATGGACCCGCGGAACAGCACATCGCCAACAATGGCGATGCGGGCCTTCTCATTGACGAAGACCACATGTCCCGGCGTATGCCCCGGGCAATGGACGACGGAAAATTCCTCGTTGCCCACGGTCACCTTATCGCCATCGTCAAGCCAGCGGTCGGGCGTGAAGACATAGGAGGGGGGGAAGCCGTATTTTGCACATTGCGTCGGCAACTGGTCGATCAGGAACTGGTCATCTTTATGTGGGCCTTCAACGGGGACATTCAGCCTGAGCCGCAACTCCTCCGTTCCGCCCGCATGATCAAGATGTCCATGTGTGACCAGGATTTTTTCGATCGTCACACCCTGTTGCTCCGCAGCTTCCAGCACGCGGTCGAGGTCGCCCCCCGGATCGGTCACAGCGCCTTTCATGGTCTCTTCACACCAGATCAGACTGCAATTCTGGGCGAAGGGGGTAACGGGGATGATGATGGCTTTCATTTCTTGCCGACGTTTAATTTACGCCGTCCTTCATAGTTGAGGCTCATTTTCGTTTCAGCGCGCCAAGAATACCACGCACCAGCGCATTTGCAATGCTTCGACCGAGAGAGGAGCTGACGGCCCTGGCGATGGATTTCATGGCGGCTTCGCCGACACTCTGGCGGTTTGAACTCCGCGCGGCGGGTTTGGGTTTTTCCGCTTTGGCAGCGGTTTCTGACTCGGCGGCTGCTTTTGCTGCTTTTTCGGCCCGCTCCTGCAGGATTTCATAGGCCGATTCATTATCAATCGTCTCGTCATACTTGCTGCCGAGACGGCTTTCCTTGAGAACGGTGCTGCGGATGGCGGCGCTGACCGGACCGAGTTTTGATGATGGCGGGCGGATCAGCGTGCGCTGCACGATAGAGGGTTCCCCCTTGTTCTCCAGCGTCGAGACCAGAGCCTCCCCGACGCCAAGCGCGGTAATAACATCCTCCACCTCGAATGCCGGGTTGGGACGATAGGTCTGGGAGGCAAGGCGGATCGCCTTTTGCTGCTTGGGCGTGAAGGCGCGCAGCGCGTGCTGCACCCGGTTGCCAAGCTGGCCGAGAACCGAATCCGGGATGTCATCGGGACTTTGGGTAACAAAGAAGATGCCAACGCCCTTGGAGCGGATCAGCCGTACCACCTGTTCGACCTTATCAAGCAGAGCCTTTGGCGCATCATCGAACAGCAGATGTGCCTCATCAAAGAAAAAGACAAGTTTCGGCCGGTCGGCGTCGCCTGCTTCTGGCAATTCCTCAAACAGCTCTGACAACATCCAGAGAAGGAAGGTGCCATAGAGGCGAGGGGAGTTCATCAGCCGGTCGGCTGCAAGGATGTTGATCATGCCGCGCCCTTCGCGGTCGGTGCACATGAAGTCGTTCAGATCAAGCGCAGGCTCGCCGAAAAATTTGTCGGCCCCCTGATCCTCAAGCCTTAGTAACGCCCGCTGGATCGCGCCGATGGATTGCGGCGAGACATTGCCATACGTTACGGAAATTTCGGCGCGCTGTTCATTGACAACCCCGAGTAGGGCGCGCAGGTCCTTGAGATCGAGCAGCAGCAGGCCCTGATCATCGGCGACGCGGAAGACGATGTTCATGACACCTTCCTGCGTATCGTTGAGTTCCAGCATGCGCGAGAGCAGCAGGGGCCCTATTTCGGAAATTGTCGTGCGGACCGGATGTCCCTGCTCGCCGAACATGTCCCAGAAGACGGTCGGGAAGGCGGTTGACGCATATTCATCGGCAAACCCGATCTTGGTCGCTCGCTTGGCAAGGAAATCTTCCATTGCCGACGGTCGGCAGATACCGGAAAGGTCGCCCTTGATATCGGCAAGAAAAACGGGCACGCCTGCGGCCGAAAAGCCTTCCGCCAGCACCTGAAGCGTCACCGTCTTGCCAGTACCGGTCGCACCGGCGATCAGACCATGACGGTTCCCCCATTTCAGCGGCAGATACTCATTTTCCCCCGTTCCGTCTTCGGTCTTGCCGATAAAAATGCTGTCGGTTTGCAAGCAGGTCATGGCCGCCATTTCTCCTGATTCCCGGCCCAAAGACGCCGAGCGGGTTAATTGCTTGTTTCGTCTTAGATTTTATACGGGTTGTCCGGCGGCCTCAAGCATCCATTCGCGCACGGCGGTGAGTTTTGGTCGCGATGACTTGCGGGCGGAGGAGACAAGCTGGAACGGTTGGCTGGAGTGCCGCACGACATCGAAGAGTTTCACAAGGCGCCCGCTGGCGATGGAATCCCGCACCAGCGCTTCAATGCCGATGGTCACGCCCAGGCCGTTTTCCGCCGCATGCAGGGCCATGTTGGCGCTTTCAAAATGCAGGCCTTTGTTCGTGTCGATATCGGTAATGCCCGCTTCCTTGAGCCAGCGGGGCCAGTCGGTAGGACGCGGGCTTTCATGCAGCAGCACGGCCTGGCGCAAGTCTTCCGGCCGGGTGAATTTTCTCGCCATATCGGGACTGCAAACCGGATAGGTGACGATATCGAGTAACTTGTCGACCCGCATCCCGGTCAGATTGACCCCTTCCGGCAGCACCTGGATGGAAAGGTCGAAATCATCCCTTTCAAAATCCGCCGGGTTAAGGGAGGTGATCAACTGAACGTCAATATCCGGATGGCGTTCATAGAGATTGGCCCAGCGTGGGATGAGCCAACGCAGCGCAAAGGTGGGATAGGCACAAATTGAAACCGCGTTGCGGCGTGTCTCGCTTCGCAATCGGGCCGAAGCGGCTGCGATTTTCTCAAGCGGCAGGGTAATCTCGGCAAGATACTGGCGGCCGACAGCCGTCAGCTCGATCCGCTTGTGATGGCGGTGGAACAGGGTCTTGCCAAGATACTGTTCCAGCGCCTGAATTTGCCTGCTGACGGCGCCCGGGGTTACGCCAAGTTCTTCGGCTGCTTGATTGAAGCTCAAATATCGGCAGGCGGCTTCAAATGCCCTGAGCCCATAAGATGAGGGAAGATTAAGCATTTCATTCCACATATTGATTGAGTTTTTCTCAATTATACTATGCTGAATAATCGGTTGTCCAGCCCTGCAAAACGGCGCAGAATGCCCTTAACAAACAAGCGGCGTTGAGGCCGGTACAAACGAACGGGGATGAAATGAGCTTTCTTTATCAAAAGCAGGAAGTTGACGCGAAAGAGCTGTCTGACTATGTGGCACCGGATTGTCATGGCCTTAATTTCTTCGAGATTGATGACAGCCTGAAAAGCCTGCTTCGGGTCTACATGCCTGACGCGCTGCGGACCCATATGACGCCGCACTACAGCCGTCTCGGCGAGATTGCGGGCAATGAGCTGGATGATTGGTCGCGGGAGGCGGATCGCCATGAGCCTGTGCTGCATGCGCGCGATGGCCGCGGCCGGAATGAGGATTGGATCGAATTTCATCCGTCCTACCGCCGAATGGAAGAAGTGGGGTTTGGTGAGTTCGGCCTTCATTGCATGTCGCACCGTGAAGGCATTCTTGACTGGCCAGGGATCGTTCCGCCGATCGGCAAATATGTCTTCCAATATCTCTTTGGTCAGTCCGAATTCGGCCAGCTTTGCCCGATTTCCGTGACCGACACCTCGGCCATGCTGATCGAGCGCTATGCGGATGAGGAAACAAAAGAACTGCTGCTGGAGCGTATGTACAGTCAGGATCTCGGCAATATTCTGAAGGGCGCCCAATTCATGACGGAGAAGACGGGCGGTTCCGACGTCTCCAATATTTCCCTTGAAGCCCGCCATGAAGACGGGGAGTGGAAGCTGTATGGGGAGAAATGGTTCTGTTCCTGCGCCGATGGTGATGTGGCGCTGCTGCTTGCCCGTCCCGAAGGCGCGCCGGAGGGCAATGCGGGCCTTGGCCTGTTTGCGCTGCCCCGTCATCGCAAGGACGGCAGCCGCAATCCCTACCGCATCGTGCGGCTGAAAGACAAGCTCGGCACGCGCTCGATGGCGTCGGGGGAGATTATTTTTGATGGCGCAACGGCCTATCCGCTTGGCAAGGTCGGCCCACAGGCCAATAACGGTCTCAAAATGATGATGGACCAGGTTAATTTTTCCCGGTTGTCGCATGGCGTGCGGGCGGCGGCAATGATGCGCCGCTGCCTCAATGAATCGCTGGTTATTGCAAATTACCGCAGGGCATTCGGTGGAACGCTGATCGATAAACCCCTGCTGCGCCGCCAGTTAATGAAGCTGATGGTGCCGACAGAGCAGGCGCTGTCCATGTTCATGTATGTGGCGAACAGCCTTGAAAAAGGGGAGGCTGGAGATGAGGCAGCGGCCAAGCGTCTGCGCATCCTGACGCCGCTTCTCAAATACCGCACGGCGCGGGACAATATCCGGGTGGCAACCGGTGCCATGGAGATGCGCGGCGGTAATGGCTATATCGAGGATTGGGTCAACGCCCGTCTCGTCCGCGATGCCCATCTTGGCGTGCTGTGGGAAGGGACGTCCAATATCAATGCGCTGGATGTGACGACGCGGGCCATCGGACGGAGTGGCGCGCATGAAGCTCTCGGTGAGGATCTCAATGATATCATTGCCGCAAGCGACACGCTGCCGGGACAGTTCGCCGGACAGCTCAAGGGGCTGGTCGATCAGGCCGTGCGGTTTGCCGATGAAGTGGCGAAACGGGGCCTTGAAACCCATGCCCGCAAGGCGTCTACCGCGCTGTATCATGTCACAACGGCAACCCTGATGGCCAATGAGGGAGTGATGCTCGGCCGGGAAGGGGGCGATGCGCGTCGTCTTCTGTTGTCGCGCATGGTGGTTGATCACAAGCTGGGCTCCGGTAATCCCATGGCAATAGAAGAGGCGGCGTTTGATGAGGCGGCGACCGGTGCCTTGCTGGGGAGTGATCCGGTCAGCCTGGATGAGGCGCGGCGCATCCTGACGCTATAGAAAATACTGTAAGTTACCGTCCATTTTTGCAACGCAAGCAAACTTGCGGGAGAGAGCGATTATGAATATGGAAGTGAAAATCAAACCGCGGGAAGAACGTGAGCTGGAAGACTGGGTCGCCAGCGATTGCCATGGCCTCAATTTCTTCGATATCGACGGCAGTCTTCAGGATCTGTTGACGATTTATCTGCCCGATGATCTCCGCGCGCATATGACGCCGGTCTATCGGGAACTGGGAGAGGTGGCCGGAAACCGGCTTGATGAGCTGTCGCGGATTTGCGATCGGCATCTTCCCGTTCTGCATCCGCGCGATGCGCGCGGCCGCAACCGTGACTGGATCGAATATCATCCGGCCTTCCGGGAAATGGAAAAGATCGGCTATGGCGATTTTGGCATTCATTGCATGTCACGGCGGGCCGGGGTGCATGGCTGGCCGACGAAAGTGCCGCCAATGGCGAAATATGTTTTCCAGTATCTATTCACCCAGTCGGAATTTGGCCTGATGTGCCCGATTTCCCTGACCGACACGTCGTCCATGCTGCTGGAGCGTTACGGACCGGAGGACGCCAAGGCAAAATTCCTGCCCCGGATGCGCAGTCAGGATATGGATGAGCTGTATCGCGGGGCGCAGTTCATGACGGAAAAGATTGGCGGATCGGAAGTCGCCAATCTCGCCGTGACAGCGCGCCAGGAAAATGGCGAATGGCGGCTGTATGGCGATAAATGGTTCTGCTCCAGCGCCGATGCGGAGGTGTGTCTGGTACTGGCCCGCCCGGAAGGTGCGCCGAAAGGGAATTCCGGCCTTGCGATCTTTGCCGTTCCGCGCTTCCTCGATAACGGGGAACGGAATGACTATCGGATCGTCCGGCTGAAGGACAAGATGGGCACGAAATCCATGGCGTCCGGAGAGATTATCTTCAATGGCGCCCTTGCCTATGCCTTCGGCGATGTCGGGGCGAAGCCGAACCCTGGCCTTCGCCAGATGCTCGATCAGGTGAATATGTCCCGTCTTTCCCATGGCGTCCGGGCCGCAGGTATGATGCGACGCTGCCTGAATGAAGCGATGATGGCGGCGAAAACCCGCGACGTGTTCGGCGAAATGATCATCAACAAGCCGTTGCTGCGGCGGCAGCTTCTGAAAATCATGGTCCCGACGGAGCAGGTCCTATCCATGGTCATGCACGTCTCCAACACTCTGCACCGCGCGGAGCAGGGAGACGAAGAGGCGAAACTGCAGAACCGTATTCTGACAGCCCTGCTGAAATTCCGCGCTTGTCGTGACAATATTACGGTGGCGACGGGGGCTCTCGAAGTACGCGGGGGCAACGGATTTATCGAGGACTGGGTCAACTCCCGTCTTGTCAGGGACGCCCATACCGGCCTGTTGTGGGAAGGAACCTCCAATATCAACGCGCTGGATGTGACCACCCGCGCCATTGCCAAGGCCGGGGCCCATGAAGCTCTGGCCGAGGATCTGAAGGGTCGGCTTGCTTCAACGGATGGTGTTCCCGGCCAGTATGCGGGCGAGCTTTCGGGGCTGATCGACCGGGCGACGAAATTTGCCGATGAGATTGCTGCGACCG
This sequence comes from uncultured Alphaproteobacteria bacterium, assembly GCA_963971675.1. Lineage (GTDB taxonomy): Bacteria > Pseudomonadota > Alphaproteobacteria > Sneathiellales > Sneathiellaceae > Sneathiella. Next base: position 115,626 of record CAXASQ010000010.1, on the reverse strand, counting down.
GTAATGAAATCAAGGCGCGACAGGCCTCCAATGCCCTTTATCACGCCACCAGTGCGACATTGCTGGCGACTGAAGGGGCAACGCTTGGCAGGGCAGGCGGGGATGCGCGGCGGATGCTGCTCTCCCGGCTTGTTGTCGATACCCGGCTTCGGGCCGCCGATCCGCTGACTAACAGCGATGGCAGCTTTGAAATTGAGGCGGGTAATTACCTGCTCAGTGATGCCCCGGTTCCGCTTGACGTGGTGACAGATCTGCTACGCCTGTAAATTGCAATCCGCTTCCTGATAAAAAATTAATAAAGCGAAATCGACAATACTCCCCGGCTGTGGCAAAATGCCGCTGTCGGGGATTTCTTTGGATAAAAAGTGAGAATAACAGCCAAAAATCACTGCATGAGAGGAGTTATTTACGATTCTATTGTGTGAATATTTGCACCTGCGTCATCTCACCGCATGGAAGGAGATGGGAAAAGCCTGAAATATGCTTTGAAAGCGGGCCGTGATCGCGCATTGATTGAACTTCTACAGGAGGATATGCGACATGCTGGAAACTGTAAGTACGCAAATGACGCCTTCGGGCGAATCCAAAGCCGGAACTCTGTGCTACGAACGGCCTGCGCCCAATTCTGCGTTTGAGAAACGGACTTCGGTGGAGATTCCCTGTTCTTCCTGTAATGTGCACAAGCAGGCGATCTGTTCCGGCCTTGTTGAAAAGGAAATTGGCGAATTTGGCCGGAATGTGCGGATCAGACGGATCAAGGCAGGACAGTCCGTCTATCGCGAATTTGAGGAAGCGAAGTATATTTTTACTATCGTGACCGGGGAAATCCGTCTTGCCAATCTGCTGGATGACGGACGCCGTCAGGTGACCGCCTTCAAATCGGCAGGCGAGGTTATCGGTGAAAACCAGAACGGCCATTATCAATCCGATGCTGAGGCGGTCTGCGAGACGATGGTCTGTCAGATACCCATCAAAGTCCTGAATCAGCATATCGACGGCAATCCCATCATGCGTGATGCCTTGATGGAGATGATCCGCAAAGAGCTGAGTGAGCTTCGTCAGCATGCCGTTTTGCTCGGCCGGAAAACACCAGTTGAAAAGATTGCAAGCTTTCTGCTCGACCGCGTGGGCAAGTCGGTCTCGGGGAATGAAAAAGCCATAGAAATTACTCTTCCAATGGGTCGCAGTGATATTGCCGATTATCTAGGACTGACAATTGAAACGGTCAGCAGAACGATTACCAAACTCAAGAATCTCGAAGTTATCTCTGTGCCGACGACCCACTCAATCCTGATTATAAACAGACCGCAGTTGGAATCACTGGCGGAAGGCGAACAATGACGCCTGTCATGGCGGCGCGGAAGGAGCAGTCCGTTCCGCGCTATACCAGTTACCCAACGGCGCCGCATTTCACACCTGCGGTAACAGCCGATCTCTATGGGAAATGGGTGCAGGAGCTTGATCCTTCACGGCCTCTCTCCCTTTATCTGCATGTGCCCTTCTGTCAGGAGATGTGTTGGTACTGCGGTTGCCATACAAAAGTGGTCGCCCGGTATGATCCGGTTGCCCGATATGCGGCGGCTCTTCGCGCCGAAATTGCCCTGCTGGCCGATATGTTGCCGGGCCGGTTCAGTATTTCCCACATTCACTGGGGCGGCGGCACGCCGACCATGCTGTCGGCAGAAGATTTCACTGCCATCATGGATGACTTGCGCGCTCGCTTCCATATCATTGGCACGGCGGAGCTGGCGGTCGAGGTTGATCCGCGTACCATCGATGCCCAAAAGATCGCGGCACTGGCCGCTGCCGGAATTAACCGCGCCAGTCTCGGTGTGCAGGACTTCAGTCCCGATGTGCAGCAGGCGATCAACCGTCTTCAGTCTTTCGAACTGACGAAGCAGGTCACGGATGATCTGCGGGCTGCGGGGATTGAGAAAATCAACTTCGATCTGATGTATGGCCTACCGCGCCAGACGGAGCGGGATGTCCTGAACACCATTGATCTTGCGCATTTGCTTGAGCCGGACAGAATAGCGCTGTTCGGCTATGCCCATGTCCCCTGGATGAAAAGTCATATGAAGATGATCCGGGAGAAGGAACTGCCAGATAGTGATGCCCGCTACCACCAGGCGCAGCAGGCGACCGTAAAGCTCCTTAATCTCGGATATCGCCAGATTGGCCTTGATCATTTTGCCCGAGGTGATGACGCGATGGTCGTTGCGCTGGATGCGGGGCGGCTTAAACGGAATTTTCAGGGATATACAGTTGATGACGCCGCCGCCCTGATCGGCATTGGCGCTTCGGCCATTGGACGCCTGCCGCAAGGTTATATACAGAATGCCGTTTCCGTGCGGTCCTATGCCGAAATCGTTTTGGCTGGCCGATTGCCCATCGCGCGGGGAATTGCCATGACGGAAGATGATCGTCTGCGGGCGCAGGTTATCGAACGGCTGATGTGTGATTTTGAAGTGGACCTTCAGGCGATAGCGCGATCATTCGAACGAGCAGTTGACTATTTCGCACCGGAAATTGCGGCGCTTGCCCCTTTTACGGAAGAGGGGCTGCTTCATTTTGATGGCAACAGATTAAAGGTCCTGCCCGAGGGACGTCTGCTTGTTCGCACAATCTGTGCAGTTTTTGACAGTTATCTTGCGGGCGGAACGGCGCAGCATTCCAAGGCTGTCTAACACTGTTTCAATCTGCAACAAATTCGCACTACCCCCCCCCCTTGCCATTGGCTGATTTCGGCCTGACTTGATTTGGATCAATGCCGCATTGCCGCGGTGCCGTATGGTCATGCCAAATGAGGGGTGCGATGGAGGGATGAGGCGCGATAAAGCGTCTAGAATCCACATCAAGGCTCCATGATGTGAGGCAATGGACGGAATTCCGGTATGAATCTCTTATGGATCGCTTTTACTGCTGTTGGTGTCTTGCTGGGCGTTATTCTCTCCGCAAGGGCTGTCGACCCGGCGATGATGCTGCACGGGATGATCTTCTCACTTGCCAGTATTCTTTGTGCCTTTGCGTTGATTGCCCGGCATTACCGTAATGCCGAGGCGCCATCGCTTCAGGACGCTAATGGCGGCGTCAACTACAATACGGAAATCGTCAAGGCCGGGGTGATTGTTTCGACTTTCTGGGGCGTTGTCGGCTTTGCTGTGGGCGTGGTCATTGCCTTGCAACTGGCCTTTCCTGTTCTGAATTTCGATTTGCCCTGGACGAATTTCGGACGATTACGGCCATTGCATACCTCGGCTGTCATCTTTGCCTTTGGCGGTAATGTGCTGATTGCCACCTCCTTCCATGTGGTGCAGCGGACCTGCCGCGCCCGTCTTGCCGGGGACATCGCGCCCTGGTTTGTTTTCTGGGGGTACCAGCTTTTCATCGTCATTGCGGCAACCGGCTATCTGCTGGGCGTTACCCAGTCCAAGGAATATGCCGAACCTGAATGGTATGCGGACCTGTGGCTGACCCTTGTCTGGGTGGTTTATCTGCTGGTGTTTCTTGCCACAATCTGGAAACGGCAGGAAAAGCATATCTATGTGGCCAACTGGTTCTATCTGGCCTTCATCGTCACCATTGCGATGCTGCATATCATCAACAACCTGTCACTTCCGGTCAGCCTGACGGGCGTGAAGAGCTATTCTCTGTTCGCCGGGGTGCAGAGCGCATTGACCCAGTGGTGGTATGGCCATAATGCCGTGGGCTTCTTCCTGACGGCGGGCTTTCTCGGCATCATGTATTATTTCATTCCAAAGCGGGTGAACCGGCCGGTCTATTCCTATCGCCTGTCGATCATCCATTTCTGGTCGCTGATCTTCATCTATATCTGGGCGGGGCCGCACCATCTGCATTATACGGCGCTGCCAGACTGGGCGCAGACCCTCGGCATGACCTTCTCGATCATGTTGTGGATGCCCTCTTGGGGTGGGATGATCAACGGCCTGATGACGCTTTCCGGCGCGTGGGACAAGCTGCGGACCGATCCGGTCGTCCGCTTCCTTGTCACCTCCGTTGCCTTCTACGGCATGAGCACTTTCGAAGGGCCGCTGATGTCCATCAAGGCCGTGAATGCGCTCAGCCATTATACGGACTGGACCATCGGCCATGTGCATTCCGGGGCTCTCGGCTGGGTGGCTTATATCAGCTTTGGCGCGCTTTACTTCCTGGTGCCGGTTCTGTGGAAACGCAAATCGCTCTATTCGGATGCGCTGGTTAATCTGCATTTCTGGATTTCGACTGTGGGAATCCTGCTTTACATCACCGCGATGTGGGTTTCCGGTATCCTTCAGGGGCTGATGTGGCGCGCCTATGATGCCTTTGGTTTTCTCGAATATTCCTTCAGTGAAACGGTTGAGGCGATGCATCCCTTCTATGTGATCCGGGCAACCGGCGGGATCCTGTTCCTGATTGGCTCACTGATCATGGTCTATAATCTTTGGCGGACAGCCCGGGGCGATGTGCGCGCAAAAGAAGCAGGTTCGCTGGTTCCGAATTTGGAATTTGCAGGGGCGAGGTAAGGTCCGATGATTAGTCACAAGAAAATTGAGAAAAACTCGATCCTGATGCTGGTTCTGGTGCTGATCGTTGTCTCCATCGGCGGTCTGGTCGAGATTGCGCCGCTGTTCTATCTGGAAAGCACGATTGAGAAGGTGAAAGGGATGCGTCCCTACAGCCCGCTTGAGCTGGCGGGCCGGGATATTTACATCCGCGAAGGCTGCTATAACTGTCACAGCCAGATGGTGCGCCCGCTGCGGGACGAGGCCGAACGATATGGCCATTACTCGCTGGCGGCGGAAAGCATGTATGATCATCCCTTTCAGTGGGGGTCCAAGCGGACGGGGCCCGATCTCGCCCGTGTCGGCGGTCGCTATTCCGACGAATGGCATGTCACGCATATGAAAAATCCACGGGATGTGGTGCCGGAATCCGTCATGCCCGGCTATCCGTTCCTGGCGACGACCCAGTTGCGGGTGCCGGATATTCAGAAAAGCCTGGAAGCCAATCGCGCCGTCGGTGTTCCTTACAGCGATGAGATGGTTGAAAATGCGGCGCGCGATCTCAGAATGCAGGTCAATCCGGATGCGGATGACATTGACGCCTTTATGGAACGTTACCCGAAAGCGCAGGTCCGCAATTTTGACGGTAATCCGGCCATGGTGTCAGAACTTGATGCGCTGATCGCTTATTTGCAAATGTTGGGAACCTTAGTGGATTTCACATCTTATGATGTGGATGCCAACAAACGATAGGAGGGAAGCTGATGGATTTTCAGAGTGTTTCCGCCTTCGCCCAAAGCTATGGCCTGATTTATCTCTTCATCCTGTTCGTCATCGTGCTGGTTTATGCACTGTGGCCACGCAACAAGGATAAGTTTGACAAGGCCGCCCGGATCCCGTTTGAGGAAGATAAAGATGTCCAACAAGGTTGAAAAAGACGAATTTTCCGGCACGGACACCACCGGTCATGAATGGGATGGCATCAAGGAGCTTGATACCCCCATGCCGCGCTGGTGGCTGTGGACGATGTACGGAACCATTGTCTGGTCGATCGGCTACTGGATTGTGATGCCGGCCTGGCCTCTCGTCAGCGATTATACAGCGGGGTTCCTTGGTTATTCGTCACGCGGATCGCTTGAGCGGCAGCTTTCCGAGGCGGAAGCCGCTCAGGCCGAAGATCGGACCCTGTTGCTCGCGACGCCGCTGGAAGACGTTAAGGATAATGAAGGGCTGTATCAGTTTGCCCTGCGCGGCGGCAAATCGGCTTTTGCGGTCAACTGCTCACAATGTCATGGCTCGGGCGCGGCCGGGGCACCCGGCTTTCCGAACCTCAATGATGATGACTGGCTCTGGGGTGGCAGCGTTCAGGATATATATCAGACTATCCAGTTCGGCATCCGGTCTGATCATGATGATGCCCGTATCGGGGATATGCCAGCGTTCCTGACGGATGGCATGCTCGAAAAGGAGCAGATCAATGACGTGACCGAATATGTCCTTTCGCTGTCCGAAGTCCGCAAGGATACAGCGGCCGTTGAGCGGGGGAAGCAGGTCTATACCGAAAATTGCGCATCCTGCCATGGCGAAAATGCCAAGGGTAACCGGGAGTTTGGCGCACCGGATCTGACCGATGCTATTTGGTTTTATGGCAAGGACAAGGACATTATTCTCAGAACGGTATCCAGAGGCCGAGGAAATGTGATGCCTGCCTGGGTTGACCGTCTGGATGACGTGACCATCCGCCAAATGGCGCTCTATGTGCACTCTCTCGGGGGCGGGGAGTAGTCGCTAACCTCTGCATTCTGGAGTAAAGGGCATGTCTGAAAGCTCCGTTGAAAATATTGACGTCCGTCCGGTCAACAAGAAGGAAAACCGGGCGCTTTTCGCAAGGCGGGAGAAGATCCAGCCGAAAAAGGCGCGCGGCAATTTCCGGCGTCTGAAATGGATCATCATGGGGATTACCCTGTCGATCTATTATATCACGCCCTGGATCCGCTGGGATCGCGGAGCGGGTGGTCCGGATCAGGCTGTGCTTGTCGATCTTGCGCATGAACGTTTCTACTTTTTCTTTATCGAGCTCTGGCCGCAGGAAGTCTATTACATCACTGGCCTGTTGATCCTTGCGGCCATCGCCCTGTTTCTGGTGACGTCCCTGTTCGGTCGGGCATGGTGTGGATATTCCTGCCCGCAGACAGTCTGGACGGACTTGTTCATATTCGTTGAACGGGCGGTGGAAGGGGATCGAAATGCCCGCCTGCGTCTTGACAAGGCCCCGATGTCGGTCGGGAAATTCGCCAAGCGCCTTACCAAACATACCATCTGGATCATTATCGGTCTGCTGACCGGTGGCGCATGGGTGTTCTATTTTGCCGATGCGCCCACCCTGCTGAATGAACTGATAACGCTGGACGCGCCGATCATTGCCTATGCCAGCGTCGCCGTGCTGACGGCGACAACCTATGTCTTTGGGGGCCTGATGCGGGAGCAGGTTTGCACCTATATGTGCCCCTGGCCGCGTATTCAGGGGGCGATGGTGGATGAAGACACCATGACCGTCACCTATCACCCCGCACGGGGAGAGCCCCGTGGACCGCATAAGAAGGGGCAGTCCTGGGATGACCGCGGTCATTGCATTGATTGCAACCAGTGCGTCGCCGTCTGCCCGATGGGTATTGATATCCGGGACGGGTTGCAGCTTGAATGCATTACCTGTGCGCTCTGCATTGATGCCTGCAACGATGTGATGGACAAGGTTGACCTGCCGCGTGGTCTGATCAGTTACGATACCCATGCCGGGCAGTTTGATCCGGATCCGGCCCGCCAGCCGCGTATCCGCTTCATTCGGCCAAGGACCATTGCCTACACGGCCATTCTGGCCCTTGTCGGAGCCATCATGCTATTTACGTTGTTGAACCGGTCGGTCGTCGATGTGAATGTCATCCGGGATCGCAATCCGCTGTTCGTCGTTCTCTCGGACGGATCGATCCGTAATGGCTATACGGTGAAGATCCTCAATAAAGTGCATGCGACCCGGCAGTTCAGCATTGCGGTGGAGGGGTTGACGAACCCGAATATCTGGCTTGAATCAGGGGCGACGGTGGAGCACCCGATCATAGTCACAGTTCCGGCTGATTCACTGTCCAGCTATAAGCTTTTTGTCTCAGTGGCAAGCGGCAGTCTTCAGGACAAGTCAGTCGATATGGAAGTGATCGTCACCGACATAGAGAGCGGCGTACAGGATACCCAGGATAGCAGCTTCAAGGGGCCGGAAAAATGAGGACAGCGACAGGAGAAAAACAACTGACAGGCCGCCATGTGCTGATGATGCTGTGCGGGTTTTTCGGATTGATGTTTATTGTTAATGGCCTGTTTGTCTATTTCGCGCTCGGCAGTTTTTCCGGTGTTACCGATCCTGACGCATACAAGCGCGGCCTTGCCTATAATGAGGAGATAGATCATCAGGCGCAGCAGCTTGCGCGCGGCTGGGAGGCATCGCTGATGTTTGACGCAGAGGCCGCACAGAAAGGCCGGTTGACGCTGGAGATCAAAAATGCAGCGGGTGATGCGCTCGCGGGTCTGGATGTCGATGCGACCCTTCGTCGCCCGGTGATTGACGCGGGGGACCGGAAGCTTACATTTACCTTTGATGGTTCCGCTTATGTTGCGGATCTCGATTTTTCCGAGCACGGGCAGTGGGATATTTCCATTCTCGCCCATGGCGGGGGATATGACATACCTTATCGGCTGGACAAGAGGATATGGGTCAAGTAGCCCTCAAGGCACAGGATAGCCTGACCACAGGACGGTCGCATGATCTGGGCGGGAGCTGCTGTCCCGCCGGGGTATTGGCGTTTGGCGATGTCCTCTCTCCTGAGGCCGATTACAGCAATTTCGTGAGCGCCGATCCCGTCGCCTTTGTCGAGACGGATCAGGACGGCAATGCCATGTTGCATGTTTTGGTCGAGAACATGCATTGCGCCGATTGTATCCGGACGATCGAACAGACGCTTAAATCAAACCCAGCCGTCATCGAGGCGCGGGTCAACTTCTCGACACGCCGCTTGTTTCTGCGCTGGCGTCCGGATGGCGTAGATGTGACGGAGCTGGTAAAGCCGGTTATCGCGCTTGGTTATCCGCTCACCCCCTATAATCCGGCCTTAATCCGGACCGCCGCGGCGGAGGAAAATGCCAAACTGCTGCGGGCGCTGGCGGTTGCCGGGTTTGCGGCGGCCAATGTGATGCTGCTGTCCGTCTCTGTCTGGGCCGGGCTTTTTTCCGATGATATGGGACCGGCAACGCGCGATTTCCTGCATTGGGTGTCGGCGCTGATTGCCCTTCCGGCCGTCGCCTATGCGGGGCAGCCCTTTTTCAAATCTGCCCTGGGGGCCCTCCGCGCCGGGCGGACGAATATGGATGTGCCGATCTCCCTGGCGGTTATTCTGGCCTCTGGCATGAGCCTCGCCGAGACTATCCGCAGTGGCCACTATGTTTATTTTGATGCCTCGGTGACGCTGCTCTTTTTTCTGCTGATCGGCCGGTATCTGGATAATGCGGCGCGCAGCAAGGCCCGCAGCGCGGCGGAGCGGTTGCTGCTCCTGAAGGCGGTTGCCGCCACCGTCGTCGGGGCGAATGGCAGCCTTACAACGGTGCCCGTTGAGGCGGTGACGCCGGGCTCCCGTGTCCGCATCATGGCAGGCGACCGATTGCCCGTTGATGGCATTGTTGTCTCTGGCCGGTCCGAGCTGGATGTTAGTCTGATCACGGGCGAAAGCCTGCCGACGGCGGTGAAACCGGGTGAGAATGTCTTTGCCGGGACCCTCAACCTTGGCGCGCCTATTGATATCGAGGCGACGAAGACGGGTGACAACACACTGCTGGGCGATATTGTCCGGCTGATGGAGGCGGCAGAGCAGGGCCGCGCGAAATATGTCCGCCTCGCGGATCGGTTGTCGCGCTATTACGCGCCGGTCGTGCATCTGCTGGCGGCGCTGACTTTTATCGGCTGGTGGGTCTATTCGGCGAGTTGGCAGGTTGCCCTGATGCAGGCAGTGGCGCTGCTGATCATTACCTGTCCTTGCGCCCTTGGCCTTGCGGTGCCGGTCGTCCAGGTGGTGGCGAGCGGTCGGCTGCTGATGAAAGGGATACTTGTGAAGGCCGCTGACGGGCTGGAACGCCTTGCCGTGGTGGATACCATTGTCTTTGACAAGACGGGAACGCTGACCGAAGGCCGTCTTGATCTGGTCAACCGAGATGAGATTGACGATGCCGATCTGCTGCTTGCCGCCCGGTTGGGTCAGCACAGCCGTCATCCGCTGGCGCGGGCCATTGCACGGGCCGGGGTGGCGGCGGGGCCGGGTCTCGATGTCATTGAATGTCCGGGTGAAGGCCTTAAAACTGTTCTGGCGGATGGTGAAGTCCGCCTTGGCAGCCGCGCTTTCTGTAATGTGGCGGAGGAGGCGGCGGCCGACAAGCAGGCAGGCCCGGAACTCTGGCTGAAGCGCGGGGATGGCACAGCAGTGCAGTTTCGCTTCCGCGATCATTTGCGGGCGGACGCGCATGATGTCATCCGGGATTTAAAGGCGCGCGGATATATGATCGCCCTTCTCTCCGGTGATCGGCAGGCGGTTGTTGCGGAGTTGGCCGCAGAACTTGGCATTGACAACTGGCAGGCGCAGCAGAAGCCGGAAGAGAAGGTCGCCTGTCTGGAAAGCCTCGCTAAAGCGGGACGCAAAGTGCTGATGGTCGGGGACGGTCTGAATGACGCACCGGCGCTTGCGTCTGCCCATGTTTCTCTTTCCCCGGCGACCGCCGCTGATATCAGTCAGACGGCGGCGGATTTCATCTTTCAGGGACAGCAGCTCTCGGCGGTGGGCGAGGCGATTTTTGTGGCGCGCGCTTCGCGGCGTCTGATCCTTGAAAATTTCGCACTGGCCTTTCTGTATAACGGGGTTGCCATCCCGCTTGCCGTGCTTGGCTTTGTGACTCCGCTGATTGCGGCGGTGGCCATGTCGTCTTCGTCTCTTGCGGTCTGTCTGAATTCTTTGCGGCTGCGGTCCCGAAAGATGGGTGGCGCATCATGAATGTGCTGATTTACCTGATTCCCGTTGCCCTCTTTCTTGGGGGACTCGGTCTTGTCGCTTTTCTGTGGAGCCTCAAAAGCGGCCAGTATGAGGATCTCGACGGTGCGGCAAACCGTATCCTGATAGATGACGAAGATGAGGACGGTCGCTGATTGTCTGCTGAAGCGGCTGTGTTGAAGGCTGGCGGTTTCTTTTCTCTCCTGATACTCTGACTACCCAAAAGACAAAAAGGTAGCGTTTATTTATCATGGCAATCTGGGGAAAAATTCTGGGTGGGGCGGCCGGCCTGCTGATCGGTGGCCCGCTGGGCGCTCTGGTCGGCGGCCTCGCCGGTCACGCGATGGACAAATACCGCGAGAGCACTGCGGAAGGCGGAGAGCAGATCGGCCCGCATCAGGTTAAACAGGTGGCTTTCACTATTGCCGTTATTGCGCTCGGCGCGAAGATGGCCAAGGCTGATGGCGTTGTTACGCGGGAAGAAATCAATGCCTTCAAGAAAGTCTTCCGCATTCCCCCCAATGAGGAAAAGAATGTCGGCCGCGTCTTTAACATGGCGCGGCAGGATACGGCAGGATATGAGGAATATGCGGCGCAGGTCGCACGGATGTTTCGTGATACGCCGCAATTGATGGAGGATTTGCTGCATGGCCTCTTCACCATTGCCATGGCGGACGGGGTGCTGCATCCGGCCGAAGATGAGTATCTCCGGAATGTAGCGGCCATCTTCGGGTTTGATGACGCGGCCTATGCCCGTATCCGCAGCTATCACGCGAAGGATGGGGAGGAGGATCCCTATCAGATCCTCGGGGTGACGCCTGATGTTTCGGATGCAGACCTTAAAAAGGCCTATCGACGACTGATCCGGGAAAATCATCCCGACAAGGTGATTGCCGATGGTCTGCCGCAGGAATTTGTTGATGTCGCCAATGCCAAGCTTGCGAAAATAAACGCTGCCTATGATCAGGTTGCGAAGTGGCGCGGCCTATAGATCGGATAAAAAAGTGAAACATAAAGATCTCGCCCTGATCTTGCTGGTCAATATTCTCTGGTCGTCGAATTTTCTCGCCGCCAAGGTCGGCCTTGAAGAGTTTCCGCCGTTGTTTTTTACGGCGACCCGGTTTTTTATTGTCGTGCTGGTGCTGCTGCCGTTCATTTCCCTGCCGCATGGCAACTGGCGGAAAATTATCCTGGTCGGCATCATCATGGGCGTGTTGCATTACTGGCTGATGTTCTGGGGGTTGTCGATTGCGCCGGATATTTCCTCGGTTGCGATCATCAATCAGACCTTCATTCCCTTTTCAACCATTCTGGCGGTCCTTTTCCTGAAAGAGCGCATTGGCTGGCAGCGCAGCTTCGCCATTTTCCTCGCCTTTGCCGGCGTGATGGTGATCGGATTTGATCCGGTGATCTTCGCCAATCTCCTGTCGCCCGTGCTGGTGCTGGTCGCCTCTTTCCTTGTGGCGCTGAATATGGTGATTGTCCGCACCATGCAGGGGGTGAGCGCAGTCAATCTCACCTTCTGGACATCAGCGATCGGTGTCGTGCCATTGTTCCTGCTTTCCCTTGTGATTGAGGAGGGGCATATGACGGTGATCCGGACCGCGGGGTGGGAGCAGTGGACCGCGGTCGCCTACTCGGCCGTCGGCGCGACTGTGGTCGGCCATGGGCTCGCCAACTATCTCATCAAACGCTATCCGGTCAGTACGGTCGCGCCCTATTATCTGCTGGTGCCGGTTCTTGCGGTGCTGATCGGTGTCGTGTTCTGGGGAGATGTTCTGACGCCGGAGCTGATCACCGGTGGCCTGATGGTGATGGCCGGGGTGTCGATCATCACCTTTCGGTCGACCCATAAAAAGAAGATAAAGGCCACCGATGACGCCTGAGACAATTATTGCGGCGCCATCGCCAAATTTCGATGCCCGCGGGGAAGGCGTCCGGATTGACATGCTGGTCCTGCATTATACCGGCATGCAAAGTGGTCCGGCGGCGATCAAGCGTTTGTGCGATCCCGAGGCGAAGGTCAGTGCCCATTATGTTGTGGAAGAGGACGGGCGGATTTTCAAGCTGGTGGAGGAGGAGAGGCGCGCCTGGCATGCGGGTGTGTCCTTCTGGCGAGGGGAGCGGGATATCAATGCCCGCTCTGTCGGGATCGAGATCGTCAACCCCGGGCATGAATTCGGTTATCGCGCCTTTCCTGCCCCCCAGATGGCGTCGGTGGCGAAGCTTGCCGTGGATATCGTGACGCGACATCAAATTCCGCCCCGCAATGTTGTGGGCCATTCCGATGTGGCACCGATGCGGAAAGAAGATCCGGGGGAGTTGTTCGACTGGCAATGGCTCGCCGGGCAGGGGGTTGGCCTTTGGCCGGAGACGGAGGCGGTGCTGAAAGGTGATATGCCAACAGTCGGCCCTGGAATGGCGGGGAAAGGCATGAAGGATTTGCGGCATGCCCTTGCCGAAATCGGCTATGAGGTCGCGGCGGACGGTCCATATGATGCGGCTATTGAATGCGTTGTGCGCGCTTTTCAGAGGCACTGGCGCCCTGCGCGCGTTGACGGCATCGCGGATGTAGAGACACAGGCGCGTATATATGCGGTTCTGGCGGACGCTCGCCGCTTGACTTGCTCCGCACATCTCCCTAGTTAGAGACCGGCAGATGGCTGGATGATCGCCGCTTGCCCTTCGGGTGAGGGGAGGAAAGTCCGGACTCCACGGAAATACGATGCCGGTTAATGGCCGGCGGGGGCGACCCCAGGGAAAGTGCCACAGAAAGCAAACCGCCCGCCTTGCGGGTAAGGGTGAAAGGGTGCGGTAAGAGCGCACCGCGCCGCTGGCAACAGGGGCGGCACGGTAAACCCCATCGGGAGCAAAACCAAATAGGGATGGGCGGCGCAAGGGCGACCTGTGCGCGGGCCGGTTTTCCGGGCCTCTATCCGGGTTGGTTGCTTGAGGTGTCTGGTAACAGGCATCCTAGATGAATGATCATCCCCTGTTTTCAGGGACAGAATCCGGCTTACAGGCCATCTGCCATTTTATTGTCCCTCGCATGTTTCGATACGGCCGCTCCGGGGACTGGAAGGCGGGTATAAATGGTTGCGTGTCCTCCGGCGCTGATCATAAATTGGCCGCACCAAGCGGCCCTATCCGGTCATGCGGATGGCAGGCTCACCGGCGGAATTATTACTCATATATATAACGGTGATGTGCGCCTGCTTATATGAGGAAATGGCGAATCTCCTCCTGATTTGCACGAAATGGCGATGGATTCCTCCCAGTTCACGGTCGATTTATCCCGGCTGAAAAAATGAATGGAGGGTGTCCAGGAAGCGCACCAGCAGTTCAAACGATTGTCATTTTTGCACTGTTCTGGCAAAGGCGAAAAAGAACAAATAAAGAACATAGTGGAAATTATGCATTACTTTCAACAAATGGATTGATGATTTCTGCAACAAAATAACCGCGAAAATTTTACTTGTTTTTGACCGAAATAAGGCGCGGAAATCCCTGAAAATGGGGGCGTTTTCCATTGACTTCCATAATATCCCATGATATCCCAGATTTATCCATTTTACGCCAGAAGTGTTTAAAATCCCGGCGGGTGCCGGAAACTCATAAGCAGCGGTCTGTAAATTTTGCGAAAAGTGGCTAGTTTTTTTGGGGGGTATCGCCTTTATGGCCCTGTTTCTGTCCACATATGTCAACAAGATCGACAAGAAGGGGCGCGTCTCTGTGCCAGCCCGCTTCCGTACGGTTCTTGCGGGCAAGGGCTTTGACAGTGTCGTGCTGTTCCCCACGGTCAATGGCGATGCGATTGACGGTTGCGGCATGGATGTGATGGAGCGGCTGCTGGAAAAGATCGGCGGTTTCGACCCTCTCTCGGAGGACCGGGAAAGCTATGCTGATGCGCTGATGAGTGATGCGATCGAGCTCACCATTGACGGCGACGGCCGGATCATGATCCCGCTCGACATGCTTGAGAATGCCGGAATTGATGGGCAATGCGCGTTTGTCGGACGCGGTGACAGCTTTCAGATCTGGCAACCCGAAGCTTTTGAAATTCGCAAGAAGGAAGCCCGTGCACGGGCGGCGAACAAGCGGGCTTCGAGCGCGGGAGGTGGCGATGACTGATCGCAAGCCGCCACATATCTCCGTGCTTCTGCGGGAAGTGATTGACATTCTCGCGCCGAAAGATGGCGGCGTTTATGTCGATGGCACCTTTGGCGCCGGAGGGTATTCCCGAGCCATACTGGAGGCGGCGGATTGCCGGGTTTACGGCATTGATCGCGACCCTTTTGCGATTGATATGGGGCGCAAGATGGCGGGCGAGTTTGCCGGGCGCCTGATGATGGTTGAGGGCTGCTACGCCGATATGGAGGCGTTGCTGGTCGAACAGGATATACATGCGGTGGATGGAATCGCCCTCGATATCGGGGTGTCCTCCATGCAGATTGACGAGGCGGAGCGGGGTTTTTCTTTCATGCGGGAAGGCCCTCTTGATATGCGCATGTCAGGCACGGGCCGGACGGCGGCCGAAATCGTCAATGAAGAATCTGAAGCGGAACTTGCCAGGATTATTTTTGTGTATGGCGAGGAGCAAAGATCGCGTGCGATTGCACGTGCAGTAGCCGAGAGGCGCGAGTTGGCGCCTTTCAAGAGTACAGTTGAGTTAGCGGAAGTGGTGGCTTCGGTTGTGCGCCCAACAGGAAAGGGCATACATCCGGCGACGCGTACCTTCCAAGCGTTGCGTATAGTAGTAAATGATGAACTAGGGCAGCTGGTCCAGGGCCTGGCCGCATCCGAGCGATTGCTTACTCCCGGCGGTCGTCTTGCGGTTGTGTCTTTTCACAGTCTTGAAGACCGACGCGTCAAAAACTTCCTGTCAGCAAGGTCTGAAGGGCGTGCCAGGCCGTCTCGTCATGTTCCTGTCTCGGACGAGGGGCCAGCTCCCACTTTCAAATTGATCAAGCGCGGGTCTATCAAGGCCCGTGCTGATGAATTGGCGGTCAACCCCCGCTCCCGCTCTGCCCGTCTGAGAGGGGCAATCAGAACGGAGGCGCCCGCCTGGACGGAGGCGGCATGAAGCTAAAACTGACAGTGCTGTCGCTTGTGTTGCTCGGGGGTGTTTCCTACGGCTTGTATCAGCTTTCCTACGAAGTGCAGGCGCTGGAGCGCGAATATGCGGCCCTTAATGAGAATATTGTCAAGAACAGGGAAGCCATCCGCATTCTGAAGGCCGAGTGGACTTATCAGAACCGGCCTGATGTGCTGCAGGCGCTCGCCGGAAAATATCTGCCGCTTCTGCTGATCGCGCCGTACCAGGTGGCCTCTGTGGCCGAAGTACCCTATCCGGCCGTCGATCCGGAAAAATTTTCCGTGCCGGTGCCGCAATATAATCCGCATCGTAATTATACGCCCGTTGTTCCGGCCAGGCCTGTGCCGAACGGACCTGTCCAACTTGCGACCTTTACGCGCGGGGGGGCTGTGCAATGAGCGAATTGACTTGGCTCACTAAGTCACCTCGCCCCCGCATCACGCTGACGAACCCCCTCAGTCACTCTCATTCTGATGATCGTCATATGGCATTGCGCCTTGAGGGCAGCGCCAAGGAAACGCTGGAGCAGGGGCGGAACCGGCTGGTTATTGCGCTCGTCGTTTTTGCTTTTTGTTTTGTCATTCTGTCCGGTCGGCTGGTTGGCCTGGCCATCAGCGGGATCGGTGCCGATGAGGCAGTTGCCACGAGCGGCGATGTCTCGCCGCCGGTTGCGCTCGGTGAGGGCAAGCGTGCCGATATCCGGGATCGCAATGGTGTGCTTCTCGCGACCACCCTTGCGACCGCCTCGCTGTTTGCCGAGCCGAAGAATGTCATTGATCCAAAGGAGGCGGCGGTAAAGCTGGCGACCGTTCTCGATGATATGAGCGAGGCGACAATCCTGAGCCGGTTGTCGTCAGCCCGGAATTTTGTCTGGCTGAAGCGGAATCTGACCCCGACTCAGCAGTACCGGGTGAATGCCCTGGGCATTCCGGGGCTGCATTTCCGTACAGAAGAAAAGCGCTTCTATCCCATGGGGTCGCTGGTCTCCCATGTGCTGGGATTTACCGATGTGGATAATCGCGGTATCGCGGGGGTGGAGAAGTATTTTGATGGTCAGCTTGCTGGCTCAGAAGGCGGCCCTGCACAAGAATTGATGCTGTCCATAGATGTGCGCATCCAGCATGCCTTGCGCGATGAAATTACCCGGCATATGTCCGTCTTCCGGGCGATTGGCGGCGCGGGCATGGTGATGGATGTAAAATCGGGGGAAATTCTCGGCCTCGTCTCACTGCCGGATTTTGATCCCAATCGTCCGAGCGACTTTTCTGGTGACGCCAAGTTCAATCGTATCACCCTCGGCGTTTACGAGATGGGATCCACGTTCAAGACATTCACGACGGCCATGGCGCTGGATGCGGGAACTGTTGGTTTGGCGGACGGTTATGATGCGACGGAGCCAATCCGCAAGGCCGGTTTCCGAATCCGGGATGATCATCCGAAGAAGCGCTGGCTCTCGGTGCCGGAAATTTTCATGTATTCCTCCAATATCGGGGCCGCGAAAATGGCGGAGGATGTCGGGACAAAACATCAGAAAGCCTTTCTCGCAAAGCTGGGCATGCTGGACAAGCCGTCGTTGGAAGTTCCTGAGGTCGGCGCCCCAATTTTGCCGCCAAGATGGAATAGTCTGGAGACCATGACGATTTCATTCGGGCACGGGCTATCGGTCAGCCCGCTGCAGTTGAGTGCGGGTATTTCGGCAATGGTCAATGGCGGCAAATATATCAACCCAACGGTAGTGCTCCGTGAGGAAGGCACTGCTAAGCCTGTTCGCGATGTGATTTCACCTAAAACATCCGATATCATCCGGCGGCTGATGCGCCTTGTGGTGGAAAAGGGAACCGGCGGCCGGGCGGCGGCGGAAGGTTATGTCGTGGGCGGAAAAACGGGCACCGCGGAAAAGGCCGTTGACGGGCGTTACAAGCGCGATGCGCTGATTGCTTCCTTTGTGGGGGCCTTCCCGATGGATGATCCGAGCTATGTGGTCTTCGCCATGCTGGACGAACCGAAAGGCAATGCCTCCACCCACGGATTCAGGAGCGCAGGCTGGACGGCCGCGCCGATCATCAGTCGGCTGATTTCCCGTATTGGTCCGATCCTGTCGGTCACGCCGGTGAATGAAGCCAGCGAAGAGTTGCAGAAAGCCCTGTTCATCCCCATCAATTCGAAGGAGAAGAGCCTTGCGTCTTTCTGAATTGATGAAGGGACGGGATGTCGCCAATGTGCATGACAGGCATGTTAAAGGGCTGACGGCGGACAGCCGACAGGTTGAGCCGGGCTTTCTTTTCGCCGCTCTTTCCGGGACGGCGGCGGACGGCCGCGAGTATATTGAAGATGCGGCCCGGCGGGGCGCCATCGCGATTCTGACAGATACATCGTTCGAACCCGAAGATTGCAGCCTTCCCTGTTTTCGCGATGACAACCCACGGCTCACGCTGGCCCGTCTTGCTGCCCGGTTCTACGGTGCACAGCCGGAGACAATCGCCGCCGTGACCGGGACGAATGGTAAAACCTCGGTGGCTCATTTCACACGCAATATTTGGGAGGAAATGGGATATGCCGCGGCCAGCATTGGCACCCTCGGTGTTGTGCTGCCGGATGAAACCCTGCCGCTCGGCTATACGACGCCGGATCCGGTTCTGTTGCATAAAACGCTTACATACCTCGCCGGGCACGGCATTCGGCACACGGTGATCGAGGCATCGAGCCACGGGCTTGATCAGTACCGGTTGGATGGCGCGCGCATCAAATCGGCGGCCTTCACCAATCTGACGCGGGATCATCTGGATTATCACACATCCTCGGAAAGCTATCTGAATGCCAAGCTCGGGCTTGTCTCGCGGGTGTTGGACAAATCCGGTACGGCGGTCCTGAATGCGGATTCGGCCGTCTACCCGGCGTTTCTGCGGGCGGCAAAAAGCCGGGGGGTGAATGTCATTTCCTATGGCCGGGAGGGCGGTGAGCTAAAGCTTGTCAGTCTGCTGCCGGAAATCGCCGGGCAGCGCATCACAATTGAAGTGTTTGGCAAAAAGCAGGAAATCATGCTGCCGCTTGCCGGTGAATTTCAGGCGATGAACGCTCTTTGCGCCCTCGGGCTGGTGATTGGCGCGGGCGGGGATGTGGCGCGCGCGGTTGATGCGCTGTCCCGCATTACCAATGTGCCGGGCCGCCTTGAACTGGTGGCGCATCTGGCCAATGATGCCCTCATCTATGTGGATTATGCCCATTCCCCCGATGCGCTGGAAACCGTTCTTGAAGCAGTGCGCGGCCATGCCAGCGGTAAAATTCATGTGGTGTTTGGCTGCGGTGGTGATCGCGACCGGGGCAAGCGGGCGGAAATGGGCCGTATCGCCGCTCTTTATGCCGACCGGGTCATCGTCACGGACGATAATCCACGCAGTGAAGATCCGGCCAAAATCCGGGCGGATATTATTGTCGCCTGTCCGGAGGCTCTGAATATCGGCGACCGTCAGGCGGCGATCGAAACGGCTATCGGGGCGCTGGAGCGCGAGGATATTCTCGTTATCGCCGGTAAGGGCCATGAAGAAGGGCAGGTTGTCGGGGCAACGGTCATTCCCTTCAACGACAGGAAAGTGGTTGAGAAAATCATCTCGGGACTGGAGGGCGTCAATGGTTGAGACGTCACTTTGGAAGGGGGACGACGTGATCGCCGCCATCACAGGCAGGGCGGATCATGCGAACTGGACGGCGAGTGGCGTTTCCATCGACAGCCGGTCCCTGCAGCCGGGCGATCTTTTCATTGCCATTGTCGGTCCGGTACATGACGGTCACAAATTCGCGGCCGCTGCCGCTGCAAGCGGGGCATCGGCCCTTATTCTCAATCATCGCCCGGATGATCTGCCCGATGACGCCTGTGTCATTCTGGTAGAAGATACGCAACGGGCGCTGGAGGAGCTGGGGCGCGCCGCGCGGGCCCGCTCAAAAGTGCAGATCGTTGCCGTGACCGGCAGTGTCGGCAAGACCGGATCGAAAGAATCGCTGCTGCATATTCTGTCACGGCAGGGAAAGACCCATGCCAGCATCGGCAGCTTCAATAACCACTGGGGTGTGCCGCTATCCCTCTCCCGTATGCCTGCGGATTGCCGTTTCGCTGTCTTCGAACTGGGGATGAACCATCCGGGGGAGCTGGGGCCTTTATCACGGATGGTGCGCCCGCATGTGGCGCTGATCACGACGATTGAAGCCGTGCATCTTGAATTCTTCAAGGATGTGGAGGAAATCGCGCGCGCCAAAGCCGAGATATTCGAAGGGCTTAACAGGAATGGAACAGTCATTCTGAATGGTGACAACAGCTATGGGGGACTGCTGAAAAGCATCGCTGTCAATGCCGGTATTTCGCATGTCCTGATGTTTGGTGAGGCGCCGGGAGCGAACATCCTGTTGACGGATTTCACTCTCTATCCTGATCACAGTGAGGTCGCCGTCAAAATTGACAGTCGTGAGGTTTATTTCCGTCTCGGTGTGCCTGGGCGTCACTGGATCAGCAATATCCTGGGTGTTCTCGGCGCAGCGAGCGAGCTTGGCGCCGATCTCGACAAGGCGGTGGCCTCGCTTACCGATCTGCAGTCCCCGAAAGGCCGGGGTGAACGTCATATGGTATCTTGCGCAGGCGGTAGCTACATGGTTGTGGACGAAAGCTACAATGCGAGCCCGGCTTCCATGCGCGCGTCGCTGAAGGTGTTGCAGAATCTCCATCCGGACGGGCGGGGGCGGCGGATCGCTGTGCTGGGCGACATGCTGGAATTGGGCCCCCGGTCTGCCGAAATTCACCAAGGCCTGAAAGCGGATGTGGTCGCTGCGGAGGTCGATCTCCTTTTTACCTGCGGCCCCAACATGGCCCATTTGTCAAAGTCGATGCCAAACAATATCCATGCCTATCATGAAGCTTCCTCCGACCTTCTGATTGATCCGCTGCTGGAAGCCGTCGGACCGGGAGATGTCATTCTTGTCAAAGGGTCGTTCGGCAGCCGGATGCGCTTGCCGCTGGAGGCGCTGCTGCAGGGTTGTTCCCCGGCGAATGCCGCCGCCGGACAGGGAGGGCGCTGATGCTTTACAATCTGCTGTTTCCCCTGGCCGATGATTTTACGCTTTTCAACCTGTTCCGCTATCTGACGTTCCGGACCGGCGGTGCGGTCATGACAGCCTTGACGATCAGTTTTATTTTCGGCCCGGGTGTTATTCGCTGGCTGAAGAGCAAGCAGCGGCGTGGGCAGCCGATCCGCGATGACGGACCGCAATCCCATATCATCACCAAACAGGGAACGCCAACCATGGGCGGGTTTCTGATCCTGCTGGCACTTGGAATCAGTACACTGCTCTGGGCGGATCTGACCAATGTTTATGTGTGGGTCGTTCTGCTGGTCACGCTGGGTTTCGGGGCGATCGGTTTTGCTGATGATTATCTGAAGGTCAGCCGCCACAATACGCGGGGCGTGCCGGGTAAGTTGAAACTGCTACTGGAGTTTGTCATTGCCGGGACTGCGGGCTATGTCATCATGGTCAGCTCCGCCGATGATATTTCCGGTATGTTGACCATTCCCTTCCTGAAAAATGTTCTGATTGACCTTGGCTGGTTTTATATTCCTTTCGCCATGCTGGTCACGGTCGGCGCGGGCAATGCGGTCAATCTGACAGATGGGCTGGATGGCTTGGCCATCATGCCGGTGATGATCGCGGGCGCGGCTTTTGCGCTGATTGCCTATCTGGTGGGTAACGCGGTTTTTTCCAATTATCTGCAAATCCAGTATGTGCCCGGTGCGGGCGAACTGACCGTTTTTTGCGGCGCCCTCATTGGCGCGAGCCTTGGTTTTCTCTGGTTCAATGCGCCGCCGGCCATGGTGTTCATGGGCGATACCGGCTCGCTCGCCATGGGGGGCGCGCTCGGTTCCATCAGCCTGGTTGCGCGGCATGAGATTGTGCTGGCCATCATTGGCGGGCTGTTCGTGCTGGAGACGGTTTCGGTGATTGTTCAGGTCGCCTCTTTCAAGCTGACGGGCAGGCGGGTTTTCCGCATGGCGCCGTTGCATCACCATTTTGAGCAGAAGGGCTGGGCCGAGCCGACCATCGTGATCCGCTTTTGGATCATTGCGGTCATTCTTGCGCTGGTCGGGCTCGCATCTTTGAAGTTGAGGTGAGGGAATGATGCAGAGCCACGCATACCAGGACAGGAATATTGCCGTTTTCGGATTGGGCAAGAGCGGTATGGCCACGGCGCGTCAGCTTCACCTTGGTGCGGCGCATGTCTTTGTCTGGGATGATAACGAGGCGCGCCGTCAGGCGGCGGCAGAGGCGGGACTGACAGTACAGGATCTGACCGATGCGGGATGGCCGAAGGTGGAGGCGCTGGTCCTCAGCCCGGGAGTGCCATTGACTCATCCGGCGCCGCATCCGGTGGTTGGCGCGGCACGGCGCGCGGGCGCAGCGGTGATTGGCGATGTGGAGATTTTTCTTAATGAAAAGACCGCCGGGCGTCTGATTGGCATTACCGGTACAAATGGAAAATCGACCACGTCCGCCCTGGTCCACCACCTGCTGAAATCGGCGGGGCGGGAAACGGCGCTTGGCGGCAATATCGGAACACCTGTCATGGATCTGCCCGACCTGCCGGAAGAAGGCTGCTATGTGCTGGAGCTATCCTCCTATCAACTTGATCTGACGCCGTCCTGGCGCGCGGATGTGGCGGTACTGCTTAACATCACGCCGGATCATTTGGATCGTCATGGGGACATGGCGGGCTATGCCGCTGTCAAAAAACGCATTTTCCAAAAGCAGGATGAGACAGGGATCGCCATCATCAATATTGACGATCCGATGTGCGACTATATTGCTACCAGCCTCGCCATTCACGGTCGTGGCAGGATCATCCCGATTTCAACACGCTTTCCGGTGGAGGGCGGGGTAAGTGTTATTGACGGCCGCCTTCTGGACCGATCGACAGACGATCAATCTTGGACGATGGATATTTCCGGGATCGGTTCCCTGCGCGGCCGTCATAACTGGCAGAATGCCGCCGCCGCCGTTGCCGCCGTGCGCAGTATGGGCCTGACGCCCGATGAAATTCGCGCCGGGCTGAACTCTTTCGGCGGTCTCGCCCATCGGATGGAGGAAGTCGGACGGCTGCGTAACCTGCTGTTTATCAACGATTCCAAAGCGACGAATGCGGAGGCGGCGGAAAAGGCCCTCATCAGTTTCGAGAATATATACTGGATTGCGGGCGGACGTGAAAAAGCAGGCGGAATTACCACACTTCAGCCGCATTTCGGGCGTATCCGCAGGGCGTTCCTGATTGGCGAGGCGGCGGATCATTTCGCCGCGACGCTGGAGGGACAGACCCCTTTTGAGAAATGCGATGATCTTGGCAATGCCGTGCGGCAGGCCGTGCGTGCCGCCATTGCGGACGGGAAGAAGGACGCGGTTATCCTCCTGTCCCCTGCCGCGGCAAGCTTTGACCAGTTCACCAGCTTCGAGGCGAGGGGCGATGCCTTCCGGGAGGCCGTGCAGAAAGTGATTGCGGAGGAGATGTCATGACCACCTTTACCCGTCTCGACCGTTCCGTGGTCGGTAACTGGTGGTGGACCGTTGACCGCTGGACGCTGTTGGCGGTTGGTGTTTTGATTCTGGCGGGTGGCATGATGGTGCTTGCCGCAAGCCCGGCCATTGCGGCGCGTCTCAATCTTGACAGCTTTCACTTCGTGCGGCGGCAGTTCATGTATCTGCCGATGGCGGCAATCGTGATTTTTCTGATCTCCCTCCTGTCTCCCCTATGGATACGGCGCCTTGCCGTTGTCTGCTTCGTTGTCTTCTCAATATTGACCGTTGCGACATTGTTGGTGGGGCCAGAAGTCAAGGGGGCGCATCGCTGGTTGCAGTTCGGCAGCTTCACATTGCAGCCGACGGAATTTCTAAAGCCGTCCTTTGCGGTTGTTGCTGCCTGGATGTTCGCGGAGCAACGTCGCAGTGATGAACTGCCCGGCAATCTGATTTCCATGGCGCTGTTTGCTTTTGTCGTTTTCCTGATGCTGATGCAGCCGGATGTTGGCATGACGCTGGTTGTGTGCAGTGTCTGGTTCGCCCAGTTTTTCCTGGCCGGCCTGCCCATTATCTGGGTCGTTATGTTGCTGGTTGTCGGTATCGTCGGTGCAGCCGCCGCCTATGGGTTCTTCCCGCATGTGGCCAGCCGGATCGACCGGTTTCTGGATCCGGCGGGCGGCGGTAACTATCAGATTGATCGCGCCATGGAGGCATTTCAAACAGGTGGGTTCTTCGGGGTTGGTCCAGGGGACGGATCGGTCAAGCGGCAGTTACCCGACGCGCATACGGATTTTATTTTCGCTGTTGTGGGTGAAGAATTCGGTGTCGTTGTATGTCTGCTGGTTGTCGCGCTGTTTGCGTTCATCGTCTTGCGCGGATTTAGCCGGTTACTGGAAGAAAAGAACTTTTTTGTTGTCCTTGCTGCGGCGGGGCTCCTGACCCAGTTCGGTCTTCAGGCGATAATTAACATCGGCGTCAATCTCCGCCTGATGCCGACCAAGGGCATGACATTGCCGTTCATTTCCTATGGCGGCTCCTCCATGTTCGCGCTGGCGCTGCTGATGGGCATGTTGCTGGCGCTCAGCCGCCGTCGTCCGGGAACCGGGGAGCTGCGATGACGACACGGCGCAACATCATATTGGCAAGTGGCGGCACCGGCGGGCATATCTTTCCCGCCCGCGCGCTCGCCGAAGAGCTGATATCGCGCGGGTTTTCCGTTACGCTGATGACCGATATGCGCGGCGAAAAATATGAGGAACTGTTTCCTGGCGTCAGCATCGTGCAGGTCAAGGCGGGCTCTCCTTCTGTTCGCGGACTTGCGGCAAAGGTCGGGGCGATTGGCTCCCTTCTGATCGGGTTTCTGCAATCGCGCCGGATTTTACGCCGCCTGAAACCGATCGCCGTGGTTAGCTTTGGCGGATATCCCTCCATGCCGCCCGCCGCCGCCGCGGCGAGCCTTGGCATCCCGCTTCTGCTGCATGAGCAGAATGCCGTCCTGGGGCGGGTCAACAAGCTGCTGGCAGGTCGGGCCCGATATATTGCTACGTCATTCGATAATACCGAAAGCCCGGATGAGGACATCGCGGACAAGATGATCCATACCGGCAATCCCGTGCGCCGCGCCATTCTTGCGCTGTTCGGAAAGGGATACAGGGCGCCGGAGGCGAGCGGTCCGATCAATCTGCTTATCCTCGGCGGCAGTCAGGGAGCGACCATCCTGTCGGAGGTTGTGCCCGTCGCCCTAGCCCAGTTGCCGGAGGATCTGAAATCACGTCTGCGGGTGACGCAGCAGTGCCGCGCGGAGGATATCGAGCGGGTTCGTACCATTTATCGGGAGAGTGGCATTGATGCTTCGCTTGCGCAGTTTTTCCCAAATGTTGCGGAACTGCTGGAACGCTGCCATCTGGCGATTACCCGCTCCGGCGCGTCAACGCTCTCGGAATTGAGCGTGGCAGGGCGTCCCTCACTGCTCGTCCCTTATAAATTTGCGATGGATGACCATCAGCGGAAAAACGGAGAGAAGGCCGTTGCTCGCGGCGCGGCGCGGCTGGTCCTTCAGGATGATTTCACGGTGGAGGAGGCGACGCGCCAGATTGCAGACCTTCTGCGCCGACCCGATTGCCTGTCCGTTATGGCGACGGCGGCGGCGGCCCTTGGTGAAATTCACGCGGCGGAAAAACTCGCCGATCTGGTGGAGCGGTTCACGCCCGCGAATATTGAGACAAAGAAGACCGGAAAGGCAGCAGCATGAGAACCCTTCCTCTGGATATGGGACTTGTTCATTTCGTCGGGATCGGCGGGATCGGGATGAGTGGCATTGCCGAAGTCATGCATACGCTTGGCTATCAGGTGCAGGGCTCCGACCTGGCTGCTAATGCCAATGTGGAACGGCTGCGCGCCCTCGGCATTACGGTGCATGTGGGGCATGACGCCAGTAATCTGGGCGAGGCGCAGGTAGTGGTGATTTCATCGGCGGTGAAGGCCGATAACCCGGAGGTGCGCGAGGCGCGCAAGCATCTGATCCCCGTGGTGCGCCGCGCGGAAATGCTGGCGGAGCTGATGCGTCTCAAATGGGCGATTGCCGTCGGCGGCACCCATGGCAAGACAACCACCACTTCCATGCTGGCCAGCCTGCTGGATGCGGCGGGGATGGAGCCGACTGTCATCAATGGCGGCATTATCAATGCCTATGGCACCAATGCTCGCCTCGGCAAGGGAGAATGGATGGTGGTGGAAGCTGACGAATCCGACGGCAGCTTCACCAAGCTTCCGGCGACCATTGCCGTGGTCACCAATATTGACCCGGAACATCTTGATTTCTACGGCACGTTCGACGGGGTGCGCGATGCCTTCAAGACATTCGTTGAAAATATCCCCTTTTATGGCTTTGCCGCCGTTTGCATTGATCATCCGGAAGTGCAGGCCCTGATCGGCCGGATTACCGACCGTCGCCTCATTTCCTATGGCCGCTCTCCACAGGCGGATTATCGGGCCATCAATATTCGTTTTGAGAATGGGAAAGCTCTGTTCGATGTGGAGATCAGCCCCCGCGCCGATGGTAATACGCGGCAGATGAAGGGGTTTGAACTGCCCATGCCGGGCACGCATAATGTTCTGAATGCCGTCAGCGCCATTGCCGTGGGCAAGGAAATGGGCTTTGCGGAAGCGGATATCAAAAAAGGCCTGCGCAACTTTGGCGGGGTAAAGCGGCGCTTTACGAAGACTGGCGAAGTGAACGGCGTGACGGTGATTGATGATTATGGCCACCACCCGGTTGAGATCGCGTCTGTCCTCTCCGCGGCACGACAGGCGTATGACCAGAAGGTGATAGCCGTTGTCCAGCCGCATCGCTACTCCCGCTTGCGGGACCTGTTTGAGGATTTTTGCACCTGCTTCAATGATGCGGATACGGTGATTGTGACCGATATCTATGCGGCGGGTGAGGCGCCAATCGAAGGTATCGACAAGGGACATTATGTGGAGGGGCTGCGCGCCCGTGGGCATCGGCATGTCCTTGCCCTTGAGGGACCGGAACATCTTGCTGCAGTGATTGCAGAGAACAGCAACCCTGGCGATGTGGTTGTCTGCTTGGGCGCCGGGTCCATCTCCGCCTGGGCGAACGCGCTGCCGACGGAACTGGAAAAGCAATACGCAAAGGAAGGGGCAGCCTGAGCGGATGAGTGAGAAAATGCATAAAGCCGCCACCGAAGCGAGCCTGATGGAGCGGATGCCGCCTGTCCGGGGTCGGTTGCGCGCTCATGCGGATCTGTCCAAGGTGACCTGGTTCCAGGTGGGTGGCCCGGCGGATGTCCTGTTCAAGCCGGAGGATGAGGCCGATCTGGCGGAATTTCTCAAAAATCTACCACGTGATATTCCGGTCCATGTGATCGGTGTCGGCTCCAACCTGCTGGTGCGGGACGGGGGCGTGCGCGGCGTTGTGATCCGGCTTGGTCGGCATTTCGCCAAGATGAACAATGAGGACGGAATATTGACGGTTGGTGCCGGGTCATTTGATGGCCACGTGGCGCGGTTTGCCGCGGATGCGGGGCTGGAAGGGGCTGAATTCCTGAGTGGTATCCCCGGATGCATAGGAGGCGGCCTGCGTATGAACGCCGGAGCCTATGGCGCGGATATATCCGATATTTTCCTGTCCGCCGTCGCCTATGACCGGGACGGGATGCGTCATGAACTCGGGCCGGAGGATATGGGCTTTTCCTATCGCCACACGACAGTGCCGAAAGACTGGATCTTCACGGAGGCGAGTTTTCAACTGTCGCAGGGTGATCGCGAGGATATCCTCAATCGCATGGCGGATATCTCCCGTAACCGGGAGGAAAGCCAGCCCGTGCGCAGCCGCACCGGTGGTTCCACCTTTGCCAATCCGCCCGGAAAGAAGGCGTGGCAACTTATTGACAGCGTCGACGGCCGGGGCCTGAAAAAGGGACTGGCGATGATTTCCGACAAGCATTGCAACTTCCTGATCAACACGGGCGGGGCACGGGCGGCCGATCTTGAAGCGTTGGGCGAAGAGATGCGCCGCCGGGTTTTCGCGCGGCACGATACCCTGCTGCGGTGGGAGATAGTCCGCCTTGGAGACGCGGCGAACTGTGCGGAAGGAAAGAGACCATGAAACACGTCGCCGTATTGATGGGCGGATGGTCGGCCGAGCGGGAAGTGTCGATCAATAGCGGCCTTGCCTGCACCGAAGCGCTGAAAAAGTCCGGTTATCGGGTAACGCCGGTTGATGCGGGCCGGAATATTGCGCAAACGCTGGCCGAGATCCGTCCGGATGTCTGCTTCAATGCGCTGCATGGCCGGTATGGCGAAGACGGATACATTCAGGGTGTGCTGGAAATCATGGGTATTCCCTATACCCATTCCGGGGTTCTGGCCTCTGCGCTTGCCATGGATAAGCCTGTTGCGAAAACGCTGTTCAAGGCGGCGGGAATCCCGGTGGCCGATGGCCGTATCTTCACGCGGCGAGAAATTCAGGACGGCGCACGCTATGACAAGCCGTTCGTTGTCAAGCCGCTGAATGAAGGCTCCAGTGTTGGCGTCACCATCATTCTCGATGGTGAGAATATGAGCTTGCAGGACTTGCCGTGGAGTTTCGGCGAAAAGGTGCTGGTAGAAACTTTTATACCCGGCCGTGAAATTCAGGTGGCGGTGATGGGGGATGAAGCCCTTGGCGCTGTCGAAATCCGACCTCTCGGCCGTTTCTATGATTATGAGGCGAAATATACCGACGGGAAGGCGGAGCATCTGATGCCCGCACCGCTCGATCCGGCGGATTATGAGGAAGCCCTGCGTCTTGCCCTGCTGGCGCATCGCACGCTTGGTTGCCGCGGCGTCAGCCGCAGCGATTTGCGGTTCGATGACACGGGCGAGGGGCGCGGCAAATTTTACATGTTGGAAACCAATACACAGCCCGGCATGACATCTCTCAGTCTGGTGCCCGAAATCGCGGGTCACTGTGGCATCTCCTTTGAAGAGCTTGTCTGCTGGATCGTGGAGGATGCATCATGCGACAGATAACGATAGACAAGGAAGATAGAGTCCTCACCCCGGCGCGTCCGCATCGGCAGAAATCAAAGGGCGGGTTCTTCAAGGGCGCTTCCCAGGGCGGCAAGAAAAAGAAAGCCACAGGCCGCAAGGCAGAACCGCGCTTTTCGACCGAAGGGGCTTTTTCGCGCCTTGGGGGTCTGACCGTCCAGATTACGGACCGTATCACAACGCCGTTCAGAAGTACGAAGCCGAAGAAATCGGGACGCCGCAAGCCTGCGCCCGCCTGGCGGAAACCGGCGCTGATCTGTGCCGCAGTTTTGGTTGTCGCTCTTGTCATCGGCGGAATTACGAACTTTATGGTGAAATCGGAGCTCATCACCCGCAGTGCGGCCTGGATGGATGAGCAGCAGCAGTCGCTTGCCGAATTTTTCGGCCTGACCGTGCAGGAAATCAGCGTTGTCGGGCGAGAAAGAACGGAGGCGGGTGATATCCTCCGGGTGCTGGATGTCCGACGCGGAGACAGCATTCTCGGCGTAGACCCCGAAGCAGCGCGCGAGCGTCTTGAAACGCTGGGATGGGTTGAGGCCGCGTCCGTCATGCGCCGCTATCCCGATGAGATTTTTATCGAGATCACGGAACGGCGGCCCTTTGCCCGCTGGCAACTTGAGGGGCGGACGGGTGTGATTGACCGGACCGGCACCGTTGTCTCCAAAAATGATGAGGCTGCGTTCCGTTACCTGCCAAAGGTGGTTGGCCCTGGCGCAAATGCCCATGCGGCGGAGCTGTTCGACATGTTGGTGCAGACGCCGGAGCTGTTCGCTCGGCTGGAAAGTGCTGTGCGGATCCGGGATCGTCGCTGGAATTTGGAATTTGATAAGAACATTACGGTACAATTGCCGGAAAAGGGCGCGCTTGAAGCCTGGCAGGCGCTTGGGCGGCTGCAGAATGAGCAGCGGATCCTCGATAAGGATGTGGTTGCCATTGATTTGCGCGCCCGTGATCGCTTGTATGTCAGGCTGGGTGAAGGCGCGGCGAATATTCGGCGGGTCGCAGCACAAGGAAGCTGACGGAATGACGGAAGCGCAGATGGATAAACGAGAGATGGAGCAGGTGGAAGGTTAATGGCGGCGGGACGGAACGGACCTTTAGCGGCACTGGATGTCGGTTCAACGAAAGTATGCTGCTTTGTCGCAACGGAGGAAGCAGGCCGCCTTCGTGTGACCGGCATCGGCCATCAGGTTTCCCGTGGTATCCGGGCCGGGGGCGTTACCAATATGGAAATGGCCGAAGAGGCGATCCGCTCGGCCGTTGATGCGGCGGAACGAATGGCTGGGGAGACGGTCCGGGAAGTCTATCTTGGTGTCTCCGCAGGCAAGCCCGCATCGCAGACGGTCGATGTGGAAATGTCCATCGGTGGCCAGGAAATTACGGAAAAGGATTTGCAGCGTACGCTGAAAGAAGCGCGGGCGAGCTATCAGCCGGATGGGCGCACGGTTATTCATGCGCTGCCGGTCGGCTACACCGTGGATGGCAATCGCGGCATTCGTGATCCGCGCGGCATGTATGGCGAGAATCTGGGGATTAGCATGCATATGGTTTCGCTTCAGAACAGCCATATGCGCAATCTCGCCAATTGTGTGGAACGCTGTCACCTGGGCGTGGCCGGGATGGTGTCCGCTTCTTATGCTTCCGGCCTTGCATCCTTGGTGGAAGACGAGATGGACCTTGGCGTCACGGTGATCGATATGGGCGGCGGCTCCACTTCCTTCGCCGTCTTCTATGATGGGGAGATGGTTTACAACGAGGTCATCCCCGTTGGGGGTGGCCATGTCAGCAATGATATTGCGCGCGGGCTGTCCACCACCCTTGCCAATGCGGAGCGAATGAAAACCCTCTATGGCAATGCGTTGGCAAGCCCGGCCGATGAGAAGGAAATCATTGATGTGCCGTTGATCGGCGAAAGCGACCACGATGTCGCCAACCATGTGCCGCGTTCCATGTTGGTGGGCATTATCAAGCCGCGGCTTGAAGAGATACTGGAGCTGGTCAGCGACCGGCTCGTCGCGTCGGGGTACAATAAGGTTGCCGGACGACGCGCTGTGCTGTGCGGGGGTGCTGCGCAACTCTCCGGCGTGCAGGAATTGACCGCGCGGGTTCTCGATAAACAAGTTCGGATGGGTAAACCTATCCGTGTTAAGGGGCTGGCCGATGCGACCGACGGTCCGGCCTTTACGACGGCAGCCGGGCTGCTGTCCTATGCGATCCGGGAAAGATTTGATGACGGGATCAAGATGTCGGTCGCTGAAAAGCCGCCGAAAAGTCGGCTTTTACGGGTTGGAACCTGGTTCAAGGAGAATTTTTAGACAAAATTTTTGCTGAAAATTAGTCAATATGTAAGAAGTGGGGTTTCATTAACCACAATATTTGGTATTAATTATGTGTTCGTCAGCGTCTTTAAGGAGGAGAGTACCGTGAGTATCAATTTGTCAGTACCGGAGCAAACAGAACTGAAGCCAAAGATCCTTGTCCTGGGCGTTGGAGGAGCTGGTGGTAACGCGGTAAACAACATGATCTCCGCTGAGTTGCAGGGGGTCGAGTTTGTGGTTGCCAATACGGATGCGCAGGCTTTGCGGCAGAGTTTGGCGGAACATCGTATTCAACTGGGAGCTGAGCTGACGGAAGGCCTTGGCGCTGGATCGAAACCGCAAATCGGTGCGGCTGCTGCGGAAGAAACGCTCGACGAAATTGCCGGTCACCTTGATGGCGTTCATATGTGTTTTATCACGGCCGGCATGGGCGGTGGTACAGGCACGGGCGCGGCCCCGGTCGTGGCGCGGCTGGCACGCGAAAAAGGCATCCTGACGGTTGGCGTTGTAACAAAGCCCTTCCAGTTTGAAGGCAATCACCGGATGCGGATTGCGGATGCGGGGATCGAAGAACTGCAACGCTATGTCGATACGCTGATTATCATCCCGAACCAGAATCTGTTCCGCGTCGCCAATGAAAAGACGACATTTGCCGATGCATTCAACATGGCCGATGAAGTGCTGCATTCCGGCGTTCGCGGTGTGACCGACCTGATGGTCATGCCGGGACTGATCAACCTTGACTTCGCTGACGTCAACACGGTGATGAGCGAAATGGGCAAGGCGATGATGGGCACCGGCGAGGCCAGCGGCGAGAACCGGGCGATCGAGGCGGCGGAAGCCGCGATTTCCAACCCGCTGCTCGATGATGTTTCCATGAAGGGCGCACGCGGCGTTCTCATTAACATCACCGGGGGCATGGATCTCACCCTGTATGAGCTGGATGAGGCCGCGAACCGCATTCGCGAGGAAGTCGATCCGGAAGCCAACATCATCGTCGGATCCACTTTCGATACGCAGATGGAAGGCAGCATGCGCGTTTCCGTCGTCGCAACCGGAATTGATGCACTGGAAGTTCAAAAAGCGAATTCGCCGAATGTTATGTCCCTTCGGCCCACCAAGGGGGAAGGTAAAGCGGCTTCCGGAATCTCAGGCGGGGCAAGCGATGGGGCATCTGGACCGATGATTCCGGCAGTTGCAGCGGTCTCCGCCTCCGGTTTCGGTGCCAGCATTCCTGGCGGTAATTTCTCTGGTCAGCCGGTTGCTCAGGCATCTGGGGCAACGGAAGGCTCTGACAAGCTGGAAATGGGCGCAACTTCCCTCGATACGACCTCCATGAGCGGCAATCTTGCCATCGACCGGGAGCGTGATTTGCTGTCCGAGATTGATGTGGAGATGGAAGAGAGCGATCAGGAACTGGCGGAAGCCGAAGGCCGTGATAGCCCGTTCAAGGCGCCGCCCGCTATTCGTGTCGACAAGAGTCCGGAGAAGCTTCTCAATCCCGACGCCCAGCAGGTGGCATCGGAAGTGACCGAGAGCAAAACCAGAAAACGCGGCCCGAGCCTGTTTGAGCGGATGACAGGCGTCAGCCGTTCCTTCCGCAAGGACAGCCCGAAAGAGGAGGCGTCCGCGCCGGTCCGCCGGGAGCCGGTCACGAGCCGGACGGCGCCGCCAATGGCCACGCCTCCCGCCGCCGCGCCGCAAGGCCAGCCGGTACGCAAGGAAGCCTCTGCATCGGTCAAGATTGATCAGAAGCAGGAAGATGAGGATCTGCTGGATATCCCGGCGTTCCTGCGTCGCCAGGCCAACTGAATTGATGGGGGACGGCCGGGCCCAGCCCGGTCCCCGCACTCACAGAAGATCAATAAATAGATAAAGAAAAAGGCGTGAAACCGGAAAGTTTCACGCCTTTTGCTTTTACTCAGCGGTTTCCCGCAAGCTACTCGTCTGTATTTTTCCGCGTCAGCAGGAGAGGGGCAGATGTCCGTTTACATGCAGTCGCAGCCGTGACAGGGTTTCCCCGGCATTGCGGATCCTGCAAAGGACTCCCGCATATTCCGTATGGTTGCCGCTACCAAGGCTATCAAGCTGTATCTGTATCTGATCATCGTACTAATCCTCAAAATGAATTCGCGATCACACATGAATGATACACCGCCACCAGCATGGTCCCAAGTAAAAGAAATGTGCGCGGCGTCACAGCTTTGCATCAAATCGGAGTGATCTGGTCGGGTTACGGCCATTTCACCTCTGGCGGCAACGACATCAGGATGGCTTCGGTATTGCCCCCGGTTTTCAGGCCAAAGGTGGTCCCGCGGTCATAAAGCAGGTTGAACTCGACATAACGGCCCCGGCGGCGGAGTTGGTGCTCGCGCTGCTCCTGGGTCCATTCACGGTTCATATGGCGGCGGACAATCTCAGGGTAGATATCGCGGAACGCCCTGCCAACATCTTGCGTGAAGGCAAAATCCTTTTCCCAGTCGGTTTCCAACCGGTCATAGAAAATGCCACCAACGCCGCGCGGCTCATTGCGATGGGGCAGGAAAAAATATTCGTCACACCATTTTTTGAAGCGGGGATAGTAGTCGGCATCATGCCGGTCGCAGGCGTCTTTCAGCGCGGCATGAAAATCCTGCGTATCCTGATCATCGGGATACATGGGCGTCAGATCCGCGCCGCCGCCGAACCAATGGCTGGCGGTAATGATATGGCGGGTATTCATATGCACCGCCGGGACGAGGGGGGATTGCATATGGGCGACCAAGGAGATGCCGCTTGCCCAGAAGCGCCCGTCTTTATCAGTTCCGGGGATGGCATTCCGGAATTCTTCGGAAAATTCGCCATGGACAGTAGAGATATTGACGCCGACCTTTTCGAAGACACGCCCCCGCATGACGGACATCTCGCCGCCGCCGCCGCCCGGTCGCTCCCATTCCGTCACCTCGAAGCGGCCTGGCGCGCGATCGCTGAGCGGCCCGGCGAGCTGGTCTTCCAGCGCCTCGAAGGAAGTGCGAATCTGATCTCTCAAGTCACGGAACCAACTGGCTGCGCGTGTTT
The DNA here is from genome assembly GCA_963971675.1 of uncultured Alphaproteobacteria bacterium. Taxonomy (GTDB): domain Bacteria; phylum Pseudomonadota; class Alphaproteobacteria; order Sneathiellales; family Sneathiellaceae; genus Sneathiella. The sequence continues at coordinate 81,476 of CAXASQ010000010.1, read as the reverse complement.
TTTGTGTGTCCGTCATGTCATTCTTCACTGAAATTTTATGTCTGGGTTGCCAGGGCCTGTTGCGGGAAGCCATTCGTCTGCCGGAGGGCCTCCCCCAGCACCATGGCGGCGGAGATTGCCACATTGATGGACCGGAGGCCAGGAGACATCGGAATGAGAAGGCGACTGTCGGCGGCGTCATGTACCTCGGGCGGGACGCCCGCACTCTCGCGACCCAGCAGCAGAATATCCGATTCTGTGAATGTAAATTCGGTGTAAGGCATTTCGGCCCGCGTGGTGAGCAGGATGAGTCGTTTTCCGGCATTTTTTTTGCGGAATTCCGGCCATGAAACATGGCGTGTGACATCCGCCGCCGCCCCGTAATCCATGAGGGCGCGCTTCATGTCGCGCGCGCCGAAAGGGAAGCCGCAGGGCTCGATAATATCCATAGAAACGCCCAGGCAGGCCCCCAATCTGAGCAGGGTTCCCACGTTCGGCGCGATGTCCGGCTGATAAAGTGCAAGTCGCATGTTGCCGTTGTAATGGCAGTGATGTAACAAATACAGCGAAAACCGCGCTTTATTGTCGCAAGCATCACCTTCGGGCTGGACAATACGGCCGTAAAATGACAAAAAGCGGTCGCAATAGAATTATTTTAATTAGGCTTTGGGGAAACAAATGACGACAACCACCCCTGAAGAGGAGAACGGCGTCAAGCGCCGTGATTTTCTTTATATTGCAGCCGGCGGCCTTGGTGCCGTGGGGACGGCGGCGGCTATCTGGCCGTTTATCTCGCAAATGAACCCATCCGCGGACGTTCTGGCGCTCTCGACGACGGAAGCTGATCTCAGCGGCATCGACGTCGGTTCGGAACTGACAGTTGTCTGGCAGGGCAAGCCGATTTTCGTGCGGCACCGCACTGAACAGGACATCGCCAGTGCAGAGGATGTGGATCTCGCCACGCTGCCGGATCCGCAGCCGGATTCGGAACGGGTCATTAAGCCGGAGTGGCTGGTCATGATCGGCATCTGCACCCATTTGGGTTGCGTCCCGCTCAAGGGCCAGGGGGATTACGGGGGATGGTTCTGCCCCTGCCACGGATCGCATTATGACACGTCCGGGCGTATTCGTAAGGGGCCGGCACCGGCCAATCTGGTGATCCCGCCTTACGAATTCCTCGACGATAATAATATCAAGATTGGGTAGGGGGTCCCAAGATGTCTTTTGAACCTAAAAATCCTGCCATAAAGTGGGTAGAAGACCGGTTGCCGCTTCCGGGTATGCTGCATCATGCGCTCTATGAGTATCCCACGCCTAAAAATCTGAGTTACTGGTGGACTTTCGGCTCTCTCGCCGGGTTCATGCTGGTTGTCCAGATCGTCACCGGTATCGTCCTTGCCATGCATTACACGCCGCATGTGGATCACGCTTTCAACAGCGTTGAACATATCATGCGTGATGTGAATTATGGCTGGTTGATCCGGTATATGCATGCCAATGGCGCATCCATGTTTTTCATTGTCGTCTATCTGCATATTTTCCGGGGGCTTTACTACGGGTCCTACAAGGCCCCGCGCGAGCTGCTGTGGTGGCTCGGCCTTGTGATCTTCCTGCTGATGATGGCCACGGCCTTCATGGGCTATGTTCTTCCCTGGGGCCAGATGAGCTTCTGGGGCGCAACGGTTATCACCAATCTGTTCAGTGCGATCCCGCTTGTTGGCGACAGCATCGTGACCTGGCTGTGGGGTGGTTTTGCAGTCGATAATCCGACGCTCAACCGTTTCTTCAGCCTGCATTATCTGCTGCCCTTCGTGATTGCCGGTGTCGTGATCCTGCATATCTGGTCGCTGCATACAAGCGGTTCCAACAACCCGACAGGCGTTGAAATCAAGGACAAGCAGGACAGCATTCCTTTCCACCCCTATTACACGGTGAAGGATCTGTTTGGTCTGGCGATCTTCCTGATCTTCTTCTCGGCTTTCCTGTTCTATGCCCCGAATTACCTGGGCCATCCGGATAACTATATTCCGGCTAACCCGCTGGTGACACCGGCGCATATTGTTCCGGAATGGTACTTCCTGCCGTTCTACGCAATCCTGCGGGCGGTGCCGGACAAGCTCGGCGGTGTTCTGTTGATGTTTGGTGCCATCCTCGTCCTGTTTGCGCTGCCTTGGCTGGACAAAAGCCGGATCCGCTCGGCACGCTTCCGTCCGATCTACAAGCAGCTGTTCTGGATTTTCGTCGCGGACTGCATCCTGCTGACCTATATCGGCGGTAAACCGGCAGAAGGCGCCTATCTTATCTGGGGCCGGATCGCGACTGTATATTACTTCGTGCATCTGTTGATCCTGCTGCCGCTGGTCGGTCTGTTCGAAAAACCGAAACCCCTGCCTGCAAGTATCTCGGAGGATGTATTGTCCAAGAAGAAGCCTGCGAAAGAGGAGGCGGCCAATGCTTAAATTATTGATGTCTGCAGGCGTGGCCGCATTCGTATCTCTTGCGTCCTTGGGGTCCGCCCAGGCCGCCGGGGAGGCAGTAGAGCTCAAATCGGTTGCATGGGAACATGGCGGTCTGTTTGGTGCCTATGACCGCGCTTCCGCACAGCGGGGCGCGCAGGTTTACCGCGAGGTTTGCGCGGCATGTCATGGTCTCAGCCTGGTTGCCTTCCGGACGCTGGCCGATCTCGGCTTTACGGAAGACGAGATCAAGGCGCTGGCGGCGGAGTATGATTTCGTTGACGGACCCGATGATAGCGGTGAAATGTTCGATCGTCCGGGCAAACCATCTGACAAGTTTCCCGCACCGCATGCCAACGAAAAGGCTGCCCGCGCGGCAAACAATGGCGCTTATCCGCTCGATCTCTCGCTGATTGCCAAGGCCCGGCCGAACGGGGATAACTATCTTTATTCCCTGCTGACCGGTTATGTGGATGCTCCCGCTGATTTCACCCTCGCCCCAGGCATGAATTACAATGCCTACTTCGCGGGTCATCAGATTGCGATGCCGCCGCCATTGATGGAGGATCAGGTTGAGTTTGCCGATGGAACGGAAGCAAGCATTGACCAGATGGCCCATGATGTGACGGTCTTCCTCACTTGGGCGGCGGAACCGAAAATGGAACAGCGCAAGCAGATGGGACTGAAAGTTATTTTGTTCCTGCTTATTCTGGCGGGCCTGTTCTATGCGGTGAAGCGGAAGGTCTGGTCAGATCTTCACTGATCCTATTGGAAATTTTCGAAAAAGGGCGCTTCTTCAAGCGCCCTTTTTTATGGCAAGCGGTAGCTTTGGCGGCTAAATTGCAGCGGATGCATGAAAAGAGGTGGGGATGATGTCATCTGAGAAACGGCCGGTTATCGGCGTGATCGGCGGCAGCGGGGTCTATGAGCTGGACGGCCTTACGAACACGCGCTGGCAGGCAGTTGAGAGTCCTTTTGGCTCTCCGTCGGACGAGTTGCTGTTTGGGAGCCTGGAGGGGGTTGAGATGGTCTTTTTGCCCCGTCACGGGCGCGGACATCGCCTGCCCCCGTCAGAAATCAATTACCGCGCCAATATAGATGCCCTGAAACGGGCCGGGGTGACAGAAATTATTTCTGTCAGCGCCTGCGGATCGTTTGAGGCGGCCCTGAAGCCTGGCACCTTTGTGATTGTCGATCAATTCATCGACCGGACCATAGATCGCCGGAAAAGTTTTTTTGGCACAGGACTGGTCGCCCATGTCAGCATGGCGCATCCGGTCTGTCCGCGGCTTGGCGATGCGGTGGAGACGGCGGCGCGCGCGCTTGATATTCCCGTTCATCGTGGCGGCACCTATCTTGCGATGGAAGGGCCGCAATTCTCAAGCCTTGCGGAATCCGAGCTTTATCGGAGTTGGGGATGTCAGGTTATTGGCATGACAAACATGCCGGAAGCAAAACTCGCACGGGAGGCGGAGCTGTGTTATGCGACCGTTGCCATGGTCACCGATTATGACTGCTGGCATCCCGATCATGATGCAGTTGATGTGTCGACAGTGATTAAGGTGCTGGTTGGGAATGCGGAAAACGCCCGCAGCCTCGTTAAGGCGGTTGTCCCGGCTCTCTCTGTTCGGGAAGAGGCATGCCCCGCAGGTTGTCATCATGCCCTCGATAATGCCCTCATAACCGCGGTGGAGGCGCGCGATCCGGCGCTTGTCCGGATGCTGGATGCCGTCGCAGGTCGCGTTCTCTAGTCAGGAAAAGCCATGGATATCAAATCAGTCATTCGCACCATTCCCGATTATCCGCACAAGGGAATCATGTTTCGCGATATCACCACTCTCTGGCAGGACGCGAGCGGCTTCCGGCATGTGGTGGATCAGCTTGTCTGGCCCTATGCCGGTGTGCGGATCGACAAGGTGGCGGGGATCGAGGCGCGCGGGTTTGTTCTTGGCGGCGCTATTGCCCATCAGCTCAGCGTCGGCTTTATCCCGGTGCGCAAGAAGGGCAAGCTGCCATCGGCGGTCCTGAGTGAGGACTATGACCTTGAATATGGCACCGATACGGTTGAGGTGCATCAGGACGCTATCAAGCCGGGGGAGAATATCCTGCTTGTGGATGACCTGATTGCGACGGGCGGGACCGCCTGCGCCGCCATCAATCTGATCCGCCGCGCGGGCGGAACGGTGATCGGGGCGGCATTCGTCATCAATCTGCCAGATATCGGCGGATCCCAGCGGCTGACCGATATGGGCGTGAATGTCCGCACGCTCTGTGAGTTTGAAGGCGACTGACGTCCGCTTTTCTCCAAATTCCTGCTTGTCAATTGCATCCGGCTGTGGCTTGCTTTCCGCTTGCTCAGGAGAATATACCGCATGTCATTGGAAATCTGGATATCTTTCGTTCTTGCGAGTGGCGTTCTGCTCGCTATCCCCGGTCCGACTTTGATGATTGTCATCAGCTATGCGTTGTCCGGCGGCCGACGCACGGCGCTCGCGACTGTGCCGGGCGTTGCCCTTGGCGATCTGACAGCCATGACAATTTCATTGCTTGGGGCAGGGGCAGTACTGGCCGCGTCGGCGACCCTGTTCACCATTTTGAAGGTTGCCGGGGCCCTCTATCTGATATGGCTGGGTTTTCGGCTCTGGCGCGCGGAAGGCAGGGTGGACGGTATTGCTGCGCGGCCGTCCCGCAGTCCCATTGCCATGTTTCGTTCGGCCTATATCGTAACGGCCCTCAATCCCAAGGGGATCGTCTTTTTCGTCGCCTTTGTGCCGCAGTTCGTCAATGTAAATGAACCCGCTTTTGTCCAGTTTGCAATATTGGAAGCAACATTTGTGACACTTGCGGCGGTTAATGTGCTCATATGGGCATTCCTTGCCGGAACAGTCAAACAGCGGTTCGCAAGCCCCGGCGCGATCAGGCTGATGAACCGGACCGGCGCCTGTTTTCTGATTGGCGCAGGTCTGCTGACCGCTCTCGTACGGCGCACCGCCTGATATTGTAAGGAAGGACTGCCGGATCGAATAGGAGAGGCAAATGCTACATCATATCAAGGGAATAGATCACAGCCTTGTCGGTGTTAAGGATCTTGAGGCGGCGCGTGCTGCCTATGAAAAACTGGGCTTTACGATCACGCCGCGGGGCTCCCATATCGGTTGGGGCACAGCCAATTACTGCATCATGTTCGAAGAAGATTATATCGAGCTTCTGGGTATTGTGGACCCGTCGCTCGAAACCAACGGGTTGGATAAGGCACTTGCGGAGCGGGGAGAGGGGCTGCTCGGCCTTGCCCTGTCAACGGAGGCGCCGGGAGAGACGCATCGATCTCTTGTCGAGGCGGCGCTGGAACCATCCGATCTGATCACGCTGAAGCGTCGTCTCGAACTGCCGGAGGGGGAGGTGCTGCCGGAATTCAGGCTGATCCGCCTGACGTCCTCCGCAGGGCTGGAGGCAAAGCATCTCTTCATCTGCCATCATCTGACGCCGGAACTGATCCGCCGCCCGGAGTGGTTGCAGCACGCCAATGGCGCGCTTTATCTCAATGCCGTTGTTGTGGTGGTGGAGGATCCGGGCGCACTTGCCGATTATTATCGCCGGCTCTGCGGCTGGATCAATGTAACGCTGACGGACAACACGCTGACCGTCCGCTTCGGCCGCGGCAGCCTGATCTTTGTTAATGACCGGGACATCGACCTCCTGTTTCCGGGCCTGACCATGGAGGATGAGATCCCCGCCTTGCCCTATCTCATTGCCATGTCCGTGGCGGTTGAAAATCTTGAACAGACGGAAGCCATGCTGGAGGCCAGCGGCGTGAGCAAACGACGGATTGCCAACGGCACCCTCCGTGTCCGGCCGGAGGATGCCTGTGGTCTGCTCCTGGAATTTACCTCGGCGGTGATCTGAAGAAAGGCTAGCCGATAAAATCGAGGGTGCGGTCACGGGCGAGTTTTGCCGCCGCCGCGTCATAACTGCCGCGCTGGTCGCAGTTGAATCCGTGCCCGGCGGCATAGACATACATTGGAATGTCCGGCCGTTTCGCCTGCATCATTTCCACATCGGACATGGGGATGGAATTGTCCGCATCGCCAAGATGCAGGATAATCGGAATTTTAGGCTCCTCATTGATATACTGGGCCACCTGGCCGCCATAATAGCTGACCGCCTTGTCGACGGAAGCAAGGCGGCAGGCCGCTAGATAGGTGAGAGTCCCGCCCCAGCAATAGCCGATGACCGTTATGCTGCCGACATCTCGAATTGATTTGGCCGCGGCGTCAATATCCTTGAGGGCGTCACCTTCCGCGACCTTCGCCCGATAGTCGAGGCCTTCCTTGATATCCGCCTGCTCATAGCCAAGTTGCACGCTAGGTTTTACCCGATCGAACAGGGCCGGGGCGACAACCAGATAGCCATCTTTGGCGTAGCCGTCGCACACTTCGCGGATATGGCTGTTGACGCCGAAAATCTCCTGCAGCAGGACAATGCCGCCCTTTGGCGCGGCTGCAGGCGCAGCGCGGTAGGCGGCGAATTTATGACCATCTGCAGCGGTCAGTTCAATCATTTCTCCCATAGGTTTCTCCCCTTCTTACTGGGTGGGTTCGACAGTGAGGCGATTACCGCTGACACCGGTAACGATCACTTTCGCACCGGCCTCGAGATCAACGCCTTCGACCACCCATTGTGTATCATCGACATGGATCTTGCCGCGGCCATTCTGCATGGCTTCCGTGAGAACAAAGGTACGGCCAATATACTGTGCGCCGCGCTGGTTGAGTTTTTTGCCGCTTTCCACTCCCGGATGCCGTTTCAGGAACCGTCTGAGAACAAGAATACTGAGAATGGCGATAACGGCAAAGAGAATCCATTCATATTCCCAGGGCAGGCTTGGGAACACGAGTGCGATCAGGCCAACAATACCGGCCGCAATACCAAGCCACAGGAAAAAAGTCCCGGGCGCGAAAATTTCCAGAATGATCAGGAACAGCCCGAGAATCCACCAGGACCAGAATTCAAGGCTGGATAGCCAGTTGACAAGAATATCCATGGCGCGGCTTACTCGACACTCGGCACGGAACCGCCGCGGCGCGTATCATTTGCGCTTTCCTTGCTGAACACTTCTCGCGCAATCGCGCCGATTCCGCCGAGCGTCCCGATGAGGGAGCTTGCCTCCATCGGCATGAGAACGACCTTGGAATTACGCGCCGAGCCGATTTCCTTCATCGCTTCGGTATATTTCTGGGCGATGAAATAATTGATCGACTGAATGTCGCCCGCCGCAATGGCTTCGGATACATCGCGGGTTGCCTTGGCTTCGGCTTCGGCAAGCCGTTCGCGCGCTTCGGCGTCCCGGAAGGCGGCCTCGCGGCGGCCTTCGGCTTCCAGTATCATCGACTGCTTTTCCCCTTCGGCTTTCAGGATTTCGGATTGCCGCACCCCTTCCGCTTCCAGAATGACGGCGCGTTTAAGACGTTCCGCCTTCATCTGCCGGCCCATGGCTTCCACCAGATCCATGGGCGGGGTGATATCCTTGATCTCGACCCGGGTGACCTTGATTCCCCAGGGTGAGGAAGCGTGATCAATCACATTGAGAAGACGGACATTGATGCCGTCACGCTGGCTGAGCGCTTCATCCAGATCCATGGAGCCGAGTACAGTACGCAGGTTTGTCTGGGCGAGGTTCTGCACCGCCCGCTCCAGGTCTCTGACTTCATAGGCCGAGCTGGCAGCGTCCAGAACCTGGTAAAACAGCACGCCGTCAACTTGCACCATGGCGTTATCGCGGGAGATGACTTCCTGCGTCGGAATATCGAGAACCTGTTCCATCATATTGATCTTGCTTCCTATTCTGTCGATAAATGGAAGGATAAGACCAAGTCCCGGATGCAGCGTTCGGGTAAATTTCCCGAACCGTTCTACGGTAAATTGATACCCTTGGGGAACGATGGTGACCCCCATAATGACGACGATGACGGCAAGAATCACCAGGACGATGACAAAGATGGCAAAGCCCGACAAAAAGAAGTCCATTTACATTCCCCAGCAGCAATAAGCAGTTAGACCGGAGAACTATATAGCGGATTGACGCCAGCCCTAAGTTAAAAATACGGGAAGGGCCGGATCAGGCCGGGCGCGTCATCATCATGCCGATGGAATTGAAGCTGAGCACCGTTTCGTCTTTCTGGTTATAGACCTTGACTTCGGAGCGGACGATGCCCATGTCCGGCCGCGATTGCGACCGGCGGGTGTCGATGACAACGGACTCAAAGCGCAGCGTATCGTTTGGCCGGACCGGCAGCAGCCAGCGCAGATTATCAAGACCGGGAGAGCCGAGACCCGCACGCTGGTTCCCCATGTTATCGACAAGCAGCCGCATCATGATCGCCGCCGTATGCCAGCCGGAGGCAATCAACCCGCCGTAAATGCTTTTCTGCGCCGCCTCTTCATCGATATGGAAGGGCTGCGGGTCGTATTTGGTGGCGAAGGCGAGCATTTCCTCTTTGGTCACCGTGCGTGTCTTGGAAACGGTTTTGGTGCCGACCTTGATATCTTCAAAATAAATTTTGTTCATTGTCCGGCCCCTTCCTGGAGGCGAGCAGGGTCGCGTAGGAATATGCCGCTCGATACCATGGTCATTTTGATTTCCCCGTCCTGGTTTTTAACCGTATGAGACAGTTTGACGAAACCAAGTTCAGGACGGCTTTTGGGCAGGCTGCGGTCCAGCACCTCGGCAGTGACATGCAGTGTTTCACCGGGGCGGACAGGCTTTTTCCATCGGATCTGTTCAATCCCCGGTGAGCCCATGGAGGCGGAGTCTTTCAGGTAATGATCGACCATCATGCGCATGCACATGGCGCCCGTATGCCACCCGCTGGCGATGATGCCGCCGAAATAATGCTCGCGGGCGGCTTCCCTGTCGACATGGAAGGGTTGGGGATCGAACTCGCTGGCGAAGTCGATGATCTCTTCCTCCGTGGTCTTGTAGTCGCCAAATTCCATCACCAGGCCAATGGTGAAATCTTCCCAATATCGCATTTTCTCACCTCTCGATCTTGTTCCGATCTGATGCGCATTCTTTGCTTCTCAAGGTTCGGGCGCGCCCTAATTGGCGAACCGGAAGTGCAGGACATCGCCATCCTCGACAATATACTCCTTACCTTCCAGTCGCATGAGTCCGGCCTCTTTCGCGCCGGATTCGCCACCATGCGTCACATAGGCAGAATAGGCGATAGTTTCAGCCCGGATAAAGCCTTTTTCGAAGTCCGTGTGAATAACGCCAGCGGCCTGCGGTGCCTTGGTGCCCTTCGTGATGGTCCAGGCGCGGCATTCTTTCGGGCCGACGGTGAAATAGGTGATCAGGTCGAGCAGATCGTAGCCCGCACGGATGATCCGGCTGAGACCGGTTTCGCTGAGGCCGAGATCGGCGAGAAACTCCGACCGCTCCGCCGCGTCTAGCTGGGCGACTTCCGCTTCAATGGCGGCAGAGATGACGACAGTCCCCGCATTCTCCGTTGCCGCTTTTTTTGCGACCTGTTCGGAAAAGGAGTTGCCTGTCGCAGCGCTTCCTTCATCCACATTGCAAACATAGAGGACAGGCTTCTGTGTCAGAAGCTGCAAATTCCGGAAGGCCTTCACTTCTTCATCGGCCAGGGCGACTGTACGGGCCGGCTTGCCATCGCGCAGGGCGGCGAGGGCACGGTCAATCAGTTCGCTCTGCTTTTTGGCTTCCTTGTCGCCGCCGCGGATTTTCTTGACCAGAGCTTCCGCGCGCTTTTCAAGGCTTTCAAGGTCGGCCAGCATCAGTTCCGTTTCGATCGTGTCGATATCGGAAATCGGGTCGATCCGCCCATCCACATGGGTGATGTCGTCATCCTCGAAACAGCGGACCATATGAATGATGGCATCCACTTCGCGGATATGGGCAAGGAATTTATTGCCAAGCCCTTCGCCTTTCGCGGCGCCGCGGACAAGACCGGCAATATCCACAAAGGTCAGCTGGGTCGGGATAATCTCTTTTGACTTTGCCAGTTCCGCCAGCTTCTCGCCGCGCGGATCAGGCACCGGCACCTGGCCAAGGTTCGGCTCGATCGTACAGAAGGGATAGTTTTCCGCCGCCGCCTGTGCCGTCTGGGTCAGTGCATTGAACAGGGTGGACTTTCCGACGTTCGGCAGGCCGACAATCCCGCATTTGAACCCCATTTTCAGTTTCCTTTTGTTGTATCCGCCGGGCTTTCTTTGGGCGGGGTGACATCCAGTGCCAGTTTGTTCATGAAGCCGGAGGCGTTGCCTTCCAGCAGAAGGGCGACATGCCGGGCGACGCTGTCGATGATAGTCTCCGCTGTCGGCTGTTCCGCCTTGGCGAAGTCTTTCAGGACATAGCCGGAGACAAGATGTTTCTCTCCCGGATGTCCGATCCCGAGCCGGACGCGGCGGAAATTCTCGCCAATATGGCTGATGATGGAGCGGAGCCCGTTATTCCCGCCATGCCCGCCGCCCGTCTTGACGCGCACCTTGCCGAGTGGCAGGTCCAGCTCGTCATGAAAGACGATGATATTCTCATGGGGAATCTTGTAAAACCGGGCCGCCTCGCCGACAGCCTGTCCGGACAGGTTCATATAGGTGGCGGGTTTGAGCACAAGCACCTTCTCGCCACCGATTGTCCCCTCGGCGACAAGTCCCTGAAATCGGACACGCTCCGGCATAAAGGAATGGCGGCGGATAATCTCATCCACCGCCATAAATCCAAAATTATGCCGGTTGCCTTCATATCCCTTACCGGGGTTTCCGAGGCCAACCAGCAATATCATCTGTCAGTTCCGATCAGTCTTCGTCTTTGTCTTCATCTGCGGCGCTGACGGTTTCGGTTTCGCTGTCATCGCCCTCTTCCTCTTCGTCATCAGAGACGCCGCCGGAAGGTGCTGCAATGGTTGCAATGGTGAAATCGCGATCCGTAATGGTCGGTTGCGCGCCCTTTGGCAAGGAGACGTCGGAAATATGCACGCTGTCGCCGATGTCATAGTTGAGCAGGTCGATTTCGATGGATTCCGGAATATTTCCGGCAGGTACCATCAACTCGACTTCATGGCGGACAACGTTCAGAACGCCGCCGCGGCGAACGCCGACGCAGTCTTCGTCATTGAGGAAGTGAACCGGAACCATGACGGCAATCTGGGATTTTGCGGAAACGCGCAGGAAGTCGATATGGATCGGCGTATCGCTGACCGGGTGAAGCTGCAGGTCGCGCGGCAGGACATTATACTTCGTCGATCCAACCTCTACCGTGTAAACGGTCGCGAGGAATGAATCGCGATGGATTGCCTTGACGACATCCTTGGTAGCCAGGGAAATGGATACGGGTTCTTTCTTGTCCCCGTAGATGACGGCCGGAAGACGACCCTCACGACGCAATGCCCGAGAGGTCCCCTTTCCGACCCGGTCACGCGTTTCTGCAAGCAGAACTGCATTATCGCTCATTTTCAATCTCCTATGTAACGAGCAACACCGGGCGAACCCGGTGCGAGAATGGCGCGTGCCTCCAGGGGTGCCCGCGCCGCCAGTGCCTGTCGATCAGTCGAACAGGCTGGAAACCGAAGTTTCCTTTGAAATTCTGTACATCGCCTCGCCGATCAGCGGGGCGACGGAAATCTGACGCATCTTGCCCGAAGCGCGAGAGGCTTCGGTTTCCATGATGCTATCGGTCGTGACCATTTCATCCAGGGCGGAATCATTGATACGCGCAACCGCACCGCCTGAAAGAACGCCATGGGTCACATATCCCGCAACGCTTTTGGCACCTTTTTCCATGAGCGCCTTGGCGGCATTGCAAAGTGTGCCCGCGCTGTCCACAATATCGTCCACCAGAATGCAGCGCTGCCCCTTGACATCGCCGATGATATTCATGACTTCCGAGACGCCCGCGCGTTCCCGGCGCTTATCCACGATTGCAAGGTCCGCGTCAAGCCTTTTGGCATAGGCGCGGGCGCGCACGACACCGCCAACGTCGGGGGAAACAATCGTGATGTCTTCGCCGCGGCCGTAATGCTTTTCAATGTCGGGGACGATCACGGGGGCGGAAAAGAGGTTATCCGTCGGAATATCGAAGAAGCCCTGTATCTGTCCGGCGTGCAGGTCCATGGTCAGAACGCGGTCGGCACCAGCGGTGGTGATGAGATTGGCGACCAGCTTCGCCGAGATGGGAGTGCGCGGTCCGGGTTTACGGTCCTGCCGGGCATATCCGAAATAGGGAAGGACCGCAGTAATGCGTGCGGCCGAGGCGCGTTTCAGCGCATCAATGCAGACCAGCAGCTCCATCAGATGGTCATTCGCCGGATAGGAGGTTGGTTGAACGACAAACACATCTTCACCGCGGACATTCTCATGGATCTCGACAAACACCTCCATATCGGAAAATCGTCTTACATCAGCATCCGTCAGGGGTAGCTTGAGATAACCTCCGATGGCTTCTGCCAGCGGTCGATTGCCATTTCCGGCGAGAATTTTCATCGATACAGTCCTTTGGTCAGTTGCGGGTTTTTCCAGTCAAAAGAACGGGCATATTACTCGCAAAAAAGTGAACGAGTCGTTAGGCGGGCGGAACTTACCAAGGGGCATGGGCCCTGTAAATATTTTAAACACCCTTTTCTGCCGGATTCCGGCAAATAACATCATGATTTTGATTTGAAATAATCCGGTTCGCTTTTGCGTAAAAGATTATACACGCCATCGGCGCCGCCCTGGGCGGCCAGACGGGCCGTATCGCCCCAGGCGCCATTGAGCGATCCGGCCCTGATTCTGTTGCGTTGGCGGATTTGCCCGACCTGCTCGCCATTGCGCCGCTCCAGGCTCCAGACAAGTTCAATAACCTGGGTTTCGGCAACGGGCGGCGTCAGATCGGCGCTGCCACGGACAATGAAGGTGGCGCCGTTTTCCGTGGGCAGGACGGTGAGGCCGAGGCGGACCAGTTCATTCTGGATGGCGGCGGCAAGGCTTTCTGAGCCATCTCCCGGTGCGCCTTCGACGATGGGCACAAACAGGGTGAGCTTGTTTTCTTCATCAAGGGTGAGGCCATCACCGCCCAGCAATTTATCGATATGGCTGGCGGAGATGAGGACCAGACGATCAAAGCTGGGGGTCGGAATTTCCCCGGCGACCATCACCGGAGGCAGTTTTTCCCGCGCATAAAGCCCGGTATTGCGATTTTGCGGATCAAATACTGTCCAGTCCAGATATTTGCCGTTTTCCGTGTCGATAATGCTGCCGCGCACAGAATAGCGGTTCGGCTGAGCGTCCCCGGCGAAGGCGGCAATCCCAAGCTGTTGCAGCTTTTTGGCGACGGCCTGTTCCAACTCGGGTGGGCCATCCTTCTCGACCTCGACATAAAGCGCGGCCCGCGGACCGGGCGCAGCCCGCCAGGAGGATTTATATTCCGGCTGAAAGGGGCGTTCCAGCGGTTGGCAGGCGGTGAGCAAACCAAGGGAGAGGGCCAGCAGGATTTTTATGACCGAATTACATCGCACAGGTCGCAAGCACTCCCAGCAGACAGAACAGGATGAAGATCACCATATAGGGCATTTTTGCCTCTTCTCACAAGTGGGGGACATCATCTCAGATCTCTTTCAGGGCAATGGCGGAAAGTTGCCGACCATAGTCCGCCTCCCCCCTCTTCGTCATGCGCCGGTAGCTGTAGAAAAGTGCCTCTTCGGCGCAGGTATCCTTGTCGAGATATTCAATGCCGCCGATTTCCAGCTTTTCAAGGGCAGCGCGGACGAAGCCGCCGAGATCAAACATATGGTGTCCCGCCTTCTCCGACGGGATAAAGAACCGCCCGGCGTCCGGATCGGCGGCGAGAAAGGGGGCAGGGAACTCCGGTCCCACCTCATAAGATTTTTGCGCGATGGCCGGGCCGATGGCCATCTGTATGCGGGCGCGATTCGCGCCGAGGCCGATCATGGCGTCCACGACTTTTGCGCCGATTCCGCCAAGAGTGCCTTTCCATCCCGAGTGCGCGGCGCCGATGACGCCCGCCTCCGTATCGGCGAACAGCAGCGGGACGCAATCGGCGGTGAGGATGCCGAGGGCGATACCAGGCAGGCGGGTGACCATGGCGTCGGCTTTGGGGCGCGGGTCGAGCGGCCTGTCATCCTCAATCACCACAACTTCGGTGCTGTGTATCTGATGCACGGTGCGAAGGGCGGGGCCATCGAGCCCGATCATCTGCATGGCGCGGACCCGGTTCTCCGCTACCCGCGACGGATCATCTGCCGATCCGGGGCCACAGTTGAGCCCCTCATACACCCCCTCGGACATCCCGCCTTCGCGGGTGAAAAAAGCATGGGCGATGCGGTCGTCAGTCAGGTTCCGGCTCGTCAGCATATCAGTTCCCAAATCCCTCCGGTGATGTTGGCATATTATGCGCAAGTGCCATCGCCTTGAAAAGGGTTCCCATTTCTTCGGCACTGGTCAGGCGGCGGAGCTGCGCATCCAGCGCCTTGCGCTGCGCCTCATCGGCCTTCTGGCGGAGCAGATGGTGGCGCGCCTCAATCCCCAGCCGTTCGAGAAAAAGTCCCTGCGGCGTCGGGCCATGGACTTCGATACCATGCGCTTCGGCGATTCTTTTGAGTGTGGCGAATTTCACATGGGCGGTCAAATCCTGCTCCCCGGGGCGGGAGAGAGGGGCGGCATGACGGTGTTTCCGGACAGCCTGAAAGCTGTCCCCCATAATCTTTTCTGCCGGGCCGTAGTCAATGATGAGCGCCGCGCCGCGGGATATGTGGAGCCGGTCAGAAATTTCGGCAATAAGAGCCTCCCCCATCGGGCAGCTTTCCAGAATGTCGCCCTCCGCGCCGTCCGGCGCCGGACCGACATCGACGCTGTCAAGCGACAGCGTAAATTTGAAATCCGTGCCGTCATGGGTGACGCATCGCTCGCGCCATTTGGTCCCTGTCCTGACATACTGATGGATCGGCAGGGCATCGAAAAACTCATTGGCAATGAGAATGATCGGCGCCTCTGGCAGGTCGGCAAGGCTCTCCTGCCATTTGACATCATACCCGGCGAGCAGGGTGGCCTGTTTCTTTTGCAGCCGGGGACTCATCTCGATCAGGCGGATATCGGCGGCCTTCAGGAACTCCGGCATCAGCCGCGCACTGCGCAGCGCATCGCCCATCAGGGTGCCGTTTCCGGGGCCCATCTCGATGAGCAGAAACGTCTCTGGACTGCCGAGTTTCATCCACACATCTATGGCCCACAAGCCGATCAACTCACCGAACATCTGGCCTGCTTCCGGCGCGGTCAGAAAGTCGCCTTCCGGCCCGAAGGGCTCCGCCGCCGTGTAATAGCCGTGCAGAGGATGACTGAGGGCGAGGGTCATATAGTCATGCAGGGAAATCGGACCATCTGCCGCAATCCGGGCTTTCAGAATATCCGTGAGAGGACTCATGCAGGCGTGCGGCGGGGCCGGAACATGAAGTAAAGCCCGACAATCAGGATGGGCAGGGACAGGAGCTGCCCCATGGTCAGCCCGCCGATCAGGAAGCCGAGAAAGGCGTCGGGCTCACGGAACAGCTCAACAAAACTGCGGGCGATGGCATAACCTGCGAAAAACAGCCCCATAATAAAGCCGGGCTTTTCGGCAAAGCGGGTTTTCCGGAAGATGAGCAGTACAAGAAACAGCAGCACTCCTTCAAGGGCGGCTTCATATAGCTGACTGGGATGCCGGGGCTCCGGCCCGCCACCCGGAAAGACCATGCCCCAGGGAACATCGGTCACCCGGCCATAAAGCTCTGCATTGATGAAATTGGCAATCCGTCCGAAGAACAGTCCGATCGGCACGACCATGGACAGCAGGTCGCCAAAGTCTAGGATGGTGATTTTCTGGTGTCGGCAATAAAGGATCGTTGCCAGCACGACGCCGAGGAAGCCGCCGTGAAAAGACATGCCGCCCTGCCAGACCATAAATATTTCCGCGGGGTGGGTGAAATAATAATCCGGCTTGTAAAACAAGACATAGCCGAGACGTCCGCCGAGAATCACGCCGAGCGTTGCCCAGATCAGGAAATCATCGGCCTGCTTCGGCGTCACCCGCGATCTGGCGTCGCGCGCAAAATACATCATCAGGCGCCAGCCGATGATCAGGCCGGCGACATAGGCAAGGGCATACCAGCGGATGGCGAACGGCCCGACCTGTACAAGGACAGGGTCAATTTCGGGAAAGACGACAGCCGAAAAAAGGGTCGATAACATCATGCAGGCCACTATATAAAGCTGAAGGTGATATTCGCAAGTATATCACGGCTAGGCGATTGCATTCATGTATCGCTGTTGCCATTATGGGGCAAATCTTTTTTAAAGGAATGATCACCATGCAGACCAACACACGCCTTTTTGATGATATTGCCCGTCTCGCCACCGGCGCGCTCGGCACGGCGCAGGGTGTGAAGGCGGAATGGGAAAATCTGATCCATCAGAAGATGGAGAAAGTCATCGCCGGGATGGATCTGGTCCCGCGGGAGGAGTTTGATGCGGTGAGAGCAATGGCCGCCCTGGCGCGCGAAGAAAATGATGCGCTGAAAGATCGTCTCGCTGCGCTGGAAGCGAAGATCGACGCTCTCTCCAAACCGGTCCCGGCAAAACGCAAAGCTGCCCCTGCGAAAGCGGCGAAGCCGAAAACGGAAGACAGCGGCACGGCCTAGTCGGCAAGCGCAGACGACGACCGCTTCTTTCTTCCATCATATTTATCCACAAGAAATAACGCTCCCGACCATATTCCTTGTTGCGCCGCAACCCGAGGGAGACTACGCTAGATTTATGGTGTTCGTTGTGAAGCAGCACCATATATGGCCTGTAGTAGATTTCCTTACCGGCGCACGCTTTGCGGCAGGTGACAGGGCGCGGTCGGCGGGATAGTTCTGAAAGGAATGGCTCCATGACGTCCTTGTATCTCTCTCACGAAGAACTAGACGACCCCAACCCCCTTGATCTCATCGAAAGCATTATCGTCGATAACGACTGGTCCTTTGACAGGCAGGGGAATAATGAACTGACCGTCGGGGTGGAGGGGAGCTGGTGCCAGTATCATCTCTGGTTTTCCTGGCGCTCCGATCTCCGCGCCATCCATTTTTCATGTGCCTATGACATCAAGATTCCCGACCGCATGTATCCGATGATTTATGAATTGCTCGGCCGGGTGAATGAACGGATGCCAGTCGGTCATTTCGATACCTGGCGGGAAGAAGGGATGGTACTGTTCCGGCATTCCCTGCTGCTGGGTGGCGCCCCGGTTTTGACCAGCGAACAGATACAGGCGCTGGTGGAGATCGGCATGGGCGAGCTAGAGAAATTCTATCCGGCTATCCAGTTCTGCCTATGGGGCGGCAAGACACCGGAAGAGGCGATTGAGGCGGCCATGTTTGAAACCATGGGAGAGGCATAAGACCATGAAGCTTTCCCTGCTTCTTGTCGGCAGCGGCAAGATGGGGCAGGCGATGTTGGGCGGCTGGATCGATAAAGGGATCCGGCCAGCCGATATCGTCGTTGTCGACCCCGGTCCGGAAAATCTTGCTATTGCGGCCCGGCTCGGCTGTCAGGCTGTGGCCGCTGTGGATGACATCCCCGATGATTTCCGCCCCGATGTGCTTGTTTTAGCGGTCAAGCCGCAGGTTATCCTTGATGTGCTGCCGACCTATCGCGCCTTCGCGGCGGCGGGCAGCCTTATTATCTCCATCGCCGCAGGTACCCGCCTTGCAACTTTCGAGGCGGCGTTCGGAGCCGATGCCGCGATCATCCGTACCATGCCGAATACCCCGGCTGCCGTGCATCAGGGGATGATGGTGTCCTGCGCCAATGTGGCGGTCTCCCTGGTTCAGCGGGAGGTTTGCGATCAACTGATGCAGGCTATCGGGGAAGTCGCCTGGGTGGAGGAGGAAGCGCTGATGGATGCGGTGACCGGCCTTTCCGGCTCCGGGCCCGCCTATGTGTTTTACATGATTGAATGCATGGCAGAGGCGGGCGTCAAGGCGGGCCTGTCGGAGGCGCTGGCGGTTCAACTGGCGCAGCAGACAGTGGCGGGGGCCGGGGCGCTGGCGCGTCAATCCTCTGACTCAGCGGCGCAACTCCGCGTGAATGTCACCAGCCCGAATGGCACCACGGCGGCAGGGCTTGCTGTCCTGATGGATGAAAAATCGGGGCTGGCGCCGCTCATGGAAAAGACAGTGGCGGCTGCGACGGAACGATCAAAAGAGCTTGGCTAGCTTATCAATTCAATTGCACACTTTAAAGTAGAATAATATTCACCATATCCTGTCTTTTAAGAGAAGGAGGAGGATATGGTCGAAACATCTGACAAGACAACGTCGGACAGTGATGCCGTTGGCGGTAGCGCCTCCGCGGCATCCCCCGCAGAGGACCCAAGCGCCCCGAGTGGGACAGGTGGTTCGGGTGGCGCAAGCAGCGCAAGCGGCGGCGGACCAACGGCGGCGGGGGGAATGATCATCCCCGACCTCAGTGCCATCACGGCGCAGCAGAATGACAATATCCAAAAAATGACGGCCGCCGTTCAGTCGGCTTCCGGGGGATTGCAGGAGATTGTTTCGCAGCAGCGGGCCGTTCTGCAACAGACCATCCAGAATTTGCAGACCTCGCTGGATGCTTCTGTGACGGCGGCGAAAGCGGGCCCGGCAGGGACGCTTGATCTGAAGCCGGAGGTGGATAATCTCAATCTTACCATCGACAGCCTGACCAAATCGGCGGAGACCCTGACGGCGGCGACTGGCAAATCTTTCGATGCGATCAATAAATCCATGCAGCAGTCGCTGGACACAATCAGCAAAGTTGCCGAAAAATTTTCATCCGGCGGACAAGGCGGGTGATTTTCACGGTGCTTTGTCCTAGTCTGCCGCTATGGAAAGAGGGGTATGGATATGACACAGGAAATTACGATTGATGACTTTCTGAAAGTGGATATTCGCGTTGGCCGGATTGTCGAGGCGGCGGTTTTTCCAGAGGCCCGAAAGCCTGCCTACAAGCTGGTCATTGATTTCGGTGATGAAATTGGCACCCGAAAAAGTTCAGCCCAGATCACCAAGCTGTATCAGCCCGAAGAGTTGCTGGGCAAATTAGTGATGGCGGTAGTGAATTTTCCTCCGCGCCAGATTGGCCCGATCATGTCGGAGGTGTTGGTGCTGGGTTTCAGCGATGCGCAGGGGAATATCTCACTGGCCGCACCGGACCATGACGTGCCGGTCGGCGGACGGCTTCACTGAAAAGAGGACGAAAGCGATGAGCGAAGAGAGGGACAAGGCGGAAGGGGTGGCGAATGCGACGCAAATGCCCGCGCCGCCGGATCTCTCTCCACTTTTTCAGAAACACAGCCAACAGATTGAGGCGGCCTGCCAGAAGGCCGGGCAGGCCTTTTCCGCCATCAAATCACGGGATCAGGATCTGTCGGCGCTGATTGAAACCCTCAATCAGGAGGTTCAGAAGGTGTTTGTGATTGCGGCCGCCGCCAAGTCACCGGAGCTGGCGCTGGCCAGCATTCCCCCTGTCCTTGCCCTCGCCAATGCGGCCTTTGCCGAGGTGCCGCTGGCCGACCAGAAAAGCCAGACAGCCCTGCAGGCAGCCTTTGCACCGTTCACGGAATAGCTTTTAACAGGATAGAGCGGTCAGCGAGGCAGGCGAATTTCAACCCGGAGGCCGCCGGTCGGTGCCTGTCCAAGGGCGATCTGTCCGCCGTGCCCATGAATAACATCACGGGCGATGGTCAGGCCAAGGCCACTGCCTCCCGTCTCCATATTACGCGATGGATCCAGCCGAAAGAAGGGGCGGAAGACATCGCGGCGCTTGTCTGCAGGGATGCCGGGTCCGTCATCCTCAATGAGGATCACAATCTCCGAGGCAGTTTCTTCAACCGTGATCCAGATTTCATCGGCATATCGCGCGGCGTTGTTAACCAGATTTGTGATGCACCGCTTGAAACTGTTCGGTCGGATGTCGGCGCGGAAGCTCTCGGGTTTCGTGGTCAGCGAGACGGCCGTTCCCTGTCGCCGGGCGTTGGTAACAATATCATTCATCAATTCGGGAAGGTCAGTATCCTCAACGGCTTCGGCTTCCTGACCGCGGGCAAAGGCAAGATAGCCTTCGACCATCTTTTCCATGTCGGCGACATCGTCCTCAAGACTGCTGCGGCTTTCCCCGTCCGGCATCATGGCCAGCTGCAGCTTCATGCGGGTGAGGGGGGTGCGCAGATCATGACTGACCCCCGCCAGCATTTCGGTGCGCTGGGTAATCTGACGCAGGATGCGATGCTTCATGACATGAAAGGCACGGGAGGCAGAGCGGATTTCCTGGGCGCCGGACGGTTTGAAATCCTCAACAAACTGTCCCTTGCCGAACTGTTCCGCGGCCGTTGCCAACTGCCGGATGGGCCGCATCTGGTTACGCAGGAACATGAGAGCGACCCCCAGCAGGACAAGGGAAATCGCCACCATCCACATCACAAAAATATAGGTGGTGGTGGAAAACAGCCGTTTGTCCCGCACAATGACCTGGAGGATCCCGTCGGGAAGCTGGATCAGGATGATCACGGATTCCAGTTTCTTGTTCGTTGAGATGTGAAAAGGGCGGGCAGGCAAGCTTTCCCGCAGAGCATTCACAAGATGACTTTCCAGAAAGCCGAAACTTTGCTGTTTGTCGCTGCCTTCGGGCAGGGTTTCCCCGTCGCGGATACTGACAGCGAGGCGCATCTGGCTGCGGGCAATAGCGAGGATATCCGCTTCCGAGGCTTCCCCCGGAAACCGGTCCCGATATGAGATAACGGCGGCAACGTCTCCGGCGACCCCTTGCGCAAGACGGCGTGCAACATCATCCCAGTGCCGTTCGTAAAAGATATAAGTCACCAGAATCTGCAACAGGAGAATGGGCAGGACGACAATCAGGATGGAACGGCCAAACAGCGTCCGAGGCATCAATTTCTTGAGAAAGCCGCCGGTAATCTCCTTGTATATATGATGCAGTCTGGCTAATCCGCCCATAGGACATATCCCTCACCACGGACTGTTTGCAGATATCGCGGTGATTTCGGATCCTCTTCGATCTTGCGGCGCAGGCGGGTAATTTGCACATCGACCGCGCGGCCCTGACTGCCGCTGGTGGCCGAGAGGTCGTCACGGCTGATCGGCACACCCGGCGTGGCCGCCAGAGATTTCAGCAGCAGGGATTCGCCGGATGTCAGGGTGATAATATCGCCTCCCTTCAACAGTTCGCCGCGCTCCAGATTGAAGGTGAAGTGGCCAAAACTGAGTTCCTGCCGTTTTTCGGGTTTGGCCCGGCGCAGGATAGCGTCGATCCGCAGCAGTAATTCCCGTGGTTCAAACGGCTTGCTGAGATAGTCATCCACCCCGGCCTCCAGCCCGGCAATGCGGTCTTCGGCATCGCCCATCGCCGTCAGCATCAAGATAGGGATTTCCTTGCTGAAACCGGTGGTGCTGCGCATATGCCGGGCGAGATCGATGCCATCGCCGCCGGGCATCATGCGGTCCAGTACGACAAGATCGAAGAAGAAGCCTGTCATCCGGCTTTTCGCGGTGGCGACCGTCCCGGCGGTGGTGACGCGATAGCCGTTGTCCATAAGGTATTTCCTGAGGAGCGACAGCAGCCTGACATCGTCGTCGACGACCAGAATATGCGGTGCGTTATCCAGCATATCCGCGACCCGATCCGTTCATACTCATGGTTTGAGCACCCGTTTCAGCACCGTATCCCGGATATCCTCGTCAATCAGGCCGAGCAATACTTTACGGTATCCCGCGACGGCATCGGCACCGGCCTCGCGAAAGGCATGGGCGACCAGATCGCGCTGAACCCGACTGAGCTCCTGCTCCAGCTTGCGCCCCTTTTCCGTCAGATACAGGCAGCGCTGGCGACGGTCCTCTTCCCCCTGTCGCTGTTCAATGAAACCGCGCTCGATCAGATTGCTGAGCACACGATTGAGGCTCTGCTTGGTAATGCGGAGGATATCGAGAAGTTCGGAGACAATTATACCTTCATTGCGGCCGACAAAATGAATCACCCGATGATGCGCCCGCCCGAAATTATAGTCCTTGAGAATCTGGTCCGGACCCGCCGTGAATTCGCGATAGGCGAAAAACAGCAGTTCTATCGCCTGCCTGAGCTCCTCTTCGCGAAGAAAAAGCGGATTATTCGCCGATTTTAAGTCAGTCATGTTGACATATATTTCTCAGAATGTTACAAAAATTCTACTCGATTCGACAGAATCGAATACTAAGTGGGAATATATGATAGCAATAATAACGCAAGGTGCTTGAAAATGGATACCTCCTCTTTTGCCGATCGCGACGGCTTCATCTGGTTGAATGGTAAACTCGTACCATGGCGGGATGCAAACATCCATGTGCTTACGCATGGTTTGCATTATGCCAGCAGTGTGTTCGAAGGGGAACGGGTCTATGACGGTGAAATTTTCAAACTGCAGGAACATACGGACCGGCTGATCGAATCGGCTCGTATTCTCGGTTTCCGGATCGAGCAGTCGGCGGATGAAATTAACGAGGCCTGCCGCCAGACGGTTGCCGCGAACAAGATTGTTGATGGCTATGTCCGTCCGGTCGCCTGGCGCGGTTCGGAAATGATGGGCGTCTCGGCGCAGAACAACCGCATCAACCTGGCCATTGCCGCCTGGGTCTGGCCGAGCTATTTCTCGCCGGAGGCCCGCATGAAAGGCATTCGCCTCAAGATGTCTCCGTGGAAGCGCCCTTCTCCGGAAACTATCCCGACCAAGTCGAAGGCTGCGGGTCTCTATATGATCTGTACGCTCAGCAAGCATGAGGCGGAGGCCGAAGGCTTTGATGATGCGCTGATGCTGGATTATCGAGGACAGATCGCGGAATCCACCGGCGCCAACATCTTCTTTGTCCGCGATGGCGTCATTCATACGCCGACGCCGGACTGCTTCCTTGACGGAATCACGCGCCGCACCGTTATCGATCTGGCGAGGGCGCGCGGGATCGAAGTGGTGGAACGCGGTATCATGCCTGAGGAAATGGCCACCTTCCAGGAATGCTTCCTCACGGGCACGGCGGCGGAAGTCACTCCGGTCGGCAGCATCGGCACCTACCAGTTCACGCCGGCCGCCATCTGCGAAATGCTGATCAAGGATTACGATAACTGCGTCCGCCGTAAAAAAGCCGCATAAGCCGGATACATACCCGGTTACCGATGCCCGTCTTAACCATGTTGGGACGGGCATTTTGATTTTTGCGCAATATCGTTTAAAATGCTGCAAATTTTACGAATTGGCTGAGCCGCAGATTATTCGAAACAACAGGCAATCATGAAACTGACCGGAGTCTCCCTGGCCCTTGGACTGGCCGTTTTTAGTATATCCCCCGCCTTCGCAAGCTTTGAGGCGGGGCGGGCGGCGCTTGACCGCAGCGATGCCGTCACGGCGGTTGATGAATGGATTACCGTTGCCAAACGGGGTGATTCCCGGGCGCAGTTCGCGCTTGGCCAGCTTCTTGAAAAGGGCGGGGAGGGGGTTGTTGCCGATCCGGTGGATGCCTTGTCATGGTACCGCCTTGCCGCGGCGCAAGGCCTGACAGAGGCGGGTGAAGCGGCGGAGCGGCTGAGCGGCCAGCTTGGCGCGGCCGAGGTCGAGGAGGCGCATTTGCGAACTCTGGCGACGGTCGGGGTTTGGTTCCGGGCGTACACCGGTCAGGATGAAGCGGCCTATCAGCAGATGCGCGCCGTTGCGGCGGCGGAACGCCCGTCCAGCGCAAGGGTGGAAATCGGCGCTCCCGATACGCTGGCCGATCAGCGTGCGGCGGCGCAGCGAGAAATGATAGAACAACGCAAGGCGCAAGAGGAGGCAGAGGCCCGCACCCTTGAAGAAAGCCGCCAGGCCGCCATTGCGGCCGCCCAGCGTCAGGCGGAGGAAGCCAAACGGCAGGCTGCGCTGCGGGATCAGCAGATTGCCGCCCAGCGTCAGGCCATTGCTGAACGGACGAGCGCTCCCGCGGTGGATGAGCAGGAAGCCGCGCGCGCGCGCCTTGCCGCCCTGATGGCGAAGCAGGGATCGAGCGCCGGATCGACAGGCGCCCCGGCCGCCGCATCAGCCCCCCCTGTCAGCAACGTTCCAGCTTCCGCTCCTACCGTCGCGGCCGCCCCATCCGCGAATGGCAGCATCACGAAAGAAACGGTTCCCGCACCTGTCGCGGAAACGGGCAGCACGGCAGGGAGTGCAACAAATCCCGCCGCGAAACTTGAGGGAACCCCAAACGCCGTTCCGGCCTCCACCGATATTCCGAAGGAAAGCAAACCGCTGACAAAGCCGGAGGCGGGCACCGGCGGCCTTACGCCGTCACCGCAGAAAACCCCACCGCAGCAGATGGCGTCCATTCAGGGCGACACGTCACAACAGCTTTCGTCTCCTCTGACTGATGAAAAGTCGGCATCCCTTGCGGCGCTGCAATCCTATGACGGGCTGGATCGCAATGTTGTCGAGGAGATATTCGAGCAAGCGAAGATCGCCGATCTCGGGACCCCGGCGGCGCAGCGGGAAATCGAAAACTCCCTCAGCCGGATCGAGGCGCTGAAATGGTCCCTGATTTCCGGCGCAAAAGGGGATAAGGCCGCGCCGAAGATGAACAAGGTGCTGATGTCGAAGATGTCGCCCGTGCAGATTGCCGAGGCGAACCGGTTGGCCAGCGAATGGTTGATCGCGCAGCAGCGTAATCTTTAACCTGATAAATATAATTTAACCGGTTTTATGTTGAGGTGCGCCGCGCCCCGGATCGGGCGGCGGGGTTCTTACTTCTGCCAGCGCCGGGCGGCGTCAATATCGCTTTTGCGTTCCTCTACCCAGACGGTGCGGCCATCGGCCGTGATTTCGCTTTTCCAGAAGGGCGCTTTCGTTTTGAGCCAATCCATCAGGAAATTGGCGGCATCAAATGCATCCTGCCGGTGGGGAGAGGCGGTAATCACCAGCACAATAGGCTCACCGAGGGCAAGGTTGCCATAGCGGTGGATGATGCGGCTCGCCTGTAATTGCCAGCGCTGATGGGCGGTCGCCTCGATTTTTTCAAGTTCCCGCTCCGTCATGCCGGGATAATGTTCGAGGGCCAGGCCCGTTACATTGCGGCCATCGTTAAAATCCCGCACCAGCCCGGTGAAGCTGACAATGGCGCCAATATCGGTGCGGCCCTTGCTGATTTCGGCAATCTCCGCGCCGGTGTCGAAGGCTTCCTGCTGGATGCGGATCATTCAGCCCCCTGTGACCGGCGGGAAGAAGGCAATCTCGTCACCTTCGGAAATCGGGGTGTTGCCGGTGATATATTCCTGATTGACGGCGACGCGGACAACATCGCGATCACTGAAAACTTCGGCAAAGGCGGGCCCGCGTGACTGCATCCAAGTGACAAGACTGTCCGTATCCGGCCGCTCCGCCGCCCAGGGCAGGGTCTCCCCGTTCATCTGCAGCTTTGTTTTCAGCCAGGCAAAATAGAGAATTTTCATCCCGTAAACTCCGAAAAGGGAAGGAATTGTACCATGTCTCCCTTGTTAATATAGCGGCAGTCTTCGTCAATTTCGACCAGCCCGTTGGCCCAGACCGCGGAAGAGAGAATGCCGGAGCCCTGTCTTGGGAAGATCTGCACGCTGCCGGGACCACCCTCTGCCGCGAGATACCGCGCGCGCAGCCATTCCCGGCGGCCCGGTTTTTTCTCATAGGTGAAGTCGGCCGTGGCAGTAAAATGCAGCGGTGGGGTTTGCCGCGCGCCGGACAGGCGCTGGATCAGCGGGCGCAAGAAAAGAAGCCCGCAGACAAGCGTGGAGACCGGATTGCCGGGCAGGCCGATGAAGGCGCTGCTGCCGATCTGGCCGAGGGCGAGGGGGCGTCCGGGCTTGATGGCGATACGCCAGAAATGCAGCCGACCAATACGCGCGAGAATGCGTTTGACATGATCTTCTTCGCCGACGGAGACGCCGCCGGAGGTGATGATCAGCTCATGCTGCCGGGCGGCCTGGTGGAGGGCCGTTTCAATTGCCTCCGGCTCATCGGGCAGGATCCCGAGATTGCTGGTCTCGCATCCCAGCTTTTGCAGTAGCGCCAGCAGCATGTAGCGGTTGCTGTCATGGATATGGCCGGGGGCGGGCGGCTGTTCCGGTTCCAGCAGTTCGTCGCCTGTGGAGAACAGCGCAACGCGCAGCGGTTTGTAAACGGGCAATTGTGAAATACCGACAGAGGCAAGCAGCCCGACATCCTGTGGCCGGAGACGGTGGCCGCGCTCGAGAAGAAGCTGGTTTTTGCGGATATCCTCCCCCGCTTTGCGGCGGTTCTCACCGGGCTGCAACCCCTTGGGCAGGCGGATGCGGTCGCCGTCCAGATGGACATGCTCGACCATGGCGACGCTATCCAGCCCCTCCGGCATCAGGGCGCCGGTCAGTATCTTGACAACGCCCTTTCCCGCCCTGCCCGCAAAGGGATGCCCCGCCCTGCTGTATCCCGACACAACCCGAGGCAGGGCCGGGTCTTCCAGATAGTCGCGATGCCGAAAGGCATAGCCGTCCACGGCGGAGTTATCTGCGGGTGGCAAATCGAGGGAGGAATGCATATCCGCCGCGAGCACCCGGCCACATCCCTCCATAAGGGGACAGCTTTCCTGCCCGACGGCAATATCGGCCGATGTGGCAATGCGGGCAATCGCGTCACGGGCGCTCAGGATATCTTCCCCCTGTGCGAAGCAGTCGCCCTGCAGCGCGTGGACTGGTGCGGCCTCTCCCCGGAAATGTCCGATAATGAAATCCGCAATTTGCTGCTCATCATCCAGATCCAGAACTGGGATCGACACGTCATATCCGCGCACCGTTGTCGCAAGGGCGATGATGCTGCTATCTTCCCCATGGCGCGGAGCACTGCCGCTTTCCGGCCGCCAGACTTCAATCTTGGGGAAGTTTTCCGACTTGAAGCCTTCGACCAGCAGGAAATCGACAGGCGTGATCTTTCGCACAATTTCCTCGAACGAGGCTTCCACCTCGTCGCAGTTTTCATGCATCAATGCCCAACGGCGGGCGGAGGAAATCAGGACTTCACCGGCCCCGGCCTCCCGATGGCGATGGGAATCCTTGCCCGGCTGGTCGATATCGAAGCGGTGATGCGCGTGCTTGATGGTGGAAACGTCATAGCCGCGTTCCTTGAGGGCCGGGATAAGCCGGGTCAACAGGGTTGTCTTGCCGTTTCCGCTCCATCCTGAAATGCCGATGATATGCATGCAAATCAAGCCTGACCCTGTATCAGCTCTGTACCGACGGGCCGTCATCCATCATATGTTTGAGGCCGAGGCGCAGATAGTCATATCCCGTCCAGACGGTCAGCAGGCCGGCGACCCACAACAGGACTTCGCCGATCTGGATGGCATCGACATATTGCGCGACGGCGGGACCGCCGAGTAGAAAGCAGAGAGCAAAAATCTGCGCTGCGGTTTTCCATTTGGCGAGCTTGCTCACCGGCATGCCGACGCGCAACTCAGCGAGATATTCGCGCAGGCCAGAGACCATAATTTCGCGGCAGAGGATGATCGTCGCCGGAATCAGGACCCAGCCGCTGATCCGGTCAATGCCGACCAGCACCAGCAGGGCAGAGGCCACCAGCAGCTTATCCGCAACAGGATCGAGAAACCGTCCGAGCTTGGATGTCTGGCCATACAGGCGCGCGAAATAGCCGTCGAGAAAATCGGTGATGCCCGCCGCCACGAACAGCCCGAGCGGAATCCAGCTCGCCAGCGTGCCCGGCAGGAACAGCGATGCGAGCAGCAGCGGAATGACCATAATCCGCGACAGGGTGAGTATATTAGGCAGGCTTAGGAGCATATAAGTTCTGGTCGCCGACGGTCTGCTGAAAAAGCCAGTATAGGCAGGGGTTTGCTTTTATAAAAGAGCAGAAGTCAGCTTTCCTCGTGAAAAAAATTATAGATGATTTCGGCCGTTGCCCGGGAGATCCCCTCAACGGCCTGCAAATCGCCGAGAGCCGCCTGTTCTACGCCCTTGGCCGAGCCGAAGCGGTTGAGCAGGGCCTTCTTGCGTTTTGCGCCAATGCCCGGAATGTCATCGAGCGGCGACCGGCCGATGGCTTTTGATCGCTTCGCCCGGTGGGTGGAGATGGCGAAGTGATGCACCTCGTCCCGCAGCCGCTGCAGGAAATAGAGCGTCGGGTCCTTTTCCGGTAACGAGAAGGGAGCTTTGCCGGGGATGAAGAAACGTTCACGTCCGGCGTTGCGATCCGGCCCCTTGGCAATGCCGACAAGGGTCACATCACTGATGCCGAGCTCGTCGAATACCTCTTGCGCGATATTGAGCTGTCCTTGTCCGCCGTCAATCAGGACCAGATCGGGCCATTGCTCGCGCGAGCCGGAGGCGCCCGGCCCGGCCCGGTCCGGGTCTTCCTTCTGCAGGCGGGAGAAGCGGCGGGTCAGCACCTCGCGCATCATGCCGTAATCATCGCCTGGCGCGAGGGCGCTGTTCTTGATGTTGAACTTGCGATAGGCCTTTTTCTCGAATCCGTCCGGCCCGGCCACAACCATCGCTCCGACGGAATGGGTGCCGGAAATATGGCTGTTGTCATAAACTTCGATGCGCTGCGGCGGTTCGGGCAGGTCAAAAGCCTCCGCCACCCCTTCCAGATGTTTGCGTTGGCTCGCATTCTCGGCCATCCGGCGGAGCAGTGCCCCCTTTGCGTTCATCAGCGCATGATCGACCATTTCCTTTTTCGGCCCGCGCTTCGGCGTCTCGATCCGCACGACGCGCTCCGCCGTGATCGAAAGGGCCTCGCCGATCAACTCTGCATCGGGAAGTTCATGGCTTGTCCAGATGCGCCGGGGCGCCGGGCGGCTGTCATAGAACTGACCGATGAAGGCGGCCAGCACGTCGGCGGGGCTATCGTCCTTGTTGTGGGACGGGTAGTGCGCGCGGTTGCCGAAATTCTGGCCCGAGCGCAGGAAGAAGATCTGCACGCAGGTCTGCCCGCCCTCCTGATAGGCGGCGATGACATCCACCTCGTCTTCTGACGGCAGGTTGATGGTCTGGCGCGACTGGATATGGGCCATGGCCTTCAGCCGGTCGCGCAATATGGCCGCCTGCTCGAAGTCAAGCGCATCGGAGGCGGTCTGCATGCGACTGACCAGCTTCTCCTGCAACTGATGGCTCTTGCCGGAGAGAAAGCCGCGCGCCTCCTCCACCACATCGAGATAATCCGCCCGGCTGATCAGCCCGACGCAGGGACCGGAGCAGCGCTTGATCTGATATTGCAGGCAGGGGCGGGTGCGGTTCTGGAATTCGGAATCCGAGCAGGAGCGGAGCGGGAACAGCCGCTGGAAAGTCGCCAGTGTCTCATTGACTGCCCCGGCGGAGGCGAAGGGGCCGAAATATTCGCCCTTGCGATTGCGGGCGCCGCGGTGCTTTGTGATTTGCGGCCAGTCATGATCACCGGTGATCAGGATATAGGGGAAGGATTTGTCATCGCGCAGGATGATGTTGTAGCGCGGCTTCAGATTCTTGATCAGGTTGGCTTCCAGCAGCAGCGCCTCTACCTCCGTATGGGTGGAGACGAATTCCATCGACCGGGTGAGGGACACCATCCGCATGATCCGGCTCGACTGTCCCGTCGCCTTGATATAGGAGCTGACGCGCTTTTTGAGGTTCTTCGCCTTGCCAACATACAGAACCTGCCCGTCCGTCCCGATCATCCGGTATACCCCGGGACTGCCCGGCAGAGTTTTCAGAAACCGTTCGATCACCTCCGCCCCGCGGCGGAAGGGGGAGCTGTTGTTCTGATGATTTGATTCGGTATTCTGATCCATCATTTGTCTAATTCTTTTGGCGCCGGGCCCGGCGTTGCTTGCAAGGTATAGTTAAAAGCATCCTGAGTAAAAGACCCTAACCCCCCTATCTGTAAGAGACATTAGAGGTTGAAAAAAATATGTCCATGGACCGCCGTTACAGTTTTTTTACACTATCCACGATTCCTGTGGAAAACTTTGTGAATAAGCTGCCCGCAGACCTCCACAAGGCCGGGGAAACCTAGCCTTTCACGAAGATGCCTATTTTTTAGTCAAAGTTATAACTATTTGAAATAATTATACTTTTTAAAAGTCAAGAAAGCCTGTCGGAGTTTTTCTAGATTTTATTCGGCGGCAATTGCAGAATCAGCCCGATCCTCGCCCAATGTGCACAACTATCGATGACATTTCCGAAAATTTTAGTGATTCCAGTCTCCTGACGCCATTTTCACCCTTTTGTGCGGAGAATTTCAACGCCGACACTCGCGGTGTTTTTGATGGCATTCAGTTTTTCGATTTTCACCGTCACAAGGCTAACCCGTTCATTGGCAAGACAGATCGCGGCTGTCCTTTCGGCGAGGGTCTCGACCAGATTGACATGCTCTCCCGTTGCCATGCGAATGACATGATTTGTGATGGTCTCATAACAGACGACATTTCGGTAGTTATCGCCAATCGGTCCGGCGGCGTCGCTGACTGTCATTTCAATATTCATGCGGACGGGCTGCGGCGTGGTTTTCTCATGGGAATAGACGCCGATCAGCATGTCGATCACCAGATCGCGGATAAAGATCTTGTGGGTTTTGCCGGGGTTGACCAGCTTGTCGAGCGGGTGCAGAACGGTGAGCGGTGTCGATTTATTCATGGGAAGTCTCCGCATTCATCTGGCCGGAGGTCGGCAGATGTTGACCGCCGTCGAGGGCGATAAATTCGCCGGTCATGGACCGGGCGTCGAGGATGAACAGCACGGCACGGGCAATTTCTTCCGGGCTGGGACCATAGCCGAGGGGGACGGACGCTTGCTCCGCTTTGAAATCATCGGCGCTTTGTCGGCTGTTCGCCAGTGTCGGCCCCGGCCCGATGGCGTTGACCCGCACCTGCGGGGCAAGCGCCATGGCTGCTGTCTGGGTGAGTGTCCACAGCCCGGTCTTGCTGAGGGTGTAGGACAGGAAATCGGGCCTGAGATTGAAGACCCGTTGATCCGCGATATTGATCACATTGCCCTGCTCGCCGGGCGGAAGCTGGCGGGCAAAATCCCGGGTCAGCAACAGCGGCGCAAGCAGGTTTGTATCCAGATGCGTATGAAAGCTCTCTGCCGTTACATCATGAAGGGTATCATTCTCGAACAGGGAAGCATTGTTGATCAGGCAGTGCAGCGGGCCGAGAGCGTCCCTCGCCTTTGCTACAAGCCGCTGGACATCTGCGGTCTCAGCAAGGTCGGCCTGCACGACGGCGGCATGGCCGCCACGCGCGGTGAATTCTCCTTGCAGCGTCTGCGTCGCTTCCGCCGAATGGCGATAATGCAAGGCGACGCCCCAGCCCTTTTCCGCAAGCGCGCGGGCAATGGCCCGTCCGATACGCCGGCCCGCTCCGGTTATCAGCGCGTTTCTGGACATGGTGGAAATACCCCGGTTGTTGCTGCCTGATATTATGTGACGCCGGTCCCGGACATACCATAAAACTGAAGCAGGACATAGGCGACATAAGCCGTACAGAAAATTATTCCCACAACCCGGCCTATCCTGATGCGCAGCAGGAACAGCGGCACCAGCAGGAAGGAGACAAACAGCATCACCCAGAGATCAAAATGCAGGATCTGGAGCGGCGCTGCCATGGGCTCGATGATAACGGTAATGCCGAGAATAGCGGCAATATTGAAAAAGTTGGAGCCGAGCACATTGCCGATGGCGACGTCGCCATGGCGGCGAACGGCGGCGATGATGGAGGTCGCGAGTTCGGGCAGGGACGTGCCGAGTGCGACGAGGGTAAGCCCGATAATTTCATCGGAAACACCGGCGGCGCGGGCAATCATTTCGGCCCCGCCAATCAGCAGATGCGAGCCGAGCACCAGCCCCACCAGTCCCATAAGAATGAACAGCAGGCTGAATCCCAGGTTTTTGGGCATGTTCTGCTCGTACTCTTCAAGAGCTTCATCCACATCCTTGGCGCCTTCTTTCCGCGCCCGAATGTAGGAGGTGACAATGACGGTAATGAGGAAGGTGACAAAGATGACGCCCTGCCAGAAACCGATGACCCCCATCCAGGCAAAGGCAATCAGCATAAGCGAGGCGGCCAGCATGAAACAGGTATCCCGCGTTGCCGAGCGGGGATCGCCGAAAAGCGGATAGATAAGCGCCGGCAGGCCCATCACAAGGAGGATATTGGCGATATTGCTGCCGACCACATTACCGAAGGCGATGCCCGGCATGCCATCGAGGGCGGCCTGAACCGAAACGACGAGTTCCGGCGCTGATGTACCGAAGGCAACAACTGTAAAGCCGATCAGAAGTTTGGAAACACCGGCATGTTCAGCAAGAGAAACAGCCCCTCGAACCAGAAGTTCGCCGCAGACCAGCAGAATAACCAGTCCCGCAGCCACCTGTAGATACATCATATTGCACAAACACCCTGGAGCTTATTCTCTGTCGCCGCCATATCGTCGCTGCAGCCCCGTCAAGACAATTCATTGTTATATAGACACGCCCCTTTGCCTGTAAAAGGGCAAAAAACACTAAAAATTGCATTTTCTGACGGGGGTGATCCGGAGGATCCGGAAAGTCAGGGAAACAGAGAGGCGTCGCTCCGGCGTTTGAGGTGTCAGTATTTCCGCTCGATAGAAAATCCGTGTTTGCGCAGCAGGAAAAGAACCCCCTCCGCGCCGGGCAGGTGCAGGGCGCCGATGCCGACGAAGGCGTTCCCGTTTTCAAGCTCTGGCAGCATGCGTTCCACCATGCGACGGTTGCGCTTGTCGATCAGCTCCTCCGTCATGACCCGATCAAGGTCGGGGCTTGCTGTTTTGAGCGTTTCTTCAAGATCACAGGCAATCCAGCCGGTCCGCCCGGCAAGATAATGGCTGGTCAATGTCTCCAGCTCTTCATTCAGGCGCGGGTTTTCCGAAATGGCCTGATCCAGATATTCGATCTGGACGGTTTCGGGCATCGCATCAAAGATCGCAAGCTGCTCGTCATTGCTTTCAAGGGCAAGAACGCGCTTTCCTGTTTGCAGCGCGGATTTTTCGAGTTCCTTGTCGAGCAGGGTAATGGACTGGCCGGTTGCCGGGTCAGGGGGCGGTTGACTTATGACCGCCGCCGCCGCCCATATTTTGAAACGGTTGAGCGTGTCGGCTGTCAGACCATAGCGTTCTGCGATGCCGAGCAGGCGGCCGAACCGCGCATCGCCGAGCCGGTTCCGAAGACTGTCCCCGGCAGGCAGCAGCATAAGGGCGCGCGAGCGGGCGATATCATTGTCTTTCAGGGAAGTTTCGAAAATGGCGGTCCCTGCACCGGTGAAGGCCTGCATGACAACCCCCGGCAGATGCAGGATGCGGGGGTCCTTCGAATGCATGGTGCCGAATATATGGCTGGGGGGGGATATCCTCTTTCGATACTTTCCAGAGCCTGCCCTGATCGAACGGCCGCGCGGCGCAGTTTTCGGGCGCGGGGGATTTGGCATACAGCGGCCCGGGCCAGCCCGTTGTGAAAAGAAGCAGGGCAACCGTGAAAAATATCTTTGAAAGCAAGGGCATGAATGACTCAATATCTTGTACTGTCGAAAGTCTATCAATAGACTATCATATTATTTCACGTTTCACGAATTGCCCGGAGGGGCTGTCATAATGGCTGCCGATTTGAAAAAAAGAAATATATGGCGCGCACTGTTTTTGCTGGCCATCTTGCAGCCTTTCTCCGGTCCGGCCCGCGCGGCGGGGGATGAGGTCGTCGTTTTTGCGGCGGCCAGCATGACGGAGACCATATCGTCCCTGGGCGAGAGGTTCGAGGAGAAGACCGGCCTGCCGGTGATTTCCTCCTTCGCGGGCAGCGGGACGCTGGCCCGCCAGATCAGTGAGGGTGCCCCGGCCAATGTTTTTGTGTCAGCAAATATGAAATGGCTGCAATTTCTGGATGACGAAAAGATGCTGGTGCCGGGCAGTCTGGTGACCATGGCGTCCAACAGCCTTGTGCTGGTTGCCCCGAAGGAAAATCCTGAAGTGATGGATTTTGATGTTGCAAAATTGCCGGAGCTTCTGGGCGATGGCCGTCTTGCCATTGGCGATCCGGAAAGCGTGCCGGTCGGCTCCTACAGCAAGGGGGCGCTGGAAACTCTCGGCCTGTGGGACGCTGTCCGGAAGCAGGCCGTCTTGCTGCCGAATGTCCGGGCCGTGCTGGCGCTGGTGGAGCGGGGCGAGGTGCCTTACGCCATTATTTACGGCACCGATCTCAAGCTGGCGAAAAATCTTCGGCTGGTGACAACCTTCCCCGAGGAGTCCCATCCGCCGATTGTCTATGGCATGGCTCTGATCAAGGATCATGACACCCATTCCGCCAAGCAGTTCTACGACTTCATCCAGTCCGATGAGGGCGGGGAGATCATCCGCAGCTTCGGCTTTATGGCGGTGGAAAACTGATCCATCGCGTCAGTTCCGGCTGCGCCCGCCCAGCACATGCGGGGTGCCGGCCTTGCCCTTGCGGGACCGGCCCTGCGGTCGTCCGCTGTTGGGGCCGCCGATGCCCAACTCCCGGTCCTGCAATTTCTTGATTTCGTCGCGCAGGCGGGCGGCCTCCTCAAATTCCAGATTTTCGGCGGCGCCGCGCATCTTCTTCTCCATATCCTCGATATGCGCCGTGAGGTTATGGCCAATCATATGGCTCGCCTCTTCCAGGCCCAGGCTCACATTATAGTGGTCCTGTTCATAGACGCTCTGCATGATATCGCCGATATTCTTGCGCACTGACATGGGAGTGATGCCATGTTCGGCGTTGAAAGCTTCCTGTTTATCCTTACGCCGTTTGGTTTCATCCAGGGCGAACTGCATGCTTTTGGTAATTTTGTCCGCATAGAGGATCACGCGGCCATCGACATTTCGCGCAGCGCGGCCGATTGTCTGGATCAGTGAGGTGGATGAGCGCAGGAATCCTTCCTTGTCCGCATCCAGTATGGCGACAAGGGCGCATTCGGGAATATCCAGCCCTTCCCGCAGCAGGTTGATGCCGACCAGTACGTCAAAGGTGCCAAGGCGCAAATCACGGATAATCTCGATCCGTTCCAGCGTGTCGATATCCGAATGCAGATAGCGCACCTTGATGCCGTTCTCATGAAAATATTCAGTCAGATCCTCCGCCATTTTCTTGGTGAGGGTGGTGACCAGCACCCGCTCCCCCTTGGCGGCGCAAAGCTTGCACTCGCGCATCAGATCATCGACCTGCTGCGCCACGGGGCGGATGATGCAGTCCGGATCGGTCAGGCCCGTCGGGCGGATCACCTGCTCAACGAAGGCGCCGCCGGTGCGTTCCAACTCCCACGGGCCGGGAGTGGCCGAGACGAAAATCGTCTGCGGGCGCATGGTTTCCCATTCCTCGAATTTCAGCGGTCGGTTATCCATGCAGGAGGGCAGGCGGAAGCCATATTCCGACAGGGTGGATTTCCGGCGAAAGTCGCCGCGATACATGGCGCCAATCTGGCTGACGGTGACATGGCTTTCATCGACCATTAAAATCGCATTGTCGGGCAGATATTCAAACAGCGTCGGTGGCGGCTCTCCGGGGCCGCGTCCGGACAGATAGCGGGAATAATTCTCAATCCCGGCGCAGGCGCCCGTCGCCTCCATCATTTCAAGATCAAACGTCGTCCGCTGTTCCAGCCGTTGCGCTTCCAGCAGCTTGTTCTGCGCCTCGAACTCGGCGAGGCGGGATTTCAGCTCCTTTTTAATCAGCTCCTGCGCCTGACGCAGGGTCGGTTTCGGCGTCACATAATGGCTGTTGGCATAGATGCGGACTTCCTTGAGAGAGCCGCTCTTCTCTCCGGTGAGTGGATCAAACTCGACAATCGCCTCCAACTCGTCGCCGAACAGCGACAGCCGCCACGCGCGATCTTCCAGATGGGCGGGAAAAATTTCGATAGTGTCGCCGCGCACGCGGAAGGTGCCGCGGGTGAAGCTGGCGTCATTGCGGCGGTACTGAATCTCGACGAGCTGGCGCAGCAGATGCTGGCGGTCATAATTTTCGCCGACCTTCAGATCCATGGTCATTTCGCTATAGGTCTCCACCGATCCGATACCATAGATACAGGAGACGGAGGCGACGATGATCACATCATCGCGTTCCAGCAGCGCGCGGGTCGCGCTATGCCGCAGCCGGTCGATCTGCTCATTCACCGAGGCGTCTTTTTCGATATAGGTATCGGTGCGCGCCACATAGGCTTCCGGCTGGTAATAATCATAGTAGGAGACGAAATATTCCACCGCGTTGTTGGGGAAGAAGGCTTTCATCTCCCCGTAAAGCTGCGCGGCGAGGGTCTTGTTATGGGCGAGGATCAGCGTGGGCCGTTGCAGTTTTTCAATCACCTTAGCCATGGTGAAGGTCTTGCCGGACCCCGTGACGCCGAGCAAAACCTGATCGCGTTCCTGCTGCTTAAGCCCGTCCACAAGCCCGACGATGGCCTCCGGCTGGTCGCCCGCCGGGTCATATTCCGAGACCACCTCGAAGGGGATGCCGCCTTCCGATTTCTCGGGCCGGGCAGGCCGGTGCGGGATAAAAATCGCCGGGGCTTCTTCCAGAGTCATTGTTTCCGGTTTGTTCTCTTTCTGCATGATCCGTTTATAGGCCAAATGGGCGCGGATTTCCATCTATAATATGGGAACGGTGAAAGCTTATTCCAGTTGTCCGGAAAAACCAGCGGAAAAAGGGGATCGGGTCGCCCGGAGCCTGCGGACAGGAAGGGTGCAGTTATGCTCCGGGCTGGGGGGGTAACTCAGGACTGCCAGAACGGCTTTTCGGTTTCGGGGCGGACATCCGCAAATGTCAGGCCGACATCGGTTAAGTCATGTTTGTCCAAATCCGCAAGATGGCGACGTTCCGCCGCACGGCCCTGCCATTGCAGGATCAGCGATGCCGCGGCGCTGACAATACCGCGGAAGCCATACCGGCTAACGACCGGAGAAAAATCCAGGTTTCTGCCATTTACATTGCTTTTTACAGACATATCACTTTTCCTTCAAGAAACAGGGCGGCGCCCTTCGCCGCATCACATCGGCTCTTATCAATGGCGTATATTTGTCAATTTCAGGGGTTGATTGCAAACGACAAAATCTAATAAAATGTATTAGAATTTCTAATCTGAAAAGGGAGCCGGAAATGCGCCTTCCCCCATTGAAAGCCGTCCGCAGCTTTGAGGCCGCGGCCCGGCATTTAAGTTTTTCGAAGGCGGCGGATGAGTTGTTCGTGACGCCCGCGGCGGTCAGCCATCAGGTCAAGGCGCTGGAGGAATGGCTGGGGGTGCCGCTGTTCATACGGCTGAACCGTGCGGTGATCCTCACCAAGGAAGGGCAGACCTATCTCCTTGGCGTGCGCAAGGGGTTGGAGGCGATTGGCGTCGCAACAGATAATATCATGCGGCAGGATGCGTCCGGCGCCCTGCATGTGGACACGCTGCCCTCCTTTGCGGCGCGTTGGCTGCTGCCGCGTCTCAGCCGCTTTCGCGAGGCGCATCCCGATATAGACGTGCGGCTTTCCGCCTCCGACCATCTGACGGATTTCAACCGCGAGGATGTGGACGTGGTGGTCCGTTATGGCCACGGCAATTATCCGGGCCTGCGGGTCGATAAGCTGCTGACGGAGGAGGTCATGTTTCCGGTGTGCAGCCCGGCGTTGCTCGAGGGGCGGCACCCGTTGCGCACGCCGGGGGATCTGAAGCATCATACGCTGCTGCATGACGATATGCGCATTGACTGGCAGGCTTGGCTGATCATGGCCGGGGTGGTTGATGTGGACCCCAAGAAAGGGCCGAGCTTCAACGACAGCTCCATGCTGCTCTCGGCGGCGATTGAAGGGCAGGGCATTGCCCTCGGGCGCAGTACGCTGGCCGCCGATGACCTGCTGGCCGGGCGGCTGGTGCAGCCGTTCGATATCCAGCCGATTCAGGCGCATCATTCCTACTATCTTGTCTGCCCGGAAGCGACGGCGGACCGGCCCCGCATTGCGGCCTTTCGTGACTGGATCATGAAGGAGGCGTCGGAAAGTTTCGGCCGGTTCAAAGCGCGAACCGAACGGGATGCAGAGGGCAGCAGAAGCAAAACCAGGTCAAATTGAGAAAGACCGCCGCCTATTTTCTCCTTTCTGCTGAAAAGGGGCGGAAAATATGGGGGAATGATTGAAAAATCGTCAAAAAACGGGTGGTCTCGACAGGCAATAAACGCTATAGCTCTGTTGCTTGCGGGCATGTGCCCGAGCGGATTTTTTTAGCCGAAAGAGAATCAAAGTCATGTCTATTATTGCCAAAAGCCTGGGACGAATCAAACCATCTGCCACGATTGCAGTGACGGCAAAGGCAGCGGAATTGAAAGCGGCCGGACGCGATGTGATCGGTCTTGGCGCCGGGGAGCCGGATTTCGACACGCCGGACAATATCAAGGAAGCCGCCATCCGCGCGATCCGGGAAGGCAAGACGAAATACACGGCAGTGGATGGTATCCCGGAGCTGAAAAAGGCGATCTGCGCCAAGTTCAAGCGGGACAATAATCTCGATTATGAACCGGCGCAGGTGACGGTCGGCACGGGCGGCAAGCAGATTATCTACAACGCCCTGATGGCGACGCTGAACCCGGGCGATGAAGTGCTCATCCCGGCGCCCTACTGGGTGTCCTATCCGGATATGGTGCTGCTTGGCGGCGGAACGCCGGTGATCGTGCCGACGACGAAGGAAAATAACTTCAAGATGAAGCCGGAGGATCTGGAGGCGGCGATCACGCCGAAAACCAAATGGCTGATTTTCAACTCGCCGTCCAACCCGTCCGGCGCAGGCTACAACCGCGCGGAGCTGAAAGTCCTGACCGATGTGCTGGTGCGGCATCCGCATGTCTGGATCATGACCGATGACATGTATGAGCATCTGGTCTTTGGTGACTTCGAATTCGTCACCCCGGCGGAAGTTGAACCCTCCCTCTATGACCGGACGCTGACCATGAACGGCGTTTCCAAATCCTATGCCATGACCGGCTGGCGGATTGGCTATGGCGCGGGACCGGTGCCGCTGATCAAGGCGATGGCGACGATCCAGTCGCAAAGCACGTCGAACCCCTGTTCGGTCAGCCAGTATGCGGCTGTCGAGGCGTTGAACGGTCCGCAGGATTTCATTGCCGAGCGGGCTAAGGTGTTCGAGGAACGGCGCGATCTGGTGGTCAGCATGCTCAATCAGGCCGCCGGGATCGACTGCCTGCTGCCGGAAGGGGCGTTTTACGTTTATCCGTCCTGCACGGGCTGCATCGGCAAGAAAACGCCGGAGGGCAAGCTGATCGAAAATGACCTCGACTTCGTCTCCGCCCTGCTGGAGAACGAGGGCGTCGCCGTCGTGCATGGGGAGGCCTTCGGCCTGTCCCCGAATTT
Organism: uncultured Alphaproteobacteria bacterium; assembly: GCA_963971675.1. Lineage (GTDB taxonomy): Bacteria > Pseudomonadota > Alphaproteobacteria > Sneathiellales > Sneathiellaceae > Sneathiella. Next base: position 41,612 of record CAXASQ010000010.1, on the reverse strand, counting down.
CCGTATTTCCTATGCCACCTCGACGGAGGCGTTGACGGAAGCGTGCGAACGGATCCAGCGGTTCTGCGCCAGCCTGAAATAAGCGCACAACATATCCCCATCAAAGGCGGCCGGTGATTCGGCCGCCTTTTTTGTTTTCGTCGGAACGAAGACACGCCGCCGAGCGTCCCGGCCGGTTTTCCGCGCCTTCCGGCGGCGGTGGCAGATTTTTCTTGCACCTGCCGGGCAGGAGGTGGAACATTAGAAAAATCTAACAAAAGGGAGGCGCGTCATGGTCGTAGACAAACCAGAGGGGCCTCGCAGCATTGCGCTGGTGGGTCCCTATTCGAGCGGCAAAACCACACTTCTTGAGGCCATTCTTCATATCTGCGGGGAGACGGATCGCAAGGGAAGTGTCACGGCGGGGACGACCTGCGGCGACAGCTCCCGCGAGGCGCGGGAACGGCAGATGGGCGTCGAGGTGAATGCCGGTCACATCAATTATCTGGGCGATGATTTTTATCTTCTCGACTGTCCGGGCTCGATCGAATTTTTCCAGGAAACGGAAAATGCCCTGAAGGGTGTGGATGCAGCGGTGGTCGTGTGCGAACCGGATGAGGCGAAGGTTCTGACGCTGACGCCGCTGCTCAAAAGCCTGCAGGAGAAGAAGCTGCCGACCTTTGTCTTTGTCAACAAGATGGACAAGGCGCGCGGTTCCGTCCATGAGCTGTTCAATTCGCTGCAGGCGGTGACGGAGCGGGCGCTGGTGCTGCGCCAGGTGCCGATTTTCAAGGACAATATCATCAGCGGCTATGTCGATCTCGCGTCCGAGCGGGCCTATGTCTATAAGGAGGGGGAGGCGTCCCGCATCATCGACCTGCCCCCGGAAATGGCGGAGGAGGAGGGAACCTCCCGCTTTGCCATGCTGGAAAAGCTGGCGGATTTCGATGATCACCTGATGGAGGAACTGCTGGAGGATATCAAGCCGGAGCGGGAGGAAATCTACGCGCTTTTGCAAAATGACCTGCGCGAGGGGCTGGTTACGCCGGTTTTCCTGGGCTCGGCCGAGAATGACAGTGGCGTCCGGCGGCTGTTGAAGGCGCTTCGCCATGAAGTGCCGGAGGCGTCGCTTGCGGCGGCGCGGGCCGGGGTCGACGCCTCCTCCGGCGCGCCGGTCGCGCAAATTCTCAAAACCTATATGTCGGCGCAGGGCGGCAAGCTGTCACTCGCCCGTATCTGGTCGGGGCCAGTGCGCGATGGGGAGACTTTTGATGCCGGGCGGATCGGCGGCATTTTTCGGCTTCAGGGGGCAAAATCCGAAAAACGCGACAGCGCGGGGGCCGGGGAAATCGTTGCCTTCGGGCGGTTGGATCAGGCGCGGACGGGGGATATCCTCGCAGTCGACAGCACCACGCATCTGCCCGAGGATAAGCTGTTGACGCCCGTTTACAGCGTCTCGCTTTTCCCGGAAAAACGGGAAGACGAGGTCAAGCTGTCGGCCGTGCTCGCCAAGATCGTGGAGGAGGATAATTCCCTCCGGGTGGAGCATCGGCAGGATACGCAGGAATTGCTGCTCTGGGGGCAGGGGGAGATTCACCTCAACGTCGCCATCGACCGGATGCGCAGCAAATACGGGCTGAATGTCCGCGCGCGTCGGCCGAAGGTCGCCTATAAGGAAGCCATTCGCAAGGCGGCGACCCAGCATGCCCGCTACAAGAAACAGAGCGGCGGGCATGGCCAGTTCGGCGATGTGCATATCGAGATCAAGCCGCTGCCGCGTGGCTCGGGCTTCAATTTCGAGGAAAAGATCGTCGGCGGTTCCGTGCCGCGGCAATATATCCCGGCGGTGGAACATGGGGTGCGTGAATATCTCGCCGAAGGGCCGCTCGGTTTTCCGGTCGTCGATGTGGCGGTGACCCTGTTTGACGGGCAGTTTCATTCGGTGGACAGCTCCGAAAACTCATTCCGGTCCGCCGCCCGCCTTGCCATGAGCGAGGGGATGCCGAAATGCGATCCGGTCCTGCTGGAGCCCATCTACAAGGTGGAAATCGCCATGCCGTCCGAACATACCTCGCGCGTCAACAGCATTGTCAGCGGCCGACGCGGGCAAATTCTCGGCTTTGATGCCCGCAGTGGCTGGGACGGCTGGGATGTGCTGCTGGCGATGATCCCGGAATCGGAGGTGCATGATCTGATCATCGACCTGCGCTCCGCCACGCTGGGGCTTGGCACCTATCGCGGTGAATTTGACCATTTGCAGGAGCTGACGGGGCAGGGGGCCGACAAGGTTTTGCAAAGCCGGACCTAGGCACGCGTTCCACGCTCACGGACAGTTGACTTGTGTCGGTTCGGGCAGAGAGAGATCATTTGTGCGGATCGAGGGTCAAGGAAAGGATGAGCACATGCTGATCAAGACGCCGAAAGGCTGGGAACTTCCCGAAGGTAAAGCGACCCCGGAAACAATCTATCAGGACCGCCGCGCCATATTGCGCGGCATGGCGGCGGTCGGCCTTGTCGGATCGGCCGCCATGACCGGGCTGCCACGGGCGCTGCTGGCGGCGGAGGCGGGGTCTTCCCTGTATCCGGTCCCGCGCAACGAGCGGTATATGGTGAGCCGACCGCTGACGGACGAGAAGATCGTCACGACCTACAACAATTTCTACGAATTCGGGTCGCACAAGGAAATATACACGGCGGCGCAAAAGCTGAAGGTGAGCCCCTGGACCGTCACGATCGACGGTATGGTAGAGAAGGAGCAGCAGCTCGATATCGACGATCTGCTGGCCCGGATGCCGCTGGAGGAACGCCTGTATCGCCATCGCTGCGTGGAGGCCTGGTCCATGGTCGTGCCGTGGAGCGGATTTCCCATGAAAGAGCTGGTGAAGCTGGCCGCGCCCCTGTCATCGGCGAAATATGTGGTGATGGAAACCTTTGAAGACAGCTCTATGGCCTCCGGCCAGCGGCAGTTCTGGTATCCCTGGCCCTATACGGAGGGGCTGACCATGGAGGAGGCGACCAACGACCTTGCCTTTCTGGTAACGGGTCTTTATGGCAAGCCGCTGCCGAAACAGAACGGCGCGCCCTTGCGCCTTGCCGTGCCGTGGAAATACGGCTTCAAGCATGCGAAATCTCTGGTTCGTTTCCATTTCACGGACAAGCGGCCGGTCAGCTTCTGGGAAAATCTGGCGAAGTCGGAATATGGCTTCTGGGCCAATATCAATCCGGAGGTGCCGCATCCGCGCTGGTCACAGGCGACGGAGCGGGACATCGGCACGGGGGAGCGGATTCCCACAGTCATTTACAATGGATATGGCGAGTATGTTGCCGATCTCTACAAGGATATGAAGGGCGAAAATCTCTTCATGTAGTCAGGCGGATTAATCTCCCCGCGGGCCGGATGTCCATAAACTTCATGTAGTGGGTTGCGATTGCGGCTGGTTTTGCTGACAATAAGTCAGTAAGATTGGAATCATTCGAAACAACGTCAAGGAGGATGAGGCATAATGGCCAGCGAAGGATATCATGAACCCATAGAAGAGCTTTCCGATGAAACGCGGGATATGCACAAGGCCATCGTTTCCCTGATGGAAGAGCTGGAGGCCGTTGACTGGTACAACCAGCGCGTTGACGCCTGCAAGGATCCGGAACTGAAGCGGATACTTGAGCATAACCGCGATGAGGAAAAGGAACATGCCGCCATGGTCCTCGAATGGATCCGCCGCCGGGACCCGGTGCTGGACAAGGAACTCAAGGACTATCTGTTCAAGGAAGGCAAGATCAGCGATCATCACGGCTGATCCCAAAAAAAGAGCCGGCCATTTGCATGGCCGGCCAGTCTGACAGGGAGGTGCATCTGAAAAGATGCGTGGGACAAGCAGGATAGGGAGGGTGCCACTTGTCCCGGCCGGAAAAATCCGGCCATCAGACGATGCGTTACGCATCATCCTTTCCATATGTCGGGTTTCGGGCACAGATTAAAACCGCCAAAATGACATGGCAGCCATGCTGTCTGAACATATGAGAAAAATTGATGCGGGAGAAAAAAAGACCGGCCTCAATAAAGAGGCCGGCTTAGTCTAACAGGGAGGTATTGTCTTTCGACAATACAGGTTACATGTGATTGGGAGGAATACATGTAACCGATATCAGCAGGGAGGCTGATATATGGGGATGCTGCAACGCAACATCCATGTTCAATAGATAGCCAATCCAAGAGCGGTTTGCCACCGATAATATTGCAGTGCACCTATGCATAAAACGCATACCTCGAAAATCCCGAGGTTTCACCCTGTGAATAGTAATCCATATTCTGCTTATAAAACCGCAGAAAAAAGGCCGGCCTCAATAAAGAGGCCGGCTAGTCTAACAGGGAGGTAATATGTCAATAGACATAAATTGCATAATCAGGGAGGAGATTGTGCAATTTCATCAAGACCAGGGGATCTTGATGGAGCGGGATGCTGCGTCGCAACATCGCTCGCCCCGTTTGTATTAAATTGGCCTCTTCGGGGAAAGAGCAAACTTCTCAACCCTCATATGCGCGCCCTGCATGGCTGTGCCGCCAGGAAGGCTCAGAAGGCGTATTCGGCGACCTTGCGGATGAGAAAGTCGCGGAAAATGGTGACGCGCTTGGATTTGCGCAGCTCTTCCGGATAGACAAAGTAGGAATCGAACGTCGGCCCGCCGAGCTCCGGCAGGATGCGGATCACATTGGTATGGCCATGCACGATATAATCGGGCAGGCTGGCAATCCCGAGGCCGCTTTGCACGGCCAGCAGCAGGCCATAAACGTTGTTGACCTTGAACACCGGTTCCTTCACCCGGCCATGCTTGGTCAACTCCCGCAGCAGCCAGTTGACATTGGAAAGATTGGTCGGCGCCTCGTCCCCATAGGTGATCAGGCTGCTTTCCAGGACGTCCTCGACCCGGGTCGGGGTGCCATGCTTCTTCAGATATTCGGGCGAGGCATAGACGTGATGGTTGACCGTCATCAGCTTGCGCTGGATCAAATCCGGTTGCTGCGGCGCGCGCATGCGGATGGCGATGTCCGCTTCGCGCATGCCAAGGTCCAGTTCCCGGTCGGCGAGGATCAGATTGACGGTGATTTCGGGATACAGCTCGATAAATTCCCGGATGCGCGGCGTCAGCCAGTTGGCGCCAAGGCCGACCGTCGCCGTCACGCGCAGCTCGCCGGACGGTTTCTCATGTGCGTCCATCAACTGCGCCTCGGTCATCGCCAGCTTGGCAAACACCTCATGGGCGGTATGGAACAGCAGTTCCCCTTGCTCGGTCAGCAGCAGGCCCCGCGCATGGCGGTGAAACAGCGGCACTTTCAGGCTTTCCTCAAGCGCGCTGATCTGGCGGCTGATGGCCGACTGGCTGAGATGCAGGGTTTCGCCGGCCCGTGTAAAACTTCCGGCTTCAGCTACCGCATGAAATATACGTAACTTGTCCCAATCCATTTACATTTGCGGCGACGCCCCGGATCACTCCGGCTTGCCGCCCTGCCTCCCTATTCGGCGGCTTCCGCCGACGCGTTTTCATTTTCTGCAATGAATTTCTCGGCTTCAAGGGCCGCCATGCAACCGGTTCCCGCGGCTGTCACCGCCTGCCGGTAGATTTTGTCCTGCACATCGCCGCAGGCGAAGATGCCCGGAATATTCGTCGCCGTGGAATCGGGCGCGGTGATCAGATAGCCTTCCGCGTCCATGTCCAGCTTATCCTTGAACAGCCCGGTATTCGGGGTATGGCCAATGGCGACGAAGACGCCATGCACGGGAATGTCGCTGACGGTGCCCGTCTTGACATTGCGCAGCCGCGCGGCGGTCACGCCGAAGGGGTCTTGCTCCCCCAGGATTTCGTCCAGCACGCTGTCCCAGATAATCTCGATCTTCGGGTTTTTCATCAGCCGGTTGACGAGGATCTTCTCGGCGCGCAGTTCATCCCGGCGATGGACGAGGGTGACCTTGTCCGCGTGGTTGGTGAGGTAGAGCGCCTCTTCCACGGCCGTGTTGCCGCCGCCGATGACCATGACATCCTTGCCGCGATAGAAAAACCCGTCGCAGGTGGCGCAGGCCGAGACGCCGAAGCCCATGAATTTCTGCTCCGACGGCAGGCCGAGCCAGCGGGCGGCGGCGCCGGTGGCGATGATGATCGACGCGGCAATGTATTTCGCGCCGGAATCGCCCGTCGCCACAAAGGGGCGCTGGCTGACATCCAGATTGACGATATAGTCATTGATAATCTGCGTGCCGACATTGCGGGCCTGCGCTTCCATCTGCTCCATCAGCCACGGGCCCTGGATCGGGTCGGCAAAACCGGGATAATTCTCCACATCCGTCGTGATAGTGAGCTGTCCGCCCGGTTGCAGGCCATGCACCATGATCGGATCAAGGGAAGCGCGCGCCGCATAGATGGCCGCTGTCGCTCCTGCGGGACCGGAGCCAATGATGAGAACTTCTGTATGATGCACGTCCGCCATGGGAAACTCCGGGTAGAAGGCCGATTAATCGCAGTATAGGGTTATTTATAACGTGCAGCGCGGCCATGCAAGGGGCGGGTGTCGCTTTGCCGCAGGTGCGGGCCGGGGTGGGGTCAGCCGCGGCTTCTGCGGGCGGCCATAATGTCGGCGACTTCGGCGGCAATCCGGCGGGTTTCCTGCAATGGCGGGTAGGACCATGTCTCCAGTTTGCCGCGGAACGGGCGGGTATAGCCCTTTTCCTGCATGCTTTTATGGAAATAATTGAATTTTCTGTTGCCGCCGGGAAGCTCGAATATATGGACCGGCTTGCCGAGGGTGCAGGCCTCGCACACCATATTGACCGAATCTCCCGTCACGATCAGCGCGTCGGCAAGGGCGAGGTAGCCGAAGTAGGGATTCGCCCCTTCGCCGGTCCAGAGTTGATGGGGAAGCCCGGCAAGATAGGCCTCAAGGATTGCTTCATTTTCTGCCCCCGTCCGCCGCGAGGTGGTGACGAGAAAGCTGCATCCGGCCTCTTCATGCAGGGATTTGAGGCGGGCCGCGAGGTCGCGGATGACATCGGCATTCACGTCGTAGCAGCGATTGCTGCCGCCAACCAGGACGGCGACCAGCGGGCGGGGCAGATCGGCCACGGCCGGGGCGAATTTCTCTCCCTCGGATTGCAGCCTTTCGGGCGTGACGCGACCGAGAGAGCCGAGACTGACCAGCACATTGGGGCCACGCAGCCGATCATGCTCCGGCACGATCACAAGGTCGAATTCTGATGCCTTGCAGTTGGGCGTCTGGATGTGGATGGTGACTGTTTTCTCGCCATTTGCCTTCTTTATGGCCAGACTCATGGGGATCGCCTGTCGGCCACAGGTGATCAGCACGTCCGGCCAGGGCGGGGTCAGCAGGTCGCTACTCGCATCGAGCCGGTGCAGCGGATTGAGCCAGAACTGCGGCGGCAGCCAGCGCCAGGGGCGCGTTGTGACGATGCGCTTGACGGTAAAATCAAGATCCAGCGCCTCCGCGAGGCCGATACACTGGTTTTCCATCCCCGCGCTGCCATCGGTGACGATCCAGCAGGATTGCCGGTTATGTCCGCTTATCCCATCCATGATGCTGGCATAGGCCGCGGGTCCGCCGCCGGTCAAGCGATTTGTCGGGCGCGGGTAATTTTCGTGAAGCTCTGGCATGGTTTCTGCGTCTATGATCTTGGCGTGGGGCAATCTTTGTAATAATATTGCGCGCAAATGACAGTTGGAGGACATAATGCAACGCGTTAAGCTTGATGAAATCGATCGCCGAATCCTGCATGACTTGCAGGAAGACGGGCGCATCACCAATGTTGAGCTGGCGAAAAACGCCGGTATTTCGGCGCCTCCCTGTCTGCGGCGGGTGCGCGCCCTTGAAGAGGCGGGCTATATCGAGGGGTATCACGCCCGCCTCAACCCGGAGCATCTGGGCTTCGGCGTCACCATCTTCGCCCTTGTCGGGCTGCAAAGCCAGGCGGAGATTGATCTGTCGGCTTTTGAAAATCTGGTCAACACCTGGCCGCTGGTGCGGGAATGCTACATGCTGGCGGGGGAGAATGACTTTATCCTCAAGGTGGTGGCGAAGGACTGGGACACCTATCAGCATTTCCTGACCCACAAGCTGACGGCGGCGCCGAATGTGGCGCATGTTAAAACCTCGCTCGGCATTCGTGTCTCGAAGTTTCTGCCGGGCGTGCCGGTCGATCTGGGGGACCGGCCGCAGGGCAGGGGCTGATCGCTCCGCGTCCTCTTATCTTATCGCGGAACCAACAATGAGCAGGGGAGAACTCACGTGGCAACACATCCATATGATACAGGCCTTGACAAAAATCCGGCCAATTATGAACCGCTCTCACCGCTGACCTTCCTGTCACGCTCGGCGGCCGTTTATCCGGACAAGACGGCCATTATCCATGGCGATCTCCGCTACAGCTACCGGGAGTTCTATGCCCGCGCCCGCCGTCTGGCGAGTGCGCTTGTCCGGCGGGGGATCGGGAAGGGGGATACGGTCGCCATGATGGCCCCCAACATCCCGGCGGTGCTGGAGGCGCATTTCGGCGTGCCCATGACCGGCGCCGTCCTGAATGCGCTGAACACCCGGCTGGATGCCCCGGCGCTGGCCTTCATCCTCGATCATGGGGAGTGCAAACTGCTGCTGACGGACCGGGAGTTTTCTCCTCTGATCCGGGAGGCGCTGGCCCTTGCCAAGGTCAAACCGATCGTCATTGATATTGACGACGCCCTTGCCGAAAGCGGGGAACTGATCGGCGAGATGGAATATGAAGCCTTTCTGAAGACCGGCGATCCGGATTTTGAATGGTCCGGCCCCGCCGATGAATGGCAGGCGATATCGCTCAACTATACCTCCGGCACGACGGGCGATCCGAAGGGGGTGGTCTTTCATCACCGGGGCGCCTATCTGGCGGCCATGGGCAACGCGATGTCCTGGAGCCTGCCGAAGCATCCGGTCTATCTCTGGACCCTGCCGATGTTTCACTGCAACGGCTGGTGCTTTCCCTGGACCCTGACGGCGGTCGGCGGGACGCATGTCTGCCTGCGCAAGGTGGAGGCGGGCGCCATCTACCGTGAGATGGAACGCTGTCAGGTCGATCACATGTGCGGCGCGCCGATCATCCTCTCCATGCTGATCAACGCCGCAGCAGAGGATAAGGCCAAAGCGCCAAAAGGCATCAAATTCATGGTCGCCGCCGCGCCCCCGCCCGCCGCCGTGCTGGCGGAGATGGACGCCATGGGCTTCGAGGTGACCCATGTCTATGGCCTGACGGAGACTTATGGTCCGGCGGTGCTGTGTGACTGGAATGCGGATTGGGACGACCAGCCGATTGAAGACCGGGCGGCGCTCAAAGCGCGGCAAGGCGTGCGCTATCACGCGCTGGCCGGTCTCGATGTGATGGACCCCAAAAGCATGACCCCCGTCCCCCGTGACGGCACGACGATGGGGGAGGTGATGCTGCGCGGCAATCTGGTGATGAAGGGCTATCTGAAGAATTCGAAAACCACCGGCGCGTCCTTCCAGGACGGCTGGTTCCATTCCGGCGATCTCGGTGTTGTGCATGAGGATGGCTATCTGGAGCTGCGCGACCGTTCCAAGGATATCATCATCTCGGGCGGGGAAAATATCTCGACCATCGAAGTGGAAGGCGTCCTTTATAAGCATCCGGCCGTGCTGGAGGCGGCGGTGGTGGCGCGTCCCGATGACAAATGGGGCGAGACACCCTGCGCCTTTGTCACCCTGCGCGAAGGCGGCGAGGCGAGCGAGGCGGAGATTATCGCTTTCTGCCGGGACAATATGGCGCATTTCAAATGCCCGAAAACCGTTGTCTTTGCGGAATTGCCGAAAACCTCCACGGGCAAGGTGCAGAAATTCGTCCTGCGGGAGCGGGCGAAGTCACTTTGAAGCGGCCCGGCGCGGGTTATCGGAAAATTAACCAGGAATATGGGATAGTGTCCGCCAATTCCGTCTCAGGAGGGCAAGACTGTGACCCATTATTTGGTAACCGAAGAAAATCCGGCCGGGAAAAAGCTGGAAGAAGTTCTGTCCATGGTGCGCAAGGATATTCTGGAGCGCTGCACGCTGATCACCGATGATCCGCGGCCCGAGGCGCGTTCAGTCCTTGCCAACAACATGCGTATTCTCAATCTGCTGACGGACGCCATTCTGCTGGCGGAGGACAGCACGAGTATTCTCGACAAGGCGTTCGGCCCCAGCCAGGCGGGCAAGGGCGGCCCGCCGCGCATCGGCCATCTCTGACGTCCCAAACGGATCACGGTGCTGGAGGAAAGCGCAGGCGAGAGCCGCCATGTGCATCGCAAGTAATTGATATCAGCTACAATTGATTGAGGGGGCTGCCATGACGGCGCCCCCTCTTTTTTATGCCTCAACCTGTCAGACTTGCTTCTGATGGAGCAAATTAAAACGCTGATTTCAAAATTTAGTCAAGGGGGTTTGTGACAATTTTATGGATATTGCATCTATCGGTGCGGGCGCGAAAAAAAAGAGCCGCCTGTAAAAGGCGGCTCAAGTCAACAGGGAGGCGTCATAAAGACTGGAATAAAGCTTCCGGTCTCACGCAGCCCGATCAGGACTGCGATCACCAGATTAACCATAATTTCTTAAATTACAATTAACGCATATAAATATTTTTCGATTTTTCCGATTTTTTCTCATACTGTGATTCGCGGAACACAGTTTGGCGGCAGATGCGCGGGAATTCAGCTTTTGAAGAAACCGGCCGCCGCATCCTGGGCGGTTTTTTTCTTCGCGATCATGGCTTTCACCCTCTCGATCTCGGCGGTGAGGGCGGTGATATGCGCTTCCAGTTCATCAATGGACATGCTGTCGAAATTCAATCCGCGGGCGGAGAGAGCGGGGCGGTCGTCATCATCGCTTGTCATTGTCGTATTCCTCAATATGCTATGCCACTAATCGTACAACAATAGTCAAATATGCCCGGATTGTCCCGCCCTTAGGCGAAAGATGTGACAGTCCGCACAAGTCTGGAGAATGCAATGACGAGCCTGCCTAAAACGATGACGGCAATCGAAATCAAGGAGTTTGGCGGACCGGAGGCGCTGGTCCCCGGTACGCGCCCCGTGCCGGAGCCAGGCCATGACGAGGTGCTGATCAAGGTCGCTGCCGCCGGGGTCAATCGCCCGGATGTGTTGCAGCGCATGGGCGGATATGCGCCGCCGCCGGGCGCCTCCGACATTCCGGGGCTGGAAATTTCCGGCACCGTGGTCGCAACGGGGGCGGGCGTCACGCGCTACAAGGCGGGCGATCAGCTCTGCGCCCTGGTTGCGGGTGGCGGCTATGCGGAATATTGCGTCGCGCCGGAGGCTCAGTGCCTGGATATCCCCGCCGGGTTCGATCTTGTCCAGGCGGCGGCGCTGCCGGAAACTTTCTTTACCGTCTGGACCAATGTGTTCGACCGCGGTCGCCTGGAGGGCGGGGAGAGTTTCCTTGTCCATGGTGGGGCGAGCGGCATCGGCACAACGGCCATCCAGCTTGGCAAGGCGTTCGGCGCGCGCGTCTTCGCCACGGCCTCCACCGATGAGAAATGCCGCGCCATTGAGAAACTCGGCGCCGAGCGGGGCATCAATTACAAGACCGAGGATTTTGTCGAGGTGGCGAAGGAGCTGACCGGCGGCAAGGGGGTGAATCTCATCCTCGACATGGTGGGCGGCGATTATATCCAGCGCAACATCTCCGCCCTGGCGGTGGAGGGGCGGCTTGTCTATATCGCTTTTCTCGGCGGTCCCAAGGCGACGGTCAATTTCAGCGCCATGATGCTGAAGCGGCTGACCATCACCGGATCGACCCTGCGCCCGCAATCGGTGCAGGCAAAAGCGGAGATTGGCGAGCGGTTGAAGGCGAAGGTCTGGCCGCTCTTGTCCGCCGGAACGGTGAAGCCGGTCATCGACAGCGTTTTCCCGCTCGAAAAAGCGGCCGATGCGCACCGCCGTATTGATGATTCCGGCCATATCGGGAAAATTGTTTTGCAGGTTTAGGTGTAGACTTCGGGCCCTTTTTTCGCCATATACATACGAGAAGCAGTTCCAGGCCCTGATCCGCGCGGATCGGGTCGTTAAAGGAGATTATATGGTTACGCCATTATTGCCAAAGGCGACGGCCGTTTGGCTGATTGACAACACGTCTTTGTCATTTGAACAGATCGCTGCGTTTTGCGGGTTGCATACGCTTGAGGTGCAGGGCATCGCGGATGGCGAGGTTGCGGTCGGGATCGTCGGGCTGGACCCGCTCGCCAATGGCCAGTTGACGCAGGAAGAAATTGACCGCTGTCAGGCAGACCCGTCCGGGCGTCTGAAAATCAGCAAGCCGACCGCCGATGTGCCGCAGCCGCGCCGCCGGGGCGGCCGCTATACGCCGGTGTCCCGCCGGGGGGATCGGCCGGACGCCATTTCATGGCTGCTGAAATTCCATCCCGAGCTGACGGATGCGCAGATTTCCAAGCTGGTCGGCACCACCAAGACGACGATCAACTCGGTACGCGAGCGCAGCCACTGGAATGCGCAGAATATCCGCCCGCGCGATCCGGTCAGCCTTGGCATCTGCACCCAGCTTGAACTGGACGAAGCCGTGCAGAAATCCGCGCATCGCCGCAAGGACGAGGATCATGAGAAGCTGATGGAGGAAGTGGCGGCGGCCGTGGCGGCCGAAGCGGCGGCCGTTCCGCTCACGCCTTATGAGCTGAAAAAGCAGCAGGCGCAGAAAGACGACGCCTTTGATCACCGCGCCGAGGCGGAGGCCGTGTTCGGCAAGCCGGGCGCCCGCAAGTCGGAAGAAGAGATTGAAAAAGAAGCTGCCGCCAAACGGTTTGAGGAGCTTTTCAAGCAGTCTTCGAAAGACTGAGCCGAAAATGGGACCAGAACCCGCGAATGCAGATTCGCGGGTTTTTTTGCGGCGGTTTCTGTTGACATCCTCTGGTCCGGATTGTTCATTTAGACCATAAGAATAACCACCCGGGAGACGGTCTCATGCCGAGCTATGAAGAGGATTATCAGCTATCACTGGAACAGCCGGAGGTCTTCTGGGCCCGCGCGGCGGAGGGGATAAGCTGGTTCAAGCCCTGGGACCGGGTGCTCAATGCCGACAACCCGCCTTTCTATCGCTGGTTTGAAGGGGCGGAACTCAACACCTGCTACAACTGTCTGGACCGTCACGTTGAAGACGGGCGGGGCGATCAGGCGGCGCTGATTTACGACAGCCCGATGACGGGGCAGGTCAAAAGCTTCACCTATCGGGAATTTACCGATATCGTGGCCCGCTTCGCCGGGGCGCTGACGGCGCGCGGCATCAAGAAGGGCGACCGGGTCCTCATCTATATGCCAATGGTGCCGGAGGCGGCGGTGGCGATGCTGGCCTGCGCGCGGATTGGGGCCATCCATTCGGTTGTCTTCGGCGGCTTTGCCCCGAAAGAGCTGGCGACGCGAATCGACGATGCGAAGCCGGTTGCCATCCTCGCTGCCTCCTGCGGGCTGGAGCCGGGCCGCACCATCGCCTACAAGCCGCTGATTGATGAAGCGATCAGGATGTCGGCGCACAAGCCGGAGACGGTGGTCATCCTTCAGCGTCCTGAATGCCAGGCGGAGATGACGGCCGGTCGGGACTTCGACTGGCAGGAGATTGCAGCGGCGGCCGACCCGGTGCCCTGCGTGCCCGTGGCGGCGACCGATCCGCTCTATATCCTCTACACCTCCGGCACGACCGGGGTGCCGAAGGGCGTGGTGCGCGACAATGGCGGCCATGCGGTGGCGCTGCGCTGGTCCATGAAATATGTCTATAACGTCGATCCCGGCGATGTCTTCTGGGCCGCGTCCGATGTCGGCTGGGTGGTTGGCCATTCCTATATCGTCTATGCGCCGCTGTTGCAGGGCTGCACGACCATCCTTTATGAGGGCAAGCCGGTAGGGACGCCCGATGCGGGCGCTTTCTGGCGGGTCATCCAGGATCACAAGGTAAAAGCCCTGTTCACGGCGCCGACGGCGTTCCGCGCCATCCGCCAGCAGGACCCGGAGGGCAAGTTCATCGGCAAATATGATTTCCGCAACTTCGACACCCTGTTCCTCGCCGGTGAGCGGGCCGATCCCGACACCATCATCTGGGCGCAGGATCAGCTTAAAGTCCCGGTGATTGACCACTGGTGGCAGACGGAAACGGGCTGGCCGATCGGCGCCAACTGCATGGGCTACGGCATGAAGCCGGTCAAGCTCGGCAGTCCCACCTTTGCAGTGCCGGGCTATGATATCCGCGTCATCAATGAGGCCGACGGACGGCGCGAGGTGGCGCGCGGCGACATTGGCGCCATTGCGGTGAAGCTGCCGCTGCCGCCCGGTTCCCTGCCGACGCTGTGGGAGAATGATGCGGGCTATGTCAAATCCTATATGGCCGATATTCCGGGCTACTACAAAACCGGCGACGCGGGCTATATCGATGAGGAGGGGTATCTCTTCATCATGGCGCGCACGGACGATATCATCAATGTCGCGGGGCACCGGCTGTCCACCGGCGGGATGGAGGAAGTACTGGCCGGGCATCCGGATGTGGCGGAATGCGCCGTCATCGGCATTCATGATGCGCTGAAAGGGCAGGTGCCGGTCGGCTTTGTCGTGCTGAACGCGGGGGTCAACCGCCCGCCGACGGAAATCGAGAAGGAACTGGTTGCGCTGGTTCGTGAGAAGATCGGCCCGGTTGCCGCCTTCAAGGTTGCGCTGGTCGTAAAACGGCTGCCGAAGACCCGCTCGGGCAAGATTTTACGCGCCGTGATGCGGAAAATCGCCGATGGGGAGACGTATAACGCTCCGGCCACCATTGACGATCCGGCCGTCCTGACGGAAATCACCGAAATTCTGGCGGCCGCGGGCTATCCGGCGGGGAAATAAGCCCCGCTTGCGCCTGCCCGCGCGGGGATTTCAGCGTTTAGCGGTCGTGGCCGAGGCAAGGGCGGCAATGATCGGGGCGGCCTTCGGGTCGCTCTCATTCTTGATGCGGAATTTCAGAACATAGCTCAGCAGATCGAGGTTGACCCGGATCAGCGGCAGGTTGAGTGCCGAGACATCCTTCGTCTTGTGCGTCAGTTCACAGAAGCTGGCGCCGATGGTGCCCATGATGGGATAGTCGAACGAGCCGCCCATGCCTTTCAGATCGTGCCCCTGCTTGAAAATCTCGGCCTGCGCCTCCGCGCCGCCGTCACCTTTTTCCAGCTTGCCGATCATCTGCTCGATGGTCTCGATCATCGGCGGGATCTCGGCCAGAAATTCCTCGGTCAGATGCGCCATGCGCACCGACATGCGCTTCTCGATCTCGGCGAGCGACAGCCCGCCCTCGCGCTTCACCTTGGCCTGTAACTTTGAAAAGGGATGATGGATTTCATATCCATCCATTTTGTCAATTCGGGTCATTTGCTCTGGCCATGTCTGATTATGGAGATGAGGGTGGGTTTCTGCATCTTACTTCCGCCGTTCCATGCCTTCATAGCCGCGCATGGCCCGGCGCCGGTCCGGTCCGACGAAACCGGATGCCTTGATGAAAGGACGGGGATTTTCCACCATCCACACCAGCCGGTCATGCAGGGAGCCGACGGAGACGGGCTTGGCGAGGAATTCCGTCGCCCCGGCGTCACGGGCGGCGAGCACGTCCGACATGTTGGTCTGCCCGGTGATCACAAGAATAGGGGTGTAGCGATCCACGCCATCTTCGGCCTGACGGATGCGGCGGATCAGGTCCAGCCCGTCGCAGTGACGGAACAGTAGATCGGTGATTACGATATCCGGCGGCTCTTCCACCATCATCTCAAGGCAGGCCTCTGCATCATTGCAGGCCCGGATGTTGACGATATTCATCGACAGCAGCAGGCTGCGCATGAACATTTGCATACTTTTGTTGTCGTCAACAAACAGGACGCCAAGATTTCTGAAGTTATAAAATTCTGACATCTGACAGGTTTGATCTGGCCTATAGGGTTGTTTGATCCTCCGATCTGGTAAAACTAACGACTAAATCCTAATTTTCCTTAAACCATAAAGGCCGTCGCGCTAGACTGCAAAAAAGCAGTGATTGCCGGGCGGTTCCGGCAAGGGGAGGGACGATGCCGAAAGCCATTGATATCAAATCCGTGCTGGAGGGGCTGACGCCGCTCCGGGGGCGGGGGGGAGAGACCACGGAAGCGGAGGCCGCGGCCGCCTTCGCGACCCTTGAGACATTCGGCAACGGGGCGGTCTTCACCGGCAGCTTCGATGGCATGAGCGAGTGGGAGCGGCATCAGGGCGGCGACGAGCTGGTGCATATCCTGGAGGGGGAGACGGAGCTGACCATCCTGACGGATGCGCACAACCGGGAAGTGCTGACCCTGAAAGGCGGTATGCTGACCGTGGTGCCGCAAGGCTGCTGGCACCGCTTCAACGCGCCCTCGGGCGTGACGGTGCTGACGGTGACGCCGCAGCCGACGGATCATTCCACGGCGGAGGATCCGCGCTGATGCGGCGGCACGCTGTCAGAGGCCGAGATAGGCTTCCCGCACCTTGTCGTTTTCGATGAGTTCCTGGCCCTTGCCGGTCAGGGTGATCTGGCCGTTTTCCAGAACATAGGCTTGATCGGCGAGTTCAAGGGCCATATGCGCATTCTGTTCCACCAGCAGGATATCCACGCCGTTGCGGGAAATGGTTTGGATAATATTGCCGATGGTCTCCACAATAGTCGGCGCCAGCCCGATGGAAGGTTCATCGAGCATGAGAAGCCTCGGCGATGCCATCAGCGCGCGCCCGACCGCGAGCATCTGCTGCTGCCCGCCGCTTAAGGAATTCGCGGGCATGTTCAGGCGGTTCGTCAGGACCGGGAAATAGCTGAGAACGGTTTCCAGATCCTTCTCGATGGCCGCCTTGTCCGTCCGCACATAGGCGCCGGACATCAGGTTATCGCGAATGCTCATCGTCGGAAACAACCGCCGTCCCTCCGGGACGAGGGTAAGGCCCTTGGCGACGGTCTCGGCCGGGCTGAGGCCGGTGATATCATCGCCCTGAAAGGTGATCTTTCCCTTCGCCGGGGTCAGCAGGCCCGCAACCGCCTTCATCAGCGTCGTTTTACCGGCGCCGTTCGCGCCGATAATCGTCGTGATCTGGCCCTGTTTGACCGACAGGCTCACCCCTTCAAGGGCAGGCACTCCGCCATAGCTGACATAGAGGTCGTTGATGGATAAAATGTCATTCGATTGGGTCATTTTTTATGTCCAAGATAGGCTTCAATGACAAGCTCGTTCCGGCTGACTTCTTCCGGGGTCCCCTCGGCCAGCAGCCGCCCGTGATTGAGCACCAGAATCCGGTCGCAAATGCGCATGACGGCCCGCATGTTATGCTCCACCAGCAGGATGGTGATGCCGAGCTTGCTGCGGATCATTTCAAACAGATCGAGGGCGGCGGCAACCTCCACCCCCTGAAGCCCGGTGAGGGGCTCGTCCAGGCACAGCACCTTCGGTTCGGCGGCCAGGGCGATGGCGATGCTCAGCATCCGCTGCAAGCCGTGCGGCAGGCTACCCGCCGTCACCTCCAGATAATTCTCAAGGCCCGTCAGCTTCGCCATTTCGCGCATTTTTTCCCGGCGCGCCGCGGCATTTTTCAAACGGTGCGTCGTCGCGATGATGATATTGTCCGCGACCGACATTTCGCTGAGCAAGCTGTCATGCTGGAAGGTCCGGATCAGCCCTTTGCGGCTGATATAGGTGGCGCTTTTGCCGGTAATATTTTCATCCAGATAGAAAAGCTTCCCCGAGGTCGGCGGCATGAAGCCGCTGATCAGGTTGAAGGTGGTGCTTTTCCCGGCGCCATTGGGGCCGATGAGGCCGAGTATTTCGCCCTCCTTAAGGTCGAAGCTGAAATCCGCAACGGCCGTCAGGCCGCCGAAGCGGCGTTCAAGCTGCTCGGCTTTTAACAGAATTTTTCCCACGTTTTCCCCGGCTGTTGAAGACGGCATGATTGTTTCGCTACTGGTCAATGCGGGTCCCTCCTCGTGGTTGAGCGGCCTCTGAAACGGTCGCCAAGTCCGATGATCCCGCCGGGCATGAGGAGCAGCACGCCGATGATGATGGCGCCATAGAAGATATTCTCATACGGTCCGAAGCTGTGCAGCCATTGTCCGACCAGCGTCAGGATTGTCGCGCCGATGATGGGCCCGGCAATATGGCCTTCGCCGCCGATCTTGACATAGGCGAGGGCGAGAACCGCGACAAAGAAGGTGAAGTCGGCGGGCGCGATGACGCTGTTGGTATAGGAATGGACGCCGCCCGCAAGACCCACCGCCGTGGAGGCGATGACGAAACAGAGAATTTTGAGGCCGATCACATTCAGCCCGACGGAGCGGGGAATATCCTCATTATTCTGGATGGCCTTGAATATCCGCCCGAGATTGGAGCGTTCCGCCGCATAGAGGGCGAACAGGATCGCCGCCAGAATGGTTACGGCGATGGCCGGATAGTAATCATTCAGCGCCATCGGCGGATACATGCCGATCATGCCGGAGTTGCCGCCGAGAAATTCCGACTTCGTATAGAACAGCCGGACAATCTCGGTAAAGGCAAAGGAGATCAGCAGGAAGTAGGGCCCCTTGGTCCGGAGGGTGACCCAGCCGAACAGCGCGCTGATAAGCCCCGCCATGACCGGCGCGGCCAGCAGCGAAATGACAAAGGGCCACTCGAATATAGTGGCGGCGACCGCCGTCGTATAGGCGCCGATGCCGAAGAAGGCGGCGGTCGCGATATTCAGCTCGCCGATCAGCAGCACGAAACGCAGCGTGACCGCCAGCACCGCATTGGCAAACACCCAGATGACCACCTGCACATAGTAAGGATCGCCGCTAAACAGGGCAAAACCGATTGCGGCAAGGGCGATGAGAATGCAAAGGGCGAGCCCCGGATTACTTTTCAGCATGACCCAAAATCCCCTGTGGACGGACAATAAGCAGAACAATGACCAGCACAAACATGGCGAGCGTGGCCGTGGACGGGTCGAAATAATAACCGCCGAAGCTTTCAATCAGGGCAATCAGCAGCCCGCCGATAATGGCGCCGACCACACTGCCGAGCCCGCCGATAATGATGATGATGAAGGCCTTGACGAGAAAGTCATCGCCGATCACGGTGGTCACCGGTGTCACCGTCGCCATCAGGGCGCCGGCGCAGGCGGCCAGCGTCGCGCCAATGAGAAAGCCGTAGAGCGCCACCCGGCGGAACGGAATGCCCTGCAGCATCGCCGCCTCCTGATCCTCAGCGACGGCGCGCAGGCTGAGGCCGAGCTTCGTGCGGTGGACGAGAATATAAAGACCCAGCGTAATAACGGCCGCGACGATCATCAGCAAAAGCCGCTGCAACGTCAGGCTGGCGCCGAGAAAGGTGACCACGCCCGGAACAACGGTGGGAATGGAGCGCGGCACGCCGCCATAGAGGATCAGATAGGTGCCGTTCAGCAGCAGCAGCAGCCCGATCGACAGGATGAAGGAGCCGTTGAGATCCTTCAGGAAATGCTGAAAGCCGAAGATATAGACGATGAAACCGATCAGGCAGACCACCGCAAGCGCCAGGAAAAACGCCAGGATGTAGGACAGCCAGATGGACAGGCCCATCGTGCCGACGCCCCAGATCATCACCGAGGAGACAATCAGCGCCGCCGCGGTGAAAAAGGTCCCATGGGCAAAATTGACGATTTTCATGACGCCGAAAATCAGCGTCAGCCCGAGCGCAAACAGCACATAAACAGAGCCGATCTGCAGCGTATTCATAAGTAGCTGTACTTGTAGTTCCATCGCTTTGGTCCGGTCGTTACGGGGCCAGAGTGAGGAGACGCCAGCTTTTGAAATCTGGCTGGCGTCTCCGTTTTCCAGTCGGAATTACTTAAGGCGTTCCTTAAGCTCTTCCGGGGCAACGCGCCCGACTTCCACGGCTTTGCCGTCCTTGACCTGCGTGATCATGACCGGGATCAGGATCTGCTGCGGCGAGCCATAGACATCCTTGCCGCCAAAGGCCGCCGGGCCATAGGAAGATTCAAAGATGATTGTCGGCAGGGTTTCCGCGACCTTTTTCGGGTCGATGCTGTCCGCCGTTTCAATCGCCTTCTTCAGCGCCATCACCGCATCATAGCTTGAAATGGTGATGGCGTTCAGGGATTCGCCGACTTCTTTTACGGCGCCTTCATTCAGCGTGCGCTGGGCTTCGCTGGCGGAATCGCCCTGGAAGTCAGCCGACGCGCCGAGATAGGTGCCTTCCGCAGCCTGGCCCGCCATCTGGCTCAGCGTTCCGGCCGAGGTTCCGGGGGCGACAACCTTGATACCGTCCCAGCCGAGCACGTCCAGCGCCTTCATGATGGAGCCGACATCCGCAGGGGGAGAGGCGCCAAAGTCAACGGCATCGGGGTTGCTGTTGGCGATTTTCGTCGCGATGGACTGGAATTCGGTCGTACCACGTTCATAGCGGTCCGTGGAAACCACTTCCACATCCAGGCTGTTCCAGGTTTCAATCGCCACCGGCTCGACTTCCTGACCGGTCGCATCATTGGGGGTGATCATCGCGACCGTTTTGAGATCGGGATGCTGACCCTTGATGTAGCCGAAGAACGGGCCGAGGATTTCAAACGGGGTGTTCATCTGCGTGAAGGTCAGCGGATAGTCCGGTCCCTTGATGCTCTTGCCCCAGCCCGTGTTGAACAGCAGCACGCCCTGACGCTCGGAAAGGGCCTGTGTTGCGCGCACGGGGGCCGTGCCGATGCTGCCGACGATGAATTTGATATTTTCGCGGTTCAGCATGGTCTGCGCGGTCTTGGCGCCTTCGGCCGCGTTGTATTTATTGTCATAGGCATGCAGCTCCAGCATATAGGTCTTGCCACCCGCCTTGATGCCGCCTTCGGAATTGACCTTTTCAACGGCCTGCTTCGCGGCATATTCAAAGCCGAGACCCCAGGCCGCCGCCGCGCCCGACATCGGCGCCGACAGGCCGACCTTGAGGGTCTCGTCGGCGAGAGCCGTCTGTGCACTGAACAGGGCCAGCAACGCCCCGCCCGTAATGCCGATAATCTTCTTCATAGACATGATATTCTCCCTTGTTTTGGTTTCTGGTGCTCTGGTTTTTTTATTGTTTTTTACTGATGTAATGCGCCCCTGATATTACAGGTTCGCCGGTATCCCCCCCGAAACAGGCAGCGACACGCCTGTAATGAAATCTGAATCCGGGCCGACAAGAAAACTGACGGCGGCGGCAATATCTTCCGGGCGGCCCAGCCGTTTCAGCAGCGACCGCTCGGTATAGTCCGCGACCAGATTCGGGGCGGCATTGTTGATGACGGAGGTCTGAATCAGCCCCGGCACGATGCAGTTGACCCGCACAGAGGGGGCGAGTTCGATTGCCAGCGAACGGCTGAGGGACGAGACCGCGGCCTTCGCCGCCGCATATTCCGGCTGATCGCCGTCGCCCGCGAAGGTGACGGAGGAAATATTGACAATCGCGCCTTTCTTTTGCGCGATCATGCCCGGCGCCGTCGCCTGCACCATCCAGAACAGCGGTTTCAGGTTAAGCTCGAACGTGGTGTCGAAGCGTTCCTCGCTCATCCCGAGAATGGGGGTCACCAGCTCGCCGCCGCGGATGCCGCCCACGACATTGACCAGAATGGAGACCGGTCCGAGGGCCCCCACAATCTCGGCGATGGCGGCGTTGGTTTCCTGCTCATCCGTGGCGTTGGCCCGCGCGGTGTGGATTTTGGCGTCCGGATGCCGGGACTGGATATCTTCGGCGGTCGCCACAACACGCCGCCCCGAAATGTCAATCAGGCCGACAGACGCGCCGTCCGCCGCCAGCCGTTCGGCAATGGCTGCGCCCATCGGGCCGCCTGCGCCGCTGACCAGCGCGACGGCACCCGTCAGCGGATGGGGGCGATTTGCGGAAGACGATTGTTCTGTCATTACTGAACCTCTTTCAATTTACCCTGGCCTTCTGTGTGCCAGTCCCGAAGGGTGCGCTTCAAAATCTTGTTGGACGGGCCGAGCGGCATTTCGTCAACGGTGTAGACGCGGCGCGGTGACTTGTAGGCGGACAGATTCTTGCGGCAATAGGCAATGATTTCCGCCGCATCCAGCGTGTGCCCGGGGTGCGGAATGGCGACAGCCACGGGAATTTCGCTCTTGTCCTTGTCCGGCAGGCCGATGACGGCGCAGATGCGGATATCGGGATGCTGATACAGCAGATCCTCGACTTCCAGCGGGTAGATATTATAGCCGCCGGAGATGATGACATCCTTTTTCCGGTCGACAATAAACAGATAACCGTCGTCATCGAGATAGCCAAGATCGCCGCTGAGCCAGCCGTCAGGGGTGAAGCTGGCGGCCGTGGTCTCCGCATCGCCCCAGTAGCCCGCGCCGATGGTATCGCCGGAAATGCGCACTTCGCCAATCTCGCCGCGCGGCAGTTCCACGCCGTCGTCATTGACAATGCTGATGCGGGAGCCGCCGATCGGCACTCCGGCGGAGCCGCGCTTGCGCACGCCAAAATGGGGTTCGCCCGTCACATAGCCGGTGCTTTCCGTCGCGCCATAGATTTGCAAGAGCGGCACGCCCATCTTCTCCTCGAACTGCTGCATGACATTCGGTGCGACTGGCGATCCGCCCGTCACGCAGGTTTTCAGCGAGCTGAGGTCATGCTTTTCGGGATCGAAATCACGCAGCAGATACAGGAACATGGTCGGCGATCCGGCGAGATAGGTCACCTTCTCGCGGGTGATCGTCTCCAGCACGGCCTCGGTATCCCAGCGTTCCATCTGGATCATTTTCGCGCCGGAAAAGATCGCTCCGTTCATCATGCAGGTGGCGCCGAAATTGTTGAACAGCGGCAGCGCGCAGAGGAAGACTTCCTTGCCCCACAGCAGCCCGCCATGCACCGCCATGTCGCGCAGCGTCGTATACTGGCTGAGCTGCGTCTGCGTTGCGCCCTTGGGCTCCCCCGTGGTGCCGGAGGTGAAAAACAGCGCAACGACATCGTCGGCCTTGAAATCCGGGGTCGGGCAGCTCGTGTCGGCGGCGGCAATCAGGGCGTCCACATCAATGGCGCCGTCCGCCGCGCCGCCGGTGACAAAGATCGTCTCCAGCTTGCCAGTGATCTCCCGCACCTCACGGGCGTAGGGCAGGGTTTCGGCATTGGTCAGGATCATTTTCATGTCCGTGCGCGTGACGGTGGCTTTCACCTCATGCACGCGGTTCATGCCGCTGATGGGATTGGCGATGGCGCCGATTTTCTGGCACGCCCAGTAGCCGATGGCCATTTCCGGGCAGCTTGGCAGATACAGCCCGATCACGTCGCCGGCCCTGGCGCCCTTCGCCTTGAACACATTGGCAAGCTGCGCGACTTTCGCGTTAAACTCCGCAAAGGTCAGCGTCCGCCCTTCGAAGCGGATGAAAATCTGGTTCCCAACAAGGCGCGACGTATTTTCCAGACATTGCGCCAACGACGTAACTGTCACTTAACAATCCTCCCGTTTATCCCGATATTGACGCATCAGGAAGCGCTTATTTTTTGGTTAGTCTATGCACAAGGGCAAAGGTCAGTCAATGCTTTTGAACATTTGTTAGTTTTTTTGCCGGAAGGTCGCAAGGGGTGACCTATCTTCCCGTTTGACAAGGCGTTTTGGGGATTTGGCCTGGTCTCTGACCCCCGCGCGATAATGGGAATGACGGCTTTACGCGTATACCGTTTGTTCCCCTGGGCGCGGGCAGAACCGGGGCGGATGAGGGTGGGCGGTTACGCGTCCGCCGTTTCGTCCCGCGCGATGCCGTTCAGCAGCAGGGTCTGTTGCAGGGCGATCATTTCCGCGAGGGTGTAGAAGCCCTCCGCGCCGCCCTTTTCCGGATCGAACCATTCGACGGTCCAGTTCAGCGCGCCGATCAGGAACAGCCGCAGGGGGACGACCTTGAAATCGCTGCGGATGACGTGCTTGCCTTGCGCATTTTTCAGGCAGTGGTCCCAGGCGGCGGCGTATTTCTGCCGCACCGGCCGATGCCGCTCGCGGATCTCCTGCGGTAGTTGCCCATACATGCGGATATTGGCGGAGGTGAATTCGCTGCGCGCGAACAGCACCCGCATATGCGCATTGATGGCGGCGGCGAGCTGCGCCCCGGTGTCGCCATAGCGCGCCTGATCATAGAGGATCTGCGACACCCCGTCGGCCATTTCGCGCAATCCCCGGTCAAGCACCTCATCGAGCAGATTTTCCTTGGAGGAGAAATGATAATAGATGCTGCCCGCCTCCATCTCCGCCTCGGCCGCGATGCGGCGCAATGTCGAGGCGCTGTAGCCATGGGCGCGCATCACCCGCGCGGCGGAAGAGAGGATATGCAACCGCGTCTTCGCCACCTTGCTGTCCTCCTCCAGCAGCAGCGCCGCCTCGGGAAAATCCAGATCCTCCGCCGGGAAGGGATGCTGGCTGGTCTTCACCAGCATGCCGTCGAGAATCAGCTTGGCGGCGCTTTCGGACAGCACGCTGACCGGATAATGCGAGGCGTTGAACCATTCCCCCATCCAGTTGAGCGCGCCGAGCAGGAAATGCCGCAGCGGCACAACGCGGATATCGGTGCGGATATCCCCCTCTCTAAGCGCCCTGGCGAGCAGGTCCTCCCACAGCCGCGCATAGCGCATGCGCAAGGGGCGGTGCCGCTCGCGCATATGCAGGGGCAGCATGGAGAAGTTGCGGATATTGGCGGAGGTGAAGTCATTCTTGCGCAGCAGATAGGCGAGATGGCAGCCGACCATCGCGCCAAAAGTCTCGCGAAATCCGCAGCCCCGCGCCGCGCACTCCTCCCCCGCCGCCTGCACGGCGTCATGGAGCTGACGCAGCCCGAGGGTGAGAACCTCGTCGAAAATCTCTTCTTTCGAGGCGAAATGATAATAAATGCTGCCCGCCTCAACCCCGGCGGCATCGGCAATCCGGCGCAGGGTTGACGGGCCATAGCCGGACATCCGGAATTGTTTCGCCGCCGCCGACAAAATCGTAAAGCGGGTCCTGTCCGATTTCTTCGCCGCCGCCGCCGCGGGCAGCCGTATGTCCGGATTTACATTCATGGCTTTTAATTCCTTCTCGACGGTGGATTGTCAAGCGAGGTAATTCGAACATTTGTTTGAATTTAGCAGGGAATCAGGCGGAATTCAATAATGACGGGTATGAAAAAATGCGAAAAGACGCGGCGGAGGATAAGGCGGGGGCGCGAAACCGGCCGCCATCGCCGCATCAGGCGTGGCAAAAGCTGATCTATTGCGCCGTCGCCGGGCGCGGGTGCTTGGGGCGACGCCTCTGTGAGATGATCCCCTAAGCCCCTTATATATATGCGAAAAATCCGCATAAGACGGCGTATTTGTCCCGCAGATTGCGGCGCTTCCCGGCGGGCGGCCCCTGACTGAGGGAGGCGGACCCCGCCGCCGCCGGTCTTCTGGCCGGGGGCGCGAATCGGGGGCATGCGGACGGCGCCCGTGATTCGGATGCGGCGGCGCGACCGCGACGGCGGCGTCTGAATCTCTAGGCTGCGTTGTATTGACCCCCTGTTTTCCCGCCCGGACGGGCGCGGCGACGGCAGGGATCCGCCCCTGCTTCGCGGCGCGGCAATTTGCCTTGTCATGCTTTCTAACGTAAGTTAGAATTTATTTATATCAGGGATCTGGCGACACGGAACACCCGGTAAGACGGGGTTCTGCGGTTCGGCGTCCGGGGCGCAGCGGGCATCCGCCAGAGGGGCGCACTTGTCCGGGAGGGGGCGCGGCGTCCGCGGCCTGTAACGGGAAATTATCTGCGGCGCGGCCGCAATCAGGGAGGTGACGGTCCGGCGCATCGGATTTTCAGGCAGAAACGACACAGACACTCCAATCCCGCCGTATGGCCGAGACCGGACATGGCTCCCGCTCCGTCAGGGCGTCGGGGATACTCAGCAACTCCAGCGATGCAAAAAAGGAAAAATAATGTCTTCTAGGGAATATAATATGCAATACCGGCGCGCCGACGCCGCCAACAAAAAAGACGCCGCCTGCTGGCACCCCGTCGAGGTGATGCCGCTGGACGAGATCAAAAAGCTGCAGGAAGAGAAGCTGGTCCAGCAGATGGCCTATCTCAAGGAACGCTCCCCCTTTTACCAGAAGAAATTTGCCGACGCGGGGATCTCGTTCGACGACATCCGCACGGTCGAGGATTTGCAGAAGCTGCCCTTCACCTACAAGACGGAGATTCGCGAAAGCCTCCATGCCAACCCGCCTTTCGGATTGCATCTGGCGGCGGACCGCAAGGATATTGTGCAGATGCAGGCCTCTTCCGGCACCACGGGCAGCCCGTCCTATGTCGCCCTGACGGAGAATGACGCGGAAATGTGGCATGAGATGAATGCGCGCAGTTTCTTCGCCGCGGGCATCCGGCCGGGCGATATGTCGCTGCATGCCTTCGCGATGGCCAAGGGCTTCGTCGGCGGCCTACCGATTGCCCAGTCGATGCAGTATATGGGCGTTATCGATATCCCCATCGGCGCGGATGGCGGGGCGGACCGGCTGCTGCGCGCGGCGGCGGATTTGCGGCCCCGCGTTCTTGCCGGCGCGCCGAATTTCACCATGTATCTTGCGGAAAAGGCCCCGGAAATCGTTGGCGTTGAAGCCAGCAGCCTTGGCGTCGAAGTCGTCCTTGTCGGCGGGGAGCCGGGCGGCGGCATTCCGGCCATCCGCCAGAAAATCGAAAAGCTGTGGGGCGCGAAATGCTGCGAAATGCTCGGCGGCACCGATATCGCCGTCGCTTATTGGGGCGAATGCCAGGAACAGTCCGGCATGCATATGGTCGGCATGGATTACATCATCACCGAGCTGCTGGACCCGGCGACGGAGAAGGTCATTCCCTTCACCGACGGCGCGGAAGGGGAGCTTGTCTATACCGCCATCGGGCGGGAGGCGAACCCGCTGGTCCGCTTCCGCTCCGGCGATCATGTGGAGGTGCTGGGCACCCGTTGCGCCTGCGGCCGGACGGGCCCGAAAGTCCGCTGCATCGGCCGCACGGATGACATGCTGATCATCCGCGGGGCGAATGTGTTCCCCTCCGCCATTCAAAGCGTGATCACCAATATGGTGCCGGAGACCAACGGCGTCATGCGCGTGCTGGCGGATTTTGAAGGCCATACCTCGCAAGGGGCGCTGAAAGTGATTGTCGAGCGGGGGCGGGACCGGCCCGCGGATCAGGACGCGGCGCTCAAAAAGTCGATCGAGACGCATTTGCACAACTCCCTCGCCTTCAGGGCCGATGTGCGCATTGTTGATGCCGATACGTTTGAAAAACCGGGCGCGGTCAAGGTCGCGCTTACCCTGCGGGAGTATCCGGACCTGCCGGATGCGCCGAAATGATCGCCGTCATCCCGCAGAATTTGCAAAACAGAGGGTAGGAAAATGGATCTGGGACTTAAAGGAAAGCGGGTGCTGATCACCGGCGCATCGCAAGGCATTGGCGAAGGGCTGGCGGAGGTGTTCGCCGAAGAGGGCGCGAACCTCTTCCTCGTCGCCCGGCAGGAAGACCGGCTGAAGGAAATCGCCAATCGCATGAGCGAGACGCATGGCGTCACGGCGGACTATTTCCCCGCCGATTTCACGAAAAAAGGCGATATCGACAAGGTGCATGCGGCGGCGGGCGAGATCGACATTCTCGTCAATAACGCGGGCGCCATTCCGGGCGGCGATATCTGGACGGTCGGGGCCGATGACTGGCGTCCGGGCTGGGATGTCAAGGTGATGGGCTATATCGACATGACGCGGCTGTTCTATGCCAGCATGAAGAAGCGCGGCCATGGCGTGATCCTCAACAATATCGGCAATGGCGGGGAGAATTTCGATTTCCGCTATATTGCGGGCACCACGGGCAATGCGGCGCTGATGGCCTTTACCAAGGCGATGGGCGGGCACAGTCTGAAGGATAATATCCGCGTGGTCGGCGTCAATCCGGGGCCGGTCGCCACCACCCGCATCGATAAGATCATGAAAGCCCGCGCCAAAGAACGCTGGGGCGATGAAAGCCGCTATGGCGAGCTGCTCGCCAATTATCCGCTCGGCCGGGCGGCGAAAGTGCGCGAAATCGCCGATCTGTTCGCCTTCCTCGCGTCCGACCGGTCCAGCTATACCTCGGGCGTGATTTTCACCGTCGATGGCGGCATCACCTCGGATATGTCCATCGGCGGATAAGGCCGCGGCCGGCTCGGGCGCGCCGACGGGGCGCGGATTTGCGCCCGATGTTCCGGATTGACAGCCGGGGCGGGGCGCAGTAATCTAACAATTGTTAGGAAATCGTCTGAAGCAATAACAGGACCTGACGCCGGGAGTATTCAACACTGACGAAAACCTTGCCATGAAGGGAAGGCGCGCCCCGGGGAAACCCGCCGCGATGCCGGGTTCCGGACACTCCCTGACAAATCATCCCTGTTCACCTGTGTCATCGGTAATGGTGGCCCGATAGAAAAGAAAGAAACATGAAATGACTGATCGTTATGCGGCTTATACCAAACTGAAATTCGACTATCCGGCGGATCGCGTTCTGCGTATCACCTTCAGCAATCCGAAATCCTTCAACTCCGTCGATGCGGAAACCCATACCCAGATGACCGATATCTGGCGCGATATCGACCGTGATCCGGACATCAATGCCGTTATCGTCACCGGCGAGGGAAAGGCCTTTTCCGCGGGCGGTGATTTCGGGCTGATCGAGAAAATGACCGGCAATTTCGAAGAGATCATGAAAACCTGGAAGGAAGCCAAGGATCTCGTCTACAACATCATCAACTGCAACAAGCCGATCATCTCGGCGATCAATGGCCCGGCCGCCGGCGCGGGGCTGGTGGTCGGTATTCTCGCCGATATTTCCATCGCCGGAAAGCGCGCGAAAATCGTTGACGGCCACCCCCGGCTCGGCGTGGCCGCGGGCGATGTCGCCGCCATCATCTGGCCGCTGCTGTGCGGCATGGCGAAGGCGAAATATTACCTGCTGACCTGCAAGCCCGTCTCGGGTGAGGAGGCGGAACGCATCGGTCTGGTATCGCTCTGCGTCGAGGATGACGAGTTGCAGGAAACCGCTCTCACCATCGCGACGGAAATGGCCAATGGGGCGCAAAGCGCGCTGCGCTGGACGAAATACTCGCTCAACAACTGGCTGCGTCAGGCCGGACCGATTTTCGATGCCTCGACGGCACTCGAAATGCTCGGCTTCATGGGCGAAGACGTCAAGGAAGGCGTCGCCTCGCATCGCGAGAAACGGGCGCCAAATTTCCGCAAAGACTGTCCGTTGTAATTGACTGGATTGATCGCCTCTCCCTTCGGGGAGGGGCGTTTTTTTTGAGGTTCACTCCTCTGCTGGTTCCCGCGCGGCATGGCTCCTGTTCTGATGCCGGGTAAGGCGGATCGGTTGGGTTGCAAGGGTTAACATAAGCCGCGATATGTTGCGATGCAGAGCCGGGCGGCGGCCGAACCTGCCATAAATCATAGGGTGAGTAAGGTCGTATAGGGTTAGTAAGGTCGTAAAAGTTTAAGCGCGTCGTGGTTATAAAGAATATAAGATCATAACGGACGGAACGCCCCTTCAAGGGGATTGGTCCCGCCGGGTTGATAATTTATGTCATGAAAGAAACATCGGGACCGGGGGCAAAAAGCCGGGCCGGAGACCGCACGGGCCTATCGGGATCCGCCCCAAATATCCCGTATATGCGAATAGTATAACATTATCGGGCATAAAATGCAACCTTTGATTTTAAAGCCACACCAGCGGGTTGAAAATTGGCGAAAATGCCCGGAAAAGCCGTGCGGAGAGATAAAAAATTCAGGCCGCATCGGGCCGGAGGCACGGGCCGATAGGGGCTAGGGGCGAGAATATTTATGACGGGGGCGGGCGCAGACATATCCGCTCCAAATGCGGATATCCGGCCGGAGTTTTATACGCCGAGCGCGGCGGCGGCCGGAGGCACGGGCTGCATTGGCAAGGTCGGGAAGCGCAAAGAAACAGAGGAAAAGTACGGGAGGAGCCCGGGTGGACGTGTCAGTAAAGGCTGCCGTGAGAGGCGCGTTCGGGCCGGGAGATAGAGGCCTGGAACAGAGAGTCGGCGGGCCGGAGGGGCATCTGCGAAACCGCTAAATCCGGCTGCACACCGGCGGTATCTGGGCTAGATTGTAATAAAAAGGGCGGCGACGCCACCCAACAAGGAAAAACCGGCGGGAAGGGGAAGCGGGCCAATGGGGCCGCTATCCTGATAACGCCATCAGACGGGAGAGATACTCAATGAATGAACTGGCACGTCAAAGCATCGTCTGGCAACCCGGCGAAAAACTGATCAAGGAGAGCAACCTTGTCGCCTTCATGGCTGAGCAGGGGATCAAGGATTACGAGACCCTGATGCGCCGCGCGGAGGAGGAGCCGGAGTGGTGGTGGGACGCCATCGCCGGGCGTCTCAGCTTCATGAAGCCCTATGACAGGATCATGGATCTGTCGAAGGGGATTGAATTTCCCGAATGGTTCATCGGCGGCACGACCAACATCGTGGAGAATTCGCTGCATCGTCATCGCGGCACCCCCGTCTGGACATCCCCCGCCGTGATCGGCGATAGCGAGAATGGCGAAAGCCGCATCTGGACCTATGAGGAACTCAGTGCGGAAGTCTCCCGCCTCGCATCGGGTCTCAAATCGCTTGGCGTGAAGCCCGGAGAGGTGGTCGCCATCTTTATGCCCAACGTGAATGAGGCGGTCGCCGCCCTGCTGGCGGTGCCGAAGATCGGCGCGGTGGTGATGCCGCTGTTTTCCGGCTTTGGCGTGGATGCCATCCTTGCCCGGCTTAACGCATCGGAGGCAGTGGCCATCCTCACCGTCGATGGCGCGGCGCGGCGCGGGCAGGTAGCGCCGATGAAGGAATTCGCCGATGCCGCCGCCGCCCGGGCGCCGAGCGTGCGGAATGTGATCTGCCTCCGGCGGACGGGCCACCCCGTCACCATGGGGGAGACGGATATCGACTGGGAGGAGCTGTGCGAGGGGCAACCCACAGACATGCCAAACGCCGAAATGCCGGCGGAAGCGCCCGCGCTGCTGGTTTATACCTCCGGCACCTCGGGGATGCCCAAGGGAACCGTGCATACCCATGGCGGCTTTCCGGCCAAGCTCACCCTTGATCTCGGGTTGATGATGGACATGAAAAGCAGTGACCGGCTCATCTGGTTTTCCGATATGGGCTGGCTGGTTGGGCCGCTGCTGGCGTTCGGTGCGACCCTGATGGGCGCGTCCTTCGTCCTTGCCGATGGCGCGCCGGACTATCCGGACACGACGCGCATGTGGCGGCTGATCGAGAAGCACCATGTGACGTTCCTCGGTGTGTCGCCGACGCTGATCCGTGGCTTCATGCATGGCGCAGGGGTGGGCGATCACGATATTTCCTCCATCCGCCTTGTCGCCTCCACGGGGGAGGCCTGGACGCCGGATGCCTGGTGGTGGACCTTCAAGAATGTGCTCAAATCCGACGCGCCGATTATCAACTATACCGGCGGCACGGAAATTGGTGGCGGTATTCTGGCGGGGTCCGTCCTGCGGCCGATGAAGCCCTGTTCCTTCTCCGGCCCGGTGCCGGGCATGGGGGCCGACATCGTGGATATGGACGGCAAGCCCGTCGGCCCCGGCAATGTGGGGGAGCTGGTTTTGCGCAAACCCTCCATCGGACTCAGCCGGGGGCTGTGGAAAGACAACGAACGCTTCCTTGACAGCTACTGGCGGGATATTCCCGGCTGCTGGCGTCAGGGCGACTGGGCGGTGCAGGATGAGGAAGGCTTCTGGTTCGTCCTCGGCCGGTCCGATGACACGCTGAAAATCGCCGGAAAGCGCACCGGCCCGTCAGAGATCGAGGCGCTGCTCACCGCCACCGGCAAGGTGCGGGAAGCGGCGGCAATCGGCATCCCGGACGAGATCAAGGGCGAAAGTGTCGCCTGCATCGTGGTGCTGGACAAGGGCGCGGCGGCGGGCGCGGATATGGAGAAGGAGCTTTCGGACGCGGTGATTGCCGGCCTCGGTTATCCCTACAAACCGAAATTCATCCTGACCGTGCCGGACCTGCCGAAGACGCGCAATATGAAGGTGATGCGGCGGCTGGTGCGGGCGGTCTGCCTTGGTAAGCCGCTCGGCGATACGTCATCGCTGGTCAATCCGGAGGCGCTGGAGGCGATCTCGGAAGCCGCGATAAAAAAGGGCCATCTCTCCCCCGCCGCGAAAGGCTAAGCGCGGGAAAGTGACGATGAAGACATAAAAAAACCCGCCCAAACGGCGGGTTTTTTCATTACTTGCGGGCGGGAAATCAGCTTGAGTAGCTGACTTCGATCACCTCATAGGCTTTGGAGCCGCCGGGGGTCATTACCTCGACGCTGTCGCCCTGTTCCTTGCCGATCAGCGCGCGGGCCAGCGGCGCGGTGATGGAGAGGCGGCCCTCCTCGATATTGCTTTCATCCTCGCCGACGATCTGATAGCTGGTCTCTTCGTCGGTGTCTTCATCGGCGAGCAGGATGGTGGCGCCAAATTTGATCTGGCGGCCGGAAATGGAGGCGACATCGATGACTTCGGCACGGCTCAGCTTGTCCTGCAGCTCAGCGATGCGGCCCTCGATGAGGGATTGCTGCTCTTTGGCGGCATGATACTCCGCATTTTCGGACAGGTCTCCATGCTCGCGCGCGGTCGCGATTGCCTGGATAACCGCCGGGCGAGCCGTTGACTTCAACTCTTTCAATTCTTTTTCAAGCCGCGCGTAGCCCGCAGCCGTCATCGGTAGTCGTTCCATTTGAAATCTCGATTACGTCGTTACGTGAATGATCGCTTGCACTCGTCACAAAGCCGCTCTGACTATAGACTTAGTCAGAGCTTGTCAAGGAATTAAGAATAGGATTGAAGCGAGTTGACTTCAAGTGTTCCCGTAATAATTTTCTCGATGGCTTCGACGGTTGCAAAGGCTCCGGCAACGGTGGTCGAGTAGGGGGTTTTCATGACCAGCGCCGTGTGGCGGATGTCATAGCTGTCGCGCAGTGCCTGCGCCCCTTCGGTGGTGTTGAAGACCAGCGCGATATCGCCGTTTTTCATGGCATCGACGATATTGGGACGCCCTTCCATGACCTTGTTGATGCGCGCAACAGGCAGGCCCTGATCGGTGAAATATTTCGCCGTGCCGCCGGTGGAAATGACGGTGAAGCCAAGCGCGATCAGCTTCGCTACCGCCTCCTTGATGAGGGCTTTGTCGTGATCCTTGACGGAGACGAATACTGTGCCCGATGTGGGCAGGCGCACGCCCGCCGCGATCTGCGATTTCAGGAAGGCGGCGCCGAAATCCGTATCAATGCCCATCACCTCGCCGGTGGAGCGCATCTCCGGGCCCAGCACCACATCGACGCCGGGGAAGCGCGAGAAGGGGAAAACGGCTTCCTTGACGGTGACATGCTTGAGCGGCCGGTCGACAAGATCGAAGGAGGCGAGGCTTTCTCCGGCCATGACGCGCGCGGCGATTTTGGCGATGGGATAGTTGATGCTTTTGGCCACAAACGGCACCGTGCGGCTCGCCCGCGGGTTGACTTCCAGGATATAGATCGTCCCGTCCTTGACGGCGAACTGCACATTCATCAGCCCGACCACATTGAGCGCCAGCGCCATGGCGCCGGTCTGGCGCTTGATCTCCGCGATCATCTCGGCATCGAGCGTATGCGGCGGCAGGGAACAGGCGCTGTCGCCGGAATGAATGCCGGCTTCCTCGATATGCTCCATCACGCCCGCGACGAAGACGGTCTTGCCGTCACTGAGGCAGTCCACATCCACCTCGATGGCGTTCTGCAGATAGCCGTCCACCAGCACGGGGTTGTCACCGGAAACGATCACCGCCTCGCGCATGTAGCGATCGAGGCTGTCGCCATCGCGGACAATCTCCATCCCGCGGCCACCCAGCACATAGGAGGGGCGGACGACGACGGGATAGCCGATCCGTTCCGCGACCGCGAAGGCCTCCTCCACCGAGCGGGCGATGCCGTTTTCCGGCTGCTTGAGGCCGAGCTTGTGCAGCAGCTGCTGGAAGCGTTCGCGGTCCTCGGCGAGGTCGATGGCGTCCGGTGTGGTGCCGAGAATGGGCACGCCTGCCGCCTCCAGCCCGGCCGCGAGCTTGAGCGGCGTCTGCCCGCCGAACTGGACGATCACGCCATGCAGCGTGCCGTTCGACTGTTCCTTGCGGATAATGGCGAGGGTATCCTCCACCGTCAGCGGCTCGAAATACAGCCGGTCGGAGGTGTCATAGTCGGTGGAGACGGTTTCCGGGTTGCAGTTGACCATGATGGTCTCGAAGCCCGCGTCCGACAGGGCGTAGGCCGCATGGACGCAGCAATAGTCAAACTCGATCCCCTGACCGATGCGGTTGGGGCCGCCGCCGAGAATGACGACTTTCTTCGCGTCCGTCGGCTCGGCCTCGCACACGGCCTCGTCCCATTCATTGCCTTCATAGGTGGAATACATATACGGCGTCTGCGACGGGAATTCCCCGGCGCAGGTATCAATGCGCTTGTAGACAGGCTCGATCCCGAATTTCTGCCGCGCGGCCAGCACATGCTCCTCGCGGGTGTCGGCCAGCTCGGCCAGACGCTTGTCGCTGAAGCCCATGGATTTGAGGGCGAGAAGCCCGCCTTTCGTCCGTGGCAGACCGTTCGCACGCACCGCGTTCTCCATCTCGACGATGGCCTCAATCTGCGCGAGGAACCAGGGTTCATATTTACTGGCGGCGTGAATTTCATCGAGGGTGAGACCCTCGCGGAAGGCCTGCGCGATATTGAGCAGCCGCTCCGGCGTCGGATGGGCGAGGATCGCCTGAATCTGCTGCTTGTCCGCCTTCTGGTCGCCATGGCGGGTGAAATTCTGCTCATTGAGGCCGGTGAGGCCCGTCTCCAGCGAGCGCAGCGCCTTTTGCAGGCTTTCGGCAAAGGTCCGGCCGATGGCCATGGCCTCGCCCACCGATTTCATGGCGGTGCCAAGCTTGGCTTCCGCGCCCGGAAACTTCTCGAAGGTAAAGCGCGGGATCTTGGTGACCACATAGTCGATGGTCGGCTCGAACGACGCCGGGGTGACGCCGGTGATGTCGTTGTCGAGCTCATCCAGCGTATAGCCGACGGCGAGCTTCGCGGCGATCTTGGCGATGGGAAAACCGGTCGCCTTGGAGGCCAGCGCACTGGAGCGGGAGACGCGCGGGTTCATCTCGATAATGATCAGGCGGCCGTTCTCCGGATTGACTGCGAACTGCACGTTGGAACCGCCGGTCTCCACCCCGATTTCGCGCAACACCGCGAGGGAGGCATTGCGCATCACCTGATATTCCTTGTCGGTCAGGGTCAGCGCGGGGGCAACCGTGATGGAATCGCCCGTATGCACGCCCATCGGATCGACATTTTCGATGGAACAGATAATGATGCAGTTGTCCGCCTTGTCGCGCACAACCTCCATCTCATATTCCTTCCAGCCGACGATGCTTTCCTCGACCAGCACTTCGGTGGTGGGGGAGGCATCGAGTCCGCCGGTGACGATTTCCTCGAACTCCTCGCGGTTATAGGCAATGCCGCCGCCGGTGCCGCCCAAGGTGTAGGACGGGCGGATGATGCAGGGGAGTTTGACTTCCTCCAGCACTTTCCAGGCTTCGTCAAGCGTGTGCGCGACGGCGCTTTTCGGCATGTCGAGGCCGATTTTCAGCATGGCGGTGCGGAACTGGTCGCGGTCTTCGGCCTTGGCGATGGCTTCGCGGTTGGCGCCGATGAGCTGCACGCCGTAACGGTCGAGCGCGCCACTTTCGGCGAGCGCCAGCGCGGTATTCAGCGCTGTCTGCCCGCCCATGGTCGGCAGGATCGCATCGGGGCGTTCCTTGGCGATGATCTTCTCGACAATCTCGGGGGTGATCGGCTCCACATAGGTGGCGTCGGCAAGGCCCGGGTCGGTCATGATGGTGGCCGGGTTGGAGTTGACCAGAATAACGCGGTAACCCTCTTCCTTTAGCGCCTTGCAGGCCTGGGTGCCGGAATAGTCGAATTCGCACGCCTGGCCAATGATGATGGGCCCGGCGCCGATGATCATGATGGACTGGATATCGGTACGTTTAGGCATTTTTTCTATCGACCATATCTATGAAGCGTTGGAAAAGATACTGGCTGTCCTGCGGGCCGGGGCTCGCTTCGGGATGATACTGCACGGAAAAGACCGGCTTGCCGTCAATCTCTATCCCCTCGACCACGCCGTCGAACAGGGATTTGTGGGTTTCGGTCACGCCGTCCGGCAGGCTTTCGCGCACCACGACGAAGCCATGGTTCTGCGAGGTGATCTCGACCTTGCCGGTTGTCAGATCCTTGACCGGCTGGTTGGCGCCGCGATGGCCCTGGTGCATCTTCATGGTTTTGGCGCCGACCGCAATGGCCAGCATCTGATGCCCAAGGCAGATGCCGAAAGTGGGCACGCCGCTGTCGATGCAGCCCTGAATGACCGGCACGGCATAGGCGCCGGTCGCCGCCGGATCGCCAGGGCCGTTGGCGAGGAATATCCCGTCGGGCTTCAGCGCCATGATCTCATCCAGGCTGGCCGTTGCGGGCACCACCGTGATGCGGCAGCCGAGATCGGCGAGGCAGCGCAGGATGTTGCGTTTCACCCCGTAATCGACGGCGACGATATGGCGCTTCGGCGCCTGCTGCTCGCCATATCCGGCCTTGATGTCCCAGGTGGTTTCCGTCCATTCGTAGGGCGCCTTGCAGGAAACGACGCTGGCGAGGTCCATGCCCTCCAGCCCGGCCCAGGCGGCCGCCTTTTTCTGCAAAGCGGGAATGTCGAACTTGCCGTCCTTGCGGTGGGCGATGATGCCGTTGGGCGCGCCGGACTTGCGGATATAATGGGTGAGGCGGCGGGTATCGACCCCGGAAATGCCGATCAGATTTCTTGATTTCAGCCAGTCATCCAGCGGGCCGACCGCCCGCCAGTTGGCCGGATCGGAAATGCTGGCCCGGATGATCAGGCCCGCAGCGGCGATGCCCGCCGTCTCGATATCCTCATCATTGAAGCCGACATTGCCGATATGGGGAAAGGTGAAGGTGATCAACTGACCGGCGAAGGACGGATCGGTCAGGCTCTCCTGATAGCCGGTCATCGAGGTGTTGAAGCAGACTTCGCCGATCGTTTCCCCCTCGACGCCGATGCCGAAGCCGTGGAAGACGGTGCCATCGCCCAGCACAAGGACCGCTGTCGCTGTCCGTTCACTGTTCAGATCGACCGCGTCACCATTGTTTTCATAAGACATGATAATAGGGACCCTCTTGCGGTAGTTCCGCCGAGCCGAAATTTCTCTGGCCTGGTAGCTGAATATTGCGCTGGAACATAAGCAGTTTGCTGCGCCGCGTCAAGTTTTTCAAAAACTTTTCCGCGTAAAAATTCTTGTTTAATTTCAATGACTTACAAAGAAGATTTGGATTGCTATCGGTCTGCCTTTCCGTTAGTATGTCGCCTTTCTCCACTACAGATTCGGATATTTATGTTACGAAGCAGGATAAAAGAGTCGCTGAAAGAGGCAATGAAATCAAAGGATAAGCGTCGCATTTCGACGCTGCGCCTGATCATTGCCACGTTGCAGGACCGCGATCTGGCGGCACGCGACAAGGGGGCGGAGGATGGAATCACCGATGACGAGATTCTTCAGATGCTGACGACGATGGTGCGCCAGCGCAAGGAGTCCATCGACGCCTATGAAAAGGGCGGCCGGGTCGATCTCGCCACGTCGGAGCAGGAGGAAATCGATATCATCGCGGAGTATCTTCCCAAGCAGTTTGACGCAGGGGAAACCCGCGCGGCTGTGGAAGAGGTGATCGGCGATATCGGCGCATCGGGCCTGAAAGACATGGGCCGCACCATGGCGGAACTCAAAAGCCGTTTCGCCGGGCAGATGGATTTTTCGAAAGCGAGCGCTATTGTCAAGGAAACCCTCGGCGCCTGACCGGGCGGCGGTGGTTTGATGTTTTTTCATTAACCGGTTAAATACGGAATAGCACGGCATGGCCTTTCCGCCGCAATTCATGGAAGAGCTCAAGGCGCGCGTCAGTCTTGTCGATGTGATCGGGCGGCGCACGAAGCTGGTGAAAAAGGGGCGGGAATATTCCGGCCTCTGCCCGTTTCATAATGAAAAAACGCCGTCCTTCACCGTCAATGAGGAAAAGGGCTTCTATCACTGCTTCGGTTGCGGCGCCAATGGCGACCTGATCGAATTTGTGAAGCAGACGGAAGGCGTCGAGTTTCCGGAGGCCGTCGAGCGCCTCGCCACCCTCGCCGGGATTGCCGTGCCCGTGCAGCGGCCGGAGGAGAGGGAGCGGCAACAACGATCCGCGACGCTGCATGACGCGATGGAGCTGGCCGCAGAGTGGTTCATCGGCCAGCTTGCCGGTCAGGCGGGCGGCGGCGCGCGGGGCTATCTCGCGCGGCGGCAACTGTCGGAACGGGCGGTGGCGTCTTTCCGCCTTGGTTATGCGCCGAACAGCCGCACGGCCCTGAAAGAGGCGCTGATCGCCCGCGGGGTGACGGAGGCGACGCTGATCGAGGGCGGGCTGATTATCAAGCCGGACGACGGGCGGGAGACATATGACCGCTTCCGTGACCGGCTGATGTTCCCCATTACGGACCGGCGCGGCCGGGTGATCGCCTTTGGCGGCCGAGCGCTGGGGGAGGCCAATGCGAAATATCTCAACTCCCCCGAAACGCCGCTCTTCCACAAGGGGCATGTCCTTTACAATATGGCGACGGCGCGCAAGGCGGCGTTCGACAGCGGCCGCCTGATCGTCGCCGAAGGCTATATGGATGTGATCGCCTTCAGCGATGCGGGCTTTGCCGAGGCGGTGGCCCCGCTCGGCACTGCCGTGACGGAAGATCAGCTCCGTATCCTCTGGCAGATGGCGTCGGAGCCGGTGATTTGCCTCGATGGCGATGCGGCGGGCTGGCGCGCGGCGCTGAAGGTGGCGGAGCGGGCCCTGCCATTGTTACGCCCCGGCCATTCCCTGCGCTTCGCCCTGCTGCCCGAGGGGATGGACCCGGACGATCTGATCCGGAAACAGGGCGCGGCGGCGATGCAGGCGGTGCTGGAAACCGCTTTGCCGCTCTCGGAAATACTCTGGCGCAAGGAGACGGAGGACCGCCCGGTGGATACGCCGGAGCGCAAGGCGGCGCTTGAAAAATCCCTTAATGATCTGTGCAACGCCATGCAGGATGCGGCGGTGCAGGGCTATTACCGCAGCTTTTTCAAGGACCGGCTGTGGCAGGCCTTCCGCCCGCCGCGGCAGCAGACCGGGGGGCGGACGGGTCCCGGGCCACGCGGCAAGGAACGATTCGGTCGATTCGCGAATCAATCGCGTGATTCGCATCTTACAGGCAGTTCAACCCTGCAACCGGGACAGATGCAATCGGGCAGCCGGCGCGAGGAATTGATCCTGCTGACGGTCATAAACCACCCGGCCATAATGGAAAATCACTTCGAGACGCTGGGCGGCCTGACGCTCAGCAGCCCCCGACTTGACAGATTGCGACGCGCAATAATAGATATTGCCACGGTCGAATCTCCTCTTGACTACGCGGGCATGACACACCATTTAGCAAAACGTGGATTGTCTGAGCAGGTAAAGGGTTTGCAGCGACCGGCAACCAGATCCCTGGACTGGTTCACCAATCCGGATACGGCCTATGAAGATGCGCTGAATGCCTGGCTGCATATCATTGACCGCCACAAGCTGGAGGCACTCAGAAAAGATCTGGAAACGGCGGAGCGACAGCTCAGGGAAAATACGACGACGGAAAATCTCGACCGGTTGAAACTGGCAAAGAAAGCGCTGGAAGAGGCATCCGGCACATCGGCCAGTCTGGACGGATTTGGAATGGCCTCCGGGCGAAGCAATATTGTGTAGACATCAAGGACCCCCGGCAGCCCGCAAGGCGCGGCCCATCAGCGGAATATTTCAGGAGATTAGACTTTATGGCGACAAAGAGTGCGGAAGCTGTTGATACGTCAGACCAGAGCGATGAAAGCCCGGACAGCCCCCTTATTGATGCCTCCCAGGCAGCCGTCAAGAAGATGCTCGCGAAAGCGAAAGACAAGGGCTATGTGACGTTCGACGAGCTGAACGCGGTTCTGCCGCAGGATCAGATGTCGTCTGAACAGATCGAGGACACCATGTCGCTGCTCTCGGAAATGGGCATCAATGTTGTTGAGAATGACGAGGAGGGGGGCGATGATTCCTCTCCCGATAACAGCAACGACGATGACAGCGACGATGAGACGGAGGAGCGGTCCGGCCGCGAGGTCACCGAGAAACCGGCCGTCGGCGCCGGGGACCGTACCGATGATCCGGTGCGCATGTATTTGCGCGAAATGGGCACGGTGGAGCTGCTCTCGCGCGAAGGCGAGATTGCCATCGCCAAACGGATCGAGGCGGGCCGGGGCAAGCTGATCGGCGCCATCTGCGAAAGTCCGCTGACCATCCGCGCCATCCTCAACTGGCGCGAGCTGATGCTGCAGGAAAAGCTGCTGCTGCGCGATGTCATTGACCTGGATGCCACCTATGGCGCGGGCGCGGCAGCGGAAAAGGCGTTGCAGGAAGGCTTCAGCGAGGACAGCGAGGATGACGAGCTGCCCGCCGCAGGCCTCGCCGATGACGAGGAGTCCGATTCCGATACGGATGATGAGGATGACGAGCGCGACGAGGAAGAAGGCGAAGCCAACCGCGAGGAGGATGAGGAAGAGGATGAGGATGATGCCGAAGGCAACACCATGTCTCTTGCCGCCCTTGAGGAAACACTGAAGCCCGAGGTTTTCGAGCGCTTCGATGAAATCGCCAAGACCTACAAGAAGCTGTACAAGTTGCAGGAAGCCCGCCTGACGGCGGCGCTGGAAAACGAAATTGTCTCCAGCGCGCAGGAAAAGAAATATGAGAAGCTGAAACTGGAAATGGTCAAGCTGATGGATGATGTCCATCTGACCAACAACCGGATCGAGGCATTGGTCGATCAGCTTTACGGTATCAACCGGCGGCTGATGAGCCTGGAGGGGCGTCTGCTGCGCCTTGCGGAGCGGCATAAGGTGTCGCGCGCGAGCTTCCTTGAACAGTATTTCGGCAATGAGCTCGATCCCGGCTGGGTTGACAAGATGGCGGTGCTGAAGGCCAA
The DNA here is from genome assembly GCA_963971675.1 of uncultured Alphaproteobacteria bacterium. Taxonomy (GTDB): domain Bacteria; phylum Pseudomonadota; class Alphaproteobacteria; order Sneathiellales; family Sneathiellaceae; genus Sneathiella. The sequence continues at coordinate 371 of CAXASQ010000010.1, read as the reverse complement.
GGGATGGAAGGATTTCATCGCCGGTGAAGCGGATATGATTGCTGAAATCCGGGGCGAGATTATCAAGATCAGCTCCGAATTCGGGCTGCCGATGAATGAGTTCCGCCGCATTGTCAGCACGGTGCAGCAGGGCGAGCGGGAAGCCAGCCGCGCGAAGAAGGAAATGGTGGAGGCCAACCTCCGCCTTGTGATTTCCATCGCCAAGAAATACACCAACCGCGGCCTGCAGTTCCTCGACCTGATCCAGGAAGGCAACATCGGCCTGATGAAGGCGGTCGACAAGTTCGAGTACCGCCGCGGCTACAAGTTCTCCACCTACGCGACGTGGTGGATCCGGCAGGCGATCACGCGTTCGATCGCCGACCAGGCCC
>CAXASQ010000009.1:0-162693 GCA_963971675.1 uncultured Alphaproteobacteria bacterium | reverse complement strand
CCATCTACCGCGGGGTGGAGCAGCCCGGTAGCTCGTCAGGCTCATAACCTGAAGGTCAGAGGTTCAAATCCTCTCCCCGCAACCAATAAAAACGCCGCTAAGTCAATAACTTGGCGGCGTTTCTGCATTAACGGCCCAATCCGATAAATTTGTTCTGGAAGCACATAGGAAGCAGATGGAGCAACGGAAAGAGTTGAACGGACAATCGCGGTAATCCTTCGAGGAGGCGCATTTGAAGCTGTGCGGGGCGGAACGAATTTTTAAACAAAAATACAGGAGAAGCGGCGTTGCGGTTGCATCCGGCGAATGAATTGTACCAGTGAAGGCGGTGGCCGCCCATGGAAGCGGGCGGGGAGCGGGGCTCTGGCCGCCAGGGGAGCCGGACAAACCCTTCAGCTATCCGGAATAGCAAAGCGCCGCCTATGGGCTAATTGAGGAGGCGCGGCGACCCCATGACCTGACGGAGAGAGATTGCCGGTTAGCGGCCATCGCCGCCGATCTGGCGGCGCGTTGCAAAGCCCTTCGTGCCTCTCAACCCTCGGGCAAGAGCCGGAGGAGAATAAACGGCATCTCCGGCAGGTCCACTCTTCTTTAATTCGGTCAACTCGAAAAAATATTACCTGATTTCAGATCATATATTTCGCGTACCTTTACATATTGGATATCGTAAGCAACCCCAGAATTGTCCATAGCTCCCTGAACGTCGCAGCATCGATGAGCCACAGTGCGGGCAAGTTGGTCTGCCGAATGTGGTCATAGGTGATGGCGATGGTGTCTTGACATTGGTAGCTTTGGGTGGCTGCTGGGCGGGGCTCTGTGGAGTAAACGTCAAAGTGACCGATGACGCTGGAACGGATACGCCTAACTCCCGTAAGTCATGTTTGGCCTGTGCGCGGGCCGTCAATGCGTCAGAGAGCGCTTTATCGTTTTTGGCCATGGAGGGAAGCGAGGCAAGACGGCTTTTTGCGTTTCTTAGGGTGTCCAGCCCGTTGCGGATAGTGGATTCCAGTTTGGCCTTTTCCGCCGCGAACTTTCCGCGCAATGCTTTTTCATCTTTTACATCCTGAGCGTTCGGGGCTTGGTTATATTTGAACTGTAACTCTTTTCCTCGCCGCCATGCCAGCAACTTGCCGGTCATCACTTCACCGAATCCCGGGACCTTTAGTAAGGCAAAACGGTTCACATCGGCGGCGGTTTCGATCCCGAAAGAAATCAGTGTTGCAGTCTTGACTGGACCGATGCCGGAGATATTCGCGCGGCGGACTGAGAATTGGTCAAGGTAGGCCTGTCGCTGACGCGACTCCCTGTTTGACTTCATTATCAATAACTCACGGGCGAGCACTTCGTCATGGCCTTTGTAGGCCGCGATAGCGGTATTCAGATCACCGAGCACCTTCACAACCTCTGTCATGCCGTTGCGGCGCACAAAACTATACAACTCGCGTTGCACTCGTTCATCGGCATCCTTGAAGGCCCGCTGGAAGGGGCCGGGTTCAACTTCACGGTCGGAGAAGGTGATCCACCCCCAGATCGCCAGTCCGATCCATACAAACCACACCGGAGCGGCGAAAGCGAAACCGGCAACTGCACCGCCCATCATTAACAAGCCAATCAACGCCCGCCCGCGCTTCCCGCTCCTAGCTTCGCGCAACGCATTGCTAGCACCGCGCGGTGTGGCCGCAGCTGGCAGCAAGTCCGCGGCCGTTGGAAAGTTGAATGCCAGAATCTCGCGAATTGCCTGCTTCGTGCCGCGCGCATCGGTTGGTATATTTGGTTCCACGGCGGTCAGGTCCGGGAACATGTCAAAGCCGCTGCTGGCAGTCAGTTTGCACCATATACAGCCCCGGCGGTGATAGGGTAATAGTGCGTTTTGACCTTGCTACAGCGGTTCAGCGAGCTTTCCAGATTGTTCAGGGTGTGTATCCAGTCTAGCGCGCTAGGACGCGTGCTCGGTGCCAGCCCGAATGCATTCTCGAATGCCAAAGCGATAGCGTCTGGAAACATGTCTAGACTCAGCGCGCCGGGCGGCGGGCTTGTCTGTGTCGCCGCTTGCCGGGTGAGCGAGAATGCGAAGCGGTTTTGGGCAATGGCCTCGCCCATGGAAATATCTGGGCCTTTGTAACGCCCGGCATAGGGATGACGGCCCATGAACAGAAGGTGGAATATCCCAACCGCCAACCCGAAGTTGTCGTGCTCTAGGGTGCGTTGAACGGACGTAAGGTTCTTTCCATGTAGCTCGGGCGGTGTGAAGTCGGGAACCCCGACGACGCAGGGATATGACTTGCCGTTCAAGCTGAACTGGAAGCTATCCGCATCGATCAGGGCGACTGTCGCGTCCTGAGCCACAAGCACGCCGGAATGGTTCAGATCGCCGATGACGCATCCCGTCTGGTGAACCTTCCCAACAGCCCGAGCGACGTTCAGCGCGGCACGGACAATGAACCGATAATCCGACTTAGGGAAATGACGCTGGCGAGATTTCGGGCTGTACAGCTCATGCAAGGGCCGATAGCCCGCCACAAGCCGCATGACGAAACCAAGGAAGTTGCCGCGAATGTCCGTCGCCACCTCGCCGGGGTAGGCAACAAGGTCGGTCTTGACGGCGAGGCGTTCGCTAACCATCGCCCGCACCTTATCTTCCCGTTTGGCGCGTAGGCTGGAGTTGTAGATTTTGACGGCCAGACCAGAGCGGCCTCTGATAGCGTAGACTTCGCCTTCGCCGCCCTTGCCGATCAATTCGGCAACCGAAACCCGATCCTTTCCGATGACGATTTCTTGCACGGTCAGCCCCCGGATATGAGGATGAGCGTCTTGTCATCGTCGGTGCGTTCGCAGACTGACGGTCCAGCGAGGTATGTGGCCAGCTTCGCCGAAAGCTCGACAAGCCGTCCCTCGCCCGACGCAGCATCAACCGGACGGAACATGGGATCGAAGAACCGGGGGTGCGCGGCCTGTTCCAGATGCGACAACGCCAGATCACCAACACCATCGGAGAACAGCGCGAAGGCATCGTGGTCGCGCGGGTAGCGGGCGACGTTTAAGCGCGGCTCGGGGGCATCGGTTACAAAGTAGGTGCTGGACGCATACTCGCCGTTCTCGGGCCAGCAAAGCACATCCCATTCAGCGCTTTTGCGGGCGACAATGGAGCTGTCGCCAATGTGTAGCGTTACCGTTTCATCCGGCGTGGCAACGATTGCGGCCAAGGTCGCGGCAAATTGTCGGGGAGTAGTTTCCCGCCGGGTTGCTATTTCTGAAATCCAATCCCGTAATTCATTGATCCAGCCCACCATATCTTCATCAGTCGGCAAATTTGGGTTTTCGCGCGCCCAATCTCGGAATCTAACCGAAAGGAATCGGCAAGTGAGCCAAGCGCCATATGCGCCAAATTCGGCACTACCAGCCCCATCCGAAACAACCGCAAAAATGCAGTCACCTTCCAATTCCGATATGGTGTAGGCATCTTGTAGTTTTGCACCATTCTGGATGTGAGATGCGCCGATTACAGATGCCGACGCCCATCGCCAAGTCACCGTATCACCCTGCCGTAGCCCAGCCATCCGGAGTGGTTGGGTTTTCCAGTGGAACAGCGTCGCCGGGATTGGATTGCGATACGGCGCTAAGAGAGCTGGACAACCACCGGAATAGTTCCTTAAATGCTAGCCCTTTGAGTTTAAGCGGCTGGCGTATGGATATTTCGCTTAGCACATTCATATCCGCCTGATCCACGCCCACAGCATAGAACATAAACTCCTTGCGCTCTTCCCCTTTGTGGACGCGCTGTTTGGCTTCTTCCCAACTGTCGGTCGGGGCACCGTCGGTAATGAGAAATACCCATGGGCGATAGTATTTTACACCATTTTCGCGATAGCTGTCCTTGCGTCGGCGGAGCATGTCCAGCCCGGTCTCAATTGCCTCGCCCATTGGAGTGGCGTTGTCCGCCACCAGCGTTTCGGGATAAAAGTGATCCACTGTAGCGAAGTCGGATTTGATCTCCACCGGCCCGAAAGTGACTATCGCTAGCTCCACGCGCTTTGCGGCCATTGGGTCGTTCATGAGTTCCTGACGCAGAGTTGCCAGTCCCTCATTAAGTTCCGATATAGGCGCGCCATTCATGGAATAGGACGTGTCCAGTAGCAGAATTACAGGACAACGCTGTTCAGGGTTTTCTGCGAATTCGGCATCACTAAATGGCTGTTGGTCAAATTCTTCCATGACTTCCCTTCCGATACAACCCAATAAGTCGATTTTGGATCAATCGTAATTTTGTTGATTATACAGCTACATTAGACTGGGTATTTACTATTGGTAAAGTCCTCTTTGAATCTCAAGGTAGAAATTGTCAATGTGCTTCCGAAATTTGATCTCAGGCCAAAAAAGGGTACGTAAATGTCAAAATCGGACAAATTTCATTTGTACGAAGCTTTGCATATGTCCTTATTTTTTGGAGGCAGCCGCGCCGTAAATAATCAAAGGAAAAGCCGCCAAACAAAGTTTGACGGCTTCCGGTTCGGCTTTTAGGGCATATGACGTAATTCTATCCGACAATAAATACATACCGCCGTTCCGCCTTTTCCAGCTTGGAATAAAAATAGTCCGTATCCCGGCACAGACTTTCATACACCAGCTTTTGAACCGTCTCGGGCAAAGTTTCCGGGGTCGCCGTCGCCCGATCTTCCAATATCGCAGCATAGGAGGCGGAGAGGCCCGTTATTTGCCGTCCGAGCATCTCGGCATGTTCATGGCGGATTATCTCCTTCACGGCGCTTGGAGAGGCGTTGCAGGCCATTTCAAACAGATCGGATTGCATTTCCTGCCGCACCCGCTGCCAAAGCGGATCGACAGGCCAGCGAGCGCGGTTGGTATCGCTTGACGGAATGCAGTAGCGAATGGCGGAGAGTGTTTCTTGCATCAAATCGCCAAGCTTGTCGTCAAAATCGGCCCATTTGCGGATATCCCACCGATCTTTAAGAAGCCGTTTGCCAGCCCGGAGTTCAATGCGCCAGACTTGCGAAGCTTCCCTGTCTTTCGGATCAAGCGGCGAAAGTCCTTCCGCTTGCAAATTGGCGTTCCAGATTTCCCACCATTCGGCTTTTCGCTTGGCGATAACGTCCGCCCGCTTGTCATAGACATTAATCTGTCGCCCCGGCATCTTGCCAATGCGCACGCCCGTCACCCGCCCCGAGCGGCCATGGGTTTCCATTTCATGATTATCAACCCGGCTGCAATGGGAATGCATGACAAAATGCTCCGGGAAAAGCTGAAAGCCGGGGATCAGAAAATCGAGGCAGTAATCCACCCGGCCAATGCTTTCCGCGCCGCTCGCATAGGGTGCGCCAATCGCTTCCATAAAGGCGAACAGCCGCGCCCGGACGCCGCCCAAGCCATAGAGGGCAAGCGAGAGGGATTTAACAGAAACCCGAATGCCCCATGGATCGCGGGAATTAGGCTTCCTGAAGAACCAAGTCTCCCCGTCCGGGCCGGTATCCACCCGGTAGGCGTAGCCGCCTTGTGCGCCACTTTCTGCGACATGCATCAAAGCGCCGTTATATTCCAGCAACTGCGCCTCATGGGAGGCGGCAGCCTCCTCCTTTGCGGCTTCCAACAATTCGACCAGTTCTTCCGGGATTTGGGATTCAAAGGCAACATCCAGCCCGTCAAAGCCTTTATGGATCAGTTTCATTTTATATTACTCCTAATTACTTCGGTGTATTTCTGGAGGGGGGTGTTACAAGACCCCCCGTTTACGGATTTGTTCCGTTGGTTCGTATCAATGTTTTAATGTTTGGTGCGCTCCGCGCAGGGGAAGATTTTAGGGGTTTTGAGGGCAGGGCCGGGAAGGGGGCGGGCTTGGCTTGCGCTGTCGCGCCCTCCTGCCCCTCAAGGCTTTGCAAGCCGGGGGGGAGGGTTCCAGAAAAAGCCTCTTAGGCTGCGGTGGCGGAAAAATCCGCCTCGGTAGTGCTGGAAACCCGGTGCGCCTCCGCCCACGCAATCAGATCACGGCGGCGGTAGCGGATGGCTCGCCGCGACGTTTTAATAAAAGCGGGGCCGCCGCCTCTTACCCGCCAGTTCTGCAAGGCCCGGACGGTATAGCCGAGAAACTTGGCCGCCTCGCCTTCCTTGATCATGCTGTCCAGATACTCGGAATTGTCATTAAGTTCTGTCATTCGATTTTACCTTTCACGTTTATCGTCCGCGAATTTGCGGTGAGATGAGTTAAAGGCAAAATCAGCGTAGGGTCATTTAAAACCGCTGGCAAAAACCATACCCAAAAATTGGATCGGTTTTTGTGAGGGACCCACTTTCATCCATTTTGACTCCGCCGAAAAACTGTAGTTTAATTGCGCCAGCCTTACGGCATAGAACCGAGAATACTCTGTCAAAGAGACCCGATAGCAGAAACAAGCGGTAACAAGCCGCATACCGTAGGCAATTTCCGACAATCAGCAGTTCGCCGGCGACCGCGCGCGGTCACCGGCGGCTATTAAAGGAATTGCAAAATGAAACTTTCTATTGTTGATAATCAACGCCGGGAAGCCCAGCCGGGTCTATCCGGCGAATGCCCGGTATGTAAGGCAACGACAATCGCCAAATGCGGCGAAAAGAATGTTTGGCATTGGGCGCACAAGGGCAGACGGAATTGTGATCGATGGTGGGAGCCCGAAACCGAATGGCACCGCAGTTGGAAAAATCACTTTCCTGTCGAGTGGCAGGAAATTATTCATTGGGCGGAAGATGGCGAGAAACATATTGCCGATGTAAAAACAAGTCAGGACTGGGTGATTGAATTCCAACATTCCCACATACAGCCGGAAGAAAGACGATCGCGAGAAGACTTTTATGAGAAAATGGTATGGGTCGTTGACGGACTTCGTCGAAAAAATGATCTCAAGCAATTCGTTGAAGCCGTTAATTACGGACAGCGGATTTCTCAGAAACCACTAATGCTTAGTCTTTCGGGAGATAGCTGCAGGCTTATGAGGGATTGGTCCTCAAATAGTGTACCCACGTTTTTCGATTTCGGGGATGATATTCGCCCGAATGGACTTTGGATGCTTACTCCAATGGTGTCATATCACAATGCATATGCCTTTTTAATTGACAAGGCATCGTTCGTCGATGGCCTCAAAAATAGTACGTTTAACCCGCAACCATTTTTTGATCTGACGAAAGATTATGAAAAAGAAAGGCGGCGAAAAAATAGGTTGCACTACACGTTTAACAGAAGACCTCGCCGTTCCCGTAGTCGTTTTTAATCGGCGATAACGCGCATAGGAATCATAGCAAAAAGGGGGCTAGTCTACGTGTGCCCCTTTTTCGCAATAACATATCGCATGGCATTAATAATCTCTGACTCCGTCGCATCATACGCGGGCGCAAGCATATCATTGACAAACTGAAAGGCTTGGCTTGTCCCGCTTCCTCTGTGGTAATCGAGAGTAAAGGGCCTGCCTAATTCGTCAGCCCAAAGCATCCACATATATTCTGTAAAGCCTTGCAGCCCTTTGTTTCGAGGGCGGCCGCCTTTGTTCATGAGGGCTTCCAAATTGTCTTGAAGAACCTTGCGAACTACGGCAAGCGAGCTGTCCAAAAATTCCCTTTCCAGTTTTGAGGTTGCTATCGGATTGTCAGTTTGAATTTTTGCCGTTGGTTCGTAACGTTTGAGAATGTCATCTAGGAAAATATAACTGTCCAAACCCTCTATTTTTTGCACGGAGCTTTCCAGCCGCTCCAAATGATCAAGTGCCTTCTTGAGGTGGGCCCTGTTGGCCTTCGCGATTTCTCTCGCTTCTTTAGCCATACTGTTTCGATACAGCGCGGAAAGGGCTTTCCCCAATAAATGGCGTATCTTGGTATCGTTGGCATTAAATCCATATTGCGATCCTAGTTCCTCAATTACGGGAACGGGATAATGTTCAAGCAGCAATTTTTGAGATTTAGACATAAACGATCTCAATTCCTTATTTCGTTTCGTATTGACCAGATTTAGTTTTCAGGGAAATTTGCGCCCTACGTAACGATACGTATCCTATTCAATCGACTTCGTATCAATCAATACAGCGGGTCAATCGGTACGCGACCCCCTCAACAGTCTCGCCAATTCACTCGACACGCGTTTGGCGGCGTTCTGCATGGGATCGTCGGCAAGATGGGCATAACGGGCCGTGGTTTGCACCTGTGTATGGCCAAGCAGCTTGCCGATCATGGGAAGGCTTTCACCCGATCCGACGGCGATTGAGGCAAAGGAATGCCGGAGGTCATGGAGCCGCACGTCTTCTAGCTTTGCGGCTTTGCGTACCCGCCGCCATGGCTTCTGCATATCGGTGATATGGGAACCGGGGAGCTTGCCGGTGATCACATAGGGATTTCCCTCGATACGTTCGACATTCGCGAGAACCTCCAATGCCGCCGGTCCAAGATAAACCCGTTTCGCCCCGGTCTTGGAATCCGGCAGATAGGCCGAGTTGCCTTTGATAAACTCCCATTTGAGGGTTTGTATCTCCCCAAGGCGGCAGCCGGTCAGGATCAATAGCCGGATGCAGTTAATCGCCGATTGCGATTCAACGCCTTCCGCTTCGAGATCGGCAAGGGTCTGGCCAAGACGGGAAAGTTCTTCTCCGCTTAAATACCGTTCCCGCTTCTTCTCCTCATATTTTTTGACATGGCGGCAGGGGTTGGTTCCCTCGGGACGGAGGCCCCAGACTTCCGCTTGATTGAACATCACTGAGAGAACACCCAAGGTCCGGTTCGCCTGATAGGGCTTGTCGCGGTGCTTGTGATGCAGATCGGCGATATGGGAGCGCTGAACCTCTTCCACCTGCACCATGCCGAAGGCGGGCTTGATGAAAATATCCATGCAGCGCCGATATTCCTTAGCCGTGCTGTCCCGGCAGTGCGAGGGCACATAGTCCGACATAAACCGCTCGCAAAGCTCCGAGACAATGGCGGCCCCGCGCTTGCGTTTTATCTCCTCGGCAGGGTTTGCCCCATGCGCGACGCCCGCCAGCAGCTCCCGCGCCTTCTCGCGGGCTTTCTCGGCGGTGACGGTGCCGTAGCGCCCCAATCCTTTTCGCCGCGTGCGCCCGCCGCCGTCGCGGTATTGAATAAGAAATGTCTTGCGTCCGGAGGGCAACACCCGCAGCCCATAGCCGGGCAGGGTTTCATCCCAGACGAAATAGTCTTTCTCTTTCGCCGCAAGGCCGTCAATGCTACGTTTGCTCAACCGCATATCTGCTTCCATTTTTTATTTCTGGAAGCATAATGGAAGCAGATGACAGCGAAAGGCAAGTTATTTATGAGAGGTAAGGCGTAATTATCATATAAAATAGTATAATAATAACAATAATATATGGGAGAACAGGCTATCATATGATAAACCATGGTAACTTAAGAAATCTAACTCATAACCTGAAGGTCAGAGGTTCAAATCCTCTCCCCGCAACCAATAATTACAACGGCTTGGGCAGAAATGCCCGAGCCGTTCGCGCGTTAACAACAAATCCCGCGTTAAATCAGTGATCTGATCATTTTTTATGGGTAAAAAATGCCTCCATCACACGCATTAAACACTTGCTCTGCCGACACTGACACAATGTCTCATTGATGTCTGAAGGAATATGGCAGCGCATAGGATGCTGGATTATTCGTTCTGCGCCGCCTATCCTGCGGCGATAGACTGGAAACTCCTGACACGCTGCGAGGAAAAAAATGCAAAAACCGGACGCCTTTCATCAACATGAAGCCCTGCATATGGCGCTGTTCCTCGCGGAAAGCGTCGAAAGCCAGTTGATGGAAAATGCCTTCGTCAAGGATCATCCGGACTGCCGCAAACTGGCGGAAGCGGCCAATGATACGCTCTTTAATCTCTATCAGCTTATCGGTTCTATCGACCGAAGCTGAGGCGGACCGCGGGTCATCCCGGCGCAAGAATGCGACCAGGGGTATAGGCGCGGTGGCCGGGACGGGCTATGATGGCCGGGAGCGCAGGACAGGGACGGGCCCGGATAGCAGAATATGAAAATACTGATCATCGAAGATGATGCGAAAATCCGTGAGTATATCCACAAGGGGCTGCGGGAGGCCGGGCATACGGCCGATGCGGCGGAAGATGGCGAAACCGGGCAGCATCTGGCGCTGACGGAAAAATACGACGTGCTGATTGTCGATCGCATGCTGCCCAAAATCGACGGGCTGACGCTCGTCAAGACATTGCGCGGCAGCGGCAATCTCGTGGGGGTTCTTATTCTCAGCTCCCTCGGTGATGTGGATGACCGGGTGACGGGCCTGCGCGCCGGGGGCGACGATTATCTGGTCAAACCCTTCGCCTTTGTCGAGCTGCTGGCGCGGGTAGAGGCGCTCGGCAAGCGGACGGCCGCGCCGGGGGCGAAGCAGACGACACATCTTAAAGCGGGAGATCTGGAAATGGACCTGCTGAGCCGCAAGGTCAGGCGCGGCGGCCGGGTGGTCGAACTGCAGGCGCGGGAATTCCGGCTGCTGGAATATCTGCTGACATTCAAGGGGCAGCTCGTGACTCGGACAATGCTGCTTGAAGGGGTGTGGGACTATCATTTCGATCCGCAAAGCAGCGTTATTGATGTGCATATCAGCCGCCTGCGTAAAAAGCTCGGCGATACGGACAGCCGCCTGATCAAGACGGTGCGCGGCGCCGGATATATTATTGAAGACGGATTTTAGGAGCCGCCGATGCAGACGGACCCGCGGCCGCGGCGATATCTCGACAGTTCCAGCTTCAAGATGGCGCTGCTGTTCACCATCCTGTTGAGCCTGTCGGCCGCGATCCTCGGCTATTTCCTCGTCGACCTTGGCAAGCGTGACTTCCTGCGCGAAAGCGAAGCCGCCATCGACATCGAAATCAGCATGATGACGACGCTGGCGGATACCGGGCCGGACAATTTGATTCCCTATCTTACGAAGCGCGCCGCCGCCGATTCCGTCGTGCGGTTTCGCTATGAAGGCGCCACGGGCGAGCGGCTGGCAGGAACAATCGACGCGCTGCCCGAAAGCCCGGACCGAATTACCGAAGGGGTGCTGCGCTTTCCCCTGGAGACAGCCGCAGGGCCGCAGGATTTTGCCGCCAAAATTCATACCTTCGCCGACGGATCGCGCGTGATCGTGGCGCGCAATGTCCATGACCTGATTGCCAGCTATGATCAGCTCCGGCAGCTCAGCGCGCTGATCATGGTCCTGATGCTGGCGGTCATCGTGGTCAGCTTCGCCATCAGCTATTTCGTCGTCAGCCGTATCAACCGGATTGCCGCCATTGCGCGCAACATCGTGGAGACGGGCGATCTGTCGCAGCGGCTGTCCATTGACAGCGAGTGGGATGATCTCAGCAATCTCTCGCAGGTTCTGAACGGCTTCCTTGACCGGATCGAGAACCTGATGCGCGGTATCCGGGAGGTCAGCAACAATATCGCCCATGACCTGCGCACGCCCTTGAGCGGCCTTCGCAGCGATATCGAGGCGTTGAAAAACCAGCCTGTTGACGAGCAGAAGATAGACGCTCTGCTGGTCGAGGCGGATCGTATCCTCGGCATTTTTCATGCGCTTCTGCGCATCACCAATATCGAGCAGGGCCGCCGCGCCGAATATTTTCGCGAGGTTAACCTCAGCACTCTTCTGACCGATGTGGCGGATTTGTATGAACCACTGGCCGAGGAACGGGGCCTCCGTCTTGAGACAGAGTTGCCGGGTCGGCTCCGGATCCGGGGCGATGGCGACCTGCTGTTCCAGATGTTCGCCAATCTGCTGGATAACGCGATCAAATTTTCTCCTGCCGGGGGGCTGATCCGCCTCTCGGCCGGGGCGGAAAAGGGCCGCATCAACGCCCTGATCGAAGATCAGGGCAGCGGTATTGCGGAAAGTGAAAAAGCGAATGTGTTCAAGCATTTCTATCGCGGCGACAGCAGCCGCAGCACGCCCGGAAACGGCCTCGGCCTCAGTCTGGTGAAGGCGGTGGCCGAGTTGCATCAGGCGCGCATCCTGCTGGAGGATGCTGGGCCGGGCCTGCGTGCTCGCCTCATTTTCCAACCTTACCAATAATTAAGGATTGCGTAAGCTCACGGCAAAGGCGCGGGGTTTATAAGCGTCATCACTAACAGCAGGACGACGCCTTGAGCAGCATTGAACGCAAGAAGATCGCAATTATCGGCACCGGGATTTCCGGCCTCGGCGCCGCGTCTTTGCTGCATCCGCATCATGACATCACAGTGTATGAGAAAAATTCCTATGTCGGCGGGCACAGCCGGACCGTGACAGTGCCGGGGGAGGCGGGGGATATTCCCGTCGATACGGGATTCATCGTTTTCAACAATCGCAACTATCCGCTGCTGACACGCCTGTTTGCGCATCTGGAGGTGCCCGTCGCCCGGAGCGATATGTCCTTCGGGGTAAGTGTGGCCGGCGGCTGGCTGGAATATGGCACGCGCACGGCGGGCGGTCTGATCGCCCAGAAACGCAATCTGATCCGTCCCGCCTTCTGGCGGATGCTGCGTGATATTCTCACCTTCAACAGCAAGGCGCGAACCTATCTGGACGCGGATCCGGATGTCACGCTGGGTGATTGTCTCGACGCGCTCGGCATGGGGCGGTGGTTTCGCGATTATTACCTGCTTGCCATGGGCGGCGCCATCTGGAGCACGCCGGTTGAGGACATGCTGGATTTTCCGGCGCAAAGCTTCATCCGTTTTTTCGACAATCATGGTCTGCTGACCGTCAATGACCATCCCGAATGGTCCACCGTCAAGGGCGGCAGCCGTGAATATGTCCGCCGCCTTATCGCTCCTTTTGAGAAAAATATCCGCCTTGACTGCGGCGTTAACGCTGTCCAGCGCGAGGCAGGGGGCGGGGTCATTATATCGGACAGCCGCGAAGAAATAGCGCGTTATGATGAAGTTGTCTTCGCCTGCCATGCTGATCAGGCGCTGCGCCTGATGGCGGATGCAACGAGGCAAGAGCGGGATATCCTGTCCGCCTTCCGCTATCAGCCGAACCGCGCCGTGCTGCATGGCGACACGCGCTTTCTGCCGTCCCGACGGGCGGCCTGGTCAAGCTGGGTCTACCTGTCCGATGAACGCGCTGATACGTCCCCCGCTGTGTCGCTGAGTTACTGGATGAATAATCTGCAACCCCTGTCGACGGATCAGACACTGATCGTCACCCTCAATCCGGGGCGGGAGCCGGATCCGGCGCAGGTTTATGACGATTTCCTCTTTGATCATCCCGTTTTCGACGCTGCCGCCCTGCGCGCGCAGAAGGCCATGCCAACTCTTCAGGGGCGCGACCGCTATCGTTTCTGCGGGGCCTGGCTGCGCTACGGTTTTCATGAGGATGCCCTCGCCAGCGCCGTCGCCATGGCAGACGATATGGGGATACAGCCATCATGGTGACTAAGCCGCAAATCTATACCGCCACGGTCATGCACAAGCGGCTTTTCCCGAAGAAAAACGCCTTTTCCTATGGCGTCTATTATCTGGCCTTGCCGCTGCCCGCCGCGTCGGTGCCAGGCTGGCTCGCCAGCTTTCACGCCCGCGATGTGGGCCCGCGCGATGGCAGCGATCCGACGCCCTGGGTGCGCGCCATTCTGCGCGATCACGGCCTCAATGAACAGACGGCGGAGATTGTCCTCGTCACCATGCCGCGGGTGCTTGGCCATGTGTTCAACCCGGTCAGCTTCTATCTCTGCCTCGATGGGGCGGCGACGCTTCGCGCCGTGCTGTGCGAGGTGCATAACACCTTCGGCGAACAGCACAGCTATCTCTGCGCTCATCCCGATCATGCGCCGATCACGGAGGATAACTGGCTGGAGGCGGAGAAACTCTTCCATGTCTCCCCCTTTCTGGAGCGGAGCGGCCGTTACAAATTCTGCTTCGGCCTGACCGGCGAGAGCCTTGACGTGCGTATCGACTATCACGATGCGGAAGGAAAACGTCAGCTTGTCACGGCATTGAACGGGCGGTTTTCGCCCCTGACGCGGCGCGCGCTGACCCACGCCTTCTGGCGGCATCCTCTGGTGACGTTGAAGGCCATCGGGCTGATCCATTGGCAGGCCCTGCGGCTTTTCCTGCGCGGGATCGGCGTGCGGTCAAAACCGCCGCAGCAGGCGCAGAAGATCAGCGCAAGTCACGGTCTTGCAGGAACTTCTGCGCCTGCGGCGAAGGCGGGCAAGGCAGGGGACGAGGGGAACAACACAGAGGAGGGCAAGCGCATTGCCTCATAATTTCGCTACCCAAGAGGAACATCATGTTTGATCGCCAGGTAACAACCCGGTTTCTGGAAAGCCTTGAACATATCCGCCACGGGGCGCTGACCGTCACCTTGCCGGACGGCAAAACGCGGCATTTTGAAGGGCCGGAACCGGGCCCGGAATCCGTGCTGATCCTCCATGACTGGCGGGTCATTGGCGCCGCACTCCGGCGCGGGGATATCGCCCTTGCCGAATGCTATCGCGACGGGCTTTGGGATTCGCCCGATCCGACCCGCCTGTTCGAATTCGGAATGCAGAATCAGGCCGCCCTCGATAGCTATATCTGCGGCGGGGCGTTTGGCCGCATTGCCGCGCGCATGGCTTATCTTTTCACCCGCAACACCGTGCGCGGCAGCAAGAAGAATATCCATGCCCATTACGATCTCGGCAATGAGTTCTACGCCCTCTGGCTCGATCAAACGATGACCTATTCATCGGCCCTTTTCAGTGACGCGGAGGAGCCGCTCAATGATGCGCAGCAGCGTAAATATGACCGGATCATCGACCGTATCGGCCCCTCGGGACGGCTGTTGGAAATCGGCTGCGGCTGGGGCGGGTTTGCCGAACGGGCGGCGCAGCGGGGCGATTATGACCTCCGGGGGCTGACCATCTCAAAGGCGCAGCATGAATTTGCCTCAAACCGCGTGGGCAAGGATGCGGTGATCGCGCTTGAGGATTACCGATACCAGAATGGGCTCTATGACCAGATCGTCTCCATCGAGATGTTTGAGGCGGTGGGCGAGAAATTCTGGCCCCTTTACTTTGACAAGCTGAAGTCGCTGCTGGCGGGCAAGGGCAAGGCGCTTGTCCAGACCATCACCATCAGCGATGCCGCTTTCGATCAGTACCGGCGGGGCGGCGATGCCATCCGCACCTTTATCTTTCCGGGGGGCATGCTGCCGTCGCCGGAAAAATTTCGCGCCGCGAGCGCGAGAGCCGGATTGCAGGTGACGGATGCCTTTGCCTTCGGTCCCGATTATGCCCGCACCCTGACGCATTGGCTGGACAATTTCGAAGCCCGGCTTGATGACGTGCGCGCCCTTGGTTTTGACGAACCCTTTATCCGTCTCTGGCGGTTTTACCTGACCTCCTGCATCGCCGCTTTCCGGCATGGGCGCACCGATGTCATGCAATGGGAATTACGCCATGCCTCGTAAATTTCTCGCAGCATTGTTCGTTCTGCTGCTGGCGGCCGCACCCGCTCGCGCCGATGATATCATTGGCAAGGCCGTTCCTGATGCGCGTATGGTCGGGCAGGGGGTGCTCAGCTACGCCTTCTGGGATATATATCAGGCGACATTGTATGCGCCGGAAGGGCAGTGGGACTGGTCGCAGCCCTTTGCGCTTTCCATCGACTATTTCCGCGCCCTTGACGGCCGGGCCATTGCCGACCGGTCGGCTCAGGAAATGCGCGATCAGGGCTTTACCGATGAAGTCCGCCTTGCTGCCTGGCACGGCCAGATGGCGGCCATATTCCCCGATGTGCAGAAGGGCACGCGCCTCACCGCCATCCATATGCCGGGGGCGGAGACCGTCTTCTATAATAATGATACGGCTATCGGCACTATTCAGGATGTGGAATTCGGGCGCCGGTTTTTCGCTATCTGGCTCGCGGAGAACACCTCCGAGCCAGGCTTGCGACAGGCGCTGCTGGGGACGCCATGAACCCGACCCCCATCACCGGCCGCGCCCTTGCCCAATATGCGCTGATCGCCCTGCCGCTGGCTTTTGCGGGCTTTCCGCTCTATGTGCTGGCGCCGGATTTCTATGCGACGGAATATGGCGTACCGCTCGCGACGCTGGGCGCGGCGCTGCTTGCGATCCGCCTGTTGGACGCGGTGCAGGATCCGTTGATCGGCCGGATCTCCGACCGGCTGGCGGGGCGGCTGATGCCGTTGCTGATCGGGGCGGGGATATGCCTCTGCCTGTCCGTTTTTCTGCTGTTCAACGTGACAGCCATGAGCCCGCTGCTGCGCTTTTCCCTCTGCCTCTTCGTGGCGACAACCAGCTACAGCATGATTGCCATCGCGCTTGGCGTCCGGGCGACCCTCTGGACCACGGAGAAGGCGGATCAGACCCGCATCGCCGCAGCGCGGGAGGGGGTTGGCCTTGCCGGGCTGGTGCTCGCGGTATCGTTGCCGACGCTGCTGCAACGGCTGGTGCCGGAGACGCAGGTTTATCTTTATTACAGCGCCATCCTGGCCCTGTTGACGGTGGCCGGTCTGGCGGCGTTTGCCCGCATTGCCGCTGTGCCTCGCACACCGGACGGGGATATGCGACATCGCTCTTTGCGCGCTGCAATCCGGGTGTTGCCGCGCGCCAGCCGCCGGTTATTCCTCGCCTATGGGATCAGCATGCTGGCCTCCGCCATTCCGGCGGTGCTGGTGATTTTCTTTGTCCGGGATCTGCTGGGGGCAGAGGCGCTGACCGGTCCATTCCTGCTGCTGTATTTCCTGGCCGGGATGGCCGGGATGCCGCTCTGGAAACGGCTGTCGGCCCGTTTCGGCAAATATGAGGCCTGGGCCATTGCCCATCTTGTCGCCCTCGCCGGATTTATCGGCGCCTTCTTTCTGGGGGCCGGGGATATCTGGTTCTACGGGCTTGTCTGCGCCCTCTCCGGCCTTGCCCTCGGCGCGGATTTGAGCCTGCCGCCCTCGCTGCTCGCCGATCAGGTGCATGCGGCAGGGAATGAGGCCTATTCCGGCACCCATTACGCCTTTCTGGCGTTTCTCGCCAAGGGCAGCCTTGCCCTTGCGTCGGCGGTGGCGCTGCCGTTTCTCGATCTCGCCGGGTTCCAGCCGGGAACGGGGAATACGGCCGGGGCGTTGCTTGCCCTCTCCGTCATCTATGCGCTGATCCCCTGCCTGCTCAAACTGCTGGCGGCGGGATTGCTTTACTTCCTCTTTATCAGACCATCTTCGGGACAGAATGATGAACATATTCAAATTCATGGCAATAACAGGAGTTCTTCTCATGCTGAGCGGCTGCGGCGGAAACAGGCTTGACCTATATGAAGGCACGACGCCCACGGCGGATTTACAGGATTATTTCAACGGTCCTGTAAAGGCCTGGGGTCTTGTGCAGGACTGGCGCGGCCGCGTGGTGCAGCGCTTCGATGTGGAAATGGTCGGAAGCTGGGAAGGGAATGTCGGTACCCTGCGCGAAAAATTCGTTTATTATGACGGCAAGACCCAGGAGCGCGTCTGGACAATCCGCAAGCTGGCCGACAATCAGTATGAAGGCACGGCATCGGACATCATCGGCACGGCCAGCGGCGCGACAGATGGCAGCGCGGTGCGATGGAACTATGTGATGGATCTGCCGGTGGATGATACAACCTATCGTCTCACATTTGATGACTGGATGTGGGTGATGAATGACGGCGTGCTGATCAACCGTTCCTATCTGAAGAAATTCGGCATCACGGTGTCCGAACTGACCATTTTTATGCAAAAACAATAAGAAGACTATTATGACCACAGGCGATTATCATAACCGCATTGTCTGGATCATCGGCGCCAGCAGCGGTATCGGCCGCGCCCTGGCACGGGAGCTGGATGCGCGCGGAGCAATCCTGGCGCTCTCCGCCCGCCGTGAGGAGGAGCTGGAGATAATGAACACCGCCCTTCGCGAGCGGCACCGGGTGTTCGCGCTCGATATCACCGAGGCGGAAACCGTCGCCCGCACCGCCCGCGCCATTGCGGCCGCCTTCGGGCGGATTGATCATGTGATCTGTCTCGCCGCCGCCTATACGCCGATGCGCTTTGCCGATATGGATATGGCCGTCGCGCGGCAGATGGTCGATGTCAATCTGAGTGGCATGCTGAATGTCGCCCATGCGGTGCTGCCGGTTTTTGAGGGGCAGACGGCGCGGGGGCAGCTCGCCCTCTGCGGCAGCGTCGCCGGTTATATCGGCCTGCCGGGCGGGCAGCCCTACAGCGCCACCAAGGCCGCCATCATCAATCTTGCGGAAAGCCTGCGGGTGGAATGCCATGAGAGCTGCGATGTCCGGCTGATCAGCCCGGGCTTCGTGCGCACGCCGCTGACCGACAAGAACAGTTTCGATATGCCGATGATGATCGAGCCGGAAGCCGCGGCGCAGGCCATTGCCGACGGTCTTCTCTCCCGGCGCTTTGAAATCCACTTTCCGAAGCGGTTCACTTTTGTGCTGAAACTGCTGCGGCTGTTGCCCTATGGGCTGCTGCTGCCGCTCCTCAAGCGGATCAGGCCCTGAGGGTGGTCTTATTTCGGCGCGGTGAAGATGAAAAAGGCACCCGCCGCAATCAGGGTAAAGCCGCCCAGGTGATGCAGCGTGATTTTCTCACCCAGATACAGTACGGAAAAGCCGACAAAAACGATCAGGGTGATGATCTCCTGAATGGTTTTGAGTTCCGCCGCGCTGTAGACGGCATAGCCGAGGCGGTTGGCGGGCACTGCGAAGCAATATTCCAGCAGCGCAATTCCCCAGGAGACAAGGATGACCAGCCACAGCGCGGCCTGCGGGAATTTGAGATGGCCGTACCAGGCGAAAGTCATGAAAATATTACTGATGGAAAGCAGCAGGACGGGCGTGAGATAGGCAAGATGCTGGAACATGGACAACCCCTGTAATTTGCCGGGAATTTACCACTCAATCAAAGGCCGATAAAGCGCGATTAACGGGCGCCGCTGCCCTTTCTCTTCCCCGCAGACCAAGGGGTGCAGGGAAGGGGAAGCGCGTTGCCGTCTTCCCCTTCAGGCTGCCTTCAGATAACGCCGAGGGCGTCCATCGCTTCGGCCACGCGAACGAAACCGGCGACATTTGCGCCGAGCACATAATCGCCGGGCGTTCCATATTCCTCCGCCGTGGCGGCGCAGGTGTCATGGATGTTATGCATGATCTCGGCGAGACGGGCCTCCGTCTGCTCGAATGTCCAGCTATCGCGGGAGGCGTTCTGCTGCATCTCCAGCGCCGAGGTAGCGACACCGCCCGCATTGGCCGCCTTGCCAGGGGCGAACAGCACCCCGGCCTCTTGGAAGAAGCGCACGGCCTCGGGCGTTGAGGGCATGTTCGCGCCTTCCCCGACAGCCATGACGCCGTTCTTGATCAGTATTTTGGCGTCTTTGCCCGTCAGTTCATTCTGTGTGGCGGAGGGCATGGCCACATCGCAGGGCACATCCCAGATAGATCCTCCCTCCACATAGCGGGCATGACCGCCCTTGATCTTCGCATATTCGGAAATGCGGCCGCGACGTCCTTCCTTGATGTCCTTCACAAGGGCAAAATCTATCCCCGTTTCATCGACCACATAGCCGTTGGAATCAGAACAGGCGATCACTTTACCACCAAATTCGATGACCTTTTCCATGGTATAGATGGCGACATTGCCGGAACCGGAGACGACAACCTTCTTCCCGTCGAAATCATGGCCTTTCGTTTGCAGCATACGGCGGACGAAATAGGCGGCGCCGTATCCGGTCGCCTCCTTCCGCGCGCGGGAGCCGCCATAGAACAGCGCCTTGCCGGTCAGCACACCCGCTTCATAACGGTTGGTCAGGCGCTTATACTGCCCGAACATATAGCCGATCTCGCGTCCGCCGACGCCGATATCGCCCGCCGGGACATCGACATATTCGCCGATATGGCGGTGCAGCTCCGTCATGAAGGACTGGCAGAAACGCATGATTTCCGCATCCGACCGATCGCGCGGATTGAAGTCCGATCCGCCCTTGCCGCCGCCGATGGGCATGCCGGTCAGGGCATTCTTGAAGGTCTGCTCGAATCCCAGAAACTTGATGATCCCGACATTGACCGAAGGGTGAAAGCGAATCCCGCCCTTATAGGGGCCGAGGGCGGAATTGAACTGGACGCGAAAGCCGCGGTTGATGCGCACCTGGCCGCGGTCATTGACCCACGGCACGCGGAAAATGATCTGCCGCTCCGGCTCGCAAATCCGCTCGATCAGGGCATTGTTGGCATAGCGGGGCCGCTTGGCGATTACCCGGCCAAGGCTTTCAAGGACTTCACGCACCGCCTGATGAAATTCATGTTCGCCGGCATTCCGGCGTAAGACATCATTCAGGATCGGTTCCAGTTTTTCATCAACATTGACCACAATTCTTCTCCAATGTGAGGACAGGGGGAGGTGAAACTGGCTCTCTTTAGGCTAATAATTAGGCAAGATGAACAATTATTTTGCAGTTTTCTGTATATATTTTAGGCAGCTCGCTATTATTCCGCCGGGTTCCTCTTCTCGCGCGTCAAGAGGAGGGAGGCCAGGATGCCGGTGGCGAGGATGGCGAGGGTGATGGCGAGTGAGTATTCGGGCGGGAATTTCGGCCAGCCAAGCGCCTTGGCGATAAAAATCTTCGAGCCGATAAAAACCAGCAGCGCCGACAGCGCATATTTCAGATAGGCGAAGCGGCGAAGGATGGCGGACAGCGCGAAATACAGCGCCCGCAGGCCCAGAATGGCAAATATGTTCGAGGTATAGGCGAGGAACGGATCCGTCGTGATGGTGAAGACGGCGGGCACCGAATCAACGGCGAACAGGACATCGGCAAGTTCGATCAGCACAAGCGCGAACAGCAGCGGTGTCGCATAGAGCGCCTTCTTGCCTCCTTCCTCTCGGGGCAGGCGGGCAATAAAATCGTGGCCGTGCAGACTGTCCGTCACGGGCAGACGGCTTTTCATGAAGGATATCAGACGGTTACGAGATAAATCTGGCGTTTCGTCGGAGGCGAACAGCATCTTCACCCCCGTCACCATCAGAAAGGCGGCGAACAGATACAGCACCCAGTGATAATGGGCCACGATGGTCGCGCCGAGGCCGATCATGATCCCGCGCAGCACAATGACGCCGATAATCCCCCAGAACAGCACCCGGTGCTGATACTGCGGCGGGATGGCGAAATAGCTGAAGATCAGGGCAATCACGAAAATGTTATCCATCGCCAGCGTCTTCTCGACGACGAAGGCGGTCAGATACTGGGCCGTCGCCGCGCCGTCCATCTGCCACCAGATAAAGCCGGAAAAGGCGAGTCCGAGGGAGATATACAGGGCGGAAAGCGCCAGGCTTTCGCCGATGCCGATGACGTGATCGGTGCGGTTCAGCACCCCGAGATCGAACGCCAGCAGGCCGATAATCAGGGCCATGAACAGCAGCCACATCCATAGCGGCTTGCCGAGAAACAGGATCAGAAGCAGTTCCACACCACACCTCGCGTCAGAATTGCCGGTGGTTGCGGCTGAAATATCCCCGGTCACACGGCACGCAGAATGCGGTCCGACATCGCGATAACACAGATCGCCAGAGGGGCCCGGGCCAGCCCCGCATACGTGGGCAGTCATGCCTGTCATTACAAGCACCGCATTGCCGTTGTGTAAAATTTTCCGGGCTGAGAGGGCTGTTGATTTTGGGTCACGGGTGGCGGTTTAGAGGGGGCGGCCAAGACAACGCCGGTTGTCTTGGCGCATTTATTTCAGTAACCTTGTTCCGGTTAATCGGCCTTCCCGACACTTCCATCCCTGAGGACGTTGCCTGAAAGGGCGGCAGCGGCAGGTGAAGTCGTGGGCAATGCCGACAGTACAGCTGAAAGTTCCGGATATGCCGCCCGCAACAATGATCGAACAGAATCTGCTGCTGCTGCTCGCGCTGCTGCCCTTCATCGGCGCAGTATTTGCCGCGACGCTGCCGGGCGCGGCGCGGAATGCGGCAGCGCTGCTGTCCGGGCTCAGCCTGATCAGCGCGCTTGTGGTTCTTTGGGGGCTGCACCGGCGGGTGATCGACGAGGGGGTGGTTCTCAGCACCCTCGACTGGGTGCCGAGCATCGGGCTCCGCCTTACTTATCGGATCGACGGTTTTGCGCTGTTCTTCTCTGCCCTGATCCTGATCCTCGGCCTGCTGATCGTTCTCTATGCGCGTTTCTATATGGCCAAAAGCGACCCGATGCCGCGCTTTTATGCCTTTCTGATGCTGTTCACCGGGGCGATGACGGGCATTGTCATTTCCGGCAACATTCTGATGCTCGTGGTTTATTGGGAGCTGACATCGATCATGTCGTTCCTGCTGATCGGCTTCTGGCATGACCGGCCACAGGCGCGTGAGGGCGCGCGGACGGCACTGATCGTCACCGCCGGGGGCGGGCTTTGCCTGCTGGTCGCCCTGCTGCTGCTGGGGGCGATGGTGGACAGCTATTCGCTGGATGTGGTGCTGCGATCGGGGGATCTGATCCGCGCCCATCCGCTCTATCCGGTGATGCTGTCGCTGTTTCTGCTGGGCGCTTTCACCAAATCGGCGCAGCTTCCCTTTCATTTCTGGTTGCAGGGGGCGATGGTCGCGCCGACGCCGGTCTCCGCCTATCTACATTCGGCGACTATGGTGAAGGCCGGGGTGTTTATCCTGATCCGCTTTTCCCCCGCTCTCGGCGGGACAGAGCTGTGGTTCCACACCGTTACCGGGGTCGGTATGGCGACCTGTCTGCTGGGGGCGATCGTGGCGCTGTTCCGCCATGATATGAAAGGCTTTCTCGCCTATTCGACGATCAGTCATCTGGGCCTGATCACTGCCCTTGCGGGCATGGGCGGGCCGCTCGCGATTTTCGCGGCCATCTTCCATATCGCCAATCACGCGACCTTCAAGGCGGCCATGTTCATGACGGCGGGCATCATTGATCACGAGACCGGCACGCGCGACATGCGGCGGCTCGGCGGGCTGTATCGTGCCATGCCGATTACCAGCGCCCTCGCGGTGCTGGCAACGGCGGCGATGGCCGGGGTGCCGTTTTTCAACGGTTTTTTATCAAAGGAAATGTTCCTTGCCGAGAGCCTGCAACCCTTTGACGGATCGCTGCTGGCCGAGTTTCTGCCATGGGGCGCGGCGCTCGCCGCCTTCTTCTCGGTCGTCTATTCGACACGTTTCCTGAAGGCGGTGATTTTCGGCGCGCCCGCCACCGATCTGCCGCGCCCGCCCCATGAACCGGCGCATGGCCTGCGCCTGCCCGTGGAACTGCTGGTCGCCGTCTGCCTGATTGTCGGGATCGCGCCCGCCGTGACGCTGGGGCCGATCCTCGATCTGGCTGCCGCCTCCGTGCTGGGGCCCGGTTTCGTGGCGCCGCATCTGTACATCTGGCATGGCCTGACACCGGCGTTGCAGATCAGCCTCGCCGCGCTCGGCCTTGGCGGCATCGCGGGCCTGCTGCTGAGCGGCTATATCGCCCGCGGACCGGAGGGGCCGCCGTTTGTGCACCGCTTCCAGATTGCGCGACTTTATGAATGGGCGCTGCTGACCTTTAGCTGGAAGCTGCCGCGCGTCGTCGAACGGCTGATCGGCTCGGAGAAGCTGCAACCGCAGCTCCGCCTGCTGATCGTACTGGTCATCGGCTTTACTTTGGCGGCGCTGTGGCGGGGCCTTAAGATCTATGACAATCCCGTACATAACACGCCGAGTGTCGGCTTTGCCCTGATGTGGCTGGTGGGGGCGGCCTGCGCCCTCGGCGCGGCGTGGCAGGCGAAATATCACCGGCTCGCCGCCCTTGTGATGCTGGGCGGGGCGGGGGTCATCACCTGCCTGACCTTCGCCTGGTTTTCCGCG
Organism: uncultured Alphaproteobacteria bacterium; assembly: GCA_963971675.1. GTDB lineage: Bacteria > Pseudomonadota > Alphaproteobacteria > Sneathiellales > Sneathiellaceae > Sneathiella. Next base: position 138,858 of record CAXASQ010000009.1, on the reverse strand, counting down.
CCCGATCTGGCGGTGACGCAGCTTCTGGTGGAGATTGTGACGACGGTTCTGCTGCTGCTGGGCCTGCGCTGGCTGCCCAAGCGCGATGAGGAAATCGCCGCCGACAAGCGGCTTGTCGCGCATCTGCGCCGCGGCCGGGATTTCATCATTGCGCTGATTGCGGGCAGCGGCCTCGCCATGATTGCCTATGTGATGATGACCCGGCCGCTCACCCCCAGCATCGGCGACTGGTTTCTGGAGAATGCCTATCATGAAGGCGGCGGCACCAATGTGGTGAATGTCATCCTGGTGGATTTCCGCGCCTTCGACACTTTCGGCGAGATTACCGTTCTGGTCGTGGTGGCGCTCACCGTCTACGCCCTGCTGCGGCGTTTCCGCCCCTCCGCCGAGAGTGCGCCCGCGCCGGTGCAGCAGCGCAATACCGGGCCCAATGCGTTGCGTGATTATCTGCATATCCCTTCCGTCATCATGAGCTGGATGTTCCCCGTGCTGATCGTCATTTCCGCTTACCTCTTTTTCCGCGGCCATGATCTGCCGGGCGGCGGCTTCTCCGCCGGGGTGACGCTCGCCATCGGTTTCCTGCTGCAATATATCGCCAGCAATGTCCGCTGGATCGAAAGCCGCCTGACCGTGCTGCCGATCCGCTGGATGGGCATCGGGCTGCTGATCGCCGGACTTGTCGGTCTTGGCGCGCTGCTGTTCGGTGCACCGTTTCTCACCATGCATGCGCAATATATCGATGTGCCGCTGATCGGCCGGGTGCCGGCGGCCACGGCGCTGATTTTCGATCTCGGCGTTTATGCCGCCGTTGTCGGGGCGACAGTGCTGATGCTGATCGCCATCGCTCACCAGACGCTGCGTGCGGCGCGTGTGCGGGATATTGAAGAGGCCGCGGAAAAAACCGCGGGGGCGGCCGAAAAATCATCCAGGGGAGCCGCTGCCCCGGCTCGGGAACCGACGGGGGCTGCCTGATGGAAGCCATCCTGTCCCTCGCCATTGGCATTCTGTGCGGCTCCGGCGTCTGGCTGCTGCTGCGCCCGCGCACCTATCAGGTGATCGTCGGGCTGTGCCTGCTGTCCTATGCGGTCAATCTGTTTATCTTCTCCATGGGGCGGCTCAGCCCCGGCGCGGCGCCGATCATGCCGCGCGACGGGATGATTGACCCCGCGCAATATGCCGATCCGCTGCCGCAGGCGCTGGTGCTGACGGCCATTGTCATCAGCTTCGCGACGACGGCGCTGTTTCTCGTGGTCCTCACCGCCGCCCGCGGGATGAGCGGCACCGATCATGTGGATGGGGAGGATCCGCGCGAATGAACACATTGCCCAACCATCTGATCATGGCGCCGATCCTGCTGCCCTTCCTGACCGGGGCCATCATGCTGCTTTATGACGACCGGCAGCGGCAGGCGAAAATCGGCCTCGGCATCGTGTCGGTGATTTTGCAGATTGCCGTGGCGGTGGAGCTGGTGAGCATCGCCAAGGAGGGGCTGCCGGTGGTCTACCGTCTGGGTGACTGGCTGGCGCCCTTCGGTATCGTGCTGGTGCTGGATCGGCTGTCGGCGATGATGCTGCTGCTGAGCAGCGTGCTCGGCCTTGCCTCGCTCGTCTATGCGGCGGCGGCCTGGCACCGGCAGGGGCAGAATTACCATTCGCTGTTCCAGTTCCTGTTGATGGGGCTGCATGGCGCCTTTTTGACTGGGGATCTCTTTAACCTGTTCGTCTTTTTCGAAGTGCTGCTGGCCGCTTCCTACGGGTTGCTGCTGCATGGCTCGGGCCAGACGCGGGTCAAGGCAGGGCTGCATTATATCGCGGTCAATCTGACGGCGTCGCTGTTTTTCCTGATCGGGGCGAGCCTTGTCTATGGCGTGACGGGCACGCTCAACATGGCGGATATCGCCCGTGTTGCCGCCGTGCTGCCGGGTGGGGACAGGCCGCTGTTCTATACTGCCATTGCCTTCCTCTCGCTCGCCTTTCTGGTCAAGGCGGGGAGCTGGCCGCTGTGTTTCTGGTTGCCCGCCGCCTATATGGCGGGGGCGGCGCCGGTCGGCGCGATGTTTTCGATCATGACCAAGGTCGGCGTCTATGTGATCCTGCGTCTGGCCATGCTGGTGATCGGCGCGGGCGGCGACGCGGAGGAGGGGATCGCCGCCGAAATCATCATGGCCTGCGGCTTTGTGACCATCGCTTTCGGCATGGCCGGGGTGCTGGCCTCACAGATTCTAGCGCGCATGGCGAGCTTTCTGGTGCTCGTCTCCTCCGGCACGGTGCTGACGGTGATCGGTTTCGCACTGGAAGTGCAGAGCGCGGCAATGCTGACCGGGGCGCTCTATTACCTCGCCATTTCGACGCTGGCGCTGGCGGCGCTGTTTCTGCTCAGCGAGCCGATGAACCGCGATGACGGCGGTTTTGCGGCCATGCTCGCCCTGACGGCGGAGACCTATGGCTTTGAGGAGGAGGAGACCCGCGAAGTCTCGCCCGCCCGCGCCATGCGCGGCGCGACGACGCTGCTCGCGCTCAGCTTCCTGATCAGCCTCTTGGTGCTGGCGGGGATGCCGCCGTTCGCCGGATTTATCGGCAAGGTGACCATGCTCGGCGCGGCGTTCGAGGTGGAGGGGTTCAGTCCGCCGGTGATCTGGAGTTTTGTCGGCCTGCTGATCCTGTCCGGTTTCGCCGCCATGATCGGCCTTGGCCGCATCGGCATCCAGACATTCTGGGGCACCGATGATCCGCCGCAACAGGTGCCGGTGCTGGAGGTTGCGCCGATCCTGTTCCTGATTTTCATGCTGATCCTGCTCAGCATCGGGGCCGAGCCGGTAGTCCGCTATATGGCGGAGACCGTCACGGTCCTGGAACTGCCCGACTATTATATCGACGCGACACTGCCGGCGGCCGATCTGGAGGAGCCGAATGTGGAGGTGCCGCAAGCGCCCGTATCGCCGCTGATGAAAAGGGGTGTGCCATGATCCGCCGCCTGATCCCCCATCCGCTGCTGTCTTTTGCGCTGCTGCTGTTCTGGCTGGTGCTGACCAGCTTTTCGGTCGGCAATCTGCTGCTTGGCGGCGTAATTGCCCTGTTCGCGGGCACCATGATGGCGAAGCTGCAGCCGGCCACGCCGCGCCTGCGCCGCGTTATCCTGCTGCCGAAGCTGTTCGGCATCGTCTTTTATGACATCATCCGCTCCAACCTCGCGGTGTCCTGGCTAATAATCACGCGCGGGCGGCGGGGCACGCGGCATTCGGGCTTTGTCCCGCTGGATCTGGAGCTGAAGGACCCGACGGCACTCGCCCTGCTGTCGATGATTATTACCGCGACGCCGGGCTCCGCCTGGATCGAATATAGCGCCGATACGGACCATCTGGTTGTGCATGTCTTTGATCTGATTGACGAAGATCTCTGGCGCGCGCAGATCAAGGGGCGCTATGAATCCCTGCTGATGGAGATTTTCCAATGAGCGAACTGATCATGAATGCCGCCCTGTTTTATGCCCAGGCCACACTGTCGCTGGCGGCGGCCTGCGCCGGATACCGCATCCTGATCGGCCCGCGCGCGCAGGACCGCATCCTCGGCCTCGATACGCTCTATGTCACGGTGATGCTGCTGTTCCTGGTGGTGGGTCTGCGTCTCGGCTCCATCTTCTTTTTCGAAGCCGCCATGGTCATCGCGGTTATGGGCTTTGTGGCGACGGTCGCGCTCGCCAAGTTCCTCTACCGCGGGGAGGTGATCGAATGACCGATTTTGCGACCATCCCTCTCTGGATCATCCTGCCCATCGCCCTGTTTCTGGTGATCGGCTCGACCCTGACGCTGCTTGGCGCCATCGGGCTGGTGCGCCTGAAAAGCTTTTATGACCGCATCCATGCGCCGACTTTGGGGACGAGCTGGGGCACCGCCGGGATTGTCATTGCATCCATGCTGTTCGGCAGTTATATCGAGGGCAGGGCGGTCATTCATGAAATCGCCCTCGGGCTGTTCATCACCATCACCACGCCGGTGACGCTCATCCTGCTCGGCCGGGCGGCGCTGCACCGCGACCGGCTGGAAAAGGCGGATCACCTGCCGGAAGAGCTGCGATCGCTGCCCGAAGCGCGGGACCGGGCCGCGTCGGACTAGCGGAGCGGCGCATCCGGCATCACGCAAGAGGAGGAAGCGGATCATCATGGCGCGCAACATTTTCTTCGGCATTTCCATCGGCGGGCTGCTGTTTATCTTTCTGGTGCAGTTTTTCTGGTCGCCCGTGATCTATCTGCTGTGGCTGCTGGTGCCCTATATCCTGCTTGGCCTCTATGACATGAATTTCGCGCGGCATAATGTGCTGCGCAATTATCCGGTGATCGGCCATATGCGCTATGCGCTGGAATTCATCAGCCCGGAAATCCACCAGTATTTCATCGAATCCAACGAAAGCGGCCGTCCCTATAACCGTCAGCAGCGCACCATGGTGTATCTGCGCGCCCGCAAAGCCATGGACAGCCAGCCCTTCGGCACCCAGTGGGATATCGAGGAGGTGGGCTATCAGCGGGCCAGCCATTCCCTGGCCCCGCGGCATGTGGCGGCGGACAAGATGCGGCTTGTCGTCGGCGGGCCGCAATGCACACAGCCCTATCAGGCCTCCCGCCTCAATATCTCGGCCATGAGTTTCGGCGCGCTGTCCTCCACCGCCATTCATGCCCTGAACGCGGGCGCGCGGCGCGGCAACTTCGCCCATAATACCGGGGAAGGGGGCCTCAGCCCTTATCATCTCGCGGGCGGCGGCGACATTATCTGGCAGATCGGCACCGGTTATTTCGGCTGCCGCGCGGCGGACGGCAATTTCGATCCCGACAAATTCCGCGAAAATGCGGGCAAGGACATCGTGAAGATGATCGAGGTGAAGCTCAGCCAGGGCGCGAAACCGGCCCATGGCGGCGTTCTGCCGGCGGCCAAGGTGGACGCGGAAATCGCCCGCATTCGCGGCGTGCCCATGGGGCAGGATGTGCTGTCCCCGCCTGCGCATCCGGCCTTTTCAACGCCGGAGGGGTTGCTGGAATTCGTGCAGAATTTGCGCGAACTGTCGGGCGGCAAGCCGGTTGGCTTCAAGCTCTGCATCGGGCGGCGCAGCGAGTTTATGAGCATCTGCAAGGCGATGCTGAAAACCGGCATCCTGCCCGATTTCATCACCGTCGACGGGGCGGAGGGCGGCACCGGCGCCGCGCCCGCCGAATTTTCCAATCGCCTTGGCGTGCCCATTGATGAGGCGCTGATCTTCGTGCATAGCTGCCTCAAGGGCATCGGCCACCGGCAGGATATCCGCGTCATCGCCAGCGGCAAGATCGTCTCCGGCTTCGACATGCTGGAAAAACTCGCCCTCGGCGCAGATATGTGCAATGTGGCGCGGCCGATGATGTTCGCCCTTGGCTGCATCCAGTCGCTGCGCTGTCACAACAACACCTGCCCGACCGGCATCGCGACGCAGGACGCCATTCGCGCCCGCGCGGTCAATGTCGGGACCCGGCAGCAGCATGTCGCCAATTACCACGCGGCCACGGTGGAAAGCCTGCGCGAACTGATCGGCGCGCTCGGCCTTGACGGACCGGAGGATCTGGGCCCGCAGCATATTCATCAGCGCCTCGCCGACCAGACGGAGGTCACGACCGATGAAATCTATGAATATCTGGATGAGGGAGAGCTGCTTTCCGACACCATCCGGCCCGGATATCTGAAAGACTGGCAGAAGGCGCGGGCGGAAATTTTCTGAAAAAGGCCGCCTCATCCGCCCCGCAACCCTGTGAGAAAAAAAACGGCGCCTTGATCCGGCGCCGTTTTTCTTGATGGCGCGGCCGGACGGCTCAGCAGTAGCGCTCAATGCCGATAATCTGCGTGTCGGAATAGCGATCGCCATGGGCGAAGCCGACGGGCAGGATCCTGTCAATCTCGGCAAGTTCATCCGCGCTCAATGTCATTTCCGCCGCCGCCGCGCATTCCTCCAGATGCGCCGCGCTACGCGTGCCGGGAATGGGAATCATGTCGCCCTCCTGCGCCAGCACCCAGGCAAGGGCCAGCGTGGCGGGGGAAACCCCCTTGTCCGCCGCGTAAGTGAAAAAGGGCTGGAGTGCCTTCATGTTATGACTGAAGTTTGGCTCGGTAAAGCGCGGATTTCCCTTGCGAAAATCCGCATTGCCGAAGCTGGCGGTATCGAGCCGGGTGCGGCTGAAAATCCCGCGCCCGACGGGGGAGAAGGGCACGAAGCTGGTCCCAACTTCGCGGCAGGCCTGCGTCATGCCAAGCTCCGGCAGCCGCGTCCAGAGGGAATATTCGCTCTGCACCGCCATCACGGGATGCACAGCGGCGGCGCGGCGGAGTGAGGCGGGGGCGATTTCCGAAAAGCCGAAACCGCCGATCTTGCCTTCTTCCTTGAATTTGACCAGCGTGCCGACCACCTCCTCGATCGGGATGGATTGATCGCGCCGGTGGATATAGTAAAGCGCCACATGATCGACGCCGAGACGTTTCAGCGATCCTTCAAGTTCGGCCCGTAAATAGGCCTTACTGTTATCAAAACTGCGTGTGTTGGTCTTCACATCGCGCTTGATCCCGCCCTTGGTGGCAACTTTGAAAAAGCCGGGATTGTCCTTGAGGAACGCACCGATGACATCCTCACTCTTGCCCATGCCATAGATGTTGGAGGTATCGAGAAAATCAACGCCGAGGTCGATCGCCTTTTTGAGCGTCGCGTGACTCTCCGCCATATCGGTCGCGCCGTAAAAGCCCGCGAAACTCATACATCCGAGGCCAATGGCCCCGACCTTCATTCCCTCATTCCCAAGCGGTCGCTTTTGCATCATTGATTTTCCTTTTTTCATCAGCGTCTTGTATTTTTCTTAAAACCGTTCCTATGCTAGGGTCAAGGCGCGAAGGTTAAAAAAAACAACAGAAGGAGGCGACCCGTGCAGACCCTTGAATTTTTCTTTGATTGTTCCAGCCCCTGGACTTATCTCGGCTTTGAAAGCCTGCAACAGCTCCATGCCCGGCATCCGGATCTGAAAGTGTTCTATCGCCCCATTCTGGTCGGCGGTATTTTCAACACCATCAACCCGTCCGTCTATGCGTCGCGGGAAAACCCGGTCAAGCCGAAGCTGCAGTATCAGCGGAAGGATTTGCAGGACTGGGCCGAATATGTCGGCATCACGGTGAAGCATATGTCGGAGTTGCCGGTCTTCCCCGTCAACAGCGTGAAGGCCATGCGCGGCGCCATCTATGCCGATGAAGTGGGCAAGCTCGTGCCCTATGCCCGGCGGGTGTTCGAAATTTACTGGAGCGAAGGCAAGGATATTTCCCAGGATGACGTGCTGAAAGAGGTGGTGAGCGAGGTCAAGCTCGATATGGTCGAATATTTCGACAAGATCAAGGACCAGAAATACAAGGACGCCCTCAAAGACAATACCGAAGAGGTGATGGCGCGCGGCGGCTATGGCACACCGACCATCTTCCTGAACAAGACGGATATGTTTTTCGGCAATGACCGCTTCCCGCTCATCGAAGCGAAACTGAACAAGGCATAAGGAACCTGCCGCATGATTGACCTTTACTACTGGCCGACACCGAACGGCTGGAAAATCTCCATCGCGCTCGAAGAGATGGGCCTCGACTATCGTGTCGTGCCCGTCAATATCCAGAAGGGGGAGCAGTTCGAACCGGATTTCCTGAAAATCAGCCCCAACAACCGCATGCCCGCCATTGTCGATCAGAACCCGGCGGATGGCGGCGCGCCCATTTCTGTGTTCGAGACCGGGGCGATCCTGCTCTATCTCGCGGACAAGACGGGGCAATTCATCCCCGCCGATATCCGCGGCCGCAATGAGGTGATTGAATGGCTGATGTGGCAGATGGGCGGGCTTGGCCCCATGCTCGGCCAGAACGGTCATTTCAAATTCTACGCGCCGGAACAGATCCCTTACGCACAGAACCGCTACTCGACGGAGGCGCTGCGGCTTTATGATGTGCTGGATCGCCGCCTTGACGGGCGGGACTATATCTGCGGCGATTATTCCATCGCCGATATGGCCTGCTGGCCGTGGATCCTGACCTACAAGAAGCAGGAAATCGACCTCGCGGAATTTCCCAACATCCGCGCCTGGTATGATCGCTGCAAGGCGCGCCCGGCGCTGCGACGCGGCTATGAGGTCGGGCGTGATCTCAGTAAACCAACCGGGAAATGGAGCGATGAAGCGCGGCAGAATCTGATGGCGCAGCGCGTGCCCCGGCAAAGCTGAGCGCGCATGGAGAGCCTCGCCGTTTATGGCGGCCTGTTGCTGTCGGCCTTTGCCTCGGCGACAGTGCTGCCCGGCACGTCCGAAGCGGCAATGGTCCTGCTGCTGAATGAAGGGAAGGGGACGCCGCTGCTGTTGCTGCTGGTGGCGACGGCGGGCAATGTGCTGGGGTCCGTTCTCAACTGGCTGCTCGGGCGGTTTTTCTCCGCCTATCGGGACCGCCGCTGGTTCCCGATCAAGGAAAAGACCTTCAACCGGGTACATGACTGGTATGAGCGTTATGGCCGCTGGTCGCTGTTGCTCGCCTGGGCGCCCTTTATCGGCGACGCGCTGACGCTGGTCGCCGGGACATTCCGGGTGAATTTCTGGTTTTTCCTGCTGCTGGTGACCATCGGCAAGGGCACGCGCTACCTGTTCGTGTTACAGGCAGCGCAGCTTGTCATCGACTAGGCGGTCTGGCGCGGGCCGGATCGCAGACGCAGGATCAGTCTTTCAGATCCGCTTCCAGATACTGCCCGGCGGTCCAGCCGGTCATGCCGTTATATTCGATATTGCACCATTTGCGGCGGGTTTCCACCTTGCGGATGGCGGTTGTCGATGTCCGCCATTCCAGATAGGGCATCCCTACATGGCAGCCGAGATTGACAATGCCGCCTGCTTCGGCGGGCAGGGAGCCAATCTTCTGGCCCTTCAGGGACGGATCCTTGCGCACATTGAGCGAGCCGCCCGGTTTCATATTGACGCGGAAGACGGCGGGATCTTCGGGGTCATCCATGGCAGTTGCGGTGCCGGCGGACAGGGTCACACCAAGCCCGATAGCAAGAACGCCGAAAGCGAGAGCCGACCTTGCGGCAGCGGCTTTGACGGCGGCGAGAGAAGTTGAAAATGAGCTCACAATAAACCTCATCGGCTGGGTAATCAGAATGTACAGTTGGCCATGTTCGACAGAAGGTATTAAAAAACGATTGTTAAGGAAAGTTAATAAAGGGTTATACGCCGGAAAAAATGCATTTTTCATCAATGGGGCGGCAAAAATCCGCATTTTCGGGCTGTTATCGCCCGCGAAATGGCCCTTTTCCGCAAAACCGCTTTGGCGTAGAGGCCGAAGCCATGCCATTGCCGCCGTTTCTTGCGCACAGGTGAAGGCCTCGCTGCCCTTTACACATATGTCGGCGCGTATCCGTCATTTGGGGGAGAAGCGGGGGCAGATTCCGAGAAAAACAAAGAAAGTTTAATGTTAAATGTTCGTAAATTTTGCAACACATTGATATTTAACAAAAATAATGAATTGTGGCATTTTTGGAATACCCCCCGAATGAGGTATGCGGGGCGTTATTCATTTCGCTAATTTACCTGTAAGTGGAAATATAGTCGCAGGAATTTATCGCCTTAACAGGCTAGCGGAGCGCTAATATATGACCGGGGACAACATAACAGAGGATATTCTGTTCATCGATGATACGGCAGAGACGCCGGTCCTCGAAACCCTGGCCTATGATCCGGCGACTGTCGCGCTGATTGAAGGGCATGATCACATGCTCGGCGCGCCGGGGGAAGAGCTGGTCCTCGTCGATAGCCTAGAGGAGCATGACCTGCTGCTGGAGGAGCATATTCCGCCCGTTATCGAAGATACTTTCTTCGATGTCGATCAGGTGATCGATGGATTTGAGGGGCCTGTCGCGGCGGCGGCGATTCCGGATATCCCGGCGCTGCTGATTGATCCGGCGACGGACATGCTCGATCTTGACCGGCTGTATGACAATATCCGCCTGACCGCAACGGGAGCGGACAGTTCCGCCGATCTTGACTATGCCACGTCGCTGCTGCCGCCCTTCGCCGCCGCGCAGATGGAGACGGCGGATGTCTCCCATGCCTTGCTGGGCGGGGATTATCCGCCGCCGGGCGGGCCCACCCTCGACGTGATCTTCAAGAATCTGCTGGCCGGCGACGAAAGCTAGCGGGCCGCGCCCCCGCTGCGTCCGCGCCGCTGTCCGCGCTGTTTTTAGGCGCATCCCCCGCCATGAAATGCTACAACTGCCGGAGGCGTATAGGCATTCAACGGGAAGGAGCGGGTCATGCGGACGGAAGAGATCACATTCGAGGGCACGGATGGACGGCTGGCGGCGCGGCTCGATCTGCCTGTCGGCAAACCGCTGACCTATGCACTGTTCGCCCATTGCTTCACCTGCACGAAGGATATCTTCGCGGCCCGCCGCATTTCCGAAACGCTGACCGGCCTTGGCATCGCCACCCTGCGTTTTGATTTCACCGGGCTTGGCGAAAGCGATGGGGATTTTGCCAATACCAACTTCACCTCGAATATTGAAGATCTCCTGAAAGCCGCTGAATTCCTTGCTGAAAATTATGAGGCGCCAAGCCTGCTGGTGGGGCATAGCCTGGGCGGCGCGGCGGTGCTGGCGGCGGCGGTTGAGCTGCCGGATGTGCAGGCGGTGGCGACCATCGGCGCGCCGTTCGATCCAGCCCATGCGGGGCAGCATTTCCTCGATCAGCAGGCCGAGATTCGCGCGAGTGAGAAAGCGGTGGAGGTTAATATCGGCGGCCGCCCGTTCCGGGTGAAGCGCCAGTTTCTCGACGATATCGACAATTTTGCGCAAGGCGACCGGCTGAAGAAACTGAAGAAGGCGCTGCTGATCCTGCATGCGCCGCTGGATCAGATCGTCGGCATCAACAATGCCACCAATATCTTTGTCGCGGCACGGCACCCGAAAAGCTTCCTCTCGCTCGACCAGGCGGATCATCTCCTGCGGCGCAGCGCCGATGCCGCTTACGCGGCGGAGATGATCGGCAGCTGGGCGCGCCGCTATATTCCGACCCTGAGGGAGGCAGAGCCGAAAACCGGCCTCACGGGGGAGGCGACGGACACCTTCGTGATCGAGGCGGGGGACGGCTTCCGCCAGCATATTTCCGCCGCCGGGCATGTGCTGAATGCGGATGAACCATTTGCCGTGGGCGGGACAAATCGCGGCCCCAACCCCTATGATCTGCTGCTGAGCGGTCTCGGGGCCTGCACCTCCATGACCATCCGCATGTATGCGAACCGCAAGAAATGGCCGCTGCGGCATGTCTCGGTCCGGCTCCGCCATGCCAAGATCCACGCCGAGGATTGCGCCGACTGCGACACGAAAGAGGGCAAGATCGACCATATCGAGCGGGAGATCGAGCTGATCGGCGATCTCGATGACGAGATGCGGGCGCGGCTGCTGGAAATCGCCGATCGCTGCCCGGTTCACCGCACCCTGCATTCGGAAATCCGGATCACGACCGCGCTCGCCTGAACGGGCGCGATAACGGCCGCAGATCACCGCCGAGAATAAGGGCAGGGCAACGGAAAAGCGTAAGATTTCCCGCCCCCGTTCCGGCAAAAAAGTGATTCAGACATAGTTTCGCCATGATTGTATAGGATACTGTGAAAACTCGATAAATTTTTATCAAAATGCAACACAAACAGCACAGTTTGTTCCCCATGGCGATTTCTTTTCCTGCCGCCGTGCCGAAATTAACCAAATCTTAAATCTTCCCCGCGACACTATCCGAAGGCCCCTGTATCCATCGGGTTTGTACGGCGTATCGATGGGAGGATTTTATCGTGACGGAACAGTTTCATCGGAATTTCGGCGTTTTGCTGGCTTTTGTGGCGGCGCTTTTTGCCCTGCTGTTTTTCTGGACCTATCAGGTCTATTCCCTGAATGCGCCGACCCGCTGGCTGAAGGAGGACCGTCACTTCGCCGACATCACCGATAACCGCGAACAGGTGATGAGCCTGGTCGGCTTTCACGGCATGATTCACAACTTCAAGGATTATCTGCTGCGCGACGATCCGGCGGACAAGGCGGAATTTTTCCGCCATTTCGAAGCGGCGCGCGCGGAGCTGACCGTCATCCGCCAGCATTTCGGTGCCGCGGCGGAGGCGGATGTGGCGGCCATCGACGCCGCCTTGCGCAATTATTTCGTCAGCCTCAACCGCATTGACCAGCTGCGCGGGGAGGGCCGGTCCATCGCCGAGATCGACGCCACCATCAATATCAATGACGATGCCGCCTTTGCGGCGTTTGGCAATATCCTGAAGCGGTATGAGGCGCAGAAAGCGGCGTTTCGCACCCAGGTGGTTCAGGCCATCGAGCAGGATAACAGCAACCTGCAATCCCTTTATACGACGCTGTTCGCCATCGGCCTGCTGCTGACGGTGGCGGTGGTGATGGGGCTGCGGTTTGAATATCTGAAGCGCCGCGCGGTGCGCGAGAGGAGCGAGACGAAATCGCTGCTGGAAAGTTTTCTCGATCATTCGACGGTGCCTTTCCTGATCGCCGGACCGGACAAGATCATCCGCCATTGCAATCTGGCGGCGGCGAAGCTGCTGGAGACGAAGCCCGAGAATCTGATCGGCGCCAGCCTCGCGCAGATTATCGAGGTGCCGATCCCCGACAATGCGGCCATGTCATTCGAGACCGGCCGGGCGCGCCGGATTGCGACGGAAATCGAGCTGCGTAGCGGGCGTAAAATTCCGGTCCGCGCCGATTTTTCCACCAACCGCGCGGGCACCATGCGCATCGTCGCGCTGTTCGACCAGAGCAGCGAAATCCGTATTCGCGAGCGGCTGCTGGTCGAGGCCGAGCATCGTCTCGCCAATGACACCATTGATGAAAGCCTCGCCATCCGCCGTGATATCCAGAAGCTGACCGATCTGGTCGGCGAATTCACCCGCGAGGCCGAGGCTGCGGGGCAGGATTTCGGCCCGCGTGCGCAAGGGATTGCCACGTCCCTCAAGCAGCATCTCGCCGATTTCCTGGATAGCGCCACGGCGATGAGCGAGGGCCGGCTGACGGTCGGGCTGAACGGCCCGGCGAAGCAGAAAATCACGAAGACCCTCGCGGACGCGATCGCAAAATTCGACAAGCCGGTGCAGGAACGCCAGCTCCTGTTCAACTGGGTCAACCATGTGCCGGACGGGCGGGAGATCGACTTCCCCGCGCAGCTCCACCGCATTCTCTGCACGCTGGTCAGTAACGCCATCAACTATACCAAGCCGGGCGGCGCGGTGAAAATCTCCACCTCGCTGGAGGAGGAGACGCTGATCCTCAAGGTGGAGGATACCGGTATCGGCATCGAGGAGGCGGACATCCCGCGCATTTTCGAACGCGGCGTGCGGCTGAAAAATGCGGCGCAGATGGCGGGCGGCCTCGGCCTTGGCCTCCATGTGGCGGGGGAAACGCTGCGTCATCTCGGCGGCGAGATCATCTGTAATTCCTACGCCGGGATCGGCTCCGATTTCGTGGTGCGGATTCCGCTGGTGCAGCAGGCGCAGAATGTCGTCACCCTGCCGCGGGGGGAACGGAAAGACGATGCGCCGCGCGGCGCACAGGAAGGGGCCTGAGGAAAAGGGCCTTCAACGGCGGCGAAGGGCAGCCGGTCCGGCAAGCCCGCCCGCCATGGCCGCAGTTATGGCCGGTGTGTGCGGCGGAAAAGTCTGCGCGGCAAAAAAATATGTGGGGCGTTACAGGCGGGTGAGGCCCGCCGCCTTCAGCGTGTCAATGATAAGATCGCGCTGCCAGTTGCTATGCTGGAGAAAAATTTCCCGCGCCGCGTCTTCACGGGCGGCCAGCAGCAGCTCCTTCACCTCGTTATGATCGCGCAGGCAGCGCTCCTTATGTTCCCCGTCCACATGGCGCATGGCTTCGAAATGCCCCCGCTGGATGATATCGCGATAGGCGAGGCCCGCCTCCTGCAATTTCATATTGCCGTTCAGGATGAACAGGCTGCGGTGGAATTTCTCGTCCGCGTCCTGCCAGGCGGCTTCGTCATGGCCGCGCAGGGCCGTTTCCTCACTCGACAGGGCATACAGCATCGGCATGATGTCGGTGCGGCTCAGCCGACGCGCGCAGATATTGCCGATGGCCTGCAATTCCAGCCCGGTGATGATCTGATAGTAATCCGCAAGATCGCGCGTGCTGAGGGCGAGCAGGCGGATGCCGCGCTTGGGCACGATCTCCACCACTTTTTCCGTTTGCAACCGCAGCATCGCCTCGCGCACCGGGGTGCGGCTCATGCCGAGCTGCTGTTCGATCTCGGGCATGTTGATGAAGCTGCCGGGCGGGATTTTGCCCGCGTTGATTTCCGCCTTGATGGCGGAATAGGCCATCTCGGTGCGGGACTGTTTTTTCGGCACCAGAGAGGGGCGCGCTTTATACTGCAAGGCTGTGGTCATAGTGGCGCTATTCTGCCCCCATTATCCTTGCCAAAGCGTTAAGGAAAGCGGCAATTATGCGCTGAATTTTCTTATTTGAGCGGGCCTTATCGCCATTTCAGGAAATATTTCTCCGCCTGACCGATCAGCCAGGCGAAGATAAGCCCCATCAGCGAGAGAAGGGCGACCCCGGCGATCAGCTGGTCCGTCGCCATCAGGCTGCCCGCCAGCAGGATATAGGCGCCGACGCCATATTCCGCCGCGATCATCTCCGCCGCGACCAGCAGGATAATGGCGATGGCCGCCGAAATGCGCGCGCCGGACAGGATGGCGGGCAACGCGCCGGGCAGGATGATTTTGCGGATGATGGACAGCTTTGACAGGCCGAAGGACTGCCCCATGCGGATCAGGTTGCGGTCCACATTGTCGATGCCGCCATAGGTGGCGATGACCGTCGGGAAAAACGTGCCGAACAGGATGGTGGCGACCTTCGATCCCTCGCCGATGCCGAACCAGATGACGAACAGCGGCAGCAGGGCGATTTTCGGCACCGGGAAAATGGCGGAAACCAGCGGTTGCAGGCCGGAACGGGCGAGGGAGAACAGCCCGATCAGCGTGCCCGCAAGAATGCCGAGCAGGGTTCCCGCCGACCAGCCGATCAGCAGCCTTTGCAGCGACGCGGCCAGATGATCCCACAAGAGCCCGGTGCGCACCAGGTTCATGAAGGCGTCAAATGCCTCCGACGGGGCGGGCAGGATCAGCGGGCTGATAAAGCCGACGCGGCAGCCAAATTCCCAGAAGGCGATCAGGGCGATAAAGACAATCGGCGCGACAATCCGCCGGGGTTTCGGCAGGAAGCCGCCGCCGCGAAAGGGGACGGGTTTCGCCGGGCTTTCCTGCCCCTCGCTCTCCCGCGGTCTGTCAGACATCGAGCAACTCCCGATCAGCGGCAAGGGCCTCCTCGCGCATCAGGTTCCACAACCGTTTCTGGATCGCCTCCAGCTCGCTATTGTCACTGCGGCGGTCGCTGAGCGGCATGTCAATCTCGACAATCTCGCGGATTTCGCCGGGACGGCGCGACAGCACGACAATGCGATGGCCGAGGCGGACGGCCTCATTCAGGTTATGGGTGACATAGGCGGCGGTGTACTGCTCCTTCTCCCACAGATCGACGAGATCATCCATGAGCAGCTCCCGCGTTTGGCTATCAAGCGCCGACAGCGGTTCATCCATCAGCAGCACGGCGGGCCGCACGGCGAGGGCGCGGGCAATGGCGACGCGCTGTTTCATGCCGCCCGACAGCTGGCGCGGATAGGCTTTGCGGAAATCGGCAAGCTTCGTGCGGGCCAGCACATCGGCAATGATAGCCTCCCGCGCCGCCGCGCTTAAATCATGATCTTCCAGCACCAGGCTGACATTCTTCTCCACCGTCCGCCAGGGCAGCAGGGCGAAATCCTGAAAGATGTAGGTGAGGGGGTTGAGGCATCCCTCCGGCACGGCGCCCGATTGCAGCACCTCGCCGCCTGTTGGGCGTTCCAGCCCGCCGATCAGGCGCAAAAGCGTGGATTTGCCGCAGCCCGACGGGCCGATAATGCAGACAATCTGGCCGCGCCGGATGTCCAGATTGATATCCCGAAGGACCTCAACCTCATCATAATGATGGGAAATATGGCGGAGGTTGAGGTCCATTTTACTCAGAAAGTCTCGACATAGCTGGTGTTGACCAGCGTCTCGATGGCGATGTCCTTGGAGACAAGCCCTTCCGCCTTGAACCAGTCGAGCTGGTCGGTGATGTTGGTCATGTTGAGGGCCGCGCCCTTGTTCATGCGCATCGCGCCATTCTGGATGGACGGGGCGGCCTTCTCTATCGGCTGATCGGCATAGACATATTTATGGATCAGGGTAATCATGGCATTTGCGCCGTCCTCGCCTTCGGTTTTATCGACAAGCGCGGCATTGAAATCATCGGCGCCCTTGGAAAAGGCGGCCAGGAACCGCTTCACCAGATCGGGTTTTTCCTCCGCATTCTTGGTGGAGGTGAACACCGTCGTCACCTGATAATCGGGGATATAATCGGCGACCATGCCGATCTGCACCACCGCATCGCCCTTGGCGAGCGGGATGCCGATATGCGGCACGATGGACCAGGCGTCCACCTGCCCGGATTTGAGCGCGCCGATGATCGCGCCGACCTTCTGCAGCGGCACCAGCTTCATATCAGCGGTCGAAAAACCTTCTTTTTCGGCGATCTTGGCGGCCATATAATGGAAGGAGGAACCGGCCTGCGTAATGCCGAAGCTGCGGCCCTTCAGCTTGGACGGATCGGTGACCCCTTCATCATGGGCGGCCTTGGAGACGAGGATCACCTGGCCATTGACGCCCGGCTCTTCCTGAAGCCCGCCGCCGATCACCTTGACCGCGCCTTTTTCCGCGAGGTTGATCAGCCCGCCGGAAATCGCCGTGATGCCGAAATCCACATCGCCGGAGGCAATGGCGACAGCCATCGGCTGCGCCGCCTGGAAGAATTTGAACTCGACTTCCAGCCCTTCGTCCGTGAAATAGCCTTTCTCATACGCCACGAAGCTCGGCGCATGGGAGGTGAAACGCAGCGCGCCCACCGTGATTTTGTCGGCGGCGAAAGCGGGCAGGCTGCTGGCCCCGAGCGTTGCAAGCGCCAGCGCGCTGCCGATGACAGCTTTCTTGAAAGACCGTCTGGTCATGGAATTCATTGAAGTATCCTCCCGAAAGGTGAAGAAATTATCGCGTTTTTATACCGGCTTTTCTTGTAAGGTTATGGGGCGCGGAAAGTCAAACGAATATCCGCGTGTCCTATTCCCCTGCAATCCAGCTTTGCCGTACGCTGAGGTCCGGCGCAAGTCGCAGCAGGTCGGCGCGGTATCCGGGCGCGATATGGCCGTGACTGCGCTCAAGGCCGAGGAAAGCTGCCGGCGTCGCGCTCGCCATTTCCACGGCTGTCTCCAGTGGCTGATCCAGATGCCGGACGGTATTCCTGACTGCGCTCGCCATATCAAGGGCGGAACCGGCAAGCGTGCCGTCCCTCGTTGCCAGGCGGCCGCCCTCAAGGTGGATGGTGCCGCCATTCCAGGGCATTTCCGTTGCCGCCGTGCCGACAATTCCCATGGCGTCGGTCACCAGCATCAGACGGTCCGCCCCCTTCGCGGCAAGGGCGATTTTCAGTGTCGCCGGATGCACATGATAGGTGTCGTTGATAATGCCGCAGAAGACATCGGGGGCGTTCAGGCCTGCGCCGATCAGGCCGGGATCGCGAGAGAGCAGGGGCGGCATGGCATTATAAAGATGCGTAACGCCGGTGAGGCCTGCGTTGATCGCCGCCTGCATCTGATCGAACGTCGCCGCGCTGTGCCCCGCCGCGACCCGCACGCCCGCCGCCGTCAAGGCCCGGATGTCATCGCCCGTAACGACTTCCGGGGCGAGGGTGACGAGAACTTTTCCGATATCGCCGCGCGTCGCAAGGGCCAGAAACGCCGCGTCCATCTTGCGGATTTTTGTTTCCGGATGGATGCCCTTGCGGTCCGGGTTGAGATACGGCCCTTCAAAATGAAGGCCGAGGATGCCGGGAATACCCGCCGCCATCGCCGCCGCAATCAGATCGGCTGCCTTTTCCATCACCGCGAAATCATCGCTGATCAGGGTCGGCAGCATCCCGGTGGTGCCGAAGGCGCGGTGGGCGGCGGCGATTTTCCGGATATCATCAAGGCTTTCGGCGCCGTTCAGCATCATCCCGCCGCCGCCATTGACCTGCACATCGATAAAACCCGGCAGCAGGTAATCGCCGTCGAGGGCCTGCCGCTCATAGCCCGCCGGAATGTCCGCGGGGCGGCAGATATCGGCGATCAGCTCCCCCTGGATCAGCAGCGCCGCATCGTCGCGCCAGCCGGTGGGGGTGAGGATTTTCGCATCCAGCAGCGCCCGCTTCATGCCCGCACCGTGCCCGTCTTGTTGATCAGCCCGGTGCGGTTGTTGATCAGCCGCAGCGCCCCGTCGAACACATCGCCCTCCGCCGTTGCCGCATGACGGGCGAGGGCGGCATCCAGCCATGGGCGCACCGGTTTTGCAAGGCCGCCCACATGATGCACCTCCTTGATGCCGCGCTTGACCAGCGCGCGGGTGAGCTGGTCAATCTCCGCGGCGATCCCCTTGATCAGGCTGATCGCCACCTCATCCTGTTTCACGGCGTAATCGAAGGCGAGGCCCGCAAAGGCGCCATAGTCGGCCGGCGTGGCGGTGAGCGCCCAGCGGCTCACCTCCGGCGGCGATCCGCCCGCCTTTTTCAGCAGCGCCTTGCAGAAGGGGGAGGTGGGCAAAATCCCGTCCGCCGCCTGCACCGCGCGGCGCAAGGCGAGATAGCCGAGCCGCGCGCCCGAGCCCTGATCGGAAATCTGAAAGCCCCAGCCGCCGATGTAGAATTTCTCCGCCCCCTTGACGCCGAAGGCGCAGGAGCCGGTGCCGGTGATCAGGACGCCGCCATCGCCGCCCGCAAAGGCGCCAAGCTGGGCGACGAAGGCATCCGTCTCCGCCGTCATGGAGGCGAAGGGATGCGGCATTTTCACAAATTCATCGCGCCGCCCCTGATCCACCAGCCCGGCCATGGCGAATCCCGCATGCAGGCGGGAGAGGGGGATCGTCTCCCCCGTCAGCTTGTCGAGCGCCTGCCGGGTGGCGCGGAAAATCTCGCTCATCACCGGTTCCAGGCTGCGTGCGGCATTGGCGGCCCCGCCATGCCCCTCCGCCAGCATCAGGCCGTTGCGGTCATAAAGTCGCACGCGGCAGGTGCTGCCGCCGCAATCCGCCGCCAGATAGACCGGTTTATCGCCCGTGATCGCCATGCAAATCGGCCTTTCGCCGCCTCACAACTTTAAAGAAAATTCTTATTCCCTTTGTTTCAATTTGAAATTTGAAACGTCTTTTCCCGCCTATAGTATGGTGACAACGAAAAGGCCGCAATGGCATCCGTGGGAAAATCGTGATGAAAACGCAGGTCGTGATTATCGGCAGTGGCCCCGCCGGTCTGCTGCTCGGCCAGTTGCTGCACCGGCAGGGCATCGACACCGTCATTCTCGACCGGGTTGCGCCCGACTATATCATCGGCCGTATCCGCGCCGGGGTGATCGAAAACGGCTTCGCCCGCCTGATGCGGGAGGCCGGGGTCGATGCCCGCATAAC
This sequence comes from uncultured Alphaproteobacteria bacterium, assembly GCA_963971675.1. Taxonomy (GTDB): domain Bacteria; phylum Pseudomonadota; class Alphaproteobacteria; order Sneathiellales; family Sneathiellaceae; genus Sneathiella. The sequence continues at coordinate 119,204 of CAXASQ010000009.1, read as the reverse complement.
GGCGGAGGGGGAGGTCCATGACGCCGTGGAAATCGCCGTTGATGGCGTCTATCACAAGATCGACCTCGCGGCGCTGACCGGCGGCAAAACCGTCACCGTCTATGGCCAGACGGAAATCACCCAGGATCTGATGCAGGCCCGCGCCGCCGCCGGGCTGCCCGGCTTTTACGGGGCGGAGAATGTCCGGCCCCATGACATGACCACGGATCATCCTTATGTAATATTTGAGAAAGATGGCGTAACTCACCGGATTGACTGCGATTATATCGCCGGGTGTGATGGCTTTCACGGCGTCTGCCGCCCCAGCATCCCGAAACATAAAATCCGGGAATATGAGCGGGTCTATCCCTTCGGCTGGCTCGGCCTGCTCGCCGATACGCCGCCGGTGAATTATGAGCTGATCTACGCCAAGAGCGATCGCGGCTTCGCCCTTTGCTCCAAACGTTCCGCCCGGCGCAGCCGCTATTATCTGCAGGTGCCGCTTGAGGAGAAGCTGGAGGACTGGTCCGATGATCGCTTCTGGGAGGAGCTGAAACGCCGCCTCCCGGCGGATGCGGCGGCGCGGCTCGTCACCGGTCCGGCGCTTGAGAAAAGCATTGCGCCGCTCCGCAGTTTTGTGGCGGAGCCGCTGCAATATGGGCGGATGTTCCTGGTGGGCGATGCCGGGCATATCGTGCCGCCGACGGGGGCGAAGGGCCTCAATCTCGCGGCCAGCGATGTGAATACCCTCTATCGTATTCTGACGAAAGTCTACGGGCAGGGGCGCACCGATCTGCTCGCCCGCTACTCGGAAATCTGCCTCCGCCGGGTGTGGAACGGGGTGCGTTTTTCCTGGTGGATGACCGACATGCTGCATCATTTCGAACGCGACAGCATGGAGGACAAGATCCGCGACAGCGAGCTTGATTTCTTCCTCGCCACTCCCGACCGCCGCCGCATCCTCGCCGAGCAATATGTCGGCCTGCCCTATGAGGAAATCGAGTAGAGCGCCGGACGGCTCCTTTTCTTGACCCTTACCAGACGCCGAAATAAATGCCGCGCGTCTTTGCGCTGTCGGTGCGTTTTTCGATCTCTTCATGGGACATGGTGGTGCGATTGCGCCGCAGCCGCAGCCAGCCGTTGAGCCGTCCCTCCCACTCCGCGCGAATTTCGGCATGGGCCGGGCTTTGCCCGAGATCAGTGAACTCCTGCGGATCATCAGCAAGATCAAAGAGTTGGGCATCGAAGTTATCATAAGAGATATATTTCCAGCGACGATCGCGCAGCATATAGCCGCGCGTCTGATCGGGCGGTAGATGGAGGGTGAGACGCGCCCCGCGCCAGGCGTAATCCACCTCGCTCACCACATAATCGCGCCATTCCTCCGGCGCATCCCCCGCGAGAAGCGGCGCCAGCGAGCGCCCTTCCAGCAGATGCGGGCAGGGCTCGCCGCCAAGGACATCAACGAAGGTGGGGATCAGGTCGATGGCCTCCACCAGTCGATCCTCAATATGCCCGCGCGTGCCGTCCGCCGCTTTGCGCGGATCGCGGATGATCAGCGGGATTTTCACGCTCTCCTCATGGAACAGCTCTTTCTCACCGAGCCAGTGATCGCCGAGATAATCCCCATGGTCGCTGGTGAAGACAATCAGCGTATCCTCCAGCCGCCCGGCGTCTTCAAGGAACGTCATCAGCCGCCCGATATGATCGTCAATCTCCGTGATCAGCCCCATATAGGCGGGGATGACATGGCGGCGTTTTGAATCGATGGAGAAATTGAGCGACTCCTCATGCCCCATGAAGGCCTTCACCACCGGATGCGGGTTGTCCTTCTCCGCCTCTTGCCGGTTGGCGGGCAGGATGTCATCGGGCCCATACATATTGTGATAGGGGGCGGGGGCGATATAGGGCCAGTGCGGCTTGATATAGCTGAGATGCAGGCACCAGGGAGCCTCCCCCAGATCGGATATTTTCGCCATGGCGCGGTCCGTCATATAGGCGGTTTCCGAATGCGCCTTATCGACGCGCGCGAGCAGATGGGCATTCCTGAGATACCAGCCGCTCGCCACATTGCCACTCTCATCGAGGCCGGAATTGGCGTGACTATGCCACGGGTTATCGCCGTCATACCCCATCTCCGCCAGGTAACGGTTATAGGCGAGGTTCGGGTCGGTGAAGGCGTCGGGATGCAGGCCGTCATCGCGCTCCCACGGTTCAAACCCGCATTCGGCGGCGAGCAGGCCATGAAGGCTGCTGCGGTCAATGCCAAGGCGCTGCATGCCGGCCAAATCCGCCGCCATATGCGTCTTGCCGATCAGCCCGGTCTTGAGGCCGAGATCGCGCATATGATCGCCGAGGGTCATTTCCCCCACCTTCAGCGGCACGCCGTTATAGGTCGCGCCGTGGGACTGCACATAGCGCCCGGTATAAAAAGACATGCGCGACGAGCCGCAGACCGGCGCCTGGCAGAAGGCGTTGGCAAAGCGAACGCCGGAGGCGGCGAGGGCGTCGATATGCGGGGTTTTGAGGCGCGGATGCCCGGCGCAGCCGAGATAATCGGCGCGCAGCTGATCGCACATGATGAACAGGATATTGCGGATTTCCCCCATGACGCGACGCGGCCTCCTCCTTATGGCGTTGCCCCAGTATGGCGGGGGCCACGGGGGAAATTCAAGCCCGTTGTGACGTTAAAAGGGCGATGCGGCGGTGAGGGTGATAGGCTCCCCCGTTTCGGGATGCGAAAAGCTGAGCCGTTCGGCATGGAGTTGCAGGCGGCTCGCGGCGGTTATCGCCGCCTCATTGCCATAAAACCGGTCGCCCAGAATGGGATGGCCGATGGCGGCCAGATGCAGGCGCAGCTGATGCGTCCGCCCGGTTTCGGGATAAAGCGCGAGAAGGCTTGTGCCGTCCGTCACCTTCAGCCGTTCCCATCGGGTGCGGGCGGGCTTGCCCAATTCTTCATCCACTTTCTGAAGCGGGCGGTTCGGCCAGTCGGCGGCGAGGGGGAGAGTAATCTCGCCTGTTTCCTCAGAAACCTCTCCCAATACTCTGGCGATATAGCGTTTTTCGACTTCACGATCGGCGAACATACGGCTTAAACGCCGATGCGCCTCCGCCCCCTTGCCGAACAGCAGCAGGCCCGATGTATCCATATCCAGCCGGTGGACAATGCGGGCGTTGCGGTCGATTTTTTTGGCCCGTGCTTCCGCACAATCGGTCAGATGCGCCTCCCGCCCGGGGACGGAGAGCAGGCCGCTCGCCTTCACAAAGGCCAGAAGCCAGCCATCCTGATACAGCAGCTCCGCCGCGCTTTCGGGCGGCGGATGATAGGGCATCTCGCTGGGGCTTTTATGCATCCGTCGAGAGTTTCATCATCACCAGCCCGGTGATGATGAGGCCCGCCGCGAGGATGCGCATCGGGCTCGCCGCTTCGCCCAGCACCATGATGCCGAGGACGAATGCGCCGACCGCGCCGATGCCGGTCCAGATGGTATAGGCGGTGCCGAGGGGGAGGGTTTTCATGGCGAGCGCCAGCAGCACAAAATTCACCACCATGGCGACGAGGGTGATAATGCTCGGCGTCAGGCGGGTAAAGCCATCGGACTGCTTCATGGAAAAAGCCCAGATGATTTCGAAAACGCTGGCTGAGATGAGATAGACCCAGGCCATTGCATAACTCCTTCAATTGGCGGGTCGTCCCGGATAATCGTCTACGGGGAGGTCGTCCTCCCGCGGGCATAGATAATAAATCGGCTCGCAAAGGGCAAGGGCAAAATGACTGCTCAGGCGGGCTCTTGCCCAGCGGCGAAATGCGCCATCTGATCGGTATGGGCTTTTCTGAAGGCTGGGCGGTTTGTCGCCCGCGCCACATAATCGCGGCAAACGGGAAAGGCCGTGAGGCCGCCGAAATGATCAGCACACGCTCTCATCACTCAAAATAGATAAAGCTTATTGTTAATCATCTTTTAGTTTAACATTGATCATTTCCAAATTCTCCTTCATGTTAAATGACTTTTAAGCATAGGGGGAGCTTGAAGGCATGGAGAAAAGAAAATCTTTAACTGTTCATTACAGGCGTTTTGACGATCCAACAGGATCCACAAATGGTACCACGCTTGAAGCTTGCATCCGAGCCGCGATGGCCAATCAAAATGGAGAAGCGTTATCAGATCATTGGAACCGGCGCGCATGGAGCGTTCCTCCCGGTGATACTGATACACTTTTGATGAATCTTTATCATGATGATGGGCAAGGCTTTTTCGGTGACTTGACTGTTTATACCCATGGCTTCATGCAAGCACTATTACACAATGAACAAGACGTCCCAATTTTGCGAGTCGAACAACAGCTTCCACCTAAAGGTCGTGAGTATATTCACTCAATGATGTTCTGGTTGGTAATTGATAACCATGTTATGGCGATTCATAGCCGATCACTTTCAACTAAACACTTAGAGCAATATCTAACTTGGCTACTAAAAGACCAAACAAATCAGTTGGATAAAAATGGCCATGTTATCTTAACAGCAAAATTTGATAGCGAAGAGGTCGGCGGCGAACTAGATGATATCCAGGAGATTATCATAGGTGGAACTGGCGCCGTGCAGGCAGCACCAGATAGATTACCACATCCCCAAGCCATCGAGCGAGAGGTAGATAAACATGTAGATGTTGATGAACATCGTTCATGGGGACAACGTGCCCGGAATATATTGAAAATCATAATGAACAATGATGCCGACGTTCAGAAGTTGCTTGACAGCATTCCGAAAGAAGCCGACTTGAATGTATCTGTACGTATCGGATACAAGACAAAGAGCCGTCGCGTTTCCCGGGCACCAATGCAAGAAGTTCTTCGTAACTTGCCCGACGGTGATATCAAGGCTCGCGGTAAACATGGCAAATTAACTGGCAAAGATATACGGCTCAGCTACCCTGTTCGTGTGATATCGAACGGGAGTCTATATGACCCAGAAGACGTCCGATCCAAGTTAAGAAGTGCTTATGATTACTTCGTTGAAAATGGTAAAATAGATACCTAAAGGCACTGTGCATATGCGTTGGCTTTTGAGAAAATGGGATTTCTTTACGGCGGCCCTATTGGCGGCTATGGGAACTTATTTTCTGCCTCATAATGCAGTTAAGGATATTACTACCGAGTTGTTAGCTTTCTTTAGCATCCAATCGGCTGTGATACTTCCTGCAATGATATTCACGGCCGGCATTCTAAAACCAGATGGATTGGAGTTAAGTGATGCTAAGCGATATCACAAGGCCTTAAAAGCGCAAATGCTTTTCTGGGTGATGTTGTTAGGACTGGACTTCATTGCCGTGATGATATTAATCGCAGGGAAAGCGCTTCATTGGACATTGACAGTGCCAATATTAGATTCAACGCAATCCATTGAATTAGGATGGATTCTCCTTACCCTTCTTCTTTTTACCGGTAGTCTGGCAATATTTCGAACTATACCATTTGTGCGCGGCGTCTTAAGCCTCCTCGACTTAAACAGTGATATGACTCAAAAAGCTATTAAACGTCGTAATAGAAGAGAGACGATAGAAAGAAATGCACGCGCAGATAGCCGACCCATGTCAATCCCAGATGACTATGGTGCCGTTATAGGCCCAAACGATGATTAGCCGAAATCAGTGAAATTGAAACTCGGACGTTTAACAAATACGACGGGACTGATGCCTCACAAAAAAGCGGGCGAAAAAACGCCCGCTTTTAATATCATGTCTGATGGGAAGATCAGTCCTTCAGCAAATCGCGGCTGATGATTTCCTTCATCACTTCGGTCGTGCCGCCGGCGATGCGCGACATGCGGTTGTCGGCCCAGGCGCGGCAGATGGGATATTCCCACATATAGCCATAGCCGCCATGCATCTGCACGCAAGAGTCGAGCACCTGCCAGAGGATTTCTGTGGATTCCATCTTGGCGATGGCGGCGGTGACGGCATCAAGTTCGCCCTTCACATGATCGGCGATGCAGCGATCGACAAAGGCGCGCATCATCACCGCTTTCGCCTGGATTTCCGCCAGCTTGAAGCGGGTGTTCTGGAAATCGGCAATGCTCTGGCCGAAGGCCTTGCGTTCCTTGGTGTAAGTCACCGTCCAGTCAAGCGCCGCCTCAATGCTGGTGGCGGAGCGGACGGCGATGACAAGCCGTTCCTGCGCGAGCTGCTGCATCAACTGCTTGAAGCCGCGCCCCTCCACGCCGAGCAGGTTCGATTTCGGCACCCGCACATCATTGAAGAACAGTTCCGACGTATCCTGCGCCTTGTAGCCCGCTTTTTCGAGATTACGGCCGCGCGTAAAGCCTTCGCGGTCCCCTTCGACAAGGACGAGGGAGACGCCGCGTCCGCCCGCGCTCGGGTCCGTTTTACAGGCGAGCACGACGAGATCGGCGAGCTGGCCGTTCGAGATAAACACCTTCTGGCCGTTGATGACATAATCATCGCCATCGGCAATGGCGGTGGTGCGGATATTCTGCAAATCCGAGCCGGCGCCGGGTTCGGTCATGGCGACGGCGGCGATCACTTCGCCCGAGACCATTTTCGGCAGCCATTTCTTCTTCTGCTCCTCCGTCCCGTAGTGGATGAGATAGGGGGCGACAATTTCCGAATGCAGATGGAAGGAGGGGCCCGTCGCGCCCATGCGCGCGAGTTCTTCCGTAAAGACGGCGCCGAAGCGGAAATCGCCGCCAACCCCGCCATATTCCTCCGGCACCGCGCAGCAGAGGAAGCCGCCTTCACCGGCTTCGCGCCAGACTTCGCGGCTGACCTGTCCGGCCTTTTCCCATTCCGCATGGAAGGGGACAATGCGTTCCTCGACAAAGCGCCGGGCGGAGGCGCGGAAAAGTTCATGTTCTTCTTCGTAGATGTGGCGTTTCATGATCGTCCTGTGTTTTTATTCATTTTTCTGGGCTCTGCGGCGGGATCATAGAGCCGCCACCGCCCGTTGTAAATTAAAAGCCGCGCCCGTGCACGGCTTTTCTGGCCCGCCGACGCGCCCGCCGAGGATGCCCAAAGCCACGCCCGCGCGGGGCGGGAGCGCCGCATCTCCCGCACTGTGCACCGCCCGACCGGCAGGCGGAATTATGCCCGCGCGATTAACCATTTCTTTATCCTGAGTTCCTATGCTGGTCCGGTTCTTTACATCTTGGCCGGATTGAGACGGAATGACAGACAGCCCCAACTATTCCCATTACGTCGTGCAGACGCTGATCGACACGCAATGGCGCAGCTTCGAGCGGTATCCGGCCGAGAAACCGGCACAGGACATCGCCCACGCCCTGATCGAAGAATGGGGCGCGCAGCGGGTGCGCATTCTCGGCGGGTTTTTCGCCCCCGAGAAGGACCGTAATGTCTATTACCGCATCGCCCTGGCGGCGCCGCGGCGTTTCTTGGCCTCCCGCGGGTGGCAGAATTCGAAATTCATCTTCGGCAGCACCGCCCTTGGGGTCGCGATGCTGGCGATTTTCCTGATCTTTTACAGCGTTATTCTTCCCATTGCCTCTGTGGCCGCGGACGGGAAGGGACCGGAGACTATGGCCACCAGCGGCCACTCTCCGATCGCCCCCATCGCGAAGCCCGTCGATTTGCGCGCGCGCTTTGGCGAGGTCGCCCATCTCCCCTATGCCCGCATACGGGAAATGGACACCGTTCCGCTCAGGCTGCGTGGCCCGTGGGGAACGGCTTGCGATACAGACGGAGGGGAACTCGTCCTGGCGCCCGGCGCCCTGTCGCACCTCGTGGAGGGAGAGAGCCGGGAAACCCTAACATCCGTCTGGCAGACCGGCCAGCGCTACGGCCTGGTCCAGAGCGACGGCTCTGTACGCATGATGAACCTGATCTCCGCGGATCGTTTGCAGATGATCGGCACCATGAACCGTCTCGGCGATTTCACCGCCGATACTTCCGGGGCCATCCTGTCACGCTGTCTCTGAAGGGAGGACCCTGCCAGCCTGCGCATTATTGACAGACTGGCCGCTCCTGACCTTTAAGGGGCCGACCTTACCCCGGACAGCGCCGCCCGGCTTACCGGATCGCAAATACCCTGACCGCCGCCCGAAGGCCGCGCATCCTTTACGCCGGGTATCCTTTTTTCGCATATATATGGAAATGACTGGCGGGGCAGTCCCCCCGCTCATACGACGTGAGACCTGCATCGCCTCTCGCATGAAGGAAGTATTATATAAGAAAAATGCTATTTATGCAAGAAAAATGGCGATGAGCCTCAAGCCGGGGCGCGCCCGTGCTACAGACTCACCCCGAAATATTGCAGGGCGAACATGGCGGCGAAGCCGAGCGCCATGGTGATGACCACATTATTGCTGAGGATCGCGACGGCAAGCGCGAACAGGGCGGCAATCCAGACGGTGAGGTCGGAATTGGCGAGCGACGCGGCAACCAGGGCGACAATCAGGCAGCCCGGCAGATCATCGAGCAGGGTTTTAAGCCGCGCATTCCGGATAATCGCCTGCCCGCCGACCAGACCCGCGAGGCGCAGCCCATAGGCCCCGACGGCGAGACAGAGGATGAGCAGCCAGTGATCGGGGCTCATGACGCGCTCTCCAGCTTCTTCTGCCGCCGCCGCAGCAGCGCCGCCATGGCGACGCCGATAAGACTGGCGAGGAGGATGGCATAGGCGCTCTCCACCCCTGCCTTGACCAGCAGCACCGTCACCGCGAAAGTCACCGCCCAGGGCACGATATTGCGCAGGCCCCGCCACATCGCCCGCGCCATGGCGATAAACGCCGCGGTGAAGGCGAAACCGAGGCCGTAGCTCGCGAGATCCGGCATCGACTGGCCGAACAGCGCGCCGAGCGTTGTCGACAGCGTCCAGCCCGTGATCATGGTGAGGCCGGAGCCGATCAGGAAGGCCGCGCCGATGGCCGGGTCCGCCGCGTGGCGCGCCAGCGTCAGCGCCCAATTCTCATCGCCAGTGATATGAATGGCGACGAGCCGCCGCCACAGCGGGATTTCCTGCAACAGGGCGCTTAAAGACGCGATAATGCCGAGATAGCGCAAATTGAGCGCGATCCCCGCAATCGCCGCGCCGATCACCAGACCATCGGCGCCGAACCGCTCGATGGCGACAATCTGCGACGATCCGGCATGCACGGTGAGGCTCATCAGCGCGACGCCCCACCACGGATAGCCCGACTGCGCCGCCAGAATGCCAAACGCAAACCCATACGCCGCCGCGCCAACCGCAAAGGGCAGAATGCCGTAAAATCCCTGTTTCATAATGGAAGAATACCGCCCCCGGGCTTTGCTGGCGAGCAAACAATTGGGGTGGGGGGAGGGGTGAGGGGAGTTAATTAACAGGTGTGCTGTAGGGATACAGGAGAATTAGAAATTCAGAATAAAGTCCTGTCAGCCTCATTAGAATAGTTTTGAAATTTATCAAATATAATGTTCGCCAGTTCCGAATTGTCCATTACATCGCAGGCTGATAAAGCTGCAATATATCCAAATGCATTTGCAAAATTTAACACTTCAATAATTTCATCATCATCATAGTTTGGACAAAGTTCAGAATTTTTGAAACGACGCCCAATTGCACGATGTCCAATATGAGTGTAATCATTCATTGCTTCTATAGCTCTATCTTTAAGATTTGAGAGAACTTTACTTGTTGAAGAATCAGTTTTCTTTATTTCTTGCAATTGCTTATAGAGTTTCGGAAATTTTTCATTCTCATAGTTTTGCAGAAAATCTTCAGTTGCACATTTACTGATCCATTTCCCTCTTACGAAAGCCTCATAAATTACACGAAGAAGCGAATAAGCGGATGCATATTGTTTACTTTCGATCAACAGAACAATGGCAGTGTGATTTTCCATCACAATATCAAAATATGCTAACGAGATTGGACAACGAACTGTCACAGGTATCGACAAATCATTAAACTGTGTGCTTAGCCAAATCGTACTTTCTTTGAATTCTTGAATGATACTATCGTCAATTGCCATTCCAAAATCCCCTCAAACCCGGAACACCCGTAAAAATTCCCGCTCGCCGGTTGTGCTGAAATTGACGATGCGGGAGCCGTCGATGCGTTTGGCCCAGCCGAGGCTGTAGACGCGGGTGAGGAGCGCGGAGCCGAGGGAGCCGGCGAGGTGGCTGCGGCGGTTGCTCCAGTCCAGGCAGGATTTGCAGAGCGGGCGGCGCGCGGCGTCGAGGGGCGCGAGATCAATGGCGAAGTCCGTCATAAAGGCGCGGCCCGCAGGGGTGAGGCCGAGGCCCTCACTCTCCGGGGTGAGGAAGTTCTTCGCCAGCAGGCTGTCCATCATGCGCACGCCGAGATCGCCCGCCAGATGGTTGTAGCAGACCCGCGCATGGCGGAGCGCCGGGTCCTTCGGCCCCGTCCGGGTGCGCAGATGCCCCTTCTTGGCGGCGAGGCCCATCATCGCCTCCAGCACACTGCCGACATCATCATCGGCGAGCGCGAAATAGCGGTGGCGCCCCTGCTTGCGCTGCAGGAGAAGCCCGCCCGCCTGCATCTTCGCGAGGTGAGAGCTGGCCGTCTGGGAGGTGATCCCGGCCTCCGCCGCCAGCTCGCTCGCCGTCAGCGCCTTGCCCGACAAGAGCGCCGTCAGCATGTTGGCCCGCGCCGGATCCCCGATCAGCGCGCCGAGATAGGCTATGTCCGGTCCTTCTTTCATAGTTCGATGATAAACGAAGCATTTGCGCACGGCAAGCGTTATTCTCCGCCGACATCAGAGAAGGAGAGGGACATGATCACCTGTTTTATCCGCTATCATATCGACCCGACCAAGAAAGCCGAGTTCGGGCAGTATGCGAGGAACTGGGGGGAGGCGATCCCGCGATGCGGCGCCGATCTCGTCGGTTATTTCGCGCCGCATGAGGGATCGAGCACGCTTGCCTATGGCGTCTATCATATCGAGAGCCTGGCGGCCTATGAGGCCTATCGCGCGCGGCTCGCCAATGATCCGCTCGGCCGGGAGAATTACGAATTTGCGATGCGCGAGAAATTCCTACTGCGCGAGGATCGGACGTTTCTCACGCTTGTCTCAACATAGGCGCGGGGAGGCGGGAGGGGGCACCGCGAGCGGCCCGCACCGCCGCAAGTGCGCGTCGGTTTTCCGCGCGGCGGCCTAGGACGTTACCAGCGGCAGCTTCGCCGCGGACCAGCCGAGGGTGCCATCCTGCATATGGGTGACATTTTGAAGACCCGCCGCGACAAGATCGGGGATCGCCTTGCCGCTGCGGTTGCCGGAGCGGCAATGCAGCAGATAATTGCCCGCAGGATCAAGGGTGGCGATTTTCTCTGCGAAATCTGGGTCATTGAAGTCGATATTGACGGCGCCCTTGAGATGCCCATCGGCAAATTCGCCCGGTGTGCGCACATCGAGGATGACAAGATCCGGCGTCGTTTCGATCAGTTTCGCGGCCTCCACCGCCGGAATGTGAAGATAACCGTGTTGATCGCGCCCGTCAGCGGCCATTGCGTTGTCCTTTCCCGCCATGATGAAATAAACGGCGGCCGCGCCCACGCAGGCCGCCAGAATCAGAAGCGCCGCCCCCCGCATCGCGGATCAGACGTGGAAGGAGGAGCCGCAGCCGCAGCGCCCCTTTTCATTGGGATTTTCGAAGGTGAAGCGCGATTGCAGACCGGCTTCTTCCCAGTCCATTTCGGTGCCCGCGACATATTGCACGGCGTCATGGTCGATCAGCAGCGTAATGCCGTCCAGATCGACGACCGCGTCGTCCTCTTTCCGCTCCTTCGCGTAATCCATGGTGTAGCTGAGGCCGTTGCAGCCGGTGTTGGTGATACCAATGCGCAGGCCCAGAGGGGCCGAGGGCGCCTTGCCGAGCAGGGATTTGACGCGGTCGGCCGCGCGATCCGTTAATGTCATAATCTGTGTGTCAGTCATCATATCACCTCTACAGTCAATATAAGGGCGCGCCTAGAACATTCCAAGATCAAGTTTTGCCGCTTCCGACATATTGTCCGGCGTCCAGGGCGGATCCCAGAGGATCTCCACCTCCACCTCTTTCACGCCGTCAACCGGCAGGATGGCGTCGCGCACCCAGATCGGGATTTCCCCGGCGACGGGGCAGCCCGGCGCGGTCAGGGTCATGCCGACGAACACCTCGCCATCCTCGCTGATATCAATCACATAGATGAGGCCGAGATCGAAGATATTGACCGGGATTTCCGGGTCATACACCTCGCGCAGCGCCGCCACGACAGGCTCTTCCAGCGGCGAGCCGGTGGTGCCTTCCTCAAACGGGCCGGTGGCGACGGGGCGGTCGATTTTATCCATTGCAGTCATGGCTATTCCGTCGAGACCTCCTCTTCATTATCCATGGCCGAGGTCATGGCGTGCCAGGCAAGGGTGGCGCATTTGACGCGCATGGGAAATTCCTTCACCCCGGCCAGCATCATCAGCTTGTCGGTGGCGTCCCCGGCGTCGATGAATTCCTCTTCGCCCTTCACCAGCTTCTGAAAGCCGGTGAAGATGTCGCGCGCCTCCGTTTCCGTCTTGCCCTTGATAATCTCCGTCATCATGGAGGCGGAGGCGAGCGAAATGGCGCAGCCCTTGCCTTCGAACGCGGCATCCTCGATGAGCCCGTTATGGCCCATTTTCAGATACACATTGACCGTATCCCCGCAGAGCGGGTTATAGCCATGGGCCTCATGATTGGCATCTTCGGGATGGCGGAAGTTGCGCGGCCGCTTCGAATGATCGAGGATCACTTCCTGATAGAGTTCGCGTAAATCATCGAGCATAGGGGTCAGTCCTATCAATATATTTCATTCTGCGCTTCGCATATGGTTGCTGACCAGGCACGCTTTCGCAGGAAACCGCCCTGGTTTTCAAGGAAGCGTAACGCCGTCAGCGGCCCTAGGCGACGCGTCCTTCGGGTTTTGCAAGGAGGCAAAATTTGCGGCGTAATCCGTCCTTGAATATGTACAAACATGTCCTTCGTCCGTATTCCTTGCATCTTTTACCTCCTTTCAAAACAGAATTGTAATTTATGGATAGGATTGACCCCTAGCCAAAAATCTCCTGTACCGATTGCACCGCCGCGACGAGGGCGTCAATATCGGCGCGGTTGTTGTAAAGCGCCATGGAGGCGCGGGCCGTCGCCGCCACATCGAAATAATCCATCAGCGGCTGCGCACAGTGATGGCCGACGCGGATGGCGACCCCGCCGCGATCAACAATGGTGCCGATGTCATGGGGATGCACCCCTTCCAGCGTGAAGGAGATAATCGCCGCCTTATGCTTTGCCTCACCAATGATGCGCAAGCTGTTGATATTTTTCAACTGTTCCGTCGCATAGGCGAGCAGGGCCTGCTCATGCGCCATGATCTTATCGAAGCCGATATTATTCACATAGTCGATGGCCGCGCCAAGGCCGATGGCCTGCACGATGGGCGGCGTGCCCGCCTCAAATTTCGAATGGCCCTTGGCGAAGGTGGTTTTCTCAAAAGTCACCCGGTTGATCATATCGCCACCACCCAAGAAGGGCGGCATGGCCTCCAGCAGCGCGGCCTTGCCATATAGCACGCCGATACCGGTCGGGCCGAAGACTTTATGCCCGGTGAAGACGTAGAAATCCGCGCCCAAAGCCTGCATATCCAGCTTCATATGCGGCGCGGCCTGTGATCCGTCGATCAGGACTACCGCGCCCGCATCATGGGCGGCGTCGATAATCTCGCGCACCGGGGTGATGGTGCCGATGGCGTTGGAGATATGGGTCACCGCGACGATCTTCGTCTTTGGCCCGAGCATCTCGAGATATGTATCGAGCATAAATTCGCCATGCTCATCAATCGGCACGGCCTTGACAATCGCGCCGGTCTTTTCCGCGATCAACTGCCAGGGGACGATATTTGAATGATGCTCAAGGGTTGAGAGAATAATCTCATCTCCCGGCTTAAGATTGGCCCAGCCATAGCTGTAGGCGACGAGATTGATGCTCTCGGTCGCGTTCTTGGTGAAGATGATCTCATCAAGGCTGGCCGCATTCAGATGCGCGCGCACGGTTTCGCGCGCCGCCTCATACAGCTCCGTCGATGTCTGGCTGAGATAATGCACGCCGCGATGCACATTGGCGTAAGTCTCCGCATAGGCGCGCTGCATGGTGTCGATCACCACCTGCGGCTTCTGCGCAGAGGCGCCGCTGTCGAGGAAGGCAAGCGGCTTGCCATGCACTTCGCGGCCAAAAATCGGGAAATCGCGACGGATTTTTTCAACGTCATAGATTGTCATGTCATTCATGGCTATACCCTGTCCATCCAGCGGGCGGTGACATCGGCGAAATAGGCGCGGACGGCCTCATTCGAGACTTCCTCCAGCACATCGGCGAGGAAAGCATCAATCAGCATCTTGCGCGCCGCCTTGGCCTCGATCCCGCGGGATTGCAGATAGAAGAGCGCATCCTCATCCAGTTCACCCGAGGATGCGCCATGGGAGCATTTCACGTCATCGGCGTGGATTTCCAGCTCCGGCTTGACCGCCACATGGGCGGTATCGGAGAGCAGCAGAGCGCGGCTCAACTGATCGCCCGCGACTTTCTGCGCATCTTTCACAATCTGGATCTTGCCCTGAAAGACGCCATGCGCCTCCTCATCGAGGATGCCCTTATAGACCTGACGGCTGTCAGTTTCCGCCACCAGATGACGGGTGAGGGTGGTGGTGTCCGCATGCTGCTTGCCGCGGATGAGATAGGCGCCGTTCAGGATACTGGTCGCGCCCGCGCCGGTGAGGCGGGTCTCCAGCTCATTGCGCGCGAGCCGCGCGCCGGTGGTGAGGGCGAAATTCTCGAAGGTTGCGCCTTCTGCCAGCGTCACATCCGTATTGGCGAGATGAAAAGCCGCATCGCTTTCCGCCTGATATTTATAGAAATTGAGGCGGGCGTCCGCCGCAAGGCGGATATCGGCGACCGGATTGGCGAAATAGGCATGACCGTCCGTACCGCCATGTTCCTCGATCACCGTGAGGCGGCTCTTTTCGCCGAGGCGGATGATATTGCGCATATGCCGCGCATCCTCCGCCGTTCCCGGCAGGCTGATGAAGCGGATCAGGATCGGCGCGTCCAGCGTCACGCCGGGCGCGGCCTCCAGCACATAGCCATCGGCCATGAAGGCGGTGTTGAGCGCGACGAGGGCGCGGGGATCGGCATCGCTGTCTTCAATGAGGGCGGCGCTGCCTTCCTCCAGTTCCTCGGCGAGAGAGGTGAGGCGCACGCCCTTGGGAAGCGTATCGAGCTTGCTCTCGGCCGGCGCGAACTGGCCATTGACGAAGGTCATGACATGGGGCGTTGCAAATTCCGGAGCCGGGAGGTCGGCATTGGCGGCCTTCTCCGCCGTCCCGTCCAGCCCCTTGGTGAGCGGGGCGAGATTGGTAAAGCGCCATTCCTCCACCTTGCGGCCGGGGAAATCTTTCGCGGCGAACGCGTCCAGCCCGTCGCGGCGGATCAGGGCGATGCGTTCATTGCCGCTGCCGGGCAGGGCCGCGCGCGCCGCATCGAAGCGATCAACGTAAGTCTGAGCCAAAGGCGTTAAGGTTTTCATTTCACTCATCAATATTCCGATCAGGCCGCGCTCAGCGCCGCGTAGCCTTTTTCCTCCAGTTCATGGGCGAGGGTCTTGTCGCCGGATTTGACGATTTTGCCATCGGCCAGCACATGCACGAAATCCGGTACGATGTAATCGAGCAGCCGCTGGTAATGGGTGATGACGAGGGCGGCGCGCTCGGGGCTTCTGAGACGGTTGACGCCATCGGCCGCGATTTTGAGCGCGTCAATATCAAGCCCCGAGTCGGTCTCATCCAGCAGCATCAGATCCGGCTCCAGCAGCGACATCTGCAACACCTCGTTGCGCTTCTTCTCACCGCCGGAGAAACCGACATTGACGGCGCGTTTCAGCATGTCGTCCTTGATGTCGAGCTCCTTCGTCTTTTCGCGAATGAGCTTGAGGAATTCCATGGCGTCCACTTCGGGCTCGCCCCGGAATTTCCGCTGCGCATTATAGGCGGTCTTCAGGAAGGTGGCGGAGGCCACGCCCGGGATTTCCACCGGATACTGAAAGGCAAGGAAAATGCCCTTGGCCGCCCGTTCATCCGGCGCAAGATCCAGCAGGTTTTCGCCCTTATAGAGGACTTCGCCCGCCGTCACCTCATAGCCATCACGGCCCGCGAGAACGTATGAAAGAGTTGATTTGCCCGCGCCGTTCGGCCCCATGATGGCATGCACTTCACCGGCCTTGATGGTGAGATTGATGCCCTTCAGGATTTCCTTGCCCCCGACGGTGGCATGTAGGTTTTTGATTTCCAGCATTTCCATAATTCCTTACCCGACACTGCCTTCAAGGCTGATGCCGACGAGTTTCTGGGCTTCCACGGCGAATTCCATGGGGAGTTTCTGAAGCACTTCCTTGCAGAAGCCGTTGACGATAAGCGCCATGCTTTCCTCTTCCGAGAGGCCGCGCTGCTGACAGTAAAAGAGCTGCTCCTCGCTCACTTTCGAGGTGGTGGCCTCATGCTCGATCTTCGCCGTGCGGCTCTGGTTTTCGATATAGGGCACCGTATGGGCGCCGCACTGATCGCCAATCAGCAGGCTGTCGCAAACCGTGTGGTTGCGTGCATGATCGGCCTTGCGCCCCATGCGGACCAGCCCGCGATAGGTGTTCTGCGCGCGGCCCGCCGAGATCCCCTTGGAGATGATCGTACTCGACGTATTTTTGCCGAGATGGATCATCTTGGTGCCGGTATCGGCCTGCTGCATATTGTTGGCGATGGCGATGGAATAAAATTCCCCCACCGAATTATCGCCCTGCAGGATGCAGGAGGGGTATTTCCACGTAATCGCCGATCCGGTCTCCACCTGCGTCCAGGAGACTTTCGCATTCTCCCCCCGGCAGGCGGCGCGCTTGGTGACAAAGTTGTAAATACCACCGACGCCATTCTCATCGCCCGGATACCAGTTCTGGACGGTGGAATATTTGATCTCCGCATCCTTCATGATGACCAGCTCGACCACGGCGGCGTGAAGCTGGTTCTCATCGCGCATGGGGGCGGTGCAACCTTCCAGATAGCTCACATAGCTTTCATCATCGGCGATGATCAGCGTGCGTTCGAACTGCCCCGTCTGGGCGGCATTGATGCGGAAATAGGTCGAAAGCTCCATCGGGCAGCGCACCCCCTTCGGGATGTAGCAAAACGAGCCGTCGGTAAAGACCGCGGAATTCAGCGCCGCATAGTAATTATCCGTATAGGGCACGACGGAGCCGAGATATTTCTGCACCAGCTCCGGATAATCGCGGACGGCCTCCGAGATCGGGCAGAAGATAACGCCTTCCTTCTCCAGCCGCGCCTTGAAGGTGGTGGCGACGGACACGCTGTCGAACACCGCATCGACGGCGACGTTATACGCCCCTTCGACACCGGCGAGGACTTCCTGCTCCTTCAACGGAATGCCGAGCTTGTTGTAAACCTCCAGCAGTTCGGGATCGACCTCATCGAGGCTTTTCGGCTTGTCCTTCGTCTTCGGCGCGGAATAGTAATAGATATCCTGAAAATCGATCTTCGGATAATGCACATTGGCCCATTCCGGCTCGATCATCGTCAGCCAGTGGCGATAGGCCTTGAGCCGCCATTCGAGCAGCCATTCAGGCTCCTCCTTCTTGGCGGAGATGAAGCGGACGATATCCTCATTCAGGCCGATGGGGGCGGTATCCGCCTCGATATCGCTGAAAAAGCCGTATTTATACTTGTCGGAAACAGAGGCAACCTGATCGACGGTTTCCTGGCGAATAGCCATCATATTACTCCGCTTGTAAAGCCGTTCCGGGGCGGGGGATTGCTCTCTCCCGCAGAACGGCGTGAATCTGTTGCGTGTCCTGGCACATATCGGCCAGGGTCACTTCCTCAAGGGCGGCATTGAGCGCCCGGTTGATCTTCTCCCAGCCGCCGCGCATGGGGCATTTTTCCTCCACCGAGCAATCGGGCGTCGCATCATCGACGCAGGAGGTGACCGCGACCGGCCCTTCCATGGCGCGGACAATCTCGGCAATCGAGATATCCGCAGGTCTCCGCGCCAGGCTATAGCCGCCATGGGCCCCGCGCTGCGAGCTGAGGAACGGGCTTTTCGCCAGCGTTCTCAATATCTTCGCCGCCGTCGGCACCGGCAGCCCGGTATAGAGCGAGATATCCGGCGCCGTCATGGTCCGTCCAGGCTGCCGCGCCATTTCGGACATGATAACGACCCCGTAGTCGGTCATTTTGCTGAGCTTGATCATGATGTCTCTTTATATCGTACCAATTCAGTCTGATTTCAAGGGATTTATAACAGACGGATCCGGTCTTGTATAGGCTTCTCCCCCGCATGGAAAGGAATAAATTAGATTCATTATAAAAAATGGCGGCACGCCGTCATATCGGTCTTGACAAGGCGGCGGCAGGGGCGTTTATTGGCCCTATGGCATACACAGCGATCATTATTGTGGCGAAAATTCTCTCCATTCCCCGAATGGCGGAAGTTCGTATGCCCTAACGCAACCGACAGACCGCCCTTTGAGGCGGTTTTTTTGAAAGCATCCGTCTCAAGGGCCCATCCCAAAGGAGACGACGATGTTACAAGAGACCCAGAGAGACACCCAGCCCCCCTACCAGCAACCGGACAGCCGACGCAACAGCGCCGTCCTCTATCTGCTGTCCGGCAAGATTGGCGCAGGCAAATCAACACTGGCGGCGCGCCTCGCCGAACGTCCCGGCACCTTCCTGTTTTCCGAAGACAGTCTGCTTTCCGGCCTCTATCCCGGTGAGATTGCGGACCCTGGCGACTATATCCGCGCCACCATCCGGCTCAAGAAAACCTTGAAGGACCATATCGTCGGGCTGCTGAAGGCCGGATTTTCCGTTGTCCTTGACTTTCCCGCCAACACGCCGGACAGCCGCCGCTGGGGCCGCGAGCTGTTCGAGGCGGCGGATGTCGCCCATGAGCTGCATTTTATGGATACGCCGGACATGGTGTGCAAGGCGCGGCTGCATGCCCGCAACAGGAGCGGCACGCATCCCTTCCAGCCGAGCGATGCGGAGTTTGACCTGTTCAGCCGCCTGTTCATCGGCCCGACACCGGAGGAGGGCTTCAACGTCATCCGCCATGCGGAGTAGGTGAAAAGCCGTCATGGGGAATTGCGGAACCCGGCCCATCGGTGTTAGAAGCCTGTCATCAATTCTGACATTCCGAATGAAAGCATTCTATCCCCATGGCGGCACCCATTCTGGCCCTGAAAGACGCGCGCATCACCTTCGGCGGGGGCGATCTGTTCCGTGATATCTCCCTCGGGATCGAGCCGGGGATGCGCATCGCGCTGGTCGGGCGCAACGGATCGGGCAAGTCGACCCTTCTGAAGGCGCTCGCCGGTGATATCGAGCTGGATGGCGGAGAGCGCTTCGTGCAAAGCGGTATCCGCGTCAGCTATCTGCGCCAGCAGCCGCCCGTCTCTCCCGGTATCACCGTGCATGAGCAGGTGGCGCGGGGCCTGAGGGTCCGCGCGGAGGAGGGGGATGTCGGCTATCTGGTTGATCAGATGCTGGAGGGGGTGAAGCTTGACGGCGCGCGGCTGCTCGACACCCTGTCAGGCGGGGAGGCGCGGCGCGTGGCGCTGGCCGAGGCGCTGGTGTCCGAGCCGGATGTGCTGCTGCTGGACGAGCCGACCAACCATCTGGATATCGACACCATCCTGTGGCTGGAGGAGGAGCTGAAGCAGTTTCGCGGCGCCCTGATGATCATCAGCCATGACCGGCAGTTCCTGAAAAACCTCACCAACCGGCTGTTCTGGCTCGACCGGGGGCGTTTGCGCACCCACGGCAAGGGCTTCGCCGCGTTTGAGGAATGGTCCGAGGAAATCCTCCGCCGCGAGGAGGTGGAGAATAAGAAGCTCGACAAGAAAATCGCCGAGGAAACCGAATGGTCGCATAAGGGCATCACGGCCCGCCGCGCCCGTAACGAGGGACGCATCCGCGCCCTGCATCGCCTGCGCGCCGAACGGGCGGAGCGGACCGCGCCCACCGGCAACGCCAAACTCAATGTCAAAAGCGGCGAGAAAAGCGGCCGCATGGTGATCGAGGCGCGCGATATCGCCATGCGCTTTCCCGACGTCAACGGCGGGGAGCGGGAGGTTCTCAAAAAATTTTCCACCCGCATCCAGCGTGGCGACCGTGTCGGCATCATCGGCCCCAATGGCGCCGGGAAAACGACGCTGCTTAAAATCCTGCTCGGCCAGTTGCAACCGACGGAGGGGAGCGTCACCTTCGGCACCAATCTCACCCCCGCCATTTTCGATCAGCATCGCGAGCAGCTCGATCCCGACGTCAGCCTCTGGGATACGCTTGCCGATCCCGCCAGCGGGCAGTTGATCGTGCAGGGGGAGGTGCGGCATGTGGTCGCCTATCTCCGCGATTTCCTGTTCGAGGAAAAGCAGGCGAAAAGCCCGGTCAGCGCCCTCTCGGGCGGCGAGAAGAACCGTCTGCTGCTGGCCCGGCTGCTGGCGCGTTCAAGCAACCTTCTCGTCCTTGACGAGCCGACCAATGATCTTGATATGGAGACCCTCGATCTGTTGCAGGACATGCTGGCGAGCTATGACGGCACGCTGCTTGTCATCAGCCATGATCGTGACTTTCTCGATCAGCTTGTCACCTCCACCATCGTGATCGAAGGGGGAGGGCGCGCCAGCGAATATGTCGGTGGCTATTCCGATTACATGCGGGCGCGCCGGGCGGACGGTGAAAAAACCATCACCGCCACAAAACCCGCTGCGAAGGCCAAGGAAGCGCCCGCGCGTGAAGGGTCGCCACGCAAGAAACTCTCCTACAAGGATCAGCGCGATCTCGACCTGCTGCCGGGTCAAATCGCCGAGACAGAGAGCAAAATCGCCGCATTGGAAGCGGCCCTCGCCGATCCGGAACTGTTCGCTCGCGATGCCGCCGCCTTCAACAAAAAAGCCGCTGACCTCACCCGCCTTCAGGAGGAAAAGGACGCGTTAGAGACCCGCTGGCTGGAACTGGAGATCTTGCAGGAGGAAATCAGCGGCGGCTGATATCTTTAGCGGCCCGATGTTTCCGTTACAGCAACTCCGGGATGGACAGGACGCATAAGGCTTGCCATCATGACGATTGCATCATGGGCAGGGGAGGTGTTCATGCGGAATATGACCATAAATGGCGATCGTCTGTGGGCGAGCCTGATGGACATGGCGCAGATCGGCGCGACGGAGAAGGGCGGCTGCTGCCGTCTCGCGCTCACCGATCTGGACCGCGAGGGGCGCGATCTGTTCATTTCATGGTGCCGCGCGGCCGGATGCAGTATCAAGCTGGACAAGATGGGCAATATCTTTGCCCGCCGGGAAGGGGCGGATCCCGGCCTGCCGCCGGTGATGATGGGCTCCCACCTCGATACCCAGCCGACGGGCGGCAAATTTGACGGGGTCTATGGCGTCCTCGCCGGGCTGGAGGTGCTGCGCAGCCTCGATGATGCGGGGATTGCGACCCGGCATCCGCTCGAAATGGTTGTCTGGACCAATGAGGAAGGCTCGCGCTTTGCGCCCGCCATGGTGGCGTCGGGCGTGTTTGCGGGCGCCTTTGATCTCGACTATGGCCTCAGCCGCACCGATCCCGAGGGCCGGACCCTCGGCGCGGAGCTGGAGCGCATCGGCTATGCCGGAACGGAGGAGGTCGGCGGCCGCGAGATCAAAGCCTTTTTCGAAGCGCATATCGAACAGGGACCCATTCTGGAGCAGGAGGAGAAAACCATCGGCGTTGTCATCGGCGCGCAGGGGCAACGCTGGTATGAGATCACGATCACGGGGCAGGAGGCCCATGCCGGGCCGACGCCGATGACGCGGCGCAAAGACGCGCTGCTCGCCGCCGCCCGCCTTGTGAGTGAGGTAAACCGCATCGGCCTCGCCCATCCGCCCCACGGCTGCGCCACCGTCGGCATGATGGAGGTGCGCCCCAATTCCCGCAACACCATCCCGGGAGAGGTGTTCCTGACCGTCGATTTCCGCCATCCCGATGATGCGGTCTTGAGCGAGATGGACGCCGCGCTCCGGGCCTTCGCGGAAAGTGTGGCGAGGGAAAAGGGGCTTCAACTGGCGCTCGCGGAAATCTGGTATTCACCGCCCGTCCAATTTGATGCGGATTGCATCCGCGCGGTGCGGGAGGGGGCGCAGGCCGCGGGCCTGCCGCATATGGACATTGTCTCCGGGGCCGGGCATGACGCCTGCTACATTGCCCGTGTCGCGCCGACGGCGATGATCTTTATCCCCTGCGAAGACGGCATCAGCCATAACGAGATCGAGGCGGCCACCCCCGAAGACCTCGCCGCCGGTTGCAATGTCCTGCTGCATGCCGTGCTGGAGCGGGCCGGAACCGCCTGAATGCCCGCCAGACGCGCATCGCGCCTTATCCCAGCTTTTGCTTCTGCCGACGTTCCTGATAAAGCACATAGAGGCCGCTGCCGACGATGATGGCAGCGCCCAGAATGGTGAAGCCATCGGGGAAATTGCCGAAGAAGATCAGCCCGATGATCGTCATCCAGATAAGCTGCGTATAGTTGAACGGCGCGGTGGTGGAGGCGGTGGTATATTCAAACGCCTTGATCATGATGAAATGGCTGACCCCGCCGATCAGCCCGACAAGCGCCAGCAGGCCCCAGCCGAACAGATCGGGCGTCGTCCAGAAAAACGGTACGATGGAGCTCACCACCACGGTGCCGACCGAGACGGAATAGAAGGCCGTCGTCATGGAATCATCGACACCAGCGAGGAATCGTGTCGTGAGCTGATACAGCGCATAGCAAAGCGCCATCAACAGGACGAGGAACATCGCCGGATGCATTTCCGCCAGGCCGGGCCGCAGTACGATCATCGCGCCGGTGAAGCCGACCGCAACGGCAATCCATTTCTGTTTGCTGACCTTTTCCTTCAGCAGGAGGGCCGAGAGGAGAATCACGAAGAAGGGGGACGTCGCCCCGATCGCCCCGGCATCGGCGAGCGGAATATATTTGACGGCGGTGAAGATGGACACCGTTGCGCCAAGCAGCAGGATGGAGCGCAGCACCTGCATCTTGAGGTTATTGGTGCGGATCAGCTTGCGGCCATGGCTTGGCCCCAGAATGATGACCATCAGCAGGATATGAAAGAAACAGCGCGCCCAGACCACCTGGATGGGATTGAAAAACCCCGAGGCATATTTGGCGACGGCATCCATTGTCGCAAACAGAAAAATCGCGCAGCAGAACAGCAGAATGCCCTTATGGGCGGATTGCACCTTGAGTGTGATAGCGGGAGCGGACATCGGGCGGCCTTTTGTTATTATTATTTGAGGAGAGCCCTCTGCGGACAGGATTCTCCCCATTTGCGGGAAAGTCAAGCACCGGCCGCCTCCCGTGATGCATTTTACCGCTTCCTATTTTCCGCGCGATTGGGTAGTTTCTGCCATCATGACAAACGAACTCATTTATGAACAAGATGGGGGGATCGTAACCCTCACGATCAACCGGCCAGAGGAGCGCAATGCCCTCGCGGGAGATGAATTTTTCGCGGCATTTATGAATGCCGCCGAACGGATCAACACGGACAACAGCGTACGCTGCGTCATCCTGACAGGGGCGGGCAAAGCCTTCTCCGCCGGGGGCAATGTCAAGCATATGCGCGACAAGGAAGGGCTGTTCGCGGGCAGCCCGGCGGAAATCCGCAATTCCTACCGCCATGGTATCCAGAAAATTCCGCTCGCCTTCTATAATCTGGAAGTGCCGACCATTGCCGCCGTCAACGGCCCGGCCATCGGCGCGGGTTGCGACCTGAGCTGCATGTGCGACATTCGAATCGCGGGCAAATCCGCGCTGTTCGCCGAAAGCTTCGCCAAGCTCGGCATCATACCGGGGGACGGCGGGGCGTGGTTCCTTCCGCGCATCATCGGCAGCAGCCGCGCCGCCGAGCTGACCTTCACCGGCGAAATGATCAATGCCGACACCGCTCTTGAATGGGGCCTGGTCTCCGAGGTGGTGGAGGATGCGGATCTGATGACCGCCGCCAAGAAACTCGCCGGACGAATCGCCGCCAACGCGCCGCATGCGCTGCGCATGGCGAAGAAACTGCTCCGCGAAGGGGAGCACAGCCGTCTTGAAAGCCTGTTGGAAATGTCCGCGGCCTTGCAGGCGATTGCCCATCATACCAAGGATCACAGTGAAGCCATCGACGCCTTTTTCGAAAAACGGCCGGGTAACTACAAGGGTGAGTGAACCGGTCCTCATTTTTGAAGGACGGGGGGCGGCCGCCTGGCTGGCCGGGGCCGGATATCGCATCGGCCTTGCCAGCCCGGCCCTCTATCCGCAGCAGGCGGAGGGGGATATTGTCAAGTATAACAATCAAGTCTGCCTCGTAAGAGGCGAAAAAATAACAAAAATAACCGAACAATACTGGCTCTCCGGCGTGCCGGACGGCCTCATTCTGCATCGCCCCGACACGGCGCAACGGCGCCTGCTGGATGGGTTGTGGGTGCCTCCGGGCGGCGCCTGACCGGCGGGCGGAGACTGACATGCCAAAGGAAGGGCAATGACGGAAAATCCGGCCGCGCTTACCCGCCTTCTTAACGACATCCGCGCTTGCCGCCTTTGTGCGGCGCATCTGCCCCTCGGCCCCCGGCCGGTGCTGATCGCCGATATCCGCGCGCCCATCCTGATCGCCGGGCAGGCGCCCGGCACAAAAGTCCATGAAAGCGGTATCCCGTGGGACGATCCGTCGGGGGAGCGATTGCGGGACTGGCTCGACGTGCCGCCGGAGGTTTTCTATGACCCGCGCTATTTCGCCATTGTGCCGCAGGGCTTCTGCTATCCGGGCAAGCTCGATAAAGGCGGCGATGCGCCGCCACGTCCCGAATGCGCGGAAACCTGGCATCCGCGCCTGATCCCGGAACTCAAAAATGTCGCTTTAACGCTAGCGGTCGGGCAGTATGCGCATAAATACTACCTGTCTTCCCGGCGCAAAAAGACCCTGACGGAGACGGTGGCGGCCTATCGCGACTATGGCCCCGATCTCCTGCCGCTGCCGCATCCAAGCTGGCGCGTGCAGGGCTGGATGAAGAAGAATGATTGGTTCGAGGCGGAGGTTATCCCGCATCTTCGGGCCCGCGTTCATACGCTGCTTGATGAGGTGATGTAATGCTGCCGTTTTCCCGCCTATTTGCTGGCCTCTGGCTCGGCGCCCTGCTTGTCGCCTGCACCCCCGTGGTACAGGAGGCCGGTGAAAACCGCGGTGAGCCGGAGCTTGGTGAGAGTTATCTGCAGGCGGGGGACGGGGCGCGGCTGCCCCTCCGGCTGTGGCCCGCAGAGGGGGAGGCCAAGGCCATCCTGATCGCCGTGCATGGCTTCAATGATTACAGCCACGCCTACAGCCTGCCCGCCGACTGGTGGCAGGGGCAGGGCATCACCACCATCGCCTATGATCAGCGCGGCTTTGGCGAGGCGCCGAACTTCGGCATCTGGCCGGGCAAGGAGTTGCTGATCAGCGATCTCAAAACCATGGTGCAGGAGGTGCGAACCCGTTATCCCGGCACACCGGTCTATCTGATCGGCGAGAGCATGGGCGGCGCGGTGCTGATCACGGCGCTCACCAGCGATGATTTCCCGGAGGTGGACGGGGTGATCCTTTCGGCGCCCGCGGTCTGGGGCTGGCAGGCCATGAACCCCTTCTATCAGGCGATCCTCTGGACGGCGGCGCACAGTGTTCCCTATGTCACCCTCACGGGGGAGGGAACGGGCATTCAGGCGAGCGATAATATCGAGATTCTGAAGGCCCTCGGCGCGGATCCGCTGTTTATCAAGGAAACCCGCATCGACGCCATCTATGGCCTTGTCGATATCATGGATGAGGCCTATGACGCCGCCGGGAAGCTGGGCGATGTCCCCATCCTGATGCTTTATGGCGCGCATGACCAGCTTGTCCCGGAGGAGCCGACCGGGAAAATCGCCGCCGAACTGCCTGCGAGCGCCGAACTTGTCTATTACGAGGATGGCTGGCATATGCTGATGCGCGATCTGCAGGGGCCGGTCGTGTGGAAGGATATCGCCGGATGGATCCTGAACCGGGATATCCCGTCCGGCAAAAAAGTCGCATCACTGCCGCGGATCAAGAGCGAAGACTAAGGAAATTCAACAAATTACCGATTGCACCCACAACCGTATTGCGATAGTAAAATATACTCTATCTCAATCTGATCAGGTGTTTTCATGCGGTTTGTTTTCAGCATTCTTGCCTTCCTTATTCTTGTCGGCTGTACGGCGACCGGGCCAAAATTTTCAGATCATAATGCGGGCCTGAAGCCCGAACCCGGCAAGGCTCTCGTTTATGTATACAGGGTAAGCACTCAGTTAAAAGGCAGCGGGGGAACCACACCCTTTGTGATTGGTGGCCGCCCCGTCGGAGAACTTCATACTGGTGGGTATCTTACAGCTCAGGTTGAGCCGGGCACGCACAAATTTCATACTGACGGAATGTATATAGACCGGGAATATCTCCTGGAAGTTATTGAAGGCAAAACCTACTATCTGAAGGTGTTTCACGAGGGAGGGTACCTGTTGACTTACTATACAGTACTTGTTCCTGAACAGAAGGCGTTATCCGAGCTCAAGGAAATGCGCTATCAGGGAGACTAGGCCGGGCTTACCGTCAGTTGCCGGATCAGCGGCAGCAGTTCGTTGAAATGATCGATGATATGATCGGGGCCGAGCTGTTGCACTGGCGTTTCCGTGTAGCCAAAGCTGACGGCGATCACCGGCATTTCCGCACCCTTCGCGGCATCAATATCGCTGATGCTGTCGCCGACCATAAATGCGCGGCGGGACGCGACGCCCATGGCCTCCAGCGTGCCGGTCAGGTGGCGCGGATCGGGCTTGCGGAAGGGAAAGCTGTCCGCGCCGATGATGGCATCCAAATAGGAGGCGAGATTCAGATCTTCCAGCAGCGGAATGGCGAACTGCAGCGGCTTGTTGGTGCAGACGCCCATGACCGCGCCTTCATGACGCAGCGCGTCAAGAGCCTCCCGCACCCCGTCGAAAACGCGGCTCTCATCGCTCACATGCGCGCCGTAATAGGTGAAGAAATATTCCACAAGCTCTTCAAATTTCTCAGGTTCCGGCATGCCGCCGGTGGCCACAAGTCCGCGTTCCAGCAGCACCCGCGCACCGCGTCCGACCATATGGCGCACCGCGTCAAGGCTGACGGACGGACGTCCGGCCCGCGCCAGCGAGTGATTAAGCGCGGCGTGAAGATCGGGCGCGCTGTCCACCAGCGTCCCGTCCAAATCGAAGATGACGGCGATATCGAGCATTTATGTAAAATCCGGTAACATTTTTTTATTTGTTTCACTGTAGGGTTAGGGCTTATTTAGGCCCAAGTCCAGTGGCAAGAACTGTTAATTTGCGAAAAACGAGTAAAGATATGTCAAGCATTGCCGCCGTTGTCCTCGCAGCCGGGGCCGGTACACGCATGAAATCAAACAAGCCCAAGGTGATGCATGAACTGGGCGGTCGTCCCATGATCAATCACCTGCTGGGCAGCGTCGCCATGCTCACGCCCGAGAAGGTCGTGGTTGTCACCGCGCCGGCCATGGACAGCGTCAAAAAAGCCGTCGCGCCCGCCGAAATCGCCATCCAGCAGGAAGCCCTTGGCACTGGCCATGCCGTGGCCGCGGCGCTCGATAGTCTTGAGGGATTTACCGGCGATGTGCTGATCCTTTATGGCGATACGCCGCTGATCGAAACGGCGACCCTTGAAAAAATGATTGCCAAGCGCCGGGAAAAGGCGACCTGCGCCGTTGTCGTGCTGGGGTTCGAACCCGACGATCCGCTGGAATATGGCCGCCTCGTCACCGATAAAGACGGCAATCTCACCGCCATTGTCGAATTTGCCGATGCAAGCGCGGAGGAGCGGGCCATCGGTCTTTGCAATTCCGGTGTCATGGCGATTTCCGGCGCGCATCTTAAAGACCTGATCACCGCCATCGACAATAAAAACGCCAAGGGGGAATATTACCTCACCGATATCGTTGAAATCGCCAATAAAGGCGGCCTCACCTGCGCCTATGTCAAGGGTGAAGAGGAGGAGCTTCTCGGCGTCAACAATCGCGCTCAGCTTGCGGAGGCCGAGGCCATTGCGCAGGCCCGCTGGCGCGCCACCGCCATGCAAAATGGCGCGACGCTGATTGATCCCGATCAGGTGTGGTTCAGCCATGATACAAAACTCGGGCGGGATGTGGTGATCGAGCCCGGCGTCTTTTTCGGCCCCAAGGTGACGGTCGGCGATCATGTGCGTATCAAGGCCTTCAGCCATCTGGAGGGCACATCCATTGGCGAGGCGGCGCAGATCGGCCCCTTCGCGCGGCTGCGCCCCGGCGCGGAGATTGCCGAAGATGTGAAAATCGGCAATTTTGTCGAGGTGAAGAAATCAACGCTGGAAAAAGGTGCGAAAGTCAGCCATCTCTCCTACATCGGCGATGCACGAGTGGGGGCGGAGGCGAATATCGGCGCCGGCACCATCACCTGCAACTATGACGGCTACGACAAATTCAAAACCGATATCGGAGCGGGGGCCTTCATCGGCTCCAACAGCGCGTTGGTCGCGCCGGTCAAGATCGGCGACGGGGCCATCATCGGCGCGGGCAGCACCATCTCCCGCGATGTGGCGGCGGATGCACTTGGGCTAGAGCGGGCGGCGGAGCAGCAGAAACCCGGCTGGGCCAAACGCTTCCGTGAGCTCAAAAAGAAGATTGTAAAATAGTATATCTATCTGATTTAAAAGGTATTTAAATATGTGTGGGATTATCGGGGTTCTCGGCAAGAAAGACGTTGTGCCGTCATTGATCGGCGGTCTGAAGCGGCTTGAGTATCGCGGCTATGACAGCGCCGGGATCGCTACCCTGACGGACAGCGGGCTGGACCGCCGCCGCGCCGAAGGCAAGCTCGAAAATCTCGAAAAAGTGCTGCAATCAAACGGCCTTCAGGGCCTCGCCGGGATCGGCCATACCCGCTGGGCGACCCATGGCGTGCCAAACGAAGTGAACGCCCATCCGCATATGACGGGGCAGATTGCCCTCGTCCATAACGGGATTATCGAGAATTACCGCGAACTGGCCGAGGAATTGACGGGCAAGGGCTACAGCTTTGAAAGCGAGACAGATACGGAAATCGCCGCGCAGTTGATCAGCAGCTATATCGACGCGGGCAAAACGCCGGAGGAGGCGATGGCCGCCGCGTTGAAACGTCTGCACGGCGCGTTCTCTCTCGCGGTGATTTTCAAAGGTCATGACAATCTGATGATTGGCGCGCGCCGCGGCGCGCCGCTCGCGGTCGGCTGGGGAGAGGGGGAAATGTATCTCGGCTCCGACGCCCTCGCGCTCGCGCCGCTCACGGTGCGCATTTCCTATCTGGAGGAGGACGACTGGGCCGTTCTCACCCGTGATGGCGCCACCTTCTATGACAAGGATCACAACAAGGTCGAACGCGCCATCAAGCAGACGCAGCTTTCCGGCGCGATGATCGGCAAGGGCAACCACCGCCATTTCATGATGAAGGAAATCGCCGAGCAGCCCGCCGTGATGGGGGAGACGCTGAATGCCTTCTTCAACCCGAAAAGCCGCACGATCACACTGCCCGACTTGCCGTTTGACTGGAATGAGCTGCCGAAAGTCACCATTGTCGCCTGCGGCACGTCCTTTTACGCCGGGATGATCGCCAAATACTGGTTTGAGGGGATTGCCGATCTGAATGTGGAAGTGGATATCGCCTCCGAATTCCGTTACCGCCACATGCCGCTCAAAAAAGGCGGCCTCGCGCTCTTTATCTCCCAGTCCGGCGAAACGGCGGATACCCTCGCCGCGCTGAAATACGCCAAGGCGAACGGCCAGCATATCGCCTCCATCGTCAATGTGGAGGAAAGCTCCATGGGCCGGGAATCGGATTTCGTCTTCCATACCCAGGCCGGACCGGAAATCGGCGTCGCCTCCACCAAGGCCTTCACCTGCCAGCTTGTGACGCTGGCCTGTATTGCCATTGACGCGGGCGTGAAGCGCGGCGTCATCAACCATGCGGAGGAAGCGCGGCTCTGCAAGGCGCTGGCCGAAGTCCCGGCGCGGGCGGCTGAAATCCTCGATAGCGACGAGAATATCAAGGCGCTTGCCAAAGCAATTTTCGAAGCCCGCGACGTGCTCTATATCGGTCGTGGCACGGGCTATCCCGTCGCCCTTGAAGGCGCGC
This sequence comes from uncultured Alphaproteobacteria bacterium, assembly GCA_963971675.1. Classification (GTDB taxonomy): domain Bacteria; phylum Pseudomonadota; class Alphaproteobacteria; order Sneathiellales; family Sneathiellaceae; genus Sneathiella. The sequence continues at coordinate 88,926 of CAXASQ010000009.1, read as the reverse complement.
TTAAATTAAAGGAAATCTCCTATATCCATGCGGAAGGATATGCGGCGGGGGAACTCAAGCACGGCCCCATCGCGCTGATTGACGAGCTGGTGCCGGTCATCGTGGTGGCGCCCAGCGATCCTTACTTTGAGAAGACGGCATCGAACATGCAGGAGGTGATGGCCCGCAATGCGCGGGTGATTTTCCTCTCCGACGCGGCGGGGATAAAGCAACTCGGCGATCGGGCGCTCGGCTCCATCGAGCTGCCCACCGTCGATCCGTTCGTCGCGCCCATTCTCTATGCGATCCCGGTGCAGATCCTCGCCTATCACGTCGCGGTCCTGAAAGGCACCGATGTCGATCAGCCGCGCAACCTCGCCAAATCCGTCACGGTGGAGTAGGGGTTACTCCCTGCATTCCGGCGGGGCGCTTGATTTCTGGCAGTCGATAAAATGGGACAGGCCGTCCATCGCCTTGTCCCAGAAACCTTTCGCGGCCTCCTCTGTTCCCTGAGGTGCGACAAGCCAGGCAAGGGAGAGCAAGAGACCCCCTATGATCATCCCCCAGATCGCCGTTGACAGCCATGACCGCATGCCAATCAAAAGCCAGCTTAGGAAACGCTGACCCGGTCCCCGCTTTTGCCCGACCAGCTTGTCAAGATCACGAACAGCCTGGCCGATTTCCTGATGCTTTTTTGCAAAATTGGTATCGGCTTCAGCAAGGGTTTTTTGCTCCGTCACTTCAAGGAAATGTTTGAGAACCTTTTCGCCCTCCGCTCTAAACTTGGCGAGGGCGGCGGTGTCGGCAGCAAGATTTTGTTGATAGTTTTTGAGGGTTTCGAGAATTTCAGCATCTGTCTTGCCGCTCGTTTTCAGGGACGCGGCCAGTTTTCGCTTTTCGGATTTATAGTAGAGATAGGCGAACTGCCCCGGAATGTCGTCGCTACCCGCAACAAGCCTGTCGTAAACCCAAGGCATTCGTCAAAAGCGCCCCCCAACGCCAGCATCTGTTCAGGCAGATCAGTCTTTTTCTGCGTTTGGCTCTGCTGTTTTCTCCGCATCGGCAGGCGGCCAGTCACTGATTCCTTTCACAGGGATATGTGCGCTGTCCTTGAACAGATCAAAGCGACTCATCTCCTTGAAAAGGGAGTCGCGCTGTTTTTCCGTAAGCTCTATAGATGCTGTATCCGACATCTCTTCCTCGTCATCGAATATAACCGCAGGTTATTTTACACCAGATGGCCGGTTTGGAATATAAAAAACATGTGCCGGGAAAAACCGACCCTGCGGGCGTCGTTCGTCCCTGTTGCGGCGCAACCGGTATATCAGATATGGGGAAGAACGCGTATTTTGACAACGCCCCGGCGCGGCTATTCCGCCGCAATGCGGGCGCCGCCGATGCCATTTTCCTCCACCTCATGGATATAATCGCGGGTCAGTGGCAGATCGGTCAGGCGTTTCGCCAGCTGGATCTGGAACACCATCAGGCCGCTGTTGCGGAACGACACCTCGCTCGCCGAGAGATAATAATCCCACATGCGGCAGAAACGGTCGTCATACATCTCCCGCACCTTGTCGATATTGGCGTGAAAACGCTGCCGCCAGGCGCGCAGCGTATCGGCATAATGTACGCGCAAAATCTCCACATCAGTGACATAGAGCCCGGCTTTTTCGATAGCGGGCATCACCTGCGACAGCGACGGGATATAGCCGCCGGGAAAGATGTATTTTTCGATCCATGCATTGGTGGGCGCAGGCACATCTGCGGCGCCGATACTATGCAGCAGCGCCACCCCGTCATCGGTGAGGATGTCCTTCACCTTGCGGAAAAATTTCCCGTAATGGGGCGCGCCCACATGTTCGAACATGCCGACGGAGACAATGCGGTCGAATTTCTCGCCGACATCGCGGTAATCGGTCAGGCGGTAATCAACCCGCTCGCCAAGGCCCATTTCCGCCGCTTTCTGCCGGGCGTAGGCATGCTGGTTCGTGGACAGGGTGACACCGGTGACCTTGACATCGGCATGTTCCGCCAGAAACCGCGCCATGCCGCCCCAGCCGCAGCCGATATCGAGCACTTTCTGCCCCGGTTTCAGCGCCAGCTTGGCCGCGATATGCGCCATTTTCTGTTGCTGCGCCTGATCGATGCTGTCTTCGGGCGCCTTGAAATAGGCGCAGGAATACTGCCGGTTCTTATCCAGAAACAGCTCGTAAAACTCATCGCCAAGATCGTAATGATGGGCGACATTGCGGCGTGACCGGCTCTTCGGGTTGAACTGTTTGAAGAACCAATAGAAACGATAGAGAAAATCCCCAAAACTGGCGAGGGGATGGCGCGACCCCCAGCCGAGATTGCGGGTAAACAGATCCAGCAGATCATAGATATCGCCGCCTTCAACACTGATATCCCCCTCCATATAGGCTTCGCCGAGATAGAGTTTGGGATAAAGCGCGAGCTTGTTTTCCACCGCCTTTGAATGCAGGCGCAGGGTGAGGGCGGGTCCGTCCGTCCGGCCCTTGAAATAATGCTCCTTGCCGTCCGCATCGAAAACCGTCAGCGTACCCTGGGTGATGAGGCGTTTGAGCAGTTGCGACAACAGGAACATCCGAACTCCTTTCAGCGTGCGAGCCGAAGCAGATGGTCTCCGGTTATCCGAAATGACCGGAGGCGTCGAACGGGAGGGCTGTCAAACGTCCCGGAAGGGGCGCCGTTGCGTTTAAATTTACCCGGGCAGCAACAGAATTGCGTGAACCGGAAGCAGCCTGCCGACGTCCGTCTTCAACTCATCCAAATTCAAACATTAGATAATTCTGGATCGTGATTCGCGCAAAATCAAGTCCCTTTTTCCGATGCCGGAGCGAAAAGGGGCCTGAAAACAGCGGTTTCTGGCAAAAGAGCGGCGGATCCGGACGGGGAAGATCAGTCGATCAGAGAAATGGCGCCAAGGATAAAGCGCACGTCTCCCGCTTCATCCAGAAGCGGACAGTCGACACTTTCAAATTCCTGGCCGGTGGCGCCCTGCACCGCGGCGAAGCCACAGCAGCGGCGGCAGCGACGACTTTCGACGACGCTGTCAAGATACGCGGCGAGACGGCGCAATTCCGGCAACGGGCTGCTGCGGGTGATGTCATGCCCGCGCAAGGAGACACCGATAAGCGTCACCACGCCTTCGCCGTTCAGGCGGCGCTGATAATGGCCCGGCGCGGCCACTTCATTCAGATAGAGGGACGGGGCAATGCTCCAGTGCTGCGTGATATCGAAATCGCTGCGGCGCGGCAGCGCGGGCTGATATCCGGCCCACCAGTCATACAGCCGCCGCACCGGCCGCGTGCGAAAATCATCTGCGGATGCCACCTCCAGACGGATGATTTTTCTGAAATTGTCCGACCGGGCCTCCTCCTCCACCTGTTCCATCATGCGCGCTCCCTCTGTTTTATGGCGCTGTTACGGCCCTATTTTTTATAAATATCTTCCGACGATGTTGCCTGTTTATGGGCGTTGAGACTCTGCGCCTCGATAAAAACGCGGCGGATGTCCGGAAACTCTGTCTTGATGCGCCGCTCAAGATCGCTGATCGTCTGCTCGACCTCGGCGGCGGTCAGGGTATCGGCGAAATCAAGGCTGAGGTTAACCAGAATATCCTTCGGTCCCAGATGCATGGTCAGCAGCTCATTGAGATTTTCGATCCGCGGATCGCGGGCGACCAGCGCGCGCACGCCCTCGCGCACCACGGGTCCCGCGCTCTCCCCGATCAACAGTCCCTTACATTCGATGGCGAGCAGCACGGCAACACTGGCGAGAATGGCCGCGATAACCACGGAGGCGACGCCATCCAGTTCCGGAATGCCAAGATACTGGGCAAGGAAAATCCCGATCAGCGCCGCAATCAGGCCCAGCATGGCCGCCGTATCCTCGAACAGGATGGTGAAGATGGTGGGGTCCTTGCTCTGGCGTACCGACTGCCAGATGCCGCGCTTGCCAATGCCGCGCTTGAATTCGATCCAGGCGACCGTCCAGGCCCAGCCTTCGAATATCATGGCAAGGCCCAGCACCACATAGTTCCATGTGGGATCGGTGATCGGCTCCGGATGGGCGATATGCTTGATCCCTTCGTACAGGGAAATCCCGGCGCCGAGCGCGAAAATCAGGATGGCGACGACAAAAGCCCAGAAATACAGCTCCATCCCGTAGCCGAACGGGTGAATCGCATCGGCCCGCTTTTCCGCGCGTTTGAGCCCGTGCAGCATGAGAATCTGATTGCCCGTATCGACCAGCGAATGCACGCCTTCGGACAACATCGCCGAAGAGCCGGTGAAAAAGGCGGCGGTGAATTTGGAAACGGCAATCAGGGAATTGCCGATCAGCGCCGCGTAGATAACCTTCTTGGAACCGCTCGCCATCTTTTTCCCCTCATCAACTTTTTTATCGGCGTCAATCTGATATTCACCAACTTCAATTGTAAAATCAAGCGGCCATTCGCGGGCAATGATTGACTATTGACCTTTCTGTCCTAAACTCCAAATCCCCCACAAGGGGAAAAGCCGGGGGCGGCAATCCGCTTCTCGCGTGCCTTTAATTCAGATATTTCAGACCACAGAAACCCAAGGAGGGCGTCATGCTCGACAAGACCACAAACCCGCTTAACCTGAAAGATCCCGATCTCCTCCGGATGCAGGGGCTTGTGGGCGGCAAGTGGTGCGATGCCGACAGCGGCGCGACCCTTGAGGTGACCAACCCGGCCACCGGGGAGGTGATCGGCACCGCCCCGAAAATGGGACAGGCGGAAACCCGCCGCGCCATTGAAGCGGCAAAGAAGGCGATGCCCGGATGGGCGGGTAAAACGGCCAAGGAACGGGCTGTCATTCTTCGTAAATGGCATGATCTGATGCTGGAAAATACGGATGATCTCGCCCGTATCATGACCATTGAAATGGGCAAGCCGCTGGCCGAGGCCAAGGGGGAGGTGGCCTATGGCGCGTCTTTCATCGAATGGTTCGCCGAAGAGGGCAAGCGCCTTTATGGCGACACCATCCCGGAGCATCAGAGCGACAAGCGGATCGTTGTCATCAAGCAGCCGATCGGCGTCACGGTCGCCATCACGCCGTGGAATTTCCCCATCGCCATGATCACGCGAAAGGCCGCGCCTGCGCTTGCTGCCGGTTGCCCGATGGTGATCAAGCCTGCGGAGCTGACGCCTTATTCCGCCTTCGCCATGGCGGTGCTGGCGGAACGGGCAGGGGTGCCTGCCGGAATTTTGAGTGTCGTAACGGGGGAATCCTCGGAAATCGGCGGTGAGATGACCTCCAACCCCATCGTTGCCAAGTTGACCTTCACCGGCTCCACCCGGGTTGGCAAGCTGCTGATGGAACAATGCGCCGCGACAGTCAAGAAAACCTCCATGGAGCTTGGCGGCAATGCGCCCTTCATCGTCTTCGATGACGCCAACCTTGATGAAGCGGTGGAGGCGGCCATCGCCTCCAAATACCGCAACTCGGGCCAGACCTGCGTCTGCGCCAACCGTCTCTATGTGCAGGAGGGCATCCATGACGCCTTTGTTGAAAAGCTTGCCGCACGGGTGAAGTCGCTCAAAGTCGGCAATGGCCTCGATGACGGGGTGATGCAGGGCCCGCTGATTACCGAGGCGGCGGTTGAGAAGGTGGAGGCGCATATTAAAGATGCCGTGCAGAAAGGCGCGAAAGTGATCGTCGGCGGCGAGCGTCACAAACTCGGCCACAGCTTTTTTGAACCCACCCTGCTGACCGGCGCGACGCAGGACATGATTGTCGCGCGGGAGGAAACCTTCGGACCCATGGCCCCCGTCTTCAAATTCAAGAACGAGGCGGAGGTCATCAGAATGGCCAATGATACGGAATTCGGCCTTGCCGCCTATCTCTGCGCGCGGGATATCGGCCGCATCTGGCGGGTCGGCGAGGCGCTGGAATATGGCATTGTCGGCATCAATACCGGCATCATCTCGACCGAGGTCGCGCCCTTCGGCGGGGTCAAGCAGTCCGGCATCGGACGCGAGGGATCAAAATATGGCATTGATGATTACCTCGAGATTAAATACATGTGTATCGGCGGCATCAACAGCTAACGACGTCCGCCAGGGGCTGCGCCAACCCGATGCCTGCCCGGCATCCGACCCAAGGGAAGTATAGAAGTGACATTTGATTACGATCTGTTTGTTATCGGCGCCGGGTCCGGCGGCGTTCGCGCCTCGCGCATTTCCTCCAGCCTCGGCGCCCGCGTGGCCATCGCCGAGGAGTATCGTGTCGGCGGCACCTGCGTCATTCGCGGCTGTGTGCCCAAAAAGCTGCTGGTCTATGCGAGCCATTTTTCCGAAGACTTCCACGACGCGGAAGGATATGGCTGGACGGTGGGCGAGACAACCCACTCCTGGCCGAAGCTGATCGCCAATAAGGATAAAGAGATCGACCGGCTGAACGGGATTTATCACAACATCCTGAAAAACAACAACGTAACGCTGTACAATGGCCGGGCGATGCTTCTTGATAAGAACACCGTCAAGGTCGGCGATCAGACCATTACGGCAAAATATATCCTGATCGCGACGGGCGGCACGCCGGTCATGCCCGACGTGCCGGGCATTGAACATGCCATTTCCTCGAACGAGGCGTTTCATCTGGAAAGCTTCCCCAAACGGGTGATCGTGGTTGGCGGCGGCTATATTGCCGTGGAATTCGCGGGTATTTTCAATGGTCTCGGCGCGGAGGTGACGCAGCTTTACCGCAGCACGCAAATTTTGCGCGGCTTCGATGACGATGTGCGGAATTTCCTTGCCGCCGAAATCCAGAAAAAAGGGATCCAGCTGCGCACCAATGCCAATCCGGCGAAAATCGAGAAAACCGATCGCGGATTGAAAGTCACACTGGAAGACGGCGATGTGCTGGAAGCCGATGCCATCATGTATGCCACGGGCCGCTCACCGAATACGAACGACATCGGCCTTGAGGAAGTGGGCGTTATGCTCAAAGAAAACGGCGCTGTCAGAGTGGCGCCGGATTCGCAGACATCGGTGGAGAATATCTATGCGGTCGGCGATGTGACGGACCGCATTGCGCTGACCCCCGTCGCCATTCACGAAGGCATGGCCTTCGCCGAGACGGTATTCGGCGGACGCCCGCGCGCAGCCGATCACGAAAATGTCCCCTCCGCCGTCTTTTCCCAGCCGCAGGTGGGCACCGTCGGGCTGACGGAGGCCGAGGCACGGGAGAAATTCGGCGCGGTGGATATCTACAAATCCCAGTTCCGGCCGATGAAGATGACACTGACCGGCGGGACGGAGCAGGCGTTTGTCAAGCTGATCGTCGATCCGAAATCGGACATTGTTGTCGGCGCGCATATCGTCGGCGGCGATGCGGCGGAAATCATTCAGGCCGTCGGCATTGCCCTTAAATGCAAGGCGACCAAGGCGCAGTTCGATGCCACCGTCGGCGTGCATCCGTCGCTGGCGGAGGAGATTGTCACCATGCGTGAGAAATATACCGGCGGCTGAGGGCGCCCCCCCTCGGCCAGGCCACAAAGCCCGATTTTTTGCGGAATCGGGTTAAAAATCATTGCTTAATGATTGCGAAATCACCAAAAGGCTGTAGATATAGTCATAAGAGACAGTCGAAATTTAAGGAAGAAAGAGATGCCTAAAAGCTGGACCCCCGATAGCTGGAGACAGAAACCCGTCCGCCAGCTGCCGACATATCCGGACATTCAGGCCCTTGAGGCGGTCGAGACGGAGCTGAAATCCTTTCCGCCGCTGGTATTTGCAGGTGAGGCGAGAAGCCTTAAGAAAAAGCTGGCGGATGTGGCCGCGGGCCGCGCGTTTCTGCTGCAGGGCGGCGATTGCGCCGAAAGCTTTGCCGAATTTAACCCCAACAACATCCGCGATACCTTCAAGGTGCTGCTGCAGATGGCGGTGGTGCTGACCTATGGCGCCAACTGCCCGATTGTGAAGGTCGGCCGTCTCGCCGGGCAATTCGCCAAGCCACGCTCCAGCGATACGGAAACAGTAGGCGGCGTCGAGTTGCCGAGCTATCGCGGCGATATCATCAACGGCTTCGAATTTGACGAAGCCTCCCGTATGCCGGATCCGCAGCGTATGCTGAAAGGCTATCTGCAGGCAGCCTCCACGCTCAACCTGCTGCGCGCCTTCGCGCAGGGCGGCTATGCCGATCTGCATCAGGTGCATAGCTGGAACATGGGCTTTGTCGCCAGCGGCCCGCAAGGAGAGCGCTATCAGGAAATGGCCGACCGCATTCATGACGCGCTCGCCTTCATGGAGGCCTGCGGCGTGACATCGATCAATACGCCGGAAATGGGACGGACGGATTTCTACACGTCACATGAGGCGCTGCTGCTACCCTACGAGCAGAGCCTGACCCGCGTCGACAGCACGTCGGGCGATTACTATGACACCTCCGCCCATATGCTGTGGATCGGTGACCGCACCCGCGACCCCGATGAAGCGCATGTGGAGTTCCTGCGCGGTGTCGCCAATCCGATCGGCGTGAAGGCCGGACCGAGCCAGACGGCGGACGGGCTGTTGAAACTCATGGATACGCTGAACCCGAAGAATGAGGCGGGCCGCATGACTGTCATCTGCCGCTTCGGCGCGGATAATGTCGAAAAGCACCTGCCGCAGCTCATCCGCCGGATCGAGCGGGAAGGGCGCACTGTTGTCTGGTCCTGCGATCCGATGCATGGCAACACCATCAAATCCTCGACCGGCTACAAGACCCGGCCGGTGGACCGCATCCTGACCGAAGTCCGTCAGTTCTTCGATGTGCATCAGGCCGAGGGCACCTATGCCGGCGGCGTGCATTTCGAAATGACCGGGCAGAATGTCACCGAATGTATCGGCGGCGCCTTCGAGGTCACGGAAGAGGGCCTCAGCGATCGTTATCATACGGCCTGCGATCCGCGCCTTAATGCCGATCAGGCGCTGGAACTGGCGTTCCTGATTTCTGAAATGATCAAGCAGGAAAGGAGCAACGGGGCCGCCATCGCCGCCGCCTCGTAACGCCCGACGGATATGAACAGCCAGAAGCCAGTTGACACGCGGGAGGCGGTAGATATGTCCATCGCCGACCATACGGACCAATATTTCAACAAGACCAAGCGCGTCATCGGGCAGTTCGGCAATAAGACCGTGACCTATGCCGTGTTCATGCGCCGGCCGGTGATTTTCTGCCCGCGCATCATGTTCGACTGGTTGAATGAAATTGCCGCGCTGCGTGGGGTGACATTCAATATCGAACCCTGCTTTGCCGAAGGCGACTGGGTTGGCGCCGGGGAACCGCTTGTCTATATCACCGGCAGTTTCTTCGATCTGGTCGATCTGGAAACGCTGTATCTACAGAAGCTTGGGGCGGCCTGCGTCGCCGCCTATAACGCCTATACCATGTGCAGCCATTTGCCGGGCACCAGCTTCCTCGCCATGGATGCGCGGCACTGCGCGGGCAGCGAAATGGCCGACATGATGGCCTATGCCGCCTCTGTCGGCAGCCGCGCGGCGCGGCGCGATCTCGGCGCAGTCGGCTTCATCGGCAACGCCAATAACGCCACGGCGCATTATTTCGACATCGACAAGGGACTTGGCACCATGCCGCACGCCCTCATTGGCTATGCGGGCAGCACCGTGCGCGCCGCCGAAATGTTCCATGAAAGCTTCCCCGATGATCCGCTGACCGTTCTTGTCGATTATTACGGCAAGGAAATCACCGATGCGCTGGCGGCCTGCGATCGCTTCCCCGACATGGCGGATTCGGGGATGCTATCCGTGCGCCTTGATACCCACGGCGGACGCTTTATCGAGGGGCTGGATCCGGCCACCTCCTACGCGGTGCTGGAACGGCATATGCCGCGCGGCATCCGTCAATACCGGTCCGAGCAGGAGCTGAAATGGCTGGTTGGCACCGGCGTTTCCGCCGCCGCCATCTATTCCATGCGCGAAAAGCTGGACGAGGCCGGATACCGCAAGGTGAAGATCGTCGCCTCCTCAGGCTTCTCGCCGGAGAAATGCCGTATTATGGGCAATATGAAGGCCCCCATCGACGTGGTCGGTACCGGCAGCTTCCTGCCGGAAATCTGGCAGGAAACCTACGCCACGGCGGATATCATCTCCTATGATGGCGCCCCGACGGTTAAGGTCGGCCGCGAATTCCTGCTGCGCAAGAGCAACGGCGTCGCCTGAAGAAAACCGCAAAGACGGTTTAAAATCGCGGCAATCCCCGTTAATAATGAAGGACGACTGACGGGGATCGCCTGTTGCGGAAAGGACGACCATGTATACGGCCATAAAAAACTCCTGGGCATTGCTGCTCGGGCTCGGCTTCTTGATGCTGGGCAATGGCCTGCAGGGCAGCCTTGTGGGGATCCGCGCCTCCCTGGAAGGTTTTCCGACCGCCGTCACCGGCCTTGTCATGTCCGGATATTACGCGGGCTTCCTGGTCGGCTCCCTGATTACGCCGAAAATTCTCGCCAACGTCGGCCATGTGCGGGTGTTTGCGGCGCTTGCCTCGCTCGCCTCTTCGGCGGCGCTGCTGTATGCGGTGTTTGTCGATCCCTTCGTCTGGGGCGTCATGCGGTTGCTGACGGGCTTCTCCTTCGCCGGTCTCTACATCGTCTGCGAAAGCTGGCTCAATGACGCGGCAACGAATGAGACGCGCGGCCAGCTTCTCTCCGTCTATATGATCATCATGATGGGCGGTATGGCCGTCGGACAGCTCTTCCTCAATATGGCCGACCCGGCGGGATATTCGCTGTTTATCTTTATCTCGGTGCTGGTCTCCATTGCCCTTATTCCCATGGCGCTGACGGCCAGTTCCGCGCCCAACTTTCAGGCCAGTACCCGCCTCAAGCTGAAGGAACTCTATAACATCTCGCCGCTTGGCGTGATCGGCATGTTTGCGCAGGGCATCACCGGCGGCGCCTTTTACGGCATGGCGGCGGTCTATGGCGGTAATATCGGCCTTTCCGTGGCGCAGATTTCCATCTTTATCAGCGTCATGATCCTGGGCGGGGTGCTTCTGCAATGGCCCATCGGGCGGCTGTCGGACCGTTTTGACCGGCGTATGGTGCTGATGATCACGACAATGCTGAGCGGCTTCGCCGCGCTGCTCGCCCTCTATGGTGGGGAGACGCAGAATTTTGTCCTGTTTCTCGCAGCGGCGGCGCTGTTCGGCGGCTTTTCCGTGCCGCTTTATTCCCTCTGCATCGCCCATACGAATGACCATCTCGACAGCTCGAAAATGGTGGCGGCGTCGAGCGGCCTGATCATGATGAACGGTGTCGGCGCCATCTTCGGCCCGATCATTGTCGGTCCGATGATGGGCATTCTCGGCAGCGCCTTCTTCTTCGGCTGGATCGCCTTTGGCCATATCGCCATCGGGCTGTTCGCCATCTACCGCATGAGCCGGGCGCCGAGTTCCCCCGCCGATACCCAGAGCGCCTTTGTCGCCATGCCGGTGCGTAACGCCAGCATGGTCGCCGTCCTGCATCCGGAGATCGATGAGTGGGCGGAAGAGGCCGACGAGGAGGAGGGCATCCGCACGGAAACGGAAGGCGAAACTCCCGAAATTCTCGATGACGGACCGGCGCTCGGCAACAACAATCCCTAATGGCCGGGTAAATCGTGCATTTTTCCCGTGAAATGATGCGGCAGATGCTTGCTGCCGGGCGCAAGGCGGGGTAGATATCCTTCATGACTGATCATTTGAAAATCGCGCTGGCGCAGGCCAACCCGACCCTTGGCAATATCGCCGGGAATGTGGCGCTCGCCCGCAGCTTTCGCGAGGAGGCGGAAGCCCTCGGCGCGGATATCATCGTCTATCCGGAACTGTTTCTGACCGGCTACCCGCCGGAGGATCTGGTCATGAAAGGCGCCTTTCAGCGGTCCGTTGCGCGCGCCATTGACGAGCTTGCCGAGCTGACACTCGATGGGGGGCCGGCCATGCTGATGACGGCCCCGGTGGTGGAGGCGGGCAAGCTTTATAACGCCGCGCTGCTGCTGGAGGCGGGCAAGATCACCGCGACCCGCTACAAGGCGAAACTGCCCAATTACGGCGTGTTCGATGAAATCCGTGTCTTTGAGCCCGGCCCGCTGCCGGGGCCGATGGCCTTTCGTGGTGTGCGCCTTGGCGTCATGATCTGCGAGGATATGTGGTTTCCGGACGTTGCCGAATGCCTGATGGAGACGGGGGCGGAAATGCTGATCGTGCCGAACGGCAGCCCCTATGATCATATGAAGTCCGATATCCGCCTCAACCACGCGGTGCAGCGGGTGACGGAGACGGGCCTGCCGCTCATCTATCTCAACCAGATCGGCGGTCAGGACGAGCTGGTCTTCGATGGCGCGTCCTTCGTGCTGAATGCCGACCGGTCATTGAAAGTCCAGATGGCGGGCTGGAAGGAAAGCCTGATCGTCACCGACTGGCGGCGTCAGGCAGACGGCGGCTGGGCCTGCGAGACGGAGGAAATCACCGATCCCGGCAACGCGATGGAGCGGATTTATCACGCCATGGTGCTGGGGCTGAAGGATTATGTGGAAAAGAACCGCTTTCCGGGCGTCGTCCTCGGCTTGTCGGGGGGCATTGACAGCGCGCTGAGCGCCGCCGTCGCGGTCGATGCGCTCGGCGCGGATCGGGTGCATTGCGTCATGATGCCCTCCAAATATACTTCAACAGAGAGCCTGGATGACGCGGCGGAATGCGCCAGACTGCTCGGCGCCCGGCTCGACACAATTTCCATTGTCCCCGGCGTCGACGCGTTCGAGGCGATGCTTAAAGACGCCTTCACGGGGCAGGAGCCGGATATTACGGAAGAAAATATCCAATCGCGCCTACGCGGCGTGACGCTGATGGCACTGTCCAATAAATTCGGCAAGATGGTGCTGACGACCGGCAACAAATCGGAAATGTCGGTCGGTTATGCAACGCTCTATGGCGATATGTGCGGCGGCTATTCGGTGCTGAAGGATGTCTACAAGACAACGTGCTTTAAATTGTCGGAATGGCGCAACAAGAACCACAGCCCGCTGTTCAAGGGACCGGAGGGGCCCGTGATGCCGGAGAATGTCATCGTCAAGCCGCCAACGGCGGAACTGCGCGATAACCAGAAGGATGAGGACAGCCTGCCGCCCTATGATATACTGGATGGCATCCTCCGCGGGCTGGTGGAGGAAGAGAAGTCCGTCAGCGAACTGATTGCGGAAGGCTATGATCCGGCAACGGTCAGCCGCGTGCAGAACCTTCTTTATATCGCCGAGTACAAGCGTCGTCAGGCACCGCCCGGCGTCAAGATATCGACCCGCAGCTTCGGCCGCGACCGGCGCTATCCCATCACCAACGGCTTCCGGGACAAAAGATGACGACAAAATTCCGCTTTGCCCCGAGCCCGACCGGATATCTGCATGTCGGCAATGCCCGCCTCGCGCTGATCAACTGGCTGATGGCGAAAAAAACGGGCGGGGAGATGATCCTGCGCCTTGATGATACGGATATGGAACGCTCCACCGCTGAATATGCCTCGGCGATCGAGGAGGATTTGCAATGGCTCGGCCTTATCTGGTCAGACCTGAAGCGCCAGTCGGACAGGAGTGCGGCATACGAGGCGGCTTTTGTCAGGCTGAAAGAGGCGGGGCGACTCTATCCCTGCTACGAGACGGCGGAGGAGCTGGAATACCGCCGCAAGCGACAGCTCGCCCGCAAGCAGCCGCCCATCTATGACCGCGCCGCGCTCAAACTGACTGAGGCCGAGAAAGCCAAACTGGAGGCCGAGGGGCGAAAACCCCACTGGCGCTTCCTGCTCGATCAAAGTTCCATCCGCTGGGACGATCTGGTGCGCGGCCCCGTCGAGGTGGATGGCGCCAGCATGTCGGACCCGGTACTGATCCGCTCCGACGGGCGGCCGCTCTATCATCTGCCGTCCGTTATTGATGATATCGACTTCGGCATCACCCATGTCATCCGCGGGGAGGATCATGTCAGCAATACCGCGCTGCATATCCAGATTTTCGCGGCGATGGGGGCAAGCGTTCCCGCCTTTGGTCATATCCCGCTGCTGACCGGGCCGGACGGCGGACCGCTTTCCAAACGGGAAGGCAGCGCGAGCCTCCGGGAAATGCGGGAAAATGGTATCGAGGCGATGACGCTGGTGAGCCTGCTCGCTCGCCTGGGGACGTCCGATAATGTGGAGATTTGCCATACTCTGGAGGAGATTACCGCCGGGTTCGATATCAGCCACTTCAGCCGCGCGGCGGCGAAGTTCGATCCCAATGAGCTGGCCAATCTCAATGCCAAGCTGCTGCATGGCCTTGACTGGGTAGAGGTGAAAGATCGCCTCGACCTGCCGGGCGCGGGCGAGGATTTCTGGCTCGCCGTGCGCGGTAATCTGACAAAGCTCGCCGATGCCAAAAGCTGGTGGCAGGTGGTGACAGGGCCCATCGAGCCGGTGATCGAGGATGCCGATTTCCTTAAAACTGCGGCGACGCTACTGCCGGAGGGGGACATCACAGCGGAAAGCTGGAAAATCTGGACGGCCGCGGTGAAAGAGAAAACCGGCGCGAAGGGCAAATCGCTGTTCCTGCCGCTTCGCCTCGCGCTCACCGGACAGCCGCACGGACCGGAGATGAACAATCTGTTGCCCCTGATCGGACGGGACCATATACTCGCGCGCCTGAATGGAAAGACCGCGTAAGTCCCGGAGAGCATCGTGACGCTTTATCTTTACAATACCGCCCACCGCCATAAAGAGGAATTCGTGCCCATGGTTCCGGGCAAGGTCGGGATGTATGTCTGCGGGCCGACCGTTTATGACTTTGCCCATATCGGCAATGCGCGGCCGGTGGTGGTGTTCGATGTGCTGGCCCGGCTGCTGCGCCATCTTGGCTATGATCTCACCTATGTGCGCAATATCACCGATGTGGAAGACAAGATTATCGAGGCGGCGGCAAGGAACGGCGAGAGCATCGAGGCGCTGACCACCCGCACGACCGAGGCCTATCATGAGGATATGGCGGCGCTGAACGCCCTGCCGCCGGATCTGGAGCCGCGCGCGACCGAGCATATCGACGGCATGATCAGGATGATCGCCAAGCTGATCGAGAAGGGCCATGCCTATGAGGCGGAGGGCCATGTGCTGTTCGATGTCACCAGCATGGCCGACTATGGCAAGCTGTCCGGCCGTAACCGCGATGACATGATTGCCGGCGCGCGGGTGGAAGTCGCGCCGTATAAGAAAGACCCCGCCGATTTCGTTCTCTGGAAGCCGTCCAGCGATGACATGCCCGGTTGGGACAGCCCGTTTGGCCGGGGCCGTCCCGGCTGGCATATTGAATGCTCGGTCATGAGTGAGGCGACCCTTGGCATTACCTTCGATATCCATGGCGGCGGCCGCGACCTGATCTTCCCGCATCATGAGAATGAAGTGGCGCAAAGCTGCTGCGCCCATGACGGCGCGCCCTTTGCCCGCAATTGGGTGCATAACGGCTTCCTGATGGTGGAGGGCAAGAAAATGTCCAAATCCCTCGGCAATTTTTATACTGTCCGGGAATTGCTGGCCGATGCCCCGGGGGAAGCGCTGCGCCTTAACATGCTCTCAACCCACTACCGCCAGCCCCTTGACTGGACGGCCAAGGGGGTTGAGGCGGCAAAGGCCACACTGGATCGTCTTTATACGGCGCTGCAAAAGCTGGAGGATGTCGCGGCCGGTGAGATGACGCCCGCACCTGAAGTGCTGGCTGCGCTGGAAGATGACCTCAACACCCCACAGGCAATTGCCGCTCTCGCCGCTCTGGCGGGGAATGCCAACAAAGCGACGGAAGCGGCGGCGAAAGCGCGGATCAAGGGCCAATTGCTTGGCTCCGGCGCATTGCTTGGTCTATTGCAGCAATCGCCCGGAAGCTGGTTCAAGCAAGGGGAGTCGGGCGATCTGCCCGAAACGGAAATTGAAGCCCGGATCACGGCCCGGCTTGAGGCGCGAAAGGCGAGGGATTTTGCAAGGGCGGATGCAATCCGCGATGAACTTGCGGAAATGGGGGTTATCCTTGAGGATGGTCCCGGTGGAACGACATGGAAGAGGGCATAATGGCACGCGAGAGACTTTATCTGTTTGACACGACGCTGCGCGACGGAGCGCAGACGCAAGGGGTGGACTTCAGTGTCGAGGATAAGGCGAATATTGCGCGCGCGCTGGATACGCTCGGCATTGATTATATCGAGGGTGGCTGGCCCGGCGCCAATCCCGGCGACACCGCATTTTTCGCGGACCCGCCGAAGCTGAAACGCGCCACACTGACGGCCTTCGGCATGACCCGGCGCCCGGGGCGCAGCGTCTCCAACGATCCGGGTCTCAGCGAAATTCTGGACGCAAAAACCCCCGCCGTCTGTATCGTCGGCAAAAGCTCGGCCTTTCAGGTCGATGTCGCGCTCGGTATCCCGCTTGAAGAAAATATCGAGCTGATCGGCGACAGCATTGCGGAGATTGTCCGGCAGGGGCGGGAAGCGATGTATGACGCGGAGCATTTCTTCGACGGCTACAAATCCAACCCGGAATTCACGCTCAAATGTCTTATGGCGGCCTATGAGGCGGGCGCGCGCTGGGTGGTGCTGTGCGACACCAACGGCGGCACGCTGCCCGATGAGGTGGAACGCATCGTCAGTGAGATAGTGCAGCATATCCCGGGGGATCATCTCGGCATCCATACCCATAACGATACGGAAAATGCCGTCGCCAATACGCTGATGGCGGTCAAGGCGGGCGTGCGGCAGGTGCAGGGAACGCTCAACGGTCTTGGGGAGCGCTGCGGCAATGCCAACATCATTTCGCTGATCCCGTCGCTGGTGCTGAAGGAGCCCTTCAAATCCATCGTGGAGACAGGCATCACGGAGGAGAATCTGAAGCATCTGACGCCGGTCTCCCGCCTGCTCGATGAAATTCTCAACCGCGCCCCCAACCGGCATCAGCCCTATGTCGGTTCCTCCGCCTTTGCGCATAAGGGCGGGCTGCATGTCTCGGCGGTCGAGAAGGACCCGCGCACCTATGAACATGTGCCGCCGGAAGTGGTCGGCAATCAGCGGCATCTGCCGGTCTCCAACCAGGCCGGACGCTCCAACATCATCGCGCAGCTCCGCGATTTCGGCCTCGAAATTGATCCGAAAGACCCGAAGGTAGACCGTCTGCTGGAAGAGGTGAAGGAGCGGGAATTTGATGGTTTCTCCTATGACAGCGCGCTCGCCAGTTTCGAGCTGATGGCGCGGCGCCGTCTCGGCCAGATGCCGAAATATTTCGATGTGGAAAGCTTCCGTGTGCAGGTGGAGCGGCGCTATAACGCCAAGGGCGAGTTGCTGACCATTTCCGACGCCGTCGTCAAGATGCAGATCGGCGGGGAGCGGATCATGTCCGTGGGCGAGGGAAATGGCCCCGTCAATGCCCTCGACAGTGCGCTGCGCAAGGATCTTGGCAAATATTCAAGCTATATTGACGGGCTGAAGCTCGCCGATTTCAAGGTGCGTATCCTCTCCTCCGGGACCGAGGCCGTGACCCGCGTCCTGATCGAGAGTATTGACGAGACCAATCACCGCTGGTTCACGGTCGGTGTTTCGCCGAATATCGTCGATGCCTCCTTCGCGGCGCTGATCGACAGCATTAATTATAAGCTCTATCGCGCCGGCGCACCGGCGAGCGGCAAATAATCCCGTCCATGACAGACAGGGAAGAAACGCCGCAACCGGCGATTATCCTTATCGAGCCGCAGCTCGGTGAGAATATCGGCGCGGCGGCGCGCGCCATGCTGAATTTCGGCCTGACCGATATGCGGCTGGTGGCACCGCGCGACGGCTGGCCCAATGAGCGGGCCATCGCCATGGCCTCCCACGCCGATGAAGTGCTGGAAAGGGCGCGGATTTTTGCGACGACCGAGGAGGCCATCGCCGATCTCAACTATCTCTACGCCACCACGGCGCGCCGTCGCGATGTCATCAAGGAGGTGGCAACCCCCCGCGCGGCGGCAGCGGCCCTCCGCAGGGCCGATGGGGAAGGGGTGCGCTGCGGCATCCTGTTCGGCAAGGAAAGCGTCGGTCTTTCCAAGGCCGATGTGGCGCTGGCCGACAGTATTATCTCTGTGCCGCTCAACCCGGATTTCTCCTCCATCAATCTGGCGCAGGCGGTCCTGCTCGTCGCCTATGAATATTTTCAGGCAGGCGATGCGACGCCACCCGTCCGCATTCATCAGGAACAACGACGTGCCAACAAGGAAGAACTGACCCATCTGTTCGAGCGCATCGAGACGGAGCTGGAGGCGCGCGGCTATTTCGAGCCCATCCGCCACCGTCGCAAGACACTCTTGCGCAATATGCGGAATATGTTCCAGCGGCTCGGCCTTATGGAGTCGGATGTGCGCGCCTTTCAGGGTATCATCAAGGGGCTTGCCCTGCCCCGACGGGAGATCCGCGATGACGACCGCAAAAGGAACGATCAGACATGATGTCGCCAACCTTGGCGAGGTAACCCTGCATTATGCCGAGACGGGACCGGCGCAGGGGACGCTTGTCCTGCTGCTGCACGGGTTTCCGGAATTCTGGTATTGCTGGAAAGATATCCTGCCCGGTCTCGGCGAAACATATCACGCCATCGCGCCCGATATGCGGGGCTATAACCTCTCCGACAAGCCGGACGGGGTGGAGGCCTATCATATCCGCCATCTGATGCAGGATGTGCTCGATCTCGCCGATCATTTCAATGCCGAAAAATTCTACCTTGTCGCCCATGACTGGGGCGCGGCCATCGCCTATGCGGTGGCCATCGCGCACCCCGAGCGGCTGCAGGGCCTTGTGATCCTGAACGGCGCGCATCCCTGGATCTTCGCCGAGTTGCTGAACCGCCATGAAGGGCAGATTGCCAGCAGCCAGTATATCGCCGCCTTTCGCGACCCTGATATCGAGAAAGAGTTGCTGGCCAATGACGCCGACTGGCTGGTCGACTGGACCTTTCGCCCGCATCTGGAGCAGGGGCGGATGACGGACGCCGATATTGCCGCCTACCGCGCCGCCTGGGCCGAGCCGGGGGCGATGACGGCGATGCTGAATTATTACCGGGCGACACCGCTTAACCCTGCGACGGAGGAGACATTCGGCAAAGGCTCCGGCCTTGATCCGGCGCGCTTTATGGTTCATGTCCCGACCCTTGTCCTCTGGGGAGAGGCGGATGAAGCCCTGCAGGTTGCAAATCTGGAGGGGCTGGAAGATTTCATCCCCGATCTTCGCATTATCCGGTTGCCCGGCATCAGCCACTGGGTCACCCATGAGGCGCCTGAACGCGCCCTCGCGGAGATAAGCGCCTTTATCAACGCACAGGAAAGCGCAAAAAAGCGCGGGAAGGCTTGACAAGGGAGCGGGAGTTTCTATGATGCGCGCCTTGTGCAGGACTCGTCGGACTGCCTTTTTCCTGATAATTGAACTGGATAAAGTTATGAGCAAACGCATTCAAGCGAAATATAAAATTGACCGCCGCATGGGTGAAAACCTGTGGGGCCGCCCGAAAAGCCCGGTTAACCGCCGCGATTACGGACCCGGCCAGCATGGCCAGGGACGCCGCGGCAAACTCTCCGACTTCGGTATTCACCTGCGCGCCAAGCAGAAGCTGAAAGGCTATTACGGCAATATCACCGAAAAATCCTTCCGCCGTCTGTATGAAGAAGCCGTCCGCCTGAAGGGCGATACGTCCGAAAACCTCATCGGCCTGCTGGAACGTCGTCTCGACGCCGTTGTCTATCGCATGAAATTCGTGCCGACCGTTTTCGCATCCCGTCAGTTCGTCAACCATGGCCATGTTCTGGTCAACGGCCAGAAGGTTAATATCGCCTCCTACATGGTCAAGCCGGGCGATGTCGTTGAAGTCCGTCAGAAATCCAAGCAGCTCGCCCTCGTGCTCGAAGCTGCGGACAGCCCGGAACGGGACGTGCCGGAATATATCGAAGTCGATCACAAGGGCATGAAAGGCACCTTCAAAGCTGTGCCGAAGCTGGCCGATGTACCCTATCCGGTGATGATGGAACCGAACCTGATCGTCGAATATTACTCCCGCTAATCCTCGGGAAACCAATCAAAAAAGCCGGTGGCGAAAGTCCCCGGCTTTTTTTATTGCTCTTGCGCAAAAAACCTTACAGCCCGCCGTCGCGCTTTTCCGCCTCGATGGATTTCTTCACCCTTCTGTAATCAAAAACGCCGACAATAAGGGCGAGGGCGGCAAGCGGCAGCAGTGCCCAGCCGAGCAGTTGCAGCCAGTTGTCATCGATAAGCTGCAACAGCGCGACCGACCCCGCCGCCAGCCCCATCGCCGTCTTGATATAGGCCATCAGGGTGCGGCGGTTGGCAAGCTCTGTCCGGTGCACGGCAAGCTTGAAGGTATCAATATTGCGCCGCTCCCCGAGCTGCGTCCCGTCCTTGTTGTTCATACGGGAAAGCTAGCAGCAAAAAGCGGCGAAGAGCAAGAACGCTCTACGGTCTCAGGAAATATCCAGTGGTGGATTGATCAGAACGGCGCTTTCTTCCGCCCCGTTTTCAATCAGCACGCGGGAGCCGTGGATCTTGACCCGCTTTGAGGCCACCAGCCGAAGGGCGAGGGGATAGAGGCGATGCTCCTGCTCCAGTATCCGGGCGGCGAGGGCATCCGGCGTATCGTCCTGCAGGATCGGCACAACGGCCTGCGCGATGATCGGCCCGTCATCCATTTCCGGGCGCACATAATGCACCGTGCAGCCGGTGAAACGGGCGCCGCTTTCAATCGCCCGCTCATGCACATGCAGCCCCTTGAAGGCCGGCAGCAGCGACGGATGGATATTGAGAATACGATCACGCCAGCGGTTGACGAAATCCGCCGTCAGCAGCCGCATGAAACCGGCCAGGCAGATCAGATCGACCTTCACCGTCTCCAGATAACGGTTGATCTCCCCCTCGAACGCCGCGCGATCTGCAAAATCACGATGGTCGATGACCCGCGTCGCGATGCTGTGCTCGGCCGCAAATTTAAGGCCCGCCGCTTCCGGATTATTGGACAGGACGCTGACAACCTCTGCCGGAAATTCAGGATCGTTGCAGGCCCGCACCAGCGACTGCATGTTGGAGCCGCGGGACGAGATAAAAACCGCTACTTTCAGCTTTGCCACGTTTCTTCCAGCCCTGAAATGATGACCTGCGCCCCCGCATCTTCCCGCGGGACAAGCTCCCCGATGCGATAGATGGTTTCCCCGGCGGCGGAGAGCATTTTCTCCGCCTCTTCCGCGCGCTCGGCCGGGACAACGACAACCATACCCAGGCCGCAGTTGAAGGTGGTCGCGAGTTCCTTCGGCGTGATATTGCCAAGCTCCGCCAGCCATCCGAACAGCGGCGGCAAGGGCCAGCTGGTGGCGTCCAGACGGGCGGCAAGATGCTTTGGCAGGACGCGCGGAATATTCTCATACAGCCCACCGCCGGTGATATGGGAAAGGGCGATGATATGGCCCGCGCGGATCGCCTCAAGACAACTTTTCACATAAATGCGGGTCGGTTTGATCAGCGCCTCGCCCAGGGAGATATCAGCATCAAACGGGGCCGGGGCAGCATAATCGAGATTGAAATCGGCGACCAGACGACGGACCAGCGAAAACCCGTTGGAATGCAAGCCGGAGGAGGCGAGGCCGAGCAGGACTTGTCCCACTTCCAGATTGTCGGCCTTTAGCAGTTGGTCCCGCTCCACCGCGCCGACCGTAAATCCGGCGAGATCGTAATCGCCCTTGGCATACATGCCGGGCATTTCCGCCGTCTCTCCACCGATCAGGGCACAGCCTGCCTGGCGGCAGCCTTCGGCAATCCCGGCAATGATATCGCGCGCGGCCGCGACATCGAGGCCGCCGGTTGCAAAATAATCGAGAAACAGCAGCGGTTCCGCCCCCTGCACAACCAGATCATTGACGCACATGGCGACCAGATCAATGCCGACCGTCTCATGGCGATTCATGTCAATGGCGACTTTCAGCTTGGTGCCGACGCCATCGGTAGCGGAAACGAGGAGCGGGTCCGTGAAGCCTGCGGCGCGGGGATCGAAAAGCGCGCCAAAACCGCCAAGATCTGCGTCCGCTCCGGGTCTGCGGGTGGATGCAGCGAGGGGTTTGATAGCTTCGACAAGCGAGTTTCCTGCCACTATGTCGACGCCCGCGTCCTTGTAGCTGTAACTTTTTTTGGAGCTATCGGTATTCATAAGTTATGCTGCATCCGAGATTTAGGATTATGATTGGGTCAACATACTTTTTTTCCAGTGGTTTGCAATGACGGAAACACAGACAAAAACATTCTTTTCGCGCTTTTCTCGGCTGTTTTGCCTCATCCTCGCACTTGGTTGCCTGGCCGGGGCGCCCCGCGCCGTGCTGGCGGATGAGAATTTCTATGTCGTGCAGGATATTGCCGTCGATGAAACCGCCGCCTCCGCGGCCAAAGCGCGCACCGTCGCCGTCGCCAAAGGGCAGGAACGGGCCTTTGCGGCGCTGCTTCGCCGTCTGGTCCCCGCCAGCCACCATGATCGGCTGCCCGCCCTGTCGGAATCCGATATCACGCCGCTGGTCGCCTCTTTTCAGGTCGCCAACGAGCGCAGTTCAGCAAAGCGATATCTCGCCGATCTGACATTTGAGTTCAAGCGCGACGACATCCGGAGCCTGCTGCGCGCCGACCGGCTGCCCTTTTCAGAGGCTGTGGCGCGACCGATTCTTGTTCTTCCCGTCTATCAGGAAGACGGCCAGGCCAACCTGTGGGCCTACCCCAATCCCTGGCGCAGCGTGTGGGTGGATGTGATCGACTATGGCGTCCGTCCGCAGGCGCCGGACGCTCTCCGCGATGACTGGGCGCAACCTTTTGTCCAGCCGGTGCTGGTGCCCGCCGGGGATATCGCCGATATGCGGAGCATCGACGGTCAAAAGGCGCTGGCAATGGACCCGTCGGCAATCGATACGCTCAAACGCAATTATGATGTCTCCGCCGTGCATGTCATCAGTGTCACCCCCCGCAGCGCGCCGGATGGCACGCCGCTCCTTGACGTCAGCCATCAGCGCAGCGACCGGGAAGGCCCGGCCACGATGCGGGTTTTCCGCGGCACGGAAGATCACGAAATGCTGATGCAAAGCGTGGTTTTCAACCTGCTGGGCGAGCTGCAGGAAGAATGGAAAAGCCGCAATGTCCTTGATTTCGGCACCGAGACGACGCTTGCCGTAACAACGAAAATCCGTGATCTGCCGGGCTGGCTGACGCTGCAACGGCAGGTGGAGAGTCTCTCCAACGTCAGCGGCGTGAAAATCCGTGATCTGTCAGTGGAGGAGGCCTTCTGGAACATCACCTATATCGGCAGCATGGACCAGCTTGTCGCCGCGCTGGATCGGCGAAACCTTGCCCTGGTCGAGCATATGGGCTACTGGACGCTGGACCCGAAGTAAGTCATATAGAACATTGAAAAGACAGTATATATTGTTATCCGGACGTTACATTGAATATTCCCAACAGCCTTACGCTTCTCCGTATGTTACTGGTGCCCGTCATTGTCTGGCTGATTCTGGCGGAGCAGATGTATGCGGCGTTCCTCACCTTTTTGCTGGCGGGGTTGTCGGATGCGCTTGACGGGCTGATCGCGAAGCAGTTCAACCTTGTCACCCCGCTTGGCACCTATCTCGACCCGCTGGCCGACAAGATCCTGCTGGTGTCCATCTATGTTACCCTCGGTATTCAGGAAGACCTGCCGAGCTGGCTGGTCATTCTGGTGGTAAGCCGGGATTTTCTCATCATCGGCGGCATTATTTTTACATTCCTGCTGGAGCTGAACATCACGATCGTCCCCTCGAAGCTGAGCAAATTGAACACCTTCTGCCAGATTTTGCTCGCCGCCTTCGTCCTTGCCGACAAGGGGCTGGAGGCCGGGTTCAATGGCGCCATTGACCTGTTCGTCTATGTGGTGGCGGCAACCACGGTGCTGTCGGGCATCGCCTATACCTTACAATGGTTTCGGCAGAACAGCCATGAGACGGGGGCATCATGACCTTGAAACAACAAATGAAATTCTGGGGGATTGCGCTTGTCGCCTTCGTCCTGTTCCTGATCTTGCTGAGCGATATCCTGCTGCCCTTTGTTCTGGGCATGGGGGTTGCCTATTTTCTGGATCCGGTGGCTGACCGCCTCGAAGAGGCCGGGTTCAGCCGGACCGCCGCGACGGCAATTATCATCGGCCTGTTCCTGGTGCTGGTTAATCTGGCGCTGTTCCTGATTGTTCCGATTATCATTGATCAGGTGCTCGGCCTCATCGACAATATGCCGCGCTATTACGAGAACATCCGCAGTTTCCTGATGCCGCTTATTGACCGCTTCGTTGACCTTCCCGCCTGGCGCCAGAATGAGGAGTTCAACAATACGGTTGGTCAATATATCGGTGAAATGGCGAAGAAGCTGGCGACGCTGTCGGAAAATATCGTCGGCGGCGGGCTGGCCTTCGTTAATCTCATCACACTGCTGGTTATTTCCCCGGTCGTCGCCTTCTACCTGCTCAGGGACTGGGATCATATCGTGGAGCGGATTGATAGCTGGCTGCCGAAGAAACATGCGGAACAGATCCGCACGCTGGCGCGGCGGATTGATGACGTTCTTGCCGGTTTTGTGCGCGGCCAGTCCCTTGTCTGCCTGATTCTCGCCGCTTATTATGGTCTGGCGCTGATGCTGACCGGGCTCGAATTCGGCTTTCTCATCGGCATTATCACCGGTCTCATTTCCTTCATTCCCTTCGTCGGCGCGATCATCGGTTTTATTGCCTCCGTCGGCGTGGCGCTGATCCAGTTCTGGCCCGATTACATCATGATCGGCGCGGTTGTGATTATTTTCATTATCGGACAGGTTCTGGAAGGATATGTGCTTGTCCCCAATCTGGTCGGCGGCAAGGTGGGGCTGCATCCTGTCTGGGTGATGTTTGGCCTGCTGGCCGGCGGCAGCCTGTTCGGATTTGTCGGCGTGCTGATTGCCGTGCCCATGGCGGCGGTGATCGGCGTGCTCAGCCGCTTCGCCATCGAGCAGTATCTGCAAAGCCCTATCTATGGCGCGCCGCCGCCAGAAGGGCCGGGCGACGACAGCGCGAAAGAATAGCATGGCCGCCGCGCAAATTCCGATGGCTTTTCCCGTCCGGGCGGCGCAGGGGCGGGATGATTTCCTGGTCACCAGCAGCAATCGCGACGCGGTGGCCTGGATTGACCGCTGGCCGGACTGGCCTGCCAACATCCTGATCCTCACCGGTCCGCCCGGATGCGGCAAAAGCCATCTCGCCCATGTCTGGCAGACCGTCAGCGGCGCGGAAATCCTGTCTCCGGAAACACTCAATTCACTCGGAATAGAGGCGCTGACGATGCGCGCCGCACAGCCCCTTATCCTTGAGGATATGGATGAAATGATCGGCCGGGAAATCGAGGAAGAAACGATTTTCCACCTCTATAATCTCATCCAGGAGAAAGGCGGCAGCCTGCTGATCACCGCGAAAACCGCCCCCGCCGCCTGGCCCCTGGCATTGGCGGACCTCAAATCACGTCTCGGTACCATTGCGCTCGCGCGCATTGCCGAACCTGATGACGCGCTGTTCGCGGCGCTTCTGGTCAAACATTTTTCCGATCGCCAGCTTGCCGTACCCCCCGATGTCGTCCAATATATCGTTGAGCGGCTGGAACGTTCCTTCGCGGCGGCGGAACGCTTCGTCTCCCGCCTCGATGACAACGCACTCGCGCGTAAAAGAAAAATCACCCTCGCTCTCGTGCGGGAGGTAATGAAGGAAGAGCAGGAGTAGGGAAATGGATCTCGGGATTTCAGGAAAATGGGCGATTGTCTGCGCCTCAAGCAAGGGGCTCGGGCGGGGCTCGGCGGAAGCGCTGGCCGCAGAGGGCGTCAATCTGGTGATTACGGCCCGCACGGCGGAAACATTGGAAGCCACTGCCGACCATATCCGCAAAAGCTGGCCGGTTGAGGTGATCGCCATTCCCGGAGATATTACGACGGAGGCGGGCCGCGCCGAGGTGCTGAAAGCCTGTCCGGCACCCGATATCCTCGTCAATAATGCCGGCGGGCCGCCACCCGGCGATTTCCGCGACTGGAGTCTGGAAGACTGGCAGAAGGCGCTCAATGCCAATATGCTGACGCCGATTGAGATGATCAAGGCGACCGTGGACGGCATGCAGGCGCGTGGCTTCGGCCGCATCGTCAATATCACCTCCGCCGCCGTGAAATCGCCCATTGATATTCTTGGCCTGTCTAACGGCGCGCGGGCCGGGCTGACCGGTTTTGTCGCCGGGATATCACGCAAGACCGTTGCCCATAATGTGACCATCAACAACCTGCTGCCGGGGCCGTTCGATACCGACCGGCTGGCCGGCAATTTCAAGGCCGTTTCCAAGGCAACCGGCAAGTCCATCGCCGAAGTGAAGGCGGAACGGGCGGCGCAAAATCCCGCCGGACGGTTCGGCACCGCTGAGGAATTCGGCGCCGCCTGCGCCTTTCTGTGCAGTGACAAGACGGGGTTCATCACCGGCCAGAACATTCTGATGGACGGCGGCGCCTTTCCGGGTACATTGTAGCGATCATATCATCTGTGGGAGGGGTAACGATGCGTTTTTCTATCCTGCTGGCCGCCATTGGCGCCGCCTTTTTACTCTCCGCCGATCCCGCCGCAGCGGCGGACGCCACCGGCGTCTGGGCGACGAAAGACGGCAACAGCCATGTCAAAATTGCGCCCTGCAACGACAAGCTGTGCGGGGAAATCATCTGGCTGAAAGAGCCCTTGACGCCGGAGGGCAAACCGAAAACAGATCAGCACAACAGCGATGAGGCCTTGCGCAGCCGTCCCATCATCGGCCTGCAGATGCTGAACGGATTTGTCAAGGATGGCGAAAACGAATGGGGCGATGGTGAAATCTATAACCCCGAGGATGGCAAGACCTATCGCGCCAAGATGGAGCTGGTCAAGCCGGATGCGCTGGAAGTCAAGGGCTGCGTGCTGATGTTCTGCCAAACGCAGGACTGGACGCGAGTGGAGTGATTTTTTTACCAATCTCCGCTATAAAGGCCGGAGTGGGAATTTTTTCCGTATTGTCATAAATCCGAGATTAAATCCCTATATCAATGTCAAGGCATTGAATTTCCGGAACTGGAGCAGGGTTGGTATGTCGGCAAAATCAGACATCGTGGATGAGGAAAAGAGTAATCTGCTGAAGAGCCCGAAACGGTTCATCAATCGGGAGCTGTCGTGGCTTTCCTTCAACTGGCGGGTACTCGAGGAATCGGCCAACCCGGCGCATCCGCTGCTGGAACGCCTCCGTTTTCTCTCGATCTCCGCCGCCAATCTTGATGAGTTCTTCATGGTCCGCGTCGCCGGGCTATGGGGCCAGATCCGGGCCAATGTGAAAACCATCAGCGATGACGGGTTGACGCCCGCGCAGCAGCTGGCCGAGGTGGAAAGCAAGGCAACGCGCCTGATGCATGAGCAGAATCAGCAATGGCGCACGCTGATCAAGGAATTACGGGATAATGGCATCTCCGTCCTCTCGCCGGCCGAGCTCACGCGTCAGGAGAAAAACTGGCTCGAAGATCATTTCATGCAGGAAATCTATCCGGTGCTGACGCCCATGGCGCTCGATCCGGCGCATCCCTTTCCCTTCATCCAGAATCTCGGCTTCGGCATGTTTCTGGAACTCGCCCGCAAGGAACCGGACCGCAATCTGAAGGCGCTGCTGCTGCTGCCGCAGACGCTGGACCGCTTCATCCGCCTGCCGGGTGCGAAAATCCGTTTCATCAGCCTTGAAAACACGGTGATGCTGTTCCTCCACCATCTGTTTCCCGGCTATGATGTCGCCAGCAAGGGGATGTTCCGCATCGTCCGCGATAGCGATATCGAGGTGGAGGAAGAGGCCGAAGATCTGGTGCGGCTGTTCGAATCCGCCCTTAAGCGCCGCCGCCGCGGCAGCGTTATCCGCCTCAAGGTGGATAAGGACATGCCGGAGGAGTTTGTCGATTACCTGAGCCGGGAGCTGGAGCTTGACAACCGCGCCGCAATCGTTGTGGACGGCATTCTCGGCCTGTCCGATACTGCCGCGCTGATCACCCCGGAGCGGCCTGATCTCTGCTTCAAACCCTACACGCCGCGCTATCCGGAACGGGTGCGCGATGCAGCCGGGGATATCTTCGCCGCAATCGCCACGAAAGACTTTATCGTCCATCACCCCTATGAGAGTTTCGATGTGGTCGTGCAGTTCCTGCAGCAGGCGGCGGCGGATCCAAACGTTATCGCCATCAAGCATACGCTGTACCGGACATCCACCAACTCCCCGGTTGTCCGCGCCCTGATTGAGGCGGCAGAGGCGGGCAAGTCCGTCACCGCGCTGATCGAGCTGAAGGCCCGCTTCGATGAAGCGGCGAACATTAAATGGGCGCGCGATCTGGAACGGGCCGGGGCGCAGGTCATCTATGGCTTTATCGATCTTAAAACCCATGCCAAGGTGTCCGTCGTTGTCCGGCGCGAGGGGCGGGGTCTAAAAACCTACATACATTTTGGCACCGGCAACTACCATCCGATCAATGCGCGAATCTATTCCGACCTGTCGATGTTCACCACCGATGCGGATCTCGCCAGCGATGTCTCGCTGATGTTCAATTACATTACCGGATATGCCAAGCCGAAGGGGCTGAAAAAGCTCGTGCTTTCCCCCTACAGTCTGCGCAAATCCCTGATAGAGATGATCGAGAAGGAAATCGCCTTCGCTAGGAACGGCAAGCCGGCCGCTATCTGGGCCAAGATGAATTCCCTTGTCGACCCACAGCTTATTGACACCCTCTACCGGGCCAGCAATGCGGGAGTCGATATCCGACTTGTCATCCGTGGCATCTGCTGCCTGCGGCCCGGCCTCAAGGGGATGTCGGAAAATATCCAGGTGACGAGCATCGTCGGGCGTTTTCTGGAACATTCGCGTATTGTCTGTTTCGGCAACGGCCATAAAATGCCGTCTGATCAGGCGAAGGTCTTTATCTCCTCCGCTGACTGGATGCCGCGCAGCTTCGACCGGCGCGTCGAGACGCTGGTGCCCGTCACCAACGAAACCATCCACCGGCAGGTGCTGGACCAGATCATGGTGGTATGCCTGAAAGACAACCAGCAAAGCTGGAAACTACGCGAAAACGGCGAATATGAGCGTGTCATCAATGGTTCGGAATCATTTTCCGCTCACAATTATTTTATGACCAATCCGTCTTTATCTGGACGCGGCAAAGCTTTGCTTGTAAAGGAACCAGTACCGAAGCTTGTTCCGCCAAGCTGACATACAGCGTTAAAATACTGTAGGTGCCAGAAAAAGTATGGAAGATCGGGATAGAGAACTGGACCCCGCCGTCAAGGTGTCGGACCGGTCAACCGCAGTGATTGATATCGGTTCGAACTCGGTCCGCCTGGTGGTTTTTGACGGGCCACAGCGGGTTCCCCTTCCCAAATTCAATGAAAAGGTGATGTGCGGTCTCGGGCAGGAGCTCGGCACGACCGGGCGGCTCGGTGAAAAGGCCATGGCGGAGGCGCTGGCCGCGCTGCGCCGCTATGCCGCGCTGGTCCACCATATGGGGATCGAGCGCGTTATGGTCGCCGCCACCGCCGCCGTGCGCGAGGCGGAGAACGGCTCCGAATTCGTTTCCGAGATTGAGCAGCAGTGCGACCTCAATGTACAGGTGCTGAGCGGCCGTCAGGAAGCGCGCTATTCCGGTCTTGGTGTACTGTCCGGCATTCCCCATGCGGATGGCGTTGCCGGGGACCTCGGCGGCGGTAGCCTGGAGCTCGTGGAAATTTCCGACTTCCGCATCCATGAGACGGCGACATTGCCGCTGGGCGCGCTGCGCCTGTCGCATATGGGCATGACGGAAGCGAAGCTGCGCAAGCTGGTCAATAAGAAATTCGAAAAGGCAAGCTGGCTGGAGAAGCTGACCGCCCGGAATTTCTATGCGGTCGGGGGCGCCTGGCGCGTCCTTGCCCGCTATCATATCATCAAGACCAACCATCCGCTGACCATCATCCATAATTACCGCCTGACCGCTGATCAGATCAGCGTTCTGATCGACGAAATTCTCGCCATGTCGATCGAGGATATGTATAACGCCAACGGCATCCCGAAATCCCGCGCCAACACCATGCATACCGCCGCCATCATCCTGCAGGAGTTGATGGCCAAGGTGACGCCGAAGAATGTTGTCTTTTCCGGCAATGGCCTGCGGGAGGGGATGCTGTTTTCCGAACTCAAGAAATCCGTCCGCAAGCGTGATCCGCTGCTCGATGCCTGCCGCGACATGGCGGCAAGTGAGGGCCGTTTCCCCGAACATGGCGAAGAAATCTATGAGTGGCTAAAAGATGTGCTGCAAATGTCCGACCGCAAGAGCAAGCGGTTGATAATGGCGGCCGCGACCCTGTCGGATATTGCCTGGTGGGCTAATTCTGACTATCGCGCGGCGCAGGCCTTCCGGCGGATTTTCCGCGCGCCTTTCAGCGGCATCGGCCATCGCGGCCGGGCGGTCGTCGCGCTTTCCGTCTATGCTCGTTACAAGGGGGATTTGAGCGGACCGGCGACAATGGATTGTCTTAGGCTGCTGACCGAGGAGGAGGCGAAAAACGCACTGATCACCGGTCTTGCCATGCGGCTCTCG
Organism: uncultured Alphaproteobacteria bacterium; assembly: GCA_963971675.1. Lineage (GTDB taxonomy): Bacteria > Pseudomonadota > Alphaproteobacteria > Sneathiellales > Sneathiellaceae > Sneathiella. Next base: position 58,222 of record CAXASQ010000009.1, on the reverse strand, counting down.
CATACGCTGAGCGGCGGCACCATCGGTATTCTGGCGCAAACGCGGCTTGAAATTTCCACATCCACCGTGACCCTCAAAATTCCGTCATCGCTCGCGGCGCTGGTCGGGCATCATGTCCGCAAACAGCTGGACAGCCTTGCCGGTAGCCTTGGCTCCGATGCGAAAATCGAGGTTATTCCAGGGAAATTATCCTGATCTTCCCATCCTTGCAGGAAAGCGCAATCTCGCCATGTTTGAGACGCAGCGCGTCCTCGCCAAAGACGCGGCGGCGCCAGCCCTTGAGAGCGGGAACGTCCGCCTCGTCATCGGCCGCAATCTTTTCAAGGTCGGCAAGGCTGCATACCAGCTTCTGCGCCACATCATTTTCTTCCGAGCGAAGCTTGAGCAATACCCGCAGCAACTCCATCAGCGGGCCGATGCCCTTCGGCGGCGGGGTTTTCTTCGGCAGGCGCGGGGCCTGATCGGGCGGCGTATTGACGCCTTTCTGCACCGCCTCCAGCAATCCGTCACCCATCTTGCCATCGGCGAATTTTTTGCCGATACCGCGTACATGCGACAGGGTTTCCGTATTCTTCGGCGGATTTGACGCGATTTCGATGAGTGCCTCGTCGCGCAGGATGCGATTGCGCGGAATATCCTGGCGATGGGCCTGCCGCTCCCGCCAGGCAGCAATGCTTTGCAGGATGGCCAGGAATTTTGCATGCGTATTGCGTGACTTGATGCGCATCCAGGCATTTTCCGGCGGAATGAAATAGGTATCGGGGGAACGCAGAATCTCCATCTCGGAGGCCACCCATTCCTCGCGTCCGCTGTCCTTCAGCTTGGCCGAGAGATATTTGTATATGTCCCGCAGATGCGTCACATCGGCTTCCGCATAGGTGAGTTGCCGCTCCGACAGGGGACGGCGCGCCCAGTCCGTGAAGCGGGAGGATTTGTCGATCGCCTTGCCCGTCAGCTTGGACGCCAGCGTGTCATAGCCGACGGATTCGCCAAAGCCGCAGACCATGGCCGCAACCTGCGTATCGAAGATGGGGGCGGGCACCTCGCCGGTCATATGATGAAAAATTTCAAGGTCCTGCCGTCCCGCGTGGAAGACTTTCAGCACCTTCTGATTTTGCAGCAGACGAAAGAGAGGGGCAAGATCAATGCCCTTCGCCATCGGATCAACAATGGCTGATTCATCCTCCGTCGCCATCTGGACAAGGCACAGAATGGGCCAGAAGGTGCTTTCGCGCATGAACTCCGTATCGATGGTCATATAGGAATGCTGTTCAAAGCGGGTGACCAGCTCTTCAAGACCGGCCGTTGTTGTTATTATCTGCATTGAATACTTGCGCCCTTTCAGGCAACGCTGCGTTTCGGGGCATCCGGACGCGACTTGTTACGCCATGACGTTCATTCCCCCGACAATAGCCCATATTTCTCCATAAAGGAAGGTTGGCGGCGGGCAAAAAACCATGTAAGACAGGCGCGTCATCAATAGCGATCAGGCTGGATCCGAAACTTAAGAGAGTATCATGCATAGCTACCGCACCCATACTTGCGCTGATCTGCGCGAGAGTGATGTTGGCAAAACCGTCCGCCTGTCGGGCTGGGTTCATCGCAAGCGCGATCATGGCAATCTGCTGTTTGTCGATCTGCGCGACCATTACGGGATTACCCAATGCGTGATCGAACATGATGTGCCGAATTTCAAGGCTGTGGAGAGTGTTCGTTCGGAAAGCGTCGTCACCGTCACCGGCAAGGTGGTCGCCCGCAGCCAGGAGACCGTAAATCCCAACCTGCCGACCGGCAGTATCGAGATTTATATCAGCGAGTTCGCTATCCAGTCGGCGGCCGATGAACTGCCCATGCCCGTTTTCGGCGATCAGGAATACCCCGAAGATATCCGCCTGCGCCACCGGTATCTTGATCTCCGCCGTGACCGGCTGCACCAGAATATTGTGTTGCGCTCCAACGTTATTGCGAGCCTGCGGGACGCCATGCGCGCGCAGGGCTTCATGGAATTTCAGACGCCGATCCTGACGGCCTCCTCACCGGAGGGCGCGCGCGACTTCCTGGTGCCGAGCCGGATGCATCCCGGTAAATTCTACGCCCTGCCGCAGGCACCGCAGCAGTTCAAGCAGCTTATCATGATGTCGGGCTTTGATCGCTACTTCCAGATCGCGCCCTGTTTCCGCGACGAAGACGCCCGCGCCGACCGCAGCCCGGGCGAATTTTACCAGCTCGATATCGAAATGGCCTTCGTCACGCAGGAAGATGTGTTCAATGCCGTCGAACCGGTGCTGACCGATGTCTTCAAGAAATTTGCAGGCGATCGCAAGGTCGTCACCCCGTTCGAGCGGATCCCCTTTGATGATGCCATGCTGAAATACGGCTCCGACAAGCCGGATTTGCGCAACCCGATCATTCTCAGTGATGCGACGGAACCTTTCCGCGGCTCGGGCTTCGGCCTGTTCGCGAAAAATATTGAGGCGGGGGCTGTCGTACGGGCGATTCCGGCGCCGGGCGCCGCCGACCGGCCGCGCAGCTTCTTCGACAAGATGAACGACTGGGCCCGCAAGGAAGGCGCAGGCGGCCTCGGCTACATCATCTTCAAGGACGGGGAAGCCAAAGGCCCCATCGCGAAAAATCTCGATGAAGCGCGCATTGCGCAAATTCGCGAGGTCACCGGTGTGGGTGAGGGGGATGCTGTCTTCTTCGCCTGTGATAAGGCATCCGGCGCAGCGGAACTCGCCGGCAAGGCCCGTATCCGCATCGGCGAAGAGCTGGATATCTGCGAAAAGGATGTCTTCCGCTTCTGCTGGGTCGTCGATTTCCCGATGTTCGAATATGACGACAAGGAAAAGAAGCTCGACTTCAGCCATAACCCTTTCTCCATGCCGCAGGGCGGGCTTGAAGCGCTGGAGACGATGGACCCGCTCGATATCAAGGGCTATCAGTATGATATCGTCTGCAACGGGATCGAGCTGTCATCCGGCGCCATCCGGAACCATCGTCCCGATATCATGATCAAGGCCTTCGAGATTGCCGGATATGACGCGACCGTGGTGGAAGAACGTTTCGGCGGGATGCTGAGTGCGTTCCGCTATGGCGCACCGCCCCATGGCGGCATTGCCCCCGGCGTTGACAGGATTGTCATGCTGCTGGCGGATGAGCCGAATATCCGCGAGGTGATCCTGTTCCCGATGAACCAGCAGGCGCAGGATCTGATGATGCATGCCCCGGCGGAAGTGCCGCTGAAGAACCTGCGGGAGCTGCATATCCGCACGGTTCTGCCGCAACCGAAATCAGACGGCTGATAAAAAGTAGGACGCGAAATACAAAACCCGCCACATTCGGCGGGTTTTTTATTTTTCCTTCAATCCATTACCGAATTTTTAACATATCGCTGGCTAATCTTACCCTGACATTAACCAAAAGGTTGTACGGTGACTGAAGAAAGCAAACTGGATATCCTGCGCACTGAAAAGGAACGCTTCGTCGCCTTTTCATTCGCCGCCGCGGATTTGCTCATCGAGCTGGACAAAGACGGCTCCGTCATATTCGCTTCCGGTGCCGCTAAGGGGCTGACCGGATTAGACATGAATGATCTGGAAGGCGCCATTTTCCTGGATCTGGTGACCGAACAGGATCGTCCGATCATTACCAATATTCTTGACAGTATGCAGGTCGGTGATCGAATTACACCGGTCGTTGTCCGCATGGAAAACACCCACATCTCCACTATTGTGGGCGCCTGCAAATTGCCGCGAAATCATGAACATGTCTTCCTCGCCCTCAATATCTCCAGCATGGCGGCGGTGCGCACCAGTTCGGAATATCGCGACACCGATACGGGCCTGCTCGGGCGGACGGATTTTCTCAAACTTGCCGACCAGCAGATGACGCTGGCCGCCAACGCCGGGCAGAAAACAGAGTTGACGCTGTTACAGTTGAATGGTCTTTCCGCGCTTCAGGAACGCCTCGGCGAAGAAGAGATGGGACAGTTTTTTGACCGCATCGGCGTCATTCTGCGACGCTATTCCCTGGGCGGGGACAGCGCCGGACGTCTTGATGCGGAAAAATACGGCGTCGTGCACAGCCCCGCCATCGACACGCGCATTCTGGAAGAAAAGATTTCCTCACTCGCCGCAGAGGGAGGCAAGGGAAGCATTATTGTGCAGCAAAGCACTGTTGAGCTGATGAAGGGACAGCTTTCCGCCAATCATGCGACGCAGGCGTTGATGTATGTTATCAACAACTTCGTCGAGAATGATATTGAGGATTTCAATATCAAATCTCTGGCGGAAGGCATGGATAACCGGCTGGAAAAAACCATGAACCGGATGCTGGCGCTCAAATCCATGTTCCAGAATTACAAGTTCAAATTGGCTTACCAGCCCATTGTCCAGCTATCGGACCGGGAAATCCATCATTATGAGGTGCTCTCCCGTTTCAAGGACGGGGAGAGCCCCTATGAAACCGTGACCTTCGCGGAGGAAACGGGCATTGTGCAGGATCTTGACCTCGGCGTTGCCCACAAGGTCAAGGAGAAGCTGCTGGAATTCCAGAAGCGCGGTGATACGCTGCCGCGTCTTGCCATCAACCTGTCCGGCTATTCGCTGGAATCCGACAGCTTTGTGGACAATCTGCTGGCGCTTTATGCGGATAATGACGAAATCCGGGAACATGTCAGTCTGGAGGTTACCGAAACCAGCCGTATCAAGGATTTGCAGCGGGCCGAAAATGTCATTCAGTCAATCCGCCGCAATGGCATCGAAGTGGCGCTTGATGATATGGGCTCCGGCTCCGCTTCCTTCCAATATATCCGTGCCATGACCGTTGACTATATCAAGATTGATGGCACCTATATCAAGGAAGTGCTGACCAACAAGCGCGACGCCGCTATTCTGAAAGCGCTTTCGCGCCTCTGCCAGGAGCTGGATATCGGCACCATCGCGGAAATGGTGGAAACGAAAGAACAGCTTCATGTGCTCAATGTGCTCGGCGTCAATTACGGGCAGGGCTGGTATTTCGGCAAGCCGCAGCCGGACATACAGACGAAGCGCAAGAACCGCTCGATTACCCAGAATCTGAAGCGCAAGGGCTTCGCTACCACCTGGTCATAAGGTCGCATACAGACTGAAAAAGGGCCTGTTTCCGGAAACAGGCCCTTCTTTCGGGAGCAATGATAAGGCAAGCAATCAGCCTTGTTATACTCAAAAGAAAGATAATCTTATAAGCTACTGATTACGCTACTCTTTTACTCTACAGGTTACGCAACGAAACTGTTCATCCGCGGGATGGGAACAACCGTAATCGACAAAATGGGTAAGCGTTACGAACATCCGCTGGTGGAACCGCAGGTATCGCATTTCATGCAGGTTCCATTGCGCACAAGGGTGAAATTGCCGCATTCACCGCAGCTATCGCCCTCATATCCTTTCATGCGCGCTTCCATGACGCGGCTGAGCCGGTCAGATCCGGCGGCGGCACTCGATGATCCGCCGCCCGCGCTGACACTGGCGGCCGCCACGGCCCCGGCGGCGCCGAAACTGGCTGCCGCCGCACTCACCTGGCCTTCACCAAGGCTCATGCTCATGGCGGAAAGGCCGCCCTGCAGCACCTCAAAATTATTGGCGCGGACATAGCCCGTGGAGGCAAGGTTGATGACATTATTGATGGCCGCCGGGTTGCGCGCGACTTCATCATCGGTAATCTTCGCCTGCGCCTCGCCACCGCCGATGGCGTCGGTGCGCAGATCATCCACCGCCACATGAGCCAGATCATTGCGACCGAGATAGGAAATCGCCAGCTCGCGGAACAGGTAATCAAGGATTGAGGTGGACATCTTGATGGCATCATTGCCCTCGACAATGCCCGAGGGTTCAAAGCGCGTGAAGGTATAGGCCTCGACAAATTCCTCAAGCGGCACGCCATATTGCAGGCCGATGGAAATAGCGATGGCAAAGTTGTTCATCAGGCTGCGGAAGGCGGCGCCTTCCTTATGCATATCGATAAACACTTCACCGAGATTGCCGTCATCATATTCACCGGTCCGCAAATAAACCTTGTGCCCGCCGACCACGGCTTTCTGGGTATAGCCTTTGCGCCGGGTCGGCAGCTTCTTGCGCTCCGACACCAACCGCTCGACAATCCGTTCGGCCACCACATTGCTGGCCGCCGCGGGAGAAACCTTCACCTCTTCCTGCACGTCCTCATAATCTTCCTCATCAAAGGTAAGGGCGGAGAGGGGCTGGCTCAGCTTGGAGCCATCGCGATAAAGCGCGTTGGCTTTGAGCGCCAGCTTCCAGGAGAGGAGATACGCCTCCTTGCAATCCTCGACCGTGGCGCTGTTGGCCATATTGATGGTCTTCGAGATGGCGCCGGAGATAAAGGGCTGCGCCGCCGCCATCATGCGGATATGGCTTTCCACGGATAACAGGCGGGTGCCTTTGCGGCCGCAGGGGTTGGCACAATCGAAGACGGGCAGATGCTCGTCTTTCAGATACGGCGCGCCTTCCAGCGTCATCGCGCCGCAGCAATAGCTGTTGGCGGCTTCAACTTCCAGACGGGTGAAGCCGATGGCAGCCAGCAGATCAAAGCCGTAATCATTGAGATCATCGGCATCGAGCCCCAGCACATCTGCGCAGAAATCTTCGCCAAGCGTGAATTTGTTAAAGGCGAATTTGATATCAAAGCTGCTGGCAAGGGCGGCTTCCAGCTTCTCCAGCACCTCATCGGTGAAGCCTTTCGTCCTGAGGGCTTCATGATTGACGCCGGGCGCATTTTCAAGCGTGCCATGGCCGACCGCATAGTCGATGATATCCTTTGTCTCTGACCGGCTGTAGCCAAGATGGGCGAGGGCTTCGGGCACCGTGCGGTTGATGATCTTAAAATAACCACCACCGGCCAGCTTCTTGAATTTGACGATGGCGAAATCCGGCTCAATCCCCGTGGTGTCGCAATCCATGACGAGGCCAATGGTCCCCGTCGGCGCAATCACGGAAACCTGCGCATTGCGATACCCATGGGTTTTCCCAAGTTCAAGCGCGTCGTCCCAGGCCTGTTTTGCCGCATCCGCCAGCCCATCTTCCGGGCAGTTGATGGCATCAAGCGGGACAGGAAGGACATGCAGCGCCTCATAGCCGTCATTCAGGCCATAGGCGGCGTTGCGGTGATTGCGGATCACGCGCAGCATGTGGTTCGCATTTTTCTTGTATCCGGGGAATGCCCCAAGCTCGGACGCCATTTCGGCGCTGGTCCGATAGGCAACGCCGGTCATCACCGCGGTGATCGCCGCGCAAAGCGCCCGGCCTTCCGCGGAATCATAGGACAGGCCGCGCGCCATCAGCAGTCCGCCGATATTGGCATAGCCAAGGCCGAGAGTACGGAATTTATAGCTGAGCTTCGCAATCTCCTCCGACGGGAACTGCGCCATCAGGACGGAGATTTCAAGCGTCACCGTCCAGACCCGGACGGCATGCTCAAACGCCTCGATATCGAAGCTTTTGTCGGCGCGGCGGAAAGTCATCAGGTTGAGGGACGCGAGATTACACGCCGTGTTGTCGAGGAACATATATTCCGAGCAGGGATTGGAGGCGTTGATCCTGCCATCCTCCGGGCAGGTGTGCCAATCATTGATGGTAGTGTCATACTGCAACCCCGGATCGGCCGACTGCCACGCAGCTTCGCCGATCTGATCCCACAAATCGCGCGCCTTGACGGTTTTCGCGACTTTTCCGTCGGTGCGGCGAGTCAGGTTCCAATCGCCGTCCCGCAGGACCGCTTCGATGAAATCATCGGTAACGCGGACGGAATTATTGGAATTCTGCCCTGATACCGTGAGATAAGCGGCCGAATCCCAATCCGTGTCATAAGTCGGAAATTCAATTTCGGTGTAACCCTGGCGGGCGAACTGGATAACCCTCTGAATATAGTTTTCCGGCACCATCGCCTTGCGCGCGCCGATAATTGCCTGTTTGAGAGAGGGGTTTTCAGCCGGAATGAAGGCTTCATCGCCTTCAATCTCCTGACAGGCCTTGATGACATTGTTCAGGTGAATGTTGCACAGCTTCGATCCGGCAACGAGGGAGGCGACCTTCTGCTCTTCCACCGCTTTCCAGCCAATATATTCTTCAATATCCGGATGATCGATATCGAGCGTCACCATCTTGGCCGCGCGCCGCGTGGTCCCACCGGATTTAATCGCGCCGGCCGCCCGGTCGCCGATTTTGAGGAAGCTCATCAGGCCGGAGGATTTTCCGCCGCCCGATAGCCGCTCGCCTTCGCTGCGCAGGCTTGAAAAATTGGTGCCGGTACCGGAGCCATATTTAAAGAGCCGCGCCTCACGCACCCAAAGATCCATGATCCCGCCCTCATTGACCAGATCGTCATCAACTGACTGGATGAAGCAGGCGTGAGGCTGCGGATGCTCATAGGAGCTTTCGGATTTTTTCAGCTTGCCGGTCTTGAAATCCACATAGGAGTGGCCCTGCGCCGGACCATCAATGCCATAGGCCCAGTGCAGGCCCGTATTGAACCACTGCGGTGAATTGGGGGCGCCCATCTGGCTCGCCAGCATAAAGCGCATTTCATCGAAATAGGCGCGGGCGTCTTCCTCACCGTCAAAATAGCCGCCTTTCCAGCCCCAGTAGGCCCAAGTGCCGGCCAACCGATCAAACACCTCTGTCGAGGATGTCTCGCCAATATAGCGTTCCTCTTCGGGCAGTTCGGCAAGCGCCTCCTCATCGGCGGCCTGCTTCCACAGCCATTCCGGCACATCCTTTTCCGCAACCGGTTTCAGCCGCGCCGGAACACCTGCCTTGCGGAAATATTTTTGGGCGATGATATCGCAGGCCACCTGCGACCAGCTTGCGGGCACGTCAATGCCTTCCAGCCGGAAGACGACCGATCCGTCCGGATTGCGGATTTCACTCGTTGTCTGTCTGAATTTGATGCTTGCGTAAGGGGATGAATCTTGTTTGGTGAACCGTCGCTCTATACGCATCGTCAGGCCTTCCATTATACTGAATTAAAGTCGTTCCTGTCGGAGCGGAATATTTGCCTGAAACGCCGGAAAACACAGGCGGGAGCGGCTCCCTCTCATTTCCAACGCCTACCATATATAGTAGGCAAAATCCCCCCAACTGCATAGGATCATGTCATCAGATTTTGGGGTGTCAACCGCAAAAAATCTAGATTTAGTGGCTAAAATTTTATCAATCGCGAAATATGGCGGTTTCGTGACAGTTAAGGGATTTTATGGTTAACAAGAAAATCGGCGGCCGTTGTAGAAAAGCAACGCTGTAACAGACAAAGAGATGGACCGGGCAGAATCAACCGGGCAGGGGCGGCGGATTGCGTCCGCAACACGAAAAGTTAGACTGGACGAACGGCCCCGTGAATGCCATATTCCGGGCAAATATTTATGCTTTCCTATGAGAGACGAGCGATATGGCGACGATTGGCACAAGGTTATATACATGGTGGCGGGGGGAACAGGTCGGTGAAGACCAGTTCGGCAACCGCTATTACCGTGAAAAAGGCAAGCCGACCGGTCCTGTCGGGCGGGAGCGACGCTGGGTTCTCTATAAGGGGGATCCAGAGGCTTCCAAGGTGCCGCCCGCGTGGCATATCTGGTTGCATTACACGACGGACAAGCTGCCCGATGATCAGGCGCTCGAAAAAGCGCCCTGGATCGAGGAACACCGCCCGAACCTGACAGGCACTGAATTTGCCTATCGCCCGGACGGCTCTATCCTGAAAGGGGGCAAGCGACAGAAGGGCACCGGCGATTACGAGGCGTGGCGTCCCTGACCGGAACAGCGGTATGGCCGCTGCGGCCAAGCGAAGGAGAAGTGCATGAACAGTAATATCGTGGAAACCGTCATTGGCGCCGTGGTTTTGGCCTTTGCGGCGATCTTTCTGGTCTTCGCCTATCGCACGGCCGATGTTGGCACCGGCGGCGGCGGGATCAATCTGTCCGCCTCTTTTGACAGTGTGGATGGCCTCAATGTCGGCAGCGATGTGCGGATGAGCGGCATCAAGATCGGCACGGTTACCTCACAGGCGCTCGATCCGAAAAGCTACCGCGCCGTCTTGCGGATCAGCCTGAATGAAGATATCGAACTGCCGGAGGACAGCTCCGCCAAGATCACGTCAAGCGGCCTGCTTGGCAGCAATTACCTGCTGCTGACGCCGGGAGGCTCCGATGACATGCTGCAGGATGGCGGGTCCATCAGCTATACGCAAGGCGCGGTGAATATCCAGGATCTGATCGCTCAGGCCATCTTCTCCAGCGGCAACAGTGGCGGCGGGGGCAGCAAGAACAATGGCGATGCCGGTGCGGACAAGTAACCGGGCGATAGCATCTTGACCCTTTCCCGACAGAAATTTCTCCTCTCGCGCCGCGCCATCACGGCTATGGCGGCTGTGATCATCGGCGGTACGACACTGAACGGTTTTCTTCTGTCTTCCGCGCTGGCCGAACCGATGGAGGGAGAGGCCGTTATCCTGCGCGCACTTGACAAGGTGACGGCGCGCACAAGTGATCTTGAGATTCCCATCGGCGAGTATGCGACCTTTGGCTCCCTCACCATTCTGCCCCAAAAATGCCTGAAGCGCCCGCCGGAAGAAACGCCGGAAACCACGGCTTTCCTTGAAATTACCGAACATCTTAACAGCGCCGACATGGACGCGGCCAGCCACACGGCAACCGCCAGCATCTCCGCGCCGGCAGAAACGCCCGCCGCGGCACCGTCGGGCGACCCGCTACCGCCTCCGACAGAGAACGCCGCGCCGCCCGTTAACACGGAAAACACGGCAAACAATCAGAATAGCGGGATTGTGCGTTTGTTCAGCGGCTGGATGTTCGCCTCCAGCCCCGCCATCAACGCGCTGGAACATCCCGTTTATGATGTCTGGGTGATCGACTGCAAGATTTCCGAACCGGATAAACCTTCCGGCAAGGAATAGAAATCGGCATCAGTCTCCTGCGCCTCCCGCAGCAGGCCCAGATATTCCCGTCGATCAATTTCGATGGCGCCGAAGCGGGCCAGATGAGGCGTTATGAACTGGGCGTCCAGCACGGCATAACCACCCCGGATCAGTCGCGCGACCAGATGGACAAGCGCCACTTTACTGGCATCCGTTTCCCTTGAAAACATGCTTTCGCCGCAAAAGACGCCCTTGAAAGCAACGCCATAGAGTCCGCCGACCAGCTCACCCGCGCGCCAGCATTCAACGCTGTGGGCATAGCCCGCCTCATGCAGCTCGGCATAAAGATCAAGGATTGTCCGGTTGATCCATGTGGCATGGCGGCCCGGACGGGAGGCGGCGCATTCGCGCATGACACGTCGAAAATCCTGGTCCACCGTCACGTCAAAGGGCATCTGCCGCACGGTTTTTGCAAGGCTGCGCGGCACATGAAAGGAATGAAGCGGGAAAATTCCCCGCTTCTCCGGCTCCACCCAGTAAATATCCGGATCACTGGCGCTGTCCGCCATCGGAAAAATGCCGACGCTATAGGCAGCAAGCAAGGTTTCAATCGTGATCACAGTCATCGACAAAAACGCGCCTCAGCGCGCGGCAATAAATTTCTCCAGCCAGTGAATGTCATAGCGCCCGGCGCGGAAATCCTCGTTATGAACGATTTCCTGATGCAGGGGCAGAGTGGTCTTGATGCCGCTCACGACAAACTCCTGAAGCGCCCGGTCGAGCCGCATCAGGCATTCCTCGCGGCTGCCCGCATGGATGATCAGCTTGGCGATCAGGCTGTCATAATAGGGCGGGATGTTATAGCCGGTGTAAAGACCGCTGTCGATCCGCACACCAAGGCCGCCCGGCACGTGAAATTCAGTAATCGGGCCGGGGCTTGCCGCAAAAGTATGCGGATCCTCCGCTGTGACGCGGCACTCGATGGCATGGCCGTTAAACTTGATGTCCTCCTGCCGGAGATCGAGCGGCAGGCCCGCCGCCACATTGATCTGCGCCTGGACAAGGTCAATGCCGGTGATCATTTCGGTCACCGGATGCTCCACCTGCAGGCGGGTGTTCATTTCAATAAAATAGAACTCGCCATTCTCAAACAGGAACTCGATAGTACCGACGCCTTCATATTTCATATCACGGATGGCGTCGGAGACCGTCTTGCCGATCCGCGCGCGCAGTTCCTCGGTGATAACAGGCGAGGGGCTTTCCTCCACCGCCTTTTGATGCCGCCGTTGAAGCGAACAGTCGCGCTCGCCCAGATGCACCACATTGCCCTTGCCGTCGGCGAGCACCTGAATTTCGATATGGCGCGGACCGCTCAGGTATTTTTCCATATAGACGGCATCATCGCCGAAAGCGAGATTGGCTTCTGATCGGGCGGACGAAAACGCCTCCGACAGTGCCTCACGGTTGAGGGCCACCTTCATGCCGCGTCCGCCGCCACCGGCCGACGCCTTGATGATAACGGGATAGCCCATCTTGTCGGCCTCCGTTTCGGCTTCGGCAAGGTTATGGACTTCGCCTTCCGATCCCGGCACGCAGGGAACGCCGAGCTTACGCATGGTTTCCTTCGCCGTGATCTTGTCGCCCATCATGCGGATATGATCGGCGGACGGGCCGATAAACTTGATGCCATGAGCCGTGACGATATCGACGAATTTGGCATTTTCCGACAGGAAGCCATAGCCCGGATGGATGGCGTCCGCATTGGTCACTTCCGCCGCCGCGATGATCGAAGGGATATTGAGATAGCTCTGCGCCGAGCTCGCCGGGCCGATACAGACGCTTTCATCGGCGAGACGCACATGCATGGCATCCGCATCGGCGGAGGAATGGACGGCGACCGTCTTGATGCCCATCTCGCGGCAGGCGCGATGAATACGGAGCGCGATTTCGCCGCGATTGGCGATCAGGATTTTTTCAAACATCGAACCTGCCAACGTTACTCAAGGATGACAAGCGGCTGACCGAATTCCACTGGCTCTTCATTATCCACCAGCACACGGGCAACCTTGCCCGCCTTCGGCGCTGCAATGGGGTTCATGGTTTTCATGGCCTCAACAATCAGCAGCGTCTGACCCTGACTGACCATATCGCCTGGCCGCACGAACGGGGCCGCGCCCGGCTCCGGCGCCAGATAGATGGTGCCGACCATCGGGGATTTGACCGCGCCCGGATGGTCGTCGGCCGCCGCCGCAGGGGCTGCTGCCGCTGTCGCCGGATGGGCCACAGGCGCGCCGCCCATAACCACCGGCGCCGCCGACGTACCGCGCGACAGCCGGAGGCGATGATCCTCGCTCTCGATCTCGATCTCGCCCAGGCCCGTTTCATTCATGATCTCGGCCAGTTCCCGGATCACCTCTTTGTCGATGTTCAGTTTTTTCATAATGTCCAAGTCTCGGTTACTCTAGTCAATCAGTTCGGCAAGCGCCTCAAGGGCCAGAACATAGCCTTTTGCCCCAAATCCGCAGATAACGCCAGCGGCAACAGCGGATATATAACTATGATGGCGGAATTCTTCACGCGAAAAAATATTTGAAAGATGCACCTCCACCACCGGCAGGCCCGTCGCCTTGATGGCATCGGCAAGCGCGACGGAGGTATGAGTATAGGCGGCGGCGTTAAGAATGATGCCGCCATGACGCTCGGCCGCGTCCTGAATGGCGGTGACCAGCTCACCCTCGTTGTTGCTCTGGAGGAAATCGATCTCCATCCCGAGCGTCTCGCCATGGGCGCGGGTGAGAGCCTCAATATCGGCAAGCGTGGTGCTTCCATAGATTTCCGGCTCGCGGCGGCCGAGCATATTCAGATTAGGCCCGTTGATGATGATAACTGACTTACCCATACATGTCCCCGCAACACTCCCCAAAACGCCCGCAACCGGCCCGCAGCGCACCGCCACCAGCCAAACTGCCCCCTTATACTGGAGTTTTATCCGAGTTTAAAGCAGTTGTGAAAATTAGTCGATGCGGGAGTGGGGGGGGAAGAGGTTACTTGGGTTTATGAGCGCAAATGTATCGATCAATATCGCAGACTATGAACTTCTCAAAATCTATCTTAAATAACTTGTTTGTTACAAATTTATAATATTCAGGATATTTGTACAACAGGCTGTCGGGGTGGCTAATACGAAGCGTAATTGATTTCGGGCCTACACCTGTCATATAGGTTTGATTGAGCAGAAAATATGAAACGCAGAAATATTGATCGTGCAATGCACAGCGGATAACCGTGCCGTTTGCATCATTTTCGTAATAATAGTATTTCTCTTTTGCTTTTCCATCTGTAAAAAACCATACATGATCCTGCTCTACAAACCCAATTTTAAACAATCCGTCCGCAGCCTCATCCTTTACAAGCACTAAACCCTTTTCTGGTTTGTAGAGGCGATAAAAGAAATTTAAATTCGGATTCATTAAATTTTGCACTCTATCTGGATTTTTATTTACGAGCCCCAAATACATTTCAATTTCCGCGCCCAAGAAATCACATATTTTTTTATCCAAAGTTTTTAAATTACTGTTTTCCCCGATCAACGAAAGCTGACTCATTGGCTTCTGATTAACGCAATTAGGTGTTTGCTCATCTGCAATTGCATTTGAAAACGAAAGCACCGTAATTGCGATCACAAACAAACAAAAATACTTGTATATAGTGTGTAATTCTACTAACTTTTGCATTAGTAATTCCTATGATTGGGGGAAAGCAATAATGGAAAAATACGGCAATATACAAATTACGCCACAACAATATCAAGCGATGCAAAATGCTTATAATAATGGAAATTATACCCAATATCATTTTTTAAAGTCGCAATATGGCTCAACCATCGCAAAATTATACATTCCCGGTCCAACTGGATTCGGTTTTTTTTGGAAGCCTTTCCCATTTATATACACAGGACTACATAGGAACTGAGGCTTTCTTGAATGAGCAGTCTACTATTTCGAATACAATCATAGGAAATGATATTGATTATATCGAACAGACTTATGACGGCGAATATTATTACTTACCAAACGTCAAAAAAACCATTGAACTGGAAATTTCGACATGGAAAGACTTAGACTACCCGCCAGAATCCTATGCCGGTCAGCAATTAATTGATTTTTTAAGCATTAAAAATGTCCCCGGTGATATAGATGTATCTCTCCTTAGTATTGCCGATGATGGCTTTGAGAGCTTTATGGGAGAATTTAACGATGGTGCATCCTTTACATACAAAAGTGTAGAGTATTTCAAAAACGATGTATTCTTGATAGATGATGTTTACGTCATCAAAACGGATGAAGGGCTAGTCCCGGTGGGCATTACTAACTCCGCTGGATTCAGAACGTTACGAGCCATTGTTCTCGCTGATTTTCTAGAAAGCTTGATCGGCGAAGATGGTAAAATTGATTATGAAAAATATCCGTACGCCAAAGCGTACGAAAAGCAATTATCTGGAGAAGATCCCCGTTGCTTTGCCGCTGGCACACAAATCGATATGGCAGATGGGTCTACGAAAACCATTGAAACCATTCAGTTCGGCGATGACGTGATGGCCTATGATCCGGAGGCGGAGGCCGGGCGCGGGGGTTTGAAGCCGGCGCGGGTCACGCGGACCATGATCAATCAGGTACCGCATCTGCTCGATTTTCACGGCGTCAGGGTTACGCCCGGCCATGCAACGCTCTCGGGTGACGGGCCGCATTCCGGAAAGCATATTCCGCTGATGGATATCCTCACTCAAGATGGCGCGGTGGTGAACCGCGAGGGCGATCTGTTGCGCGCCGCCACCAACCTGCCGGTGGGCAGCGAGGGCGATCAATTCGTCGAGGTGGCCTATATCACCTCCAAATCCCAGAAAACATACTTCCGAGGCCGCATGCGGGCAGGCACGCTGACCCTCGATGCAGAGGGGAAGACCCACCGGGTGCTGGACGCGCTCAAACGCGAAGGATACCGTCTTCTGCCGGATGGCCTGATCGCAAAGGACGGAGAGACACCGCATCCGCTGTACTGGTTCGGTGAATTGCCGAAGCCCGCCGATTATGTGCTGGCGAAAAGCGGCCTGACCCTTGCCGAGCTTTACAGCGCCGGGGAGGAGCAGGAGAGGAACCGGCCGGTCCCCGTCAGCTCGTCCAAAATCGGGGCCGAGCTCGGGGCCATCCATGCGGGCATGTGGGTAAACTGACCATCGCTGCACACCTCCTGCACCAACGGCAATCCCCTTTATCAGGCCCGGCGCCATGCCCTCGCGCAATATTGATTTCGCGGATCCGGGGGCTGTTTGTATAGTCCTGCTTTTGGCGGTCTTCCGGGAAGGCGGAAATGAAAGCGGTTCGTAAAATTAGTCTGATTTTCCTCTGCGCAGTCGTGCTATTCGCCCTGCCGCAAATGTTGTCGGTGGCGGCGGGCATGTCGGAGGAGGGGCAGAGCTGGTCCACCGCACGGCGCGATGCGACGGGTCTGTCGCCTGCGCCCGAAAGCCACCGGGACGCCATCATCCAGGTCTACGGCGCACGCACCTGGGGCTGGCGCGGGAATTTTGCCGTGCATTGCTGGATTACTATGAAGGGTGAGGGGGCGGATCATTATGATCGCTATGAGATTATCGGCTGGCGGGCGCGGAATGGCGGCAATGCGCTGGTCCATAAACGCGGCAGCCCCGATAATTACTGGTTCGGCAATGAACCGGAGCTTTATGCCGAGGTGAGGGGCGAGGAGGCGGCGGCGCTGATCCCCCGCATCGAGCAGGCCATCGAGGCATATCCGCACAAGACGGAATATCGCGTCTGGCCCGGCCCCAATTCCAACAGCTTTATCGCCCATATTGGCCGCGCCGTGCCGGAGCTGGAGCTGGACCTGCCGCCGACGGCTATCGGCAAGGATTTCATCACTGGCGGCATGCCCGTGGGAAGCGCGGTCAGCGGCCGCGGGATGCAGTTTTCCGTGCTGGGTCTGGGTGGCTTTTCCTTAAGCCCCGTCGAGGGGGTGGAGCTGCATCTGCTCGGCCTCACCCTGGGGATTGATATCGACGATCTGGCGCTGAAACTGCCGGGATTTGGCCGTATCGATCCGTTCTGACCGGCTGACTTCCCGTGATGGGCGATTGCTCAGGCAAGCCGCCAATGTCTTCGGCGATCTCAGCTATCCGATTTATCCGCCGCGTTGCCTGCGGCTTTCGCCTGCGCCCGCACTGCATTGATCACTGTTTTCATATCTTCAAGCGAAATCACGCCAGGAATGAACTGATCGCCAATGATGAAGGCGGGCGTGCCGCTGATCCCGAGTTTTCCAGCAAGTTCATGATTTTTCTCGATAACTTCGCGGGTTTTATCGCTCTGCATATCGGCCTGCAACTTGTTCGTATCCAGGCCGGATTGTTCGGCGATCGACAGGATCCGTTCTTTCGTGAGGCTGCCGTGACTTTCCATCAATGCTGCATGAAAAACCTCATACTTACCCTGTTCAAGCGCGGCGATAGCGGCCTGGGATGCCAGAAATGACTCCGCCCCCAGTATGGGAAATTCCTTTAGAACCAATCGGGTATTACCATCTTCCTGAACTGCCTTCATAAGATCGGGAAAGCTTTTCTTGCAATAGCCGCAGCGATAGTCGAAAAATTCGACGATGGTGACATCTCCCTCCGGATTTCCGGCCACGAAGCTGTAGCCATCATTTTGCAGATCATCGGAATATGTGGTGAGGAGGGCCTGCTGCTGCTCCGCGGCGGCTTGCTTCTCGCGCTGGCTGAGGGTGATCAGCGCCTCACGGAGAACGCCCGGATTTTCCATCAGGTAAGCTTTGACCCTGTCGCCAAACGCCGCATCCTCCGTCATGCCACGCGGCGCGAGGAAGCCATAGAGACTGATCCCGATGGCAACAATCGCCGCAAGCAAGGCGAGGAGAGGGAGGGTTTTCGGCTTTCCGGATACAGGCATCGGCGGCTTTCACATTATGAGACTGGGAAGTGATTATGCGCCTCACGCCCGTAAAATCAAATAAACAATGATGTGATCCCCCCGGACAGATCTGGGCTATACTTATCGGTACAAATAAATAATCCCGATTGTCGCGCCGCCGTTCCCTATTTATAGTAACCGGGCGGGCAGCTGGCGCGACAGCCCGCAAGCGACATACCATATGCGCCTGTTTATCGAAGTGAGGGGTAAGTGATGCTTAAGGAATTTAAAGAATTCGCCATGCGCGGAAACGTACTGGACATGGCCGTTGGTATCATCATCGGTGCCGCATTCGGCACCATTGTCAAATCTCTGGTCGATGACGTCATCATGCCTCCGATCGGGCTGCTGCTCGGCGGTGTCGATTTCACCGATTTCTTTATCACCCTGTCCGGCGGGGATTATGCCACCCTTGCCGCCGCCAAGGAAGCGGGGGCCGTCACCTTGAATTATGGCGCCTTCATCAACACGATTATCAGCTTCCTGATTGTCGCATTCGCGGTGTTTCTACTGATCAAGCAGATGAACCGGGTCATTAAGAAGGAAGAGGCCGCCCCCGCAGCACCGCCCGCGCCGCCGCGTGAGGAAGTCCTGCTGGAAGAAATTCGTGATATTCTGAAGACCCAGAAATAACGCGCCCGCCATTATGCTGCCGGTCCGGACTAGTTCCGGGCCGTCTGCTGCTGTTTTGCAATGGTGATAATGTCCTGCGCCCGGAGATAGAGGGGGCTGCCCACTTTAAATAAATCCTGCGCTCGTTCTGCATGAAAAATCGCTTTCGCGGCATTCCCTTCCAGCAGATACCGCTCCGCACTGGCATAGGCCAGCATCGCCGTATCACCAAGTCGGCTGTAGGCGATGGCAAGCTGATCCCATGTATTGACATTATCCGGATCAAGCGCCTGGCTAGCACTGAGGATATCGAGCGCCTTTTCCGAATCCTGCGGATTGCCGGTCGCATTCAGAACCGTCGCATAAAGGGTCAGGATCAGCGGCTCATCCGGCGCCAGATTTACCGCCGTTTCCAGCGGAGACAACGCCGCATTGATATTACCTGTCTCATAGAGGGCCTGCCCCTTCAACTCATGAAAATAGGGATCGGTGGGGTATTCCGTAATCAGGCTGTCAATCTCGGCCAAGGCCTTCTGCATGTCCGGATAGCGGTAATAGGCAATAGCGCGGGCATAGCGTGCCTCGACACTCTTGTCCGTTTCCGGATATTCGCGCAGCGTCCGGGCGAGGGGACGGGTAAAGCCGATCAGCTTCGCCTGCATACGCTTCATGGCGATCACATCTTCGGGGCTGTCCGGCACATCCTGATAGGGAGAGTTCCTCACCCGCTGGCTGAGCGCCGCGACACGCTCGCTGCTGACCGGATGGCTGCGATAGTAGGAAGATATGGAATTCTGCGGCTGATACTGGCCTTGTCCGATAATCTCCAGAAACTCCATCATGCCGCGTCCGGACTGACCGGTCCGGTCGAGATAGGTGATAGCCGCCTGATCGGCGGAGGATTCCTGCGTCCGGCTATATTGCAAAAAGGAACGGGTCGCCATATCGTTGGAGCCCATGGCGATGGCCATGCCCGCCTCTCCGCCGCCCGCCGCCATGGCGGCCAGGCCAAGGATCATACCGACAATGTTCTTGATGCTGGCGTTTTTCAGCGCATCCTGTGTCCGCGCCAGATGACCGCCCGCAATGTGTCCCGTTTCATGGGCGATCACGCCTTTCAACTGCGACGGGGTCTCGACCCGCTCCAGCAGGCCACGAAACATGAACATCCGCTGGCCACCTGCCACAAAGGCGTTCAAATCATCGCTATTGATGATATATAAACGGACATCATCGCCATTCAGCCCGGCCGCGGCGAACAGAGGCCTTGCGTAAGAGCGCAGGGTGTGTTCAATTTCCGCGTCACGGATAAAGGAGGGGCCCGTCTGTTTGGCAAATGCCCCCTGCAAGGGCACTAACAGGACCAGAAATATGGATAGCGTTGTTACTATGCGTTTGATCAAAAAAAACATCCCCTTATATCTTCCTAAAACTAGGAAGTTGGATGGCTTGCGTCAATGGATTGCGCGCCTGTTATTTCTTGGCCTGCTGCCGTCTCTGCTGCTTTCCGCCTGCGGTGGACCCAGCGTTCCCCTCGGCCAGATCGGCAATGTGGAGGGCGACCTCGGCGGCGCTGCGTCGGATGAGCCGCGTGCCACCCTCGTTGCGGAAGACATCCTCGCTTCCGGCGGGACAGCGGCGGACGCCGCCACCGCCCTTTATTTCACGCTGGCCGTTACCTATCCGGGCGCGGCTTCGCTTGGCGGCGGCGGGGAATGCATTGTCTATGACACCAAGACGAACAAGCTTGAAAATCTGCAATTCTTCAATCAGTCACCTGCCGCGGGCGGCGCCATCGCCATTCCGGGCAACATTCGCGGCATGGCGGCGTTGCAGGCCCGCTACGGCCGCCTTGAATGGTCTCAACTCCTCGCCCCAGCCGAACAGATCGCCGCCTTTGGCGAGCCGCTCTCCCGCGCCCAGCATATGGCCATGGTCGTCAACCGGGATCAACTCATCCTCGATTATAACATCCGTGATATCTTCACCGACAAAGACGGTAATTTTGTGGCCGAAGGGACCCGTCTGCGGCAAGTGCGGCTGGCGGCCCTGTTATCCGCCCTGCGCTCTGAGGGCGGCGCCTCTTTCTACACCGGCAACTGGGCGCGTACCTTTGTTGAAGATGCCCGCATCGCCGGCGGCGACATCACCGTTTCTGACATGGTGAATTACAAGCCCGTCTGGCAGGACGCGCGCAGCTTCCGCGTTGACAGCAACATGGTCGGATTGTCCACCGGCCGGTCCGGCGAACTATTCGAGGCTCTCTGGAAATCTCTCTATGACGGCAAGGGCATTCTCGGCGTCAATGTGTCCATTCCGGAAATTGAAATTGCCCGGCAAACCGCGACGCTGTTTTCGGGGGTGCCTGATATATCGCCTTTCATCAGCTACGGCACCACGTCCTTCGTCACTTCCGATAACCAGGGCGGAGCGGTGGCCTGCGTCGTCGGCCTCGGCTTCCCTTTCGGCAGTGGCCAGATGGGTGAAATCAGCGGTATTGTCATGGCCGGAAACCAGGGGGCGGACATGCGCGAATTTGCCGCCTCTCCCATGATCATGGCCAATATCACGAACAAGGATGTTTATTATGCGGGGGCGGCCTCCGGCGGGGCCGTCGCAACGGTGGCGGCCGTCTCGACGGCGCTGAATGTGCTGGCGCAGGGGCAGGCACTCGATCCGGCAATCGAGTCGCCGCGTCTCTTCACCATGGGACCGCAGCTTCCGCTGCTTTATGAATCCGCCATGTCCGCCGACGATGTGGCGGCATTGCAAAGCGAATTTCCCGCCGCCGTGGAAGTGGATCGGCTGGCGTCTGTTAACGCCATCTACTGCCGGGATGGCAAGCTATTCAACTGTATTTCCCGTCATGATCCACGCGGCTACGGCCTGTCGCTGGTTGGCAATTAGGATTGCAGGCGGATGACACAGTCCAAGGGCCCCGAAATCAGCCCCTTCATCGTCATGGAAGTCATGAAAGCCGCCGCAATGCGGGAAGAACAGGGCGGCGAGGTGATCCATATGGAGGTCGGGCAACCCGGCACAAAGGCGCCCGCGAAGGTGTTGGCGGCGGCGCGCGCGGCACTTGATCAGCAGCTTATCGGCTATACGGGCGCGCTTGGCATTCCCGAGTTGCGGGAGGCTATTTCACGCCATTACCGGGATTTTTATGGCGCCACAGTGCCCGCAAATCGCATCATCGTCACCACCGGCTCATCCGGCGCCTTTCTGCTCAGTTTTCTGTCCGCCTTTAAGACGGGGGACCGTGTTGTGCTGGCGGAGCCCGGCTATCCCGCCTATCGCAATATCCTGACGGCGCTGGGGCGCTCACCCCTCGGGCTGCCCTGCGGGGCGGAAACCAATTTTCAGCCAACGCCAGAGTTGCTGGACAGGCTGGACGAACCGTTGAAAGGACTGCTGGTCGCAAGCCCGTCAAACCCGACCGGCACCATGATCCATGAAAGGGAAATGCGGGCGCTTGTCGAATATTGTAAAGACAGGGGTCTGCAATTCATTTCCGACGAGATTTATCACGGCATCTGCTACGACAAAGCGGCAGTCACCGCGTTGCAATTCACCGATGAAGTCATTGTCATTAACAGCTTTTCGAAATTCTTTTCGATGACCGGCTGGCGGCTTGGCTGGATGGTAGTGCCGGAACGGCTGCTCGACCTCTGCGAGAAGCTGGCGCAAAATCTATTTATCTCGCCGCCCGCGCTCAGCCAGTATGCCGCTGTTGCTGCCTTTGACTGCCATGATGAGATTGCGGCCAATGTGGCGGTCTATGCTCGTAATCGCGACTTGCTGTTGCGGGAGTTTCCAAAGCTGGGGCTGGGCCGATTGGCGGCCGCCGACGGCGCTTTTTACCTCTATGCGGATGTGCGGGACTATACCAATGATTCCGTCGAATTCTGCAAGCGGATGCTGCATGAGACGGGAGTAGCGGCGACGCCGGGCGTCGATTTCGATCCGCATCGCGGCCATGTCTATGTGCGGTTTTCCTTCGCCGGGACGACCGAAGCCATGGAGCGGGCGGTTGCGGCCCTCAAAAACTGGCCGGCGCTCAGGAAACCATAAGCTTTTCTGACCCGGCACTTTCGCAACAATCCGCACGCAAGCTTGCGTCTGGCGAAAAAAAGGGGGCATGTGCCCCCTTTTCCGTTTTCATTTGATGCGATCGCCATCCGATTAGCCATGGATGGCAAGCGGCGCTAATCTCTCGGCATCAGCCGCGCCGCCACCAACCGCGTCGCTTCGGCTTTGCCTCGCTCGGCGTTGTTTCCTCAACCGCTCCCTCACTGACCAGCGTCACAGAGACAGGCTTTTCCGAGGCTTCGCCGGGATCGGCCACAGCGGTATCAACCGGCGCTTTCACAGTTTCGGGTGCAGAGATGGGCAGATCCTCCGCTTTTGCCGCTGCTTTGGGAGCCGGTTTGGACGCGTCTTCTTTCGCCTCCGCCGCGCTTTCCCCGTTCACATCGGCTTCCGTTGTTTCCGCCTCGGCTTTCTTTTTCGGCTTTTCTTCCTCTTCCATTTCCGCATTCGCGGAAGAGGCGGGTTCGGAGACTGTCTCTGCGGCAGGTTCTGCTTCTACCGCTGTCGCCTTGCGGCGGGTGCGGCGTGGCTTTTTAACCTCAACCGGCTCTTCCGCCGCTTGTGCATCCGTCCCCTGCAGCGGCGTATCCGGCAATGCGTCCGCCGTTTCCCCGGCAGTCTGTGCTGCAGCGGCCTGTTCCTCTGCAGCAGGAGCATTCTGCCCCTCCGTTTCCGCCTGCGTCACCGTAATTGGAATTTGAACAGCCGCCTGATCACCGGCAGCATCGCCCTGCGCCGCTGTCTCTTCAAGAGCGGGGCGTCCACTTTCGCCATCCTCTGCATGACGCGGCTCATCGCTCGCCGCTGTGCGGGAACGACGGCGACCGCCGCGTTTGCCGCGACGGCGGCGTTTCGGCTCCTGGGCGTCCTCGTCGCTATCAGAGGGATGACCCTCACGCGGTTCCGCCTTCTGACTTTCCGCCGGGCCAGCCTCAACAGCGGCAGATTCGTCCCGGGGCTTGCGGCGGCGGCGGCGGCGGCGGCGTTTGGAGGAACCACCATCCTCGTCGTCGTTGCCATGGCTGCGAGCGGGCTTTTCCTCTTCGTCCTCTTCCTCGTCCTCATCCTCCTCAATGGGGGAGGCGGTATAGGCCGCGGCAACCTCACGCGAGACGGGGGTCAGTTCGCCCGGTTTGCCCTTTTCCCGGTCCATCTTGTAATCATTCATATTGATGGTAGGATCGGCAAGGATCAGAATGGTGATACCATAGAGATTTTCCAGCTCCTGAATGACCGCGCGCTTCTGATTCAGCAGATAGATCGCCACCTCCGTATGAACGGAAACAGTGATTTTGCTGCTGCGTTCGCGTACGCCTTCCTCTTCCAGAGTGCGGATAATCAACAGCGCCGTGGATTCGATAGAACGGACAAAACCGGATCCGCCGCAGGTATGGCAGATTGTCGTGCTGGTTTCCAGGAAACTCGGCCGCAACCGTTGCCGCGACATCTCCATCAGGCCGAAGGGGCTGATCCGCCCCACCTGAATACGCGCCCGGTCGGATTTGAGACAATCCTTCATCCGCCGTTCTACCGCCCGGTTATTACGGTTGTCGTCCATATCGATAAAATCGATGACGATCAGGCCGGCCAAATCGCGCAGGCGAAGCTGACGGGCAATTTCTTCGGCCGCCTCCAGATTGGTCTTGGTCGCCGTATCTTCGACATTGCGCTCCCGAGTCGCTTTACCGGAGTTCACGTCGATGGAGACAAGCGCCTCGGTCGGGTTGATAACAATATAACCGCCGGATTTGAGCTGCACCTCTGGGTGATACATGGAAGCGAACTGCTGCTCCACCTGAAAGCGATGGAAGAGGGGGATCTTGTCCTTGTAGGGCTGCACCTTCTTCGCATGGCTCGGCATCAGCTTGCGCATGAAATCCTTGGCAACCTTGTAACCCTCGTCGCCTTCAACCAGAACCTCACTGATATCCTTGTCATAGAGGTCGCGGATGCAACGCTTGATGAGGTTCGCCTCCTCATAGACGCAGAAGGGCGCAATGGATTTCAACGTCAGCTCACGAATATCGTCCCACAGGCGCATGAGAAATTCATAATCTCGCTTGATCTCGACCTTGGTGCGGCTGAGACCTGCCGTGCGGATAATTACGCCGATACCTTTGGGAACATCCAGCTCATTGGCAATTTTCTTCAGGCGCTTGCGGTCCGCCGGGGCGCTGATCTTACGGCTGATTCCGCCGCCCCGTCCGGTGTTGGGCATCAGCACGCTATAACGGCCAGGCAGGGAAATATAAGTGGTCAGGGCCGCGCCCTTATTACCGCGCTCTTCCTTGACGACCTGCACCAGCAGAATCTGCCGCCGTTTGATGACTTCCTGGATTTTGTAATGCCGCCGTGACGGGACCGGACGCCGATCCTCGATCTCATCCTCCCCGCCGAGGCTTTCCACATAGTCGGTCTCGCCGCTATCAACCTCTTCGGGACCGCCATGCTCGTCCGGATCGTCGGCCGCGGGGCCGCTTTCGTCCTTTCCGGCGGCAGCCTCAGCCTCTCCATCTGCGGATTTGCCCCCGGCGTCCGTCTGTTCCAGTTCGGCCTCTTCAAGGTCGCTGGCTTCGAGCTCTTCGGCGGCTTCCTGTTCGATCAGCGCTTCGCGATCGGCGATAGGAAGCTGATAATAATCAGGATGAATTTCATTGAAGGGAAGAAAACCGTGGCGATTACCGCCATATTCAACAAAAGCCGCCTGTAGCGAGGGTTCGACCCGGGTGACTTTTGCGAGATAGATATTGCCTTTAAGCTGTTTTTTTGAGGCCGTCTCGTAATCAAATTCTTCGAGACGGGTGCCTTTAACTATTACGACGCGTGTCTCTTCCTCGTGAGACGCGTCGATCAGCATACGCGTAGCCATACTTTAGCTCCAAGACTGCATATCCTCCCTATGAGCACAGAGGATATGAGCCGATTTCTGAGGAAATCGTCGGCGCCGCCCGCTTGTTCTCGACATGATCTGAAGTACGCCTTGCCGAGGCGGCTTTAATTTCCGGCTGCCGGAACCCGTTTTCGCCATTGAAAACGGGAACGATTTCTGTTTCACCTAATTTTCACTGCATTGTCTTAAGCGCTGCTGCCTGACGCTCCGGGGATTGACGACCTGTCAATGCCTACAAAAGCTGTCGGTAACGGCGCCGTCCTGCCTCATATATATGAGATCAGGAACTGACCACAGGAACTCACGCGTATATGATAGCGCCATTGCCACTTTCATACCAAGTGAATAATGACACGGGGTGAAAAATATTCGTGATATGTCGCCCGAGTGCATTGATTAGCGCCGCCGAAGCCGTTAATTTGGGATATTCGGCGGCGATTGGCCGCAAAATGCGTAGCGTAAATATATTTGATCCGGATATGGATATGGTTCGTCGCTTTTTCCGCGCCTCCCTGATGTTATGGCTCATGTGCTGGGGCGTGTTGCAACCCGGCACTGCTCCGGCGGCTCCCCCCCTTGAGGTGTCCGCCGTTCGCCTCGGCCTGCATGAGAACAAGACACGCTTCGTCATGGAAATGAGCGCCGCGCCCGCCTATGACATCTTCCTGCTCGCCGATCCCTATCGCATCGTTATCGATCTGCCGCAGGTGAACTGGAATGCCGGAGAGGACAGCGCCGAGAGAAAAGGCGTGATCGAGAATTACCGCTGGGGGCTATTCAAGAAGGACACGTCACGCGTCGTGCTGGATGTTGCCGGGCCGGTCAAGATATTGCAGGCCGTGACGCTGCCGCCCGCCTCGGGCAAGCCGTGGCGTTTTTTCATAGATATCCAGAAAACGGACGAGGCGGCCTTTCGCGCCGCGCTGGCGGAGCACCGGCAAAATCAGGAGCCCGAGCAGGTCGCCCTTATCGCCCCGCCGCCTGCCGAAGCTCGCAAATACACGATTGTAGTGGATGCCGGACATGGGGGTATTGACCCCGGCGCCATCGGCAAAAGCGGGGTGTATGAGAAAAAAATTACGCTCGCCGTATCCCGCAAGATCCGCGATCTTCTGAAGAAAAATCCGAAATATACCGTGCTGATGACGCGCGATGACGATATTTTTCTCAGCCTGCGCGAACGGGTCGCTGTGGGACGCCATGCGGGGGCCGATCTGTTTGTCTCAATCCATGCCGATTCGATCAGCCGTCCGGATTTTCGCGGCGCGGCGGTCTATACCCTGTCTGAAAACGCCTCCGACGATGAGGCGGCAGAGCTTGCCAAGGAAGAAAACAAATCCGATCTGATCGCCGGTGTCGATCTCAGTGCACAGGATGATACGGTGCAGGGCATTCTCATTGACC
This sequence comes from uncultured Alphaproteobacteria bacterium, assembly GCA_963971675.1. Lineage (GTDB taxonomy): Bacteria > Pseudomonadota > Alphaproteobacteria > Sneathiellales > Sneathiellaceae > Sneathiella. The sequence goes on along the minus strand of CAXASQ010000009.1, from coordinate 31,303 downwards.
TGGCGCAGCGTGAAACCAAGAATTTTTCCGTCAAATTTGCGGAAATGCTGACGCCGGAGATTGCCCGCTCGGGCATGAAGGTGCGGGGACGGTCGCATCGTTTCGCCGGGTTCCGGGTGTTGAAGGCACCGGATGTCCCCTCAGTGCTCGTGGAACTCGGCTATCTTTCCAATCGCGAAGATGAACGTATTCTGAAATCCAGCGCCGGACAGCAAAATCTGGCGGAAGCCATTGCCGCCGCTGTTGACAAATATTTCGAAACAGTCGATCCGTAAGCCGCCGCCGTCATATGACGACGGAATGAAAAATTATATTTTGCCTGAAAATAGCCAAATCTGTTCTATATTCACTGAACGGACAAGTGATTGAGAACCCTGAGCCCATGAAGAGTTTTGCCAAGTTTCTGTTCCTGAGTGTCACCCTGCTGCTGATTTTCGGCGTGCTGGCGGCGGGCGTGATCGGCTATGGATTTTATCACTTCGGCAGGGGTCTGCCGGAATATGATCAGCTTACTAAATATGAACCGCCGGTGATGACCCGTGTTCACGCCGCCGATGGCGGGCTGATTGCCGAATACGCACATCAGCGGCGCCTGTTCGTGCCCATTGATACTATTCCCGATATCGTCAAACAGGCCTTTATCGCCGCGGAAGACCAGAATTATTATAGCCATCCCGGTGTCGACTTTCAGGGCATCGCCCGCGCATTTTTCACCAACATCAAGAATATCGGGCAGGGGCGGCGACCGGTCGGCGCGTCCACCATCACCCAGCAGGTCGCGAAAAACATGCTGCTGACCAACGAGGTCTCCTATGAGCGCAAGGCGAAGGAAGCAATCCTGGCGCTGCGCATCAACCGGGCCCTCTCGAAAGATCAGGTGCTGGAGCTCTATCTCAATGAAATCTATCTCGGCCACCGTGCCTATGGCGTGGCGGCGGCGGCCCTTTACTATTTCGACAAATCCCTCGATCAGCTCACCATTGCCGAGGCCGCCTATCTCGGCGCTCTGCCGAAAGCGCCTAATAATTACAACCCTTTCCGCTTTCCCAAACGGGCGATGGAACGGCGTGACTATGTGATTGGCCGCCTGCTGGAAGATGGCTATATCACCACGGATCAGGCGGAAGAGGCCTACGCAACGCCGCTGATCGCCCGCGAAGGTGGCGACGCGCAGGTGATCCGGGCGGAATGGTTCGTCGAACAGGTGCGGCGCGAACTCTATAACATATATGGCGAGAAGGCGCTTTATGATGGCGGTCTTTCCGTGCGCGCCACCATGCAGACCGCCCTGCAGAAGACGGGCGAAGCCGTACTCCGCAAGGGGCTACGCGATTATGACCGCCGTCACGGCTGGCGCGGCCCTCTCTCCTCAATCGAAGTGGGGGAAGACTGGGCCGTGCAGATGATCAAATTTCCGCGGCCCAAAGGGCTTGGCGACTGGCCGATGGCGGTGGTCCTGAAGCTGACCGGGAAAGCGGCAGAGATCGGCTTTGCCGATACGACCAAGGGACAAATTCTGCTGGAAGACATGGACTGGGCGCGCGAGTTTCAGGGCGTGGATCAAAGAGGCCCCGCCGTGAAAGCGCCCGCCGATGTGCTGAAAGTTGGCGACATCATCGCCGTTTCACCGAAGGAGGGAGCGAAAGCAACCGAGCGCCTCTTTGCCCTTGAGCAGATCCCGAACGTCTCTGGCGCTCTGGTTGCCATGGACCCGCATACCGGCCGCGTTCACGCCCTGGTTGGAGGCTGGAGCGCCGACACCTCCCAGTTTAACCGCGCAGTGCAAGCCTATCGCCAGCCCGGATCGGCCTTCAAACCCTTCGTCTACGCGGCGGCGCTCGATAACGGTTTCACGCCTGCTGACAAGGTGATGGATGGGCCTTTCGTGCTGACCCAGCCGAATGGCGAGCGCTGGAAGCCATCGAACTACTCAAACCGCTTTTATGGGCCGAGTACATTGCGTCTCGGGATCGAGAAATCGCGCAACCTGATGACCGTGCGGCTCGCCCGCGCCATCGGGATGGAGCCGGTGGTGGATTATGCCCGCCGTTTCGGCATTACCGATAATCTGATGCCGACGCTGTCCATGGCCCTCGGTGCCGGGGAAACCACGCTGCTGCGCCTCACCACCGCCTATGCGGAGCTGGTCAATGGCGGCAAGCAGATCACGCCGACCCTTATCGACCGCGTGCAGGATCGCCGCGGCAAGACCATCTACCGTCATGATGATCGTGCGTGCGAGAGCTGCAATGTCGCCGAATGGAACAATCAGGAAGCGCCGCAGCTCCCCGATAACCGCGAACAGATTTTACCGGCAACAACGGCCTATCAGGTCGTCTCCATGCTCGAAGGCGTGATCGAGCGCGGCACCGGCCGGTCCATTAGCGTGATCGGCAAACCGCTCGGCGGCAAGACCGGCACCACTAATGACAGCAATGATGCCTGGTTCGTCGGCTTTTCGCCCGATCTCGCCGTCGGCGTCTATGTCGGCTTCGATACCCCGCAAAGCCTTGGCCAGCGGGAGACCGGCTCATCCGTCGCAGCGCCGATATTCCGCGATTTCATGGCCGCCGCATTGCAAGACCAGCCTGCCACCCCCTTCCGTGTGCCCGAAGGCATTCGCCTTGTCCGCATTAACGAGCAAACCGGCGAGCCTGCAGGACGCGGTGACAAGAATGTCATCTGGGAAGCCTTCAAGGCAACGACCGGCAGCCTCAGCAGCAGAGGCGTGCTGGATGGCTCGGAAGGGGACGGCTTTGCCCCTGCCGCCGCGAATACGGATGAAACGCCCCGTTCTTCCGGCGGTACTATCCGGTCCGGCACGGGCGGGCTTTACTGATCCGGATTTTCGGATTACCTTCCGGCGAAAATTACCGATAGTGTGGAGTGAAGAATGCGTGCAGAACATCAGTCACTGGTCGATGAAATCAAGCGGGGCATGTCCCTGCTGAGGAGGTATCTTTGACTGGGATAATGCTACCCGCCGTCTGGAGGAGCTGAACGCCCTCGTCGAAGACCCTGATCTGTGGAACAACGCCGCCAAGGCGCAAAGCCTGATGCGCGAACGGACAACGCTCGATAATGCCCTCTCCGCCTATAACCGCATCGCGCAGGATTTGCAGGATAACTGCGACCTGATCGCGCTGGCGGAGGAGGAGGACGACGAAGACACCGTTCTTGAGGCCGAAGCGGCACTCAAAGACATGCTGATCGAGGTTAACCGCCGCCGCCTGGAAAGCATGCTGTCGGGCGAAGTGGATGCCAATGATTGCTATCTCGAAATCCATGCGGGAGCGGGCGGGACGGAATCACAGGACTGGGCGCAGATGCTGCTGCGTATGTATTTGCGCTGGGCGGATCAGCATGGCTACAAGACCAAAATGCTGGAAGAAAGCGCCGGGGAAGAAGCGGGCATCAAATCGGTGACCATCGAGATCAACGGCGAAAATGCCTATGGCTGGCTGAAAACCGAAAGCGGCGTGCACCGGCTGGTGCGCATTTCCCCCTTCGATTCCAACGCCCGGCGGCATACCAGCTTCTGCTCTGTCGGGGTATATCCGGTAATCGACGATGAAATTGACATCGAGATTGAGGAAAAAGACCTGCGCATCGACGTTTATCGTGCCTCCGGCGCCGGTGGACAGCATGTCAACCGGACGGAATCCGCCGTGCGCATTACCCATATCCCAACCAATGTCGTCGTGCAGTGCCAGAATGACCGCTCGCAGCACAAGAACAAGGCGGCGGCCATGAAGATGCTGAAATCCCGCCTTTATGAGCTGGAGCTGCAAAAACGCGAGGCCGAGGCACAGGAAACCCGGGACAGCCAGACCGATATCGGCTGGGGACATCAGATTCGCTCCTACGTGCTGCATCCCTACCAGATGGTCAAGGACCTCCGGACAGGCGTTGAAAAGGGCAATGCGCAGGGCGTGCTGGACGGGGATCTTGACGATTACCTCGCCGCGGCGCTGGCCCAGAAAATCGGCGGAGAGGAAGACGCGGCGTAAATCAGTCCGCTGTATTGTTGTCCTGCGCCGCCACGGCAAAGACATGGGCAAGGGCATCCGCCGCCTGATGGAGGGCCTTTTCCGCCTCTGGCAACACTCCCGTCATGGACATGAAGCCATGCACCATGGCGGGAAAGCGCACCACGCCCACACGAACGCCTGCCGCCTGTAATGCCTTGCCATACTCCTCCGCCTCATCGCGCAGCGGGTCGAACCCGGCCGTGACAATCAGCGCCGGGGGAAGTCCGGCAAGATCGGTGTTTAGAATGGGGGAGGCCCGGATATCATCCCGTTCCGCAGCATTGTTCAGATACATATCACGGTAGCCTTCCATCCGCGCACGGGTCAGGAAAAATCCATCCGCAAAGATGTCATGGCTGGGCGCGGACAGATGCGCATCCAGTGTCGGATAGAACAGCATCTGGAACAGGGGCAGGGGGCCGCCCGGCAACGCCGCCTGCTGCGCGACGACGGCGGCAAGGCACCCGCCGGAACTGTCGCCGCCCACAGCCATACGGGACGAATCCAGGCCGTAATCCACGCCCTTTTCAGTAACCCACAGCAAGGCGGCAAAGGCATCCTCAACCGCCGCCGGAAACCTCGCCTCCGGTGCCAGCCTGTAGCCAACGGATAGAACGGCAAAGCCGCCATATTTCGCAAGCCGTGCGCAAAGACCGTCATGACTGTCGAGGGAGCCGCGGATATAGCCGCCGCCATGATAATAGACGAGAACGGGAAGGGAGGGTTCATCAAGCGGGCGATACAACCGGGCAGGAAGGTCGTCGCTGCCGCCTCGTATGGTGATATCCTGAATGGAGGGGAGCCGGGGCGGCTTCCCCGCCAGCATACTGGAGACTTTCTCCAGCTTTTCGCGGTTTTCCGCAAGACTTTCGAAAGTCACAGGGGCCGCCGATTTTCTGTCCAGGTCGCACAACAGCCGCGCCTTAGCGTCCAGCTTCTGACCGTCGATCATCAGCGGCCTGAAGCCATATAACAGACTAAAAAAAGAAGAGGGGAGTGCAGCAAGCAGCGCAGCGATCAGGCGTTCCAGCATCCTGGCCTCTCTTCAAAGATCAGGGAAAGCCATCAGGCAGAGGCGCGAGTAACCTGCTTCTCCACGAGCATATCCTGCAATTCGCCGGTTTCGAACATTTCGCGCATGATGTCGCAGCCGCCGACGAATTCACCCTTCACATAGAGCTGCGGGATGGTCGGCCATTCGCTGAATTCCTTGATCCCCTGACGGATGCCGGGATCGGCGAGCACGTCGATGCCCTTGAACTTGACGTCGAGATGGGAGAGAATTTGCACCGCCGTCGCAGAAAAACCGCACTGCGGGAAAATAGCTGTCCCCTTCATAAAGAGCACGACATCATTATCGGTAATTTCCTGGGAAATTCGATCTCTTGTCACTTGATCAAGCATTTAGAAATCCTTTTTGAAGTTGTTTCTGATTAACGGCCTTCGGGCACCGAGGTTTGCAGGGCAAGGGCATGCAGCGCATCGCCCATGTTTCCTTTCAACGCCTCATAGACCATCTGGTGCTGGCGAACGCGGGGAAGACCGATAAAGCTGGCGGAGGTCACCATGGCGGCATAATGATCGCCGTCGCCGCGCAGATCGGTGATCTCCACCGTTGCATCGGGGATGCCTTCCTTGATTAAGCGTTCAATTTCACTCGCATCCATCGCCATGGATCATCACTCCTGTTCACTTCCGGGACCGGCCATCAATTGCGGCAGCCAGCCCGCATGGACGTCGCGCAGCCTTCCCAGAGATATGGTCAGCCAGCCGCCGATTTTCAAATCAGTATGACCGATCGTTCCAAGAATGTGTAGGGGAATATCATCGGCGAGGGCAAATCCGCGCAACATCTCCACATCATCGGGCTTTGCCGTGATGACATATGCGGCCTGACTTTCCGCGAACAGCGCTGCATGAGGCGGCAGGTCTGTCTCAATCTCCAATTCGGCGCCGATATTGCCCGCAAGGGCCATTTCGGCAAGCGCAACGCCAAGGCCGCCATCGGAAATATCATGAGCGGCGGTGACAAGCCCCTTTTCGATCATGGTGCGGAGATAATCGCCATATTTGCGTTCTTTCGCGAGATCCACAGCGGGCGGAGCCCCTTCCTCGCGCCCCTCAATTTCCCGCAGGTAAAGTGACTGCCCCATTTCACCCGTCAAATCGCCGAGCAGCAGCACGATATCTCCGTCCTCCTTGAAGGCGAGGGTGGTCATATGGGCAAGGTCTTTCAGGATACCGACGCCCCCCACGGCCGGCGTCGGGTGTATCCCCGTGCCATTGGTCTCGTTATAGAGCGAGACGTTGCCGGAAATAACAGGAAAATCAAGGGCAAGGCAGGCGTTCTTCATGCCTTCTATACAACCGACGAACTGGCCCATGATTTCGGGCCGTTGCGGGTTGCCGAAATTCATGCAGTCGGTGATGGCGAGCGGCAGCGCACCCGTCGCCGTGATATTGCGCCAAGCCTCCGCCACTGCCTGCGCGCCGCCTGTCACCGGATCGGCAAAACAGTAGCGCGGCGTGCAGTCAGTGGTGATGGCGAGCGCTTTTTTCGTGCCATGCACGCGGACAACGGCGGCATCACCGCCCGGCCGCTGGATGGTGTCGCCCATGACCATATGGTCATATTGTTCCCAGATCCATTTGCGGCTGGCGATCTCCGACGATCCCATGAGTTTGAGCAGCGCCTCGCCAAGATCGTCTGGCGCAGCGACATCGGCGCCGTTGATTGCCGCCTGCAATTTCGTTTTGACCCACGGCCGGTCATATTCCGGCGCGGCATCGGCAAGCGGCGCCACGGGCAGATCAGCAACCGTCTCTCCCTGCATAGTAAGCACCATGCGGCCGGTATCCGTCACCTTGCCGATGACGGAGAAGTCCAGCTCCCATTTTTCGAAAATCCGCCGCGCCTCTTCCTCGCGGCCCGGCTTTAGGACCATCAGCATGCGCTCCTGACTTTCCGAAAGCATGATCTCGTAGGGCGTCATGCCTTCCTCACGCATCGGCACTTGGTCAAGGTTCAGTTCGATCCCGACACCGCCCTTGTCCGCCATTTCGAAGGAGGAGGAGGTGAGCCCTGCCGCACCCATATCCTGAATGGCAACAATGGCATCCGTCGCCATCAGCTCGAGACAGGCCTCCAGCAGGAGCTTTTCCGTGAAAGGATCGCCCACCTGTACGGTCGGGCGCTTTTCCTCGCTGTCGTCATCGAATTCAGCGGACGCCATGGTCGCGCCATGAATACCGTCCCGCCCGGTTTTGGAGCCCACGTAGACCACCGGATTACCGACACCGGCCGCCGCGGAATAGAAAATCTTGTCCGTATCGGCAAGGCCGACTGTCATGGCATTGACGAGAATATTACCGTCATAGGAGCTGTGGAAGTTTGTTTCTCCGCCGACGGTCGGCACCCCCATGCAGTTGCCATATCCAGAAATGCCCGCCACAACACCGGAGACCAGATGACGGGTTTTCGGATGATCCGGCCGACCGAAGCGGAGCGCATTCATATTGGCAACGGGACGCGCGCCCATGGTGAACACATCGCGCATGATGCCGCCAACCCCCGTCGCCGCCCCCTGATAGGGTTCGATATAGGACGGATGATTGTGGCTCTCCATCTTGAAGATGGCCGCTTGGCCATCGCCAATGTCGATGACGCCCGCGTTTTCACCGGGGCCACAAATCACCCAGGGCGCCTCGGTAGGTAGCGTTTTCAGCCATTTTTTGGAGGATTTATAGGAGCAATGCTCGCTCCACATCACCGAAAAAATGCCAAGCTCCGTAAGGTTCGGCACACGTCCCAGAACCCTCAGAAGCTCCTGATATTCATCTTCGGAGAGGCCGTGTTCGGCGACGATTTCCTTGGTAATTTCTGTCATGATCTCAAACAATGGAATTTACGAGATGATCGAAAAAGCGCCTGCCGTCGGTGCCGCCCAGCTCCTCGGAGATGAGCCGCTCAGGATGCGGCATAAGGCCGAGCACATTGCCTGCCTTATTATAGATACCGGCGATGTTGTTGAGTGAGCCATTCGGGTTCGCCTCTGCGGTCAGTTCACCATCGACGCCCGCATATTTGAAAGCAACCTGGCCTTCTGCCTCCAGTTCCTCCAGCGTGTCCGTGTCAGCAAAATAGTTGCCATCATGGTGGGCGATCGGGAACCGCACGACCTCACCCAGTTCAAAGCCACCGACAAATCGCTCATTCTGCGACGCGATCAGCAGATTTACATCCTTGCAGACGAATTTCTGTCCTGCGTTGCGCAGCAGCGCACCCGGCAGCATGCCGGTTTCCGTCGCTACCTGAAATCCGTTGCAGATGGCGAGAACGGGCGTCCCTGCGGCGGCCTTCTTCACCACTTCACGCATAATCGGTGAATTCGCCGCCATGGCGCCCGCACGGAGATAATCGCCATAGGAGAACCCACCCGGAATGGCAATCAGATCGGTCGGCGGCAACTCGCTGTCACCATGCCAGACCATATCGGGATCGCGGCCCATGGACTGGGCGAGAGCGACCTTCAGATCGCGGTCACAGTTGGAGCCCGGAAATACGATAACGGCGGCCTTCATCGTCCTAGCCTTTCGCTCAATCCAAAATCTCGATGCTGTAATTCTCGATCACCGTGTTGGCGAGAAGCTGCTGGCACATTTTCTCGACTTCCGCCTCGGCCTCGGCCGGATCCGCCCCGGTAAGCTCCAGATCAATCGTCTTGCCCTGGCGGGCATCCAGAACATTGCCGAAGCCCAGTCCCTGTAAGGCATGGGAAATCGCTTTTCCCTGGGGGTCAAGCACCCCGTTTTTCAAGGAAATATAGACACGTGCTTTCATCTGATCCTCATTCGGGTTTTGAACACCCCTGGACTTAAATAAAAAGGCGCGGGGGAGGCGCCTTTACTGAATGGCCGTGCTGCCCTGAAGATCTCCAGGGCCGCCTTCGGGAATGATGCCGAGACGACGGGCGACTTCCTGATAGGCATCCTCGACCCCGCCAAGGTCGCGCCGGAAGCGGTCCTTATCCAGCTTCTTGTTGGTCGCGGCGTCCCACAGGCGGCAATTGTCAGGACTGATTTCATCCGCGAGGATGATATGCATCTCGTCCCCTTCGTAGGAACGGCCGAATTCCAGCTTGAAATCGATCAGCCGGATGCCGATGCCTGCGAACAGCCCGAGCAGGAAGTCATTGACCCGGAGCGACTGGTTGACGATATCGTCAAGCTCCAGCGGGTTCGCCCAGCCAAAGGCGGTGATATGCTCTTCCGTCACCATGGGATCGTTAAGCTCGTCCGACTTGAAGCAAAATTCGATGATCGGCCGGGGCAGGGGCGTTCCTTCGGTAATACCAAGGCGCTTGCAGATGGAGCCGGCGGCGACGTTGCGAATAATCACCTCAATCGGGATGATCTCCACCTCCTTGATGAGCTGTTCGCGCATGTTCAGGCGGCGGATGAAATGGTTGTGAATGCCGATTTCCGCCAGCTTGATCATCAGATGTTCGGAAATGCGGTTATTCAGCACGCCCTTACCGGTGACGGTCGCTTTCTTTTCGCCATTGAAGGCGGTCGCGTCATCCTTGAAATACTGCACCAGCGTGCCCGGCTCCGGCCCTTCAAAAAGAACCTTCGCCTTGCCTTCGTAGACACGTCTACGTCGGGTCATGGAAACACTCCAACTCATCGAAAAGGCGGTCATCCGCCAGAGAAAAAATATCCGACGGCGTCCCTGCAAAAAATCATTCGCGCCATCATCTTCAATCGCCCGTGCGTCATCGCAAAGGCAAGCGGAACATAATGCAGAAATCGGGCAAAGACAACATTTCCTGTCATCGAATTATCGCTTATTCCGCAGTTTTTTACTTGCAGGGCTAGGCGGAACATCCCATCTTCGCTATAAGGCATTGCCGGGCTACGGATTGTTGGTTTGAAACAAGATTAGGAACAGGAAACTCATGTCAGGATTCGACGATCGGAAAAAGGGGCGGGAAAACAAGTTTGCCCATGATCAGGAACAGGAATTCAGGATTATGGCGCGCCGCAACAAGCTGCTCGGCCTGTGGGCTGCCGATCTTCTTGGCAAAAGCGGCGCGGATGCGGAGGCTTATGCCAAGGAAGTGGTCATCGCCGATATGGAAGAGAAGGGCGATGAAGACGTCTTTCGCAAGGTGCGCGGCGATCTTGATGCGCAGCATGTGGAAATGTCGGACCACCGCATCCGCCGCACCATGGAAGAGCTGCTGGCGACCGCCCGCGAGCAGATCCGTTCAGGCAACTGAGCCGGTCGGGTGATCGGGCAATCGCCCTGTTAGATCCTTATCCGCTGTATAAAGAAAGAGGCGCAAGTCATTGCGCCTCTTTCTTTGTTTTGTGATCGGGATTATTCGCCAAAGACACGCCGGAAAATCGTATCCACATGCTTCGTATGATATTCAAGATCAAAAACGCTTTCGATCTGTTCCGCTGACAATGCTTTCATGACTTCATCATCAGCTTTCAGCAGTTCCATGAAGTCTGCGCCTTCGCGCCACACGCGCATGGCGTTGCGCTGCACGAGACGATAGCTGTCTTCCCGGCTGACGCCCGCCTGAGTGAGGGCCAGCAGCACCCGCTGCGAATGGATCAGGCCGCCGAGCTTATTCATATTGCGCAGCATATTTTCAGGGTAGACCACCAGTTTTTCAATGACCCCGGTCAGGCGGGCGAGGGCGAAATCAAGCGTGATGGTCGCATCCGGACCGATGCCCCGCTCAACGGAGGAATGGGAGATATCCCGCTCATGCCAGAGGGCGACATTTTCCATGGCCGGGATCGTCGCCATACGAACAAGACGGGCGAGACCGGTCAGATTCTCGGTCAACACCGGGTTACGCTTGTGCGGCATGGCGGAGGAGCCTTTCTGTCCCGGCGCAAAATATTCTTCTGCCTCCAGCACTTCGGTGCGTTGCAGATGGCGGATTTCAACGGCCAGTCGCTCGATGGAGCTGGCAATCACGCCAAGGGTGGCGAAGAACATGGCGTGGCGATCGCGCGGGATGACCTGCGTCGAGGCGGGCTCGGGCGTGAGGCCAAGGGCCGCCGCCACATGTTCCTCAACATAGGGATCAATATTCGCAAAGGTGCCGACCGCGCCGGAAATGGCGCAGGTGGCAATATCTTTCCGCGCATTAACAAGACGCTCCCGATTGCGATCGAATTCCGCATAGGCCTGCGCCATCTTGAGGCCAAAAGTCACCGGTTCCGCATGGATACCGTGGGAGCGGCCGACGCAAACGTCATCCTTATGGGCATAGGCCTTCGCCTTCAGCGCGGCCAGCAGCGCATCCATATCGGCGAGCAGGATATCGCAAGCCTTCGTCAACTGCACCGACAGGCAAGTATCCAGCACATCCGACGATGTCATGCCCTGATGTACAAAGCGCGCCTCATCGCCAACATATTCGGCCAGGTTGGTGAGAAAGGCGATCACGTCATGCTTTGTTTCGCGTTCAATCTCGTCAATGCGGTCAATATCGAAATTACCACGCTCCCACACCGCCTTGGCGGCAGCCTCGGGAATAACGCCCAGCTTCGCCTGCGCATCACAGGCATGGGCTTCAATCTCGAACCAGATACGGAATTTGCTTTGCGGGTCCCAGATGGCGGTCATCTCGGGGCGGGCATAACGGGGGATCATGGCGGCTATCTTTCTGACTACAATAATGGAAGAAGGCTGACCTAGCAGAGGTTGCGGAAAATCTCAACCATTTAAGGGCAGGGATGGACGTGTTAAGGCAGAGAGTGGGTGGGAAACGTCCTACTATATCAATCCGCGCGACTTGAAGCTGAGACATTCCGTATTGCCGACGATGACATGATCATGCACACGGATATTAAGCGCCGCCGCCGCCTTCACAATTTCCAGCGTCATATCGATATCCGCCTTTGATGGCGTCGTGTCACCGGACGGGTGGTTATGCACCAGAATGATGGAGGTGGCGCCCAGCTCCAACGCCCGTTTCACCACCTCGCGCGGATAGACGGCGGTGTGATTGACGGTGCCGGTCTGCTGCACCTCGTCAGCTATCAGGTGATTCTTGTTATTGAGAAAAAGGATGCGGAAATGTTCAACCTGACGTTCGCCCATCGTGCCCTGGCAATATTCGAGCAATGCCTGCCAGGACCCGACGACATTTCTTTTCTCAATTTCGGCCCGCAGCAGCTTCTCCCCTAGCGTTTCCGCAATCTTCAGCGTCGCGACCACCGCATCGCCCGCGCCGTCTATCTTGCGCAGCTCCTCCGCCTCCGCCTTCAGAACACGCGACAGGCTGCCGAAGCGCGCCAGCAGCGCTTTCGCAAGCGGCTTGGTATCGCCGCGCGGGGAGGCGGCAAACAACAGCATTTCCAGAATCTGGTAATCTGCCAGCGACCGTGCGCCCGCCGAAAGGACCTGCGCGCGCATTCTTTCACGGTGACCGGCGCGGTGATCCATCTTTCCACTCATGCCTTTTGCACTCTCCGCAAGCCCCAGCGTATAGGGGCTATCCAAATCATGCAGGCCGGACGCGTCCGGCGAAGGCTTGGTGTCAGACGTCATAGGGCGGCTTGTCCAGTCCCTTCGGTGACAGGGTGAAAATTTCATACCCTGTTTCGGTCACGCCGATGGAATGTTCGAACTGTGCGGAGAGGGAGCGATCCTTGGTGACCGCCGTCCAGCCATCATCGAGCACCTTGACCTGCCAGGTGCCGAGATTGATCATCGGTTCGATCGTGAAAATCATGCCCGCTTTCAGTTCAACCCCTTCGCCCGGCGTGCCGTAATGCACAATATTCGGCACATCATGAAACACCCGGCCAACGCCATGTCCGCAGAAGTCGCGCACGACAGAGCAGCGCTTGCCTTCCGCGAAATTCTGGATGGCATAACCAATATCGCCGGTGGTGGCGCCGGGCTTCACCACCTCGATCCCGCGCATCAGGGATTCATAGGTGATGTCGATCAACCGGGCGGCCTTCACGCTCGGCTTGCCAGCCACATACATGCGGCTGCTGTCGCCATACCAGCCATCAACAATGGGCGTGACGTCAATATTGAGGATATCGCCATTTTGCAGCTTTTTCGGCCCCGGAATGCCATGGCAGACCACATGGTTGATGGAGATGCAGACATGCTTGGGATAGCCGCGGTAATTCAGCGGCCCGCTGGTCGCACCGCGCGCTGCAATAAAGTCAGCGCAGATCCGGTCCAGCTCCTCCGTCGTGACGCCGGGCACTACATGCTCCGCAATCATGTCCAGGGTTTCGGCGGCCAATTGCCCGGCCTTGCGCATCCCCTCAAAACCTTCGGGGCCATGCAGCTTGATCACGCCGGTATTGCGTTCCGGCGCGGTTATACTCGTTTCATATCTCATAAGCGCTCTTCAGTAAATTTAACGAATTATACGTCATGCCGGACCGAAAGGGAACCAGGAATGACCGGCACGGGGGAACCGAGCGATATTCCGTTTGTTGTTATGTGGCAGTCATAGCAGAGAATTTCAACTCCCGCCGCTCTGGCCGTCGCGAAAGCCGCCTCATAATCGGGATCAATATCCGCCGCCAGACGGAAGGAGCGGCAATCGGTTCGCTGGATCAGGTAGAACATGGCCGCGCGCTGCCCGTTTTCGACCATACTGGCAAGTTCCCGCAGATGCTTCGTACCGCGTACCGTCACCGCATCGGGAAATTCGGCCTCCGCCGCCGTGCGGGCCAGCGTGACATTCTTCACCTCCACATAGCAATCCGGCCTGTTGTCACCCGAAAGCAGAATATCGATGCGGGAATTTTCACCATATTTCACTTCACGGCGGAGGCTATCATATCCTGCAAGTTCCGGCACATCCCCGGCCGCAATCGCCTCGGCCACGATGCCGTTCGGATGCGAGGTGTTGATACCAACGAAAGCATCTTCGATTTCCACCAGTTCCCAGCTATAGGGTAGCTTGCGTTTTGTATTGTCTGAACGCGATAGCCAGACCGTCATGCCCGGTTCCTTCAACCCCATCATGGAGCCGGAATTGGCCACATGGGCGGTGAGGGTGCGACCATCCGCCATTTCCACATCGGCAAGGAAGCGTTTGTATCGCTTGATCAGCGTGCCTTTTTCAAGCGGCGTGGGAAATTCCATCTTAATCGACCCGGATTTGACTGCGAGATAATTTTGCTAATGCTCTTTGTATTCCCTTTGCTATGATGCGGGCAACCCCGGGTCCGGAAATTGCAGGTCATTTTGATGTCGAGCCATACAGATCATTCCCAGAAAACCGTCACCGCCGCCATTCTCATCATCGGCGATGAAATCCTCTCCGGCCGGACGCAGGACAAGAACATGGCCTGGCTGGCGGTGCAGCTTAACGAGATCGGCGTGCAATTGCGAGAGGCGCGCGTTGTGCCGGATATCGAGGCGGAGATTGTTGACGCCGTCAACAAACTCCGTGCCAAATACAACTATATTTTCACAACCGGCGGAATCGGCCCGACCCATGATGATATCACGGCGGATTCCATTGCCGCCGCATTCGGGGTCGACATCGACTATCATCCGGAAGCCATGAATATCCTGACCCGCCACTATGAGACGAGCGGTATCGAATTCAATGAGGCCCGCAAGCGTATGGCCCGCATCCCGGACGGCGCCACGCTCATTCACAACCCGGTCAGCAAGGCGCCCGGTTTCAGGATCGACAATGTCTTTGTCATGGCCGGCGTGCCCATGATCATGCAGGCGATGTTCGCGGAAATTGCCCCAATCCTACAGGGCGGGGCGAAGATGCTGAGCCGGACCATCGGCGCGGGCCTGCCCGAGGGACGCGTCGCCCAAAAACTTGGTGAGTTGCAGGGGGTTTACCCAAATGTCTCCATGGGTTCATACCCCTATTTCAAGCAGGGGGAGGTGGGCACTAATCTGGTGCTGCGCTCAACCGATCCCGACGCTCTCAACGCCGCGTTCGAAGCGCTTTTCGACTGGCTGAAAGCACAGGGAGTGAGCGCTAGCGAGACAAGCTGACGCCGCCGCGGATAGTTCCGCAGCAGCGCGCTGGAGCGGCACTGCCAAAACGGGCAAAAAACACAGGCCACGGCATTAAATCCTTGTTTCCGTAAACCGCTTTCGCTAGGGTTCAACCGCCGCCCGCATGGTGAAATCGGTAAACACAGTAGACTTAAAATCTGCCGCCCGTAAGGGCTTCCCGGTTCAAGTCCGGGTGCGGGCACCATCTCTCATTCCCTGACATCTCGCGAACTTGTGAAAGTAACTCAGGTTGTCTAGCGGAATGCTTTCTGATAAGCATCGGCCTGATGTCCGGGCGGCACACCGTCCAGCGAGTAAAAGGAATTGCCGTGACAGCCCTTGCCCATATGCAGAAAACCTTCCTGGCCTGTCTTGATCATGCAGGTTTTACGAATGAGCCTTACGACCTGTGGGAGCTGAACGACGTATTCCCGACGGACATTGTGGATGATCTGCTGACTCTCGAAATCGGCCCCGGCGATATGGACTATCGCATCGGAAGGCGAGAAATCAATAACGACAAGCGCAATTATTTTGATACGGAACGACAGACGCGCCAGCCGGTTTGCGGGAAGATTGCCGCGCTGTTCCAGTCCCCGGAGATTGTCGCCGCGGTTGAGAAAAAATTCGACCTTGATCTGACAGGGACTTACCTGCGGATTGAATATACACAGGACAAGGAAGGCTTTTGGCTCGAGCCGCACACGGATATCGGGGTGAAAAAATTCACCATGCAGATCTATCTTTCCCGCGATCCGGAGGCTGAAACATGGGGCTCCTCCGTTTATGCCGACGCGGAAACCTTCGTGCGCAATGTGCCCTACAAGAGCAATCGGGCCAATGTCTTCGTGCCTTCACTCATGACGTGGCACGGTTTTACTCCACGGCCCATCAACGGCATCCGCAAGAGCCTGATTGTCAATTATGTGACCGATCAATGGCGTGCCCGCCATGAACTGTCCTTCCCCGACGCACCAGTCCGTCCCGCCGCCTGAGGCGCCTTATCTTTCAAATCTGACGTCCACAGGATAAGGGGATGAGGGTTACTGGCCAAGTGCCGGGATAAGCGCGACCAGACCCGACGTCAGCAATCCCATAGATAGGGCCACCAGAATCATACCCATCAACCGGGTCACTACCGCCATGCCGTTGCGGCCCAACCGCTTGGCGATGGGACGCGCAAAGATGAACAACACCCCTACCAACAGCGACAGCAGGATAACAACTACCGACATTTCCAGTTTCGACATCACATCGGGATAACGCTCGGCTCCTACCAGGGCTGTCGTAATGGTCCCCGGACCCGCTAGCAGCGGAATGGCGATCGGGACAATGGCGATGGAGGTGCGTTCCTTTGCCTCTGCCTTCTCGGCGCCGCTGGTCTTATGATCATCCTTGTTGAACAGCATGTTGAGGCCGATCACCATGATGATCACGCCCCCGGCGGCACGCAGTTCATTGACATTGACCCCAAAGAAGGAGAGCAGCAAGCCGCCGCTCCAGATCACGGTCAGCAGCGTGATCCCCGTGGCAATCGCGCTGCGGATGGCGGTGCTACGCGTTTCTTCCTCGCTGTAATCTGCGGTAAGTCCGGCAAAGATACCCACATTGCCAACCGGGTTCATCATGGAGAAAAGGGCGGCGATAGTCGCCATCAGCTCTGTTTCATTCATGCTTCCTGTCCTGTGATTTTGGCATCTATCCGTCAGGTTGTCAGGATACAGGAAATAAACCGCAAAAATCCATGACCAATCGCCGGAAGGCAACCGGTTGTCGATCTGATAGATAGGAATATCAGGAAGCTGAAAGAATGGTGAGCCCGACAGGATTCGAACCTGTGACCCACTGATTAAAAGTCAGTTGCTCTACCGACTGAGCTACGGGCCCCCATTTTGCAATGCTGCGATGAATGACCTTTCACATCAGTCGAAAAGCGTCGCAACGCGGCTGCAACATAGGGAGGTTGCGGCCAATGGTCAACACAGTTTTTGTTTTTTAACAGCCCGAAAATTCATCCGGCCGTATCCATTGTATTTCAACACGCGCCGAGCCACTGCGCAATGCCCGGAAAAGGGCGGGACAAAGACCACCACATAACGGGCCTTTCCGAATAAAGATATACGCGTTGACCGCGATCAATTTTCCGAAAAGCTGGAATTAATCGTGGACGCCTTCGTCCTGAAATGGCAGAAAACAGGTCATAATCTTTTCTGGAAAAAGAGGATACGGATGATATCAAAGTTCTTGTCGCGAATTTGCATGCTGCTGGTACTGGCGGGCGCGAGTGCCTTACCAATTTCCTCCGCAAATGCGGCCGACCCGGAAAACACCCTTTTTCTTGATCTCGTTTATGGCCGCGTGGTGATTGAATTACGCCCTGACCTTGCCCCGGGCCATGTCGCCCGCATCAAGGAGCTGACGCGCGAAGGCTTCTATGACGGGGTCAAGTTCCATCGCGTAATCGTCGATTTTATGGCCCAGACGGGCGATCCCACCGGCACCGGCACGGGCGGATCAGGCCGCAAGCTACGCGCGGAATTCAGTAATGCACCGCATGTGCGCGGCGCGGTTTCCATGGCGCGGGCAAGCTCCCCGCACAGCGCCGACAGCCAGTTTTTTATTGTCACCGCCGATTCCCATTTTCTTGACGGAAAATACACCGTCTGGGGTCGGGTTGTGGAAGGCATGGAATATGTTGACCTGATCAAGAAAGGCGTGGGCAAGAGCGGCATGGTCCCCGGAGAGCCGGATATCATCGTGAAAATGCAGGTCGCCGCAGATGTGAAGGAGTAGGGGCCGCATCAGACCCCTAACATTCAAAAAAGACGGCGCACAACCTGGCCGCCGTCTTTTTTTCAACCTTTATCAGCGGAATTCTTCGCAAACCAATCGACAATGGCGGGCATGTCCCGCTCGAACCCGCCGGGAATGAAAATATTCAGAAAGCGGGTCGGTTCATCGGACAGATTTTCAAAATCATGGGTCACACCGGCGGGCACGCGAATAAAACTGCCCGCCGCCGCATCCTGCCGCTGGCCATCCAAGTAAAAGGTCGTCACCCCTTCCAGAACATAGAAGATATCATCCTCATGATCATGGGAGTGGGGGCCCGATCCCGGCGTTTTCGGCGCCAGACGCCATTCGGAAATGGAATATTCCGCCGCCGTCTCCTCTTCGTCCGCATAAAAAACGCTTCGCATGCCGCCCATGTCATATGCGCGCCCACCACCCGGGGCGATATGGAGCAGTTTTTTCCTCACAACCTCTTTATCCGCCATTGTTCCCCCGTTTTAGAGTAGAATTCATCAAACGCAGCGTCCGCCATCCACCTCCAGCGCGACACCCGTAATGAAGGACGCATCATCGGAGGCCAGCCAGAGCGCCGCATGGGCGAGATCGCGCGGCGTATTCTCGCGCCCGAGCGGGATGGTGGAAACAAATTTGTTGCGGATTTCCTGCGTATCCACCCCGCCCATGAATTCCACCGACATACCGGTGCTGGCGAATACCGGACAGAGGGCGTTGACGCGCACCTGCTTCGGCGCCAGCTCCAGAGCCATGGATTTGGACATGGTGACAACCGCGCCCTTGCTGGCGTTATACCAGGTGAGGCCGGGCCGCGGACTCAGCGCCGCCGTGGAGGCGATATTCACCACATTGCCCTGGCTTTCAATGAGGTGCGGGACGATCTCCTTCGTAGTGAGATACAGGCTTTTCACATTGACATTGAAGATTTTATCGAAAGTCGCCTCATCCACATCGAACATGGAACCGTTACGTTGCGGAAAACCCGCATTGTTGACGAGGACGTCGATTTTTCCGAATGCCTTTAATATTGCGTCCGTCATGGCCGCGAGATCGGCGGCACTGGTGACATCGCACGCGCTGGTGATGGCTGTTCCGCCTGCATCGGTTATGCCCTTCGCAACCGCCACTGCCGCCGCACCATTCAGGTCACTGACCATGACTTTTGCGCCTTCCGCCGCAAACAGTTCCGCCATTGCCTTGCCAAAGCCTGAGCCCGCGCCCGTGATGATGGCCACTTTATCTTTCAATCGCATGTTATTTTCTCCCGCTTTCTGGCGAGAATAGTTCAACTTTCAGAGGCAATTGGCAAGAGTGACGGTAAAAATTTTCGGCCGTGCGCGTTTCAGGCCGCTTTTGGCACGATACGTGAGGGCGGCAGATAGAGCGACACGACAGTGCCTTCGCCATAACGGCTCATCAGTTCCAGCCGCCCTTCATGCATTTCGGCAAGGTTTTTCGACAGCGGCAAGCCAAGTCCCGTTCCTTGATACTTCCGGTCCTTGTCGCTGTCCACTTGTACAAAGGGGGTAAGGGCCTTCTCAATATCATCCTCACGGATACCGATGCCGTTATCGCTAACGCTGATACGCAGGCCCGCATCTTCCAGAAGCTGGACGGAGGTAATGATCCGCCCTCCCATGGGCGTAAATTTCACCGCATTGGAGAGGAGATTGATGAGAATCTGCTTGATCATCCGGCGATCGGCGAAAATCTGCGGCAGGAGCGGGTCGAACTCCAGCTTGATATTGATATCATTCTCGATGGCCCGCTGCTGTGTCAGACGTACACATTCATTAACCAGTACGTCGATTTCAACGGCTTCCTCGTTGATTTTCTGCTCTCCGGATTCGATCTTGGAAAAGTCAAGAATGTCATTGATCAGATCGAGGAGATGATGACCGCTCGCGTTGATATCCTCCGCATATTCGAGATATTTACTTGAGCCGACGGGCCCGAAAATCTGGCTGGTGATGACCTCCGAAAAGCCGATCACCGCATTCAGCGGCGTGCGCAGCTCATGACTCATATTGGCGAGAAATTTGCCCTTGATCTTGGCGGCATATTCCGCCTCGTCCTTGGCCTGCTTGAGAAATTCTTCAATCTGCATCTGTGCGGAAATATCGCGGATGACAAGCTGCATGACCATACGCTCACCATAGAGCAGGGCGGAACCCTCCATTTCCACATTGGTCTGGATGCCATCATCGCGGATCACGCGGGACTTGAGGGACGGCAGCTTTTTTCCGCTCTCCATATCTCCAACAGGCCCCATATAAGGAGAGAGCGCCTCCATATCCGAATAGGGAAAATAGGCCGATATTCGGTGGCCGATCAGATCGTGACGGCCGCGCTTGTTGAACAGCCGGAGCGCCGCTTCATTCACATAGATGATATAGCCGCCCTTGTGGGCGACAATGGCATCGGGTGACAGCTCGATCATCGTGCGGTAGCGATCCTCATTTTCGCGCAGCGATCTTTCCGCCATGCGCTTCGACGTCACATCGGTAACGGTCAGAATAAGTCCGCCATCGGTCCGTATATTATAATAAATTTCGATGATCCGGCCCGTTACCAGCTTACGATCCAGCACGCTCGAAACCCGCTTTTCAATTTTGCCCAGCGTATCCACGATGAAGTCGTCGCGCGACAACTCAATATCCACATAATGATCGTAATTCCAGCCGAGAACATCCTGCAATGTGGTCTGATGCGACTGGTAACGATTCGCATCGGCCTCCGTAAGTTCAAGATAGCGCTTGTTCCAGGCCTGCAATTTCAGATCCCCATCAAAAACGGCAATGCCGAGATCGACATTATCAAGAATGACGTTTAGCAGAGAATCCTTGTTGTGCAGGGCCTTCTGACCTTTACGGATCTGTCCTATCTGAAAAAAAGCAAGCAGGGCACAGACAAGCAGCCCGCCAGCCGCCACATTGCTGGCGTAATGGAAATAGGGATCGTCCAGAACCAGGGTCGAAAATAGAAGAAGGCCGAAAGAAACCGTCAGCAGGGCAAGGCTGCCAAATTCCAGCAGCCGTCTGAAATTCCAGTAAATTTTCATGGATCGAGCTGATTCCGGCGCGGCGGTTAGGTCTTTTTTAAAGGCTGATAACATTCGAATGGAAGTATAGCCGACAAGTGTTAAGAGGAAGTTTACATGGCCAATACAGCCGGCCCGTGACTGACAGAAAATTCATAAGACACTGTCATGGCTTCATGATAGGGTGGCCCAAAGATCAGGATATCCCTGAGAAACATTCCTTTTCCACCTGATTTTCAGCAACTTACGGAAAATGTTCAAAAAATCCGATCATCGCGAAACGTCCGAAGAAGACGACAGGAAGCCGGCTCTGATGGAACCGGCGCCGAAAACGAGCGGCCTCGCCCGGTTGCGTACCTATTTCCTGACAGGGATCGTTGTCGCCGCGCCGATTGCCATCACCATCTATCTCACCTATGCCTTCGTCACTTTCGTCGATGCCAACATTACGCCGCTGATTCCGGCCCGTTACAACCCCGAAACCTATCTGCCGTTCAGTGTGCCGGGCCTTGGCGTTCTGATTACCGCCTTTGCGCTGGTATTGATCGGCTTTCTCACCGCCAATTTCCTCGGCCGAACGCTTCTCACCTTTGGCGAACGCATCGTCAGCCGAATGCCGGTTATCCGCACCATCTATCATGCCCTGAAACAGATCATGGAAACGGTGATGGCGCAGTCCAGCACCTCCTTCCGTGAGGTGGTGCTGGTGGAATATCCGCGCAAGGGCCTCTGGGCGGTTGCTTTCGTGACCAGCCAGGCAAAAGGTGAAGTGGACAGTCTCAGCGATGACGATGTTATCAGTGTTTTCCTGCCAACAACACCTAACCCCACATCGGGTTTTCTGCTTTTTGTGCCGAAAGGCGACCTCAAATATCTCGACATGCCGGTGGAGGCGGGGATCAAGCTGGTGATATCCGCAGGCATGATCTGGCCCGGCGACACCGACGGAAAAGCGGCCGCGAAAGACAAGGAGATAAAAAAGATCAGCGCACCCGAAAAGACGCCGCCTCAACCAGACAAATAACGGATCGCCGCATCCCGCTCAAACAGATAGAGGAGGGTCCGCAGCGCTGTACCGCGCGACGACTTTAAGTCCGGGTCCTTCTCCAGAATAAGCCGCGCATCATCGCGCGCCATGGCCAGCAGGCGGGAGTGGGCCTGCAGATCCGCCAGGCGGAATTCCGGAAGGCCGCTCTGGCGCGTTCCCAGCAATTCACCCGCCCCGCGCAGGCGCAAATCCTCCTCGGCAATACGAAACCCGTCCTCACTCTCGCGCAGGATGGCAAGCCGCGCCTTCTGCGTCTGGCCAAGCGGCGAGGCATACAACAGCAGGCAAGTGCCGGGAAGACCGCCGCGCCCGACACGGCCACGCAGCTGGTGTAGCTGGGCAAGGCCGAAACGCTCTGCATGTTCGATGATCATGACGGTCGCCTCCGGCACATCAACGCCGACCTCGATCACAGTCGTGGCGACAAGAATGCTGATCTCCCCGGTCATGAAACGGCGCATGGTCTCGTCCTTTTCCTCCGGTTTCAGACGGCCATGAATGAGCCCGACGCGATCACCATAAAGATGCTGCAACATCTCAAAACGCTCTTCCGCCGCCGCAACGTCCAGAAGCTGAGATTCCTCCACCAGCGGACAGACCCAGTAAATCCGCTCCCCCGCGGCGAGCTTGCGGGCAAGGCCTTCCGCCACTCCCTCAAGGCGGGAAAGATCAATGGCCCGCGTATCCACCGGCTTTCGTCCTGGCGGTTTTTCCGTAATGAGAGAGATATCCATATCGCCATAGGCCGTCAGGGCGAGGGTGCGCGGGATTGGCGTTGCCGTCATCACCAGCACATCAACGCCATCCTTACCGTTTTTACCTTTGGCGCTGAGGGCCAGACGCTGATGCACGCCGAAGCGGTGCTGCTCGTCGATAATGGCGAGACCGAGATCATGAAACACCACATCCTCCTGAAACAGCGCATGGGTGCCAACGATGATATCCACGGCGCCGCTCTCAAGTTGTTCCAGTATTTCCGTCCGCTTCCTGCCTTTCAATCGCCCGGTGATAATCTGGCAGGAGAGACCCGCCTGTTCGGCCAAGGGCGCAATTGCCTTGTAATGCTGCTGGGCAAGGATTTCCGTCGGCGCCATAATACAGGCCTGTGTTCCAGCTTCCACCGCCACCGCCATGGCGAGCAGCGCGACAACAGTCTTGCCACTGCCGACATCGCCTTGCAGCAACCGCAGCATGCGATGCGATGCCGCCATATCGGCCGTAATCTCGGCGAGCGCCTGTTGCTGCGCCCCGGTCAATTTATAGGGCAGGGCAGCGCGGATTTTCGATTCAACCCGCCCGTCGCCTTTCAGGACACGTCCGGCTTTTCGTTTCATTTGACGGCGCACCAGCTCCAATGCGAGCTGATTGGCAAGCAGTTCGTCATAGGCGAGGCGCGCGCGCGGCGAGGCATCACGTTCCAGATCCGCCTCGCTTTCCGGATGATGCGCCCGGATCAGGCTTTCTTTCCATCCGGGCCAGTCTTCCCGTTTCAAAAGCGCCGTATCCTGCCATTCCGGCAAATCGGGCAGCAGGGGAAGGAACTGTCGCGACGCCTTTAAAAAGGTCGCATTAGTAAGCCCCGCCGTCAGCGGGTAAACCGCCTCGAACAGGGGGATTTCTCCTGTGTCTTCAGGGGTCGCGACATGATCGGGGTGGGTGATCTGAAAGGCGCCGTTAAATTCCTCCAACCGGCCGCTCACGACCCGCTCGCTGTTTTCCGGCAACTGCTGGCGCAGATATTGCTCCCGTCCGTTAAAATAGGTGAGGGTTAGGGGATCATCGCCAACCCGGCACTGAATGCGATAGGGCGCGCGACGGTTGCGGGACGGGAGATGATGCTCCACATGAAGGGCAACAACAATCATCCGGTCGATAAAATCAGTGGAGAGTTGCGTTACTTTCTCCCGCGTGACCAGCCCGTTCGGCAGGTGCCAGACAAGATCAATAATATTCGGTCCGGCCAGCTTTTCGATCAGGGCGGCAAGGCGCGGGCCGATGCCGGAGAGCCGGTTTACCGGCGAGAAAAGCTGATACAATATCTCCGGGCGCACGCATCCTCCGTTTCATTTTACGGCATTGTGGTATTGCCGCCGGTCAAGGTCAATGCTGATAGGCGCGGCGGCAGCAATTGGCGCCCGATTGAGAGAACTGCTGACATTGCGGCTGAGACAGGTTATATGCTTCTGATCCCAACAAGAAAAGAAGATCATGACCGAAGATATCACCATCCGCCGCAAACGCCTCATTCATCGTTCGCTCTATACCGGTATGAAGGAGACCGACCTGCTGCTTGGTGGATTCGCCCATAAATATGTCCACGACTTCACATCCACAGAACTTGATATCTATGAAGCCCTGCTGGAAGCTGGCGATCCCAACATCTATGTCTGGGCCGTCGGCCGTGAAGAAGTTCCTGCCGAGCATTGCTCCAGCGTCATGGATAAATTGCAGGAATATGGTCGGAACGAATTGGCCCGCAAAGACTGATCTTTTATGAGTGAGACCGACGTCAGAGTATTGGAGACGCGCCTGCGCGCCCTGGTGGACCGAAACATCGCCTTCCGGTTGGAATCCGTTCCCGAAGGGTATGACGCCTGTTTGCTCGGCGGCTATGCGCAAAAGTCGCAAACCGACATGCTGTTCATACTGCGTGATGATCTGCGTATGGCAGCGACCGAGGCATCGCTCGCCTTTTTTGCGCCGGAGGTGGAGGTCATCAGTTTTCCCGCCTGGGACTGCCTGCCCTATGATCGTGTCTCTCCCAACCCGGAGATTGTTGCAAGGCGCATGACAGCGCTTGGCCGCATAACGGAGGACGGCGGATCTCCTCGCATCATCCTCACCACGCTGAACGCCATCACCCAGCGCGTACCGCCCGTCGACATGGTGAAAGACAGCCGCCTCAATATCCGTGTAGGCGATAAAATCGAGGCATCAAAGCTGACATCCTATCTTGTGGCGAACGGCTTCTCCCGTATTGGTACCGTAATGGAACCCGGAGAGTTCGCAGTGCGCGGCGGGCTGATCGATATTTTTCCGCCGGGGGCAGAAACCCCGGTGCGGCTTGATCTCTTCGGCAATGCCGTCGATGGCATCCGCACTTTCGATGCGCTGAGCCAGCGGTCCAGCGGCACGCTTGAAAGTCTTGAATTTACCGCCGCGTCGGAGTTCCTGCTCAGCGATGCCTCGGTGCCGCTTTTCCGCTCCCGCTATCGCCAGCTTTTCGGGGCGGTCACGGCGGATGATCCGCTCTATGAGGCGGTCAGCGAGAAACGTCGCCACGCTGGGATGGAACATTGGTTGCCGCTGTTTCATGAAAACATGGCGACGCTGTTTGATTTCCTGCCCAATGCAACGCTGTTTCTCGATCATATGCTGGAAGAGGCGCGGGAAGCACGCATTGATACCGTCACAGATCATTTCGAGGCCCGGAAAGAAGCCCAGTCGGCGCGCGGCAGTGACTATAACCCCCTGCCGCCGGACTATCTCTATTTGACGAATGAGGAATGGCAAGCGGCGTTGGCCTCGCGCGCGGTCGGGCAATTTTCCCCCTTTGCAAGCGGAGCAGGGAATGATGCGATACTGGAGGCTGGCGGCCATGCCGGCCGCGATTTCGCACCGGAGCGTGCCCAGCATCAGGGGAATATCTATGATGCTCTGAAAACCCATGTTATCGAGAAGTTGGGGCAGAAAAAGCGGGTCATCCTCAGCTTTTTCAGTAACGGATCGCTCGCGCGCAATAAAATTGTTCTCGCCGATCATGGCATCAGCCCGGTGCGCGAGATTGATGATTTTCACGAATCTGGAGGTCCCAACCTGCCGGAGCTGGCCGTTCTGCCCTTGGAAAAAGGGTTTGAAGCACCGGGCTTCGTCGTCATCGGCGAACAGGATGTGTTCGGCGACCGTCTGGTCCGGCCGCGTAAATCGTCCAAGCGTCATGAGAATTTCATCGCCGAAGCCTCCCAGCTTTCCCCCGGAGATTTCGTGGTGCATGTGGATCACGGCATCGCGCAATATGAGGGACTGACCACCATCGAGATTTCGGGTGCTCCCCACGACTGTGTGACACTGCTCTATGCGGGCGGGGACAAGATTTACCTGCCGGTTGAAAATATCGAGATGCTGTCGCGTTATGGCGGCAGTGACAGCGCGGCCGTGCTGGATAAGCTTGGTGGGTCCGGCTGGCAGCTACGCAAGGCGAAGCTGAAAAAGCGCGTCATGGAAATGGCCGACCAGTTGATCCGCATCGCTGCCGCCCGCCAGCTGCGCAAGGCAGAGATAATGAACCCGCCCGATGGCCTTTATGCGGAATTCTGCGCCGGTTTCCCCTTTGAAGAAACTGACGATCAGCAAAAGGCCATTGACGATACGCTGGGCGATCTTGCCCGCGGCCGGCCGATGGACCGGCTGATCTGTGGCGATGTCGGCTTCGGCAAGACGGAAGTGGCGCTGCGCGCCGCCTTCACCGTCGCCCTGTCCGGCAAACAGGTGGCCATCGTGACCCCGACGACATTACTCGCCCGCCAGCATTACAAGGGCTTTCGCGCCCGCTTTGCTGATCTTCCGGTGCGCATTGCGCAACTCTCGCGCATGGTAACGACGAAAGAGGCAAACCAGACAAAGACCGATCTTGCTTCAGGCCAGGTGGATATCGTCATCGGCACCCATGCGTTGTTGGCGAAATCCGTCAAATTCAAGGATCTTGGGCTTGTCATCGTCGATGAGGAGCAGCATTTCGGTGTCGCCCACAAGGAACGGCTCAAGGAGCTCCGCGCCGATGTGCATGTGCTGACCCTGACGGCGACGCCTATTCCCCGCACATTGCAGCTTGCCATGACCGGTATCCGCGATCTTTCCATCATCGCAACGCCGCCCGTGGACCGGCTCGCCATTCGCACCTTTGTCCTGCCGTTTGATCCGGTGGTGCTGCGCGAGGCGCTGCTGCGGGAACATTATCGCGGCGGGCAAAGTTTCATCGTTTGTCCGCGTTTGTCCGACCTGCCGGAAGTTGGCAACTTCCTGCGCGAACAGGTGCCGGAGGTGAAATACGTCACGGCCCATGGCCAACTCCCGGCGAAGGAGCTGGACAGCGTCATGAATGCCTTTTATGACGGTGCCTATGATGTGCTGGTGGCGACAAATATTGTTGAATCCGGCCTTGATATTCCCTCCGCCAACACGCTGATCACCTATCGCGCCGACATGTTCGGTCTCGCCCAGCTCTATCAGATCCGAGGGCGCATCGGACGTTCCAAGACGCGGGCCTATGCCTATCTCACCCTGCCGCCGCGCAAACGTCTGACGGATGCCGCGGAAAAGCGCCTGCGGGTTCTGCAATCCCTTGATACGCTCGGTGCCGGGTTCACGCTGGCGAGCCATGATCTGGATATCCGCGGGGCGGGCAACCTGTTGGGTGACGAGCAATCCGGCCATATCCGCGAAGTTGGCTTCGAACTCTATCAGGAAATGCTGGAAGAGGCGGTGGCCAGTGCCCGCGAGAGCGAACTCGGCCATACCGTGGAGACTGCCGATAAATGGTCACCCAGCATCAATATCGGCACCTCAGTGCTGATCCCCGAACATTATGTCGCCGACCTGACGTTGCGGATGGAGCTGTACCGGCGCATCGCCGCGCAGGAAACGGCGGAGGAAATCAACGCCTTCGCCATGGAACTTGTCGATCGCTTCGGGCCGCTGCCGGATGAGGTGACGCATCTGATCGAGGTGATGACCATCAAGCATTTCTGCCGCGCAGCAAATATCGAAAAAATTGAAGCCGGGCCGAAAGGCGCGGTGCTGAGCTTCCGCGAGAACAGGTTCGACAATCCGGGCGGGCTGGTGCAATTTATCTCCCGCGCGCCAGGTTCAACCAAACTGCGTGGGGATCACAAGCTGGTGCATACTCGCGACTGGCAACATCCGGAAGACCGGCTCAAGGGCGTTCTCTGGCTCGCGCAGAATCTCGCAAAAGTCGCCAAGTCATTATAATTCATAAATAATACGCTTATCGAGCGGGAACATCAGAACGAAATCCAGAGGAAATCAGCTCTCTGCACCGTTTTCTTTTGCGTCGAGTTCCGCAAGCCGATCAAAGGCCCGATGAAAGACAGACGGATCCTGCGCGCCGGACAGGGCGAAGCGTTCCCCCAGAATAAAAAGCGGCACGCCATTGATGCCCATTTCGCGGACCTTCATGTCCTCGCTGCGGACAAGATCCTTGTCTGAATCCTTCGCCAGCAATTCTCCGACCAGTTCGAAATCCATGCCTGCTTCCTTTGCCGCCTCGATCAGGATGGCGGGATCGCCGATATCCTCTCCCTCCATGAAATAACGGCGGAACAGGATCTCGACCACCGCATCCTGACAGCCGGCGGTATAGGCCCAGCGGATCAGGCGGTGGGAATCAAGGGTGTTTGGGGTTCGTTCGATCTTATGAAAATTGAATTCCAAATCAACATCTTGACCAGCGTTCTTGATGTTATCGTAGATCTCTCTTGCCCGTTCGATGCTGCCGAATTTTCTGGCGGTGAAGCTTTTCCGGTCGGCGCCACCTTCAGGCATGTCGGGGTTGAGCTGAAATGGATGCCAGGTCACTTCCACCGCAAGATCAGGGCGGCTTGTCAGCGCCGCTTCGAGCTTACGCTTGCCTATATAGCACCAGGGACAGATGGTGTCGGAGACAATATCTATTTTCATACCCTGACTATAGGACAGCGCCAGCGAACGGGCAAGGTCTGTCTGGAACGACTGGTCAAATTAACCCGCCTGGAAGCCGGGAAAGCGAGTTATGCCGCCTGTTCCTTATCCATGCCGAAGGTGAGGCCCCGTTCGACGATGGCATCGATACTCTCTTCCGCGGCGACCTCCGCAAGGCCGGTGATGATCTCGATACGCAGGGGGGCGGGCACATTCGCAAGTGCAAATTCCGTATTGCGCAATACACCGCCGAGACGTTTGAGCGCAATATGCGCCTCCTTCAATCGCGTACCAGGGAGGGCGACAAGAAAATGGCCGCGGGCATAATGACAGCAGAAATCCTCCCCGCGCACCAAAGCGCCAAGAGCGGAACCGACCTGCCTCAGAAGCTGATCGCCGGAGGGATAGCCGAATTCCGACGTTATGGTATCAAGATTGGCAATTTTGATTGACGCGATACTCAGCGCTTTCTTTTGCGCCGCATGATCGCGGAACAGCAACGGCAGATGTGCCCGCATGAACCCGCTGGAATAAAGGTCGGTCGGACCATCAATGACGGGGTAGGGTTTGGCAATGCGGAACAGCTTTTGTATGGCGAAGCGATAGCGGTGCTGGCGAATGTGTAGTCCGACACGATTGGCCAGAGCATCCATTTCACTGTCATGCAGAATAATATCGGAAACCCCGTGCAGATAAGCGCCATGACGGTTTTCCGCCGTTTCGAGCACCATCACCAGCGGCAGATTATATAACCGGGAATCGGCACGGATATTTGAAAGCAGCCGGAGATGGCTGTCCCCATGCCCAACGCCGGAGAGGATCACCGCATCAAACGAACCGCGCCGAAGCTCATCAAGCGCGAGATCGGCATTTTTGCAGATATGGATATTGGTGCGGGTATCGAGACGCAGCAGCACATTGCCAAGGACAACCGTCTTGTTACCAACGATCAGGATATGGGCATCGCCAATATCCGGTTCCGGCGCGTGGATTTCGGAAAGATCAACACCGTAACTTTCCGTCGTATGGATGCGGCGGGCCAGTTCCTGCTCCATATTACCAAGGCGGACAAGGGCGCCGACACGGGTCAGCAGTTCCAAATCACAAAAGCCGGGGCTGATTGTCTGAATACGGCAACGGATATCCGCCGGACCAACCAGCAGCAGGGGGAAATTCCGCTCCGCCGCCAGACGAGCCAATTCCTTCACCTCTACATTAGCCGGATTATTCTCTCCGTCGAGTATAATTAAATCAAACGACTGATCACCAAATTCCTGTTCGAACATCTGGAGAAACGTAAGACGGACAGAATGATATCCTGCGGCTGTCAGCACCGGTTCAAGGCTGTTCGATGGGCTGTCCGAGACAACCAGAAGGGTGGCGATATAGCGCATAACAAATCTCCCATATAGCTTTGCCAGTTTTCCGGGAAAAAGATTAAAATTATGTAAGTCTTGCGAAAAAAGCGTCCGGCTTATGGCCATAGCCAACTTGCTGCTGCGCCAAATGCAGCCTTGATTTTATAAGACGATCAGGAAATTATGGGCAAAAATCAGGATAATAAATCAGCACATCAGGAGCCATGCCATGACATCACCCCATAATCTTGAAGGCAAGCACGCACTTGTCACCGGCGCGTCCTCCGGCCTGGGCTGGCAGTTTGCCCTGACACTTGCGCGGGCCGGGGTCAAGGTATCGCTGGCCGCACGGCGCACGGAAAAACTGGAAACGCTGGCGCGGGAAATTGCGGCGTTCGACGGGCGGGCTCTGCCGGTACGTATGGATGTTACCGATATCAACTCCATCCATGAGGCCATCAAGGTCGCGGAAACCGAACTCGGACCCATCAATATCCTGGTTAACAATTCCGGGATCAGCAAACCGGCCCCCGCGGAAAATGTCACGCCAGAGGATTTCAATCAGGTGATGATGACCAACGCCCATGGCGCCTTTTTTGTCGCGCAGGCTGTCGGGAAAAGCATGATCCGTCATGGGGCAGGGGGGAAAATCATCAATATCGCGTCCATCGCCGCGAAACGGGTCCTCAAACAGAATGTTGCTTACAACATGTCGAAGGCCGCGGTGGAGCATATGACCCGCAGCCTCGCCAGCGAATGGCGCCGCCATCGCATTCAGGTCAACTGCCTCAACCCGGGTTATATCGTGACCGAGCTGAATGAGGACTACTGGGAAACCGAAGGCGGCAAACGCCTGATTTCAAAACTGCCGGGCAGGCGGGTGGGCGATCCATCTGTATTGAACGGGACGCTGTTACTGCTGGCCGGGTCGGGCTCCGACTTCATGACCGGCTCCGCGATCGAGGTGGATGACGGGATGAGCGCGGTGGGGTTCTAATCGTATCCGACAGCCGCTTTAAGGATAAAATAAAAACAATATCCTGAAGGCTGTTTTTAGGGAATTACATTCCGGTCTTGTAAAGATGCAGCTTCTGCACCTTTTCCCGTACAGGCCCCATCGCCTTCGCCGTTTCGAGCAGAAATTCAAGGCCGTATTCCATACGCGCCGTTAACTCCTCATCAAGCGCGGTCGGCGGCTCGCTCGCAAACAGTTTGACCACATGACGCAGGATCATATGGAGGGTCGGCAACGATTCCTTAAATAAACAGCCACAAGATTAATTAATGATCAAC
>CAXASQ010000008.1:0-207147 GCA_963971675.1 uncultured Alphaproteobacteria bacterium | reverse complement strand
AGATTTTCTTCTTTACATCTTTGGCATTTTATCAACCAGAAATTCCGGATACCCATTATTTTTATAATTGACCCACTCCCATACCGCGCGGTCAATCAGTGTTTTAAAACAAGGTATCGCAGCGTCATCAAGTAAACAACATTTTTCCCATATTGTAATTCATTTTCTATATAGAATGCCTCTATTTGAACGTCATGCGTGAGGCGACATCCGAGACATCTTTCATGGCCGTGACAAGGCGGCCGATTTCATCGACCGTGTGCTGCCCGCTAAACATGGTGGCGACGAGACAAAGCTGGGGCTGATCCCGCTCTTCCTGGAATACCGGAACCGCCAATGTGGTGACCCCTTTCACCTGGCTGTTTTCATCCATCGCATAGCCCAGCGTCCTGACATCGCGCGCCTCGCGCATGAACTTTCGAAAATTGGGAACTTCGCCCCAGCGCAGCGTTTCAAAACGGGAGCGAAATTCGCTCTCTGTCAGGTCACTGTAGGCGAGCATGCAGCGACCCATGGCACCAAGCCACATCGACAGTCGCTGGCCCGGTGATAAATGAATACGCACGGCCGCATCGCTGTCCGCTTTCGCCAATAATGACATCTGCTCATTATCTGTTCGCCGCCAAAGGGAAACCATAATGGTAAATTCCGTCGCGACCTGTTTCATCCTGGGCTGGATCAGCTGCAAATCGTTATTCGCCGAGATAATCGGCTGAGCAAGATCAAGAAGACCCAGCCCCAACGCATAGCGCTTGGTCTCACTATTAAAGGAAACAACCTCTTCCGCTAAAAATGTCTTCAATATGTTGTAGCATGTACTCGCATTGATCCCGACATCCCGCGCAATCTGGGAGACGCCAACAGGTGTATTCCTGTTCCCCAAATAGCGAAGAATGCTGAGCCCGCTGATAACCGCGCCCACCGGCTTATACGATGTCTTATCTTTCGATGCCTTATCAGTGCGGATTTCGTTAAGCGACACGCGCCCTCCAATTGTTTTCTGTGACCGGCGAGACATTCGTCTTTCGCTATATAGAATTTGTATCTTCCAAGAAAATATATATACTTGGCTGAATATCAACAATAATACATGGAAGCACCATGATTACTCGCACAATTTTCAAGCATGAACACGAGCTTTTCAGGCAAACCGTCCAGCGATTTATCGCACAGGAAATCCAACCCTATCATTCAGAGTGGGAGGAACAGGGCAAAATTCCACGCGAAGCATGGTTGAAAGCAGGTGGCGCGGGACTATTATGCTGCGCAATTCCCGAACAAAACGGCGGCATCGGCGGCACATTCCTGCATAGTGCGATTGTCATGGAGGAACTGGGCCGCTCTGGAGCCAGCGGGCCATCCTTCTCCCTGCACTCTGACATTGTTGCGCCATATGTCCTGACCTATGGCACGGAAGCCCAGAAACAGCGGCTTCTTCCCGGCATGGCGAGCGGCGAAATCATTGGCGCCATCGCCATGACAGAACCCTCCGGCGGCAGCGACCTGCAGGCCATGCGAACCACCGCAATCCGGGACGGCGATGACTATGTCATCAATGGGCAAAAAACCTTCATCAGTAATGCGCAAAATGCCGATTTCGTCATTCTGGCGGCGAAAACGGATCCCACGGCCCGCGGCAAGGGCGTCAGCCTTATTATCGTTGAAACCGACCGGCCCGGCTTTAAACTGGGTCAGCCGCTGCACAAAATCGGTTGCAAGGCGATGGACACGTCTGAACTGTTCTTCGACAATGTCCGTGTCCCGGTCGACAATCTGCTGGGAGTCGAGGGCAACGGGTTTCTCCAGCTTGTAACAGAACTGGCGCAGGAACGGCTGCTGCAGTCGATCCGATCTACGGCATGCGCCGAAGCCGCCCTTGAATGGACCGTGGCCTATACCAGCGAGAGGCAGGCCTTCGGCAAACGGCTGGCGGACTTTCAGAATACGCAATTCAAGCTGGCGGAAATGAAGGCGGAGCTGATGCTGCAACGCGTTTTTGTTGACCGCTGCATTGAACTCCACCTGGAGCGAAAGCTGGATGCGGTTGATGCGGCGGTCGCCAAAATGACATCGACAGAGCTGCAGGGCAAGGTCATGGACCAGTGCCTGCAGCTGTTCGGCGGTTGGGGCTACATGTGGGAACTGCCGATTGCGAGGGCCTATGCCGATGCCCGCATGTCCCGTATCGCGGGCGGCTCGATAGAGATCATGAAGCAGATCATCGCCCGCAGCATGCTGCAATAAACAGGGTCCGCGCGGAAACCATATCGGGTTACCGATCATATGAATAAACAGCAATGCCCCACGGCAACTTGCCGTGGGGCATAATTCGCGAACTGTCTCTTTCTAGAGACGGTCGCCGGGTGCCTTCTTTCAACTCTACTGCATCATCAGCGACGGCAGGAAGGTGATAATACCGGGATAGGCAATCAGCAGGGTCATAACAACCGCTTCCGCCAGCAAGAACCAGGCAACACCGCGAAATATGGTGCCTATTTCGATAGAGTCATCCACCACCCCCTTGACCACAAAAACATTCAGTCCGAGTGGCGGCGTCAGCAGGCCGATTTCGATCAACTTGATCAGGATCATGCCAATCCAGATCATGTCAATGCCCGCCGCCGTGAAGGTGGGCAGCAGGACCGGCAGAGTGATCAAGAGAATCCCGAGCGGATCCAGAAACATCCCAAGAATGAAATAGAGCAGCGCAACAATGAGAACCAGCGTCAGGGCGTTCAGCTCAAGATCAACAATCAAATCTCCCAAAAAACTGGAAATACCCGCCAGCGCAAGGAACCGGGTCAGCAAAGAAGCGCCTATGGCAATGAAGAAGATCATTGCCGTCGTGCTGACAGCCTCCCCCAGCGCATCGCGCATCACTTTCCAGGTGAGCGCCCCGCGCGACAGGGCGATCAAGGCGGCGGCGGCGGCGCCGATAGAGGCGGCTTCAGTTGTTGTGGCAAAGCCGCCGTAGATGCTGCCAATCACGCAGATCACCAATATCGGAACCGGCCAGACTTCTTTTAGAACCGCAATTTTTTCGGACCACGAAACCGTCTCTGTCATCGGCGGCGCCAACGAGGGGTTCAGCGCGCAGCGGATCATGATCAGCGCGACATAGGCAAAAGCCGTGAGCAACCCCGGGATAATACCGGCCATCAAAAGCGGGCCGACCGGTTGGTCCACCAACCAGGCATAAACGATCACCAGAATACTCGGCGGGATAAGCGCGCCGATAGTCCCCGCTGCGGCAATTGATCCTGTTGCCAATCCCTTGTCATAACCATATTTCAGCATTTCCGGGATTGCCAGCCGCCCCATCGCGGCAGCTGTCGCCATACTGGAACCGGACGCCGCCGAAAAGCCGACCGATGCCATATTGGCCGCGATGGCCAAACCGCCCGGCACAAACCCCAGCCAGAGCCGCGCGGCGCGAAACAAGCCCGATGCCAACCCGCTTTGAAAGGTGAGCGCCCCCATCAGCAGGAACATGGGAATGGCGCTGAGTGTCCAATGCGCCGCGAATTCATAGGAGATCGAGCCCACGGTTCCAAGGGCAGCTTCCGGCCCGCGGATGAGGAAAATTCCCAGCAAGGATGGCAGGCCCAGGGCAATACCGATTGGCACCCTTATGATCATCAGGCCAAACATCAGGAACAGGCCCAAAAATCCTATTGAAAGTGCTGTCACGTTCACTATTCCTTATTCGGGAGAGATGACTTCAGTTCGTAGACTGGGGTGATGCATCGGCGTTGCGAGCACTTGCCGCATCGACAAAGGCGCGTATGGCCTGGCACAATATGCAAAGAGCCATTAGCGCAAATCCCACAGGCGGTATCCACCGCGCCTGCCATACCGGCAAAGTGAAATTCAAATTGATGGTGGCCCGCAGTTCCGTCTGGTAGAGCGCTTCATCGAAGCTGGACCAGATCATGGCCGCAAGATAGACCAGCGACAGCGCTGCGGCCGCCAACCCAACGATTGCGCGCATGCGTGGCCGCAACATGTCTGTCACCAGTGTAAAGGCGACATGTCTGTTTTCCTGCTGCACATATCCCAGCGGCAGAAATATGATCGCCACCATGTAATAATTAGACACCATTTCCAGCGTCGCCACGATGGGGGCATTCAGAAAGTATTTGCTGAGCACATCCGCCGAAACATGCAGCATCATTATGGCTGCGAGACAGGCCGCACCCCAATATCCGATGCGGGCCATTCCATCAACTATGCGCATTATCCACTTCATAACAGGCTCCCTGACTGTGGCCAAACCAACCTCTGTTCTTGAGCTGCAGCCTTGTCATCAGCAGTGAAAACGGACATGGAGAACCTCCCCAATACTCTGGATACTGAGCCATGGCGTCCGTTATCGAGTTCGGACGCCTCGGCAGTCACTCAGTATGAAAAGTTGAGAATGCCCTGATGAATAGCTGCCTTCACCGTCTGTGAGACATTCTGCATCAAATATCAGGCGGCGATTTAAACATGGAGGCTCAAGATCCTATTTTGGCAGACGCGCATAAATTCCTTCGGTAACCGCCTGACGGATTTTCTCCGGGTCCCCTTCCAGAGGCGCCAGGATTTCAGTCCATTTCGCGACATTTCTTTTCAGGGCATCGGCGACAGCCTGAGCGTCGGTCAAACCGTTCTTGACCGCGGCATCAACGCTTTTCTGGATCGCGCTATCGCGATATTTTTCATAGACAGAGACAAAAACCTCGGGCGTTTCCACCCATTTAACGCCTTTCTCTTCGGCGTTTTTCCAAGCTCGTTTGCCTGACTCGACATAGGAACGCGTCGTATTCACGATCAGACCGGAAGCCTCGGCATAAATGATGGATTTTTCATTCTCGCTCAACCGATCCCAGCTCCGCTGGTTCATCACCAGGGGCTGCGAGCTGGCGGACAGCCCCATGGGCAGATCAAAGACGACCTTGACAAGGCCGCTCAGCGAATAGGAATCCATCCAGCCCAGAACACTGAATATGCAATCAACCTGACCCCGCTCAAGCGCATCGTAGATTTCCGTACCGGGCAGGCTGATCGCAACCATGCCAATCTCGTTCAGCCAGCCGGAAAAGCTTGGATTGGAGGCCATAACTTTTCGGCCCTGCAGTTCATCAAGAGTGGAGGCTGTTTCCTTGCACATCAAATAATATGGGGTTGCCGCCATCACGCCGAAGGGCACAATCCTGTTCTGCTTGAATTCGTCGAGGCATTCATCACAGTCGAAAAATACGGTTTCCGTGGCGGCCGCCATCATGACGTAAGGATCCTCGCCCAAAGGGGTCAAATCGGCGAATATATTATATTTAGGAAGTTCGCTTGGAACATAGGACGGGGCCACAAGCGCCGCATCCACCAACCCCTGACGCACACCCGACAACGACGTTTTGGCGCCCACTAATGAACCGCCCGTATGAAGCGTGAAATTGATGTCGTCGTTGGATGCTTTTCTCACCGCATCCGCAAATGGCTGGAATCCGTAGGTCACAAGGGGGTTGGTCGAGGTGACCATAATGCCGTAACTCAGCTCCTTCGCAACACCCATCCCGCTTGACAACACAAGCAAGGCAATCGCCATCAGCATTGTTTGCATTTTTGAAATCATCCCCACCCCTCCTCTTTGTTTTTATGCTTGGCAACACATAAGACAAATGGAATTTATTGTCAATATCGAAACTCATTCTACATAGAAAATGAGATGACTGAAAAACGAGCTCCGGCCTGCTCATAGGAAAGCGTCGAAACTGATAGATTGCCAGATGATGTCTGAAGAAGATGCCCGAACCTATATGGCGACGGGCAGAACAAACCCACCGAAAGATTCAGTGCGATTTCAAGGCCTCTGAAACAGACACTTTCTTCAAGAGAACAGTCTGCCCTGCCACTACTGCGGATCGTTTGCTTCTGCATGAGCGGGCGAGCTCTCGGCAAACATCCATCATCGGAAAGACCGGACTGCCTCATCAAGGAATGCAAAGAAATTGGGCAGACTCCCGCAAGGCAGGGATCATTTGAACGGCGAATTTAAAGAGTTGCCATAATACGCGGGAATAAAGCATCACGATGCGGCTGCCCGTTATCAAGAAAGCAAAGGCACATCAAGAAGCAGAATCTTGTCCGCTTTCCCATGATCGGCGCTGATGATCGATATGATCGCCGGCAATTACAAGCGCCCTGTTTGGCGCCGCACCTTGGAGCGGATTAGGAGACCTTCGCGCGGGCCCCTTCGGAAAGATAGGGTGCAATATTCTGTCGGGCGCGGGCGAGAAACCCGTCCTTCTCCCCCACCGGCGCGAAATAATGCAGCGCTCTTGACGCGGTCTCCATCCCGTCCAGCATGGCGATGACCCAGCCGGTCAGATAGGCCGAGCCGAGACAGCCGCCGGCCGTTGCCACATTGCCATGGGCGACAAGCGGCTGGTTCAGAACCTCAACCCCGGCTTCCTGCACCCATTCCTTGGTCGCGCTGTCCGTGCAGGCAGGTACACCGCCGAGCAGGCCAAGCTTCGCCGCCATCAGCGTGCCGGAACATTGCGCGGCAATCACCTGGCGTGCGGGATCGAGCCTGATACGGCTCATGATGCTCTGATCCTCGACAATCTCACGCGTCAGCGATCCGCTGCCGATCATGACCGCATCCGCATCCTCAGCATCTTCCAATGCGGATTGGGCACGGATCATCAGCCCGCCCATGGAGGTCACCTCCGCCTCCGGGCAGCAGACGGTAATGTCCCAGTCCGGCTTCTGCAACCAGTGGAGCATCCTATACGCCACGAGAGAATCGATTTCGTTAAACCCCTGAAATGTGAGGATCGCGATTTTCATAACAACTCCCTACTCCCACTCAATGGTTCCGGGGGGTTTGGAAGTGGTGTCATAGACAACGCGGTTGATGCCCTTGACTTCATTGATGATACGGGTCGAGACGCGGCCGAGGAAATCATGGGTGAAGGGATAGTAATCCGCCGTCATCCCATCTGTGGAAGTCACGGCGCGGAGCGCGCAGACATAATCATAGGTGCGGTTATCGCCCATCACACCCACGGTACGGACAGGCAGCAGAACAGCAAAAGCCTGCCAGATCTCGTTATAAAGCCCGGCCTTCCGGATCTCATCGAGATAGATGGTATCGGCCTTTCTGAGGATTTCGAGCCGGTCGCGGGTGATCGTGCCGGGAATGCGAATGGCGAGCCCCGGCCCCGGGAAGGGATGCCGGTCCACCAGTTCCGCCGCCATGCCAAGCTCACGCCCGAGATCGCGCACCTCGTCCTTGAAGAGCTCGCGCAAGGGCTCCACCAGCTTCATATTCATCCGCTCCGGCAGCCCACCGACATTATGATGCGACTTGATGGTGACCGAGGGTCCGCCTGAGAAAGAAACGCTCTCGATCACGTCCGGATAGAGCGTGCCTTGCGCCAGAAACTCCGCGCCGCCGACCTTGCTGGCCTCCTCGTCGAAGACATCGATGAAGATCCGGCCGATGGTTTTGCGCTTCACTTCCGGATCATCGACCCCCTCAAGCTCGCTGAGGAACAGGTCGGAGGCATCGCGGTGGATCAGCGGAATATTGTAATGATCGCGGAACAGGCTGACCACCTGCTCTGACTCGCCAGCCCGCATCAGGCCGGTATCCACATAGACACAGGTGAGCTGGTCACCGATTGCCTCATGAATGAGGACAGCGACGACGGAGCTGTCCACACCGCCCGATAGCCCGCAAATGACCTTGCCACTGCCCACCTGACGGCGAATGCTGTCTATTGCCTGATCCTTGAAGGCGGCCATGGTCCAGTCGCCCTTAAGGCCACAGATTTTATGCACAAAATTGGCAAGTAATTCGCTGCCGCGCGGGGTATGCACGACTTCCGGATGAAACTGCACGCCGTAGAATTTTCGCGCCTCATCGGCGATGGCGGCAAAGGGCGCCCCATTCGATGTGGCAACGACCGTGAAGCCTTTCGGAATGGCAACCACGTGGTCGCCATGGCTCATCCAGACCTGATCGCGCCGCCCCGTCTGCCAAACGCCATCAAACAGAGCGCAATGATCAACAATGTCAATATTGGCGCGGCCGAATTCACGATGATCGGGCGCCTCCACCTTGCCGCCAAGCTGATTGACCATGGTCTGCTGCCCGTAGCAGATGCCAAGGACAGGTACGCCCATATCGAAAACCTCATCGGGCGCGCGCGGCGTCGCCTCGCCGATGACGGAGGCCGGCCCTCCGGAAAGGATAATTCCCGCCGGGTCAAACTCCTTGAGCCGTCCGGCGGCATTATTGAAAGGGATGATTTCGCTGTAAACCCCGGCCTCCCGGACGCGTCGCGCGATCAGCTGGGTGACCTGACTGCCAAAGTCAATGATCAGAATACTGTTCTTCATAGACGGGGTTTAGACAAACTCACAGTAACTGTCCAGCCCGTTTGTGATCGGGCTGGAAAATTCCGCAAAATCAGGGGAAAAGCTCAGCTCTGCTTCGCTTTATAATCGTCAACCGCGCGTTTCAGCATAGTGTATTCCGGACATCCGAAAAAGCAGATGGCGTCCAGCTTGACCAGATGTTCTTCCGCCTTGGCGAGATTCCCGGTCTGCAAATAGGCTTCGCCGATATATTCATTGGCGCCCTTATGCTCGGGATCAATGGCGAGGGCCTTGTTATAATAATCAAAGGCCGCGTCGTAATTCTTCAGCTTGCGGTTGGCAAAACCGAGATAATTCAGCGCATCGGCGTTTTTCGGGTCGGCCTCCGTTACCTTGGTGAAAGCGGAGATAGCCGCATTCCAGTCCTGCGCGTCGATGGCCGTCTTGCCCGCGGCAAAATCAGTATTTTCCACCGTCTCCGATGACGAGCTGCTGCCCATGGCAAAGACGATCTGCGCGGCGAGAAGCTGCGCGGCAAACAGGCCAAGGGCGGCCTTGATAAGTGTCCTCAGTGTCATTGTCCGAACCTTTCCCTGAAGCGGATCCTGTCCGCCAAATTCCCTTCTGCGCCATTATACGGCATATTTTGTGGCAACACCATGTCATGAGGGTGCCGCGCAGGGCTTTGAGTGTAAATAGGATTTTAATTGCGTTTTTGTAGAAGGGCGACAAAAAATCCGTCGCTGCCAAAATCCGCCGGAGTGAGGCTGAGGAAATCCTGATCCCATTGACCGCCAAGCCCCGCAGCCGTCCAGATCATAGATACTGGCAACAGATCAAATTCCATATGGGCCGCAAGGAACGCCGCCACCTGCTCTTCATTCTCCTCCCGCAGGATGGAACAGGTGGCGTAAATCAATATCCCGCCCGGCGCGACCAATGGCGCGGCGCGCGCAAGAATTTCCTGCTGTGTTTTTACCAAGCCATCCAGCCGCTCGCCGGAGAATTTCCACTTCTGGTCCGGTTGCCGCCGCCAGGTGCCGGACCCTGAGCAGGGCGCATCGACAAACACCCGGTTCGCCGCACCTGCAAGAGGGAGCAGCACCTCATCCGCATCATCGCGCAGCACATGGGGGTGGATAATCCGTACGCCCGCCCGCCGGGCACGCCCCCTGATATCGCGCAGGCGCCGCCCCTCGATATCAAAGGCGTGAATCATTCCGCTATTCCCCATCATTGCCGCCATGGCGAGGGATTTGCCGCCGCCACCGGCGCAAAAATCAATGACCATCATACCGCTTT
Organism: uncultured Alphaproteobacteria bacterium; assembly: GCA_963971675.1. Classification (GTDB taxonomy): domain Bacteria; phylum Pseudomonadota; class Alphaproteobacteria; order Sneathiellales; family Sneathiellaceae; genus Sneathiella. The sequence continues at coordinate 197,475 of CAXASQ010000008.1, read as the reverse complement.
CGGCCCCCGCGAGGCGGGCGGCAATCTGCGCCGCTTCATCCTGCGGCTCGACCAGCCCACCCTCCACAAACGGATGCCGGGAGAGATTGATCCGGCCATCAAGCGTGATCCCGTCCGGCGACAGGGCTGTCGGCAGGGCGTCGATCCCTTCCTCCCGCAACAGATGCAGCAGATCATCCCGCGTCGCCTTCAGGGCGTTGACGCGAAAGGTGACCGGCGCGCCCTCATGATAGGCCGCCATGACCGCCGCCGCTCCCGCGCCATATTGATCAGTGATTTTCTGGTAAAGCCAGTCCGGGAAATTGCTGAGCGCAACATCACCCATCGCCTCGTCATCGAGCCGGGCGGCGCGGGAGAGAGCCAATGCCTCATCGTCGTCCGGCACGGAAAGGCCATGCGGCCCGCCAAACCAGCCCGCCGTCACATCCACCATGTCCAGCCTGTCAATCCGTAGCAGATAAAGAAGCGCAAGAACACGCCCGGTCGCTGGCAAACCAACCGCCGTAGCTGCCCCGGCAAGTTCACCCTGCCGCCGCAGCGCTTCGAACACCCGCTCCGTTATCCAGCGGCGATCCTTCGATCCGGCAAAGCGGCGGGCGCGGAAATAGGCCGCAACGATTCCTTCGGCCGGACTGTCCGCGGCGGCAATCTCTTCCAGCAGCTCAGCTAGTGCCGCCAGCCGTGCGGCCGGGGTCACCCGTCCTGCCGGTAGTTGGGCGCTTCGCGGGTGATGGAAACATCATGCACATGACTTTCACGCAGACCCGCATTGGTGATACGGACAAATTCCGCGTTCTTCTGAAGCGCCGTGATATCCTTCGACCCCGTATAGCCCATCGCCGCTTTGAGACCGCCGACAAGCTGGTGAATAACCGCATTGGCGGGGCCGCGATGGGGCACCCGCCCTTCGATCCCCTCCGGCACCAGCTTCAGATTATCGGAAACTTCCTGCTGGAAATAGCGGTCGGCCGATCCGCGGGCCATGGCGCCGAGCGAGCCCATGCCGCGATAGGATTTGAAGGACCGGCCCTGATAGAGAAAAACTTCTCCCGGGCTTTCATCGGTGCCCGCGAGCAGTGAGCCGACCATAGCCGATGATGCGCCGCCGGCCAGCGCCTTGGCCAGATCGCCGGATGTCTTGATACCGCCATCGGCGATAATGGGCACGCCGCTCGCCGCCGCGGCCTCCGCCGCGTCCATGATGGCAGTCAGCTGCGGCGTACCAACGCCCGCAACGATACGCGTTGTGCAGATGGAACCGGGGCCGATCCCAACCTTCACCGCATCCACCCCGGCGTCAATCAGTGCCTTCGTCCCCGCCGCGGTGGAGACATTGCCGCCAATCACCTGCGTCGAGTTGGAAAGCTTTTTGATGCGGCTCACGGCCTCCAGCACGCGGCTGGAATGGCCATGCGCCGTATCGACAACCAGCACATCCACCTCGGCATCCATCAGCGCTTCGGCCCGTGCAAATCCGTCATCGCCAATACCGACGGCGGCGGCAACGCGCAAACGGCCCTGATCATCCTTGTTCGCATCAGGGAACAGGGTGGAGCGTTCAATATCCCGCACCGTGATCAGCCCCGTACAGCGGTAATTCTCATCGACCACCAACAGCTTTTCAATGCGGTGGCGATGCAGCAGCTTCTTGGCTTCCTCCTGCGTCACGACTTCCCGCACGGTCACAAGATTGTCGCGGGTCATCAATTCGCTGACCGGCTGGCGGGTGTCGGTGGCAAAACGCACGTCGCGGTGGGTCAGGATGCCGACCAGCTTGCCGCTGCCCCGCTCCGTCACCGGGATCCCGGAAATCTTGTGCGACTGCATCAGAAAAAGCGCATCAGAGAGCGGCGCGTCCGGCGCAATGGTCAGCGGGTTGACGACCATGCCCGCCTCGAACTTCTTGACGCGGCGGACCTCGTTGGCCTGCTCCTCAACCCCGAGATTCTTGTGCACGACCCCGATACCGCCGGCTTGCGCCATGGCGATGGCCATGGTCGCTTCGGTCACCGTGTCCATGGCGCTGGACACCAGCGGAATGCCGAGCGTAATGTCCCGCGTCAGCCGTGTTGCGGTACTGACATGGGAGGGAAGGATTTCAGAAGCCGCCGGTTGCAGCAGCACGTCATCGAATGTATAGGCTTCGCGGATTTTCATCGGGCAACTCCATGAGCCCTCGGCTCACTATATATGGTGTTGATCAATTCCTGCCAGCGCAGATATACGAACCCGTGGGCAAAATGATCTTGGGAATTGCGGCGCAATCATACAGCGAGATTTGAAAATTCCTAGCCGGAAATTTGCCTGATCCGCATTTTTTTTGGCATTGCAGCAATGGCCCGGATGTTTTCCATCCCGCAGCCCCTTTCTACCTCTCCGCATGGCTTTTTCTTGAAATGACAATTGGTTTCAGTCTCAATAATGAGCAAAGGAGAATCTCATGCCGACTATTGCCGCCTATATCGGTGCTGCCCTTGCCGAAATTGCCGGATGCTTCGCCTTCTGGGCATGGTTGCGTATGGATAAGCCGATCTGGTGGCTCATTCCCGGCGTTATCTCGCTGATCCTGTTCGCCTGGCTGCTCACGCTGGTGGAGAGCGCCGCAGCAGGTCGCGCTTATGCCACCTATGGCGGCGTCTATATTGTGAGCTCGCTCGCCTGGCTCTGGGCGGTGGAAGGGCTCCGCCCCGACCGCTGGGAGATCATCGGCGGCATCATCTGCCTGATCGGCGCCGCGGTTATCCTCTGGGGTCCGCGCGGCACTACTCTTTAACACACCTTAGCGCATTACATGTCACTATTACCGGACAAACTGTCTTCGTGCTGCTTTTTCCCGCGAAAACCGGTGGCGATGACATAGGCCTCACGGCTATCGGCGCGGCTGGCCTCGGGCTTGGCGTGGCGGACATTTTCGAAATCCCGCTTCATCAACTCCAGCAGGTCATTCTCCGTCCCGCCCTTCAGCACCTTGGCAATAAAAACTCCGCCCGGCGCCAACACATCAATGGCGAAGTGAAGCGCCAGTTCACACATCATGACGATACGAAGATGATCGGTCTGCCGATGACCGGTTGTGGGCGCCGCCATGTCGGAGATAACCGCATCCACCGGCCCGCCAAGCGCCGCCTTGACGCGGGTATCCGCATCCTCCGCCGTGAAGTCGAGCTGCATGACTTCCGCACCAGGAACCGGCTCCATTTCCAGAATATCAACAGCGAGGACCTTGCCCTTGCCCTTCTCCGCGCCGACACGTTCCACGGCCACTTGCGTCCAGCCGCCCGGCGCAGCCCCAAGGTCAACCACCGAGAAGCCGGGCTTCAGCAAGCCATAGCGATCATCAAGCTGCATCAGCTTGAACGCGGCGCGCGAACGCAGGCCCCGTGTCTTCGCCTCCACCACGTAGGGATCATTGAGTTGCCGCTGCAACCAATGGGTGGAGGAGGTTTTGCGCCCCCGCGCTGTCTTCACTTTGGTATGAAGAAGACGGCCGGTCATACCTGAGGATTTACCGCTTCCCCGGCGGCTCCCCCGCCCTACTCTCTCACTCATGATGCTGCTTTCTGTTCATCCGTCATGACGGCTGTAGTCTTGTCCGCCTGTTTCTCCTGCTTCGCCTGACGACGGGCCTCTGCCGCCTCCTGCCGCTCCCGCCCGGCGCGCCGCATCATGCCAAGCAACATGCCTTCGCGCAGGCCCCGGTCGGCCACGCGCAATTTCTTGACCGGCCAGCGGCTGTGCATGGCTTCGACAATGGCGCAGCCGGAAACGACAAGATCCGCCCGCTCCCGTCCGATGCAGGGCTCTTGCAACCGCTGCTCATAATCGCTGCGGGCAAGGCGGTGACAGATATCGAGCATGGCGGACGCATTGAGCCACGCCCCGTCAATACGGCTGCGGTTATATTTTTCAAGCCCGAAATGCACCCCGGCCAGCGTCGTGACCGTGCCGGAGGTGCCGAGCATCTGCACCCGCCCCTCCCGAATGCGCGCGGCAATGCCATGCTCCGCCTCAAACGCATCCACATGACGTAATACTTCTGTCATCATGCCCTGATAGGCATCCTCCGTCACATGAATGCCGCCATGCCGCTCGGTCAGGGTGACCACCCCGACGGGGATCGACATCCAGCCAAGCACCTCGCTCTGCTTGCGGCCCTTGAGGCCGAGCCAGACCAGCTCCGTACTGCCGCCGCCGATATCGAAAACGAGCGCATGCTGATGCCGATAATCGATGAGCGGCGCGCAACCTTCGGCGGCCAGCGTCGCCTCCTCCGCCGTGCTGATGATATCCAGTTCAATGCCGCAATGCTGCTGCACGCGGCCGAGGAAATCGTCGCTATTGTTCGCCTTGCGGCAGACTTCCGTTGCCACACATCGCATATGGGTGACGCCCGCGCGGCGCATTTTCTCGGCGCAGATACGCAGCGCATCGACAGTCCGCTGCATCGCATCGTCGGACAGGCGACCGCTGAGGCTGACGCCCTCTCCAAGTCGGACGATCCGCGAAAAACTGTCAATGACACGGAACCCCTTGCCCTGCTGCCGGGCGATCAGCAGCCTGCAGTTGTTCGTACCAAGATCCAGGGCGCCAAATACTTCCGGCTTGTCGCCCCTGCCATTCTGAAACCTGCGTCGATGTTTTCCGCGCTCACCCTTTGCTGTTCTCCGGGGTTGTGATGTGGTCACCCAGGACTACCTCCAGGTAAAAATTTGCGGCCTACGGGCTTATGGCCCCGGCCTGTTCCCGCCATGCTAACAGGTTTCCCCGCGACGTTCATTTATAATTTACGCAAACAGTTTTTTATCGAACATTGACAGGCAGCTGCGGAATTGCTACTAGAGCCGCCAGCCGCACCATATCGGTCGCGCGCGCCGCCTCAATGGTGGGGAATCGTCTAATGGTAGGACAGCGGACTCTGACTCCGTCAATCCTGGTTCGAGTCCAGGTTCCCCAGCCATCTGCATTCGCTGATTTTGCTTAACCTACATCAATATTCAAATCCGCTCTCACAGCGGCTTTCAAGTCGGCCAATATAACTGGTCGTTCAGGATGATGATTACCATCGCTTGACGGATTGGTTTCAAATATTTGGCCAATCAAATTTCGAACAGTTTCAGTAGCAACTAGATCGCATATGTTACGCCAATGACCAACATTCTTTGCTGCTTCTGGTGATCCTTCGATTTCCGATTTATACATTGCATTTAAAAAGTTGACGTAAGCTTCTTTCTTTTCTCGAAACCGACGTTCATCAAGGACTGCTTTGCGCGAAAGCCATGCCTGAAAAAAGCTTGTTACAACGCTACCGATGATGCCGCCCAGACCCGCAGCGGAAATAAACGTAATGATCATGTCCATCAAAACTGTCCTTTCGCCGCTATCCAATCACGAGAAGCGTGGATTATCCATAGGATCGCCCTGCACTCACGCCGTCCCGGTGCAATTACGCCGCCGGTTTGAAGCAGAGGCGCAGACCCAGTGCATGGGCGACTTTCATGATTGTAGCAAAGCTGGGGTTGCCGTCTTCAGACAGCGCCTTGTAGAGCCCTTCCCGGCTCATTCCCGCATCGCGCGCTAGCTGGCTCATATTACGTGCCCGCGCCACATCGCCGAGCGCCGCCGCGATATAAGCTGGATCGTCGCCGCCCTCTTCCATTACCGCATCGAGATAGGCCGTAATATCGGCCTCGTCTTTCAGATAGTCAGCCGTCTCATAGCGGCTGAAGGCTGCTTTTGCCATGACTTCAGTCCTTCCATTGTGCTGCAATCTCTTTGGCTTTGGCGATGTCCCTTGCCTGGGTAGATTTATCGCCACCGCAGAGCAGGATGACGACGATGCGTCCGCGCTGCATATAATACACCCGATAACCCGGACCATAATCAATCCGCATCTCGGAAATACCGCCACCAACAGCCTTTACATCGCCGGGGTTGCCAAGGCTCAATCGCCGGATACGCGCCTCAACCCTTGCCCGCGCCTGTCGATCACGAAGACTGCGCAGCCATCGGTCAAAGGCGGAACTCTTGAACAACTCGACCATATGTCAACTATAGTTATCATATTCGCAATTGTCAACTATGGTTATCAGACAGGCCCCTCAAATCTCCACATCCCCTTTCAACAACCGCTGCGCAATGGTTTTGTTGAGGATTTCGTTGGAGCCGTCGGCGATGTTGACGATGCGCAAATACTGCCAGGCTTCGGCGAGGCCGACTTCATTGGTGAGGCCGATGGCGCCGTGGGCCTGAATGGCGCGATCCACCGCCTTGAGGCCGACCTGCACGGAATAAGCCTTGGTCATGGAAAGCTCCTTGATCGCCGCCTCCCCCTTATCAAGCAGGCCGGTTGAGTTCAGCCCCATCAGATGGGCGGCATGCAGCTCCGTCGCGGCGGTGGCGAGCGGGAAGGAAACCCCCTGATACTCCGCAATCGGCTTGCCGAAGGCAATGCGCTGCTTGGCATATTCAAGCGCGAGCTCAATCGACCAGCGGCCAATGCCGACGGCGCGGGCGGAGTTGTAAATACGCCCGAGCGACACGCCGTAAAGCGCCGCGCCGAAGCCGTTATCCAGCTCCCCCACAAGTTGCCAGGGCTCGACCCGGAGATCTTCGAACACCAGCTCTGCCTCGTCCCCGCCGATATGGCCGAACAGCTTGACGACGCGCTGCACGGTGAAGCCCGGCGCATTCGTCGGCACGAGGAAGGCGGAAATGCCACCCTTTTTCGCCGCCGCTTTCTCACTGTCGGTCACAGCGAAGAGGATGCAGTAATCAGCAATCGGCGCGTTGGAGGTCCAGATCTTCCGCCCGTCGATGACCCAGCCGTCGCCATCCTTACGGGCGCGGGTCTTGATCATGCTGGCGTCCGATCCCGCCCCCGGTTCGGAAAGGCCGAAGCACATGGATTTCTCACCGCTCATGAGAGGGCCGAGAATCTCCTCCCGCGCGCGGTCCGTCACCTTTTCGAGCAGCCGGCTCGGCCCGAAGGCCCAGTGTGAGAGCGCATAGAGCATCATCCAGTTATGTGGCCCGCAGGTGTGAAACAGCTCTTCCCAGCAGACATAATAGGCCTGCATGCCAAGCCCGCTGCCACCCAGCGCCTCCGGCACGCACATCTGGTAATAGCCCGCCCGGGCGGAGGCCATGCGGATTTCCTTGATCAGATCGCGCACCGGCGCAGAAAGGCGGCCATCCTCCTCATATTTGAGGCGCGGATTCTCCAGCAGCTCGCGATTCTTTTCATGCCGCGGGATGACCTCCTGCAGGGCGAAATTGCGAATGCCGTCCCGTACCTCAGCAATGGATTCCGGTAGATCAAAGGCAATGGCGGTCATTCTTCTGTTCCTTCCAAGTCTGATGCCATACGGAGAGACATGCGCACAAACCGCAGGGCACCCTATTGTTATTATTGAATTTTTTCGCGCAAATCTGATTATTCTTACTTGTTTTTCAGAGGCGAAAATTGTGCCGAAGTCCGCCTCTAAAGTAAAGCGGGAAGTCGTGGCGCGGAACCCCGTCGGACCAAAACATCCATTGGGAGCATAAAGGGCTTTACAGATAATTTATTTAAGGATATTTAATATCCTTATGGATATAATTTATCCTTAAATAAAGGAACCTTCAATGACCCAACGACTGGACTACGCCAAACAATCCCCCCGGCAATTCAAAAAATATATGGACTTCTCCATGAGCCTGCACGACATCTCCATCGACCAGACCCTGCACAGCCTGGTCGAATTGCGCGCCTCCCAAATCAACGGCTGTGGCTTCTGCGTGGATATGCATTCCAAACAGGCTAAAATACACGGCGAAAGAGAGTTACGATTGTATCACGTGGCGATCTGGCGGGAATCACCCCTGTTCAGCCCTCGCGAGCGGGCGGCGCTGGAATGGACCGAAGTTCTAACCAGGCTCCCGGACGGCGGCGTGCCCGATGAAATTTATGAACTGGTGCGCAAGGAATTTTCAGAACAGGAAATTTCCGACCTCACCTTCTGCATCATGGCCATCAATGGCTGGAACCGCGTCAGCATCGCCTTCAGGAGTGTCCCCGGATCCATGGACGCGGCCTATGGCCTCAACAAGGCGGGCCTGAACTGAGGTTAAGTACATATCCCGCCGGAACAGAGACAGGGTTTCGGCGGGGCATCAAATGGCATGATTTGCGGATACATTCATTTGCGGATATCCTTGCGCCTTAATTAGAAGCCTGTGTCAGGCATATACCGCGGGGATCAGGATGATACTGAAAAGTCAGGTTGAATGGGCGTTGCATTGCTGTGCAATCCTTGCCGGGTTGCCAGAGGGCCGATACCTTTCGACCAAGGCACTCGCCGAATTTCACGGCATCCCCAAAGAATATCTGTCAAAGGCGCTACAAGCGGTTTCTCAGGCTGGCCTGGTTGAGACGACATTGGGGCCGAGTGGCGGCTACCGACTTGCGAAACCCACGACAGACATCACCTTTCTCGATATCGTTGAGGCTGTTGAGGGTAAGGCCCGCACCTTCACCTGTACCAATATCCGGGAAAACAATCCCTGCCGGCCCAAAGGCTATTGCGATGACAGGCCCTGTGCCATCGCCCGCGCCATGTGGCAGGCCGACGAGGCCTGGCGCGCTTCTCTCCGCTCTGTCCGTCTTTCCGATCTCATGACCACGCTCGCCGAGGATATTCCGCCCGACATATTCAAAAGCAGCGCAGACTGGGTGCAAAGGCGCTTGAAGTAACGCTTCGCCCCTCAACGCCGGAATTATGTTCTGAGTGCGTCCTTATCCTCATCGGGGGCCGCGGAAGGCGCCGTCGGCGCACCAAGAAGCTTTTGCCCACGAGAATTGAAGCGCCCCGGCGCCGGTAGCATATTCCTTGCCTGAACGCCAATCTGCACCGTGCGGTCACGAATTTCGGCAAGCTTTTCATCCTCCGGCAGGAACGACCAGGCCAGCAGGGTCAGCAGTACAGTGAAAGGCGAGAGCAGCAGGCTCAGCATCGCCCAGGTAATCAGCGCCGAGCCGAAACTGGCAATCGTTTCCGAACCTTCCAGCCGGGCGATCAGAATGACCAGTACGGCAAAGGCATGCGGCACATAAAGCCCAAGGCGCAGCGCATCCATAAACCGGCGCTCCCGCAGCCGGGGACGGATCAAACCATACAGCCAGACGCCGACATAAGTGAGGGGGGTAAAAAAGAAAAAGAGAAGCATGCCGTTTCCGAGCAGGGAAAGCCCCCAGCCATCCGCCGCCTTGCCGCGATAGAAAATATCCAGGAATACCACAGCCCCGGCCATAAAAAGGGCGACGGCAAGCGGCGCGGCGGCGACAAGGCGCTCTTTAACGCTACTGGCGCGAAGGCGGGCGCCAACCGCTGCCAGAAATGCACGCAGCTTTGCTTCTAACCCTGATTTCTGCGAATTCTGCATGGCACCCGATCAGCTGGAAACGCGACAATTCCATCCGAAGGATGGCTTACGCACAGATTTACCATAATCGGCAGGATTGCCAAGGCGGTTTTTCGGGCACGCATGTCCCCACCACCCCGCCGGGATGAGTCGATGCCGCTGCTCAGCGGGCGGACAGGCTACGGATAGCCGTTGATACATCCACAAATTCATGGGACAGCGCCTTCAAGGTTTTGGCATTCTCCCTTCGCGCAGGCGCGCCCTTATCCGCATCGCTGCTTTCAAGCATCAGGTCCAGCGCCGCCAGATTGGCCGCCGTCGCCCGGTCCGCAACAGATTTGCGATTAAGCCGGGGAGAATTGGAAAACTCCGCCTTCAACCCCTCAACGATGGCAGTCAGATCCTGTTGCCGCATGGCTTACCCTTTCCTGATAACCGGAGGCTATTTTAACGCGCAAGCATGAAGGAAATCTTAACGGGAAACTCCTTTAGTGCCGGTTTATGGCCATATGATGACGTGATCGACAACAGAATATTAACCATTATACACGACACTCCCCTGTCATCAGCCCGCACAATCATGCCCGCTCGTCCGGAGGCAAAATGTCAGAATGTGAGAAAGAAAACCGTCGCGCCCATCGCCGCATAGCGATGTCTCGTGAAGGCCGTATTCACCACTTTGCAGGAGATGCGCCCGCGCGAATCCTTGACATATCTGCAGGCGGCGCAGGCCTTCAGATGGAGATGCGACTGCCCGACGGGACGGAAATGACGCTGGAAATTGATAACATCGGCCTCATTCCGGCACGTATCGTTCGTCAGATGCAAGAAGGGGTTGCCGTTAAATTTGAATTTTCGGCAGAAAAGGAACAAGAGCTGATCCGCCGTATTGCCCATCTGGTCGCCCGGAAACGGCGCGAAGCTTTCCATATAGTGGGCGATACCCCCGCTTCTCCCGCCTCCTGACGTCAGCGGAATAAACTATCTTAGACGCAGGGTCAGCCGCCCTGCCGACCGGCATAGAGAATCTGCTTGGCATCACGATGAAACATTTCGGCCAGATCATATTCCTTTTTAAGATCCATCACCGATTTGGTCGTATCCTCCGGTTTGAGCCCGCCATCGGTCGCGTAGGCAGCAAGCGGCGTGGCTCCGGCAACAGCCGCCATCTGAAACCCCTTGCGCAGGTAGGCCTCGCGGCGATCCCGCACCCAGATTTCCAGTGCATCCACCTGTTCCTGTGTCACCCGAAACATTTTTCGAATACCCTCCATATGATCCGAGAATGATGCCGGACGGCAACCAGTTCTTAACCTTGTTCCCCTATAAGGAAAGCCTGCCGTCATACAGCGCGCAGTATGCGGGGCAAAGGTTAATCTAGTCTTACGGACGGTCGTACCGGCTTTACGAAGACAAAGGAAAATGGATAAGAGACGTTCATGACAACAATGACGCCGCAGGAAATTCTGGACATTCTCGCGCAGCATCGCAAATGGCTGATCAATCCAAAACAGGGAGCCCGCGCCGATTTCCGCCATGCGGATTTTACCGGCGCCAATTTTGCGGGAGCCAAATTGCAAAAGTCGCGGCTGTCGGGCTGCAAACTGTCCCGCTGCATCTTTCGTGGCGCCAATCTCATTTCCGCCGATCTGTATGCCGCCGACCTGACCCGCGCGGATTTACGCGACTGCCTGTTAATCCGCGCCGATTTGCGCGGGGCGGAGCTGAAAGGCGCAAAACTGAACGGCGCCAATTTGCAGGAAGCGGATTTCCGCGGCGGCTCGCTGATTCTCTCCGGCGGCGAAACCGTGACCTTCCCCGCCAGCGATCTCCGCGAGGCGGAGATGGAGGATGTGGTGGCCGAAAAAGCCAACCTTAACGGCGCCAACCTTGCCGGAGCGACCCTCGGTAATGCCAATTTCGCCTATTCCCAGTTGCGTGGCGCCAACCTCTCGAATGCGGAACTGGCCGGGGCAGGCTTCATGGGGTCGGACATGGCGGGCTGCGACCTCTCCGGCGCCAATCTTGCAGGAGCCGATCTCTCCAATGTCAATCTCGAAGGCGCAAAGGTGGAAGGCTGCAATTTCGAAAATGTCCGCCTTGATGGCGCCAATCTCGATAATATCGACTTTTCCAAATCAAAAGCCGTTGCACCACATCTTATGAAACAGGAGGAAAGCACGCCGTTGCCGCCCAACCTGCAGGCACTGCTCAAGAAACATTTCTTGTGGGTGGAGACCAATGGCCTTAAAGGGGAACGCGCCGATCTGTCCGGCATGGATCTCTCAAACATGGATTTATCTGGCTGCGCGATGAGCGGAGCAACCATGAAGGGGGCAAATCTCAAAGGCACAAACCTGCGCGGCAGTCAAACCGTGATGAGCGACATGTCGCAATGCATCATGGAAGATGTGGACCTCACCGGCGCCATGATGGAGGGGGTCAACCTGTCCCGTTCCAATCTCAGGAATGCGCAGTTGAAAGGTGCCATTCTCACTGCCGTCGACCTTAAGGGGCCAAATGGCGAACCGCTCGGAAAACAATGGCCTGCCAATCTTTCCGCCGCCAATTTCACTGGCGCCAACCTGGAAGGTGCGAATATGAGCGATGCCAATCTCATCGATGCCAACTTCACCGGCGCAAGGCTGAAAGATGCCATCTTCGACGGCGCCGACCTGGAAGACGCCAAGTTCGATTCCGAGCATAAAGCAAGCGCCTGACCGGAAAATCTCAACCGCGCCGATCTTCAAGAATCATATCGGACGCCTTTTCGGCAATCATAATGACCGGGGAATTGGTATTCCCGGACGTGATTGTCGGCATGATCGAGGCATCGACAACACGCAGCCCCTTAAGGCCCCGCACGCGGAGCCGGTCATCGACCACAGCCATGTCATCATTCCCCATTTTACAGGTGCCGACGGGATGGAAAATCGTCGTTGCGATATCCCCGGCGGCGCGGACGAGATCCTCTTCCGTTTCCAGATGTGGCCCCGGCAGCATCTCTTCGGGCTCAAACGGCGCCACCGCTTTTGCTGCCATCAGCCGTCGCGTCAGCCGGATGGAGGTTGCGGCAATCCGACGATCAAATTCCGTGGAAAGATAACTCGGCCGGATGGCGGGCGGGATTTTCATATTCGCATCGGCGATATGGATACTGCCCCGACTTTCGGGCCGCAGATTACAGACCGAAGCGGTCACCGCCGGAAAAGGATGCAGCGGTTCCCCCAGCTTGTCCGTGGATAGCGGCTGCACATGGTATTCAAGATCCGGCGTTTCCAACCGGGAATCGCTTTTCGCGAAAATACCAAGCTGGCTGGGCGCCATGGACAGCGGTCCGCGGCGATACAGCAGATAGTCCAACCCCATGCCGATCTTCCCCATCAGACTGTTGGCCTTCTGGTTTAATGTCTCTACATTTTTTACTTTAAAGACAGTCCGTATCTGTAGATGGTCCTGCAGGTTTTCGCCGACCCCCTTCAGTTCATGAAACAGGTCAATTCCGAAGGCGGAAAGCACATCTGCGCGACCGACGCCAGAGAGTTCCAGTATTTTCGGGCTGTTTACCGCCCCGGCGGCCAGGATAACCTCACCGGCATCGGCGACACTCGGCATCCCTTTATATGTAAAATCAACACCCGTCACCTGTCGCCCGTCCAGCGTCAGCCGTTCCGTCTCAGCACCGGTCAGGATACGGAGATTCTGGCGATGCATGACGGGTTTTAGAAAGGCTTTCGAGGTATTCCAGCGGATGCCGGATTTCTGGTTCACCTCAAAATATCCGGCGCCTTCATTGCTGCCGCGATTGAAATCGTTTGTGGGCGGGATGCCTATTTCGGCAGCGGCCGCCCGGAAGGCATCCAGGATAGACCAGGACAGGCGCTGTTTCTCCACCCGCCATTCGCCGCCCGCGCCATGCATCTGGTCAGCGCCGCCATGATAATCCTCTGATTTCAGGAAGTAGGGCAGAATATCAGACCAGCCCCAGCCGTTATTGCCCATCTGCCGCCATTGGTCATAATCGCGCGCCTGCCCACGCATATAGATCATCCCGTTGATGGAGGAACAGCCGCCCAGCAGCTTGCCGCGCGGGTAGCTGAGGCTGCGGCCATTCAGCCCGGCTTCCGGTTCCGTCGACATCATCCAGTCAGTACGCGGATTGCCCATACAAAAGAGATAGCCGATGGGGATATGCACCCAGTGGTAATTATCCGAGCCGCCCGCCTCCAGCAGCAGGACGCGGGATTTCGGATCGGCAGACAACCGGTTGGCAAGAACGCAGCCCGCACTGCCCGCCCCGACGATGATATAGTCATATCTGCCGAGGTTCTGCCGTTTTTTATGCACTGATCGTCACCCTGTTCCCTCCCCTTTGCCGTCATTATCCGGCCGCGGCGCAGGAATGTCTAATGGATCTTGCGATCCCCTGCTCCGCTCTCCTGTTCATAGACATGCACATAATATCCGGCCATCGGGTTGCGGGTGATGTATTCGATCAGATAATCCCTCGCGGCGCGGCTGGCATTACGGATAAAATACTGCCACAGCGGCTCCATCGGGCGGGTCACGCTGTCATGATGGGGCATACTGACCGAACCACCCCACTCAATCTCGAAGCCAGCGAGGTAATTCTCCGCATAATGGCGGAAAACATCGGCTTCGTCGATATTCACTCCGGCCTTGCTTTCAAAACAAAGTCGCAAATTCATCTCATCAGCCTCCCCCTGTCACATGGCAATGGTATTGTTTTTAATGTAGGAGGTAGGGCAAGGAAAGAAAAGATGCGCCGACACGGGCGATAAGGTGATGGCATCCCCTAGGAGAATCGAACTCCTCTTTCCAGAATGAGAATCTGGCGTCCTAACCGATAGACGAAGGGGACGCAACGAGAAGGTTCACCGTGCAGCAGGATGGTATCCCCTAGGAGAATCGAACTCCTCTTTCCAGAATGAAAATCTGGCGTCCTAACCGATAGACGAAGGGGACATATCCCGTTGCTCGAGGGAGGATTTAACGATTCTGGAGAGGGATATCAAGCAAAAAATTGGATTTTTCCAATTTTGAATCAAGGAATTCTCACACAGCCGCATGAAAAGGCGCATTCCTGCGCATCACACCCAAAAACAATGATCAGGTTAGACGATATGCATCCTCGATCAGCAGTTGGGCGGTGACATTTCCACGCCAGCTATTCTTTCTGAGATGGCCGGCAATATGAAAGCTCGCACCGTTATGGCCGAGCAGCGCATCCCCCAGCGGCGTGTCCAGAGAGCGAAAGCTGATCCCCGCCAGACGTCCGCGGTTGCCGGGACCCGTCAAAATAACGCGCACATGGCTGTCACCGACAATACTGGCCTGCACCAGCCGCACATTGGACAGAACGAATCGCGGTTCGGGGTTGCCCGCACCAAAGGGCCCGGCCTGATCCATCAGATCGATCAGCTCCGGCGTCGCCCCGTCGATAGCAAGGGCGCCATCGAGACCGAGGCTGGCGGTTTTCGAAGCCTCGCTCACATCTTTTGCGAGCCGTTCATTGAGAAAAGCGCGGAGGGCATCAATTTTCAGCCGATCAACCGTCAGCCCCGCCGCCATCAGATGGCCGCCGCCCGCGACAATAATTTCCTTATGCCGCGCCGCGCCGACGGCCGCCCCCAGATCCACCCCCGGGACGGACCGGGCGGAGGCTTTGCCTACATCGCCATCCAGCGCGATCACAACGGCAGGGCGTTGGTAGGTATCTTTCAGGCGGCTGGCGACAATGCCGATGACGCCAGGATGCCATCCTTCGCCCGCAACGACGATTACCTTGTCATCTTTGAGGCTGCTTTCCTCGACACGGGCCATCGCTGCATGTTGAACCTCGGCTTCAATTTCCTTGCGCTCCTGATTATAGCGATCCAGCTGGGCGGCCAATTCCCGGCATTTATCGGGGTTATCAAGGGACAGCAGCTCCGGCCCGTATTCGGAGCGTCCGACGCGTCCGCCCGCATTGACCCGAGGGCCCAGCAGAAAGCCGGTGTGATAGGTCCCGGGCGCCTCATCCAGCCCGGCAACATCGGCGAGCGCCGCAAGCCCCGGATTGCCGCGCCGGGCCATCACCTTCAGGCCTTGCGCAACGAAGGCCCGGTTCAGCCCGACAAGCGGCACCACATCACAGACGGTGCCAAGTGCAACAAGATCCAACCAATGGCGGGGGTCCGGCTCTCGCCGCTGATCATTGTACCAGCCCGCCTGCCGCAAGCTGCGGTTCAGCGCAACCACCAGCAGGAACACCACCCCGACAGCCGCAAGATATGTAAATTTCTGGCTTTCATCATGGCGCTTGGGATTGACGATTGCAACCGCGTCGGGAAGGCGCGTTTCCGCCTGATGATGGTCAATAACAATGACATCCAGCCCGATGTCTTTCGCATGGCCCAACGCATCGAAAGAGACAATTCCGCAATCAACGGTAACAACCAGATCGGCCCCGCGTTTTTTCAGGATTTCCATCGCCTCTGCGTTGGGGCCATAGCCTTCCTTCATGCGATCGGGAATATATATTTCACTGGAGATGCCGATTGCATTGAAGAAACGCTTCAACAGGCCGGAAGAGGTGGCCCCATCCACATCATAATCCCCGAAGATGGCAATCTTCTCTCCCTCGCGGATGGCGGCCGTGATCCGTTCCGCCGCCCTGTCCATATCCCTGAAACTGGATGGGTCAGGCAGCAGGTGACGAAGCTGCGGTGTCAGATACTGCTCCGCCTGCTCCAGCGAGACACCGCGCCCGGCCATAACCCGGCCGACAATTTCCGGCACATCGAGCCGCTGGGAGATGGCAAGGCCCAGCCGTTCATCTCCCGCGCGCAAACGCCAGCGCTTGCCGCTAAGCGAGCATTCCACATCCAGAAAGGGAGGCGCGATAGGCGCATCCATAACAGGCCCCGCTTATTTGACCTTATGAACGCCCCGGATATAACGGACTGTGCCGCTATGCGAGCGCATGACGATACTTTCGGTATAAATCCGGTCACCAATCTGACGCACGCCCTTCAGCATGGAGCCGTTAGTGACGCCCGTTGCGGCAAAGATCACCTCGCCCGCCGCCAGCTCTTCCAGCTTGTAAACGCGGTGCAGATCGGTAATGCCCCATTTTGCGGCACGGGCCTTTTCATCATCATTGCGAAACACGAGACGGCCCTGCATCTGGCCGCCGATACAGCGCAGCGCCGCCGCCGCCAGTACGCCTTCCGGCGCGCCACCGGTGCCGACATACATGTCTATGCCCGTTTCGGAATCAGCCGTCGCCATCACGCCTGCGACGTCCCCATCAGAGATAAGCTGGATACGGGCGCCGGTCTTGCGGATATCGGCAATGATATCCGCATGACGCGGCCGGTCGAGAACACAGGCCATGGTCTGGTTAACCGGCACGCCCTTGGCTTTGGCAATCGCACGGAGGTTTTCACCGGCAGGTTTATCGATGTCGATAATGCCTTCGGGATATCCCCCGCCGACGGCGATTTTTTCCATATAGGTATCCGGTGCATTCAGAAAGTTGCCGGATTGCGCAAAGGCAATAACGGCCAATGCATTCGGCCCACCCTTTGCGGTCAGCGTCGTGCCTTCCAGCGGATCCAGCGCGATGTCGATCTCCGGCCCTTTGCCGGTGCCAACCTTCTCGCCAATGTAAAGCATTGGCGCTTCATCCCGCTCCCCTTCGCCAATGACGATAGTGCCGTCGATATTGAGCTGATTGAGCGCGGTGCGCATGGCGTCAACGGCGGCCTGATCGGCAGCCTTTTCATCACCAAGTCCGACAAGGTTGCAGGCCGCACGGGCGGCGGCCTCTGTCACACGGACAATTTCCAGCGTCAGATTTCTATCTAGTTTCGAGGATGTGCTCATTTTCTCTCTTCCAAAACCTTAATAACGAATGCGAGTCATTCACAACGAGGCAATGCGGATCATCCGCGGCTTTGCCACACTATGGGTGAAATTTTCAATCTTTCCAAGCGCGCGGATCAGCGCATCTTCCTTTGCCTCATGGGTGACGAGGATGACGGAAACCGCCTCACCGGAGGCGCGACCGCGCTGTAACAGGCTCTCGATGGAGATATTCTCATCACGGAACACCGCAGAAACATCAGCAATCACACCCGGTTTGTCATGCACAGTCAGGCGGACATAGTAACAGCCTATATGCTCGGCAATCGGCACTGTCGGGATCGGCGTCATTCTGGCCACCGGAATACCAAAGGTCGGCGTATGGCGGCCCTGTGCGATATCAATGATATCGGCGACCACAGCAGAGGCCGTCGGCCCCTCGCCCGCGCCGCGTCCGACATAGCTGGTTTCGTTGACGAAATCGCCATCGACAACCACGGCGTTGAACACACCGTTCACATGGGCGATGGTGGTATCGCGCCGCACCATGCAGGGATGTACCCGCTGTTCGATCCCCTTCTCCGTCCGACGCGCAACGCCCAGCAGGCGGATGCGATAGCCAAACTCCCGCGCCGAAGCGATATCCGCGGCGCTGACCTCACGAATGCCTTCAATATAGATATTGCTGAAATCGACCGGTGTTCCATAGGCAACGCTGGACAGGATGGCCAGCTTATGCGCCGCATCCACCCCATCGATGTCGAAGCTCGGATCGGCCTCAGCATATCCGAGATCCTGCGCGTCTTTCAAAATGGCGGCAAACTCGCCGCCGGTTTCTTCCATCTCGGTCAGGATATAGTTACAGGTGCCATTCAGGATGCCGTAAACGCGGGAAATGGCATTTCCGGCCAGTCCTTCCCGCAGCGCCTTGATGATGGGAATACCGCCCGCGACCGCCGCCTCATAGGCAAGCGGCGCGTTGTTTTCCTCCGCAAGATGGGCCAGCGCATTGCCGTGCTCGGCCAGCAGCGCCTTGTTGGCGGTGACGACCGGCTTGCCTTTGGCGAGAGATTTTTCGCACAGCTCCCGCGCGACGCCGTTGCTGCCGCCAATCAGTTCCAACACAATATCCACGTCCGGATCATCGGCGAGATCGCGGGCATCGTCATACCATTTAACGCCGTCCAGCGAGACACCGCGATCTTTCGTCCTATCCCGCCCGGAAACAGCCGTCACCACCAGATGCGCGCCGGAGCGCGCCTCCAGCAGATCACCATGGGCCTTGATAATCTTTAGAACGCCTGCACCGACCGTCCCGAGGCCGGCAATACCAATTCTTACATGTGAAGCCACGATCAGGACGCCTCTCTTTTCGCCAGATGCGCGGACGCATTGGACATGAATTTTTTGACATTGCGGGCCGCCTGACGGATCCGCTGTTCATTCTCCACCATGGCAATGCGCACGAAGCTGTCGCCATGTTCCCCAAAGCCAAGGCCCGGCGCAACGGCAACATTCGCTTCACTCAGCAGCAGCTTGGAAAACTCCAGACTGCCGAGATGGCGGAAGGGTTCCGGGATCGGTGCCCAGGCGAACATGGTCGCTTCGGGCGACGGAATATGCCAACCCGCCGCCGCGAAACTGGAAATCATCACATCGCGCCGCTGCTTGTAAAGCTTGCGAAATTCCTCGACACAATCCTGCGGACCATTGAGAGCCGCCGTCGCCGCGACCTGAATAGGCGTGAAAGCACCATAATCGAGATAGGACTTGATGCGGGTCAGGGCACCGACCAAGCGCTTGTTACCGGTTGCGAAACCGATGCGCCAGCCGGGCATGGAATAAGTCTTGGAAAGCGAGGTGAACTCAACCGCGATATCGCGCGCGCCTTCCACCTGAAGGATAGAGGGCGGCGGCACATCACCGAAGTAAATCTCCGCATACGCAAGATCGGAAAGAACATACATATTATGCTCTTTCGCGAAACGGACAACTTCCTTGTAGAAATCAAGATCCACTGTCATTGCCGTCGGGTTCGACGGGAAATTGAGGATCAGGCAGGTCGGCGCGGGTATGCAGTGACGCACCGCCCGCTCCAGCGCGGCGAAAAAGTCAATGCCAGGACCAACCTCGAAATGCCGGACAACAGCCCCGGCAATGATAAAACCATAGGGGTGGATCGGATAGCTCGGGTTCGGCGACAGGATGACATCGCCCGGCGTGGTGATTGCCATGGCGAGGTTGGCAAGCCCCTCTTTCGAGCCGAGCGTTGCGATGGTTTCCGTCTCCGGATCAATGTCGACGCCGAAGCGACGCTTGTAATAGGCCGCATTGGCGCGGCGCAGGCCGGGAATGCCCCGGCTCGTGGAATAGCGATGGGTGCGCCCGTCGCGCACCGTCTCCACCATCTTGTCCACAATATGCTGCGGCGTCGGACAGTCGGGATTGCCCATACCGAGATCAATGATATCCGCGCCCGCCGCTCGCGCCGCCGCCTTCATCCGGTTGACTTCTTCAAAGACATAGGGAGGCAGACGTTTAATGCGGTGGAAATCGGGATCCATCAATCAAGTTCCTGTTAAAAATGGTATCGGGGAGGGTTAGGACATTCCGCCGCAACGGGCCCCGAATTTTCCTGTTACGGCTGTTTATACGAATTTGCGTTAATTTAGAATAAAGATTTCAACGCGACGGTTTCTCGCCTCCGCGCTCGGCATTGGCTCTGTCGCCACCGGCTCGCTGTCGCTGACGGATTCAACAATCAGGCTGTCCGCTGTGATGCCCGCCTTCAGAAAATATTCCGCGACCGCTGCCGCACGCGCCTGCGAGACGCCGAAATTTACCATCATATGCCGTTCTTCAGGCATTTCACGTGTCCGGCTGGAGGCATGACCAACAATGCGGATCGTGCTGTCCGCCGCTTTCTGCGCGCGGGCTATCCGGTCAAGTTTTGTCCGGTCCGCCGCACCCAGGCGGCTGGAGCCTTGGGGAAAATACAGCGTTTCCACCGGTGTCGTCCCACTGGAGGCCGCATAGTTGGGGATCACACGGCCGCCATCCTTTGAAGGCGGGGAAAGCCGCGGCGCATCCTCCTGAGAAGGGGCCGGGTCACTGCCCGAGACCGCACCAGCCGATGCCTCCGCACTCATACCATCGGGCAGACGCGAGGCGGCGGAAGCCGCGAGCTGTTGTTCATAAATGCCTGCAACCGTTGTCTCACGGACACCTTCGCTGCTGATAACCGTCGTGGTTTCTTCTTGCGTGCTTTCCCTGTCCGGCGCCGCCTCGGAAGGGGCTTTTTCCGCCGGTTCCGCCACTTCAGCAGGGGGCGTCAGATTTTGCTGCTGCACCGGTTCCTGCGGAACGGCGGCAACGACGGGCTCGGTCGTCTCTTCAACTTTTTCCTGGATCGTTTCAGTAACTTCTGTTGCCGTCTCTGTCACAGTTTCGGTAACCGTCTCCGTTTCACTCGCAGCCGGTTCAGGCGCGGGCGGCGGAGCCAGTGGCGGCTGAACAGATGTATCAGCGCGCAAGTTTTCATCGGTATAACGGGCTTTGTCGCGATCCGCCCGCAATCCTTCGCCAATCTTATCGGCTTCAGCAAGGCTGGCGACTGTTTCCGGCTTTTCCGGCACCGTGTTCAGATTTGGATATTCGGCCGCCTCCTGCTCTTCCGTATTATCCGTGGAGCAGCCCGCCCCGGCCAGCAACGCGACGGCAAGCATCGCCCCCAGCAGAAGCTTTGGTGCGGCCTGAAGGCGGTTCTTGGTGAGGAAAGCAATCCTGATCATTAAAATACCCGTCCTGCCTTCCCCGGCCTGCCCCTGACGGGCTCCATTGAGATTGGCAAGTTTTTGAT
This sequence comes from uncultured Alphaproteobacteria bacterium, assembly GCA_963971675.1. Classification (GTDB taxonomy): domain Bacteria; phylum Pseudomonadota; class Alphaproteobacteria; order Sneathiellales; family Sneathiellaceae; genus Sneathiella. The sequence goes on along the minus strand of CAXASQ010000008.1, from coordinate 176,348 downwards.
ATAATCTGGTAAAAAACGCAGCTATCATAAAACATATGGGGGAGAATTTCGCAACGTTTTCTGACGATTTCAGGGCAGGCTTGCGAAAAAAGCAGGACCGGTAATCAAAGTTGTCGCCACTCGAACACAAGACAGGGAGAAGAAGCTGACATGCCGAACAGGGAACCATTGCAAACAAGCCAGGAAGCGCTGGAATCTTCCCGCGAGTTTGCGGAGAATTTTGCCAAGATAGCCGCCCGCAGTCAGGAGCTGGTCTCGGAATTTCTCGCCAGCCAGCAACCGACCCATATTGATCCGGACCCGGCCACCGTTGCCCGCACCTTCATGGAGCTGATGAACAAGATGATGGCCGATCCGGCCCGCATCATCGAAGCCCAGGCGGCGCTTTGGAAAAACTACATGGATCTGTGGCAGAATGCGGCGCGACGGGCAAGCGGCGAGGAGATAGCGCCGCTGGTGGCGCCGGACGCCGCCGACAAGCGATTCAAGTCGGAGGAATGGAGCCAGAACCAAATTTTTGATTATATCAAGCAGTCCTATCTTCTGACAGCCAACTGGATACAGGATACGGTTGCCGAAGTGGAAGGTCTGGACGATTACACCCGCAAGAAAGCGGACTTCTACACCAAGCTCTATACCGACGCCATGTCGCCGAGTAACTTCTTCTGGTCCAACCCGGACGTTCTGAAAACAACCATGGAAACCAAGGGCAAGAATCTGGTCCAGGGCCTTGAAAACATGCTCGATGACATGAAACGGACAAAGGGCACGATCAGCCCCAAGATGACGGATGATACTGCATTCGAGATCGGCCGCAATATCGCGGTGACGCCCGGCAAGGTGATTTTCCAGAACGACCTGATGCAGCTTATCCAGTATGAGCCAACGACAAAAGAGGTTTACAAACGGCCGCTTCTCATCACGCCGCCCTGGATCAACAAATTCTATATACTTGATCTGAAGTCGGAAAATTCCTTCATCAAATGGTGCGTTGATCAGGGCTACACGGTCTTCATCATCTCCTGGGTCAACCCGGATGAGCGACACGTGGACAAAACGTTCGAGAGCTATATGTCGGAAGGCATTCTCGCGGCGCTGGACGCAATCGAACAGTCCATCGGCGAAACCGAAGTAACCGCCATCGGCTATTGCATTGGCGGCACGTTGATGGCGGCGACGCTTGCCTATCTCGCGGCCATCGGAGAGGACCGTATCAAGGCGGTGACTTTCTTCGCCGCTCAGCTCGATTTCGAGGAAGCGGGCGATCTGCTGGTCTTCACCGACGAGGATCACATCCAGCTTGTCGAAAGCAAAATGAAAGGCGGCTATCTGGAGGGGAAGGAAATGGCCAATACCTTCAACCTCCTACGCTCCAACGATCTGATCTGGTCGTTTGTGGTGAATAACTATCTGCTCGGCAAGGCGCCCTTCCCGTTCGATCTGCTTTACTGGAATTCGGACGCTACCAACATGCCGCACAAGATGCACAGCTTTTATCTTCGCAACATGTATCAAAAGAACCTGCTACGTCAGGCGGGGGCGCTCACGCTCGGCGGGCAGCCCATTGATCTGTCAAAAGTGACGACGCCGGTCTTTATTCAGGCCAGCAAGGAGGACCATATTGCCCCCTTCAAGTCGGTCTTCAAGAATCTCAAACTGTTCGGCGGGCCGGCCGAGCTGATGCTGGCAGGCTCCGGCCATATTGCAGGGGTGATCAACCACCCCGATGCAAAGAAATACCAGCATTGGACCAACAGCAAGAAGAAGGAATACGCAAGCGCGGAAGAATGGTTTGCCGATGCAACGCAGCATCCCGGCAGCTGGTGGCCGTACTGGGATAAATGGCTGTCCAAGAAGTCTGGGCCAAAGGTCCCCGCACGCGATCCGGCGAAAGGCAAGCTAAAGCCGATCGAGGATGCACCCGGCAGCTATGTCAAGGTGAAGGCGAAACCCTATGCGGATATGACGGAATAAATAGATACGCTTCCCGTCACGAAATACGAAAGGCCCGCCTCTCCGCGGGCCTTTTCATGTGCCCCTTATCGCGGATCCGCCGTTATCAATGCCCAAGCGCCTCGCGATATTCCTGCGATAGCTCAGCATAATGATCGGCGCCCGAGGTCAGGTTCGCCCGTTCCTCCTCGCTCAGCTTGCGCAGGAACCGTGCGGGCGATCCGCCCCATAACTCTCCGCTCGGGATACGTTTGTTCGGTGTGACAAGCGCCCCGGCCGCCACCATGCCGCCGCTTTCAACGACCACCCCGTCCAATATTGTGGTTCCCATGCCGACGAAACTGCCATCTTCCAACGTACAGCCGTGAATAATGCAGTTATGGCCGACCAGAACATCATCGCCGACATTCGTCGGATGCGTACCGCCAGAGACATGAATAATCGTCCCATCCTGAATATTGCTGCGCTTGCCAATACGGATGGAATACACGTCGCCGCGGACAACACAGTTGAACCAGACACTGGATTTTTCGCCGATCACCACATCTCCGATCACATCGGCCGATGGCGCAATGAAAGCGTCTGCAGCAATTTCAGGCGTCTTTCCTTTGATGGAAATGATGTTTTTCGTCATAGGTTTTTTCCGTTTTTTCTGTTTCTTGCGGTTCTTATCCCAAAGTTTACGGGAAAAGTGCCACCTGTTCCAGCCCACAGGTTTCACGCAGCGAGAACATCAGGTTCATATTCTGCACCGCCTGCCCGCTGGAGCCTTTCACAAGATTATCGATGACCGCAATCACGATGGCCCGGCCGGGAATACGATCTTCAAACACATTGATGACGCAGTTGTTGGAACCGCGCACCATCTGCGTTTGCGGGATATCCTTCCCCTTCAGAATGCGGATAAAGGGTTCGCCTGCGTAAGTTTTCGCGAGAGTCGCCTTGAGATCCGCGACCGTCGCGCCGCCCGTCAGCCGGACATGAGACGTGATCAACTCCCCCCGGCTCATGGGAATGAGATGCGGCACGAAATTGACCCGGATGTCGGCGGTCGGGCATCCGACGGCCTTAGCCACCTCCTGTTCGATCTCCGGTGCATGGCGATGGGATGCAATGCCATAGGGCGACAGCCCCTCGCCCGCCTCACTAAACAGGGTGTTCTGCTTCAACCCCCGCCCCGCACCGGTGACGCCCGATTTCGCATCAATGACGAGATCGCGGGCATCCACCTGCCCTGCCGCCACCAGCGGTACGAGCGCGAGCAGCGTCGCCGTCGGATAGCAGCCCGGACAGGCCACAAGCCGCGCGGATTTGATTTTCTCGCGATAGAGCTCCGTCAGGCCATAGACGGCCTGTTGTTGCAGATCAAGAGCACGGTGCTCATGACCATACCATTCGGCATAGGTGGCGGGATCATCAAGGCGGAAGTCAGCGGACATATCCACGATCTTCACCGCATTGGGAAGCGTTGCGATAATCTCCTGCGTGGTGCCATGGGGCAGGCCGCAGAAAACGACATCGACGCCGCTCCAGTCCGCCTCCTCCACCGACACCATATCCGGCAAGCCATAACCACCGAGATGGGGATATACCTCCTCCACCGGCTGGCCAGCCTTGCGGTCAGCAGTCAGCAAGCTGATTTCGACATCCGGATGGCGCAGCAAAAGGCGCATCGCTTCTGCGCCCGTATAACCGCTCGCTCCCAGAATACCGACCTTTATCTTCTTTTCCGAATTTGTCATTTCCTTCTTCCGGCCGTTGCCGCACCGGACCCCTTAAAGCGTTACTTCGCCAGATATCCCTGATGCGCGCCCTTCAGGGCCTTGTCTGCAAACCAGATCAGCACATTGAGATCAAACGCCGCCCGCGCCTCCCCGTCAAGGCGTTCCGGCCCTTTTTTGAGCCCGGCGAGGATTTCCTTCTCCGCCTTGCGCAGCAGTGCGCCGCGCACCGAACTGCGGACGTCAAGCTGATCGCGCATTTCCTCTACCAATTCCTCGCCTGTCAGGCGATGGGAATAGCCTTTGATGGTCAGCGTAAATGTCCCCTCGTCATCGAGGGCAATACCGAGTGTTTCAATGTCGACCGCGTCCGTATCCTTGATCGGAAATGTCATCGCCTATCCTCGTCTTTCCGGGCTGTTGAGTGCAGCGGCGTTTCTGACATAAAATGCATCCCTTGGCAAAGATTTCCGCAGGCGGGCCATCATCTTCAGACACAAAAAAAGGCGGCAATCGCCGCCTTTTCTCTTTCGTATCGGAACCTTTATCTCAGTCCAGAAGCACGAGATTTTCCGCAGAAGTTTTACCGTTGCGCCCCGCGACGAGTTCGAACTGAATCTTCGCGTTTTCCTGAAGGGTCGTCAATCCGGCGCGTTCAACTGCCGAAATATGCACGAAAGCGTCTGACCCGCCCCCATCTGGAGCGATGAAACCGTATCCTTTGGTCGGGTTAAACCACTTTACTGTACCTGTAGCCATTATTTAGTCTCCTGGACACTCAATAGATATATCAGGATCCCGCGCCTAAAGTGCCCAAATGCAGCGCCTGAAATCCTCGGAAGTTCCGCTGTCGGCATTTCACCGACCTTAAAAAACAGGCTCCCTGCGACTCCGGTAGTTTATAATCGCAATTTTTGCAAGAAACATTTCAGCTATATCAACATTTTGTGAAAGGTTTGGCGAAACGTTGCATAAATGTTATCTAACCCGCCCAAATTTTAGCCAGTCCTTGTCCTCTCCGCCCTCATCACCGGTTTTCCGCCCACTCCATATGCAGATCGGAGAACAGTTTCATTTGCCCGGCTGACGTCGTCGTTAAAGCGGCGTATGCTGCGGACAGGCAAAACTGAATCACCGGAGTCATGGTCATGACCGAAACAGAAATCAATCAAGGGGGATGCCTCTGCGGCGCCGTACGTTATGAAGTGGAGGGCCCTTTGCAGGACATCTGCTATTGCCATTGCGGCCAGTGCCAGAAAGCGACAGGGCATTATTATGCCTCAAGCGCGGTGGCAACAGGACGGTTTCGCCTGACGCGCCGTGATGGCCTCAAATGGTATAAATCCTCCAATTGGGGCGAGCGAGGCTTTTGCGGCGATTGCGGCAGTCCGCTTTTCTGGAAGTTGCAGGGGACGGAAGACTATAGCTTTCTTGTCGGCAGCCTGGACGGAGACCCGACACTCAAGGGCGGCAAGCACATCTTTGTGGATGATAAGAAAAGCTATTACCATCTTGATGACGGGCTGCCGCAGTATGGTGGCGCGCCGAAGAGGGCGGAACAGAAGTAAACCGGGTCTCTGCTCCTGTCTCGCGTTTATATCCGCAGCCTCTATCATACCTGTCGTCTCCCAGCGCGGTCTGTCATAAAGCGCCATGATCCTGTCATATAATCTCCATGCCGGTTTGCTACCCCGCTGTCACCCACGGGAAGGAAGAAGGAAATCATGCGGGAATTGACATTACTACGCCACGCCAAATCAAGCTGGTCGGATCGGACGAAGGCGGATATTGACCGCCCCCTCACCTCGCGCGGGCGGCTGGCGGCGCTTGCCATCGGTACCTATATGGCGCGCCACAAGATATTCCCGGATATCATCCTCTGCTCGCCGGCCCGACGAACACGCGAGACGCTGGCGCAGATCGAACCCGCCCTGCCTGATGGGATTGAACGACGCTTCGATCCCACCATCTACTCTGCGGGCACGGGCGACGGGCTTATTGCCTGCCTGAAAGGCACCGCCATTGACGAAGCCCATGTGATGATTATCGGCCATAACCCGGCGATGCAGCAGCTTGCCCTGTCCCTCACCACCGCAACCAGCGGCGTCCGTAAGCAGATTGAGCGTAAATATCCGACGGCAGCCCTCACCCATATCGCCTTTGATATTGATGACTGGCGTACATTGGAGGGGCAGGGGCGGATTTTACATTACACCACCCCGAAAATGCTCATCCGGACAGATAATGAGAACGACGGCTAGAACGGGGTTCTCGCATTGCGAGACGCCGCGGCGCCTCGCTTTTCAACGGGTCAGGTCAATAAACAGATTCTTCGGGGCTTCGAAGCGGCGGATCTGATCCTCTCGCGGGATACGTGTCTGCTGCCCCTGCATGTCGGAGGTGAAAAACAGCATTCGTCGACACTCCCCGTTATCATCGCACATCGGGAATCCGATGGAGACATTCCTCTCAATAATTCCCTTGTCGGAAATACCGACGATTTTGGAAAGAATACCACAGGGACGTGTCACGCATTCCATCATTGCCGATGCCGCCATCGCCCTCTGCTCCCCGGGCCAGAAATCAAGAAAATTCTTGCCCGTTACCTCAATACCAAGGCGATCAACAATGGCCGTTCCGGCCAATCTGTAAATAATTTCATCGGAAGATAAAATTTCATAAATCGCAACGGCAGGCAGTAAATTAGCGATACGAGTCGGATCAAAGCTGCGGCGCTTTGGAACCATATTCTCCGGCTCCAGGCTGCGCCAATATTCCGCAAACTGTTTCGCTTCTGGTGATCCCCACCTGATATTGTCAAATTTCTCGCAGAGCATATCTCTTGCGTCTCCTCCCGGCCAACAATCCGTTTGATTGAAGTTCCCCCGCATGACGGGGCGCCACGTAATATAATTTCGTTTTTATAAGCGGCCGGGAATATACTCATTTATTCATTGCATGCCAAGCAGCAAAATACATCTTTTGAGTGCTCAATATAGAGGCGGCGGCAGATAGTATTCACGCCGCCGCCCCGATGAGTATTTTTTACTTTTATTTACTGTAACTTACCGCCAGCCCGGCACGCGCATCATTCTGCACGCCATAGGGCGGAATGGGATAACGAAGACCGTTTTTCGCCAGCGCCGCCAGCCCCTCAATCACTTTTGGCAGGTAAGCAGGCGGGATCGCCATCAACAACTCATCTTCCTGCACACCGCCGTAGCGGCGCTCGGCAAAGCAGGGCAGCGACAGGCTCGGCTCCCCCTTGGATAACGCCCGCCCCCAACTGTCGGCGCAGGAGGATTCGCCCACCACCGAGAAATCCAGCTTCTTGTATCCGGCCCATTGCAGGCCGTTAATAAACAGGATCATCTGCGCCGGAGTGGCATAGATCAAACAGATATCCGGCGGGTTAAGGCGTTTCGACGCAAGCGGAGAAACCGCCATCGCCCGAAACTGTCCGGCGGGCATGACCGTCATCGCCGCCTGATGGTTGCGGGCATCTTCCGGCGTTTCATACCAGACGCCTGCATAGCGCGCGCCTTCGCGCCATTCCGCATCCTGCGGCCGCAGTCCCATCACGGCACCGCACTGGGACCCCACGAAATCATCCGCCGTTGCCCCCACCGTCCAGCCGAGACGGCACGCCTGCCCGACAATCTGATCGGCGGTAAAAATCCCCTTCGGGCGGCGAATCTTTTCCACCGCTTCCATTTCCTCTACCGTCTCGAACAGCTTCATGCCTATCGGCGTCGCCCGGATACGAAGATATTTCGTCAACCCGTCGAGAACGGCATCCCAGTCATAAAAATTTTCAAGTTTTGTCATTATTATTCTCCTTGCTACGCGGGAAGACGAAGCTGATATCTGCCGGACGCCCCTACTCCCGACGCGCCGCAACAGCCAGTCTCTTAACCTATCCCGCTCCACCACAATCAATCATATGTAATGCCACCAGTTATTGAAATGTTTTTGATCAAGGATGCGTGATATGTCTCATTCCATCGCAGGCTACCATCCTTTTCAGTTGAAAATTTCATATCCATTGCAATGTTATAAGAAAGGACTTTGTAGAGATTTTCTATTTAACCGGTTAATATATTTAATATGAGTTTTGAAAAGCAATCTGGCGATATGACAAAAACTCCCTATCACCACGATCCGAATGGCGGATTTCGTAACCCGGAGGGCAGTCCGAATATGCGGCTGCGCAAACGGCGTATGACCCGCCTTGCCTATCGGCTGCTGAAAAAATCATCGCCGCCGGACGTACCGGACGGTCATGTGCTCTCGCGTCGTGAGGTGGATGACGGCATTCTCGCGGGCGGCAACCCGAGTGTCACATGGCTCGGCCATGCGGCCTTTATCATCCGCAGCGGCGGCAAGGTCATTCTGACCGACCCTTACCTGACCGAGGTCGCTGGCCCCGGCCGCGTCGGACCAAAGCGCTATGTCCCGGCAGCGCTTGGCGTTCATGAACTTCCGCGCGCCGATGTGATGCTGGTCAGCCATAACCATTACGATCATCTGGATGCTCGCGTCATCCGCGCCTATCCCTATAAAGACAGCACGCAGGTTATTGTTCCGCTCGGGCTGAAAAAATTTTTCACACGGCGCGGCTTTAAAAAGGTCATTGAAATGGACTGGTGGGAAAGCTGGACCGAAGACGGCCTCGCCATTACCACGCTCCCCGCTGTGCATTCCTCCGGCCGCGGGGTTCATGATCAGAAGAAAACCCTATGGGCCAGTTTCGGGATTCGCACCGCGGAAGAAAATATCTGGTTCTCCGGTGATACCGCAAATGGCGGCATTTTCGAAGACATCGGCAAACGCGAGGGGCCGTTCGATCTCGCCATTGTCGGCATTGGCGCGTATGAGCCGCGCGAGATCATGAAGATGGTCCATGCCAGCCCGGAAGATGCGGTGGAAATTGTCCGTGCTCTCCGCGCCCGGCGGGCCGTCGGCATGCATTGGGGGACAATCCTGCTCACCGCAGAAGACCCGTTCGAAGCGCCGGAACGGTTCAAACAGGCCGCGGAAAAGCAGGGCTTTGGCGCCGACAACGCGCTGACTTTACGGATCGGGGAAACCCTGCCGCTCAACGCCGCGTCAACAGCAGGTAAATTTCGTGATGGCCCAGCAGATGAATCCCGCTCAACGGCTGGGCAACTACCTTCGTAAACGGTGCCTCGCAGTCCAGTTCCGCCATAAGGACGGCATACTCCCGCTGGTCATTGCCTGACTGCAAGCCGAGTTCCGACCAAGACCCACCGGAGGTGCCAAAGGTCTCCATGTCATCCTTAAGGATCACGGGTTTTAATGGTGGTATGTTGCAATCTGGAGCGAACTCTGAGGAGAGCACGTCGTTCCGGATGATCACCTCACGCCCGACGAGTGCCTGCGCCGTCTCGATCGATTCCCCATAGATACCGGCGGTACGCATTTCGGAGAGGATCCACTCCCCACTGAGGTCATCCTTTGCCGACGGCTCCTGTTGCAAGGCATCCCATAGGCCTTTTGCCCCAAACAACAGGGCCAACAGTATGGCAACTATCAACAGCTTCCTGATCATCCGCTGTCTCCTCTGCTTGCTGAAACTGGCGGATATCATAGCAACAAAAAAAGGCCGCCCGAAGGCGACCTTTTTTCTGTTTCTGTTTTCCGCGCGATTAACGCTTGGAGAACTGGAAGCTGCGGCGGGCTTTCGCACGGCCGTATTTCTTACGTTCCACTGCCCGGCTGTCGCGGGTGAGGAAACCTTCGGCCTTGAGGGCCGAGCGCAGAGCCGGTTCATAATAAGTCAGCGCCTTTGAAATACCATGGCGAACCGCCCCGGCCTGACCGGAAAGACCCCCGCCCTTCACCGTGCAGACAACGTCGAACTGACCGACGCGATCAGTCACTTCAAACGGCTGCAACAGGATCATGCGGAGCACGGGACGCGCGAAGTAAATTTCCTGGTCCCGGCCATTGACGGTAACCTTGCCGCTGCCCGGCTTGATCCAGACGCGGGCAATGGCATTTTTCCGCTTGCCTGTTGCGTAGGATCGGCCCTGGCTGTCGATCACCGGCTCGGCGGTGACCGTTTCAATGACTTCGGCAGCGTGAATGACTTCCGCGCCCGCTTCACCGCCCGCGGCGCCCTTGCCGCCTTCGGTCAGCTCTTTCAAATCCTCAAGGGAGTTTGCTTCATCAGCCATGCTCAGGCGCTCCTTACATTCTTGGTGTTCATGGATGCGACATCCAGCACTTCCGGGTTCTGGGCTTCATGCGGATGCGAGGAACCGGCATAGACGCGCAGGTTCTTGAACTGCTTGCGTCCCAGCGGGCCGCGCGGAATCATCCGCTCAACCGCCTTTTCGATCAACCGTTCCGGATGCGCGCCGCCAAGCGTTTTTCCTGCCGTACGGCTCTTGATGCCGCCCGGATAACCGGTATGCCAGTAGAACAGCTTGTCCGACAGCTTCTTGCCGGTCAGAGCCACTTTCTCCGCATTGATGATGATGACATTATCGCCACAGTCGATATGCGGCGTATACATGGGTTTGTGCTTGCCGCGCAGGCGGTTTGCAACAATCGCGGCGAGACGGCCGAGAACGATGCCTTCCGCATCGATCAGCAGCCACTTCTTCTCCACCTCGGATGGTTTCGCAGAATAGGTTTTCATTATTTCCAGCCTTCGCATCAAGCGTGCCAAAACAAAAGAAAGGGAGCAACAGGCTCCCCGATATGATGGGCGGATATAAACGCAGTTTGCTGCGACGTCAACCGAAATAAGGCTGTTATTTCACTTCTCTAGGATTGAGGTATTATAATACCTTATATTTTGACAACTCACGCCCCATCCCGTTTCGGCGGAATTGAATAGGTTGCCGTGACATGAGCGACCGGATCATCGGAAGCCTCTGAAAAAAGGCCGAATTCCCCGACGGCCAGCGCCTTGCCGAGCTTCAGCAGCCGCCCCTTTGCAGTCATCTTGCCCGGCACGGGCTTACGCAGGAAATTGATATTGAGGCTGGTGGTGACGGCCAGGGCCACAGGCCCGATCTGCGCCAACAACAGCATATACATGGCCGCATCGGCCAGCTCCATCATCGTCGGGCCCGACACGGTACCGCCCGGCCGCAGGTGTCGATCCGCCGTTCGCATAGAGATGATGATGCTATCATCATCCACATGCTCCACTTTCAAATTCATATGGCCGATTTGCGGAAAAGTATCCCGGTTGAATTGCTCAAGCATCGCGGCGGTCATGATGGGCACGGGTGGTTTCTCCTTCTTTAATATCGTTGAGAGAGGATAACCACCCCCAATTCACCCGGCAAGAGAAAGCCGCCCGGGCGACGCGCCTTTTCATTGGAAAATCACAGATACCCGTTGATCCGGGCCGAGAAAGGATTAAGCTGTTGGCGGATCATCATTAAGCAGCAGGGAGCGGGCATGCCAGCGAATGAAGCGTCGCGGGGGGACAATCACAGGATCATCGATATGACCGTTGAGGATCATGTTGCGACTCTGACGCTTAATGATCCGGCGAGCCGCAATTCTCTCTCCCGCGAGATGATGACGCAGCTACAGGAAAATCTCGAGGCCATCGCGGCGGACAAAAAAATCCATGTGGTAATCCTCCGCGCCGAAGGGCCGGTCTTTTCCTCCGGGCATAACCTCCGTGAAGTACAGGGCATGGCACGGGAAGAAACACTCACTGAACTGTTTGATCAGTGCAGCACGATGATGCAGGCGATTGTTCATTTGCCGCAGCCAGTGATTGCCCGCATAGACGGCATGGTGACAGCGGCAGGCACACAACTTGTCGCGTCCTGCGACCTGGCCTACGCCTCTGAAAATTCGAAATTCGCCACATCAGGGATCAATTTCGGATTATTCTGTTCAACGCCCGGCGTCGCGCTTGGCCGCAATGTATCCCCTAAACATGCCATGGAAATGCTTCTCTCCGGTGACTTCATCAATGCCAACCGCGCAATGGAGATCGGACTGGTCAACGCCGCTCTGTCCGCCGATAAGCTGGATGCGCATATCCGCGCCATGGCGCAAAATATCGCCGCGAAGTCGCCGGTGGTGGTGAAAATGGGCAAGGCCGCCTTCTATCAACAGCTTTCCCTCCCTCTCGATGAGGCCTATTCACTTACCTCCGGGGTGATGGTTGAGAATATGCGCACCCATGACGCGGGCGAAGGGCTGACCGCGTTTTTTGAAAAGCGCACGCCAGAGTGGCGGGGAGAATAATATATGAACCATGACAGCTACACCGACGATTATATCGTCGGCATTTTCAATGACGTCAAAAGCATTGCCGTTGTCGGCATGAGTGCGAATCCGACACGGGCCAGTCATTATGTCGCGGTGTTTCTGAAATCTCAGGGCTACCGGATCATTCCGGTCAACCCGGGACTTGCGGGGGAAAAACTCATCGGTGAGGCGGTTTACGCCTCTCTCCGGGATATCCCGGAGCCTGTCGATATGGTGGATTGTTTCCGGGTGTCGGAGGACATTCCACCCATCGTCGAGGATGCCATTGCCATCAACGCCAAAGTTGTCTGGATGCAGATCGGCATTCGCAACGATGCCGCGGCTGCCGCGGCGGAAGCGGCGGGAATGAAAGTGGTGATGAACCGATGTCCGAAGGTAGAAATCGGCCGTCTTGGCCACCGGATCACCGTCCGGAACTGACGGCCAGCAACAATAACAACCAACATTATCATCCAGAGTAGGGAATAATCATGAGCAACCAGAAATTCGAAACGCTTGCCGTCCATGCCGGCGCCGTGCCGGACCCAACCACCAATGCGCGGGTCACACCGATCTACCAGACCGCCTCTTACGTGTTTGATGACGCGGATCATGCGGCGGCGCTGTTCAATCTTCAGGCCTTCGGCAATATCTATTCGCGCCTGACCAACCCGACCAACGGCGTCCTGGAAGAGCGGATCACGGCCCTTGAAGGCGGCGCGACCAGCCTCGCTGTTGCCTCCGGCCATGCGGCGCAGATGATTGCGCTGCATACGCTGATGGACAATGGAGATGAATTCCTCGCCTCCACCAAGCTCTATGGCGGTTCCATCAACCAGTTCAGCCATTCCTTCAAGAAATTCGGCTGGAATGCCATTTTTGTCGATCCGACAGACCCGCAGGATTTCAAAAAGGCGCTAACGCCGAAATGCAAAGCGATCTTTATCGAAAGCCTCGCCAATCCGGGCGGTATCGTCACCGATATCGCGGCCATTGCCAAAATCGCCCATGAGGCGGGTATTCCGTTGATCGTCGATAATACGCTGGCGACGCCATATCATTGCCGTCCGATCGAGTTCGGCGCCGACATCGTTGTGCATTCAGCCACAAAATTCCTTGGTGGTCACGGCAACTCCATCGGCGGGCTGATCGTCGATGGCGGCACGTTTGACTGGAGCGCCTCTGACAAATTCCCGACACTCAGCAAACCGAACCCGTCCTATCACGACATGGTCTTTCATGAAGCATTCGGCAATATTGCTTTCGGCATCGCTTGCCGGGCGCTGGGCCTGCGCGACCTTGGACCCGCCCTCTCCCCTTTCAATGCTTTCATGATCCTGACCGGGATCGAGACGTTGGCTCTCCGCATGGAGCGGCACAGTGCAAATGCCCTCGCCGTTGCCAAACATCTGAAGGGCCATGACAAGGTATCCTGGGTCTCTTACGCAGGGCTTGAGGGTGACGCCTATTACAAGCTCGGCCAGAAATATCTCTCCGGCGGGGCCGGGGCGGTGCTGACCTTCGGCGTCAAGGGCGGTTATGAAGCGGGCAAAAAGGTTGTGGAGAGCGTCGAGCTGTTTTCCCACCTCGCCAATATCGGCGACACCCGCAGCCTGATCATCCATCCGAGCTCGACCACCCATCGCCAGCTCAGCGAAGCGCAGCAGAAAGCTGCCGGTGCCGGACCCGACGTGGTGCGCCTCTCCGTCGGGATCGAAAACAAAGATGATATCATCGCCGATCTGGATCAGGCTTTGGCCAAACTCTGAACCGACCTGCCGTCGGATGCAACTGTCCGTCTATTCATAGACGGACAGTTCGATCAGATTGAGATCAGGATCACGCACATAAATTGACGTGATCGGCCCTTTCGCCCCCGTGCGTACAACCGGCCCCATCAGGATAGGCACCCCGGCCTCCTCGAACCGTGCCGCCATCGTCTCCAGCTCTCCCTCGATAATGAAGCACAGATCCGCCGTACCCGGCCGGGCAAGATGCGCCTTCGGCTCAAACTCATGCCCCGCCAAATGCAAGTTGATCTTCGACGCTCCGAAGTGAAGCGCACGCCGCCCCTTTCCTGGCTCCTGATATGTCATCCCAAGTATTGAACAGTAAAATTCCTTCGTTTTTTCAATATCCGTGACAGTCAAAACAAGATGATCAAGATTTTTAATCATTTTTTCTTGCCTCCTCTTAATATTTAAATTGAATATATTGTCCTGATTACTACCTATACGGGATATCAATTAAGCCGGGAAGCAGAATATGAATAAAATCACCCTTGCAGCAGCCGCTTTTTTCCTTGTCTTGCCGCTTCTGGCGCAGGCCAAGGATGGCACCGTGACTGCCGCCGTCGGCTGGAATAACAGCGCCGGTTTCCAGACTTCCTATGATATCAGCTCCAAAACGGCAGTCGCCGATCTTATCGAGAAAAAGGAGAATGGATATTACGATCAGTGGAAGCGCCCGATCAACTATAATACTTATATTGGTGCACAGGTGACCACCATTGGCGCACAGACGATCTTTCAGGACAGCAACCTCGACAATGTCATCGTCACCACGACCAATTGCGGCGAGGTGGTCAGCACCACTTCCGTCCATTCCGCCGACAGCAATCAGACTAACGTCACAGGCAGCGGCTGCAATGTCACCACCAACAATATGAGCAATCCATATGAATACTACCCTTATTAAGGTCGCCCTTGCGCCGCTTTTCCTGTCCGGTTGCATCGCGACCAGCAGTGAGAATGTGGCCCTGATCAAGGGGCCACCGGTGGAGACCGTGCAAACGCCCTATGATCGTCTGGTTGGTTGTATCGCGGCGGCTCATCCGATGCGGGGCGTCTGGGCCGTTGGTGATATCGTCGATGCCACCGGAAAATTCAGCGCCGAATATGCCGGGACCGGAAAATATATCACGCAAGGGGCAGGCGACATGATGCAGACGACTTTGTTGCAGGCAAAGGCGGAAACCATCGTCAACCGCCGTGATCCCCGCCCGCTTCTCGCGGAAATCAACCTCGGCATTCGCAATCCGAAAAATTTGATGGTGATGGATTACTATATTACCGGCTCCATCAATACCCTCGATTTCATTCCCGGGGCCGCAGCAGAGGTGACGGTTGCCGGTATCGGCCCGCGCTATCGCCAGAACCGCGCCGTGGTCGGGCTGGATCTGCATCTGACGGAGGCGGGAACCTCCCGCGTGCTGGCGGCGACGCAGATCTCGAAACAGATCTACGCCGATGAGGCGGGCTTCGGCATTGGCCGCTTCTTTGGCGATACGCTGGTCAATCTTGATATCTCGGGGCAAAACCGCGAACCGCTCCAGCTCTCGCTTCGCGCCATGCTGCAATTCGGACTGTACGAAATGCTGGCGCAACTTAACCCGGAATTGCGCCCTCAGTGTCAGCCGATCGTCGAGGCGATTGAGGGGGTTGAAGATAATTCATAACAAGAAGCAACCAGACAGGTTGCCTGTCATAACTTTAGCTCATTTCATGAAGGAATATTGAATGAAGAAGATGATTATCGGCGCATTCGCGCTTTCTCTGATGGCGGCTCCGGCTCTTGCCGACAGCACGATCAATACCGGCGCCATTACGTCCGGTGCCGGGCATGTCGGTTTTAACTATTCGGAAGTTAGCGTCACCGGTGGCGCTCACACAATCACGACGAATGGCAACTATTCCGTCAATTTCGGGTCGATCAACGCCGGGAATGTGATCAACACCACCAGCTATACCAACTCCGATATCGACGCGCCGTCCCTGACCCTGCCGGGTGGAGGCAGCACAGCGGCCCTGCCGGACATCAGCCTGTACACCACAGCCACCACGGCTGTTGGCGCTACCACTTACTATGAGTCCGACTTCAGCCCGGTGATCTTACTCGGCATTCGCATTACCGAGCCGTCACTGGCGGAATAAATCACCTTCTGATCCATAAGCGCCTCCGCCGCCCGATATCTGCCGGGCGGCGGAACGGCCTGCGCACCGCTCAACCGGCCAGCGCACCGCCAGCGGATTCCGACTGCCGTGCCCTTGCCCGCACCATATGCAACACATAGACGGCGGCGGCCAACACCAGCATACCGCCCGCCTGATGCTTCGCCCCCAGATGCACCGGCACAACATAGAGCAGTGTCAGAATACCGATAGCAACCTGCAACAGGATCAGCACGAGCAGGAGCGTGACGCCCCGACGAAGGGGCGCGTCCGTATCCTCGCCCCGGCTGATGAGATACAGCCAGATGCCGGCGATCAGGATGGCATAGCCCAACATACGATGGACGAACTGGATGGTTGCCGGATTTTCCAGGAAATTATGGAACCACGGCTGCAACTCCATGCCGCCAGGTGGGAAAAACTGCCCGCCCATCATCGGCCAGTCAGTATAGATAAAGCCCGCATTCAGCCCCGCGACAAAGCCGCCAACAAGGATTTGCAGAATAATCAGGCCCATCAGAAAATAACTTGCCTGCCGCACGCGCGCACTCACCATGGCAGGCGCTTGCGTGCGATCCGACAGATCAAAAATGGTCCAGAGCAGCGCGGCGAAAATCAGGCTCGCCAGCCCCAGATGCGCCGTCAAGCGGTAATGGCTGACATCGGGATGATCGACAAGGCCGCTCATCACCATGAACCAGCCCATACCGCCCTGCGCCGCGCCGAGCAGAAACAGAAACGCCAGCCGCGGGGTCAGCCCGCGCGGGATTTTCCGAAATAGCAGCAGCAGCACAAAAGGCACGAAGAAGGCCAGACCGATCACACGCCCCAGCACCCGATGCGCATATTCAAAGGCGTAGATGCCCTTGAAATCATCGAGGCTCATGCCCTTGTTGATCTTCTGATATTCGGGGAAGCTCTTGTAACGCTCGAACTCCGCCGTCCAGGCCTCCTGCGTCAGGGGCGGCAGCCAGCCCGTCACCGGCTTCCATTCCGTCATGGAGAGGCCGGAATTGGTGAGCCGCGTGACGCCGCCGAGCACGATCATGGCAAAGACCAGTACGGCAACCACCGTCAGCCAGACAATCACCAGCTTGCGCCCGTCATTGCCTTCCCGGCCCTGATCCACCGCCGCGCCCGCAACGGCGCCCTTTTCCATATCCATTGTCATGGCCCGCAAGATAGCCGAATTTCCCGCGATGGCAATATCCGACGGCCAAATGCGGCACTCCGCCGCAGGGGGGGTTGGCCCGGGTATGTGATTAATCAGCTTCTTTATAGTGATTGAAGTTAACTGACAATAAGTTGAAAAAGAAAACCTAATAACAGAGTATGAGATGTGCTGGCAGTAGCGATCTATACGAGGAATTGAAGATGGCTAAAAAAACTACTGTAAAATCGAAAGAAGACGATGATTTTGGCGAAGTCGATATGCTTCTCGGCAATCCTGTTTTTATCAGTTTTACGGAAGATGTTCTTAAAATGCGGCGGAACATGCTAGTCTTCTCTTTCATCGCCTCTGAAATAGTTCTATCTGGCGCCACTCTCGATGATACAATTGCGCCGCTTGGCATATCACTTGAAAATGTTAGTACGGAAAACGTTTATATCGGGATACTTTGTTTGCTCGCTTATCATGTTGTCCATTTTATCTGGAACAGTCTCGATACTTTGCAGCAATGGCGTATCAGGCTAACAGGCACGTGGTTTTCTTCTCCTGACGATAACTGGCGAATGCAAGGCTATGAAGATACTCCGTCGGACATGAGACGATCCTCACTCTATTTCTGGTGGTCGCAAACCCGAGACAAATTTCCGGATATCAAAAATGCAGTTGAGAGTATCCGCGATGAAACAGACAAGATCAAAAGCCACCAAATAACCAGTTCATCTAATAGCGATAGTACTTCCGAGCTTAAAACAGCACTACCGGGATTAAGGAACAATATCCGAAGTATTGAGAGCAAACTCTCCGATATCCATGGAAAAATATCGTCGCCAAGACTTGAACCGGCATTGAAAAATTTTGATCGGTGGTTTTGGCGCTTCCAAAAATCTCAATCACTACGATGGATCATTCTTGAATTTGGCGGACCAGCGGTCTTTGGTTTATTCTCATGTGGTTTGCTGCTATGGGCCATTTTTTGCAGATCTGCAACAGAGATTGGCAGCGTTCCATTGCCCCCTACATAAGCAAATATTATAGGATGTTTGTGGAGCATGAGGGATCCAATTTAAAAAAAGCCCCGAAACCGCATGGTTTCGAGGCTTCTTAATTTGGTCGGGCAGGCCGGATTTGAACCGACGACCCCTTCACCCCCAGTGAAGTGCGCTACCAGGCTGCGCTACTGCCCGCCATGTCCTGATGGGGCCATTCCGGCCCAAGGCTGGCGCACTATACTGAGCGCCGCAGGGAATGGCAACGCCCGTTATGCCGATCGGGCGTTATTTTTTAAAGGAGATGAAAGACACACAAATCCGGGCGGAAACCGCCATCCGCATCGCGCCCCCGCCGCCTCTGTCAGGCCAGCATTTCCTTCAGCGCCTTCAGATCCGCGAGCACGCCGCGGAGCTGGGCCTTCGCGTCATCAGAAAGCGGCCCCTCGATCGTTGCCGCCGGGTCATTGGCAGCGCGGACAAGCGCCGGATTCCCTTCCGACCGGGTGGCGGAGATGAGCGCGTCCACATTGTCGATGCGCCCGCCCTGCTCTTTCAGCAGTTTCTGCGCCCCGCGAATGGTGAAGCCATGCTTGTAGAGAAGGTCGCGAATGCCACGGATCAGCTCGACATCGGAGGGACGATAATACCGCCTCCCGCCGCCGCGCTTCAGCGGTTTGACGACTTTGAATTTCGTCTCCCAGAAACGCAGGACATGCTGCGGCACGTCGAGCTCTTCCGACACCTCGCTGATGGTGCGGAACGCATCTGCCGACTTTTCCCGTTTTTCCGCCTCTCTCGCCACCTTATGCGCCACCGTTACCCTTGTTGATCTTGTCCTTCAGGACATGGGAGGCACGGAAGACAAGAACCCGGCGCGGATTGATCGGCACTTCTTCTCCGGTCTTCGGATTACGACCCACCCGGCCCGTCTTCTGACGGACCTGAAGGCTCCCGAAGGAGGAAATCTTTACTGTTTCACCGGCCACCAGCCGGTCTGCGATTTCGGAAAGGACTGCTTCGACATGTTCAGCGGATTCGTTGCGTGACAACCCCACTTCCTGATAAACAGCCTCCGCCAAATTCGCTCTGGTCAATGTATTTTTCGTCATGATGATACCCCGTTAGTCTCTACAGGATTATCAAAGCAAGGGGACGCGTCAATCAGAAAGCGGCGATTTGGGCCTGCAAGCTGAAGAAAAGCCGGTTTTTTGGCAAAAACGGTCGATAACCGATTGAAATTGATCAGGGAATTAGCAATGGAAAAGCCTTCGCGCCGGAGAGATTCGCGATTCCTCCCGCCCTTACCAGCGAACCAGCGCCGAGCCCCAGGTAAATCCGCCGCCCATCGCCTCCAGCAGCAGAAGCTGCCCCCGCTTTATCCGTCCGTCGCGCACGGCTTCATCCAGCGCGAGCGGCACGGAAGCCGCCGAAGTATTGCCATGTTTTTCAAGGGTTAGAACTACTTTCTCAGGATCGAGTTTAAGTTTCTTACCGGTTCCATCGATGATCCGCTTATTGGCCTGATGGGGAATTAGCCAGTCAATGTCAGAGGTTTCGAGCCCCGTCGCCTCGAGCGCCTCATGGACCACGCTGGCGAGGTTGGTGACGGCATGGCGGAAGACTTCACGCCCCTCCATCCGCAGATAGCCGGTCGTCCGCGTCGAGGACGGGCCACCGTCCACATAGAGGAGGTCATGCTTTTCCCCGTCTGAATGCAGATGGGTGGTCAGGATGCCGCGATCATCGGACGTTCCGGCCCCGTCCATCGCCTCCAGCACAATGGCGCCGGCGCCATCGCCAAAGAGAACGCAGGTGGTCCGGTCGTCCCAGTCGAGAATGCGCGAAAAGGTTTCCGCCCCGATGACGAGCGCGCGTTTCGCCTGACCGGCCTTGATAAAATTATCCGCCGTTGCGAGCGCAAACAGAAAGCCACTGCACACCGCCTGCACATCGAAGGCGTAGCCGCGCGTCATACCGAGATTTTTCTGAACAACTGTCGCACTGGCCGGGAAAGTTTCATCCGGTGTCGCGGTGGCAAGCACAATGAGATCGATGTCATCGGCCTTGAGACCGCCCATTTCCAGCGCGGCCCGCGCCGCATGGGTCGCAAGATCGGAGGTCAACTCCCCCTCGGCAGCAATGTGCCGCTGGCGAATACCGGAGCGAGCGACGATCCATTCATCGGATGTATCGACCATTTTGGCCAGCTCATCATTGGTCAGGATGCGTTTGGGGAGATACGATCCGGTGGCGGTAATAACTGAACGACGCATGGGTTTCCTGTTCTAACCGGCATCCTTGACGGTGTCTCTGGCTTCAACGGACGTGGCTAACGTTTCCGAAGACGGGACAGCGCCCTCACGCTGATCCTCCCCGCCGCCGGAGCCGGAAGCATTATTGCTCATTTTCTCCGCCATATCAAAGGTCTCGAAATTTGAGCGCATTTTCTCGATCATATCATCAGATACCATTTCAATGGCAACCCCGATGGCGTTGGCGAAGCCGGTTTCATCCGTGCCGCCATGGCTTTTCACGCAGAGGCCGTTCAAGCCCAGCAGTACACCACCATTATAGGCGCGCGGGTCCAGCCTTTCCTTCAGGATGTTCAGACCGCCGCGGGCAAAAAGATAGCCGATCTTTGACATCAGGGAACTGCGGAAACCGGCCCGCAGAAAATCCGTGAACAGCCGGACCACCCCTTCGGCGGTCTTGAGTGCGACATTTCCGGTAAATCCGTCCGTCACAATCACATCGACAACGCCTCGAGTGATGTCATCCCCTTCGACAAACCCATGATAGTCAAAGGGCGGGTTTTCAATGGCCTTCAGCCGCTCCCCCGCCTCGCGGATGGTGTCGTTGCCTTTCAGGTCCTCGATCCCGACATTGAGCAGCGCAACCCGCGGCGGCACACGGCCCAGAACCGCGCGGGCAAAATCGGCTCCCATAAAGGCGAACTGAACCAGATTGTCGGCGTCGCACTCCACATTGGCACCCAGATCGAGCATAACCGTCTCACCGCGGGGCGACGGCAGCACGGAGGCAATGGCCGGCCGGTCAATGCCCGCCATCATGCGCAGGGATATCTTCGCCATTGCCATCAGCGCGCCGGTATTCCCGGCGGAGACAATGGCCCCCGCCTCTCCATTGCGCACAGCATCAATGGCAAGACGCATACTGCTCTTGCGGCCCTTGCGCAGCGCCTGGCTGGGCTTGTCTTCGGATTTGACAGCCTCATCGGTGTGGCGAAGCTCACAAAGTGCGCGAACAGATGGATAAGCCCGCAGGAGCGGTTCCAGCCGCACCTGATCGCCGAACAAAAGATACCGGGCCTTGGGAAACTGCACGCGCACAATATCAATGCCCTTAATCACGATGTCAGGAGCGTGATCTCCTCCCATCGCATCAAGGGCAATGACAATATTATCGGGCATATTTATATCCGGGTCCGGCTGTCCTGGTCAGCAGACGCCGATCAGAGAATTTCGCTCGTTTTCAGGACCTCACGGTCACCATAGTGACCGCAAGAAGAGCAGATATGGTGTGAACGCTTCATCTCGCCACAGTTCGGGCATTCCTGAACCTGTGTGCCAGCCAGCGCATCATGAGCCCGGCGCATGTTGCGCTTGGATTTGGTGGTTTTCCTTTTTGGTACTGCCATTTTCCTAGTCTTTCACTTCAGTGCCCAGCCGTGGCGGGGCGGTATCAAAATCCACAGTGAGATGAAACGCCTCTACTCTTCATATCACTTCTTGTTCATCAAGTCCTTCAAATTTGCAAAGGGTCTGTGCACCCCCTGCTCTTGCTTGGCCCTCTCCAGGGTTTCTTCATTATCCATCAGCTCTGGCGCGTCCGCGCTACGCGGATAGGGGTCAAGCGCAAGCGCGATCTGCTCCGTTATCATATCCGCCAGATTCAGGCGATTGCCCACAATCAGCTCCGGCAAATCCGGCTCTTCCATGCCAACGACTTTTTCCGCCTCCTCGATCACGAGGTCACCGGGGTCGAAGGTGTAGAACACCGTAAATTCCACGTCAATCGCCTGCGAGACCGGTTCCAACGTCACCACACAGGCTTGGGTCGCCGTTGCCGTCAAACGTCCCGTCAGCTCGATCTGCCCGCTGGCGCCGCGCCGGGACAGGGATCCGCGCGCATGGGCATCAGAAACCCCTTCAATATCAAGGGATTTAGCCAGCGCCGCGTTTTCCGCTTCTGTCGCAACGACATCGAAAGTCATGGGCTCTCTCCCCAGACGTTCAACATTGATCCACCGCGCGAAATCTCCGCCGGTCTCCTGCATTGCAACAAATCCTTTCAAAACCCGCACCCGTTTGGCCCGCAAGAGCGATCCGGCGGGCAGGCGATTCGAAGGCGCGAAAATACTGGTTTCGTCCTCTGCGGTCAATGTTTTTGTCGCCTGGCTAAAATCCCGCGCCGCGAGCCGCCTTTTCTATCGTCCGGACCGTAGTTTTGTGTGTTTCACTCTCCCGGCACCGGCCCGAATTCAGCCCGCCCGGCCAGCAGCGGCGCAGCACCGAGGGCCGTCATATATGCATCCGCCGACCGCACATAATCAGCCAGCAGTCCGACAGCCGCATCCGACACGTCCTCCGCTGTGCCGTAGTGATTGCGCCGCAGCGCATCTTCCAGTGGCTCCGCCCCGCCATCCAGGGCTGCATCATAAGCCGCCACCCGGCCATAGAAGGCCTTCGCCATCTTCTTGATATGCTTGCCGACACTGAGATCGCCAATGCCGATTTCGCGCAGGCTCTGATCCATATCGGCAAACATCTGATCGAACAACGTCTGAGAAAGCTTCTGCGCCTGCTCTCCGCCCCGGCGAAGGTGGCGCATGACAAGAAAGGCATGCAACGTGATCATTTCGAACCGGCCATCGACCGTATCGGGCACGCCCGCCTGTTCATAAAAGACCGGCGTTCGCGCCCGGCGCACGATATCACCATAAAGCGCGGCCGCCGGTTTTTCCAACGAATTACGGCGAAACAGTCTTGAAAGGATCATACGACTCCCCTGCCCTTACGGCGCATATCCGGGCGGTGTTCAAAATCTGCCTGCATTTATCAGAAAATTTGACATTTCCCAAGCGTCAGGCCATTTATATGCCTGAATTACGCATTACCGGGTAGATAGTCAACCGAAAGCCGCGCCGATCCATGAACACAGGGAAACTGACGACAGGATTCTGCATTGCCGCCCTCGGGCTTGCCCTCGCGGCCTGTGAACCCATCAAGTCCGATCAGGGCTATCATTTTGATGCGGAACAGGTGGCGCAGCTTCAGACGGGCGTCACCACCAAGGATATGGTGCAGGAGATCATGGGTTCCCCCTCCGCCATCACCACCTTTCAAACTGAAGGCGATGCCTGGTATTACATCAGCAGCAAAACAGAACATCTCGCCTTCTTTGCAAAGGAAGTGACGGAGCGGGAGATTCTCGTCGTCAAGTTCGATCTCAATGATGTGGTATCAGAGCTTGAAGGTCTCGATCTCACAGCCGGAGAGGAAGTCCAGATTGTCGAGCGGGAAACTCCGACGGGCGGCCG
This sequence comes from uncultured Alphaproteobacteria bacterium, assembly GCA_963971675.1. Classification (GTDB taxonomy): domain Bacteria; phylum Pseudomonadota; class Alphaproteobacteria; order Sneathiellales; family Sneathiellaceae; genus Sneathiella. Next base: position 152,754 of record CAXASQ010000008.1, on the reverse strand, counting down.
CAAGCTCGGCCTTCTGGAGCAGCTTTTCGGCAACCTCGGCCGCTTCAACCAGGGCGGCGAGGGCCAGTAGTACCACCGCCCTCTCGCATCGGACAGGTTCCGGCAAAGCCGCCCTACCGCGTCAACATATATTCAGAAGTAAAAACCCCCGGCCCAAAAGCCGGGGGTCGTTTTATCCGCTCTGTTCTGCTGCGGCTTAATGGGCCAGAGAGGCCAGCAACAGCAGTGCGATGATGTTGGTGATCTTGATCATCGGATTTACGGCAGGACCCGCCGTATCCTTGTAAGGATCGCCGACGGTATCGCCGGTGACCGCCGCTGCATGAGCATCTGTGCCCTTGCCGCCATGATGGCCATCCTCGATATACTTCTTGGCGTTATCCCAGGCGCCGCCGCCCGCCGTCATGGAGACGGCAACGAACAGCCCCGTGATGATCACACCGAGCAGCATGGCCCCCACTGTCGCGAAGGCCGCCGATTTGTCGGCAATGAACATCATGACAAAGAACACCACGATGGGCGCCAGCAGCGGCAGGAGGGACGGAATGATCATCTCCTTGATCGCGGCCCGCGTCAGCATATCCACCGCGCGGCCATAATCGGGCTTACCCGTGCCTTCCATGATGCCGGGGATTTCCTTGAACTGGCGACGCACTTCGCGCACGACGGAACCCGCCGCCCGACCGACCGCCATCATGCCCATGGCTCCGAACAGATAGGGCAGCAGCCCGCCCAGGATCAGCCCGACCACGATGTATGGGTTTTTCAGACTGAAATCGAGGGTCACGCCCTGGAAGAAGCTGAACTGATCCGCCGTTGCATTGGCGATAAAGTAGGTCAGATCCTCCGTATACGCAGCGAACAGCACCAGCGCGCCGAGACCGGCGGAGCCGATGGCATAGCCCTTGGTCACTGCCTTGGTGGTGTTCCCGACCGCATCAAGCGCGTCGGTCGTCTTGCGTACTTCCTCATCCATCTCGGCCATTTCGGCGATACCGCCGGCGTTATCGGTGACGGGCCCGTAAGCGTCGAGCGCAACGATCATTCCGGCAAGCGCCAGCATGGTCGTCACCGCAATGGCAATGCCGAACAGCGCTGCGAGGTTATAGGAAACGATGATCCCGGCCACGATGATGATCGCGGGAACCGCCGTTGCCTCCATCGACACAGCGAGGCCCTGGATCACATTGGTGCCATGCCCGGTTTCGGACGCGGCCGCAATGCTGCGCACGGGGCGATATTCTGTCGAGGTATAATATTCCGTAATCCAGATCAAAAGACCGGTCACCACCAACCCGACAATACCGCAGAAAAACAGGCTCCATCCCGTGAACTGGGTAGCGCCGATGTTATAGACAGTGTTCATCCCCACGGTGAACTGGGTAATCGGCCAGAGCGCAAGGGCGGACAGAACCGTCGTGACGATAAAGCCCTTGTAGAGCGCGCCCATGATATTGTTGTTCGCCCCCAGCTTGACAAAGAAGGTGCCGATGATGGAAGTGATAATGCACACCCCGCCAATCATCAGCGGATAGGCCATCATCGCCGCATCACCCGTGAAATAGATGGACGCCAGAACCATGGTGGCCACCACCGTCACGGCATAGGTTTCGAACAAATCGGCGGCCATACCGGCACAGTCGCCCACATTGTCCCCTACGTTATCGGCAATCACCGCCGGGTTGCGGGGATCATCTTCGGGGATACCCGCCTCGACCTTACCGACCAGATCGGCGCCCACATCGGCGCCCTTGGTGAAAATGCCACCGCCCAGACGGGCGAAGATGGAGATCAGCGACGCGCCCAGGCTGAGAGCCACAAGGCTGTCAACAATGCCGCGCCCCGTCACACCGATCGCCAGCAGATACCCGTAGTAGCCCGCCACCGCAAGCAGAGCGAGACCAACCACCAGAAGCCCGGTGACTGCGCCTGCCATGAAAGAAACGTTGAGGCCTTCTTTCAGGCTTTTCGCCGCCGCCGCCGCCGTCCGCACATTGGCGCGCACCGACACATTCATACCAATGAAGCCCGCCGCGCCGGAAAGAATGGCGCCAATGGCAAAGCCGATGGCCACATTTAGATCCATAAGAAAGAAAAGAAGGACAAAAATCACGACCCCGACAAGACCGATGGTCAGATACTGCCGGTTCAGATAGGCAGATGCCCCTTCCTGAATGGCGGCGGCAATGTCCTGCATCTTCTGCGTGCCCGCATCATGCGAGATCACCGCGCGCGCCGCATAAGCACCATAGCCGAGCGCAATCAGCCCGCAAATGATCGGAATCCAAATTACTACTGACATTATTCTAAAACCCCCTGATTGTTACGAACCCGCCATGACGCGCATGGCCCTTTTTTATTATAGGCCTTTGGGGCATCCCGGACCGGTCTGTTCTTACCCCCTTAATATCGGTCGGAAAGCCGGATGCCGGATAAGCCCGCAGCCGCCAGAATATAGCATCCAACTAATTTAGTATATTATATTTCAACATTTTTTTTCGATTAGCAGGTGCAAAAAATTGCGGAACATGGTATCGCAACGCCAGAATTTTCAGGAGACAACAAAGCAATGGATCTTTCAAAAATCCCGGCTGGCAAAAATGTCCCGTGGGACGTGAATGTGATCATCGAAATTCCGATTGGTGGCGTGCCCGTTAAATATGAAGTGGACAAGGATAGCGGCGCGATGTTCGTTGACCGTTTCCTGCACACGGCCATGTTCTATCCGTGCAACTACGGCTTCATTCCGCAGACCCTCGCCGATGACGGCGATCCGGTTGATGTGCTGGTTGCCGGGCCGATCCCGGTCATGCCGGGCGCCATCATTCGCGCCCGCCCGGTCGGCGTCCTGATCATGGAGGACGAGGCCGGTCAGGATGAAAAGGTTCTGAGCGTGCCCGTTGATGCGCTGCACCCCTATTATTCCAATATCAATAACTATACCGATCTGCGCGGCATCCTGCTCGACCAGATTTCGCATTTCTTCGAGCATTACAAAGATCTGGAAACCGACAAATGGGTCCGCATCAAGCGTTGGGGTGACGCCGAGGAAGCAGCGGAAATCATCCGCAAGTCCCTTATCAGCAAGGGCTGACCACAACCGGCTGCCAGCATAAATTCGGCGGGCCTGTCCATGCGACGGCCCGCCTTTTTCACACCCTATTCCGCTGCCACAATCTGCCGTCTGCCGCCGCGCATGTTAAGCAGTGCCATCATGATCACCAGCGCGAACATCGGCAGGGCGAAGTAATTCACCATTTCCCAGCCGAAGCGCTCTTGCAGTTGACCGCTGAGCAACGACGCCGTCGCCACCGTGCCGAAGACGAGAAAATCATTCATCCCCTGCACCTTGGCGGCTTCCGACGGGCGGTAGGTGGTGGTCACCAGCGTCGTACCGCCGATGAACATGAAATTCCAGGACACTCCGAGCAAGATCAGGGCGGTGTAGAAATTCACCAGCTCCAGCCCCAGGAGGGAAATGGCAACACAGGCAATTCCGAGCAGCGCCCCGGTAATGATGATGCGATATTCCCCGAAGCGGGCGATCAGCGAGCCGGTAAAGAAACTCGGCCCGAACATGGCAACCACATGCCAGCTGATGACATTGAATGAATCGGACGCATCATGACCGCAGCCAACCATCGCGAGCGGCGTCGCCGTCATGATCAGGTTCATGGCGCCATAACCGATCATGGCGCTGAGCGCGGCGATCATGAAGGTCGGCTGGCGGATAATCTCCAGCATCGGACGTTGCGGCTCGTCCGAGACGGCCGCTTTCATTTTCGGAATACGCACAAGGCTGATCAGCAGAATGGCAAGAAACCCGAGCAAGATCACCGAAAGATAGGTACCGAGATAAAGGAAGGGCACGAACAGCTCGCGGCTATGGCTCGCGATCTGCGGCCCGAGAAACCCGGCGATCAGCCCTCCCGCCATCACATAGGAAACCGCTTTGGAGCGATTGGCCTGTCCGGCCACATCAACGGCCGCAAAACGGTAATAATTGCCGAATGCCGTGTACATGCCGACAAACATCGCACCAAGCGTGAAAATCCAGAAATTGCCGACCCAGACCGCATAGCTACAGATGGCGGCGCCGAAAATACCGAGCCCGGCCCCGAAGATAAAGCCAGACTGCCGACCAACCCGCCGCATAAAAAGCGAAGCCGGAAGCGTGGCAAGGGCGGTCCCCGTCACCACCGCTGTCACCGGCAGCGTCGCCAGTGACTTGTCCGGACCCAGCAGAATCAGCGCCACCAGCGCCGCCGAAGAGATCATGATGGCCGTGGTGCTGTTGAGCAGCGCCTGGCAGCCGGACATCAAAAGAATGCTTATCTTGGTCCGGCGATCCATCATGCCGATATTTCCTGTTTTTATGAATTAAATTGAGAAAACCAGCGCCCTCAAGCGGCCCCTTCAAGATGGCGATAGCTTTTCAGGACAGTATATTCATCAATGCAGTCGGCATTGACGGGGCTTGCCTGCGTCCGGCTGCCCCAGAAGCTGAAATGCCCGACTTCCCAGCGGTCTGGATCAAGCAGCACCATATGCGCATAAAGACCCGCTGCATTGAGTAATTTGTCGTGACGCGCTTTTTCCCGTTCCATCTGCGTTCCCACCGATTGTCGGGCGGACACCTTGTCAATGGCGCTGCGCATATATCCAGGGTCTTCCTTCAGGCTGCCATAATCAAACGCCACAACCTGCCAGCTACGGACACGCGGACGGCCGAATTTCTGCGAAACCCCATTGAACAGATTATCGAGCAGAAACTCCTGCGCATACTGCGCATTTTCCCAGATATAAAAGGGGGCATAGACTTTTTCTTCAGAATCATACAGGTAGAATTTATGTCGAAGCCCGGGAAAGCCGTTAAACAACGGGCTGCGTATCGCCACATGCTTACGGATCTGGGTTTCGTCAAATTCCTGCGGCAAGCGAACCGAATATTGCATCGCCAGCATATATGTCTCCCGTTATACACGAAATTTTCGTGGAATATGTCAAGAATGTGACGAAAAAACAACCCACACATATGCATAGCTAATATGCAGATGGCGCCGCATCCTAAAAATGTCGCCACCCGGCGGTCGCCAATGGCAGTTCATGACCGTCCGGTCCGCGCACAGTGACGCCGCCGCCGCCCGTCATTTCCCCGATAATAGCGAGTGGCACCCCCGTCGCGCGGGCGATCGCGGCAAGCGCCTCCGCCTTTGCGCGCGGCAAGGTAAAGGCCAATTCATAGTCATCTCCGCCGGTCAGCAATGCCGATAGCAACCCCTCATCCGCCGCAAGAGCTTCGCGCGCCGCTTCGGAAAAGGGGACCGTCTGCCAGTCAATAATGGCGGCCAGGGAAGACTGATCTGCAATATGGCCGATATCGGCGATCAGCCCGTCCGAGATATCGAGACAGGCGTGAGCAAAACCGGTTATCTGTTGACCCAGCGCAAGACGCGGGTTTGGCAAATGATAGCGGGCGATGAGATAGTCGCGTGCCACCGCCGAAAGGTCGGGAACTCTTCCGCCCTGCAAGATCATCAGCCCCAGCGCCGCATCGCCGATGCTGCCCGAAACCGCGATCAGATCCCCCGCCTCCGCTCCGTCACGACGAAGCGCCTTTCCGCTTTCCACCTCGCCAATGGCGGTGAGGGAAAGACACAGCGGACCCGGCGTGCGCACCGTATCACCACCCAGCAGCCCGATGTCAAATTCCACCTGATCGGCGGCCAGACCAGCAACAAAACCCTCTATCCAGCTGCGGGCGATTCCCTCCGGCCAAAAGGTCGCGAGCAGATAACCGACCGGAGCCGCCCCCATCGCGGCAAGATCGGACAGATTGACCCTGAGCAGCTTGCGCGCCACATCGGCGGGATCATCATTGCTCAGAAAATGCACCCCTTCGACCATGGCATCCTTGGTGAAGACAAGATCCCGGCCCGGACGGGGCGTCAGGACCGCCGCATCATCGCCAAGGCCAAGGGCGGCGGGAGTGGCAGCGGCAAGCGGTTTGAACAGCGTCTCGATCAGGGCGAATTCGCCCATATCCTCGCGGCCCGTATCGCCCGGTCCCGCCATCATCTCACCCGAATTCGCCGGGGCGCAGCTCTTTCGCGATCTTGTCGAGAACCCCGTTGACCAGCGCCGGCTCCTTGCCCGTGAAGAAACTCCGGGCGATGCCGATATATTCCTTGATCAGGACCTTCGCCGGGCTGTCGATACGAGCGAGAAACTCATATGTCGCGGCGCGGAGCAGGCAGAGAAGCACAACCTCCAGCCGGTCCGTCGTCCGATCCTTTTCCAGCCGGTCGGCAATCAGCGCGTCAATTTCCGCCTGGCGTTCCCGCGTATGTATGACGATATCGCGAAACAGCGGCTTATCACTGTCCTTGAACTGGTCGCCGTCCAACTCCGCCCCGATGCGGTGCAGCAGGAATTCCTCCACCACCTCTTCAGCGGGACGCGGATCATGCTCAAGCTGATACAGCGCCTGCACTGCATTGAGCCGGGCCAGTGTGCGGCGGCTGTGCTTGTCACCACGCTTTTCGCTACGCGCATTCATCGCGGGTACATTCCAAATTTTGCTTTGAGTTTCAGCATCTGCAGCGCCGCCACCGCCGCGCCGCCGCCCTTGTTCTTCTCGCTCTTGCGGGCCCGCGCCCAGGCTTGCGCCTCATTCTCGCAGGTGATGATCCCGTTTCCGAGGGCGACGCAATAATCGGTGGAAATATCCATCAGCGCACGGGCGCTTTCCTCCGATACAGTATCATAATGGGACGTTTCGCCGCGGATCACACAGCCGAGCGCCACATAGGCGTCATACCGCCGTCGTCCGCCGGTGAATTCCATCGATCTGATGGCAAAGCGAATGGCCGCCGGAATTTCGAGGCAGCCCGGCACCTGTATCACATCGTAACTGGCCCCGGCAGCGTCCAGCGCCTCTTTCGCCCCGTCCAGCAGTGCATCGGAAATATCGCGATAGAAATCCGCCTCGACGACCAGCACATGGATATCGCTGTTCATGGATCAACCCTTTTTGGTGATGGCCCGGGTTTCGGAAATAGTCAGGCCATAGCCGTCCAGCCCCACCACGGTGCGTTTGTTGTTGGAAAGCAGGATCATATTGCGGACCCCGAGATCGAGAAGAATCTGTGCGCCAATGCCATAATCGCGCAGTTCCTGCGGTTCTTTAAGCGGCTTGCCAAGCTTACGACGCACCCGATCGGACATCGCCATCGGACGCGGCTCACGAATGAGGACAACGACACCCTGACCCGCTTCATCAATCTGCGCCATGGCGTCATGCAGGATATCGGGGCTTTCATCGACCTCGCCCAGCACATCGCCGAGCAGATTGAGCGCATGCATCCGCACCATCACCGGCTCTTCACCGGAAACATTACCCTTCACCAGCGCCACATGCTCCGCATATTCGGGCTTGTTGGAGAAGACAATCATCCGCCAACCGCCGCCATATTTACTACTGATATCCGCTTCCACCTCGCGCGTAATCAGGCTGTCATGACGGCGGCGATAAGCGATCAAATCAGCGATAGTGCCGACTTTGAGGCCGTGGAACTGAGCGAACTTCACCAGGTCGGGCAGCCGGGCCATAGTCCCATCGTCATTCATGATCTCGCAGATCACTCCCGCCGGGTTAAGGCCAGCGAGGCGGGAGATATCAACCGCCGCCTCCGTATGGCCAGCGCGGCGCAGCACCCCGCCTTCACGCGCCACCAGCGGAAACACATGCCCCGGCGAGACAATATCGACGGCGCCCTTGGTCGGATCAACCGCAACGGCAATCGTATGGGCACGATCCGCCGCCGAAATGCCCGTGGTGACGCCTTCCCTCGCCTCGATCGAGACAGTAAAGTTGGTGGTCAGACGAGACGCGTTATCCTGCGCCATCAAGGGCAGGCCCAGGGTATTGACCCGCGCCTCGGTCATGGACAGGCAGATCAACCCGCGGCCATGCTTGGCCATGAAGTTGATGGCATCCGGCGTTGCGAACTGGGCCGGAATGACAAGATCGCCCTCATTCTCTCGGTCTTCCGCATCAACCAGGACGAACATCTTGCCATTGCGGGCGTCTTCAATAATTTCCTCTGCCGAGGCGAGGTATTCCTTATAGCTCATTTTTTGTTATTTACCTCAGTCATGCGCGCGACGTAACGCGCCAGCACATCTATTTCCATATTGACGCGGCGGCCGATGGTGAAACCGCCGAAAGTGGTATGATCCTGCGTATGCGGGATAATATTGACGGTGAAGTGATCGTCCGTCGCCTCATTGACGGTTAGGGAAACCCCGTCCAGCGCGACTGAACCCTTGGCCGCGACAAACGGCGCATATTTCGGCGGCAGAGAGAAAACCAGCCTTGTGGAATCGCCAATCCGCTCCTGCATCAGGAGATTGACCACGGTATCCACATGGCCGCTGACCATATGACCGCCGAGCTCATCGCCAACCTTCAACGCCCGCTCCAGATTGACAGTCGTTCCGACGATCCAGTCGCCAACATTGGTACAGGACAGGGTTTCATCGGACGCTTCGACCGCGAACCATCCCTCCCCCTTTTCGACCACCGTAAGGCAGGGGCCCGAACAGGCAATCGACGCCCCGATATCCACCGTTTCAAGATCATAAACCGTCTCGATCTCGATCCGGGTATCGCCTGCTTTTTCGATGGCGCGCACCCGCCCGACATCGGTGATAATGCCTGTAAACATAATGCTCAATTCCGAAGAAAATAACTTTCCAACAAATCTCTTCCCAACCGGCGTTCCTCGATCAGGTCAAGCTCCGGCGCGTCGCTGATCCGTTCAAGCCCGATGGATTGCAGCGCCGGGATACCGTCACCGCCAATGATCGAACTTGCCCGAAACCATTCCAGCCGATCCGCCAATCCCTCTTTTATCAAGCTTGCCTGAAGATGGGAACCTCCCTCGACAAGTATTCGCGTCATTCCCCGTTCGGCCAGTGCGGAAAGCGCCTCCGTCATTTCCGGCAAGCCCGAGGCATTGGCAGTCACTTCAATAATAGTGACGCCGATATCTTCCAGCGCCTTCAGGCGGTCACGGTCATTGTCCGGCACTGTGATAATCCAGAGCGGCGTCTCTCCCGCACTCGCCACCAGCTTCGACGTGAGTGGCAGTCTAAGTCGCGAATCTGCAACGATGCGCACCGGCGAATGTTGTGTGAGGCCCTCAATACGACAGGTTAATTCAGGATTGTCCACAAGCACCGTATTCACCCCAACCATGATGGCATCATTCTGCGCCCGCAGGAGATGCCCGAAACGCCGCGCCGCCGGAGAGGTGATCCATTTGCTGTCGCCACTGGCTGTTGCAATGCGTCCGTCCAGGCTGGTGGCCATTTTTAGCGTGACCAGCGGCCGACCCTGTCTCCTTGTCATGATGAAGCCGGCGTTCAGCTCCGCCGCCGCCTCGGCGCAGATGCTTTCCGTAACCCGGACACCTGCCTTGTGCAACATCTCGATACCAAGGCCATTGACCCGCTCATCCGGATCGCGCAGCGCAATCACCACACGCGTCACACCGGCCTTGATGAGCGCTTCCGCGCAGGGGGGTGTTTTTCCATGATGCGCACAAGGCTCCAGCGTGACATAGGCCGTGGCGCCGCGCGCCGCCTCCCCCGCCATCTGCAGGGCCACCGTTTCCGCATGGGGACGGCCGCCATCCTGTGTCCAGCCCCGGCCGATAACCTGACCCGCCTTGACGATAACGCAGCCGACCGCCGGATTGGGCGCGACCCGGCCCAACCCGCGCCGCGCCAGGCGAAGCGCATTTCGCATATGCCGTTCGTCACGTGATTTTTCTTCGGGATTCATGATGATTCAGGCTTTCAGATGCCGTGTTCAGCTTGAAACGTTGCCGGACAGCTCGCCGATAAATTCTTCAAAATCCTTGGCTTCGCGGAAATCCTTATAAACGGAGGCGAAGCGTACATAAGAAACACTGTCAAGCGCCGCCAGCCCTTCCATCACCAGCTCGCCGATGCGTTCGGATGGCACTTCCTGGTCACCGCTGCTTTCAAGCTGGCGAACGATGCCGTTGATCATCCGGTCGATGCGATCCGGATCAACAGGGCGCTTGCGCGTCGCGATGCTGATGGACCGTTCCAGCTTCTCCCGTTCGAACGGAGTGCGCTGGCCGTCCTTCTTCACAACGGTCAGCTCACGAAGCTGCACCCGCTCGAACGTGGTGAAGCGGGCCCCGCAGGTGGCACAGGCGCGCCGCCTGCGAATGGCCGTATTATCCTCTGTCGGACGGCTGTCCTTTACTTGCGTTTCTTCACTACTGCAAAATGGACAACGCATTCCGATCGCTCCTTATTCGCTTGTCAAAACCGCTGTCCCGTCCGGCATTGCCGACCTAGAGGCCCGGATAGATCGGGAAAGCGTCACACAGCGCCTTCACCTCTTCACGAACCCGTGCCTCGACAGCCCCGTTATCCTCCGGATTTGCGGCCAGTCCGTCAAGCACTTCGGCAATCAGATCGCCGACTTTCGTAAATTCAGCAACGCCAAAGCCGCGCGTTGTCGCCGCCGGGGTGCCAAGACGCACGCCGGAAGTGACCATCGGCTTTTCCGGATCGAACGGAATACCGTTCTTGTTGCAGGTGATATGGGCATTCTCGAGCGCCCGTTCGGCGATGTTGCCGGTCAGCTTCTTGGGCCGGAGATCAACCAGCATCACATGAGTGTCTGTACCGCCGGACACGATATCAAGGCCGTGGCCGACCAGCGTCGCCGCCAGCGTCTTTGCATTTTCAACAACCGATGCGGAATAGGTCTTGAAGGCCGGGGTCAGCGCCTCACCAAAGGCAACCGCCTTACCCGCGATCACATGCATCAACGGACCTCCCTGCAGGCCCGGGAATATGGCCGAATTGACTTTCTTGGCAATCGCCTCGTCATTGGTGAGGATCATGCCGCCGCGGGGCCCGCGCAGAGTCTTGTGGGTGGTGGTGGTGACGATATGCGCATGGGGGAACGGGCTCGGATGCACGCCGGCAGCGACAAGGCCGGCGAAATGCGCCATATCAACCATCAGATAAGCCCCAACTTCATCGGCAATGGCACGGAAGGTCGCGAAATCCAGATGCCGCGGGTAGGCTGAACCGCCCGCGATAATCATCTGCGGACGGTGCTCTTTCGCGAGAGCACGGACCTGATCAAAGTCGATCTGGTGGGTTGTCTTGTCTACGCCGTAATGAATAGCGTTAAACCATTTTCCCGACTGGTTCGGCGCCGCGCCATGAGTGAGATGGCCGCCTGCAGCAAGAGACAGGCCGAGAATGGTGTCGCCTGGCTTGATCAGCGCCATGAAGGCGCCTTGATTGGCCTGCGATCCGGAGTTGGGCTGGACATTGGCGAAATTGCAACCGAACAGCTCTTTCGCCCGTGAAATCGCCAGATCCTCGACAATATCGACAAATTCACAGCCGCCATAATAACGGCGGCCCGGATAGCCTTCGGCATATTTGTTGGTAAGAACACTTCCTTGCACGGCCATAACTGCCGGGCTGACGATATTTTCCGAGGCGATCAGTTCAATCTGGTCGCGCTGACGGCCCAGTTCCAGCCCGATTGCCTTGAAGACATCCGGGTCGTCACGCTCAATATCCGCTTTGAAGAATTTTACAGTTTCAGCAGTCTGCTTCGTCATCTGTCGCACTCCTTGTAGGACCGCCCTGCCTTCCAACGGCAAGTCGGCGTCGCCAATCATCCGTGTCCCGGTCCGCCCGCCGGCATCCCCGCCCGGCACCCGCATCAATTGCCTCCCGCACCCCGTTTCCGGTAGCGCGCCTGTCCCTGAAGGCCACTCATTTTCAGGCCAGCGAAATCCGCGCCGGATGGATAGCACAGGACGTTCTGAGTGCATAGAAAAACCCGGCGCCCGCATCGGTTTTTTTCACAATCCGGAGGCTGGCAATTCCCTTCCGTATACCTATATGGACAAACAGAAGACATTTGTGCGCGATTACTTGAAAAAAAGCAGATGAAATGTAAAGGAACGGTTGAAATAAAGGCAGAAGCACCTTAGATTAACGGCCGTTTCCGGAGAAAATAGAGCGACATCCATTTACGGACAACCAGTTATCCGGGATCCATTTTCTATTCAGTAGTTTTTTTGTCATACATTATTGCAGCATCAAGACAAAATAGCGCCATATTTTGCAATAATACTGACACTCCGGTGCCATGAACGGATATTACGTCCGGTTTTTTGCAAGCCTGATGAACATAAAAGAATTTATATTGATCTATTCTGGCAATGAAGACTAATGATTGGAATCGGACAAGTTTCTCTTAAGTATCAGGAATGTAGTTTTTAAGAAAATTTTATGTAATTCGGCAGCCAATGTATTGACATATACAGTCAATCGTTGCATGTAATCACGCCGATTGGCACCTAAACAACCCAAAAGCGAACGAAATATAAAAATGACACAGAACTTTTTGAAGGAGGGAGGCCCCTCACCCCTCACAGAACGTGAGGAGTTGCTGCGCATGACTGCGGACATCACTGCGGCCTATGTCAGTAACAACCAGATCGAAAATTCGGAAATCGTTGATGTCATCAAGGCTGTCTACAGTTCCCTCGCTTCTCTGGAAACGGAAGCAGAGACTGACCAGCCATCGGAACCGAAACCCGCTGTCCCGATCAAGCGGTCGGTTCAAAATGATTATCTTGTCTGTCTGGAAGATGGCAAGCAGCTTAAAATGCTGAAACGTTATCTCCGCTCCAACTATGATATGACGCCCGAAGAGTACCGGGCAAAATGGAATCTCCCGCCCGATTATCCGATGGTCGCACCGGCCTATGCAAAGCGTAGATCCCAATTTGCCAAGGAATTTGGTCTCGGCCGCAAAAGAAAAAGCGCCTGAACGCAGCCCTGGCCAATTCCGATTATCAGACACAGGCCCTCCCTCTTCAAGCGCCTGTATGATCCCGGCTAGACTATGATGCCGGGTTTTTTTTGCGGCATCTGCCCATGCTTCACTTCACCGGCCGTATTCTCCCCTGCCTGCCGTTTCAACACATAGGCAAGTCTGGCGATGACCGCCCGCTCCAGCTCCGCGCGCGAAGCACTCGCCGCGCCAACGATTGACACTTCCGTCATTGTGACCGGATCGAACAGCGACACTTTTACCGAAACCCCGTGCGCCTGATATTCGATGATATAGCCTTGCTTATCCTGATCCGCCGTCATTCGCCTCTCCGGCCCGCATAAAACAGGCACCGAGCATATCATATTATGACAGCAGCGCCATGAAGCATATTGAAGTCGTCCCGTAAAGCGGTTAAACAGACGGACTTGAATTACCTCTTTGCCGTGCAAACAGATATCTAACCGGAGAATAAGATGAGCAGCGCCGCTTCCAGACCCGCCTTTAATCCTGTCGACCCCTTTCTGCTCAATGATCAGCTGACGGAAGAAGAACGTCTGGTGAGTGAAACGGCGCGGGAATATTGCCAGGAAAAGCTGATGTCCCGCGTTCTGGAAGCCAATCGTCATGAAACCTTTGATCGGGAAATATTCACTGAAATGGGCGCACTCGGCCTGCTTGGCACCACGATTGAAGGCTATGGCTGCGCCGGGCTCGGCTATGTCTCCTACGGCCTCGTCGCGCGCGAGGTGGAGCGGGTGGACAGCGGCTATCGCTCCATGATGAGTGTGCAGTCCAGCCTTGTCATGCATCCCATCTATACTTATGGATCAGAAGATCAGCGCCAGAAATACCTGCCCAAGCTGGCGACCGGTGAATGGATCGGCTGCTTCGGCCTGACCGAGCCCGATCACGGCTCCGATCCCGGCAGCATGGTGACCCGCGCCCGTTCTGTAGATGGGGGATATCGTGTCAGCGGCGCCAAGATGTGGATCACCAACTCCCCCGTCGCCGATGTCTTCGTCGTCTGGGCCAAGACCGATGATGGCGTGATCCGCGGCTTCATCCTTGAAAAGGGCATGGAAGGCCTCAGCGCGCCGAAGATTGAAGGAAAGTTCAGCCTGCGCGCCTCCATCACCGGTGAAATCGTCATGGACAATGTGTTCGTGCCGGAAGAAAATCTGCTACCGAATGTGCAGGGCTTAAGCGGCCCGTTCGGCTGCCTGAACAGTGCCCGTTTCGGTATTGCCTGGGGGGCGCTTGGCGCCGCTGAATTCTGCTGGCAGGCCGCGCTCAACTATACACTTGAGCGTAAACAGTTCGGCCGCCCCCTCGCCGCCAACCAGCTCATCCAGAAAAAGCTCGCCGATATGCAGACGGAAATCTCCATCGGCCTGCAGGCCTGCCTCCGCGTCGGTCACCTGCGTGATCAGGGACAGGCCGCGCCGGAAATGATTTCGCTGATCAAACGCAATAGCTGCGGCAAGGCCCTCGATATTGCCCGGACAGCGCGCGACATGCATGGCGGCAACGGTATTTCCGACGAATATCACGTCATCCGCCATGTCATGAATCTGGAGGCCGTCAATACCTATGAAGGCACCCATGACGTGCATGCGCTGATCCTTGGCCGCGCCCAGACCGGCATTCAGGCCTTTACGGGAGCCTGAAGACGCGCCACAATCGCCCGCACATCAATAACAAAAATCGAGACGGCGCCACGCCGCGGGAGGATTAAATGAAGATTGCGGGCAAGAATATTGTGATTACGGGCGGGGCGAGCGGCATTGGCAAGGCGCTGGCGCTCCGTTTCCATCAGGAAGGCGCGAAATCCATCACCGTTGCCGACCTGCAGGAAGGGCCCCTTACTGAGGTCGCGAAATCGGTCGGCGGCCTCGCTGTTCCCTGCAATGTGGCGAAGGAAGCGGATATCCAGAATCTGGTGGCAAAAGCCGAGGCCGCCTATGGCCCGATTGATATTTTCGTCTCCAACGCCGGGATTGCCCGCTACGGGTTCGAGGAAACTCCGGACGATATCTGGCAGCAGAACTGGGATATCCATGTGATGGCCCATGTCTATGCCGCCCGCGCCGTGGTTGACAAGATGCTCGCCAATGGTGGCGGCTATCTCGTCAACACCGCCTCTGCCGCCGGGCTGCTGACCCAGATCAACAGCTCCACCTATTCCACCACCAAGCATGCCGCCATCGCCTTCGCCGAAACCCTGCATATCCGCTACAGCGACAAGGGCATTCGCGTTTCTGTCCTCTGCCCGCAATCCGTCCGCACCGCCATGACCGCGAACAATATTGATGGCGTCGCGTCCGTTGACGGGGTGATGGAGCCGGAACAGCTCGCCGATTGCGTTGTTGAGACGATGGACAAGGAAGAATTTCTTATCCTGCCGCATCCGCAGGTGCTCGAATATATGCGCCGCAAGACCAGCGACTATGACCGCTGGCTGAAAGGCATGCGCAAATTGCGCGATATCTACGACAAGCAGTAAGTCTTCGCCGCCGCCCTCGGTGCAACGCGGCGACGGCCAACAGAATCAGCTATCGCCGTCCGATACCGTTCGGGCGGCGTTTTTCTTGTTGAAAAAGGTCCTTACCATCTTCATGTCGTCATACTGCCCAAGATCATTATGCCCGGCCCCGTCGATCTTGATAAAGGCCGTTCCCTTCGGGGCGAGGGTGGCGAGCTTTTCCCCCTGCCGGAATGGCACCACCTTATCCTCGCTGCCATGGATGATGAGGATCGGCGCCTTGACCGCGCCGATGCGCCGGTCGGAATGGAAAGGGTATTTCATCAGAAAATCGAACGGCACCCAGCCAACGCGATAACGCGTCACCTCAAGGAGAGAGAGAAAGGGCGATTCCAGCACCACCGCGAACGGATCGCGCGCCGCAGCGACAGGCACAGCGATGGCCGCCCCCATCGAATGGGCGAGGAGGCCGATCGGCCCGCCCCCCTTCGCCGCCAGGAAATCATAGGCGGCGATGCCGTCCGTGATCACCCCTTCTTCGCTCGGGCTGCCCGAACTGCCGCCATAGCCGCGATATTCCGCGATCAGCACGCCATAGCCCGCCGCGGCGAGGGTTCGCCCGCGGTCAAGCTGATCGGCCGCGATTTCGGCGCTGCCATGAAAGACGAGGATACTGGCCGCCGCCGCCCCTTCCGGATGATAGAGCATATT
The DNA here is from genome assembly GCA_963971675.1 of uncultured Alphaproteobacteria bacterium. GTDB lineage: Bacteria > Pseudomonadota > Alphaproteobacteria > Sneathiellales > Sneathiellaceae > Sneathiella. Next base: position 136,642 of record CAXASQ010000008.1, on the reverse strand, counting down.
CAGCCGCTCCCCGTCCGGGGCCTCGACAACAACGGGCGCAAAGCCGCCTCCTGGTTCCGCCGGACCGGCATGCTCGGGGATAGGAAAGACGATGGCCCGCTGGATAATGTAAATCCCCGCAAAGGGGATCACCACAAAGATCATCAGCGCGGCAAACAGGGCAATATATATTTTATGTCGCAGGGTCATCCGCGCTTTATACAAGAGAATGATGTGGGGGGATAGAGTGCCTGCTGCACATAAATAAGCTGGATAGACAGCCGATAAATTGGCAAGATCGCCACATATTCCGTCAAACAACAAAAACAACAGGTGGACCGATGAAAAGCTACGCAGATGGAAAAATCAAAGTTGAAAACAGGGGCGCCGTCACAATCGTGACCATCGACCGCCCGGCGCAGCGCAATGCTTGCACCGTGGAAATGGTCAAGGCCCTGCATGATGCCTTTATGGCGTTCGAGCAGGACGAGACATCCCGCGTCGCCATCCTGACCGGCAGCGGCGGCTATTTCTCGGCCGGCGCCGATCTTGAGGAAATTTCCAGCGGCAGCGCCATCGGCTTTAGCTGGGCGGGGAAGGATAAGGGCGCGACGCGACGCCGCCTCTCAAAACCCGTAATTGCAGCGGTGGAGGGTCATGCGGTCGCCGCGGGCCTCGCCCTCGCCGTCTGGTGCGACATGCGCGTTGCCAGCAAAAGCGCGGTGTTCGGCGTTTACTGCCGCCGCTTTGGCGGACCCATGCCAAATGGCGCGACCGTCCGCCTGCCGCGCATTATTGGGGAGAGCCGCGCGCTCGACATGCTGATGACCGGCCGCCCCGTCAAGGCGGAGGAGGCCTATCATATCGGCCTCGCCGACCGGCTGGCGGAGACGGGCGAGGCGCTCGCCGCCGCGCTCACGCTCGCGGAGCAGCTCGCCGCCTTCCCGCAATCGGCCCTGCTGTGCGACCGCAAATCAGCCATCGAGCAATGGGACTACCCGGAGGAGGAAGCCATCGACCGCGAGATCGAAGGCGCGAAATTCGCTTTCCGCGACGCCTTCCAGTCCGGTGCCGGAACCTTTGTTAAAGGCACCGGCCGACACGGGGAGTTTTCTTGAGGGGTGAGTTGGCGACTACACCCGGCGTGGCGGCACAACCGCCCCGCCGGGATTGGGTGAGCGCCCCTTGCGCAAAACAAATTCCCGCAAAGGGGATCACCACAAAGAGCATCACAAGGGCAGCAAGCCAGACGGAGGTTTTACGGCGGAGAGCCATGGAGGTATTTTACAGGAGCATAAAATACTAGAATAGGACTTTTATGCAAAATACTAACTGGAAAATCTAATTTTTATACTGTTGGCCTTAGTTAATCGGAAATAACTTGATTCGATTGAACAATCTCGAATTATAAGCTATTATTCCCTCATACATTAATCATCTAACGGTAGTATAATGAAATCTTTTTTTGCATTCTTGTGCCTTCTATTGATCTCTGGATGTACATACTCAGAGCTTGGAAGGACAAGTAATTTTGATAATACGTCAACTCAGGGCCTTGCACTAATCGGCGTATCGGGTAAGCGAGATTTCAGTGCTTGGTTCGCCAAATTCGATCCGAGCACCCATAGGCTACTGGCTGGCGCTTTTTCGGGCCACGAAGGCATTGCCCATAATGGGGGTGAAAAAATTACGTATAAACTATTAAGTATGTCGCCAGGAATTTATGTAGTTAAAAATTTGCAGTACAGAAGATATCCAACAACTCACATATATTGTCTAAATAAAGGAACCTATCAATTTGAAATCAAATCCGGTCAAATTTTTTACCTTGGCGCTATCACACTTGGTAGTGGTAGCAGAATCTTTGCGACAAAGGGAAGTATCTCCGAGGCGTCGAAAATTATGAAAGAATATCCGGATGTAAAAGGTGATATTTCCACCGCTGAGCTAACTCCCACCTATTTTAATAACGGTACAGACATATTCGGCAGAGAAGTTTGTGGTGGATACTATTTCGATTAGTACGAACATTAAGCTGTTCCTCTTCTCTGAGTACCCCCCCCCTCACCGCCCCCTAAACTCAGGCTCCCGTTTTTCCATAAAGGCATTGATGCCCTCGGCGTAGTCTTCGCTGGCGAGGGTGACGGCGTATTGATCGAGGTCCATGTAACTCACGGCATGGTTGAGGGCGTTCGCGGCAACGCTCGCGCCCTGCTTGATCATGCGGACGGGGAGAGGCGGCATCGCGGCGATCTTGCGGGCATAGTCGAGGGCGAGATCATAGGCCTTGCCGGGCTCGGCCAGTTCCTCGATGAGGCCCCAGCGTTCCGCCCGCTCCGCGCTGATCTTGTCGGCAATGACGCAGAGCTGCTTGGTCCGTGCCGGGCCCATCAGATTGACCATGCGCGGGATCGACTGCCAGCTCATATTCATGCCGTTGCGGATTTCCGGCACCCAGAAGACGGCGTCCTTTGAGGCGATGCGCATATCGCAGGCGACCGAGAGCGCGACGCCGCCGCCGATGCAGTAGCCGTCAATGGCGACAAGCGTCATGGGGGCCAGCTCCTCCCACGCGCGGCTCATCTTCGGCCCGACGGCGAGCATCTCTCGCCGTTCCATGATGCCCGCCTCGCCCCGCGCCTTCACGGCCGGATCTTTCAGATCGAAGCCGACGGTGAAGTTTTTGCCATTGCCGGTCAGGATGATGGCACTTATTTCCGTATCGCCCTCAAAACTGCGGGCGACATCGGTCAGCTCCTGCATGGTTTCCACGGAAAGCGGATTGAAGTCGATACCGCGATCGATGCGGACCGTAACGATACGGTGATCACGCGTGACTGTCAGATTCTTGTATCCCATGCGGGTTCTCCCTATTGTTATTATCGTTCAAGTCTGGCAAAGGAGCCATAATGCCTGCCTACGTCATCGCCCGGATCCGCGTCACCGATCCCGACCAGTATGAAGTCTATAAATCCCTCGCCCCGATCGCCATCAAAAAATATGGCGGCAAATATCTGACGCGCGGCGGGGCCATGGAAACGGTGGAAGGAGACGCGGAGACACGCCGCGTCGTGCTGCTGGAATTTCCCGATATGGCGGCGGCGCGGGCGTTTTACAAAAGCCCGGAATACGCCAAGGCGAAGGCCGCCCGCGAGAGGGCGGCCACCGGCGAGTTTCTCATATTGGAAGGGCTGGAAACACCGCTCTGGTAAGGCGCGGGATTTCCAGTGCCGCGTCAGTACAGCTCTTTATCAAGCGGCGCGAAATAGGCCTCAACATCCGCGGCGCCCACCTGCTCCAGCGCGGGCGGGTTCCAGTTGGGGGACTGGTCCTTGTCGATGACGGTGGCGCGGGTGCCCTCGTAGAAATCGACGCCCTTTACAATGCGACTGACCATGCGGAATTCCATCCGCATGCAGTCGTTGAAATCGAGCGTCGCGCCGCGGCGAAGCTGTTCATGCGTGAGTTTGAGGCTGGTCGGTGATTTGGTGAGCAACGTCCCCGCCGTCTTCTGCGCGAACGCATCCGCATCGGATTTGAGGCTGGCGATAATTTCCTCCACCGTGTCCTTCGCGAAATGCCGGTCGATCAGGGCGCGATGGGCGGCGAGCGGCATCTCCGGCGCGGGGGCGGCATGATCGCGGATGATCGCGTCAATCTCCGCCGCCGCATCCCCGCCAAAGCGGTGCGACGTCAGGCTATCGGTCAATGCCGCCAGCCGGTCCGCTTCCACAAGGACCTGCGCTATACCGGCAAAGACCGAATCGCCTGCTTTCAGCCGCGCGCCGGTCAGCCCGAGATACATCCCGAGCTGTCCCTCAAGCCGCGGCAGAAAATAAGACCCGCCCACATCGGGGAAGAGACCGATCGCCGTTTCCGGCATGGCGAACAGCGTCCGCTCCGTCGCGATGCGGTGGCTGCCATGCACCGACACGCCGACGCCGCCGCCCATGACAATCCCGTCGATCAGGGCGATGTAGGGTTTCGGGAAGTGTTTGATCCGGGTATTGAGGTAATATTCGTCACGATAGAAACTCAGCGGATAATCGCTGCCCGCCCGCCCTTCGTTATAAAGCTTGACGATATCCCCGCCCGCGCAGAAGGCCTTCTCCCCCGCTGCGCGTACCAGCACGGCGCGGACCGTCGCATCCGTCTCCCACTCTTTCAGCCTGGCATCGAAGGCGAGACACATTTCATGGGTCAGAGCATTCAGCGCCTTCGGCCGGTTGAGGGTGACAAGCCCAATCTCGCCCGCCCTCTCGAACAGGATTTCCTCCTCCATACTCATCACTACCCTCTTCCCTGGCCTTCTTTAAGCTTGCGTGCAATGACAACGCGCATGATTTCATTGGTGCCTTCCAGAATCTGGTGCACGCGGGTATCGCGGACAAAGCGTTCCAGCGGGAAATCGCGCAGATACCCGTAACCGCCATGAAGCTGCAACGCCTCGTTACAGACATTGAAGCCAACATCGGTCGCGAACCGTTTTGCCATGGCGCAATAGAGCGTCGCCTCCGGATCCTTGGCATCCAGCTTCGCCGCCGCCTGACGGATCATCAGCCGCGCCGCCGCCAGCTCCGTCGCCATATCGGCGAGCTTGAATTGCAGCGCCTGAAACTCGCCGATGGGCTGACCGAACTGCTTGCGGTCCGCCACATAGTCCTGCGTCAGGTCAAGACACGCCCGTGCCGCACCGAGGGAACAGGCGCCGATATTCAGCCGCCCGCCATCCAGCCCCATCATGGCAATCTTGAAGCCGTCGCCCTCGTTACCGATGAGATTTTCAACCGGCACGCGGCAATCATCGAACAGCACCTGCGCCGTCGGCTGGGAGTTCCAGCCCATCTTGCGTTCCTGCGCGCCGAAGGAAAGCCCTTCCGTCTCCTTCGGAATGGCGATACAGCTCACCCCGCGCGGACCGTCATCGCCGGTGCGCACCATGGTGACATAAACATCCGACTTGCCGCCGCCGGAGATAAACGCCTTGCCGCCATTGATGACATAATGATCGCCGTCGCGCACCGCCTTGGTGCGCAGCGAGGCCGCATCGGAGCCCGCCCCCGGTTCCGTCAGGCAGTAGCTCGCGAAATGCTCCATCGTGGTGAGCTTTGGCAGAAACTTCGCCCGCACCGAGTCGGAGCCGAAACGGTCGATCATCCAGCTCGCCATGTTATGGATGGAGATAAAGGCCGCCGTCGAGGTGCAGCCCGCCGCCAGTTCCTCAAAGATGATCGCCGCATCCAGACGGGTGAGGGCCGAGCCGCCATGCTCTTCCCCCACATAAATACCCGCGAAGCCCAGCTCCGCCGCCTTGCGCAGCTCATCAACGGGGAAATGCTTCTCCTCGTCCCATTTCTCCGCGTTGGGGGCAAAGACTTCGGAGGCGAAATTCCGCGCCATATCGCGAAATGCCTGCTGATCTTCGGTCAGATTGAAATCCATCTAAATCCCCTGATATATTACAGTCCCTGATCTGTTATAGCATGTTGATACGTCCTTGCCGACAGGCTGTCAATGTCTACCAAACAGTCGTTAGGTATAAAAAATTGCAGCTCGACCAGCATGAGGATAGTATGCCGCCCCATACGATCTTGGATAGGAAAACCGCAGGAAAACCGTTCATGACAAGCCTTGTGCCGCAATTTCCCCGCACCCGGATGCGCCGCGTGCGCCGGACCGACTGGTCCCGCCGACTGGTGGCGGAGAATCAGCTTACCCCCGATGATCTGATCTGGCCGGTCTTTGTGCATGAGGGCAAGGATCATGCCGTGCCGATCCCCTCCATGCCCGGCGTGAGGCGGCTCAGCACCGATCTGCTGGCCAAAGCAGCGCGGGAAGCGTTCGCTCTCGGCATCCCGGTCATTGCCCTGTTCCCGGCGGTGGAACAGCATCTTAAAACCGAGGACGGGCGGGAGGCGCTGAATGCAGATAATATCATCTGCAAGGCCATCAAGGCGATCAAGGACGCGGTGCCGGAGATGGGCGTGCTGTGCGATGTCGCGCTCGACCCCTTCACCACCCACGGGCAGGACGGGCTGGTGGAAAACGGCTATGTGGTCAATGATCCAACGCTGGAGGTGCTCATCGGCCAGACACTCAATCAGGTGAGCGCAGGCTGCGATATCATTGCCCCCTCCGACATGATGGACGGCCGCATCGGCGTCATTCGCGATGCGTTGGAAAAAGAAGGTCATATCCATACCCAGATCATGTCCTATGCGGCGAAATACGCGTCCGGCTTTTTCGGGCCGTTCCGCGACGCCGTCGGCTCCACCGGCAATCTCGGCAGCGGTGACAAGCGCACCTATCAGATGAACCCCGCCAACACGGACGAAGCGCTACGCGAGGTGGCCCTCGATCTCGCCGAAGGCGCCGACATGGTGATGGTGAAACCGGGCATGCCCTATCTTGATATCTGCCGCCGGGTGAAGGATGAGTTTGGCGTGCCCACCTTCGCCTATCAGGTCAGCGGCGAATATGCCATGCTCGCCGCCGCCGCCGACAATGGCTGGCTCGACCGCGACAAGGTGGTGATGGAAAGCCTGCTCGGTTTCAAGCGGGCGGGCTGCGACGGCGTGCTCACCTATTTTGCGGTGGAGGCTGCGAAAAAACTACAGGGCTGAGCGTGTGCGATACGGGTTCGCTACCGCCCGCCGGAGACATCAATCAATGATCCGGTGACATAACTCGACTGCGGCGACATCAGCCAGAGGACGACATCGGCCACCTCTTCCGCTTCGCCGCCGCGGCGCATCGGCACCATGGCTTTCACGCGGTCCACGCGGTCCGGCTGTCCTCCGCTGGCATGAATTTCCGTGCGAATGACCCCGGGGCGGACGGCGTTGACGCGAATCCCTTCCTCCGCCACCTCCATCGCCAGGCCTTTCGTCAGGGTATCAATGGCCGCCTTCGACGCCGCGTAATCCACATATTCATTCGCACTGCCGAGCTTCGCCGCGACGGAGGACAGATTGACAATCACCCCGCCCGCGCCGCCATATTTGGTGGAAAGACGCTTCACCGCCTCCCGCGCACAAAAAAAAGGGCCCGTGATATTGGTCGTGAACATCCGCTCCAGCCGCGCATGATCCATCTGGTCAACACGGGCGGGCGGCGCGACAATCCCCGCATTGTTGATCAGCGCGCCCAGCGGCGGCAGCTCCCGGTCCACCGTTTCAAAAAGACGCAGGATATCGGCCTCCCGGCTGACATCCGCCTGCACGGCGCGGGCATGTCCGCCCGCCCGCTCGATCGCCGCCACCACATCGGCGGCGGCGGCCTCATTGCGGGCATAGTTGACGCAGATATGATATCCGGCGGCGGCGGCTTTCAGCGCAATGGCGCGGCCGATCCCCCGGCTCGTGCCGGTGACTATGGCGGTATGATGTTGTGAAGGCATGCTGGTCTCCCTGAAGATAAGATCACGCGTATCCCCGCCCCAGACTCAAGATTGCAGAATTATGCCCGCCGATCAAGCGCCAGCCCGGGAGATAAATTTTCTCACAACGCCGCCGCCCGAACGTCCTGTATCAGAGATAAAAGCATCGACAACGGCCCTGAAGGGAGGCCGGAAATGATATCCGAGGTTCTTGAGCGGCTGAATAGGGCGCGCGCAGAGGCGGGAGGCGCGCCGTTATCCCTCGATACCCGGCTGATGCAGGCCGCCTCGGCCCATGCCGAGTTTATGGCGCGACGCGGACTGCTTTCTCATGAGGGAGAGAACGGATCAACCTTTGATCAGCGGATCCGCGCCGCCGGATATGAGTTCACAAGCGCGGCCGAGAATGTTGCCTTCGGCGCATCGGATGCGGTGGAGGTCGTCACCCTCTGGATGAACAGCCCGCCGCACCGCGCCAACATTCTGAAGGCGGAGTTCACCAATGCCGGCATTGGCATCGCCGCGGCAATGGAAACCGCGCAAGGCGCGGCGCAGGAAACGACGGCGCCGCTTTACTGGTCCCTCTCCCTCGCTGCACCTACAGGCCCGGCAGAGGAGACAAAATAACGGCTATTGCGCCAGCTTGCGTAAGCGCTCAATCAGGCTCGACGTGTCCCAGCGGTTGCCGCCCATATTCTGCACATCGCCATAATACTGATCGACAAGCGCGGTGTTCGGCAGGCTCGCGCCGATCTGATCGCCAGTCTTGAGGCAAATGCCGAGATCCTTGCGCATCCAGTCAACGGCGAAACCATAATTGAATTCGCCCGCGATCATGGTTTTGTAGCGGTTTTCCATTTGCCAGCTTTGCGCCGCGCCCTTGGAAATCACCTCGATCACCTTTTCCGCATCGAGACCCGCCTTCTCGGCGAAATGGATGCCTTCGGAAAGCCCTTGCACCACTCCGGCGATACAGATCTGGTTGACCATCTTGGTCAGCTGTCCCGCGCCCACATCGCCCATCCGCATGCAGGCGCGGGCATAGGCATCAATCGGTGTTTTCGCGCGCTCGAAATCCGCTTCCGTCCCGCCGCACATGACGGTGAGCACGCCATTTTCCGCGCCCGCCTGCCCGCCGGAGACCGGCGCATCGACAAAGCCGATGCCTTTTTCCTTTGCGATTGCGCCCAGCTCCCGCGCAACATCCGAAGAGGCTGTCGTGTGGTCGACGAAAATCGAACCCGGCTTCATCGTCGCGAGAATGCCGTCATCGCCGAGCACGACGCTGCGCAGATCATCGTCATTGCCGACGCAGACCATGACGAAATCGGCCCCTGCCGCCGCTTTGGCCGGAGTGTCAGCAGAGGAACCGCCATATTCCGCCGCCCATTTTTGCGCCTTGGCGGCGGTGCGGTTATAAACGGTCGTCGCATAGCCCGCCTTTTGCAGGAACCCTGCCATGGGATACCCCATGACGCCAAGTCCGATAAATGCTGCCTTTTCCGTCATTTTCCACCTCCTGTTGGCTCTCTTCTGTCGCGATGTGCGATGCGCGCGCCCGCGTCTCTCCGGTCCTAAAGCTTGTGATACTGTCCCCGGTGAAAGAGTAGCGCATTCTCCTCCTCGCCGAGATGAACTTTCGTCACCCGGCAGATAAAGACGGCATGATCTCCGGCCTCATGCACCGCGAAGGTCTCGCATTCAAATACGGCAAGGCTGTCCTGAAAAACCGGACTGCCATTTTCGCCGATGTCATGCGCAATGCCTTCAAAGCGATTATCACGGGGCATGGAAAACCGGTCCGACAGGGGCCGCTGATCGGGGGTGAGGATATTGACGGCGAAATATCCGCTCGCCAGAAATTCCTGGCAATGCCCGCCGACATGGGCGAGGCTGAACAAAATCAGCGGCGGATCGAGGGAGACAGAGCTGAAGGAGTTGACCGTCACCCCGAGCGGTTCATCGCTGGCGCTGCGTGACGTGACGACGGTGATCCCTGTGGCGAAACACCCCATCGCATTTCTGAATTCTCTGACATCAAAGCTCATCTTTTTGTGATACCTGTCCTGCGGATGCGGCCCACCAAAACGCATCGGTTCTCCCAATTGCGGGCACTTTCCCATATCAGCACGGCAAAATCACCCTTTTTCTTGACCCGCCCGCAACGCCATCCCGCGCCGATCATCCCGCAAGGCAGTCTTTAAAATGTTCCTAAAATTCCACACGCTTTATTAACCATTTTCGCGGCACAATCGGCGCTCAATTCCGTTTCGCTCGATTTGGGGACATCTGGATAAAGAATGTTTTGGATTATTGGTATCGTCGTGACATTCGGCTCCGTTGCCGGTGGCTACGCCCCGCACGGCAGCTTCGCTGTCCTTTTTCAGCCGCTTGAATTCCTGATCATCCTGGGCGCGGCGGCGGGCGCATACCTGCAGGCCAACCCGAAATGGGTTATCCTTGGATATCTCAAATCTTTCGGCAAGCTGATCAAGGGCACGCCCTATAATAAACAATCCTATACCGAACTGCTGACGCTTATGTATGCGATTTTCAAGCTGTCCAAGACAAAGGGGATGATCGCCCTGGAGCCGCATATTGAAAATCCTCATGAAAGCGAACTGTTCCAGCATTTTCCGAGCTTTATCAAAAATCATCATGCGGTGGATTTCATCTGCGACTATCTGCGGCTGATGACCATGGGGAGTGAAAATCCCCATGAGTTGGAAGCCCTGATGGATCAGGACATCGAAACCCACCATAACGAGGGACACGCCATCTCCGCCTCTGTCACCTCCCTTGGGGAGGCGTTGCCCGCTTTCGGTATTGTCGCCGCGGTTCTGGGCGTGATTGTCACCATGGGCTCCATCGCCGAGCCCCCGGAAATTCTGGGCGGGCTGATCGCCGCCGCGCTGGTCGGCACCTTCTTCGGCATTTTTGTCGCCTATGGCGTCTTTTCCCCCATGGGCCGCAGCCTGGAACAGTTCGCCGATGCGGACACCAAATATTTCGAATGTATGAAGCTGGGGCTGCTCGCCCATCTGCAGGGCTATGCGCCGGCCGTCTCCGTCGAATTCGCCCGTAAAACCCTCTATAATCACGAACGGCCGTCCTTCGTCGAGGTGGAGGAAGCCTGCGCCGAGGCTCCGACTGTCTGATGACATACCGGGCAAACAGCAAAGCGAAAGGATGATCCATGGCGGATGAGATCGCCCCGATCATCGTCAAAAAGGTCAAAAAGGGTGGCCATGGACACCATGGCGGCGCCTGGAAGGTGGCCTATGCCGACTTTGTAACGGCGATGATGGCGTTTTTCCTGCTGCTCTGGCTGCTCAATGTGACCACGACGGAACAGAAGGAAGGCCTCGCCGATTATTTCGCCCCTACCACCGCCAGCCTCAACCAGTCCGGCGCCGGCGGAATGCTGGGTGGACGCAGCCTGCAGACGGAAGGCGCCCAAATATCAAACCTGGGCGTCCCCTCCGCCGTATCGGGCATTGCGCCGCCGGATGATGGCCGCAAAAATGAAAGCGCGGACGCCCAGAGAACCCGCGAAATGGAAGAGGCAGAGCTGCTTGAAAGGCTTCGCCAGATCGAGGAAGCAAGCTTCGAACAGGCGCGCGAGCAGATCCGTCAGGCGATCAATACAGACCCCAATCTATCGGGCCTGAAAGACCATATTATCATCGACATGACACCGGACGGGCTGCGTATCCAGATCGTCGATCAATTCAATGAAAGCATGTTCGAAAGCGGCAGCGCCACTATTACCGCGCGCATCCGGTCCCTGATCGAAATGATCGCCAAATCCATTGCGGAACTGCCCAACGGCCTTTCCATCAGCGGCCATACAGACAGCTCGAATTTCAGTGGCGGAGGCTACAGCAACTGGGAACTTTCCTCGGACCGGGCCAATGCGAGCCGCCGGGCCCTCATAGAATCGGGTCTTGATCCGGCGCGAATTGAACGGGTGACCGGCCTTGCCGATACCGACCCATTGATTACCGACGATCCGTCGAACCCCGGCAACCGCCGCATCAGCATCATTCTGCTGCGTGAGACGCCGGTGCTGCCGCCCAATCTGAAGTAAGTCTTCCGCCCGGCTTACATCCGCCAGACAAGAAGCTTTGTCCGCCGTCGGTCCATGACCTCCACCACCTCGTCCGGCTGATGATCGGGCACGATGAAGCTGTTGCTGACAAAAAGGCTGCCAGGCTTCATCTCGGCGCGCGCTTTCTCAAAAAGGGCAGGCATCGGCACGGGCGAGAGGAAACAGTAAACAACGTCATATTGCGACAAATCTTCGCGGAAAATATCGCGGTAGCGCATCTCAAGATTGTCCGTCCCGGAAAATTTGCCCATCAGCCAGGACAGCGCGAAGGGCAGCGGCGCCGTCTCCAGCCCGGAAAAACGCGCGTCCCGCCGCCGTTTCGCCAGATAGCGCAAAATTCCGCCAAGCCCGCTCCCCAGGTCGGCGAAATGCAGCGGACCATCAGGCAGCACTTCCTCTATCGCCCGATACGTCAGACGGTTGGTGAGAAACAGCGGCACCCGATTTCCCGCCACATTCCAGAACAGCAGCACCAGCAGCAGCAGGACAAGCGGAAAGACCCAGTTCGGGATATCAAGCGCCAGCGCCAGCACCAGAAGGGGCGGCGCCAGCATCTGTCCGATAATCCAGGGTACGGAGAAGCCAAAACCACGGGTAACAATCCCCGCAAGCAGCCCCCCCGCCAACGCGACCCAGAGGAGCGGCGGCATGTAGCCGAGCAGCTCCCCGGCCAGCGGACGCAGCAGCCACAGAGGAATGAAAATCACAAGCTGGATGGCCAGCGCGGCGAAAACCGGCGATCTTTGCCGCCCCGCTCCCGCGCTCATGCCGCGCGCCGTCCGGACGAAAGGGCGATGGAGGAAACAACGCAGAACGGCATGAGCTTTTCCGGTGGTTTTGCCGTCAGAAACCCACAAAAGACGGCCTGTTATTGCAATGATAGGCCACAACTACCATCTATTATCCCAATGCGATAGCAAATGTTGAGATGTGAAAGGCGTGATCCTGTATGAACAACACTAACGGCCCTCTTGTCGATCTCTCCCCGCTGGACCGTGGCCGCAAGACAAGAGGCATGTCGAGCGACAGCTTCAATCCTGATGATTTTGAGGCAATCCGCCTGCGCCGGATTTTCGCCTATGCGATTGATGTTGTCTGCATTGCCATCATCACCTTTATCGCGACTGTGGTTGCAACACTGCTGGGGGTGATTACCTTCGGCCTGCTGTCGCCCCTCCTCGTCCTGATTCTGGCGCTGATCCCGCTCAGCTACCATACTCTGCTGGTCGGAGGACCGGGCAGTGCCACCCTCGGTATGCGGTTTATGAATGTGCGGATGGAACGGATGAATGGCGACAAGCCGGACTATCTTGTCGCGTTTATCCATGCGGTGCTGTTTTACCTCTCCGTCGGTGTCACATCATCGCTGATCCTGCTGGTCTCGCTGTTCAACCCGCGCGGTCGCCTGCTGCATGACTATCTGCTGGATACCGTGGTGCGGCGCATTCCGCTGCGTTCATAGGGCGTCGCGTATTTCATAATAGAGCCGGGCAAGGGACAATAGAGGCAGACGCAGCGCCGTGCCGCCCGGAAACCGCTTGTGCGGAATGCGGGCGAAAATATCAAACCGCTCTGCCTGTCCCTGTACCGCCTCCGCCAGCAGACGGCCGACGATGGCCGACAGCGGCACCCCCTGCCCGGAATAGCCCTGTGCATAATAGATATTGCTGCCGATCCGCCCGACATCGGGCAGCAGGTTGCGGGTAATGGCCACCTTGCCGCCCCAGACATAATCAACGGCCACATCGGCAAGTTCGGGAAAGGTCGCCAGCATATTGCCGCGCAATGCCTCCTCCGGCGCGGCGCGGCCGATCAGCTTGTCCCGCCCGCCATAGAGCAACCGGTTATCCGCGGACATCCGGAAATAATCGAGATTATAATTCATGTCGGAGACGCAGGCCGCCGTCTTCATCAAGGCCTGCGCGCGCGCTTCGCCGAGTGGTTCGGTCGCGATGATATAGGCATCGACGGGGATGAATTTCGCGGCAAGCTGCGGCTTGAGATCGCCAAGATAGGCATTCCCCGCCAGGATCACGAAATCCGCCGTCACATGACCCGCTTCTGTGGTGACAACGGGTTTGTCTCCTTCCACCACGCTCCTCGCCTCTGACCCCTCATAGATATCGACCCCCGCCGCCGCCGCCGCGCGGCCAAGGCCCAGCAGATAGTTGAGCGGGTGCAGATGCCCGCCCGCCGCATCATAGAGCGCGCCGCAAAACCGCTCGGAAGCCACCTGCCCGCGAAACGCGGCGGTATCCAGCCAGCGATACTGCTCATAGCCATAAGCGCGCTCACAATGCGCCTGCTCCTGCAACAGCCAGTCGCGATGGCGCGGTTTGATGGCGGCATAGAACTCTCCGGGGCGCAAATCGCAGTCAATCGCGTAATCCTGGATTCGTTCTTTCAGCAGATTGCTCGCCTCGATAGAGAACTGCCACAGGCGGCGGCCCTCCTCGCGCCCGACCAGATGCTCCGTCTCGATCATACCGGGGGTGTATCCGGTCGCAATCTGTCCGCCATTACGGCCCGAGGCCCCATGACCGATCCGCGCGGCCTCCAGCAGGGTGACGGAAAAGCCCGCCGCCCGCAGATCCAGCGCCGCCGAAAGCCCCGTATATCCCCCGCCGATAATGCAGACATCGGTCCGGATATCCCCCTCAAGGCGCGGAAATGCGTCACGGGCCTGGGCCGAGGCATCATAATAGGAACTGTGCATCCTGTTTTTCTTCAATGGTTTATGGCTATCGGGCAATAATATCGGGCTTGCAAGATCGCAGACTTTGCTCATGATAGAGAAGTCAGTATAGTGCCGCTCGCGACGCTTTTACTCCGAGTGGTTAAAACAGCAAGGGTTTTTTTGTCACCAATGGAAGTTGCCGGCTCCCTTTTTCATATCTGGACCGTGTTCGCCCTGATCATAGCGGCAATCCTGCTGTTTGCGAATGAGCGGATCGAACTCGAAATCTCCTCAACCCTCATAATCGCGGCCTTGCTGCTGTTTTTCTTTCTCTTCCCGGTCGAGGGGCCGTCTGGTGAGAATCTGCTGCCTGTCTCGAAAATCCTTGCCGGAATTGCCGATCCGGCGCTGATCACCGTTCTCGCCCTGCTGGTGGTCGGACAGGGGATTGTGCGCACCGGCGCACTGGAACAGCCGATCCGCCTGCTGGTGACGCTGCGCCGCCATCATCCGATGCTGGCCATCGTCGTTGTTCTGGCAACGGTCATGGTGATCAGCGCCTTTCTTAACAACACGCCGGTTGTCGTCATCTTCATCCCGCTGATGACCGCGCTGGCCGAACGGCTGCACCGCTCCGCGTCCAGCCTGATGATCCCGCTCAGCTATGTCTCCATTCTCGGCGGTATGACGACGCTGATCGGCTCCTCCACCAACCTGCTGGTTTCCGGCGCCGCCATGCAGGCGGGCGAAGCGCCGATTTCCTTCTTCGACTTCACCCTGCCCGGCAGCGTCCTCGCCCTTGCCGGACTGATCTTCGCCATATTGGTGATCCCCCGCATCCTGCCCGACCGCGCCTCCCTGAAAGGCTCGGTGATGGATGTGTCGGGTAAACAGTTCATTGTCCAGATGGAAGTCGCCGCCGACAGCCCGCTGGTTGGCGAGGCGGCCGTTGCCGGACAGTTCCCGAGCCTGCGCAACATCACCATCCGCTTTATCCAGCGCGGCGAGCATATCCTGCTGCCGCCGTTTGACAATATTACCCTGCGCCCCGCCGATGAGGTGGTATTTGCCGGAACGCGCAAATCCATCGCCGAGGCGGTCGCCGACAACCCGCAGATTTTGCAGGGATTTCTGGAGACCGAAGGCGCCGATGCGGAGGCCGGGGCGGAATTGACATCGACGCAGGACCAGATGCTGGCGGAGGCGGTCGTCGCCCCCGCCTCGCGCATGATCGGCCGCGCGCTTTACCAGATCAGCTTCCATTACCGCACGCGCTGCGTCGTTGTCGGCATCCAGCGCCGCTCGCGCATGATCCGCACCAGCCGCATGACGGATATCCGCCTTGAAGCGGGTGACGTGCTGCTGCTGCTTGGCAAGCGGCCCGACATCATGCGGCTGCGCAGCAACCCCGATGTGCTGCTGCTGGAATGGTCGGCCCGCGAGTTACCGGCGACCAGCCTTGCCTGGCGCGCCCGCATCATCTTTGGCGCCGTTATCCTGCTGGCCGCCACCAATCTGCTGCCCATCCTGATTGCCGCCATCTGCGGCGCGGCCGCCATGGTGCTGAGCGGCTGCCTCAATGTTTTTCAGGCCGGGCGGGCCATTGACCGGAAGATTATCTATCTGATCGGCGCGTCCCTGGGGCTCGGCGCCGCGTTGCAGGCGACAGGCGGCGCCGTCTATCTGGCGCAAGGGACGCTTGCCCTGATGGAAGGCGCGCCAAACGCCGTCATCCTCTCCGCCTTTTTCCTGCTGGTCGCGATCTTCACCAATATCCTCAGCAACAATGCGACTGCGGTCCTGTTCACCCCGATTGGCATCGGCATCGCCCGTGAGCTTGGTATTGATCCGATGATCTTTGTCTATACGGTGATTTTCGCGGCCAACTGTTCCTTCGCGACGCCCATCGGCTATCAGACGAATCTCCTCGTCATGGGGCCCGGACATTATAAATTTACGGATTTTCTGAAGGCGGGCACCCCTCTTGTCCTGCTGTTGTGGTTGCTGTTTTCCTTTTTGGCGCCGATTTATTTCGAATTGGGATAGCTTGGCGAAAATTATTGCCGCCCCCTATTTGCGAAACCCGCGTTTAGCGTTACCTTTAAGGGATGCAAAGCAAACAGGATTAACGGCTAGGTGAAACGAGTGGAAATCCCCTCACGCTTCTTCTTCTCGACGCCGCCCGCGCCCTGCCCCTATCTTGAAAACAGGCTGGAGCGCAAGGTGGTGACGCTGCTCGCCGGTGAAGATCCAGACAGGCTGCATAATACTCTCAGCCTCGCCGGATTCCGCCGCAGCCAGGACCTGGCCTATCGTCCGGCCTGTGACGGATGCAGCGCCTGCATCCCCATCCGGGTGCGGGCGGGGGAATTTCGCCCCGGTAAGTCCTTCCGCCGGGTGCTTCGCACAAATGCGGATATCAGCGGGCGCATCCTTCCCTCGCGGGCGACAGCGGAACATTATGAGCTGTTTCACCGCTATCTGCTGTCCCGCCATTCCGACGGCGGCATGGTGGATATGGATTTCGGCGATTACCGCGCCATGGTCGAGGAAAGCCCCGTCCGATCCAATCTGGCGGAATTCCGGAAAGCTGACGGCAGCCTGTTCGCTGTCTGCCTGATTGATGTGATGGAAGATGGCTTCTCTCTCGTCTACAGCTTCTTCGATCCCGATGATGCGGACCGCAGCCCGGGCAGCTTTCTCATCCTGTGGCATATTCTGGAAGCGCAGCGGCGCGGCCTTGCCCACGTTTATCTCGGCTACTGGATTGAGGAGAGCCGTAAGATGGCCTATAAAAAGCGCTATTCTCCGGCTGAAATTCTGACGCGCACCGGCTGGCTGCTGCTTCGCGATTAGCAGCCCTTCTTCTTCACTCTTTATGGATCTGCTGCCTCTCGCGCTGCCTCTACCGGGAGCAATCCATCAGAATTTGGAAAAAAAGGCGGCGGACATTGCTGCCCGCCACCCTGCCAGTTGACTAACAGACCGGCCAAGTAAAAACCCTGATCAGAAGTAATGCGACACATTGCGATGCGCCGCCTGACAGGCGGCCACATCGAGCGCCTGTTCCTCATTCATCTGCCGCTGTTCGCGCAGGCCAAGCGTATCGCGGGTAACCTCTTCATAGCGGGCAAGCGTCGGCAGCAGATTGGTCTCCGCCCGGTTGCGCCAGTCCAGGGCGGCAGTGTAATCATTGACGGTCTCCGCCATATCCGCGACCGCTTTCTCCATATCCGGCGTCTCCTGCCGCAGGCTGCGCCGCACGCTGGAAAGGCCCGACGCGATATCCGATCCGCCCGGAATGTCGTTGAAACGGCCGGACAGCGCCTCAATCTCCGCGATCAGTGCGGCGACATCGCCCGTCGGCAACGCGTCGGCGATCCGCTTCAGCTCTGCCCCCGCCTCCTGATAATCGGTATTTGCCCGCAAAATCGCGACCAGTTCGGCGGCCGGCTTGTACCCATCGCCAGCGGCTCTGCGGAACTGGTTGCGCAGGGCGCTTTCCTCCTTCAGGTATTTCCTGAATTCGGCCTGCACCGCCTTCCAGTCCGCCGGAATTTTAACGACCAACTCGGCGCGCGCCGCTTCATCGGCCTCAACCCGCGCCTGCAACCGCTCCCGCGCCGCGGCGTCGTCGGCGGAGCGTAGGCGGCTGATCGCCGTCTTGAGCTGGCGGATATCCAGATCAAAGGCCGCGATCTCCGCTTCAAGGCGGCGCACCTGCATCTGCACCGGACGATAGGCGCCGATTTTCTCATTGATCACCGCCTCCGCCGCCCAGGCCCGGCTCATCAGATCCGGCGCGGCCACCGCCGCCTCAAAGCCGTCCTCTAGCCCAGATTTGAGGCGCGGCGGCAGATAATCGAGGTTAAGCTGCCGCGCCTCGGCAACGACGCTGTTCAGCAACGCCCCCTCGCTCACGAAGCGGCTATGGATATACTGGTCAACGCAGTAATCAAGCCGCGG
This sequence comes from uncultured Alphaproteobacteria bacterium, assembly GCA_963971675.1. Classification (GTDB taxonomy): domain Bacteria; phylum Pseudomonadota; class Alphaproteobacteria; order Sneathiellales; family Sneathiellaceae; genus Sneathiella. Next base: position 118,531 of record CAXASQ010000008.1, on the reverse strand, counting down.
ATTGCGCGGCGGCGGCGCCGTCTCGGACAGCAGGGACGAGCGATTCGGCAGGTAATTCACGAGCTGCGGATAGAAACCGACAATCATCAGCGCCACAATCTGCAAGGAAATAAAGGGGATGACACCCTTATAGATATCCAGCGTCTTGACAATCGCCGGCGCAACGCCGCGCAGATAGAAAAGCGCGAAACCGAACGGCGGCGTTAGGAAAGACGTCTGGATATTCAACCCGATCATGACGCCCAGCCAGACCGCCGTCACATTGGCGGAGGGATCAGCCAGCAGGATCGGCGCCACAATCGGCACGACGACCACGGCAATTTCAATGAAATCGAGGAAAAAGCCGAGGATGAAGATGACCGCCATGACAATGACGAATTTTATCCAGAAGCCGCCTGGCAGCCCGCCCAGAAAATCACGCACCAGATCCTCGCCGCCGAAGGCGCGAAAGGCCGCCGTCAGCATCGCCGCGCCCAGCAGGATGATGAAAACAAGCGAGGTGGTCTTGGCCGTCTCGATCATCACCTCCTGCAGCGTGTTGCCAATCCGGTAGGCGCGCCAGCAGGCCCAGCCGATGGCGATCATCAGCCCCGCGCTGGCAATCACGCCCAGCGTAATGCCGATGAGGTCATCCCCGCTGCCCGCCGCCTTCACATTGATATCGAAAAAATACATCACGACGAAGATAATCACGAGGCTGACAAGCGCGAGAAGCACCGGAATATAGGCCGCTTTATGACCCGATTTCAGCCGGTAACTGGCCATCAGAAGCGCTCCGACGGCGCCGATGGCCCCCGCCTGGTTGACCGTCGCCACCCCGCCGAGGATGGACCCCAGCACGATAAAGATCAGGGCCAGCGGCGGCACCAGCGCGAGCGCGAGGCGGCCAAAGAAAGCGCGGTCGAACGTGCCGCCATGCACCGCCGGGGCCACTTTCGGCCGGATCAGCGCATAGACGAGAATATAAAGCATATAAAGGCCGACCAGCACCAGGCCCGGGACCAGCGCGCCCAGAAACATCTCGCCCGCGCTGGTTGACACCACATCGAAGGACGACGGCATAGAAATCTCGCCGGTCGCCGTTTTATACAGGGCCTTGCGCGCCGTGCTGGCCTGATCCACCGCGCTGGAAAGCTGATCGGCGAGGATGATCAGCACGATGGACGGCGGAATGATCTGCCCGAGGGTGCCGGAGGCCGCAATCGTCCCCGTCGCAAGCTGTTTCGAATAATTGTTGCGCAGCATCGCCGGCAGGGAAATCAGCCCCATGGCGACCACGGTCGCCCCGACAATCCCCGTCGTCGCCGCCAGCAGCGCGCCGACAAACACAACGGAAATGCCAAGACCGCCCGGCACCGGGCCGAACAGCTGCGCCATGGTGATCAGCAGATCCTCGGCGATTTTCGAGCGTTGCAGCATGATGCCCATGAAGATGAACAGCGGGATGGCAATCAGCGTATCGCGCTCCACCTCCCAATAGACGCCGCGGAGGTTCGTCACCCCGGCGCTCAGCCACTGCCAGGGGCTGCCATGGGCAAAATACGCATCGGGGTTTCCATCGATGAAATACCCGGCCGCCGCCGCGATCACAACCGATACAATAGCCGAGCCTGGCAACGCGAAGGCGACCGGGAAACCCGACCCCAGAGCCAGAGCCATCAACAAGATAAGAAGCGCGAGAAATAATAGTTCCATAATAACCGGTTACCCTGCCGAAGGTGAAGCTTCGTGTTCTTTGTGACCTGGCTGATCCAGATAATCGGCCACCGCTTCCATCAGATAGCTGACGAACTGGATCAACATGGTGATGGCGAAAACCACCAGGAATGCCGCCATCAGATATTTGACCTGCATGCCGAAGCCGGACTGCGATATTTCAAAATTGGCAACAGGGCTGTAGACGATGGAAGTTTTGCTCCCGAGGCCAACAAAAATAATCGTCCAGCAAAAGGTGATGCCCATAAACAGGGACCCTACGGCATTGACAAAGCCCTTGGTTTTATTGGTGAAACCGGCATAAAACACATCGACGCGCACATGCCCCTCCTCCACCAGCGTATAGGCGCTGGCGAACAGGAACAGCGCCGCATACCAGAAGCGCACCAGATCCCCCATAAACGCCTGTTCATAGGAAAAGATGAAGCGCGTGATGACGATCAGCAATTCGGACAGCACCACCAGCAAGGTGAGCCAGTGAAAGCCGAGGGTTTTCGATTTTATGGCGATGATCAGCGCCACAAAAATCAGCGGAATATGAACATAAGGCCCGCGAAAATGCACACGGCCCAGCTCATCGCTGAGCCCGCCGCCCACAAGATAGGGGAGAATTCCCTCGATCCGGAGAAAGGAAATCGACGTGTCGATGATACCAATCAGAAACACCGCCCAGAAGGCGGCGCGGACGAGATAGGCATTGAAGGCGGAAATACGCGCCGCGTCATCCCGTAGATGCGCCGCCGCCGTCTTTCCCACATACAGCAGGACCAGAAGGCCCCCGGCCAGATACAGGCCGAGCTGTCCCCAGGCGCGCATGTCCGCCGCGCCCTCTGACATCCCGGCGAAGACCGGCGCAACCCCCGGCCAGCCCATGACAAAGGTCAGATAGTTATTCAGAAAATAGATCGGAACGGCGGCCAGCATGAACCAGCCAATGGCGCGGACCGACATTTGCAGTCCGCGCCCAGCCGCATAGACCTCACTCCCATTGGCCATGTGAGCCTCCCACTGAGGTAAGAAGCGGGATTTTCTCCCGCCCCTCTATGCAATGCGTGCTGGTTAGATTCCCAGAACCCGGTTTCGCTGGTTGGAGAAGGCGACTTCCGCAATCTTCTCATACCCGCCGATTTCCCTGAGGCTTTTCTGGAAGGCGTCATCCACCTTCGTCGCCAATGCGCTATGGGCCCGGGTTTCCTCAAAAACGGCAACTGAAGCTTCGGCGAAAGCGTCATAAACATCATCGCTGAATTCTTTCAGAACCACACCGTTTTCATTGACCATCTTTTGCAGATACATACCGTTCAGCGCCATGGCTTCTTCGAACTGCGCCGCCAGCTCCTCATAGCAGCAGGCCGTGATCAGCTGCTGTTCCCAGGCGGAAAGGCTTTCCCACCAGGATTTGTTCATGCCGAACGACAGCCCGCCACCCGGTTCATGCATACCCGGGTAGTAGTAATATTTCGCCGCTTCATAGAATTTGAGGAAATAGTCGTTATACGGCCCCACCCATTCGGTCGCGTCAATTGCGCCAGAGACCAGGTTTTCATAGATCTGCCCGCCCGGAAGCGAGACAACCGAGGCGCCAAGCTTGGCCAGAATGTCCCCGCCGAGGCCCGGCATACGGAATTTCAGCCCTTTGAAATCAGCGGCGGAATTCACTTCCTTGTTGAACCAGCCGCCCATCTGCGTGCCCGTTGCGCCGCACGGCAGCGCCTTCAGGCCAAATCCGCCGGAGACTTCATCCCACAGCTCCTGCCCGCCCGCATATTTGATCCAGGCGTTCCATTCGGGCGTCGTCATGCCCATGGGAACGGAGGTGAAATAGGCGAGCGCCGGATGCTTACCCTTCCAGTAATAATCCGCGCCGATATAGGCTTCGGCATTGCCGGAGGCCACTTCGTCGAAGCAGTCAAAGGCGCCAACCCGCTCCCCGGCGGCGAAATAATTCACTATGATACGGCCTTCGCTGAGATCGGTAATACGCTTGCAGAGCCGCTGGGCACTAATCCCGAGGCCGGGGAAATCCCGCCCCCAAGTCGAGACAATCGAGATTTCCTTACGCTCCTGCGCGATGGCCGGGGCCGCGAAGGGTGCGGCTGCAACCCCTGCTCCGGCGAGCGCAGCGCCCGTCAAAAATTTGCGTCGTTCCATAAAATGTTCCTCCCACTGAACAACCGGACGGATTTTCCGCCCTTCCATTAGCAACCTTAACAGGATTCCCGCGTTCTTTTCCGAACAGCTTCGATCCAGGTTTCTTGTTGTTCTTTTGTGTCTGGCCCGGCAACGATATCTGAGGAACGGTTGCGGGATTTCCCTGTCCCGGGCATTGTGCAGCATGGGAAAATCATGACAAGACGAAAAATGAATATTAATATTTCCGCATGTTAACAATCTTCGATAGATTTACGTCTGATATATATCTTCTAACCCATTGAAACATAATATTTTACTGATACAATTGTTGATCGAAATCATAGTGTTTCCATACATCCTTCAATACGAAAAAAGATTGCGCGGCAGCCAGGGGAAGGGGCAGATCGGGCGGCCTGATCCCTCCAAATGCCGGAAGCGGACTTCCGATTCAAGGCGGAGGAGCGGCTTTTTCGCCCTGCCGGTACATTGCGAAAAGGGGCAATCTCGCCTATAAATCGACGGGTTACGCCTGCGGCTGGCGTCTTGCCGCGGCGCCATCCTGTTGAAAGAAAGTCCGTGCCCTCACTCCTGACCCTTGCCCATCACCTCGACCGTTTCAGCGCCCTGACCGGCCGATATGTCTGCTGGCTGGCGCTGTTCATGGTTCTCGCCCAGTTCGCGCTGGTCATTGCCCGCTATGTTTATGGCATCGGGCTGATCGCAGTGCAGGAAAGCATGATCTACAGCTTTGCAGCGCTGTTCATGCTCGGCGCGGCGGACACGCTCCGGCGGGATGGCCATGTGCGTATCGACATTCTCTATGACCGGCTGACGGAACGCGGCCGGGCGGCCGTCGATCTGCTCGGCAATCTGTTCCTTCTCATCCCGGTCTGTCTGGTGATCCTGCTGTTGAGCTGGGCCTATGTCGCCGGGTCCTGGACCATCTGGGAAGGCTCGCGGGAAAGCACCGGCCTGCCGTTCCTGTTTCTGCTGAAATCGTTGCTGCTCGTCTTTCCGGTCCTGATGATCCTGCAAGGCATTGCCAATGCGCTGAAGGCGCTCGATCGGCTGATGGCGGGGGGGCGGCCATGACCCTCCCCGACATGCTGGCGATTGCCCTGTTTCTTGTCACGATCCTGAGCCTGCTGGGCGGATTTTCCGTTGCCTTCACCCTGGCCGGCGCCGGGCTGTTCATGGCGGGCGTCGGTTGGTTGTTCGGCGTCTTCGATCCCTCCCTGCTCGGCGCCGTGCCGTCGCGCATCTTCGGCACTGCCATGTGGAATGAGACCATGGTCGCCGTGCCGCTGTTCATTTTCATGGGGCTGATGCTGGAAAAATCCCGCGTGGCGGAGGAACTGCTGGAGGCCATGGGCAGCCTGTTCGGGCGTCTGCATGGCGGGCTCGGCATTTCCGTCTTTCTTGTTGGCGCGCTGCTCGCCGCCTCGACCGGGGTGGTCGGCGCGGCGGTGGTCACCATGGGGTTGATGGCGCTGCCGGTGATGCTGAAATCCGGCTATGATCCGCGGCTGGCGAGCGGGGCGATCTGCGCCTCCGGCACCCTCGGCCAGATCATTCCGCCCTCCATCGTGCTGATCATCCTTGCCGAGCAGATTTCCAACGCCCATATCAGCGCGCAGTCGCAGAAGGGCAATTGGGCCCCCGATCCCGTCTCCGTCGGGGATTTTTTCGCAGGCGCCCTGCTGCCGGGGCTGCTGTTGGTCGGGCTGTATATCCTGTATCAGATTTACATTGCCTGGCGGCATCCCGAGCGCGCGCCGCCCATCCGGCGGGGGAGCATGGGACAGGGAGACCAGACGATGCCGCCCGGCCTGCTACGGGCGCTGCTGCCGCCGGTCGCGCTGATCATCGCCGTGCTCGGCTCCATCCTGACCGGCATCGCAACTCCGGGGGAGGCCGCCGCCGTCGGGGCTGCGGGCGCGCTGATGCTCGCCGCCTTGCGCGAAAAGGGCCGGTTTGGCGCGCTGCTGCCCATCGCCGTGGCGGCGCTCCTCCTGCTCCTCCTGCTCGCCAATTTTGCTGATCTTAGAAGCGTGGCGAGCGGCGAGACAGGCCTTGCCGCGCTGCTCTCTTTCCTGCTGCTGGCTGTAACGATCGCCGGGCTGGCGCTCGCACTCATCCGCCTCGGCCGGAGCGGCATTTTGCGGGCGGTCTGCGTCTCGACGATGGAGATGACGGCGATGGTGTTCGTCATCCTGATCGGCGCAACCATCTTCAGCCTCGCCTTTCGCGGTCTTGGCGGCGACGAGCTGGTCTATCGCTTTCTCAGCGACCTGCCGGGCGGCCATATCGGCGCGTTGCTGGTGGTCATGGGCGTGATCTTCCTGCTTGGTTTTTTCCTCGATTTCGTGGAGATTTGCTTCGTCGTCGTGCCCGTCGTCGCGCCGGTGCTGCTGCTGATGGATATCCATCCGGTCTGGCTCGGCATCATGATCGCGATGAATTTGCAGACCTCGTTCCTGACGCCGCCGTTCGGATTTGCGCTGTTCTATCTGAAGGGCGTCGCGCCCGCCGGGATCACGTCTGGTATCCTCTATCGCGGGATCATGCCCTTTGTCGCCCTGCAACTGCTGATGCTGCTGATCCTCGCCCTCTTCCCGGCGCTCGCCACCTGGCTGCCGGGTGCACTGAACGCGGGCGGATAGCCATAAAAAAAGGGCGGAGGAATATCTCCCCCGCCCCGGTATTTCAGTTGCGCGCGAGGTCAGCCGCGGAACTTTTCAACCAGTTTCCAGGCCATCGGCAGAACCGCAACGGCGAGCGCGATCTTGACGATGCCACCGGCGATGAAGGGATAGAAACCGGAAACGAGAGCGGCGTCAAACCCGATCAGGGTGGAGAGCCAGGAGATCCCGCCTGCGAACATCACGGCGGTGCCGAGCGTCATGGCCACGGTGCTTTTCAGGATCGTCTTGCCCCAGCCCTTTTCAACCATGAAACCAACCAGAACGGCCGCTGCGACGAAGCCATAGATATAGCCAGCCGTCGGACCAACGAGGGCGGCCGTCGCAATGCCGCCGGAGAAAACCGGCAGGCCCATGGCGCCCTGCGCCAGATAGAGCGCGACAGTCGCACCGCCGAGACGCCAGCCATAGGCCGCGCCGATCACCGTGACGGCGAAGGTCTGCATGGTCATCGGGACCGGCCACATGGGAACGGCAAGCTGCGCGGAGACCGCCAGAAGGAAGGTGCCGACAAGGGCGAGAACGGTTGCGCGGAACGCTTTTTCCAGCCGGGACGTTTCCGCGTCCACGGACCACAAAGCGCCAACCAGTGTGGAAGAAGTCCTGTTAGAGGCCATTATTGGTTCCTTTCATATACTGCCCGGAGGGGCTAATAAACACTGTCGGCGACCCTACCAAACAACTGTTTGGTATTCAAGATGGAAAGTCGGCAACCGCTTGTGTTATTTTGATTTTTTCTTGAGGCTCCGGAAGTCATGCGCGCCTGGCTGTTCCCGCGGATCGACATCGGCCCCGAAAATCCGCGTCTTCTGGATTTTCTGCGTGCCGGTCGTCGGCAGATCGTCCAGAAAAATGATCCAGCCCGGCGTCTTGAAATAGGCGAGCCGTTCTTGCGCATGGGCGAACAGCTTTTCCGCCGTCGCCTTTGATGCCGCCGCCCCGTCCATCAGGACGATGCAGGCCATCACCTCTTCTTCGCGCAACTCGTCCGGGACGGCGATGACCGCGATTTTCGCCACATCGTCATGGGCCTGCAACACGGCCTCCACCTCGGCGGCGGCGATATTCTCACCGGAGCGGCGGATGATGTTTTTCTTGCGATCCACGAAATAGAGCATGCCGCTCTCGTCCTGCCGTACCGTATCGCCGGTATGGAACCAGCCGCCTTTCCAGGCCTCCGCCGTTGCCGCCTCATTCTTGAAATAGCCCGCGAAGAAACCGCGCCGCGGATCATCGCCGATGCAGCGGATCAGCATTTCCCCCTCCGCATTGGCGGGGACATCCCGGTCCTGCTCATCCACGACACGCACTTCCAGATCGCTGGCCGGGCGGCCGAAGGCGCGGGTATGGATCTGGCGCGGCTCGAAATTATTGCAGATCAGGCGGCCGGTTTCCGACATGCCCCAGACTTCGACCAGCGGAAAGCCGTAGCGTTCCTCGAACACGCCATGCAGCTCCGGCTCCACCCCGGCGCCAAGGCCGAAACGCACCGAATGCGCCTTTTCAAACTCATTTTTCGGCTGGTTCAGCAGCATCGGCGGGACAACGCCAAGATAATGGATGATGGTCGCGCGGGTTTCCACCACTTCCTGCCACCAGGTTGTGGGGTGAAAGCGATCCGGAATAATCTGGCAGCCGCCCGACAGCATCATACAGATGAAAGACACCGTCGCCGCATTCATGTGAAACAGCGGCAGCGGATTATAGAGGCGGTCCCGCCCTTCGTGAATGGTCAGTTCACCGCCATAGTCGATATAGGCCTGCCCGGCCGTCAGATAATAGTCATTGGTCAGGATACAGGCCTTGGGCCGCCCCGTCGTGCCGGAGGTATAAAGCAGGCTGACCTCGCTCATCAGATCCGGCGCGCCGGGCTTCGGCGCCGGACCCGGATCCGGCAGGCGGTCCCCGAACTCCTCATAAATCCGCACCGGCAGGGGCTTTTGGCATTCTGCCGCCACCGCCTCCATATCATCTGCCCGTTCGCGGATCGCGACCACCAGATCGGCCTCTGAATGGTCCATCTGATAGAGCATTTCATCATGCAGATAGTCGGGATTGATCGGCACCACGGAAACGCCGAGCGCGTTCGCCGCCAGCATGTGAAAGAAATATTCCGGCCGGTTTTCAAGAAGGAAGCCGATGCGGTGGCCATGCCCGAAGCCGGAGGCTTCATAAATTGCCTTGATGCGCTCAATCTCGACGGCGGCCTCCGCATAAGTGAATTCGATGCCATCCGGATGATAGCTCCGCTTCGCATAGGCCGGTGCACAAAGAAAGGCGTTGTCTGGAAATTTATCCGCTGTCTGGCAGAATGCTTTGTATACTGTGGTCATAAACCCCCCTTACAGATGTCATAATCCTCCTCCCTTCAACTGAATTTATTATTTTTATTAAAGCCGCGCGGCGGCAGCCGACCGGCATTGCCCCGTTTGGTGTACCAGCCGGTGAGGTCAGTCTCCGTGCGGGTGCGTTCGCCCGATTTCCAGGTGAGCCCGCCGTCGCGGTTGAATGTTTTGATATCGGCAAGGCCGCCATCCTTGTAGCGTTGCAGGGTGACGCCGCGCCCGCGCGCCATTTCGCCGATTTCCTCCAGCGCGAAGCAGTTGAGACGGCGGTTATCGCCGATCACCGCCACGCTGTCACCCTCCGCCTCGATACAGAAGGCGGCCTCATGATCACCGGAGACATTGAGCACCTGCTTGCCGTTGCGGGTCTGGGCGATGACGCTGTTCTCATCGGTGATAAAACCGCGCCCGTCGCTGGACGCGATCAGCAGCTTGCGGTCCGGCCGGTGCACGAACAGCGCGACGATATCCTGATCATTGCCGAGATCGATCATCAGGCGGACCGGCTCCCCCTGCCCGCGCCCGCGCGGCAGCTTGTCGCAGCCGATGGTGTAGAACCGCCCGTTGGTCGCAAACAGCACCAGCTTGTCCGTTGTCTCCGCCGCAATCCAGAAGCGGCCGCGGTCGCCATCCTTGTATTTCTCGGACCCGTTCTCTTCCACATGGCCCTTGAGGGCGCGGATCCAGCCCTTTTCGGAACAGATCACGGTGATCGGCTCCTTCTCGATCATCGCTTCCAGCGGGATATCGGGAAGCTCCTGCGCCTCGCCAATGCGGGTCCGGCGATTGGCAATCTCCGGCAGGGCGGTGAGGGTCTTTTTCATTTCGCGGATTTCGCCTGCAATGGCCTCGCGGCGCAGGTCCTCGCTCCCCAGCAGGGCTTCCAGCTCCGCCTTCTCCGCGCTCAGGCGGTCATGCTCGTTCCGGAGTTCCATTTCCTCCAGCCGGCGCAGGGAGCGCAGGCGCATATTGAGGATCGCCTCGGCCTGATTCTCGGTCAGATGGAAGGTGTCCATCAGCTGCTGGCGCGGATGATCCTCCTCGCGGATGATGCGGATCACCTCGTCCAGATTGAGATAGACGATGAGATATCCATCCAGCACTTCGAGCCGCGCCTCGATCTTGCCGAGACGATGTTGCGAGCGACGGACCAGCACCTCGAAACGATGATCGAGGAAGGCGAGCAGCACATCGCGCAGGCTCATCACCCGCGGCGTCTGGCTGGCGTCCAGCACATTCATATTGAGCGAGAAACGGCTTTCCAGATCGCTGAGGCGGAACAGCCCCTGCATCAGCATTTCCGCCTCCACATTCTTGCTGCGCGGTTCCAGGACGAGGCGGATATCCTCCGCCGATTCGTCGCGCACATCGGCGAGGAAGGGCAGCTTGCGCGTCTGGATCAGTTCGGCAATGCGCTCGATCAGCTTGCTTTTCTGCACCTGATAGGGGATTTCCGTGACGACAATCTGATAGGTGCCGCGGCCCAGATCCTCCACTTCCCAGCGGGCACGGACGCGGAAACTGCCGCGCCCCGTCAGATACGCCTCGCGGATATTCTCCGGCTTCTCCACCAACTCGCCGCCGGTCGGAAAATCCGGCCCCGGAATAAACTCGACCAGCTTGTCGATGCCCGCATTCGGGAATTTCAGCAGATGCAACAGCGCATTGGCAAGTTCCGTCGCGTTATGCGGCGGGATGGAGGTCGCCATACCCACCGCGATACCGGCCGAGCCATTGGCCAGCAGGTTCGGAAAGGCGGCGGGCAGCACGACCGGTTCCTTATCCTCCCCGTCATAGGTCGGACGGAAATCGACCGTATCCTGATCAATATCACGGAGCAGCATCTCGGCGATCACCGTGAGGCGCGCCTCCGTATATCGCATGGCCGCCGCATTATCGCCGTCGATATTGCCGAAATTGCCCTGCCCCTCCACCAGCGTGTAACGCTGCGCAAATTCCTGCGCGAGGCGAACGAGCGCGTCATAGACCGACTGGTCGCCATGGGGATGATATTTACCGATTACGTCACCAACCACACGGGCGCATTTCTTGAAGCCGGAGTTGGGATCCAGCTTCAGCAGCCGCATGGCGTAAAGGAGACGCCGGTGCACCGGCTTCAGACCGTCGCGCACATCGGGAAGCGACCGGGCCATGATGGTGGACATCGCATAGGCGAGATAACGCTCGCTGATGGCGTCCTTCAGCGAGGTGGGAACGATCTCGCCGGGGGTTACGGGGGAATGCTCACTCATGCCCCCTATATACCATCACATTCGCCTTTGGGGAGGGGAAAAATCATTCCTCCGCTCACATCATGCGCTGCGCCTCCCGCCGCCCTGATGGTCCGCCTGCCGATCATCGCCGTTCCGTCCGCTTATCGGCCCGTTGATCCACGTCTTGCCCTTGCGTATTTTGCCGCAGCGCGTCTTTAATTCGTCAGCCTGTGTCGTGCTCTCTCCTTCTCTGTCCTGTCCTGTGCCCGCGTCTTCATGCCGCCGTCCTCCGTCTCCGGCGCGCCCTTAAACGTCTCTCATATCGTCTCAATCCGTCCCGGAGGTCGCCTCCGTCGCGGCATATTTCCGTGACAGCACCGCCATCATGCGCCCGCGCGCCGCCAGATGCGTCTTCGGATGATGCTCCTTCATGAATTTACCCAGGAAATATCCGGTGAGCGCCAGCCCGCCCAGAATCTCCGCCCCCGTTACCTCTGCCGCCTCCGTGTCCGCTCGCGTCGCCATCAGGAAGGACGGCAGCGGCAGCAGCCGGTCGTGATAAGGCGCGCCCGCCGTGCGGCTCACCGCCCGTCCCGATTTCGGCGAGACATAGGCGAGATCCGTCGTCGCCCCGCTCACCGCGCATCGGCCGAGATCGAGGCCATAACCGATTTCCTGCAGCAGTCCAAGCTCCCAGCGGGCGACCAGCAGCGGCCAGACATCCGGATCTTCCGCCAGCGCATCCAGCAGCAGCCGCGTCGCCTCATAAAGCGGGCGATGGGCTTCGCGCTCCGGCAGCGCGATATCCAGCAGGGCAAGCGCCGAACTGGCGGCACTGAGCACCTCCGGCGCCTCGAACAGCAGGCCCGCGCGGGATATTTCGGCTTCCGCCGTGAAGGCGCCAAGCTGCTCCGCCGTGCGCGCCCGCCAGGTCAGCCTGAGCTCGTTCCCCGGTTGCAAAATGCCGCGCATCCGCCGCCCGACGCCGCCGCGAATAAGCCCGGCCACACGCCCGTGATCACGGGTAAAGGCATGAATAATCACGCTGTTTTCCCCATGTTTCCGGAGGCTGAGAAGGATGCCGCTGTCAATCCATTGCATGGCGGGAGAGTAGCAGATCGCCCGACCATTCCGAACAAAAATCGCCGCACCGCCGCTCACAGCAGCCCCCATAGGGGCGTCAGTCAGTCAAAATACAAGGACAGACGGATGCCCCTCGAAACCCACATCGCGCTGATCAGCACAATCGAAAAAAAAGACCTGCGCTATCAGGCGCTGGAAACCGATGGCCTTGAATGGGTCACGCCGCCGCCCGCCATCCTGCCGCCGTTCAAATATCACCGCTGCCGCTGCACCGGGCCCGCATCGGGTTATCAGATTGCCTTGAAATATGACGGGTTGATCTGCCGCATCGACGTGACGGCATGGGGCCTTGCCTATCGCAAGTCCACCCCGACCTATCATGATATGGAGGTCATCCAGATCACCGACCACGCCCCCTACCGGCTGGAGATCGTTTTGCTCTGACCACCGACAGTTATTATACAACAAAAAGATGATATATGCAAGTATTGATCCGGATCAATGCTGCCTATGCGAGAAACCGGCATCAGAGGCGCAAGACAGCCCAGCCCCGCCACGATGCAGGAGATCAAGATGCCGGAGCGCCAGACCAAATCCCGCCAGCCGCTGCGGAGCAAACTCCGCGAAGCCGCCTATATCTTCACCTTCCCCGCCCTGATGCTGATCTGGGCGGTCCAGTCCTATGTGTAAGACGCGGATGGCCCTGCGATCCGGTGCATAAAAAAACGCGATGCGGCATCCCTTGCCGCACCGCGTTCTTAATCGCACAAATCTCAACCCTCAGCCATCCAGCTTGGGTTTCAGGATTTCGGTGACGACGGCGGGGTTGGCCTTGCCTTGCGTCGCCTTCATCACCTGCCCCATGAAGAAGCCGAACAGCTTGTCCTTGCCGCTGCGATATTCCGCGACCTTGTCCGGGTTGGCAGCGATCACGGCGTCAATGGCCGCTTCAATCGCGCCGGTATCGGAGACCTGCGTGAGGCCTTTTTTCTGGACAATATCGGCAGCCTTCTCACCGGTGTCGAACATCTCCTCAAAGACTTCTTTTGCAATCCTGTTATTGATCTTGCCATCCTTGATCAGGTCGATCAACTCACCGAGGGCATTCGCATCGACAGGATTGTCGGCGAGCGACTTGCCCGTGCGATTGAGCTGGCCGAACAGCTCCCCGATCACCCAGTTGGCGGCGAGCTTGGCGTCGCGCCCTGCCGCCACCGCCTCGAAATAATCGGCGACTTCCTTTTCCCCGACCAGAATGCCCGCATCATAGGCCGAAAGTCCCAGATCATTGATAAACCGGGCTTTTTTATCATCCGGCAGTTCCGGCAGATCAGCCCGGATGCGCTCAATGAACGCATCGTCAAATTCCAGCGGCAACAGGTCCGGATCCGGGAAATAGCGATAGTCATGCGCCTCTTCCTTCGAGCGCATGGAGCGGGTCTCCCCCTTGTCCGGATCATAGAGCCGCGTTTCCTGATCGACCGTGCCGCCCGCCTCCAGAATATCCACCTGGCGGTTGGCCTCATAGATGATCGCCTGCTGCATGAAGCGGATGGAGTTGATATTCTTCATCTCGCAGCGCGTGCCGTAGCCGTCGCCGGGGCGGCGGACGGAGACATTGACATCGGCGCGCATGGAGCCTTCCTCCATATTGCCATCACAGGTGCCGAGATAGCGGACGATGCTGCGCAGCTTCTTGACATAGGCGGCCGCCTCCTCCGGCGAGCGCATGTCGGGCTCCGAGACAATTTCCATCAGCGGCACGCCGGAGCGATTGAGATCGACGAACGTCTGGCTCGGGTGCTGGTCATGCAGGCTTTTGCCCGCATCCTGCTCCAGATGCAGGCGGGTGATGCCAATCTCGCGACTCTCGCCGTCCTTGAGGTCGATGGTGATCTTCCCCTCGCCGACGATGGGCTGCTGGAACTGGCTGATCTGATAGCCCTGCGGCAGGTCGGCATAGAAATAATTCTTGCGGTCAAAGACCGAGAATTTGTTGATCTTCGCTTTGAGGCCAAGACCGGTGCGCACGGCCTGCTCCACCGCCATTTCGTTGATCACGGGCAGCATGCCCGGCATCGCCGCATCGACGAAGGAGACCTGGCTGTTGGGCGCGGCGCCATAGGCGGCGGCTGAGCCTGAAAACAGCTTCGATTTTGTTGTTACCTGCGCATGCACCTCAAGGCCGATCACGACCTCCCAATCCCCGGTGGCGCCCTCTATAATCATACCCATATTATCCCCTCCACCAGTCGGACGGTGTGGCGGTAAAGGCGGCGGCGTCTTCCAGCACGCCGCTGACACGAAACACGGTTTCCTCATCAAACGGTCGGCCGAGAATTTGCAAGCCAAGCGGCAGCCCCTCAGCGGACAACCCCGCCGGCAGCGACAGGCCGGGCAGGCCCGCAAGGCTGGCGGGCACGGTGAACACGTCATTGAGATACATCTCCAGCGGATCATCCCCCTTCTCGCCGAAGCCGAAGGCGGCGGATGGTGCGGTCGGCGTCAGGATCGCATCCACTTTCTTATACGCCTCCCGGAAATCCCCGGCGATGCAGGCACGGACCTTCTGCGCCTTTAAGTAATAGGCGTCGTAATATCCGGCGGAAAGCGCATAGGTGCCGATCAGCAGGCGGCGCTTCACCTCCGCCCCGAAGCCTTCGGCGCGGGTATTGGCATACATGTCGCTCAGGTCTTTGCCGTCCACGCGCAGGCCATAGCGCACGCCGTCATAGCGCGCGAGATTGGAGGACGCCTCCGCCGGGGCAATGATGTAATAAGCGGGCAGCGCGTATTTCGTATGCGGCAGGCTGATCTCGACAATCTCCGCGCCCGCCGCCTTCAGCCAGTCGATGCCCTGCTGCCAGAGGGCGTCAATCTCATCGCTGAGACCCTCCAGGCGATATTCCTTCGGGATACCGATTTTAAGGCCGCGGATATCGCCGGTGAGGGCGGCTTCAAAGTCCGGCACGGCCATATCGACGCTGGTGCTGTCTTTCGGATCGAACCCGGCCATGGCCTCCAGCAGGATCGCGCAGTCGCGGACGCTGCGGGCCATCGGCCCCGCCTGATCGAGGCTGGAGGCGAACGCCACCACGCCCCAGCGCGAGCAGCGGCCATAGGTCGGCTTGATGCCGGTGATGCCGGTGAAGGCGGCGGGCTGGCGGATCGAGCCGCCGGTGTCCGTGCCGGTCGCGCCCATCGCGCTGAAAGAGGCAACCGCCGCCGCCGATCCGCCGGAGGAGCCGCCCGGCACCAGCGGCGTATTGTCATCGCCCGCGCGCCGCCAGGGGTTTACCACATTGCCGTAATAGCTGGTTTCGTTGGACGATCCCATGGCGAATTCGTCAAGATTGACCTTGCCGAGCATGACCGCCCCCGCATCCCAGAGCTTGCCCGTGATGGTGCTTTCATAATGCGGCTTGAACCCGTCCAGAATATGCGAGGCGGCGGTGGTCAGCACGCCCTTGGTGCAGAACAGATCCTTGATGGCGAGGGGGATACCGTCGAGCTTGCCCGCCTCCCCCTTCGCGCGGCGCGCGTCCGACGCGGTCGCCTGTTCCACCGCCTGATCCGGCGTCTCCGTGATATAGGCGTTGAGTGCTTTCGCGGCCGCCATCGCGGTGATATGGGCGGCGGTCAGTTCCCGCGCCGAGAAATCGCCCTTGGCAAGGCCGTCGCGCGCATCCGCAATGGTCAGTCTGGTCAGATCACTCATTATTCGATCACCTTCGGCACGGCGAAATAGCCGTCTTCATGATTGGGGCCATTGGCGACGACATCCTCCGCATAGCCGCCATCCGTCACTTCATCGGCGCGCCAGCGCAGGCGCATCTCGGCGACGGAGGTCATCGGCTCCACATTATCGGTGTTGACTTCGCCAAGCTGTTCCACCCAGCCCAGAATATTATTGAGTTCGGCCGCCATCGGTTCGAGGTCTTTTTCCTCGACTTTGATGCGGGCCAGATTGGCGACTTTCGCCACAGTGGCTTTATCAAGCGACATCTGTCACCCTTTGCTGTAATAGAAGCTGTCCGGAGGGTCGGCCCGGAAACAACCAATCCGAAAACTGGCGCCAAACCGACATTGGCTGCAAATTAGCGTAACCCATGCTCCTCGACAACCCCACCTATCTGAAACATCTGCTCCCCCTCGACAAGCGGCTGCTCGGCATGGATCCGGGAACGAAAACCATCGGCCTCGCCCTTTCCGACGCCGCTTTGAAAGTGGGCACGCCTCTTATGACAATCAAGCGCACAAAGTTCAAGACGGATGCGGCGGAAATTGCGAGAATTGTCACGGAATGGAATGTCGGCGGCTTCGTCATCGGCCTGCCCATCAATATGGACGGCAGCGAAGGGCCGCGCTGCCAGTCGATTCGCCAGTTTCAGAAAAATCTGGAGGAATATTTCGATCTCCCCATGTGTTTCTGGGATGAGCGCCTGTCCACCGTTGCCGTGACCCGCGCCATGCTGGATGCCGACACCTCGCGCGCGAAACGGGCGAAAGCGGTCGATAAAATGGCCGCCGCCTATATCCTGCAGGGCGCGCTCGACGCCATGCGCTGAGACGCGTTTCAAAAAAATCATCTTGCGCTTGCCGCGCCCCCTCAAGCTGGCTATACAGTTTGCTTTTAATGACAACATCAGATCCCATACGATTTGCCCATCGGCATCTCCTCGATATCGCGCGGCTCAACGCCACCGACATCACCCAGATTTTATCCCTTGCCGAGCATTATGCGGAATTGTCCCGCACTCCCGACAAGAACCGCGATCTGCTGCGCGGCAAGACGCAGATCAACCTCTTCTTCGAAAACTCCACCCGCACCCGCACCTCGTTCGAACTGGCGGGCAAACGGCTTGGCGCCGATGTCATCAACATGTCGGTCGATTCCAGCTCGGTGAAAAAGGGGGAAACCCTGATCGACACCGCCATGACGCTGAACGCCATGCACCCGGATGTGCTGGTGATCCGCCATGGCGATTCGGGCGCGCCGCATCTGCTGGCGCAGAAGGTCGATTGCGCGGTGATCAATGGCGGCGACGGTAGCCATGAACACCCGACTCAGGCGCTGCTCGACGCGCTGACCATCAAGCGCCGCAAGGGCCGGCTCGAAGGGCTGATCGTCGCCATCTGCGGCGATATCCAGCATAGCCGCGTCGCCCGCTCCAACATCGCGCTGCTCAACATCATGGGGGCGCGGGTACGCATCGTCGGCCCGACGACGCTGATCCCGTCCAACGCTGCGAAGATGGGCGTCGAGGTTTATCATAAAATGTCAGAAGGGCTGAAGGATGCCGATATCGTCATGATGCTGCGCCTTCAGACGGAGCGCATGCAGGGCTCCTTCGTGCCGTCGATCCGCGAATATTTCCATTTCTTCGGGCTGAATGCGGAAAAACTCTCGGTCGCCAAGCCGGATGCCCTCATCATGCACCCGGGGCCGATGAACCGCGGCGTCGAGATTGATAGCGAGACCGCCGATGATCTCAACAACAGCGCCATATCGGAACAGGTGGAGATGGGCGTCGCCGTGCGCATGGCCTGCCTCGACCTTCTGACGCGGGGGGGCAAATAATGGCAACACCGCCTCTCGCCCTCCTCAATGCCCGGCTGCTTGATCCCGCGACGGAGACGGATACCCGGGGCGGCGTCCTGATCGACAAGGGAAAAATCCTCGACTGGGGCGCGCATATCACGAAGGACAATATTCCGGACGGGTCGGAGATCATTGACGCAGGCGGGCTCTGTCTTTCCCCCGGTCTGGTCGATGCCCACGCCTATCTCTGTGAGCCAGGCAAGGAACACCGCGAAACCATGGCGAGCGCCGGAATGGCCGCCGCCGCAGGCGGGGTGACCACCATCAACGCCTTTCCCGCGACTGAGCCGGTGATTGATGATCCGGCCATTGTCGAAATGGTGCTGCGGCGGGCGAAATCCCGCTCCGCCGTCAATGTCGTTGTCACCGCCGCCCTCACCAAAGGGCTGGAGGGCCGCGAAATGGCTGAATTCGGCCTGCTGTCGGAGGCGGGCGCGGTCGCCTTCAGCGACGGGCAGTTCGCCATTGGCGATATCAATCTGATGCGCCGGGCGCTGGCCTATTCCGTGATGTTCGAACGGCCCGTCATCGTCCATGCGGAGGATCCGGGCCTTGCCGCAAGCGGCGTCATGACCGGCGGTCGGACGGCAACCTTCATGGGTCTCAAATCCATCCCCGCCTGCGCCGAAGCCATTCTGGTGGAGCGCGATATCCGGCTGGTGAGAATGACCGGCGCGCGCTGGCATGCGGCGCATCTCAGCACCCGCGATGCCCTTGATACCATCCGGCGCGCGAAAAATGACGGGCTCAATGTCACGGCCGGAACGGCGCCGCATTACCATGCCCTCAATGATCTGGAGCTCGGCGAATACCGCACCTTCGCCCGCGTCTCTCCGCCGCTCCGCGAGGAAAGCGAGCGCCTCGCCGTGATCGAAGGGATCAAGGACGGCACCATTGACGTCATCTCCTCGCAGCATCTGCCGCAGAGCGCCGACAGCAAGCGCGTGCCGTTCGCCCAGGCCAAACCCGGCGTTATCGGGCTGGAGACCATGCTGCCGGTCAGCCTCCGCCTCTATCACAATGGCGATGTCAGCCTGCTGCGGCTGCTGCATACCATGACGGTCGCGCCTGCAAAGCTGCTCGGGCTGGACGCGGGCGCGCTTAAAAAAGGCGCGGCGGCGGATCTTATCCTGTTCGATACGGAAAAACCGTGGCAGGTCAATGGCGACGATCTGCTGTCCAAATCTAAGAATACCGCCTTTGACGGTCATCTGTTGCAGGGACGGGTTGTCCGCACCCTCGTCAGCGGCAAGACCGTGTTTGAGCGATCATAAGCGAAGGGAACCCCCATGCCTGAACCGCTCGGCGATATCAGCTTCACCTGGCCGTTTTTTGCCGCTGCGCTGATCGGCTATCTGATCGGCTCCATCCCGTTCGGGCTGGTACTCACCAAAATGGCCGGGCTCGGCGATGTGCGCAAAATCGGCTCGGGCAATATCGGCGCGACCAATGTTCTCCGGACCGGCAAGAAGGGCCTCGCGCTCGCCACCCTGCTGCTCGATGGCGGCAAGGGCGCGCTTGTCGTGCTGCTGGCCAATCATTTCTTTACGCAGGATTATGCGGTGCTGGCGGGCGGCGGGGCGTTTCTCGGGCATCTCTATCCGGTCTGGCTGAAATTCAAGGGCGGCAAGGGCGTCGCCACCTTTATCGGCGTGATGCTGGCGATCAGCTGGCCCGCCGGGATTGGCGTGGCGCTCACCTGGCTGCTGACGGCGCTGATCTTTCGGATTTCCTCTCTCGCGGCGCTGATCGCCGCCGCGCTCGCGCCGCTCTATCTCTATCTGCTGAAGATATATTCTCCCTTCGGCGGGAGCTATTTCGGCGATACCCAGCGGATCGAATTCGCCGCCGCCATGGCGGTGTTGATCTTCCTGCGCCACCGCGAAAATATTGCCCGTCTTGTCAAGGGGACAGAACCGCGCATCGGGGCCGGCAAAAAATCATAAATCACGAAGGCGGCGACTTTTCCGTTTATTCCGAAACAGACCGGAGATGGAAAAATCAGATGATCGCATCGGAATCCCCCTCGATGATGGAGGTGACCGTCCGGCGGCTGCAACGCCTGCAACAGGCGGCGCGCGCCGCGTATCAGCGGCATGTCCAGGGGTCGCAGGCGGAAATGACGGCGTGGCGGGCGCGGTTTTGTGAAAATTTCCTGCCCTCTGAACTTGCCACCCTCCAGGCAATGCATGAACGGGCTGAGGAAAGGAAAGGCGCGGAAATGGCGGATACCCTCGACATCCCGCCTGTCCCGCCCCCGCACAAGACGGAAAAGACGGAGGATGACGCGCCGCCCCGGCCCCGCCGCCGCAAAGCCTTGCGCAAAAACCGCCCCCGGCCGCGCCTGACGCTGTACGGCGTTTCGCCCCCCTCTCCGCCCGCTTCTGCCGGATCGGAGGACGCGCCACCGCTACGCCCGCCAGAAGACGCGCCTTCCGGTGCGGCGCCGGAGACGGAGGCGGAGACGGAAGGCACCCTTGATCCGGAGATCGAGGAGCGCCTGCTCGACGAAATTGACCAGGTGGCGAAAATCCTCCACGCGCGGGAGGAAATCAAGGCGACAGCCAAGGCCGCGGAGCCTCCCGCGCAAGCGCCGACGGAAGCACCCAACCTGCCGGAGACGCCACAGGATAAGGCCACGCAGAAAAAGGGCCGGTTCCTGAAAAATCTGTTTGATGTGAAGCCCCGGTTCCGCTGATCCACCCGCCGCCACCGGGGGAGGCAATAGATAATGGTGTAAGTTTAACCATAGAATTCAATTGACGCGATTTAATATCTCCTGTCATCTTCTGCAGATGGAGCAAACGCGCGAACTATCCCGAAATGAACGGCTGGACTGGCTCAGGCTGATCCGTTCGGAGAATGTCGGCCCCATCACCTTTTTCCAGCTTCTCGGCCGGTTCGGAACGGCCGCAAAGGCGCTGGACGCCCTGCCGGAGCTGGCCCGCCGGGGTGGCCGCAAGAAGCCGATCCGCGTCTTTCCCGCCGCCGCCGCACGCGCGGAGATGGAAACGCTGGAGCAGTTCGGAGCCACCCTGATGGCGGCAATCGAGCCCGGCTATCCGAAACCGCTGCGCCAGATTGCCGATCCCCCGCCCATCCTGACCCTGCATGGACACCCGGAGTTGCTGAACCGGGATATCCTCGCCATTGTCGGTGCACGCAATGCCTCCGCCGCGGCCATTCGCCTCACCCGGCAGATTGCGGGCGAGCTGTCGAAAGGCCATCTCGTCATTGCCTCCGGCCTCGCGCGCGGGATCGACACGGCGGCCCATGTTGCGGCGCTCGACGGCGGGACGATCGCGGTGGTCGGCGGCGGCATCGATTATCCCTATCCGAAAGAGAACACCGCCCTTCAGGCCGAAATTGGCGCGCGCGGCTGCGTCATCGCCGAACAGCCCTTCGGCACCGTGCCGCAGGCCCGCCACTTCCCGCGCCGCAACCGCATTATCTCTGGCCTCGCACGGGGCGTGCTGGTGGCGGAGGCATCCCCGCGCTCCGGATCGCTGATCACCGCCCGGATGGCCCTTGAGCAGGGACGCGAGGTGTTTGCCATTCCGGGATCCCCGCTCGATCCGCGCGCCCGTGGCGGCAATAGCCTGATCCGGAATGGCGCAACGCTGATCGAAGGGGCGGAAGATATTTTTGACGCCCTTCAGACCCTGCGCCACCGTCCGCTCGGAGAACCGGACCAGCCGCTATTGCCCCTGTTCGATCCTGTCCCCCCCGACGAAGCCGAGCTGCAATCCGCCCGGCCGGATATCGTCAATTTCCTGAGCGCCACCCCCATCGAAATTGACGAGATTATCCGCCTGAGCGGGCAACCTCCCGCCCTCGTGCTGACGATTTTACTTGAACTGGAGCTGGCAGGCAGAATAGAACGCCATTTCGGGAACAGGGTTTCCATCGCCCTCTAGCGTCTCTATATAACACGGGACGTAATGAAACCGACCCGAAGAAAACGGAAGGAAGCCTGCGGTACTGATATGAACGTAGTAGTTGTCGAATCCCCTGCGAAAGCCAAGACGATCAACAAATATCTCGGCAAGGACTATACGGTTCTGGCCTCCTACGGGCATATCCGCGATCTGCCATCGAAGGACGGGTCGGTGGAACCGGATCAGGATTTCGCCATGCATTATCAGAATGATGCAAAATCGGCGAAGCATATCAAGGCCATTGCCGACGCGCTGAACGGCGCAGAGAATCTCTATCTCGCGACTGACCCGGACCGCGAGGGGGAGGCCATCGCCTGGCATGTGCTGAAGGTGATGGAGGAGAAAAAGAAGCTGAAGGGCGCGAAAGTGAGCCGCGTCGTCTTCAACGAAATCACCAAACGCGCCGTGCTGGAAG
The DNA here is from genome assembly GCA_963971675.1 of uncultured Alphaproteobacteria bacterium. Lineage (GTDB taxonomy): Bacteria > Pseudomonadota > Alphaproteobacteria > Sneathiellales > Sneathiellaceae > Sneathiella. Next base: position 96,384 of record CAXASQ010000008.1, on the reverse strand, counting down.
GCATCGCCCATCCGCGCGAGCTGGATATGAATCTGGTGAACGCGCAGCAGGCCCGCCGCGCCCTCGACTATCTGGTCGGCTTCACCCTGTCGCCGGTGCTGTGGCGCAAACTGCCGGGCGCGAAATCCGCCGGACGCGTGCAGTCTGTCGCGCTGCGCCTGATCTGCGAGCGGGAGCTGGAAATCGATGCCTTCCGGAGTGAGGAATACTGGACCATCGACGCCGACTTCCTGACGGGGAAGAAGGACAGCATCACCGCCCGACTGATCCAATATGAGGGCAACAAGCTCGATAAATTCGCCTTTCCCGATGCGGACAGCGCCGAGGCCGCTGCCGGTAAAATCCGTGAAGGCAGCTTCAAAATTGCCGATGTCACGCAGAAACCGGCGAAGCGGAACCCCTCCCCGCCCTTCACCACCTCCACCCTGCAACAGGAGGCCAGCCGCAAGCTCGGCTATGGCGCGAAGCGGACGATGATGGTGGCGCAGAAGCTTTATGAGGGATTCAATCTCGGCGGCGAGACGCAGGGTCTCATCACCTATATGCGAACCGACGGTGTCAGCCTCGCGGCAGAGGCGGTGAACAGCGCCCGCGACGTAATCGCAAAGGAATATGGCAAGGAATTCCTGCCCGAAAAACCGCGGATGTACAAATCCAAGTCGAAGAACGCGCAGGAAGCCCATGAAGCGATCCGCCCGACCGACCTCACCCGCACGCCGGCGATGGTCGCGAAATATCTCGATAGCGAACATCTGCGACTTTATGAACTGATCTGGACACGCACCATCGCCAGCCAGATGGAAAGCGCACAGATGGAACGCACGACCATTGACTTTAGCGATGGTGCGGGCCAGATCCTGCGCGCGACCGGCAGCGTCGTGCGGTTTCCGGGCTTCCTCAAGCTCTATGAAGAGGGGCGCGACGATGCCGCCGATGACGAAGGCGGCAAGCGCCTTCCGGCCGTCACGGCGGGCGAGACCGTCGATACGGCGGACGTGCGCGCCGATCAGCATTTCACCGAACCGCCGCCCCGCTATTCCGAAGCAAGCCTGGTCAAAAAACTCGAAGAACTCGGCATCGGCCGCCCGTCCACCTACGCCTCCATCATCTCGGTGTTGCAGGACCGCGATTATGTGCGGCTGGATCAGAAACGCTTTATCCCAGAAGACAAGGGACAGCTTGTCACCGCTTTCCTCGCTTCCTTCTTCACCCGCTATGTGGAATATGACTTTACGGCGCAGCTTGAAGAAAAGCTCGATGACGTTTCTGACGCCAAGATAGACTGGAAGCAGGTATTGCGCGATTTCTGGTTTGATTTCAATACACTGGTCGAGGGAACGGCGGAGCTGCGCGTCTCCGACGTGCTGGAGGAGTTGAACCGCGTTCTTGCCCCGCATATCTTCCCCGAGACGGAAGACGGCAAGGATCCGCGCGCCTGCCCGAAATGCGCAGAAGGACGTCTGAGCCTGAAAACCGGCCGTTTCGGCGCCTTTATCGGCTGTTCCAACTATCCCGAATGCCGCTTCACCCGCCAGCTTGGCGATCATGCGGACGAGGCGGACGCAACGCCGGATGACGGACCGAAGGAACTGGGGCAGGATCCCGAAACCGGCCTGATGATCAGCTTGCGCAAGGGTCCTTATGGCCCCTATCTCCAGCTTGGCGAGGCGGAGCCGAAGAAGAAACCGAAGCGGGTCTCCATCCCCAAGGATATTGCGCTGGAAGATCTTGATTTCGATCTGGCGGTGCAGCTCATTGGCCTGCCGCGCGACATCGGCCCGCATCCGGAAAGCGGCGTGATGATCACCGCCGGGCTCGGCCGTTATGGCCCCTATGTGGAATGCGACCGGAAATACGGCAAGCTGCCCAATGCCATGGAAGTGCTGACTGTTGGCATGAACCGCGCGGTCGAGCTGCTGGCGGAAGCCAAGGGGCGCAGCGGCGGCGCAGGCCGCGGCGCGGCACCGCTGCGGGTGATCGGTCCGCATCCCGCGGACGGGGCCGACATCAATGTGAAAGACGGCCGCTACGGCGCCTATGTCACCCATGGCGGCATCAATGCGACAATTCCGAAGGGCTCCGACCCCCTGACCATCTCGCTGGAAGACGCCGTCACGCTGCTGGCCGAACGGGCCGAGAAGAGCGGCAAGAAGCCGAAACTCGCCAAAAAAGCCGGAACGACGGCCAAAGCGAAGAGCGGCGGCAAGAGCAAAGCCGCAGCGAAAAAGAAATCGCCCGCGAAAAAATCTCCGGCAAAAAAATCGTCCGCAGCGGCGGAATAACCGGTCCATGCGACCAGAAAACAGGATATTTTGACCCGCAAACCGCCACAACCGGGACATCTGCCAAGCAAGGAGCAGCTGCGCGCCTTCATTGACGAAAGCGAAACACCCGTCGGCAAGCGCGAGATTGCCCGCGCCTTCAATATCAAGGGGTCGGATCGCATCCCTCTCAAAAAGCTGTTGAAGGAGCTGGTTGACGAAGGTCATCTGGAACGCGGCCGCAAGCGGGAATTGGCGCCAAGAGGCGCGCTTCCCGCTGTCGCGGTGATTGAAGTTGTGCGTCTGGATGCGGATGGCGAACCGGTTGCTCGCCCCGCAAGCTGGCAGGACGAGGCGGCAGCCCCCCTTATCTACTTTGCCCGCACCGGCAAACGTGACCAGACCAGCGCCCCCGGCGTTGGCGACCGCCTGCTTGCCCGCCTGGCCCGACAGAAGGACGGCAGCTATGAAGCGAAAGTCATCCGCCTGCTGGAGGCTTCCGCCGGGCCGGTGCTCGGTGTTTATTCGAAAGTCGGCAAGGATGGCCGGGTGCAACCCACCAACCGCAAGCTGAAAAAAGAAATCATCATCCGCCATGAAAATTCGCTGGGCGCGCAAAGCGGTGAGGTGGTGCTGTGCGATATCCTGCCGGGAAAGGCCCTCGCGTTGCCGGAAGGACGGGTCACGCAACGGGTTGGCCCGCTTGACGACGCCACTTCCGTCAGCCTGATTGCGATCCACACCCATGGTATCCCCGATATTTTTGACGATGCGGCAATCGAACAGGCGCTGGCCGCGCAGCCGGTCAGCCTCGGCACACGCACCGATTTACGCCCTCTGCCCATCATTGCCATCGACCCCGCCGATGCGCGCGACCGGGACGATGCGGTGTGGGCGGCGCCTGATGACGATCCGGCCAATGAAGGCGGCTGGCAGGTGATCGTCGCCATTGCCGATGTTGCCCACTATGTAACCCACGGCAGCCCGCTCGACCAGGCCGCGCGGGACCGGGGCAACAGCGTCTATTTTCCCGATCGCGTTGTGCCGATGCTGCCCCATGAGCTGTCCAGCGATCTCTGCTCTCTGCATGAAAATGTGGATCGGCCGGTCATGGCGGTGAAAATGTGGTTCGATGCCACGGGGAACAAGCTCCGGCATCAGTTCATGCGCGCGATGATCCGCTCCCTCGCCTCCCTCTCCTACCGGCAGGTGCAGGACGCGCATGACGGCCACCCGGATGAGAAAACGGCGCCGATCTATGAAGATGTGATCCGCCCGCTCTATGGGGCCTATGAGGCCCTTAAAAAAGCGCGGGCAAAGCGCCAGCCGCTGGATCTTGACCTGCCGGAACGGTGGATCGAATTTGGCGAGGATGGCTTCATCAAGGCCGTGCATAAGCGCGAGCGCTTTGCGGCGCATATGCTGATCGAAGAGTTCATGATCCAGGCCAATGTCTCGGCCGCCGAAACGCTGGTGAAACGAAAACAGCCCTGCATGTTCCGTGTCCATGAACCGCCCGCTGCCGATAAGCTGGCGGGCTTGCAGGAGACGCTGGCCGAGATGGATATCCGTTTCGCCAAAGGACAGGGCGTGACCACCGCCACCTTCAATCGCATTCTCGCCCAGGCAAAGACCGAGATCGACAAGGAGCTGGTCAGCTCCCTGATCCTGCGCAGCCAGTCGCAAGCCGTCTACAGCCCCGAAAACCTGCATCATTTCGGCCTGCATTTGCAGAATTACGCGCATTTCACCTCGCCCATCCGGCGCTACGCGGATTTGCTCGTCCACCGCAGCCTGATTGCCACGCTGGGGTTCGGCAAGGACGGGTTGAAAGCGGAAGAAGCCGCGGAGTTCGAGGAGATCGGCACGGCCATATCGGCAACCGAACGGCGCGCCATGGTGGCGGAACGGGAAACGGTCGATCGTTTCACCGCCGTTTTCCTCGCCAACAAGGTGGGGGAAATCTTCCCGGCCAAGGTGTCCGGCGTCACTCGCGCCGGCCTGTTCCTCACCCTGGATGAGAGCGGCGCAGACGCCCTCGCACCCATCTCCACCCTCGGTCGTGACTATTTTCGTTTCGATCCCGACCGGCATTTACTGATCGGCGAACGGACGGGAGTGAGCTATCGCCTCGCCAATCGGCTGATGGTGTGCGTCCGTGAGGTGGATATCGTCACCGGCAGCATGATTGTCAGTATCGAAGACGGGCGCGAGGACGACGAAGGCCTCGCCCCCCGCCGTCATCCGGGCGCGGGCAGATCGCGGAATACCGGGAAAAAGGAGCGCCCCCCCACCAGAGGGGAAAAGGCAACGCAGGCGGCCAGGGCGGCAAAGAAGAAAAAACGCACCCTGCCGAAAGGAAAACGGAAATCCCGCCGCCCCACCGGCCGCGACTGATCTCTGCGGCAGAGTGTCGCAAAGGGCTTTTGCGCTTAGAAATCATGCCTAAGTGATGCTAAGATATTACATATGATGGATTTAAGGTAATTATCCGAATGCATATTGTCACTGCACCAAGATCCGTAGCCCAGGCTATTCTTCATGGACTGCGCCGCCGCTGCCCCAATTGCGGCGAAGGCCAGGTTTTCAACAAATATATCAAGGTCAACCATACCTGCGATCATTGTGGACTGGAACTGCACCACCAGCGCGCCGACGACGCGCCGCCCTATTTCACCATGTTCATTGTGCTGCATGTGGTGATTTCCGGCCTGGTGGCTCTGGAACAGGCCTACAGCCCGGCCATGTGGGTACAGCTCGCTCTCTGGCTGCCGATCTCGCTTGTTTTTGCCCTCTGGCTGCTGCCCCGGGTCAAGGGCGCGCTGATCGGCATTCAATGGGCCCGGCAGATGCACGGCTTCGGCGGCGATTTCACCTAAAGCATCTGGACTTGCCTGCCCCGGCGGTGCATATTGGGGAAAAAGGAAGTTCAGAAGATGAGTACGGATAAGAAAAGAACCGTTGCGGAAGACCGCACAGACGGCACCAAAGCGCCGCGCCCGAAAGATGCAGCAACCCTGATCCTCTACCGCCAGAGCAGCAAGACTGTCGAGATCCTGATGGGAGAACGCAGCGGCAGGCACAGCTTCATGCCCAACACCTATGTTTTCCCGGGCGGACGGGTGGACGCAAGCGACAGCCGCATCCCGCCAGCCCGCGATCTGCGCGACGACGTGATGGCGCGTCTCATACGCGGCGGCTGCACCCCGGCGCGGGCGCGCGCCCTCGGTATCGCCGCCGTGCGCGAAACATTCGAGGAAACGGGCCTCTGCCTGGCGGGCACCTATGAAGCCCCCCGAAAATCGCGTGTTGCGGTCTGGAACGACTTCGGCGATGCCTTATGCGGCCCCGATCTTTCCAAGCTCGACTACATCGCCCGCGCCGTGACGCCCCCGGCCCGCAAAAAGCGCTTCAATACCCGCTTTTTCGTTGCCGACGCGGACACCATGCAGGGCGAGATCAAGGGCTCCGGCGAATTGCTGGATTTGAAATGGGTCACCCTACCGCAAGCGCTTGAGCTCGATATCCCGCTCATCACCGAAAGAGTGCTGGGATATGCGGATGCCTTTTTCAAAACCCGCCCACCAAAGGATCCGTCGGTCCCCGTCCCCCGTTTCCATATGCGGTACGGCAAGCGGGTTTATGGCGAAGAATGACGGCTCTCTCCCGACCCGCAAGGCCGGTCACGCCCCGTCACGCTGCCAGCCTTGTCATTTATGAACAGCGGGCGGATGATCTGTATGTCCTGATGGGAAAGCGGTCAAAAAAGCACCGCTTCCTGCCTGATGTCTATGTGTTTCCGGGCGGCCGGGTGGATCCGGCGGACGCCGGAATGACGCCGCTTGCCCCGCTCAATCCGGAGATTGCAGCCCAACTCTCGCAGCCCGCGGGGATGGCCCATGCCATCGCCAATGCGGCGGTGCGCGAAACCCATGAGGAGACGGGTCTCGTCATCGGCGATCTGGAGGATGACCTGCTGCGTCCGGATCATTCCCGCCTCGACTTCATCGCCCGGGCAATCACCCCGACAAACAGCCCGATCCGTTTCAACACCCGCTTTCTCACCATTGAGGCGGCGCATGTTACCGGCGATCTCGGCGGCTCGGGGGAGCTGATTGATCTGCGCTGGATCCCACTCGGCGCGGTGCATGAGGTGCCGCTCATTGATGTGACGGAATTCGTGCTTGGCGAAGTGGATCGCAAAATCAGAAAACCCCGCTCGGTCGCCCGGCCTCTCTCCGCAGCGAAAGTTCCACTCTTCACCTATTACAGAGGCAGGCCCTTTATCCGTCATTACGACCATGGCTGACACCGGCGGTTCCAATAACCGCCGGGCGCTCATTGCCGTGATTGCGGCGGTCACCGCCATGTCGGTCTCTCTCAGCCTGTCCATTCCGCTGGTCTCTCTGCTGTTGGAAAAACGGGGCTATGGCAGCGACGTGATCGGCCTGATGGGGGCCGTTCCTGCCCTCGCCTTCCTGATCGCCTCCCCCTTCATTCCCGGCGCGACGCGGCATTTCGGATCCGGCGCGATGCTATGGGCCGGGCTGCTGGTGGCGGCGGGCTCCATCCTCGGGCTCGCGGTCTGGGACAATATCTATTTCTGGTTTGTGCTGCGGCTGCTCATCGGGCTCGCTATGGCGGTGCTGTTCCTGATCAGCGAAACCTGGCTCAACACCATTGCCCGGGAAGAGACGCGCGGCCGGACGGTGGCGATTTACATGTCCTCCATGACCCTGGGGTTTGCTTTCGGCCCGGTGCTGATCAACCTGATCGGCGCAGAGGGCAGCCGCCCCTTTATTGTGTCTTCCCTGATCGTGATGTCGGCGGGGATAGCCTTTCTTACGGTTGGCGACCGCTTTCCAAATCTGGGCGAGAAAAGCCGCCATTCGATCCTCTCCTTCATCCGTGCCGCGCCGATGATCAGCGCGGCGACGCTGCTGGTTGCCTTTTTTGATGGTTCTGTTCTGACCTTGCTGCCGGTTTATGGCGTCAAGAACGGACAGACCCTTGAGTTCGCGGTATTGATGACCAGCGCGCTTCTGGCCGGAAATATCCTGCTGCAATATCCCATCGGCTGGCTGGCCGACCGGGTGGAGCGCGGCAAGGTGATTCTCGGCTGCGGCGTTATCGGGGTGGCGGGCGCGCTGCTGCTACCGCTCGTCATGCCGACAAGCCTTCTCCTCTGGCCGCTGCTGATAGTCTGGGGGGGCGGGGTCGTGGGCACCTATACCATTGCGCTTGTCCTGATGGGGCAGGATTTCAAGGGCGGCGATCTGGTGATGGCGACAACGGCAGTGACCGCCGTCTGGGGCTTTGGCAGCCTGCTGGGCCCGCTTTTTGCCGGAGTGGCGATGGAAATATATGAACCGCACGGCATGCCGCTCACCTTTGCGGTGGCCTGCCTGATCTTCGTCCTGATCTCTGCCCTTTCGCTCCGGCGGGGCAATCGCCGGTAATTTTGCGAATTTTCCAAGCTCACGCTTGACTTCGCTGATTAAATCCGTATTTTCCGGGCTTCGATCATTATTTACTTCCGCGCATCCTGCGGGAGATCACTGGAGTTTCGGACATGGCTAAGCCGACAACATTGAAAATCAGGCTGGTAAGCACTGCGGACACCGGCTTTTTCTATGTCACCAAGAAGAACCCGCGCACGATGACGGAAAAGATGGTTGTGCGCAAGTATGACCCCGTTGTGCGCAAGCATGTGGACTTCAAGGAAGCGAAAATCAAATAAACGCCTCCTCTATGCCCTAAAAAAACAGGCCGCATCATGCGGCCTTTTTTATGGGAAATCCGGCGGGGCGTCCAGCGGGTGCTGACAAACCTAGCGGGCGACGCTCTCCGAGGATTTCTGAAATGCTTCAATGGATGACGTCGCCACCACAACCCTGTTACGGCCATCCTTCTTCGCCTTGTAAAGCGCTTCATCGGCCCGTTTCAGGAGAATGTCCGACTGCTCCTGCTCCTGCGAGACGGTAACGCCGATGGAGCAGGTGATATCCAGCGTGAGCCGGCCTCGGCTGACGACAAAGGGTTTTTCCGCAATATGGCGGCGCAGGCGTTCCGCAACCGTCAAGGCGACGGAAATATCCGTATCCGGCATGACCACGACAAATTCCTCCCCGCCATAGCGGCAGGCAAGATCGATACCGCGCACGCCGGTCGCAATACGGCAGGAAAATTCCTTGATCACCTCGTCCCCCACATCATGACCATGGGTATCATTGACGGGTTTAAAGAAATCAATATCCATGATCATTACGCAGACCGGTTTGTAATCCAGCCGCGCGCGTTGCAGCATCGCATCGAGATGATTGGACATATAGCGGCGGTTATAAAGGCCGGTCAGGCTGTCTGTCACCGCCAGTTCCAGAGACCGGTGGAAATTATGGCGCAGCCGGTCCTGATACTGTTTGCGCAGGATCTGGGTGCGGGTACGGACGATCAGCTCATTGGTATCGATCGGGCGCATCACATAATCATTGATGCCGATTTCCATTCCCTTGATCAGCTTGTCATTGTCAGCCTCGTCAACAAGGGTGAGGATGGGAAGTTGCCGGGTTTCCTCCAGGCTGCGGATGCGTGAACAGAGCCTGAGCGGGTCGTAATTCGCGGAATCAAGACTGATCACGGCAAGATCGAAATCACCGCCACGCAGGCGGATCAGCGCCTCTTCCATATCCGGTTCCAGCGTAGTGTCATAGGTTTCCGCATAGAGTTCTCTTATCAGCCGGACGGAATATTCGTTATCGTCGATCACCAGAATACGGGCGCGCTGGATGGCCTCCTCTTTCCGGTCGGACATGGAAATCACGCCAAGTTCAGAGCTTGTCTCCTCCCGCAGGCGGAATTCATCCATCATCATTTTAAGCCGCAGCAGGGATTTCACCCGCGCAAACAGGGCAAGGTCATCGACCGGCTTGGTCAGGAAATCATCGGCCCCCGCCTCCAGCCCCTGCACCCGGTCCGTTGCCTCGCTGAGAGCGGTGACCATGATCACGGGAATATGGGAGGTCTGACGGTCCGCTTTCAGACGGCGGCAGACCTCAAAGCCGTCCATCTGCGGCATCATCACATCAAGCAATATGAGGTCGGGCTGTTGTTCAGAGGCAATCTTAAGCGCATCCGGCCCGTTATAGGCCGTCACCACGTCATAATACTCGACGGACAGCTTTGCCTCGAGGATTTTGACATTCGGGATGACGTCATCGACGACCAGAATACGTGCAGACATATATCAGCTCAGAAATTCTTTGACCGTATTGAGAAAATTTTCGACGGAGATCGGTTTGGCGATATAGGCCTCGCACCCCCCCTCGCGGATTTTTTCTTCATCCCCCTTCATCGCAAATGCCGTAACGGCAATAACGGGGATGGATTTCAGCGTCTCATCCTCCTTTATCCATTTCGTCACTTCGAGTCCGGAGACTTCGGGCAACTGAATGTCCATCAGGATCAGGTCAGGCGAATGCTCGCGCGCCAGACTGAGTGCTTCCATGCCGTCCTTGGTCTGAATGGTGTTATAACCATGTGCTTCCAGAAGATCATGGAACAGTTTCATATTTAAGTCGTTATCCTCGACAATCAATACTGTCTTCATTTTCAACCCGTTCATTCCTGAGTTCAAACACTGCAGGCAAGTGTTTTTAACGATGCCGTTCAGCTTACCAATTTCATTTTGCACTGCTTGAGACTATCATTCGTACTCACTAAACAGAAATATGTTTAATTTTCCATTACCGGAAGCGGCTTAAAGGAAGATAAAGTGCGATGGACCGCGAAAAAGCAGAAATTACCGCTCTCAGGGCGCTTGCCTATCTGGCGGGAAATGAGAAAAACCTGGACCGGATGATGCGGGAGACCGGCATCGACCCCCGCGATCTGGCAGCAACCGGGGACAGTGGAGAAATCCTGGCGGGGATCCTTGATTTTCTGCTCGGCCATGAAGAGATGCTGATAGATTTCTGCGAACATGAAAAAATGGACGCCCAGACCCCGGCCCGCGCACGCAGGCTCCTGCCCGGCGCTCCGATGGAGGATTACTGACCATGTTTACCGGCATTCACGACGACGTGCGGCCACAGCTTGAAACGCTCCGTATTGACAAGGAGCGCCCGCTTGTCATTACGGACGCTGACGAGGTGCTGTTCAATTTCATGGTCGGGCTGGAGGAATTTCTCGGCACGCGCGAGCTTTACTTTGACTGGTCGTCCTTTGCCCTGACCGGCAATATCCGCCGCATCACATCGCGGGAACCTATTGAGCAGCAGGAAGTCGGCGGATTGCTGATGGATTTTTTCGATCAGCGCTGCGCTGATCTGCCAGCCGTCGAAGGGGCTGCGGAAGGCCTCGCCAGCCTGAGTGGGCATGCGCAGATTGTCGTCCTCAGCAATGTACCTCCCAAATACGCGGATAAACGCCGCGCCGGACTCTTAAGCGGTGGCATGGATTTCCCGCTCATCGCCAATATCGGCAGCAAGGGGGAAGTGGTGCGCTTCCTCACCGACGGGCTGCAAGCGCCCGCCTTCTTTATTGACGATATCCCGCATAACCACAGTTCGGTCAACAAACACGCCGCCCATGTGCAGCGGCTGCATTATATCGCCGATGCCCGGCTCTCGAAACTGCTCGGCCCGGCGGAGCACAGCCACACCCGCCTGCATAGCTGGCCGGAGATCAGCGATCATATCATCCGTCATATCACGACGGGTGGTATCTGACAGGCGCAGCATGGCGAGTCTTTGCCGACAATGCCTCAGCATTCTGGACGCAACCGCCCGCCCCGCCGATGGCCGCTGCCCGCACTGTCGCTCGCCCCGGCTTCTCCATCATATGGAGCTGTTTGACCTGGCCATCGCCCATGTGGATTGCGATGCCTTCTATGCCGCCGTGGAAAAGCGCGACAATCCCACGCTCCGGGCCAAGGCGGTCATTATCGCCCATGATAGCGCGCGCAGCGTTGTCTCCACCTGCTGCTATATCGCGCGCATGTCGGGGGTGCGTTCGGCCATGCCGCTGTTTAAAGCCAAGCGGCTCCGTCCCGATGCGATAATCATCCCGCCCGATATGGCGAAATATCGTAAAGCCAGCCAGGAAATCCGCCAGCTTTTCAACCAGCTGACGCCGGATGTGGAGCCACTGTCGCTCGATGAGGCATTCCTCGACCTCACCGGGACCGAGCGGCTGCACCATCGCAATCCCGCCCAGTCCATGGCCTGGCTCGCCCGCGAGATTGACACCCGCATCGGCATCACCGTTTCAGTCGGGCTCAGCTACAACAAATATCTTGCCAAGCTTGCCTCCGATCTCGACAAGCCCAACGGATTTGCCGTCATCGGGCGGACAGAGGCGAAGGATTTTCTAAGTCGTCGTCCCGTCAGCGATATCTGGGGCGTCGGCAAGGCGCTGGAGCGCAAGCTGGCGGGCGAAGGAATTACCCTCATCGGTCAACTTCAGCATCGCGAGAAAAACGAGCTGATCGCCCGCTACGGGGTGATGGGCGGGCGGCTCTATCATCTGTCCCGCGGCGAAGATGATCGGCGGGTGAAGGCCGATATGGTGGCGAAAAGCATCTCGGCCGAGACAACTTTCGAGACCGATATTGACGATCCGGAGATCCTGCTTGCCCGCCTCTGGCCGCTTTGCGAAAAGGTATCAAGGCGGCTGAAACAATCGGGGAAAGCCGGTAAGACGATCACACTGAAGCTGAAAACCGGCGATTTCAGGACCCTGACCCGCAGCCACACCCTGCCCCAGCCGACGCAGCTCGCCGAAACTCTCTACAAGGCCGTGCGGCCACTGCTGGAAAAGGCGGCGGTGGAGCATGACTTCCGGTTGATCGGCGTCGGCGTCAGCAGCTTCGGTGATATCGAGGATGCGGACCGTCCCGATCTGCTCAGCCCCAAAACCGACCATATCAAGAATGTCGAGGCGGCCATCGACCGGGTGCGGGAAAAATTTGGCGACAAGATCATCCTGCGTGGACGGGGCTTGCCGACGAAGAAACCCTGACTGACGCCAAGAGGCAGGCCCTTCACAACAGGCCGCGGCAGCCTTTTACGAGCATTTCTCCATCTCCAGCATGGTCAGTTCCGATAACTCACCCTTGAGAGAGAAATCCATGTAATCAAGATGCAGATCGGTGGCAACGCCATTGTCGAAGATTTTCATGCTGATCTTGTAATCAGGCTCCGTCTGCTGCCCGCGCAAATCGAAATAGGAAATCTGTAACGGCCAGTAGGTCCGCCCCTGCAATGGCTTGGCAATGTCTTCCGCCTGCAGCAGCGTCTGCCCTTTGCCGATCACCGCCAGGGTATCGGAAAGCCCCTCCTCCCCGTTGCCATCATAGACCTTGGCCGAGAGAAGTCGGCGTCCCGCGGCCGCCGCCTTGATCACTTGGCGGCTATGTTCCCCCGGAAAGATGACGCCGTCCGGCAGTGTCAGACTGGTGTTCGGCGGCACGCGAAAGGTCACCGTTACACCCGCCTCGTCGCGTTGCGCTATCCCGCTGTATTTCTCCAGAAGCTGGCCATTCAGCATGTTGGCCATATCAAAGCGCATCATACGCCCGTCATTATCCTCCCACGTCGAGAGGGTATAGTCGGAAATGATGGCATCGCCGTCGAAATTGATCATTTCCAGGACCATGCGCTGGTTGACGATCAGCCCGTCACAGCTCTGCTCTACCTTCATCACGACACGCCCCCGCACCGCCTCAAAGCTGCCATTCTGGTGAACCTGATCAAGATTGAGATCATAGACGGCCTGGTGCGACGCGAGACGGAGCGGCTGGGCCAGCCCTTGCGCCATATTCACACTCATGCAAAGGACAAGCGCGCTGAGGAGCTTGAAAATTCCTGTCCGGTTCATTGCGACCATAATCCCCTTGTGCCTGTGGCGGCGCGGCAGTTAAGTGTATAAAGGCCAGTAATATACTGCTGTGGCGATGCTGTGAAGTGTTATCGGGAAAGATGAGCACAATTAAGGCAAGCGGCATTTTTGTCCCGATACGCCCGGCATAAAATACCCGCAAAATTAACTTAAAAATGAACCATTTCTTGATACCACATCGCAACGCATTGAAAAATATGTGATTTTTTATCCAACAAAACTGGCATGTTGATTGCTGATAGAAGGCAGGACCATATGTGCCGATCCGGACATATGGCGCCCGTTGGAAAGAAATCCGGACCGGTCCTGAGGAGTGACCCAAGAATGCCATTGACCATGCCCAGCGCGCACTTCGCGCAATCCCCGTTGCCGATGGGGCTTGATCCCGATATCGGCGCCCATCTCGAAGATATGTCCGTCGTTCTCAAATCCAGCCTTCACCGACAGACTGCCGCGCGCCACTGGCAGTTGATCAACCGCATCATTGCCTATGCGGCCAGTGCCGAACAGCACATCAGCGAACAACAGCAGCGTATTCGCGAACTGGAAGCGCTGTCTTCCACCGACGAATTGACAGGCCTTGCCAATCGACGCGGGCTGATCGAGTTCGCGAACCGGCTGCTGGCCACGGCAAGGCGACATCAAGAACAGGGCGTGCTCTGCTATCTCGATCTGAATGACTTCAAGAAAATCAATGACGAGTTCGGTCATGAGACAGGAGATCGCGCGCTCTGCCTGCTGGCCGAGACCATCCAGAAGAACCTGCGGAGCTCCGACTTCGTCGCCCGCATCGGCGGCGATGAATTCATATTCATCCTGACCCATACCAATACAGAAAACGGCCGCCTGCGCGCCGCCATTATCGAACGGGAAATCACGGCCGCCGACCTTTCGGCAAGAGATCGCAAAATCCGGCTTTCCGTCAGTATCGGCGTGACGGGGTATGACGGAAAGACAACACTCGACGATCTGTTACGCCGCGCCGATGAAGACATGTATCACAACAAGCATGGCCGCAAGAAACCGGCAGGCCAGGATTAGCAGCCGCGCCCGCCCCAGCCTCGTAGGGGAACCCTAACGCTCGCAGAACAATTCGATCGGTTCACGCACGCCGCGCAGCTCATGCATCCCGCAGGAGACCAGCCCAAGTGTCCCACCCCGGGCCAGACGCACAAAATCACCGGAGGCAATCAGGTTGCTCTCCAGCACGTCGCATAACGCCTCAATCCGGCTGACCTCATTCACAGCCGGTCCGATAACTGTGAAATCCAGCCGGTTTTCCGAGCCGACATTGCCATACATCACATCGCCGACATGCAGGGCGATATCCAGCTCCATGACCGGTTTTCCCGCCGCCTCGCGTTTGCTGTTGAGCGCTTTGACGGCACCGATCATCTGCCGCGATGTTGCCAGCGCCATCTCGCAGGCGAGCTGCACCTCATGCGGATCCGTCGTCGGCAATTCGAAAGTGGCAAGAATGCCATCGCCCATGAATTTTAGAATTTCCCCATTCGCAAGCTCGATCGGGCGGGCCATGCAATCAAGATACTGATCGAGCATGTCAATCAGCGCCTCCTGCGGCATAATATCGGACAGGCTTGTAAAACCTTTCAGATCGGCATGGATCAGGACGGCGTTGATGCTGTCCACCGAACCGCGCCGGATTTGTCCGGAAAGAACCTTGCCTGCCGTGCCGCGGCCAATATAGGTTTCCAGAACCGACCGCGCCGTCCGGAACGAGGCGATTCCCTTCACGGCCAGCCCGAACACCGGAATAAACCGGCCCAGAATGCGAAATTCCTCCTCACTGAATCCGCCCGGTCGGTCCGATGCCCAGCTTGTAATCACCCCGGCGGAATGCTCAAGCTGCGTATTCTCGAAACCCCAGCCAAAATCAAACGCCTGGCTGAACCAGTCCGTCATGCCATCATCGCGGAATTCCACGAGAACCGGAAAGTCAAGATTGCTGCCTTCTTCAAGCGGGCGGTGCAGGAAGCTGATATTATTCGTCAGCATATAGAAGAAGGGACTCGCGAACCATCCTTCTCCCGGCGCATCGGTATGCAGGAAGTTGGTGTTGGTAACCAGCCCTTCCCCGCGCCGCCAGGTATACATGAAGGCACTGACCTGCGGGTGAATGGCGCTGTGAGTAATGCTGGCGCGTTTCAGCATCACGCCCTCGCCGATGAGCCGTTCAGCGAATTCCGTAAACAGATCACGCACACGCGTTCCGGTGAGCCCGGCATTGATCAGCCAGGAGAACAGCTCCTCCTGCGCATCTTCGGGTCGAAAATGGCCGCATCGGTTATCAATTTCCATCTGCCCCATGTCATGCATCTTCCATCTCCCTTTTCCGGGGCCTCTGATATAGGTCTATTTTACCTCCATATAACCCTTCGGCGGAGAAAAATATTGAAAGACTTTCTGCCCACTGGTTCTTGCCCGGGACGCATGCTAGAAACGAGGACAGGATGTGAGGATAAATGCGATGCAGGAAATCAGAAAATACTGGCGGAATTATATTGATGGCGGCTGGGTGGACGCAGCGGACGGAGAGCGCATCGCCATTGAAAATCCGGCGACCGGCACACAAATCGCCGAGGTCGCCCGTGCGAAAAAAGCCGATATCGACCGCGCCGTTGCCAGTGCCCGCGCCGCTTTCAACAGCCGGGAACTCTACAATATGCGGCCCGTCAATCGCGGCGCCCTGATGTTCGAGATCGCCCGCCACATGACGGAAATGGCGGACGAAATCGCGCTTGCCGAATGTCTCGATAATGGCAAGACGCTCACCGGCGGAAAAAATGAAGCCCTCGCCGCCGCCCGCTACTTCACCTATTACGGCGGTCTTGCCGACAAGCTGGAAGGGCGGATGATCCCACTCGGTGCGGATTATGTGGATTACACCATCCCTTCCCCCTTCGGCGTTTCCGCGCAGATTGTGCCGTGGAATTTTCCACTGCAGATTGCCGCGCGCTCTGTCGCCTGCGCCCTTGCAACCGCCAATACCGTGGTCCTGAAATCGCCGGAGCTGTCGCCGCTCTCCACCTATTTTATTGCTGAGGCCTGCCACCGCGCCGGGGTGCCGAAAGGCGCCGTCAATATTCTCTGCGGTTATGGCCATGATTGCGGCGCGGCCCTCGTCGCCCATCCGGATATCGACCATATCGTCTTTACCGGCTCGGTCGCGACGGGACGGGCGATCCTGCATGCGGCGGCGGAGCGGATCATCCCGTCGATCATGGAGCTCGGCGGCAAATCGGCGGCGGTTCTGTTTGGCGATGCGGATATCGAGCAGGCGGTCAACTCCACGGCAAGCGGGATTTTCAGTCATGCGGGGCAGGTCTGCTCCGCCCAGTCGCGGCTGATCATCCCGAAGGCGCTGGAAGATGAGGTTGTCGAACGTCTTGTGACAAAAGCAAAATCCTTGTCGATCGGTCCTGGTATCGACGGCCACGATATCACGCCGGTCATCTCCGCCGCGCAGGCCGACAAGATTGAGGGCATGTGTCTGGCGGCCCAACAGGCGGGAGGCGAGGCCGTCTGCGGCGGGCGCAAGGCGACAGGCCTCACCGGCCATTTTATCGAACCCACCATCTTCACCCGCCTGACGCCGGACATGACCATCGCCCGCGAAGAAGTCTTCGGGCCCGTCCTTTCCATCCTCACCTATGACGATCCGGAAGAGGCCATCAGCCTTGCCAATGGCACCGATTACGGCCTCTGTGCCGGAGTTTATACAAAGGATCTCGCCACCGCCCACTGGGCGGCCGACCGGCTGATCGCCGGGCAGGTGTTCGTCAATGAATGGTTTGCGGGCGGGATCGAAACCCCGTTCGGTGGCATGAAACGCTCCGGCTATGGCCGTGAGAAAGGGCAGGAAGCCCTGCGGGGTTATGTCCAGACGAAGAATGTCGGCATCCGCATCACCGGTGGCGGTGGCGGTCGACCGGGCGGGTGACAGAATCGGGAATAACAGAATGGAGATGGAAAAATGACAAGCCAGATTGACGCACGGCTGAAAGAACTCGGCATAACAATTCCGGCCGCGAGCGCGCCCGCCGCCAACTATGTGCCTTTCGTGAAAACCGGAGACCTGGTTTTTGTGTCAGGCCAGGTGCCCTTTGTGGATGGCAAACTCACCGCCTGGCAAGGCAAAGTGGGCAAGGAATTCACGACGGAGGAAGGCCAGGCCTGCGCCCGTATTTGCGCTCTTAACATCCTCTCCCACGTCAAGGCGGCCTGCGAGGGCGATCTTGACCGGGTGGTCCGTTGCGTCAAGCTGAGCGGCTTCGTCAACTGCATCGACGGGTTCGGCGAGCAACCGAAAGTCATCAACGGCGCCTCTGATCTGATGGTGGAGGTGTTCGGCGACAAGGGCCGCCATGCCCGCTTCGCCGTCGGCACCAATGCCTTGCCGATGAATGTCGCCGTCGAAATCGATGCGGTGTTTGAAATCAGGTAAGGCGTGTTCCGGGCGGGTCATGACCCGCCCGACAGCATGTCCGAATCCGGCCTACCCCTTCAGGCAATAGGTAAGCGCGATATAAGGCGGCTGAATATTGACCGCCGAAGCCGTCCGCTGGTCAGGCAGAGTCGTACGGTTGATCTCATATCCCTTGTTGTCACTGTCCGACCCGTTGCTCCCCCGGTTGTTCGGCACCGTTACCGTACCGCCAACTTCCGAATAATAAATGTCATTATAGGCATGGGTATGCGGCGGCAGATTCTCCGCCGTCAGGGTCACGCTCTCCTGCCCCCCGGTTGCGCCGCTCGCAAGCGCCGTGAGCGGCTTACCATCCGCGCCATTACCGGGTGAGGAAGCGCCCGCCCCGACAATCACCCGGCTTGTCGCCTTGGCATAAGCCGTCCATCCACCCGGACAGCCTCCCTCCTGATCAAACGCCACCACCGCGCCCGCAGGCAACGCTTCTCCTGCAACCGCGTCGTCGCCGCTGCCCGGTTTCGCAAAAAAGATAACCAGCAGCGCCGTTATGACCGCCGCCACCGCACCGCCCACCAATGCGGCCGTGCCCACTTTGATCCAGTCCATTGAAATCTCCAATCCATAATTATCTTATAAAGAGTATAATGCAATACTTATACATATATAAGTTGAATTAAATTCAACCCTGAAAAAGAGAGCCGACGAAAATTTTCTGATTTGTTGCACCGCGCAAACAGATATCTGCTAAACTGTGATGATGAGTTTTATTCCGTTTATTCGCCGAGCCCATGTCTGACAGCGCTACCGTCAAGACCTTGCAATCCATCAATGAATTGACGTCAGCGCAATGGAATAGTTGCCGCGCGGGCGATCATCCCTTTGTCAGCCACGAATTTCTCCGCGCACTGGAGGAAAGCGGCTCAGTCGGCGCCGACGCGGGCTGGCTGCCCTATCATCTCGCGCTGGAGGTAGAGGGACAACTGGCGGGCGTCGCGCCCATGTATGTAAAGGGCCACAGCCAGGGAGAATATGTCTTCGATCATAGCTGGGCCCATGCCTATGAGCGGGCGGGCGGGCGCTATTATCCGAAACTGCAACTCTCCGTGCCCTTCTCCCCCGTGACAGGGCCACGCCTGCTGGTGCCGGAGGGGCCAATGCGGGAGGAACATCAGCGCCTGCTGCTTCAGGGCGCCCGCGAAGTGGCGGTCAGAAACAATCTATCCTCCGTCCATCTTACCTTTCTTGAAACCGCGGAGCGCGAGCTGATGGCGCGGGAAGGGTTCCTGATCCGCAGCGGCGAGCAGTTCCACTGGATCAATGAAGGATATGCCTCATTCGATGATTTCCTGGCGCAGCTTTCCTCCCGCAAGCGCAAGGCCATTCGCAAGGAACGCGACGGCGCCATGGAGGGCAGGCTGGAATTCGAGATTCTGAGCGGGCCGGAGATTGGCGAGCATCATTGGGACGCCTTCTTCAATTTTTATATCGACACCGGCAACCGCAAATGGGGAACGCCTTACCTCAACCGGGAGTTTTTCAGCCTGCTCGGCGCCTCTCTTGCCGATCAGCTGGTCCTGTTCATGATCCAGCGGGAGGGCCGCTATATCGCCGGGGCACTCAACCTTAAAAGCAGCGACTGCCTGTATGGCCGCTACTGGGGCTGCCTTGAGGATCATCGTTTCCTGCATTTCGAAACCTGTTACTACCGCGCCATAGACTATGCCATCGCACATGGGTTGAAACGGGTGGAGGCCGGCGCGCAAGGCCCGCACAAGCTTGCCCGCGGCTATCTGCCGACGGAAACTTTCTCCGCCCACTGGCTGCGCGACCCCGGGTTTCACGATGCCGTGGAGGATTTTCTCCGCCGGGAACGGCGCGAGGTGGAGGCGGAAATCCATTATCTTGCGGCTCATTCCCCGTTCCGCAAAGTCAACAGCGAATAGGTCATCGCCGGACCCAAAGACAAGCGGTCGCCCCCCACCTCCGCCTTCCAGAAGGCGTTCATGGCAACTGTGACGCGAAATCATTTCTTGAATTTTTCCTAATTTTGCTCTATATGATATTTACGTTTACGTAAACGTAAAGGACAGCCGCCAGACGCTGCCGCCCATGATCAGGAAAGGGAGCATTCATGAGCGAACATATCACCCGTGACCCCATCTATAACACCGTGCATCGGGATGACTTTTCCGCGATGCTGGAGGTGGATCGCTACGGCACCCGCACCGATGCCTTTGACGGGATTATCTCGGCGACCCATGATCATTTCTGGGACCCGATGGACATAACCTATCTCGATTTCAACAGCCCGTTCGATACCGCTAAAGAATATATCATGCCGCCGGAAACCATTCCGGAGCTGCAAAGCGCGGTCGCGGATAAACTGGATGAAGGACAGAAAATCCGCCTTGCCAATGAAAGTACGCGCTGGAGCCTGTCGGCAATCCTGCACGGGGAACAGGGCGCGCTTTCATTAAGCGCCAGCCTCTGCCATATTCTCGTCGATCCGGGGGCGCAGGAATATGCGTCCAACCAGACGCGAGAGGAAGCCCGCCACGTCACCGCCTTCAGCCGCTATATCAGCGCCCGCTGGGGCCGCCCCTATCCGGTCGGGGAGGCGTTCGGCATTTTGCTCGAAGAACTCGTCAGCGCCGATGAAGTCTATAAGAAGCTGGTCGGCATGCAGATGCTGGTGGAAGGGCTGGCCATGGGCGCCTTTGCCAATATCCATGCCAAGACCAACGATCCGCTTCTCAAACGACTGACGCAGCTTGTCATGACCGATGAAGCCTTCCACCATAAATTCGGCAAGATCTGGGCGGACAAGACGATCCCGAAGCTGGACACGAAAGAACATGAGCAGGTGGAGGACTGGGCCGCGCAATGCTTCGAGACAGTCCTGTTCAACCTGATCAACATCCGCCAGAAGCAGGCAATTTACCAGCAGTTTGGCCTTGACTGGGAATGGGTGCGCGATGCCTGCCGCGAGGTTTATACCGATCAGGACCGGCGCGACACCCTGAAAGAATCCACCAATATTTTTCGCGTGCTGGTGAAAACCCTGTTCAAATCGGGCATCATTACGGACCGCACACGGCCTATCTATGCCCACTGGGTCGATATGGAAGAGCTGGCCGGTCAAAATGAAGATATGGTCGGCTACGCCATTGCTGATGAAGGCATTGCCTATCTGAAGACACTGAACCAGAAGCGGCGCGTGATCGGCCAGAAGTAATCCGAGCCCGGCACGTCGGTCGACTTCGTTTGGTAAACGCATATACCACCGACAGATCATAAAAAAGGCGGGACGTTTGGTATCGTCCCGCCTTTTCCTTGAGTAAACAACTCGTCCGCTTATTTCTCGATCAGTTCCGGATCCTTGCGGGAGCCCTTCTTCTTCGCCTTGCGGGCGGTTGACTTTTTTGCCCCACTTTCTGGCGGGCTCTCAATCTTGAAGGTCAGCTCGCCCGCTTTCACGCCGACAGAGACATGCCCCCCGTTCACCAGCTTGCCAAACAACAGCTCCTCAGACAGTGGCTTCTTGATGTTTTCCTGAATGACACGGGCCAGCGGCCGCGCGCCATAGGAAACATCATAGCCCTTCTGCGCCAGCCATGTCGCCGCCGTATCAGAAAGCGAGATGGTAACGTTGCGATCCTGAAGCTGGGTTTCCAGTTGCAGAACGAATTTTTCCACAACGCGGGACACCACTTCCGGCGGCAACGGCGCGAACGGTATTGTTGCATCCAGGCGGTTACGGAACTCCGGTGTGAAGAGCCGCTTGATCGCCTCCTCATCCTCGCCCTCGCGGACGCTGCTGCCAAATCCGATGGCCTGCTTGGCCATTTCATGCGCCCCCGCATTGGTGGTCATGATCAACACCACGTTGCGGAAATCAACCTGCTTGCCGTTGTTATCCGTCAGCTTACCGTGGTCCATAACCTGCAGCAGGATGTTGAACAGATCCGGATGCGCCTTCTCGATCTCGTCAAGCAATAGGACCGAATGCGGCTGCTGGTCAATGGCATCGGTCAGCAACCCGCCCTGATCAAAGCCGACATAGCCGGGCGGCGCGCCGATCAGACGACTGACCGTATGCCGCTCCATATATTCCGACATGTCGAAACGCACCAGATTAAGCCCCATGATGGAGGCGAGCTGCCGTGCGACTTCCGTCTTGCCGACACCTGTCGGACCAGAGAAGAGATAGCAGCCGATGGGTTTCTCCGGCTCCCGCAGGCCCGCACGGGCGAGTTTCATGGCGCTCGCCAGCGCATCGATGGCAGCATCCTGACCGAACACGACGCGGCGTAGATCCACATCCAGCTTGCGCAGGCTTTCCGTATCCTCCTTCGAGACGGATTTGGGGGGAATGCGCGCGATCTTGGCGACCACGGCCTCCACATCCTTGACGCCGATGGTTTTCTTGCGGCGGCTTTCCGCCTTCAGCATCTGCGCGGCACCCACCTCGTCGATCACATCGATGGCCTTGTCCGGCAGCTTGCGGTCATTGATATAGCGGGCTGAGAGCTCCACCGCCGAGCGGATCGCCTCCGCCGTGTAGCGAATTTGGTGATACTCCTCGAAATAGGGTTTCAGCCCCTTCAGGATCTTGATGCTGTCCTCGACCGAAGGTTCGCGCACGTCAATCTTCTGGAACCGGCGCAGCAACGCACGATCCTTCTCGAAATGACTACGGAACTCTTTGTAGGTGGTCGAACCGATGCAGCGGATATCGCCGCTCGCGAGCGCCGGCTTCAGCAGGTTGGAAGCATCCATCGCCCCACCGCTGGTCGCGCCCGCGCCGACAATAGTATGAATTTCATCAATGAACAGGATGGCGTTCTCCAGCCCCTGCAATTCGGTGATCACGGCTTTGAGCCGTTCCTCGAAATCGCCGCGATAACGGGTTCCGGCGAGCAGAGCGCCCATGTCCAGCGAATAAATCACGGCGGGGAGCAGCACGCTCGGCACGTCGCCCTGCACAATCCGGCGGGCAAGTCCCTCCGCTATCGCCGTCTTGCCAACGCCGGGATCGCCCACATAAAGCGGGTTGTTCTTGGAGCGGCGGCAAAGGATCTGTATGGTCCGCTCGACCTCATCATGACGGCCGATCAGCGGGTCGATTTTGCCAGCGGCGGCCTTTTCATTGAGATTGACGCAATAGGCGTCCAGCGCCTCCAGATTTTCGACCTTGTCTTCCGGCGGCGGCGGCGTGTTGTTATTGTCCTTTTCGGACTTGTAGTCTCCATCAACCCCGCGAATAGCGCGCGCCGCGCCCTTGCCCGCCGCCTTGGCAACGCCATGGCTGATGTAGCTGATCGCGTCCAGACGGCTCATCTCCTGCTTCTGCAGGAAATAAACGGCATGGCTCTCCCTTTCGGAGAAGATAGCAACGAGCACATTGGCTCCCGTCACCTCTTCCCGGCCCGAGCTTTCCACATTGATGAGCGCGCGTTGCACGACCCGCTGAAAGCTCAACGTCGGCCGCGCCTCGACAAAGCCGTCCATGACAAGATCGTCCAGCTCGTCCGTGATGAAGGTTTCAAGATCACGGCGCAGGAGTTCGATATCCACATTGCAGGCACGCATCACCGCGGCCGCATCCTGATCCTCGGTCAGGGAAAACAGCAAATGTTCCAGCATCGCAAACTCATGGCGGCGCGAAGTGGCGAGGGCCATGGCACGATGCAGAGTTTCTTCAAGTGAATTGGAAAATCCGGGCACTATTCTTTCTCCATCGTACATTGCAGGGGATGCTGGTTCTCGCGCGCGAAATCAATGACCTGCGCGACCTTAGTTTCGGCCACTTCATACGGAAAGACACCGCAGTTGCCGACACCCTTGTGATGCACATGCAGCATGACCTGCACGGCCGTCTGTTCATCCATGTTGAAAAATCTCTGGAGGACATACACGACGAACTCCATCGGTGTGTAATCATCATTCAGCAAGAGAACCCGCCAAAGCGAAGGTTTCTTCGTCTTGGGTCTGGTCTTGGTGACAAGGCCTGTCCCCGGCCCTTGACCATTTTTGCTGTTATCGTCGTTACCGCTCATTGTTGTCCTGTCCGAACAGATAATCTGATATCTCACTCCGTTCCTTTTTCCGGCCGCTCTTGTGCAGCGCACATTCTCTTACATTAAGTATATATCTTAGCAGGAAATTCAAAAAAATATTATTACCTCGAAACAAAATTCATAAAATTGTGAAGACCCGCCGGGCGGACATGAAAAAAGGCCCGGAAAATCCGGGCCTTATTCCGGAAAATCCGGGCCTTTTTAAAGACGCTTGAACTGTCAATCGGTATCAGGCCTGCTTCGCAAACACATCAAGGGCAGAAGCATAGCGAGCGCCAAAGGGTTCAACTACCGACTTGGCGGCATCCGCAACCAGAGAATTGAACTTGCTCACGTCAGAAACATAGTTCTGCATGGACGTCTTGGCATATTCAGTCTGCACCTCGACAGCCTTTGCATAATCTTCGGTCTCGGCCAGGGTCTTCGTGACATTGAAGACTTCCTGCCAACGCTCGGTCCCGAAATCAATCAGGGCGACGCCAATTTTCTCACTCTTTTCAACAGCGACGTTGCCGGACTTTACGAAAGCTTCCGCGCTGTTCTTGTCATAAAACTGGGAGCCTTCGAAAGCCTTGACCACCTTTTCAAAACCGCTCTTGCTTTCGGCAACGGCCTTTTCATAATTGGCTTTCAGCGTTTCGCTGTTAGACTTGAATGCCTTCTCGGCAGCTTCCGTCCCGTTCAGGAAAGCTTCCTGAAGCGACTTGCGGCCGGTAGCAATCATATCTTCAAATTCCTTCTTAACGACAGCCGGGTCAACGGTTGCGTTTGTCGTTGCTTTCTTGGTC
Source organism: uncultured Alphaproteobacteria bacterium (assembly GCA_963971675.1). Lineage (GTDB taxonomy): Bacteria > Pseudomonadota > Alphaproteobacteria > Sneathiellales > Sneathiellaceae > Sneathiella. The sequence goes on along the minus strand of CAXASQ010000008.1, from coordinate 71,912 downwards.
ATAGCTTAACCTTTCTGGATAGCGCCTTGAAATTTCGTTTGCTGCACTGCAACAATACACCCTGTATATAATAGGGTTCTTATGAATGTCAATAATTTTTTTGTGCGCCGCAGCAAAAATTAACCATCCAATCAAGCCATTGATTTATATTAAATAAACTCGTTTCACCATGCCTAAATCATAAGAATAATTCAAACGGAAACAAAAATTTCACAAAATGCTGCTGGCGCGCTAGAGGCCCTGACTCGCTATTTAATCAGGCCGTTATCGCCGACCTGCATGGTGAAATAGGTGCTGTCCGGCCCGCTTGTATAGTAGCGGGAGGACCGACCGAAAACCACGGGGACATGCGGCTCGACAAAAGGCACGCCCGTCTGATCGCCTTTCGCCAGTACATCCCGGAAAGGCAGCTTCGCCACATCGGCATTACGGTCCGTCCAGGCATAATATTTGAAGTTGCCCTCACGGCAGACCATGGCGATCCAGTAGAATTCGTCTGAATGCAGGATCTGGCCACGAATGGCCGGTTGTTCAAACCCTGATTTGATCAGCGCCTGTTCAATGGCGCCCAGCTCCGTCGGGCTGATATCCACACGGCTGCTGCCCCCCTGTCCCCGTCCCGATCCTGTAACCTGGCCGAGCAGCCAATCAACGCCGATAGAACCGCGCAAGACACGGGTTGTCTGGGTTGCGGTGCCCGAGGTGGCATACTGGAGAATATCGTAGGTGCGCACCTGCTCGTCATAGATCGCATTATAGATCAAGCGGTAGCGTGCATTGCGCCCCGGGGCACAATCCCGGCGAATATCATCCCCATTGGCATAGGAAAACCACTGAAATGGCCGAACGACCGGATTTCCCACCTGATCGCGTTCCGCGGCACAACCGGCCAACAGGAGCGTCATGACAAGAACGGAAAAGCTGGATCGTAATAATTTCATGGCCCATCGATTAATTAAGGAGTGCATGCTAACCCGATATTAACCTTCCTTGTCTATCCTGACAAAGTGAAAAGCTGGCTTCGTGATATCTTACAAACATCAAGAGGATAGGTTTCGTTGTTCACATGCGGTAACAAAAAAATTATTGGAAATATGGTGGACATGATTCGCCGATTTTCTTACACTCGGGTACGAGTGGAGAAATTCACGCGTAACCGTATCAGTAATTTCAGTAAAACAGGCCACGTGTTGCAACAGGGTTCTCAAGAAACAGCCATCCTTGCCAGACCGCGGATACGCAGCTTGCAAAGCAGTGCGATGACCTTCCGGCGTGCGCGCTTTTCGGTGCTTATTACGTCTCTATTATGCGCTCTCATCACCCTCGCAGCGCTGCCCCATAGCGCCGAAGCGCGCTATGCCTCGATTGTCATGGACAGCCGAACCGGCGAGGTTCTCTATTCCCGCAATGCAGATGATCTTCTCTACCCCGCCTCGCTGACCAAGATCATGACCCTTTATATGACGTTTGATGCGCTGGAGCGTGGCAAGCTACGCCTCGGCCAGAAGCTTCCGGTTTCCGCGCGTGCCGCGGGTCAGGCGCCAACCAAGCTTGGCCTCAGAAAAGGGGAAAGCATATCCGTACAGGACGCCATGTTCGGCCTGATTACCAAATCGGCCAATGATGCGGCGACTGTCCTTGCGGAAGCCATGGCGCAAAGCGAAATGGAATTCGCCCGCATGATGACGGCGAAAGCCCGCTCCCTTGGCATGAACCGGACGACCTTCCGCAATGCCAGCGGCTTGCCGAACCGGCATCAGAAAAGCACGGCGCGCGACATGGCCATCCTCGGCGCTGCGATGATACAGGATTTCCCGCAATATTATCACTTTCTGTCGCTGCAGGAATTTGACTACAAGGGGACAGCGTATAAAAACCACAACAACCTGCTTGGCAAATATAATGGCGCCGACGGGATCAAGACCGGCTATATCCGGGCGTCGGGCTTCAATCTTGTCGCATCTGCCAAGCGTGGCAATAACCGCCTGATCGGAGTTGTATTTGGCGGCCGGACGGCCAAAACCCGCGACACCCACATGGCTTCCCTGCTCGACCGCGGGTTTGAGCGGATCGAGGCAACCTATCCGTCCACAGTACCAACTCCGTTCGACAAGCCGTTGCGGATCGCCCTCGGGACTCCCCATGACACAGATACCGAAATTGAGGTGGCCGCAACCACGCAAGTTCCCCTGCCCGTCCAATCACAACCATCAAGCGACGCATCCCGCATCTACCGCATCAGCGATGTAAATACGGTCGGCGTTTCGATCACGCGCGGTTCGACACCGGCCGACGACAATTCCGGTTTCGAAATGGACAAGGCGGCAAATGCCCGCTGGGCTATCCAGATTGGCGCCTACAGTCACAAGACGACAGCACAGGACCAGATCAACAAGGCCGCCGCGCAGTCAAGCGGCATTCTGGAAGGGCGCCGTATCAATATCGAGAAGGCAATCTCCGATGGCAAGCCGTTCTATCGGGCGCAGGTCATCGGTTTCGATGAAACAGAAGCGCGCAAGGCCTGCAGCAATCTCGCTGCACAACGGGTTTCCTGTTTCGTGGTGGCGCCGGATCTGCGTCTACCAAGCTATATCGCCCAGAAGAACAACTCCTGATCCGGCACTACAACCCGTACTCACAACGCATTTAATGGCACCTTCAGATAAGCGATGCCATTATCTTCCGCTTTCGGAAGATTTCCGGCCCGCATATTTACCTGAATGGACGGGATGATCAGCACCGGCATGGAAAGGGTGGCGTCCCGTTCGGTACGCATTTTCACAAATTCTTCCTCGCTGACACCGTCATGAATATGGATATTTTTCGCCCGCTGCTCGGCTACCGTTGTTTCCCACAGATATTCCCGGCCGCCTGGGGCGTAATCATGGCACATGAAGAGCCTTGTCTCCGGCGGATAGGCCAATATCTTGCGGATTGACTGATAAAGTTTGCGCGCATCGCCGCCCGGAAAATCACACCTCGCCGTTCCATAATCAGGCATAAACATCGTATCGCCGACAAAGGCAGCGTCCCCGATTTTATAGGTCACACAGGCCGGCGTATGGCCGGGCGTGGCCATCACATCGATTTTCAGGCCGCCGACTGTAAATGTTTCACCGTCGCGAAACAGATACTGAAACTGCGATCCATCATCCGGCACTTCATCGCCCAGATTGTAAATCTTCTTGAAGGTCGACTGAACGGTTTTGACCACCCCGCCAATACCAATCTTGCCGCCAAGCTGCTGCTGCAGGTAAGGGGCCGCGGTCAGATGATCGGCGTGAACATGGGTTTCCAGTATCCATTCAACGCTCAACCCTTCCGACTTTACGAATGAAATCACCTCATCTGCGGCCGTTGTCGCCGTCCGACCGGAGGCATTGTCATAATCCAGCGCACTGTCGATAATGATTGCCTTCTTGCTTTCCGGATCAGAAACCACATAGCTGACTGTGTATGTCGGTTTATGGAAAAATGCCTTTACATCTGGTTTCATGACTTTCCTGCTCCCCTTTTATCCGCTTTGCATTCTAGTAACCAACTTCCTTCTTGACAATATATCTATAGTTACGTAGATATTCAAGTATGGATATTAAAGAGATGAAGTTGTCTGCGGCACGGGCCAGTGTATTGATGAAGGCGCTTTCGAGCGAGACACGACTCCTGCTGCTCTGCCAGATGGTTGACGGAGAGATTTCCGTCAGCAAACTGGCGGATCTGCTGGAGATGCGCCCGGCTTCTGTTTCGCAGCAGCTTGCCCTGCTTCGCAAGGACGCTCTGGTCAAGACCCGGCGGGAAGGGCAGACAATCTATTACTCTCTTGAGGGAGAGGAAGCGCAGAAGATCATTTCGGTACTTTATCAACTTTATTGTCAGGACAGCTAACCAGGGACATATCCGGATGGAAAATTTCACACCTGTCAGCGCGCTGATCGGCGGCATCATTCTCGGCCTTTCGGCAACACTGTTATTAATGGCAGGAAAAATTGCCGGGATCAGCGGCATTCTCGCCAATCTCCTCCCGCCGTCTGGGCGCGATTCCCTTTGGCGTATCCTGTTCATCATCGGACTGATTATCGGCGCGGCGGCCTATCCGTCGCTGGGCGGCGATATGTCTTTTATGGACATCAATCCCTACCAGCTATCGGAAGGCAGCCACTACATATTGCTGATCCTTGCCGGTTTGCTGGTTGGCGGCGGCACCTATATCGGCGCAGGCTGCACCAGCGGACATGGTATTTGCGGACTGGGGCGATTGTCGGTTCGCTCACTCGTCTCGGTGCTTGTCTTCATGGCCATCGCCGTCATCACCGTCTTTATCATGCGCAGCATTATCGGAGGCTAAGATGCTCAACATCATCAGTCTGATTTCAGGCATACTGTTCGGGCTCGGCTTGGCGATTTCCGGCATGGTCAGCCCCGGCAAGGTTATCGGCTTCCTTGATCTGACCGGCAACTGGGATCCCAGCCTCGCCTTCGTCATGGGCGGCGGCGTCCTAGTGACCGTGATTGCCTTCCGGTTTATCCTGAAACGGGAAACACCGGTTTTCGGAGGACGATTCAGTCTGCCGACAAAAACCGATGTGGACAAGCGTCTCCTCGCCGGGGCGGCGTTGTTCGGCGTCGGATGGGGGCTTGGCGGTCTCTGCCCCGGCCCGGCGCTCAGCTCCCTTGCCTATGGCAATGCGAAAATATTCACCTTCGTCGCTGCCATGATTGCCGGGATCTTGATTGCCAAGCTGCTAACCGGCGCATTCCGGAAGGACGCGTGAACATCCTTTGATATTTTCCTTTGTATGTTATGGGCGATCTTGGATACTCTATCGGCCACAACATAAAAGAAGAACAGGGGAAGTATCATGCCATCATCCAGTAAAGTGGCTATCGTCACGGGTTCCGCAACGGGCGCCGGAGCCGCTATTGCCCTCGCGCTTGCGGACAAGGGCTATAACATTGTCATCAACTACACCAAAAGCCTGAAGGAAGCGGAAGAGACCGAAGCGGCCTGCGCCGCCAAGGGTGTGGAGACCCTGCTGTTTCAGGGCGATGTCTCGAAGGATGAGGATTGCCGCGCCATGGCCAAGGCGGCCCATGACAAATGGGGGCGCCTTGATGCGCTGGTCAACAATGCCGGACGGACAAAGTTTGTCGCCCATGGCGATCTCGACGGTTTAAGTGCGCAGGATTTTCATGATATTTACGCTGTCAACACCATCGGCGCCTTTCTGATGACCCGCGCGGCCACGCCCTATATGAAAGAGACCGGCAAAGCCTCCGTCGTGATGATTTCTTCTGTTGCCGGAACCCATGGTCAGGGCTCCAGCATTGCCTACGCGGCCTCCAAGGGCGCGCTGAACTCCATGACAAAGGCGCTGGCCCGCACACTCGGCCCGGAAATCCGCGTCAACGCCATCTGCCCCGGCTTTATCGAGACCCGCTGGCTGCTCCAGGGCTATGGGGAAGAGAAATATGAGCTGTTCAAGAAGAAGCTGAAAAACAGTGTCCCGCTCAAGGCCGTTTGCCAACCGGAGGATATCGCCGACGCCGCATTGCTGTTTATCGAAGGCGGCAATATGATCACGGGAGAACTGATTATCGTCGATGGCGGGATGCATCTCGGCGGATAAACCGGCGCGTTGTGGCATATCCCCCGGACATAGCCCGCGCCCTCGACTATCCTTATGCGCGGCCCACAGGTTCCTTTCGTTTTACCAGTAGTGGGACGGGGGCGCTCCCTCCTGATGTTACTCTTGCGGGGCGTATTCCGGTGCTTGCCTGCGGCTCCAATGCCGCGCCGGGCCAGCTTGCGCGGAAATATGCCAGGCATCCGGAAACCGTCATCCCGGTGACGGTCGCAATCCTTCGGGATATCGCCTGCTGCTACTCCGCCCATGTGACCGGCTATGGCGCCATCCCGGCAACGCTGGATCTCGCGCCCGGCGCCATAACATATGCCCATATTACATGGCTGACAGAGGTGCAGCTTGACGAGATGCACGCGTCGGAAGCCATCGGCACCAATTATGCGTATGTCCGGATGGATGAGATTGGGCTCACCTGCGAGCGGCATGGGAATCTCGGCAGCATCCATGCCTATGTCAGCAAACACGGCAGCTATCTTATAGATGGCAACCCAGTTATCGTCCAGGGCATCAGATGCGAGAACGCCCCCTTCCCCATTCTCGACCAGCATGATATGCAACGCTATCTGCTGCAAAAAATGGCCCCGGCAATGTCTCTCACCGACTTTATCCGGCAAAATATGAAGGACAGCAGTATCCGGGCCGCGCGCACCGCATCCCTTGCGGCCACTGCCCGGCAATTCATGCATCCTGCCATGAAAATAATTCTGGATAGGCAACAGGAATGAAGGATATGAAACGGACCGCCCTCGCTCTTGGCATTGGCGCGATCGGCGGCGCTCTCTTTTTTGCCGCGAACCTACCGCTCGCCTGGATGATTGGGTCCATGTGTATCGCAACGGTGGCCGCGCTTCGGGGATATAATCTTGCGGTCAACAATAACCTGCGCAAGATCATGACGGCTATTCTCGGGGTCATGCTGGGGTGCGGTTTCTCGACGGACACCCTCTCGGCGATGACACGGTGGAGCGGCGGGCTCGCCCTCCTTCTCATCAGTATCCTGATTTCCATGCTGATCGTTTATTATTTCTATCGCCGGATCGGGAAGTTCGATCCTGTAACCGCCTATTTCGCTGCCGCGCCGGGCGGAATCAATATCATGTATGAAGTCGGGCAGGAAAAAGGCGGCAATGGCCCGGTCATCGCGCTGATCCATGCCTCGCGCATCCTCATTCTCGTCCTGACCGTGCCGATGATTTTCCGCTTCGGCGCAGGCTTCGACAGCACGGCGCAGATGGCGCCGCTGTTTGGTAATATCAATGATCTAGTCGGCGATGGGTGGCTGCTGCTGGCGGCCGTTCTCGGCTATATCGGCGGCTATTACTGCCGCCTGCCCGCCTATCATCTGATGGGCCCGCTGCTTGCTACCGCTGCCGTACAGATGGCCGGAATTACCGATGTCGCGCCACCGATGATCCTTGTCTATGCGGCGCAGCTCGTCATTGGCACGGCCATGGGCTCGCGATTTCTCGGCACGACCTTCGCGGACATCCGCAATGTGATCGTCCTCAGCTTTGCCTCCACCGCCCTGATGGTCGGCATCGCCGCCGCCTTCGCCTGGGGCTTTGCTGACACCATCGGCGTCAGCGGTCCGGGCATCGTGCTCGCCTTCAGCCCGGGAGGCCTTGCAGAAATGTCGCTGGTCGCGCTCGCCCTCGGCATTGATGTCGCCTTTGTCTCCACCATGCATGTCATCCGCATCGCATTGATCATCGCCATTGTGCCGGCGGCTTATTCAATGGTTGAAAAACTCTCCCGGCGTCGATCCGGTTGACCGGACTATCGCAAAGCCCGCCGCTCTACTCTTGGATAAAGCGCGGCAAGCGTGAGCGCGCGCAGGGCCATAAAAACCATAAGCGCCGCCCAAAGTCCATGCGCGCCCCACAGATCGCCAAATATTTTCATGCAGGCGATATAGGCGAGGAAGGCGATGATCATGCCGTTGCGCATTTCCTTCGACTGCACCGCGCCGATGAAAATACCGTCGATCTGATAGGACCAGATGGCGACAAGCGGCATGGCCACTAGCCAGGGCAGGAATTCATTGGCACGCGCCCGCACCTCCTCAATTCCCGTCAGAAGATTAATGAGAGTAGGCCCAAAGACCAGATAGACAAGAGCATAAAGACCCGCGACAATAAGCGCCCAGAAGCCGGTCACGAGGACTATTTCCCGCAGCCGGTTCACCTTCTTTGCGCCAATCGCCGTTCCCACCATGCCTTCCGCCGCAAAGGCAAAGCCATCCAGACCATAGGAAATGAAATGTACGAAGTTCATCAGCACGGCGATGGCCGCGAGGGTGATATCTCCCTCCCGTGCCGCTTCGGCGGTAAAATAGGCAAAGGCGGAAATCAGCAGGATCGTTCGGATGAAGATATCGAAGTTGACGGAAAGCAGCCGCAACATTTTCGGCACCGCAAGAATGGCATCGCGCTGCCATGTCCCACCTATCCGCCGTAATTCCCGTGCCGCCAGATACAGGCCGAGCATCAGCGCCGTCGTCTCCGATATGGCGGTGGCGGCCGCAACTCCTTCGACCCCCCAGCCAAATCCCATCACAAATAGAAGGTCGAGGGCGATGTTCAGCGCATTCATGAATATCTGCACGATGAGCGCGGCGCGGGTATTGCGAACGCCGATAAAGAACCCCATCAGCGCATAATTGGCGAGCACCGCCGGTGCGCCCCATATCCGCACAGAGAAATATTCACCTGCCCCAATCTCCACCTCGGCAGAAGCCTCAACAAGATCAAGCGCAAACCCGATCACAATCCGGTGCAGCAACAGGGCCAACGCGCCCAGAACCAGAGCCGTTATCATCGCCCGCGCCAGAATGGCACGGACTTCATCCCCGTCGTCTTCGCCCATGGCCTGCGCGATAAAGCCGGTCGTGCCCATCCGCAAAAAGCCGAATCCCCAATATAGAAAGCTGAAAATCATTGCGCCGATGGCGACGGAGCCAATGTAATGGGGGTCCGGCAGATGACCAACCACGGCGGTATCTACCGCGCCCAGCAACGGCACGGAAGAGTTCGACAGGATAACCGGCCAGGCAATGCGCCATGTTTCTCGGTGACCGGGAAGCGAGAAGAAATGTCTGAGTGTCATCAAAAACCAAATTAATCGCGAATGCCCGATCGATCTAATCAGACACCTCGGATTCCCCCGCCTGTAATGATCTACCTGTGGTTTCCGAGGCGGGGCCGGACCGAAACCCTCTCCCCCTCTCCGGGTCACCCAAGATATTCAGCATCGTCTTATGACCGGGAAACCCGGACATGGCAAGCCCCACGCCGCGATACCTGGCCGCATAACCAGCCGTCTCAGGCATATCAATGATTATATGAACGCCCGCATACGCCTTGCGTCCCGAATTGAATTTTCTGGCGAAAGCGCCTATCTAATAAGAAGGATCAGGACAGGAGACAGGCGGAATTTGGCGAAGAATATTGAGAAAACGCCGGGCGCATCCGGCAAGGACGATGTGGCTGAGTTTTTACGCAAGGTCGCGGCAACGCCGGTGCAAAACAGCGGCGGACGTAACGGTCGGCTGATCTTCGCCATTGATGCAACCGCCAGCCGTCAGCCGACCTGGGATCAGGCCAGTCATTTACAGCATGAAATGTTCGAGGAGGCCGCCGCCATTGGCGGGCTGGAGCTCCAGGTTGCCTTCTTTCGGGGATTTGGCGAATTCCGCGCGACCCGTTGGACAACAGACAGCAAGGCATTGATCCGCCCGATGTCGCGCGTATTTTGCCTCGGCGGTCATACCCAGATCGAAAAAGTGCTGAATCACGCCTTGAGCCAGACAAAAAAGGACCGCATCAACGCCCTCGTCTATATTGGCGACTGCATGGAAGAGGATGCGGATCATCTGTGCCATCTTGCGGGACAGCTTGGTATGCTGAAGGTACCGGTTTTTGTCTTTCAGGAAGGCCATGACCGGATCGCCGAAAACTGCTTCCGGCAGATCTCCAAGCTCTCTGGCGGCGCCTACTGCCGTTTTGATAGCGCCAGCGCGGCCATGTTACGCACTCTCCTCAGGGCTGTTGCCGCCTACGCGGCGGGAGGGCGCAAGGCGCTCAGCGACTTCAGCAAAAAATCGCCCCGCGAGGCAACGCTGCTGCTTGAACAGATCAAATAACGGACATGCTGGCCTATTTCATTATCGGGATATTCCTGTTTCTAGCCCTGATCGTCGGCAGTCAGGCGCTGGCCAACGCCGACCCTGGAAAAATTCTGAAAGGATTGCGGATCAGTGCGGTGGTGGTGTCGGCCGTCCTCGCCGGGTTTTTCATCCTGACCGGACGGTTTTCCCTCGCCCCTCCCTTCATTGTTGCCGCCCTGTTCTTTCTCCGCAACAAACCGCTATTTAGCAGCCGGAAGCCCTCCGACGGGCAAACTTCGGACGTGCACACGCTCTGGCTCGCCGCCAACCTCGATCATGACAGCGGCGAAATGGATGCCACTATCCTGCAAGGCGCGCTCGAAGGCCGTAAACTTTCCTCTCTCAGCCGCTCTGAAATTGATGCGCTTTACCATGAGGCAAAGGATGATGCGCAGACCATTGCCATCCTTGAAAGCTTCATCAGCCGCAAATATGGGGAAGATTTTAGCGATGCAGAAGCGGAAGATGATAGGGACAACCGCAATTATCAGCGTGCTGGGGCAAACGGCGGCATGACCCGCACCGAGGCCCTTGCCATTCTCGAACTCACTGAGGCGGCAAGCATCGCCGACATAAAAGCGGCACATCGAAGGCTCATGAAAAAGTTCCATCCTGACCATAACGGTTCCGACTACATGGCCGCCAAATTGAATGAAGCAAAAGATTTTCTCCTGAAGGGCTGAAAATCAGGACTTGCCTTCGCAGCGGGCGAAATGCCATAAATTTCGGATGTTCTTCAATAAAGTTGGTTAACTATGCCCAATAAAGTTCGCAAGGCCGTCTTTCCTGTCGGGGGACTTGGCACCAGATTTCTTCCGGCGACCAAAGCCATGCCGAAGGAAATGCTGCCTGTCGTTGACAAACCGCTCATCCAGTATGCCGTTGAAGAGGCGCGTGCCGCTGGGATCGAGGAATTCATCTTTGTCACCGGCAGGGGCAAGACAACGATCGAGGATCACTTCGATCATTCCTACGAACTTGAAAGTGTTCTTAACGAGCGCAACAAGCAAAGCCTTCTGAAGGAATTGCAGGCGAGCGTCCCCAAGCCCGGCAGCATCGCCTATATCCGTCAGCAGGAACCGCTTGGTCTCGGACATGCGGTGTGGTGCGCAAAACGGCTTGTCGGGGATGAGCCCTTTGCCGTGATCCTCGCGGATGACCTGATTCTTGCCGATACGCCCTGTCTCGCACAGATGGTCACGGCGCGCGAACAGGCGGGCGGCGGCAATATGCTGGCTGTGATGGAAGTGCCGACGGCTCATACTTCCCGCTATGGCATTCTCAGCCCCGGCAAGGAGACGGATAATCTGGTCGAGATCAAGGGCCTGGTTGAAAAGCCGGCCCCCGAGAAAGCCCCCTCTAACATGGCCGTCATCGGACGTTATATTCTGGAGCCGACGATCTTCTCCTTGCTGGAAAAACAGCAACGCGGGGCCGGCAATGAAATCCAGCTTACCGATGCGCTCTCGGAGATGTTGGGCGATGTTCCCTTCTACGGCATGAAATTTGACGGCACGCGTTACGACTGCGGCGACAAGATCGGCTTTCTCGAAGCAAATATCGCCTTTGCCCTGCATCGTCCCGATATGCAGGACGATATGCGGGACATTGTCAAAAAAATTGCAAACAATCTGTAGTATATCCTCCCTCGTCAACTAGGACGGAGAGATCTGGATGCATATCGCTGTGATTGGGACCGGCTATGTCGGGCTGGTATCGGGAACCTGTTTTTCCGAGTTCGGTCACGATGTGATCTGCATCGACACGGATGCGGCCAAGATTGCCCGCCTGAACGCCGGGGAAATCCCGATATTCGAGCCCGGCCTCAGCGCGATGGTGGAGAAAAACAGCCGCTCCGGCTATCTCAAGTTCGGTACGGATATGAAAAGCGCCGTCGCGGGTGCTGAAGCCGTTTTCATTGCCGTCGGCACGCCCAGCCGACGCGGCGACGGCAAGGCCGATCTCACCTATGTCTACGCTGCCGCCAAGGAAATCGCAGCCGCCCTGACCGGCTATACCGTGGTCGTGACGAAATCCACCGTGCCCGTTGGCACCGGGCGGGAGGTGGAGCGAATTATCCGGGCGGCGCGGCCGGAGGCCGACTTTGATGTTGCCTCCAACCCCGAATTTCTGCGCGAAGGGGCGGCTATTGAAGATTTCATGCGGCCAGACCGGGTGATTGTCGGCACCAAAGTCGAACGGGCGCAGAAGGTCATGGCCGATATCTATCGGCCGCTCTCCCTCATTCATACGCCACTCCTGTTCACCAGCCTTGAAAGCTCGGAGCTGACAAAATACGCGGGCAATGCCTTTCTTGCGACCAAAATCACCTTTATCAACGAGATGGCTGACCTCTGCGAAAAAGTGGGCGCCGATGTGCATGACGTAGCGCGCGGCATCGGGCTGGACCGGCGGATCGGCGCGAAATTCCTGCACCCCGGCCCGGGTTTCGGCGGCTCCTGTTTTCCGAAGGACACACGGGCGCTTTATGAAACCTCCGTCGAGACGGGCGCGCCACTGCGTATTGTTGATACGGTCATCGATATCAATGAGGCCCGCAAGCACAACATGGCGGCGCGCGTGATTACGGCCTGCGGCGGATCGGTTGCGGACAAGAAAATCGCCATTCTCGGCCTGACCTTCAAACCCAATACGGATGACATGCGCGAGAGCCCGAGCCTCGCCATCATCCCGGCGCTCGCTCATGCGGGGGCGCATATTCGCGCCTATGATCCGGAGGGAATGACGGAAGCCGCGAAACTTCTCGATGGCATTGAATTTTGCGACAGTTCCTACGCGACGCTGGAAGGGGCCGACGCCCTGGTCATCATCACCGAATGGAACGAATTCCGCGCCCTTGATCTGAAGCGCGTGAAGGCCCTCATGCGGGCGCCCCTGATCGTCGATTTACGGAATATTTATGATCCTCATGATATGGCCATAAATGGCTTTATATATAGCAGTATCGGCCGTCCTGAATAACTTTTGACCTTCACAACCGTGAAAGTAATGTGACTATGACCCACCATGTGTTCAAACCCACCATCCTCCGCGAGTATGATATTCGCGGTATTGTCAACGAAACCGTCTTTGAGGCGGATGCAGAGGCAATCGGACGCAGCTTCGGTACACTCGTGAAGCAGAAAGGGCTGGACTCGGTCGCGGTCGGCATGGATGGGCGCAAAACATCCCCGATGCTAAAGGCGGCACTCATCCGTGGGCTCCTTTCCACGGGCGTTGATGTCTATGATATCGGCCTTGGGCCCACGCCAATGCTCTATTTCGCAACCTATGAACTTGGCACCGGTGGTGGCATCATGATCACCGGGTCACATAATCCACCGACCCATAACGGCTTCAAGATGATGCTGGCGGGCAAATCCTTTTTTGGCGCGCAAATTCAGGAACTTGGAAAACTATCCGCCAGCGGCCCTTTCGCAACCGGAAAGGGCAAGCTGGTCGAGAAGCCGATCATGGACGAATATGTCACCCGCCTGCTGCGCGATGTGACAGGCGGGCGGGAACTCAGCGTTGTCTGGGATTGCGGGAACGGCGCCACGGGCGAAGCACTGCGTCAAGTCGTTGCCAAGCTGCCCGGTCGTCATATGCTTCTCTTTGATGAAATCGACGGCAATTTTCCGAACCACCACCCCGACCCCACGGTTGCCGAAAATTTGCAGGACCTCATTCAGGCGGTGAAGGGCATCGATGCCGATCTCGGGATTGGGTTTGACGGCGACGGCGACCGTATCGGCGTTGTCGATGGTCTTGGACGGATCATCTGGGGGGATCAGCTTCTCGCCATCCTTGCCGACGAAGTCCTGAAGGAAAATCCCGGCGCGCCCATTATCGCCGATGTAAAGGCGAGTCAGCTTCTGTTCGACGCCATTCGCAATGCGGGCGGCGATGCCATCATGTGGAAAACCGGCCACTCCCTCATCAAATCAAAAATGCAGGAGGTGAACGCTCCCCTCGCCGGAGAGATGAGCGGCCATATCTTTTATAACGATCATTTCTACGGCTACGATGATGCCATCTATGTGGCGTTACGGCTTCTCAATATCGTGAGGACGAGCGAGAAAAGCCTGGCCGCAATGCGGGATGACCTGCCGGATATGATCAACACGCCGGAGCTGCGTTTCGACTGTCCGGATGAAGAAAAATTCGATGCCGTTGAGCGTATTCGCGATGCGCTTGCCGCAGATGGCGCCAATTTCTCGGATATCGACGGGGTGCGGGTGAATACGCAGGATGGCTGGTGGCTGCTGCGGGCGTCCAATACCCAGGCCGTTCTGGTTGCCCGTTGCGAGGCCCGCGATGAAGATGGGCTCGCGCGCCTCAAATCACAGCTTCAGACCGCCCTGGCAAAGGCCAATGTGGACGCCCCGACCTTTTAACAGAGCCGGGCGCGTCCCTAATTCCTGTCAACCTAGCGTATAAAAGGCAAGTTTGTGACCTTCGGGATCACGGACATAACCGAAATACATCTTTCCGTCCATTCGCGTCCCCGGCGCGCCTTCATCGGTCGCACCGAGTGAGATCGCCTTCGCATGCATCTTGCGGACCGTTTCCTGGCTGTCCATCAGCAAGGCCGGCATGGTGCCATTCCCCGCTGTTGCGGTCTTGCCGTCAAATGGTTTGATGACCGCCATCATCGGCTGTCCGCGTGCGACACTCCACATCCGCAGGCGGTCCGTATTCATCACCCGCTTCGCCCCGATTTCCCCAAGCAGCGCATCATAAAAAGCCGTCGATTTGTCGATATCATTCGTGCCAAGGGTCACGTATCCGATCATATTTTTTCTCCTATTATTTTTCCTGCCTGACGCAGGTTCGCCGCACAGGCTACGCTGAAACAGGTGTCCTGCATAGATAGAATTAGGATGGAGATTTATTTCAAAGGCCGACTGACCGCACACCGCAATTCCCGATACTCAGGAATGGGAGACGTCATCCAACCTTCCGACGGGATGGATCAGCTGATCTTACCTTTTTTCAGAGGCTTGACGCCAATCCATGATTCGCCCGACGCCATCACGCAGGTTGCGCCATCGGGCTGCGTGAGAACGATGGTCCATGTATTGCCGTCAGGACTGGAGAATACTTCCACCATGCTCCCATTAGCGGCAAGGCCGGCGGCAACGGGCGCCTCTTCGAACTTTCCGCTGAGATGCTTGATCAGAGCCGCCCGCTCGAAACAGACATTCTGGGCGGACGCATCGGTCGAGCGGGGCAGCACCAAGAAGATGGCCATGCAAATCAGGACAAGGGTGAACAGCAGAAAGGGGTGTGCCGCCGCACGTGGCAAAATGATCTGCCTGGCATAATGAATAAAGCTGGTCACAGGCTCCTCCTTTTCCGCGAAGACGGCCCGTCATTGACCCACGGACAACAGGAGGCCATTCACCATGAAGGGAAAATACCTGACAGAGGTTAATATTCAGTGTTCAATGGTCGGGAAATGCGGGCACAGACAGAACCCCGCATTTCCTTTCGTTTAGATAACGCCGTTCAGCATCTGCCAAGCAATCCCGGTGATCATTGAGCCAGAAACGCCGAGGAAGAGATAGAGCGTAAAAACCGGCTTTTTAACCAGCCCGAATACTGCAATTGCCGCTGGAATTGAGGAAACCGCCCCAGCCGTCATAAACGCCATGGCCGCACCTTGCGACATGCCAAGATCGATCAAGCCACTCACCAGCGGAATGGCCGCATAGCCATTAAGATAACTCGGGATACCGATAAGAACCGCAAGCGGAATAGCGAGCAGATTTTCCTGCCCAACCAAACCTCCAACAAGCGTAGTCGGAACATAACTGATCATAAGACTCTGAAGAAGGAAGGCAAGGATCAGCCAGCGACCAATCAACCAGCCGTTTGAGGACGCAACCTCACGGAACTTCTGTAGACGATCGGGTGCCCGCCAGAACTGCCACTCCATATCCACAGGGCCCGACAGCACAGCTTTCGCACGACACCCCGTCAGCTCGCCTTTCAGCGGATCTGTTAACCAGCCGCGCCGCTGCAGCAGATAGACCGTGGTTCCGGCAAACAGGCCGAGTGCAACAGCAATCAGGGCTTTTCCGGTTGCAAATCCAAATCCAATACCGACGGATGTCAGAATGAAAATTTCCGGATCCATGATCGGTGACGCGATCCAGAAAGCCATAACCGGTGCCAGCGGAACACCCGCCGTCAGCAGAGACGCAACTAGCGGCACAACCCCGCAGGAACAAAATGGAGATAAGGCCCCGACAAGCGCGGCGAGAATGATCGTCGTCGCGGGCGACCCGGAAAAAACACGGGCAATCAGCTTATCCGCCCCCGTCGCCGTGACATAGGCGGAGAGACCAATGGCAATAATGAAATACGGCGCCATGCCAATCACCGCGTCACCGAGAAAGACGAGACTGACCGTCAGTTGCGTCGGATCAAAAAGCGCCAGCATGGCGACAACGAAAAAGCAGGCCAGGATCACGCGATCAGTTATCAATAACCAGAGACGGGAACGGCCATGAGATAGGGTTTGGAGAGCTTCCTGTAATGACATATCGTTATTTCCAGAATTATCGAAATATATTTATAAAAATATACCTTGCCCGAAAAAAGGGTCAAGACTTTATTTCGATAATTATCGAATTAATAAACCGGGACAGGCATCAATCTTTGATCGGCGTGTCCTGCAAGCGAACTGGATCAATGCCAACGCAGCATTTATCAGTCAGGAGTGTGACCAGATCGTTCAGCTTGTCATAATTGGCAAAACAACGCAGGTTTCTCCCTTGCCGCTTTTGATAAATTATTCCGCCACTCAACAGATGGGCAACATGATGCGACAGGGTAGAACCCGGAATATCGAGAAGCGACTGTATGTCGCCAACTGACAAGCCCCCTTCCCCGGCCTGTACAAGATACTGTACGATTCGCAGGCGCATGGGATGGCCTAATTTTGCAAGTGCGATAGCAGCCTCTTCGGTCTCCATCATCTTTCCCAATGGATCGTTGCTAAAAAGCTATCTTACAGCTTTTCGACCTTGCCTTCGACCCCCGGCAGGTTCAGCGCCTTGATCAGATGGCGCAGTTCATGCCGCGCGGCGACATGGCTCATCGACATTTTCACCCCGACGCCTTTCTTGTTGAGATCGAGCATGGTAAGGCCTTTCAGGAACAGCTCGCGGAACACCACACGCTCGCCAAAGCCAGGCGCGGCGCGAAAGGAAATGCGGGAGGCCAGCTTGTTCAGGATTTTCTCGATATGCCGCTTGTTATGGGCATCAGTATGCGAGAGACGGTTCCGCATCACCACCCAGTCGATTTTGTGATTATCGATGAGGGCGCGGCGCTTGCGCTGTTCCCACACCATTTCGCTGTACCAGCTCGGTTTCTCCACTTCGAGATTGCTGCCATTCACCGTGGCCAGCAGATCGAGGTCAATGAAACTGTCATTCATCGGAGTGAGCAGGGTATCCGCAAAGGAATGGCCGAGCTTGGAAATGAAACTGTCCGCGCCGGGACAATCCACCACAACAAAGTTATTCTCATATACCAGCTCCTGCAACGCGGTCACAAAGCGGGAGCGTTCATCGGACTGCGCCTCGTCCATATTTTTCTTCGGGCTCGGCTCGATTACCCGCAAAGTCGGCATTGGCAGGGTGAGCTTCTTCTTGGTGATATAGTTCTGGCGATTCTCGATATAGCGGCCAAGGGTCTTCTGCTTGCCGTCAAGATCAATGGCGCCGACCTTAAAGCCCATGGTCAGCAGCGAGATGATGACATGCATGGCGGTGGTTGATTTGCCCGAGCCCCCCTTGGCATTCCCCACAACAATGATATGCGCGCGGGTCGGCTGCTCCTTCTCGGCAGTTGTCTTTTCCACAGTTACCGTCACGTTAGACACGTCTCCATCGCCCCCAGCAATTGTTATCGCCGCCTACAGAACATCTATATTTTGTCTGAATGCCGTATTTTAGTAAACCAGCCTCCGGCACAACACAAGCACCATATCCGGGACGGATTTATAAATTATTGACGAATATCATTAACAGGCGAAAGGGGGTCGATACAGGGGATTTGGCGGCGTCGCCAATATTATGCCTGCCGTCTCAATGGGGCATCCTTATCCTCTTTTTCAGCTCCTGCCAGATTTCCCCATTCGCCCCTGACTGCCATATCGTTCCGGCCAGTACCTTTAAAAGGTCGCAGATTTTTGCGTTTTTTCAAGAAGAAACAGCGAGGATGCCACGTTCTCCACAGGAATTTAACATTGCAGTTCCCCACCTCGACATCCGCCCGCGCGGGCAGTGGCCACAAATCATCATCAATTTTCAAAAAAACCGCGAAATTCTTCTTTTTCCGGATGGTCGATGAGAGTGATTCTCACAGACAGCACGAATCCCCGCTATGCCCCATACTCAAAAGCTGATAGGGAAATGCGATGTCTGTGGATGTGGAAAATATCGTTATCGGCGCGGGCGTTATCGGCCTTGCCATTGCCCGGTCACTGGCTACGGCAGGGCGCGACGTACTGCTGCTGGAACGTCACCGGCAGTTCGGAGAAGAAACCTCCGCCCGCAATAGCGAGGTGATCCATGCCGGCATCTATTATCCACAGGACAGCCTGAAGGCGCGCTTCTGCACACAAGGCAAATGGCTGCTGTATGACTATTGCAGGGCACGCCACATCCCTCATTCTAATTGCGGCAAACTGATTGTTGCCACAAATGAGGAAGAACTTCCCATGCTCGACACACTGGCGCAAAAAGCGGCCGCCAATGGCGTCGATGACCTGCGCTTTCTGAGTGCGGACGCGGCAATGGTGATGGAACCAGCGCTGTTTTGCACGGGTGCACTGCTCTCCCCTTCCACCGGTATTATCGACAGTCACCAGTTGATGCTCGCCTATCTCGGGGAAATTGAGGATCACGGCGGGTCCCTTGCGTTTGAAAGCATATTTGAGCGGGCGACCCCCGTCCGTGAAGGATTTGAAATCAGCGCAGGCGGTATGACCCTATCGTGCCGCAATCTCATCAACTCCGCCGGTCTCTATGCGCAGGACGTGGCCGGACATATCATTGGCCTGTCATCGGATCACATTCCGGAGCGGGAGATCGTCAAAGGCAGCTATTTTACCATGACGAAACGATCTCCCTTCTCGCACCTTATCTATCCGATGCCGAAATCGGCCAGCCTCGGCACGCATGTCACCCTGGATATGGCTGGGCAAATCCGCTTCGGGCCGGATCAGGAATGGATCGATCACATAGATTATGACGTCGATCCTCACCGCGCCGACAGCTTCTATGAAGCAATACGTCGCTATTTCCCGGCCCTGCCGGACGACAGCCTGATCCCGGCCTATTCCGGCATCCGCCCAAAGATCAGAAGTACCGACGGCAGCCCCGCCGATTTTTGTATTTCGGATGAGCGCACGCATAGCCTTCCCGGTCTTGTCAATCTCTTCGGGATGGAGAGTCCGGGCCTGACCGCTAGCCTGAGCATCGGCGCCTATGTGGCGGGCATTCTCAAAGAGACGGATCGTCTCTGAATCGGTTTTTCTCAAGGCATCTTCGGTAGTTTCACTGATCTTGCGTCATTTTCGGCAGGTTTTTTATTACTTTTCATCCTGCCGGACGGAAACTTTGCAAATTCGTGTTTTCATTTCGCGCAAGGATACTGCGAAGTTTAAAAACGTCGCAGTTTTTCATTGATTCCGGCCTTCATAAGGAAAATATAAAATAGCAAATGACCCGGCGCTGACCATATATATGAGGATACATATGTCCGTTTTTTCCGCAAAAGAATTCGACAATCACGAAGCTGTGCTGTTTTTTCATGATCGGACGACCGGCCTCAAGGCCATTATCGCCATGCATGACACGACACTCGGCCCGGCGCTTGGCGGCACGCGGATGTGGAACTATGAAAGCGAAGAAGCCGCCCTTGCCGATGTGCTGCGCCTCTCCCGCGGAATGACCTATAAATCCTCCCTTGCCGGGGTTAATCTCGGCGGCGGCAAATCGGTAATCATCGGTGATCCACGTACCGACAAGACCCCGGCCCTGTTCAAAGCCTTCGGCCGCGCCGTGGATCAGCTTGGCGGCCGCTATATTGCAGCGGAGGATGTCGGCACCAGCGTCGCCGACCTGGAAACGGCCCGCCAAACAACGCGGCATATTGCCGGGATCAGCGAAGGTAATGCCGGTGATCCCTCCCCCGCCACCGCCTATGGCGTCTTTCAGGGGCTGAAGGCCGCGGTTCTTTTCCGCATGAAGAAAGACACGCTTACGGGCATCAAGGTGGCCGTTCAAGGCCTCGGCCATGTAGGTTATGGCCTCTGTGAGCTGCTGAAAGAAGCGGGGGCGAAATTGATCGTCGCGGATATCAATGAGGCCAATGTCAGCAAGGCCGTCGATCAACTCGGCGCAGTGGCTGTCGGTATCGAGGAAATTTATGATCAGGATGTCGATGTCTTCGCGCCCTGCGCCCTTGGCGCCATTCTGAATGATAATACCATTCCGCGCCTCAATGCGTATATCGTCGCGGGCTCGGCCAATAATCAGCTTGCCGAAGCGCATCATGCCAACATCATGACCGCCCGCGGTCTTCTCTATGCACCCGATTATGCCATCAATGCAGGCGGCATCATCCTGATCAGCCATGAAGGGCCCAAATTCAACCGGGAAAAAGCCATGCGCCATGTGGGCGGCATTTACGATACTTGCCTTGACATCTTCAAGCGGGCAGAGCGCGAGAATATGACAACCGCCGAGATTGCCGACCGGATTGCCCTGGAGCGGCTGGAAAAAGCCCGCAATGACAAGAGAAAGCTGGCACTCGCAAGCTGACGCCAGCAGGCTTTCCCTATGACCAGCGGTTATGGACCCAGAACCAGTGATCCGGCCGCTCGGTTATCCATCGCTCGAAGGTTTCGTTGATATCTTTGAGAAGGGTATAGACATCTTTCTCCCTCTCTCCCGTTCTCGGCACATCTAGGGCGGGATAGATGGTGAGCCGTCGCCGACCATCGCCGAGGCGCTCGGCGCGCATGGGGTAGATTGGCACCTCCATCTTGCAGGCAATCTCGGCCACTGCCGGGGCGGTCATTGCATCCCGTCCGAAGAAGGGGATCGGCACACCGCCGTTCAGCTTCTGGTCGTTGAGAAGGACAATCGCGCCACCTCCCCGCGCAGCCTTGACAATGGCCCGCGCCCCTTCATTTCCCTTGGGTACGAAACGATAGTCAGGATCGGCTCGCATGGACTGGAACAATTCCTCTACCAGCGGATTGTTCGCCGCCCGGTATATTCCTGTCGCCCGCGCGCCCAGCCGCCGCCCGACCAGTGCCACCAATTCCCACGGGCCATAATGGGCCGTCACGAAGAAGGCCGCCTTGCCACTCGCCAGATAGGCGTCGAGATATTCCCCGCCCACCAGTTCCACCGTTTCCGTATCCCCGAGAATTTCCCGGTTGAACGGTATCTCTCCGACGTTCCGGCCAAGATTGTCCCACATCTGATCAAGATGATGATCGATCTGCGGTTCCGTCAGGGCGGGCAGCGCAAGGCGCATGTTCGCCTTTGCCAGGCCGTGAACTTTAAGACGGGGGCCGACTTTCCGCGCGAGCCATCCGCCAAACGCCGCCGCCCGGCGCCGACCGAGCAGACGAAACAGGCCTACAGCCATTTTCACGCCCAGCCATTCCAACCGGTATCGGAAAGGAATATCGCTCATACTTCTCTCCCTTTGACGAGAGAGAGAAGTGCGGCCTGCAATCCTTCCGGAGCAGAAAAAACCATATCAACATCAAAGACAGAGACCATCATTCGTGCCTCCATCGGCAGGCGGACATAATCTTTGCGGGTGGTGACAAGGGCAGCTTTTTCCCTTGCCGCCCGCTCCACCATCTTCATCATTTCATCAGCAGTATAAACATGATGGTCTGGATAGCTAAAGCTATGCATCAACTCGCAGCCAGCTCCGGCGAGGCTTTTGAAAAACTTCTCGGGCCGTCCAATCCCGGCAAAAGCAACAACCTTCTGCCCACTGAGCGGTTCGCCCGAAGCCGTCGGAATCAAAGTAGAATTATAAACCGGTTTATTTATTTTTAACCGGTTTATAATAGTTGGATATTTATCGCCCTCTACCAGTACAACGGCATCACATCGCCCCAGGGCATTGGGGAGAGATTCGCGCAATGGGCCCGCCGGAAGCAACCGGCCGTTGCCCACGCCATATTCCGCATCCAGCACCAGCAATGAGAAATCCTTGTGAAGCACCGGGTTCTGAAACCCGTCATCCATGATGATAACATCGGCGCCATTCCGCGCGGCGGTTTCCGCCCCGGCAAGGCGATCTTTCGCGACCCATGTTGGCGCGAATTCAGCAAGAATAAGCGGTTCGTCCCCGACTTCGGTAAATTTATGCACATCGAGGACAACCCGCACCGGTCCTTCGAGCGCGCCGCCGTATCCCCGGCTCAAAAAATGCGGTCGCAAACCCCGGGCGATAAACATGCGGGCGATGGCGATTGCAACTGGCGTTTTACCCGCGCCACCGGCCACCACATTCCCGACACAGATAACCGGCACAGCCACGTTATGGCGTCGCTGTATCCCGCGATGGAGGCGACTGACCCCACCATAGAGACAAGCAAGCGGAGAGAGCAGCAACGGCATCAGATGGCCGCCGCCCTGCGCCCAGAAAGCGGGCGTTTTCATGCCCCCCTCCCCTTTACGAGGTTTTCGATCACGGCCAGGGTTCTATCAAGTGTCTCTTGCCCGCCTGCAACAACGGAGGCCGCCCGCACCGCCATCTCGCGGCAGCGTTCCGGATGATCCAGATAATCGGCAACCGCTCTGGCAAGGCTGGTCGCATCCGTCACCTCCCGGCTGGCCGAACGGTTATTGAACGCCTCCATAATCTCCGCGAAATTGGTCATATGCGGCCCATGCAGCAACGCGCAATCGAGCCGGGCCGGTTCCAGCGGATTCTGCCCCCCATTTGGCACCAGCGACCCGCCAATAAAGACAATATCGCTGAGCCTGTAGAACAGCCCGAGTTCGCCGATGGTATCCGCGATATAAATTTCAGTGTTATCCTCCGGCTCTGCCCCCGCCCCGCGACATAGCACACTCCGGCCTGCACTCGCGGCAAGCGTGGCCACCTCACCACCCCGCTCCGGATGCCGGGGAACAATCAGGGTGAGAAGATTAGTGTGCGTCCGCCGTAATTCTCTATCGGCGGCGAGAATGATTTCCTCCTCTCCCCGATGCGTACTGGCGGCGAGCCAGACCGGGCGGCCGGCAATCCTACGGCCAAATGCCGCCAGCTTGTCCGGATCAACAGGCAACGGTTTGGCGGCAAATTTGAGATTGCCGATATATTCGACAGAGTTTGCCCCCAGATCGCGCAAATAATGCGCCGATGCCTCCGACTGCGCGAGGCAGATGGTAAACTGGGCAAGCAAATGGCGCGCAAGCCCGAATGAACGGCGCCAGTTTTTGTAGGATTTTTCCGTAATACGCGCATTCGCGAGGATCATGGGGATATTCCGCGCACCGCTTTCATGGATCAAATTGGGCCAGATTTCCGATTCCATCCAGACCGCAAGATCCGGTTTCCAGTGATCAAGGAAGCGGCGGACCGCGTCCTGCCGATCCACCGGCACATATTGATGAAAGGCCCGCTCCGGCAGCCGCCCAGCCATAATCTCCGCCGATGTGCGAGTGCCGGTTGTGACAAGGATATGTCGGTCGGTTTTTTGAGCGAGCAGGCCGTCAATCAACGTCAGCGCCGAGACGGATTCGCCGACAGAGGCCGCATGGATCCAGACAAGCGGTCCGTCAGGGCGCGGACGGGACGCCTCTCCCAGCCGTTCTGCAAATCGTTGCGGATCCTCCTTGCCATTCGCCAGACGCTTTTCCAGATGCCGCGTCAATAGCGGCCTGCCAAGCCGGAGACAAGCGTTGTAAAGAGCAAGCGGCATCATCCGTCCGCCCCCTTTTTATGCGGCTTGACGGGCTTGTCACGCGCTTCCGGCGCGACCGTCTCGCGGCCGCAAAGGGCATCCGCCTGCTGAGTAATGTCAATCAGGCTTGTCTCGATCGCATCGCGCGCTTTCTGATAGGCGCCCCCGGCATCATGACGCGGAACATGAATGCCATCGCCCCAGACAATCACGCCGCGGCTAAACGGCGCGGCAACGAAGAAGCGATCCCAACTTCCGAGAATTTTACCGCGTGTCGCCGAATAGCTGACCGGATAGACCGGCATGCCGGAAAGGGCCGCCAGCCGGACGACCCCGTCCTGAGCGCGCATCCGGGGGCCCCGTGGACCATCCGGCGTAATAACGGCGACCTCCCCTCTTTTCAGGGCTTGCAACATTTGTTTGACGGCTGCCGATGCCCCCTTGCTGGCGGAACCCCGCACACTGTCCTGTCCCCAGTGACCGATGGCGCGGGCAATGATTTCCCCATCACCATGGTGCGAAATCATCACATTCACCTTGGTTTTCTTCTGTACCGAAATCGGCATCATCAAAAGGCGGCCATGCCAAAACGCCAGGATGAAGGGTTTCCCAGCCTTCATCAACTCATGCGGGGCCTCTCCGTTCACAACCTGCCAGCGGCTGGTGCGATAGACGAGCCATATATAGCCCGCGGCAAGCAAGCCAGTGGCGGCCTTGACCGCGTCGCTTTTCAGTATGTTCTTTATCGCCTTCAAAAGCTTAGGCTTTCACCCGTAAAAATTACCCGCTTCGATATATCCCGCCCATCCCGGCAATACCAGCCCATTTGAAAAAAACATCCTAATGGGCACAGCGGGATTGCAGCGGAATTGACATGCTCCTAATCTAGTATGCATGAAAAATTTGTCATCGCCTGAAATTCGCGCCTCTGCCTGCCCCCATGACTGTCCGTCAACTTGCGCATTGGAGGTGGAGCGTCTCGACGATTACCGCATCGGCCGTATTCGCGGGGCGGCGGGCAACAGCTATACCGCTGGCGTCATCTGCGCCAAGGTCGCCCGCTATGCGGAACGCACCCATCACCCCGACCGGCTGATGCACCCCATGCGGCGGACGGGAAACAAGGGCGCAGGCGGGTGGCAGCAAATCAGCTGGGACGATGCGCTGGATGAAGTGGCGGAAGCCTTTCTCAAACGCGAGGCCGAATACGGGGCAGAGACAATCTGGCCCTATTACTATGCGGGAACCATGGGGCTGTTGCAGCGCGACGGCATCAACCGGCTGCGCCATGTGAAAAAATATTCAGGACAGTACAGCACCATCTGCACAACGCTCGCCCGAAGCGGTTGGATGGCGGCAACGGGCGCGCTTCACGGCCCGGACCCGCGTGAGATGGCCAAGGCCGACCTTGTCGTCATCTGGGGCACTAATGCAGTGCATACGCAGGTCAACGTCATGACCCATGCGACCCGCGCTCGCAAGGAACGGGGGGCGAAGATTGTTGTCGTCGATCCCTATCGCAATGCAACGGCCGAGGCCGCAGATATCCATCTTTGCGTTAATCCGGGGACCGACGGGGCGCTTGCCTGCGCGGTGATGCATGTGCTGTTTGCGGAAGGCATGGCCAACCGCGACTATATGGCGAAGTACACCAAGGGTTATAAAGAGCTGGAAGCGCATTTGCAAAGCCGCTCGCCGGAATGGGCCGCCCTGATCACCGGCATTCCAGCGGAGGAAATCTATGCCTTCGCCCGGCTCTTTGGCCGCACGAAACGGTCCTTCCTCCGTCTCGGCTATGGCTTTTCACGAAGCCGTAATGGCCCCGTCAATATGCATGCGGCAAGCTGCCTCGCCTCGGTCACCGGGTCATGGCAATATGAAGGCGGCGGCGCAATGCATAACAACGGCGCCATTTTCCACTGGAACAAGACACTGATTGAAGGACTGGACGCGCGGGACAATACGGTGCGGGAATTGGACATGTCCCGCATCGGACCTGTGCTCACGGGTGATCCTCGTGATATCGGCGACGGCCCGCCGGTGACCGGCCTGCTGATCCAGAATACCAACCCCATGGATGTCGCACCGGAACTCGGCAAGGTGCATCAGGGTTTCGCGCGCGATGATCTGTTCGTCTGCGTCCATGAACAATTCATGACAGAAACAGCAAAAATGGCGGACATCCTGCTGCCCGCCACCATGTTTGTTGAACATGATGATATCTATCAGGCAGGCGGGCAAAGCCATATCATGCTGGGTCCGAAAATCATCGAGGCGCCGGGCGAATGCCGCTCCAACCATTCGGTGATCTCGGGTCTTGCAAAGCGGCTCGGCGCGATGCATCCGGGCTTCGACATGACAGAGTTAGAAATCATCAATGAAACGCTGATCCGTTCCGGCTGGCCCGATGCGGAAACCTTGCGGGCGCAGAAATGGCATGACTGCATGATCGATTTTGACCGGGCCCATTATCTTAACGGTTTCGGCCATGCGGACAAAAAATTTCATTTCATGCCGGACTGGTCAAAGATCGGCCCCAACTGTGAGGGGATGCCGACCCTGCCCGATCACTGGGAGGTGATTTTCAAGGCAGATGCGGCGCATCCCTATCGCCTTGTCACCGCGCCCGCGCGCAATTTCCTGAATACCAGCTTCACGGCAACGCCGTCCTCCCTCAAGCGGGAAAAGCGTCCATCGGTCAAGATCCACAGTCAGGATGCCGCCGTAATCGGCTCCCAGGATGGCGAGATTGTCCGCATGGGAAACCGTCTCGGATCCCTCCTCATTCATGTGGAGATTTTTGACGGGCAGAACCCGGGCACGGTGATTGTCGAAGGAGTGTGGCCCGGAAAATTCTTTATCGAAAAGATCGGCATCAACCTGCTGGTCAGCGCCGAGGCCCCAAAACCCGCAGGCGGGGCGGCCTTTCATGATACCGCTGTCTGGATCCGCCCGGCGGAAGCGGGATCAGATCAGGCCGAGCGCCCGTAGCTCCGCCGCCATTTCTTCGGACAGCTCACCTTCGCTGTCCTGATCGGCATTGCCGTCTTTGACCAGGTCGCGAAGATCCCGCGGTGCATCCTCCGTTTCCAGATAGCGCCAGCCCTGATGCGGTCCGCGCGGAAACAATTCGGTCTCGACCAGTTCGGAGGCCAGCATCAGGCCGCATTTTTCCCCTTCATGGTCATAAAGCTTCTCAAGCCCTGTCACTTCCTGGCGCACGGCGATATTGCCGCGAATAATCCAATAGACGGAGCCTCCGTCCAGCAACTCGGCTTCCCGTGTCGGACGCTGCTTCGTGATATGGCAGAGCGGCCCGGCAATCAGCCGCCGCGACTGGTTGTCATGCAACTGTTTGACCGACGTCGTGCCGACACTGACGATTAAAAGATGAACTGGCATGGCGCCAACCTACTCCGCGGGACCGCTGTTGTCCAGAAGGCTCATCAGTCCAGCTTGTTCTTGAGGGCGCGGGCGACGCTGGAAACCGGCGGCCGATCAAAAAAGTCAGAGATAAACCACGCCGTCCGCACCAGCTTTTTCAGATCAATTCCGCTGTCGACCCCCATCCCGTCCAGCATATAGACCACATCCTCGGTCGCGACATTGCCGGTGGCGCCCGGCGCATAGGGACAACCGCCGAGTCCGGCGACGGAGCTGTCAAATCGCGCCACGCCCATTTCCAGCGCGGCGAGATAATTGGCCAGCGCCTGACCGTAGGTATCATGGAAATGCACGCCGATCACATCGAGGGGAATGGCCGTCGCCACCGCCTCAATCACCTCTCTGGTGCGGCGCGGATTGCCAACGCCAATAGTATCGGCAAGCGAGATTTCATAACAGCCCATATCATACATCTTGGCGGCAACATCGGCGACGGCCGCAGGCGTGATCACATCCCCGAACGGACTGCCGAGAGCACAGGAAACGCTGGCGCGAACGGGAATGTTGGCCTCCTTCGCGGCCGCCATGACGGGCGCAAAGCGTTCAAGGCTTTCCGCGATGGAACAGTTGATATTGCGCTTGTTGAACAACTCCGACGCGGCGGTGAAAATCTCCACCTCGTCCGCTTTCGCGACCATGGCTCCTTCATAGCCCTTCATATTGGGCGTCAGAACGGAATAGATCACATCATCGCGCCGCGGCAACTTTGCCATCACGTCGGCCGTATCGGCCATCTGCGGCACCCATTTTGGGGACACAAAACTGCCCGTTTCAATCGCCCCCACTCCGGCATCCATCAGCCGTTCGATCAGTTCTACTTTTATATCAACGGGCACCATCTGCTTTTCATTTTGCAGGCCGTCGCGCGCGCCAACCTCGAATATCCGCACCCGGGAAGGAAGCGTCATGATGTTTCCTCATCCTTCAGCCGGACAAGGGTCGTTCCTTCGTCCACCTGATCTCCAACCTCGAAAAAGATTTCCTCAACAACCCCGTCGCGGAAGGCCGTCAACGTATGCTCCATCTTCATGGCCTCGATGACGACGAGCGGGTCTCCCTTGGCAACCTCTACGCCCGCCTTCACGAAAAGCTGGATCAGCTTGCCCGGCATGGGGGAGGTCACTGCGCCGGAACCGCCTTCTGATGACAGCGCATCAAAATCGGCAACGCGTTCCATAATCTCCACTTCACGCCCGGGCGTCATGACGATAAGTTTCGCGCCCTGCCGCTGGACCGCACCAGTAAAGAGATGCCCATCCAGCCGCACCGAAAGCCCGCCATCTGCGGTCGGCGTCGCGCGCGCGCGTCGGCGCCCTCCCGGAAGGTCGAGCGAGAGCCCATCTTTGCCATGCCGGGCAATAACGGTCACATCCTCTCCGTCAATCTCGAAGCGGAAGTCATCATGGCCGGTATCGTTGGGCCGCCATGCCTTCAGGTCATTCCAGGGCGAATAAGGGTCCGTTGAGGCGGCCGTCAAACTGTTCAGCCTCACTTCCCGTTCGCTCAACCGGAAAAGCGCGGCAAAGGCAAGGTTCTCATCCGTCGGCGCGGCCGCAGGCGGCACCAGATCATCGCGAAAACGGTCGATGAAGCCCGTATCCAGCTCCTTCGCCGCAAAGGCCGGATGAGCTGCAATCTGCCGTAGGAAAGCGATATTTGTGGTCAGGCCCGCGATCTGATAATCATCCAACGCGGCGGCCAGCGTCTGCAATGCCGCTTCCCGCGTGTCGCCATGAACAATCAGCTTCGCGATCATTGGATCATAATAGGGCGTCACACTGTCCCCTTCCCGCACCCCGGTATCAATACGCACTGACGCACTTTCACGTGGCGGGCGCAACCGCAGCAGCGGCCCCGTCGCGGGCAGGAAATCATTGGCCGGATCTTCCGCATAAAGGCGCACTTCAAAGGCATGACCGTTGATGGTGAGCCCCTCTTGCGCGACCGGCAGAGTTTCTCCACCGGCAACGCGCAGCTGCCATTCCACCAGATCCTGACCTGTGATCATTTCGGTGACCGGATGCTCCACCTGCAAGCGGGTATTCATCTCCATAAAATAGAAGGCATCTTCTTTCAGCCCGTCCGACACATCGGCGATAAACTCGATGGTGCCCGCGCCGACATAACCGATGGCCTTCGCCGCCGCGACAGCCGCCGCGCCCATGGCCGCGCGCATTTTTTCCGGCATATCCGGCGCCGGGGCTTCCTCGATCACCTTTTGATGCCGCCGCTGGAGCGAGCAGTCCCGCTCGAACAGATGCACCGCATTGCCATGGCTATCCGCGAACACCTGAATTTCGATATGGCGCGGCTTGGTGAGGAATTTTTCGATCAGGACACGCGCATCGCCAAAAGCCGACTGCCCTTCCCGCTGGGCGGAGGCAAGCGCCGCCGGAAATTCCTTCGCGGAATGAACGCTTCGCATCCCCTTGCCGCCGCCGCCCGCAACCGCCTTGATCAGTACGGGATAGCCGATCCGCTCCGCCTCTTTTGCCAGCAGGTCAGGATCCTGATCCTCCGCATGATAGCCGGGAACGACGGGCACTTCCGCCTTCACCATCAATGCTTTCGCCGCGTCCTTTAGGCCCATCGCGCGAATGGCGCTGGCGGGCGGGCCGATAAATACCACACCAGCCTTCTCGCAGGCTTCCGCAAAGGCGGCGTTTTCCGACAGGAAGCCATAGCCCGGATGGATCGCCTCCGCGCCCGTTTGCTTCGCCGCTTCAAGAATGCGGTCCGCCTTGAGATAGCTTTCCGACACTTCCGCAGGACCGATCAGAATCGCCTCATCTGCCATCTGGACATGACGGGCATTGGCATCCGCCTCCGAATAGACGGCCACTGTGCGGACACCCAGCCGGGAGGCTGTTTCCATCACCCGGCAGGCGATTTCTCCGCGATTTGCAATAAGTATTTTTTTAAACACCGGTTAAAAATCCTTT
The DNA here is from genome assembly GCA_963971675.1 of uncultured Alphaproteobacteria bacterium. Lineage (GTDB taxonomy): Bacteria > Pseudomonadota > Alphaproteobacteria > Sneathiellales > Sneathiellaceae > Sneathiella. The sequence continues at coordinate 41,750 of CAXASQ010000008.1, read as the reverse complement.
TAACGGTTAAATGATATGCCAGTGGGGTTTCCGCTTTTCCAGGAAGGCCTGGACGCCCTCCTTGCCCTCGTCGCTTGCCCGCCGCTCGGCGATTCGATCGGCTGTCTCACGCAGGATATGAGAATCAATGGGTCGCCCGGCAACGGTAGAAACCAGATCTTTCGCATCGGCCATGGCGCCCGGCGCATTCTTCACAATCTGATCCAGCAGCTTATCTCGGGCCTCCGCCAGATGATGCACATCGTCCACCAACTCATGCAACAGACCAAGGCGATGCGCCGTTTCACCGTCAAACACCTCCGCTGTCTGGAAATAGCGGCGGCAGGCACGCGCGCCCATCGCTTCCACCACATAGGGGGAGATGACGGCAGGGATGAGACCGAGCTTCACTTCCGATAAGCAAAATTTCACATCCCGCACCCCGATGGCGATATCGCAGGCGGCGACAAGCCCGAGCCCGCCTCCATAGGCCGGCCCCTGCACCAGCGCGATGGTCGGTTTTGGCATGGTGTAGAGATTTTTCAGCATCTCCGCGAAGTTGATGCTGTCTTCGCGGTTATCTTCCTCCGTGAAGTGGGCGGCGCGCTTCATCCAGTTGAGATCGGCGCCCGCAGAGAAGCTTTTGCCCGCCGCCGCAATGATCACGGCGCGGACGCCCTCCTGATGACCAACATCAACGATCATCTCGCCAAGCTGCTCGATCAGCTCCTCATTGAACGCGTTATGAACCTCCGGCCGGTTCAGGGTGATGGTCGCAATGCCATCGGTCGAGAAATGCAATAATGCCAAATCTTCGCTCATCTCACTCTCCTACATTCTGAACAGGCCAAATTTCGTCGGCTCGATGGGGGCGTTGAGGGAGGCAGAAAGCCCGAGCCCCAACACCATGCGGCTTTCCGCCGGATCGACAATCCCGTCATCCCAGACACGGGCGCTCGCGAAATAGGGATGGCCTTCCTTTTCATACTGCGCCTCGACGGGCGCGCGGAAGGCGGCTTCCTCCTCCGCACTCCAGGTTTCGCCGCGCGCTTCCATCCCGTCGCGCTTGACGGTAGCCAGAACGGCCGCCGCCTGCGGCCCGCCCATCACGGAAATCCGGGCATTTGGCCACATCCAGAGGAGCCGCGGACTATAGGCGCGCCCGGCCATTCCATAGTTACCCGCGCCGAAGGAGCCGCCAAAGATCATGGTGAATTTCGGCACCTTCGCCGTGGCCACCGCGGTCACCAGCTTGGCTCCGTCCTTGGCGATGCCGCCCGCCTCATATTTCTGACCAACCATGAAGCCGGTAATATTCTGCAAAAAGACGAGTGGTATATTCCGCTGGCAGCACAGCTCGATAAAATGCGCGCCTTTGACGGAACTTTCGGAAAAGAGAATGCCGTTGTTGGCCAGAATGCCGACGGGATAACCGTGGATATGGGCAAAACCGGTTACCAGTGTCGGCCCATAATTCTTTTTAAACTCATCAAATTCAGAGCCATCGACGAGACGCGCAATAATCTCCCTTACATCGAAGGGAGTGCGCATGTCCTTCGGAATCAGGCCGTAAATTTCCGCCGGATCATACAGGGGAGCCTTCGGCGGACGTATGTCCAGCGGCATCGGCTTCACCTTGTTGAAAGAGGCAACACAGCGCCGCGCGATTTCCAGCGCATGCTCGTCACTCTCCGCCATATGATCCGTCACGCCGGAGATGCGCGAATGCACCTCCGCCCCGCCCAGATCCTCGGCCGAGACCACCTCCCCCGTTGCCGCCTTTACCAGCGGCGGACCGGCGAGAAAGATTGTGCCCTGATTGCGGACGATGATGCTTTCATCGCACATGGCCGGAACATAGGCCCCGCCCGCCGTGCAGGATCCCATGACAACCGCGATCTGCGGAATGCCGAGGGCGGACATATTCGCCTGATTATAGAAGCTGCGGCCGAAATGATCGCGATCAGGGAACACATCCTGCTGGTTCGGCAGGTTGGCCCCGCCCGAGTCAACCAGATAGATACAGGGGAGATGGTTCTCCAACGCCACTTCCTGCGCCCGGAGATGCTTCTTCACCGTCAGCGGATAGTAAGTCCCGCCCTTCACCGTCGCATCGTTGCAGACGATGATGCATTCGCGCCCCTCGATCCGGCCGATACCGGTGATGATCCCGGCGGAATGGATATCCCCGCCATACATATCCCAGGCGGCCATCTGGCTGAATTCCAGAAAAGGCGATCCGGGGTCGAGAAGCCGCCGCACCCGCTCTCTCGGCAGGAGTTTGCCGCGCGAGAGATGCTTCTCCCGCGCCCGCTCGCCGCCGCCCTGCTTGATGGTTGCGACCTTGTCTTTCAGATCCTCAACCAGCGCGCTCATATGAGCGGCATTGGTCTTGAAATCCTCGCTTCGTGTGTTGAGATTACTTTTCAATACAGACATTCGTTTCTCTTTCCACTTCGGGCAATATCGAATCGATTACTTGGCGAACGCCGTCCTTTGTGTTACGCAAAAGTCTTGGAACAAGTCATAAAAAGGGAATAAAAAATGGCCTACAAACCATTTGATCTGACGGGGAAGGTTGCCCTGATTACGGGCGGCAACGGGGGTATCGGCCTCGGCATGGCGGACGCCATTGCACAGGCCGGCGGCGATATTTGCATCTGGGGCACCAGCGAGGCGAAGAATGCAGCAGCCGTTGAACAGCTTAAAGCACATGGCACGCGCGTCTCCTCCCTTATCTGTAATGTGTCGAGCCAGCAGGAAGTCAAGGACTGCTTCGCTGAAACGCTGTCCGAGTTTGGCCGCGTCGATGGCTGTTTCGCCAATGCGGGCGTCAGCTCGGGCAAGAAATCCTTCCTGGAAATTGACGACAAGGAATGGCATCGCGTTCTCGAAATCAATCTTGATGGCGTTTTTTATACCTTTCAGGAAGCGACCAAGCATATGGTGGAGCGTGCCGAAAAAGGCGATCCGGGCGGGCGCCTTGTCGGTACCGCCAGCCTTGCCGCCATTTCCGGCGCCGCGCGAAATGAGCATTATGCCGCCACCAAGGGCGGTGTCATCTCCATGATCCGCGCCCTCGCCGTGGAGTTCGCGAAGCATGACATTACCGCCAACGCCATCCTGCCAGGCTGGATTGAAACGGCAATGACCGAAAATGCCTTCGCCTGGCAGAAGTTCGCAGATAATGTGCTGCCGCGCATTCCAGCCCGCCGCTGGGGCAAACCGCAGGATTTCGGCGGTATGGCGGTTTATCTCATGTCGGACGCCAGCGCCTATCACACCGGCGACACCATGCTGATCGACGGCGCGTATTTCCTGTATTAAAAGCCCGCACATATCCGGTCCCGCAGGCGCGGGGCCGGTTATCCACGCCCTATACCCAAGCCCCGGCATTACCAACCACCCCGCGTCAGCCACTCATCAAGCTGGAATACCCGGTCCGCGCCCCAGAAACGTTCCCCATCGACGATAAAGTAAGGCGCGCCGAAGACCTTCTTTTCAAACACCGTTTCCTCCACGGATGCCGTGAAAGCACGCTTGACCTCAGTTTCCTGAATCGCGGCGGAAAAGGCATCGGCATTTACGCCCGCCTCTTCTGCAATCTCTGTGACCACCACCGGATCGGCGATGTCTCGCCCCTCGGTAAAATAGGCGGTGAAGATTCTTTTTGCAAAACCGACGGCGCGTGCCGGATCCTGCTGGTCAATCCACAGAAACCCGCGCGAGGCGGCCAGGGTAACCTTCGGAAAGGCGTCCGGCATAACAAAAGGAATGCCGTGATAACGTGCCGTGCGGTCGAAATCCATGCGGGAATAGTCGCCCTTCATCGGATATTGCGTCAAAGGAAAGGTCCTCTCCCCCTTCATGGCAACGCCCAACATAAAAGGATGCCAGACGAGGTCGCGCCCATGCCGCTGCGCGACAGGCTCAATCAGATGGCTACCGAGATAGGCATAGGGCGAAGAGAAATCGAAATAAAAATCTATCTTTCCTGCCATCCCTGTCACACTCACCCCGCCGCCAGATTACGGGCGATTACCAGCTTCTGGATATCGGACGTGCCTTCATATATCTGGCAGACGCGGACATCACGGTAGATTTTCTCAACCGGGTAATCGGCAATATAGCCATTACCGCCGAGCGTCTGGATCGCGCCGGAGCAGACTTCCTCCGCCATTTCAGAGGCGAACAGCTTTGCCATGCTGGCCTCCGTCAGGCAGGGCAGTCCGGCGTCCTTCAGGCTCGCTGCATGCAGCACCATCTGCCGCGCGACTTCCAGCTTCGTCGCCATATCGGCCAGACGGAAGCCAACGGCCTGATGCGCAATAATAGCGCTCCCGAACGACTGCCGTTCCTTGGCATAGTCAATCGCATGGGCAAGCGCCGCGCCTGCCATGCCGACACTCTGTGCAGCAATGCCAATCCGCCCGGTTTCAAGGTTGGCAAGCGCAATGCGATAGCCCGCCCCTTCCGCGCCGAGCATATTCGCCATAGGCACGCGCACCTCCTCAAAGGCGATCTGGCAGGTGTCGGACGCCTTCTGGCCGAGCTTCTTCTCAATGGAGGCAACGCGATATCCGTCACTATTGGTCGGGACAATAAAGCAGCTAATGCCTTTTTTGCCAGCCTCCGGATCGGTCACCGCAAAGACCAGCGCAACCCCGCCGATCTTACCAGAGGTGATAAACTGCTTGGTCCCGGAAATGATATAATGATCGCCTTCCCGCCGGGCGCGGGTTTTAAGCGCCGAGGCGTCCGATCCCGCATGCGGTTCTGTCAGACAGAAAGCACCAATTTCCTCCCCTTTTGCGAGCAGAGTGAGAAAGGCCTGCTTCTGTGCCTCTGTTCCATCTTTCTGAAGGGCGGCGCAGCAGGGCGAGTTATTGACACTCATCACAGTAGACACCGCGCCATCTCCGGCGGCAATCTCCATCAGCGCAAGCGCATAGGACACATAGTCCGCGCCCGCCCCGCCATATTCTTCAGGCACGGTCATGCCCATCAGGCCAAGGGCGCCCATTTCGTTAAATACAGTCCGCGGAATGGACTGGCTTTCTTCCCAGTCAGCCGAATGGGGCGCCAGACGATCTGTCGCAAAGTCGCGCGCCATATCGCGGATCATGGTTTGCTCTTCAGTCAATATCATCTGGCCATCCCACTCAACGTTCCTGTCACAATGCCTAGTCTACAAGTTCCAGCGCCATGGCCGTTGCTTCGCCGCCCCCGATACAGAGCGACGCCACGCCCCGCTTCTTGCCATATTTCTGCAAAGCGGAGAGAAGGGTCACCACAATACGCGCACCCGATGCTCCGACCGGATGACCGAGCGCACAGGCACCGCCATGCACATTCACCTTGGCATGATCAAGACCGAGATCTTTCATCGCGGCCATGGTGACAACGGCGAAGGCTTCGTTAATCTCGAACAGATCAACATCATCCTTCGTCCAGTTCACCTTTTCCATTACCTTGCGGATCGCATCAATGGGGGCCATGGTGAATTCGGAAGGTTTCCGGGCATGTGTGGAATGGGCCAGGAATTTTGCAATCGGCTTCAGGCCGCGCTTCTTCGCTTCACTCTCCGTCATCAGGACCAGCGCCGCACCGCCATCGGAGATGGAGGAACTGTTGGCCGCCGTCACCGTTCCGTCTTTTGCAAAGGCGGGCTTCAGCGTCGGAATTTTATCCGGCTGGCCTTTCAGCGCCTGCTCGTCCTTGTCGATGACAACATCACCCTTGCGGGTCTTGACGGTGACCGGCGTGATTTCGGACGCAAAGCTGCCATCCTCAGTTGCCTGCTTGGAACGGCGCAGGGATTCAATGGCATAAGCATCCTGCGCTTCACGGGTGAACTGATATAGACCTGCGGTTTCCTCGGCAAAGCTGCCCATCAGGCGGCCTTCCTCATACGCATCCTCCAGCCCATCGAGGAACATATGATCCTTGACCTCTCCATGGCCGAGACGCAGACCACTGCGGACTTTCGGCAGAACATAGGGGGCGTTGGTCATGCTCTCAAATCCGCCAGCAACCAGCACGTTGGCACTGCCTGCCTTCAGGGCATCATAGGCGTACATGGCGGCCCGCATGCCGGAGCCGCACATCTTGTTGACCGTCGTGCAGCCAACGCTGTCGGGAATGCCCGCGCCGAAGGAGGCCTGACGCGCCGGAGCCTGGCCAAGACCGGCGGGCAGAACGCATCCCATGATGACTTCATCAATATCCGTGCCGGTGACCCCCGCACAGTCCATTGCAGCCTTAATAGCCACCGCGCCGAGCTGCGGCGCCTTCACATCGGACAGATCGCCCTGAAAGCCACCCATCGGCGTCCGCGCCATACCAACGATGACAATAGGATCTTCACTCATTTTCTTTTTCTCCTTGTGAACGTCCGGGGTTTCCCGGACCTAGCTGGTCTCGTTAAATAATTCGCGCCCGATCAGCATCCGCCGGACCTCGCTGGTGCCCGCGCCGATCTCATAGAGCTTGGCATCGCGCAATAGCCGACCAGTCGGATATTCGTTGATATAACCATTGCCGCCAAGGGCTTGTATAGCCTCCAGCGCCATCCATGTCGCCTTCTCCGCCGCATAGAGAATAACACCCGCCGCATCTTTGCGGGTCGTCTCTCCCCGATCACAGGCCTTCGCCACCGCATAGACATAGGCCTTGCAGGCATTCATGGTGGAATACATGTCAGCGACCTTGCCCTGCATGAGCTGGAACGTGCCGATTGGCTGGCCGAATTGCTCACGGTCATGGATATAGGGAATGACGGCATCCATGCAGGCCTGCATGATACCAAGCGGCCCGGCGGACAGCACCACCCGCTCATAATCAAGGCCGCTCATCAGCACGCGAACGCCTTCATTGAGGGGACCCAGGATATTCTCTTCCGGTACCTCGCAATCCTCGAATACAAGCTCGCAGGTGTTGGAACCGCGCATGCCGAGCTTGTCCAGCTTCTGCGCCGTTGAAAAGCCGGGAAAGCCCTTTTCGATCAGAAAAGCGGTAATCCCGCGCGGGCCCGCATTCGGATCGGTCTTGGCGTAAACCACCAGCACATCGGCGTCGGGTCCGTTGGTGATCCAGAATTTATTGCCGTTCAGGATATAGCGATCCCCCTGCTTCTCCGCCCGAAGCCGCATGGAGACCACGTCGGAACCCGCGCCCGGCTCACTCATGGCCAGCGCCCCCACATGCTCCCCGCTGATCAGCTTCGGCAGATATTTCTGTTTCTGCGCCTCACTGCCATTGCGACGGATCTGATTGACGCAGAGATTGGAATGCGCCCCGTAGGACAGCCCGACCGAGGCGGACGCGCGGCTGATTTCCTCCACCGCGATGCAATGCTCCAGATAACCGAGGCCGGAGCCGCCATACTCTTCCTCTACCGTAATACCCAGCAGGCCGAGCGCGCCCATCTTCGGCCACATATCCATGGGAAATTCATTGCGCGCATCAATCTCGGCGGCACGCGGCGCTAGTTCCGCCGCCGCAAAGCTGGCCACCGTCTCACGCATCATATCGGCGGTTTCGCCCAAGCCGAAATTCAAACCGGGAAAATGGACTGCTGACATTCTTTCCTCCCTATCTGGCCACGCCAATGGTTTGTTGATACGGTCACACGCGTCTTGCCTGCCTCATAATATGGAGTGTTGTCGCGATCATGTCGATAGCCTCCCTCATGCCCTTTTGCCATGATCGGGTTTTCCCATCAGGCACATCATGGTGAACAGCCCCGTCAGGCAGTGACGGGACTCCCCCTCTCCTTCCGCATAGGCGTCCGCCCGGCAGATAAAAAGGGTCCGTCCGCTTTTGATCACTTCACCGCGCGCGCGCAGGGTTTTCCCCTCGGCCGGGTTCAGCAGATTGACCTTAAATTCGGTTGTGAGAATGGTACTGTCCGGAGGATAGAGCGAATAGCAGGCATAGCCGGCTGCCGAATCCGTCAGTGCGGACACCAGCCCGCCGTGGAAAAAGCCATGCTGCTGTGTCAGGCCAGGACGCATGGGAAGCGTAAGCTCGCACACTCCCGGTTCCAGATGGGTGATCGCCGCCCCAATTTCCGCCATAAAGGGCTGCCGTGAAAAACTGTCGCGGACGACGGCGTCATAATCCGGATTGCGTGGCTTGAAGTTTGTAGACATTTTTTCTCCCACATTTGACGGGGTCCGTTAATAACCGCCACAGCGACTGTCTCGGCCCTCGGTTTTACATGCCGCCACTATAAGAAAAAGATGGCAATAGATAAAATCGTTTGTTTCGATCATAGCTATTGATAATATCTATGGATGGATATCTATCAGCTTCGCTACTTCCTGGCCATTGTGGAAACCGGCAATTTCTCCCGCGCGGCGGAGCGGAGCTTTGTCAGCCAGCCAACCCTTTCCACTGGCATCAAAAAGCTGGAGGCCGAGCTGGGCACCACCTTATTCAGCCGGGAGGCCCGCAAGATCAGCCTGACGGAAGCCGGACGCCGCCTGCTGCCTCACGCCCGCACGATCATTTATGAATGCAATGCAGCAAAATCGGAAGTTTCCCGCAGAAGCCCGCTGCGCCGCCTGCAACTCGGCCTGCTGAGAACGGCTCCGACACAGCGTATCTCCGCACTTGTGAATGATTTTGCAAAAGCCCATGGCGATATCCAGATTTCCATCAAGGAGGGCGCCCCGGCCCAGCTCCAACGCTGGCTGGATGAAGGACGGGTCAACGTCGCCCTCAGCATCCGGCCGGAAACAGAAAGCGGTCTTTCGTTCACCCGGCTTTACAGGTGGAAATATATGCTTGCCATTCCCACCAGCCATTCCTTCGCCAGCCGCAGCGTCATTCCCCTGGCGGACCTGGACCGCCTTGATTTTCTCCATCGCACCCATTGCGAGGCAGAAAGCGAACTCACCCGGGCCTTTGCCAATGCCGGGGTCAGTCCGAATATTGTCTTTCGCACCGATCAGGATGACAAGGCTCTGGCCCTTGTCAGCGCCGGGCTTGGCCTGTGCATGATGCCGGATATCCTCTCAGCACCGGGCATTGCTTTCTTGCCTGTCGATGGTATCAATATCGGTCGCAGCATCGGCCTGCTTTGGCGAAAAACGGCGGAAAATGATCTCATTCGATCATTCCAGATGTTTGCTGCCAGTCACGGCTGGTATCCGGAGCGTAGCGGAAACAAAAATCTCGCTTGGGCACGTTAACCGCTCACAGCAGGATCAGAGTCGCCAGTCCCAGGAAGACAACGAAGCCGACAATATCTGTCACTGTCGTGACAAACACGCCGGATGCAATGGCCGGATCAATTTTCAATCGCTCCAACATCACCGGAACGATCATGCCGATCACCCCCGCGACGAGGATATTGACAACCAGAGCCGCCGCAACAATGCCGCCAATCAGCGGATTACCAAACCACAGCCAGGCTACCATGCCCACTATACAGGCGAAAATACTGCCATTGGTGAGCGCAACCAGCGCCTCCTTGTTGAGGATACGGAACATATTGGCCGTCGTCAGTTCCTTGGTGGCAAGGGCGCGCACCGCGACGGTCAGGGCCTGCGTTCCCGCATTGCCGCCCATACTGGCCGCAATGGGCATCAGCACTGCCAGGGCGATCACCGCCTCCATGGTGGCATCGAACAGGCTGATAGCGAAGGACGCCGCCAGCGCTGTCAGCAGGTTGACGAACAGCCAGGGAAAGCGGGCGCGGATGGTGCGATAGACGCTGCCGAACAGGTCATCTTCTGAAACGCCACCCAGACGCAGGATATCCTCCTCTGCTTCCTCGTTGATGACATCCATAATGTCGTCAACGGTGATCACACCAATCAGGGCACCGTCATCATTGACAACTGCGGCCGATGTCAGACGATACTGCTGGAATAGATAAGCAACTTCCTCCTGATCCATATCAACGGGGATCAACTTCTGCTCCGTATCCATGATATCGCGCACCATCACATGGCGCTTGCTGCGCATGGCGCGGTTGAGCGGAATGGTGCCAATGGGATGATGCCGCGGATCAACGACGAAAATCTCGTAGAATTCGTCGGGCAGATCCTCGGTATCGCGCATATAGTCGATTGTCTGACCGATGTTCCAGTATTCCGGCACCGCGATCAGATTGCGCTGCATCAACCGGCCGGCCGTATCCTCGCCATAGGACAGGCCTTCCTGCAACACCGCCCGCTCATCAGGGGGGATTTGATTGAGAACGTCGCGCCGATCCTGTTCCTCGAAATTCTCCAGGAAATCTACGGCATCATCCAGTTCAAGCTCATTGATGAAAGCGGCAATCTCCGCCGGTTCCATCTCATCGACCAGATGTTCGCGGACATTCTCATCGAGGGCGGAATAAACGTCCGGATCAATCCGGTCTTCCATTATCCGCATGAAAGGAAGGCGCAGTTTCGGCTTGAGCTGTTCAATCAGATCGGCCACGTCAGCCGAATGCCAGTCCTCCAGCCTGTCGTGCAGATAGACGGAATCCTCGCGCTCAATCGCTTCCTGAATTTCCTGAACGATCTCTTCGTTCAGGCCGTAAGTGGGTGCGGTGTTTTCATCGTCACCGGCGCCTTCTTCCTCACGTTTTTCCTGCGCGTCGCTCATGATCAGCCTTCTTCAATAAGTCTTTCTCTCCGCGCGACAGGCCCCGGCATCATCTTGCCCGCCTTGTGATCCTGCGCATCGACCGCCGCAATGGCCGTCATATTGACAAGACCGCGCACCGTGATGGACGCCGCCGTGATATGTACAGACTTGGACATGCCGATCAGGATCGGACCAACGGCAATGCCGTGACCAATGCTTTTGGCGATATTATAGCTGATATTGGCCGCATCAAGATTCGGCATAATCAGAAGGTTGGCGGCGCCCTGAAGCCGGGAATTCGGAAAGATCGCCTCCCGGATGGCGGGGATAAGGGCGGTATCCGCCTTCATCTCCCCTTCTATCTCCAGCTCCGGCGCCAGCTTTTCAACGATTTTCAACGCCTGCCGCGCATTGCGCGCAGAGAGCATATCGGTGGAGCCAAAATTGGAATAGGAGAGCAGCGCCGCCTTCGGTTCAATCCCGAAACGCCGCACTTCATCAGCGGACAAAATGGCAAGCTCCGCCAGCTCTTCCGGAGATTGCTCATGGCTGATCTGGGTATCGGTGAAGAACAGGGTTCGCTCCGGCATGATCAGCAGATGCAGCGCCGACGCATTCCGCACCCCTTCGCGGAATGGAATAATATCCGCGATCCGCCGGTAATGATTGTCATATTTGCCGAATGTGCCGCAGATCATCGCGTCCGCATGGCCAAGATACACCATCATTGCGCCGATAATAGTGGTATTGGTGCGGATACGGGCCTTTGCTGTCTCCACATCCACGCCAAAACGTTCGCGCAACTTGTGATAAGCCTGCCAGTATTCCCGGTAGCGTGGATCATCCTCGGGATCGGTAATCTCGAAATCAACCCCCGGCCGGATGCGAAGACCCAGCTTCTTGATGCGGTAATCAATAACCTTGCTGCGGCCGATCAGGATCGGGATCGCAAGCCCGTCATCCACAACAGTCTGCACTGCTTGGAGGACGCGCTCCTCTTCCCCTTCACAATAGGCAACCCGCATCAACTCCTGCCGCGCCTGATCGAAGACCGGCTTCATGACGAAGCCCGTGCGATAGACAAAATGCGAAAGCTGCTGATGATATTTCTTGAGATCCTCGATAGGCCGGGTGGCGACGCCGCTCTCCATCGCCGCCTTGGCGACCGCAAAGGATACATGTAGATAGAGGCGTGGGTCGAACGGCGTCGGGATCAGGTAATCCGGGCCGAAGCTCGCCTGCGCACCGCCATAGGCCTTGGCGACAATGTCCGACTGTTCCGCCATGGCAAGATTGGCAATCGCCTTCACCGCGGCGATTTTCATTTCCTCATTGATCTCCGTCGCTCCGACATCGAGGGCACCGCGGAACAGATAAGGGAAGCAGAGAACATTGTTCACCTGGTTGGGATAGTCGGAACGACCCGTTGCAATGATCGCGTCGGGGCACACGGCTTTCACTTCTTCGGGCAGAATCTCCGGTGTCGGATTGGCCAACGCGAGGATGATCGGCCGATCCGTCATGGTTTCAACCATTTCCGGTTTCAAAGCGCCCGGCCCCGAACAGCCGAGAAAGATATCCGCACCGACCATGGCCTCACCAAGTGTCCGTTTATTCGTCTCGATGGCGAATTTGGACTTGTAGGGGTCCATTTCAATCTCACGCCCCTGATAGACAACGCCATGTATATCGCAGACCGTGATATTCTCTCGCGGCAGGCCGAGGCTGACCAGCAGGTTGAGGCAGGCCAGCGCCGCCGCGCCCGCGCCGCAGGCCGTCAGCTTGACCTCCGCGATGTCCTTCTCGACAATCCGCAGTGCATTATAAATGGCGGCGGCAACGCAGATGGCTGTACCATGCTGATCATCATGAAAGACGGGGATATTCATCCGCTCCCGGCAGAGCTTTTCGACGATGAAGCATTCCGGCGCCTTGATATCCTCCAGGTTGATGCCACCGAACGTCGGCTCCATGGCGGCGATGATATCCACCAGCTTTTCCGGATCCCGCTCATCCAGCTCGATGTCGAAGACATCAATTCCGGCGAATTTCTTAAAAAGAACAGCTTTCCCCTCCATCACCGGCTTGGAAGCGAGGGGCCCGATGGCGCCGAGGCCAAGCACGGCCGTGCCATTCGTCACCACGCCCACCAGATTGCCGCGCGCCGTCAGATTGGCCGCCTCTACCGGGTCCGCGGCAATGGCAAGACAAGGATGCGCAACCCCCGGCGAATAGGCCAGCGCGAGATCCATCTGAGTATCCATCGGCTTCGTCGGCTGGACTGTCAATTTCCCCGGCCTTGGCAGCCGATGATAATCCAGTGCCTTTTCAGAATTGTCTTTCGCCATGTCCCCGTCTTCTCCACCAGAAAGAATGCCCGCGTTTACCCGATGCCAACCATCGTCGCCAGCGATAATAAACCGGCGTCACCAGTCAATAAAAGGGAAGCAAACCGACGCCCTTATAGCACGCTATCATAGCGCCGTCGGCGAAAGTTTCATGAAATTGTTCTGTTTTTTTAAACGGCTGGCCACTAATCCGGATTCACGCGCCGATGACACCCCTTTACAATTTCACCGTCTTCTTTTGTGAACGGACCGATATCAGGATTTTCGAGGATATCCAGCACCACTTCCGACGGGCGGCAGAGCCGGGCGCCCTTGCCAGTCACAACGATCGGCCGGTTGATCAGGATCGGGTGATCCATCATCGCATCAATCAGTTCCGCTTCCGCCAGTTCCGGATTATCAAGACCAAGCTCCTGAAACGGCGTCCCCTTTTCCCTCAACAGCGCGCGCGCCGTGATGCCCATTTGCCGGATGAGGGATTCCAACTCCTCTCGGGTTGGCGGGGTCTTAAGGTAAAGTATGATCTCCGGTTCAACGCCGGACTGGCGAATCATGGCCAATGTGTTTCGCGACGTGCCGCAATCGGGATTATGATAGATACGGGTCATGGGCTTTTCCTTTCTTCGAATTGGCGCCGGGTTCGATTGGCAAAAGCGACCAGCGACAACATGACCGGCACTTCAACCAGCACCCCGACAACGGTTGCCAGCGCTGCGCCGGAATTCAGCCCGAACAGGCTGATGGCGACGGCGACGGCCAGCTCAAAGAAATTCGACGTGCCGATCATGGCACAGGGAGCCGCAATCTTATGCGGCACCCGCATGCCGTATGCCGCGCCATAGGCAAGGGCAAATATGCCATAGCTTTGCAGAATGATCGGCACGGCAATCAGGGCGATAATCAGCGGGTTCGCCAGAATGGCAGATGCCTGCAAGCCGAAGAGAATAACCACGGTTACCAGCAAGCCGATGATGGAAAGGGGCTTTATGCGGGCCATAAAAGCCGCGATGCGGGCCGGATCCCTGAGCAGTCGGCGCGTGACAAGCCCGGCGATCAACGGCAGGACAACATATAGAACCGTCGCCAGCAGCAGGGTTTCCCAGGGCACCGTGATTTCCGCAACGCCCAACAGCAGCGCGACAATCGGCGCGAATGCAAAGACCATGATCAGATCGTTTACCGAGACCTGCACCAGGGTGTAGAGCGCGTCCCCCTTGGTCAGCTGTGACCAGACAAACACCATCGCCGTGCAGGGCGCCGCACCCAGCAGGATAAGACCCGCGATATACTGCGTCGCATCTTCCGCCGGAATGAACGGCGCAAAGACATAGTCGAAAAAAAGCACCGCGAGCAACGCCATGGTGAAAGGCTTGATCAGCCAGTTGATGACAAGCGTGATGAGAAGACCCTTGGGTTGCCGCGCAATATCGGACACAGCCGCGAAATCCACCCCGACCATCATCGGATAGACCATCGCCCAGATCAGAACAGCGACGACAAGATTGATGGAGGCGACTTCCGTCGCCGCGATCGTTTCCACAACACCGGGCGAGACCGATCCGAAGACAAGCCCCGCCAAAATCGAAAGCGCCACCCATAACGTCAGCCAGCGTTCGAACACGCCAAGGCCGGAGGGAGCATCAGAAGCATCTGTCATTTCACACCTTATTCATCAGGTTGATTATTTTTCGGAAAGCCCGCGCAGGCCGACAGCCGATGCCGGACAGAGATCCCTTCGGGGGATGAGGCAATGCAAAGCCGTGGGCCATTATTCATGCCTCCCCCTCCCCGCAGTCGCAGAAGATTTCGCTGATAACCGGCTGGCATAGCTCAGGGTGCCCGCCACAACAGTCTTCCAGCAAGAAACTCAGAAGGGTGCGCATCCCCTGCATGTCAACAAAATAGCGGATGGATCGCCCCTGCCGTTCATTCCGCAGTAGGCCCGCATTTACAAGGATGACAAGATTTGCCGACAAGGTATTGGGTCGCACATCAAGGACATCGGCAATGTCTCCCGCGGCCAAGCCATCCGCCCCCTTTTTCACAAGCAGGCGGAATATCTCCAGGCGAGTCTGCTGGCTCAAGGCGGAAAGAGCGGCGAGGGCGTTTTTTATTTCCATATTTCATGAAATATAGAAATAAAATCTATCCGTCAAGCCCTGAGATATTGACAGCAGGAATCGCCCGGAAGGCATAACGCTCCATCACCGGAAAGCCACAGCAGGCTACGGCATGAGCCTTCTGATGGATATCATTCAGAATAATTCAGAAAAAGATGCCCCTGATTGGCAGACGGATCGACGGGCCTCTCTGGCAATACCGTTCAATCCTGCAAGGACAATCACAAAACGATGTCTGTGATATGGTGCGGTCGAGAAGACTCGAACTTCCACCCGTGTTACCGGACAGCGACCTCAACGCTGCGCGTCTACCAATTCCGCCACGACCGCACAATGGAGCAGGGAAATAACAAATGTTTTCCCCCTCTGCAACAACTGAATTGTTTTTTGACGAATTAAAATTCCGGAAGGTTTTTTTTGACCTTATCGGTGATGGAAATTCCGATATTGTCATCGACGATGATGATCCCGCCATAGGCGATGGGTTTGTTGTTGGCAAGGACAACCGCATCGTCGTCCGAACCGGCATCGAGCTCGATCACCGCGCCACGGCCCATTTTCAGAAGCTGGTGGATTGGCATCACGGCCTTTCCGAGAACGACCGAGATTTCGACGTCAACGCCTTCAATTGCCTTGTTTTCCTCGCTCATGGCCCGCATCCTTTGCCTAATCCTGCCGCCAGTATGCCCGAACAGGGTTAACAGGATGTTAAGCTCCGGCCTTGCGCGCAGCCTTTATTGCCGTTTCGGCGAAAACTGCTATATATCGCCCATGCATCGCATTGAATGGAAAATATCCGACGCCCCTGTCCCCTATGAAGAGGCCCTCCGCCGCATGGAGACTCGCGTTGCTGACATTCGTGACAAGGGCGCACCCGAGCTTGTCTGGCTGCTGGAACACCCGCCCCTCTATACGGCCGGAACCAGCGCCGATGCGACCGATCTGAAGGACCCACAACGCTTTCCTGTCTATAAGGCAGGCCGTGGCGGGCAATACACCTATCACGGTCCCGGGCAGCGCGTTGCTTATGTGATGCTCGACCTTAAAAAGCGCAATGCGGATATCCGCGCCTTCGTGCAGGATCTGGAAGACTGGGTGATCGAGACTTTGGCGCAGTATCAGATCCGCGGCGAAAAGCGCGACGGGCGGGTTGGCGTTTGGGTCGATCGCGGCCATCGGGAAGATAAGATCGCCGCCATCGGTGTGCGGGTGCGCCGCTGGGTCAGCTTTCATGGTATATCCGTGAATGTGGAGCCGAATCTCGGCCACTACAGCGGCATAGTCCCCTGTGGCATTTCAGAGCATGGGGTGACATCACTCGTCGACCTCGGCATACCTGTTAGCATGACCGAGTTCGATATGGAGCTGAAAGCCGCTTTCGCGCGGATTTTTCTGAAGAATGGCGACCTCGGCAATTTTATTGCCGAGGCCACCTGATCCCGATTATTCGAATTCGAGGATAACATCATCCACGGCGAGAACATCGCCCGCCCCGGCCTTGACCGCCGAGACGACCGCGTCCTGCTCCGCGCGGAGAATATTCTCCATCTTCATCGCCTCAACCACGGCCAGCGCCTGTCCGGCTTTCACTTCGTCGCCTTCCTTGACATTGACCGCAACCACCATGCCCGGCATCGGACACAGCAGGAATTTGGACATATCCGGCGCCACCTTGACCGGCATCAGCTCAGCCAGCCGGGCAGCCGCGGGGCGGCGGACCGACAGCTCAACCACCGCACCGCCATGAGTGAGACGGATACTGCCGCGATAGAATTCGAGCTGGGCAATCACCTGCTCGCCATCAATTTTGGCTTTGATGCGTCGCTTGCCGGGTTTCCATTTGCTGGTCACCTCGATTTCCTTGTCATCAAGTGTGACTTTGATCCCCTTGTCCACATCTTCGGCGGAAACGGCGAAGGAACGCTCTTTCCCTTCGCTGACGATCCAGTCTTCCGCCGTTTTGGCAACCACATGCTTCAGGGACCGGCTGGAGGCGCGCATATGCACCAGAAGCGCCATGGCGACCAGTTTTTCAACCGTCTCGTCACTGAGCGGCGCGCCGTGGAAACCGTCGGGATATTCCTCGGTGATGAACCCGGTTGTCAGGTTGCCTGCCTTGAAACGCGGATGATTACAGACCGCATTCAGGAAGTTGATGTTGTGGGAGATACCGCTTACTTCATAGGCATCAAGCGCCCGCCCCATTTCCTCGATCGCCGCGTCCCGGGTCTCGCCATAGGTGACCAGCTTGGCGATCATCGGATCATAAAACATGGTGATTTCCGAACCTTCGGTCACGCCCGTATCCACCCGGACATTTTCTCCCTTTGGCACCTTGTAGCGGCTGAGGCGCCCGATGGAGGGTAGGAAGCCGCGATAGGGGTCTTCTGCATAGAGACGGCTTTCAAGCGCCCAGCCAGTCAGCTTGATGTCCTCTTGCGTCAAGCTAAGCTTTTCACCATAGGCAACCCGGATCATCTGTTCTACAAGATCAATGCCGGTAATCAACTCCGTGACCGGATGTTCTACCTGCAGGCGGGTGTTCATTTCCAGAAAATAGAAATTCCGGTCACTGCCGACGATAAACTCGACCGTCCCGGCAGAGTGATAATCCACCTCGCGGGAAAGCGCGACGGCCTGTTCGCCCATAGCCTTGCGGAGTTCGTCATCGACAAACGGGCTCGGCGCTTCCTCAATGACCTTCTGGTGGCGCCGCTGGATGGAGCATTCCCGCTCGCCCAGATACAGGCAGGTGCCATGCTTATCTGCCAGCACCTGAATTTCAATATGGCGCGGATCAACAACGAATTTTTCGATGAAGATGCGATCATCGCCAAAGCTGCTGATGGCCTCATTCTTGGCCGACTGGAAGCCCTCACGCGCTTCTTCATCATTATGGGCGATCCGCATGCCCTTGCCCCCGCCCCCGGCGGAAGCCTTGATCATCACCGGATAGCCAATTTCCTTCGAAATCTTCACGGCATGATCGGCATCGTCGATCAGATCCATGTGGCCGGGAACCGTATTCACTCCGGCGGCATGGGCCAGCTTCTTGGACGCGATCTTGTCTCCCATGGAGGCAATCGCTTTTTTGCCAGGACCGATAAAGGCAATACCGGCCGCGTCCAGCGCATCGGCGAAGGCCTGATTTTCAGAGAGGAAGCCATAGCCCGGATGGACAGCTTCCGCCCCTGTCTTTTTACAGGCATCGATGATCTTGTCGATGATCAGATAACTTTCGGCGGCCGCAGCCGGGCCGATATGAACGGCCTCATCGGCCATGCGCATGTGAACGGCGCCATCATCGGCATCGGAATAAACTGCCACCGTCTGTATGCCCATGGTACGGGCGGTGCGGATAACACGACAGGCAATTTCGCCGCGGTTGGCGATCAGGATTTTCTTGAACATTTTCTTATCGTCTCCCTTGGCCTTACAGCGGAATATTGCCGTGTTTCTTCCACGGGTTTTCCAGTTGTTTGTTTTTCAGCATATGCAGCGAATTGATAATCCGATGGCGGGTGTTATTCGGCATGATCACATCATCAATAAAACCGCGATGCCCGGCGATAAATGGATTGGCAAAACGCGACTGATATTCATCGGTGCGCTTCTGGATTTTCTCGGCATCCCCGATTTCGGAACGGAAGATGATTTCCACCGCGCCTTTGGAACCCATCACTGCAATCTCGGCGGACGGCCAGGCGTAATTGACATCGCCGCGCAGATGTTTTGACGCCATCACATCATAAGCGCCACCATAGGCTTTCCGGGTAATAACGGTGACTTTCGGGACCGTTGCTTCGGCATAGGCATAGAGCAGCTTCGCGCCATGCTTGATGATCCCGCCATATTCCTGGGAGGTTCCGGGCAGGAAGCCCGGCACATCGACAAGAGTCACAATTGGAATGTTGAAGCAGTCACAGAAACGGACGAACCGTGCCGCCTTCTTGGAGCTGTCGATATCCAGGCAGCCCGCCAGTACCATCGGCTGATTGGCAACAATGCCGACCGTCTGGCCATCCATGCGGCCAAAGCCGGTGATGATATTTTTGGCGAAATTCGGCTGGATCTGGAAGAAATCCCCCTCATCGACCAGTTTTTCCACCAACTCCATCATGTCATAGGGCTTGTTGGGGTTGGCCGGGACCAGTGTATTGAGGCTTTTTTCCTTCCGGTCCGGATCATCAAAGCTTTTACGCTGCGGAGACGACTCAAGGTTGCTGGAGGGGAGGAAATCAACGAGACGGCGCACTTCCGTCAGCACCTCCACATCATTGTCATAGGCGTTATCGGCGACCGATGATTTGCTGGTGTGTGTGCCCGCACCGCCAAGCTCTTCCGCTGTCACCGTCTCATTGGTCACGGTTTTCACCACATCGGGGCCGGTCACGAACATGTAGGAACTGTCGCGTACCATGAAAATAAAATCCGTCATGGCCGGAGAATAAACTGCCCCGCCCGCGCAAGGCCCCATAATCACGGAAATCTGCGGCACGACGCCGGACGCCATCACGTTCCGCTGGAACACTTCGGCGTAACCGGCCAGACTGTCGATGCCCTCCTGGATACGCGCACCGCCGGAATCATTCAGACCAATAACCGGCGCGCCGACCTGAACGGCCTTGTCCATGATCTTGCAGATTTTCTTGGCATGATATTCAGAGAGAGAGCCGCCAAAAACGGTAAAGTCCTGACTGAACACAAAAACCAACTTGCCATTGATTGTCCCGTGGCCGGTGATGACACCGTCGCCGGTAACCGTTTCATTCTGCATGCCGAAATCGACGCAGCGATGTTCAACAAACATGTCCCATTCTTCAAAGGACCCTTCATCGAGCAAAATCTCGATCCGCTCCCGCGCGGTCAGCTTGCCTTTGCTGTGCTGGGAATCGATCCTTTTCTGACCGCCGCCCAGCCGGGCTCTCGCCCGCTTCTCTTCCAACTGCTGAATGATATCTTGCATGTCCCTACCTCAGCTTTATTATTTAAATTAATGTCAGAAAGCGGGCGCTTGCCGCCAAACTCTCCTTGTTATTCTCCCGTCGTTTCACTGCCTCCGCATCGCCGCCCCAGAGTTCCATCACATGGGTTTCGTCAAGCTCACTGATCTCGAAGGCCTGATCGGCCGATAGATGTCCGTCCAGAACCGCCAGCGCAATCACCAGTGACCCACAAAGCGATGTCATATTGTAAAGCGGCGCGAGCGCCATATCACTCTGTGCCGCCACGATCGCCCGGAGGGCAGACAGAGATTGCGGCGGCTGCGGAATATGCATCACCCCTTCCGCCACATGCAGCGTCACGCCATGCCGGTTTTTCAACCAATCCAGCATCGGATCCCACGCTGCCCGTTGCCGTGTCACCAAACTCTCCGGATGCGTCGCCCGGTAGCAGACCAGGTCCGAACCGCCATAGGCGGCAATATCGTCAATGACCTTTTCCCGCTGCGTCGTCACCCGGTCAATCACCGTCGCGGCGGCCTGCATCAGCGGCATGCTGGCGGGAACCAGCTCCGCTCCCTGCGCATCCCATTCCGCCGCGATTGCCTCGGCCAGCGCCCGTGTTGGCAGATGCAAACCCGCCTTCGCCGGCGTTTTTATCATCCGGCCATCCAGCAGTACACAGAAACCGCCAGCACGCTCCTCCGCTGTCACTTCTTTATAAAAGCGTTTCATTCGGCCGTCTTCACAATCCCGTCAGCAACCTAACAGTCGTTAGGCTTATAGAGATTACTCAAAAAAATGCAAGGGCTGACTTGGATATTGCATAGCGTCACGCAGCTTCTACAATCCCGATCAGCTCTTCAAAATAGTCAATAATGCGTTCCGCCCCACTTTCCCGCAATTCCGCCTCATCATGATAGCCCCAGCTGACACCGATGGCGCGGCAGCCCGCATTTTTCGCCAGCATCATGTCAAAGCTGGTATCGCCGACCATAAAGGTGCGTTCCGGCCGGACACCCGCCACCGCCATCGCCTTTTCCAGCATTTGCGGGTGCGGCTTGCCCGGATTATGATCAGGGGTCAGCAATGAACCGAAATATCCTTCCAGCCCATGTTGTGCGATCACCGCATTGACACCACGCATGGATTTGCCGGTGGCGACCGCCATATTGACATGGCGCGCGGCCAGCGCCTCAAGTACATGACGTACGCCTGAAAACAGCGGCTCATGATGATCAATCTGCAAACGCTGATGAAAAAATGAAGTCTTGTAGCCAGTGACAATCTCATCGAGCTGCGCGAAGGACAACGGCCGACCGGCAAGGTCGCGAACGGCGACATCCGGGTTGAGGCCGATGGTGCGACGGATCGAAAGATCGTCCGGTATCGGCAGTCCGGCCTCCTGAAAGGCCTTCTGCATACAGGCGATCACATTATGCGCACTGTCTACAAGCGTGCCGTCACAATCAAAAACGACGAGAATTTCCGCCGGAGAGGTCATGGTCCTTTTGTCCCGAAAGGTCCGATGAAAGGAAAAGGCTGGCGGAATACCCGCCAGCCTCGTTATTTAACCGTTATTCTTGCCTCTTGAACGGTTGACCGCGCTCGTAATCGCCTTAAGAGAGGCCGTCACGATATTCGCATGCTTGCCGACGCCGAAAATCGCCTCGCCACTGGAATCGCGCATTTCAACATAGGCAACCGCCACCGCGTCCGATCCAAAACCGGTCGTATGTTCGCGATAATCGTTAACTTTGAGGTCCAGATTATATTTCCGCGACAGGGCGGACATATATGCATCAATCGGCCCGGTGCCCGCGCCTTCAAGCTTCACATCCGTGCCCTTGTCCCGCACGGTTGCGATGAGGCTTCGGCGTTCGTCGGAATCCGGATCGGCAACGGACTGGTGATTGACGAATACAAGATCGCCTTCCGCGTTCAGATACTCCTTTTCAAAGAGATCGTAGATCATTGCCGACGACAGTTCCTTACCTGTCTCGTCGGTTACGCCCTGCACCGTCTTGCTGAATTCAATCTGCAACAGGCGCGGCAGCTCAATGCCGTAATCCTCCTCCAGCAGATAGGCGACGCCGCCCTTGCCCGACTGGCTGTTAACGCGGATCACAGCATCATAGTTTCGACCCAAATCAGCGGGGTCAATGGGCAGATAAGGAATGGCCCAGAGTGGATCATTGGTCTTCTTCATGGCTGCAAAGCCCTTCTTGATCGCATCTTGATGCGAGCCGGAGAAGGCCGTAAACACCAAATCGCCGCCATAGGGATGACGCGGATGCACGGGCAGCTGGTTACAATATTCCACCGTGCGGACAACCTCGTTGATGTCGCTGAAGTCCAGCTCCGGATTGACGCCCTGCGTATACATATTCATGGCGATGGTCACCACATCCACATTGCCGGTCCGCTCGCCATTGCCAAACAGCGTGCCTTCCACCCGGTCTGCACCCGCCATGATGCCGAACTCCGCCGCTGCAACGCCCGTGCCCCGGTCGTTATGCGGATGCAGGCTGAGCAAGAGCTTGTCCCGGTTCGGCAGATTGCGGTGCATCCATTCGATCTGGTCCGCATAGATATTCGCGCTCGCCACCTCGACCGTCGCCGGCAGGTTGATGATGATCTTGTTCTCCACCGTCGGCTTCCAGATATCCATGACGGCGGCGCACACCTCGCAGGCATACTCCAGCTCCGTCTGGGTAAAGCTTTCCGGCGAATATTCCATCTGCACCAGAGTTTCCGGCATCTCGTCGGCGAGCTTGCGCACCAGCGTCGCCCCGTCTGTCGCGATTTTCTTGATCCCTTCCATGCCCTGCTCAAACACCACACGCCGCTGCAAAGTGGAGGTGGAGTTATAAAGATGGACAATCGCCTGCTTGGCGCCTCTGATGCTGTCAAAGGTTCGCTGGATCAGCTCGTCCCGCGACTGGGTCAGCACCTGGATCTTCACATCATCAGGAATTTCGTTTTCTTCTATCAGGAAACGGACAAAATCAAAATCCGTCTGCGAAGCGGCCGGGAAGCCCACCTCGATCTCCTTGAAGCCGAGCTTCACCAGATGCCGGAACATACGCAGCTTGCGCTCATGCCCCATGGGTTCGATCAGGGCCTGGTTCCCATCGCGCAAATCCACGCTGCACCAGATCGGCGCCTTTTCAATGACCTTGGACGGCCATTGTCGGTCCGGCAGATTGATCGGCGTAAAAGCCGTGTATTTTTCTCCGGGGGTAAACGTCATTTTCTTAATCCTCTTGTTCTGGTCGGACTGCTTCTGTCCGGAAATTTTTCACTTCGGTTCAATGCAGCCTGCATACGGTCGCCGGGCGCTGCGCAAACCCGTGCGACCGCATAGAAGTCGAGAGAGCCCCCCGGAGGAGCCTGTAAACTCTTCCTGCTGCCAACCGATAAATTTTTCAAAGATGAATGACCCAGAAGCCTTCGTTACGTTCATTTTTTACCCGACAATTTTGAGAAAAGGACAGCATTCGCCCCGGCACTTAAATCAGAGTGCCGGGCCAATAAGTCGTAGGCTCAAAAGTCGGTTAGCATGTGTCATGGCTGAAAAATTAAGGATTAGGCCCGATTAGTCAAGCCCAAAAGCGCCCAATCCGGTCCTTTTCATATTAAAAACCAACCTCGGCGAAGGGATCTTCATAATCATTTTCATGAAACCCGAGCAGTTTCCAGCTTTCCGCCATATGCCGGTCCAGCGGCGCGGTCACGGTAATTTCCCTGCCAGATGGGTGCGTAATAGTAATTTCCCGCGCATGAAGATGCATCTTCTTGCTGATCACCCCATCCAGAAACGCCTCCGTTCCGCCGTATTTTCCGTCGCCGACGATGGGCGTGCCAAGTGCCGCCGCATGAACGCGAAGCTGATGGGTACGCCCGGTCAACGGTTTGAACGCGACCCAGCAGGCCTTCTGCGCCGCCATTTCAATGACGGAAAAATCCGTAATGGCCTTTTGCCCCTCGCGGTCCACGACGACTTTTTCGCCATTGGCGGTAACAATCTTCGTCAGATTATAGCTGATCGTCCCTTCCCGCGGTTTCGGCACCCCGGCGAGCAGCGCCCAGTATATCTTGCGCGTCGTGCGCTTCTTGAACGCTTCCGCCAGATGTTTCGCCGCCTGCCGCGTCCGCCCGATCACCAGCACGCCCGACGTATCCTTATCCAGCCGATGCACAAGCCGCGGCTTTTCCGGATAGTCAAAGCGCACACCTTCCAGCAGGCCGTCGATATGACGCGACTGCCCACTGCCACCCTGTGTCGGCAGACCCGCGGGCTTGTTGAGAATGATGACCTCATCATCCATATGCAGGATCATGCCACGAATCTCGGCGATATCCGCCTCCGTGAGGCGCGCCACCGTCTTTTCCTGCCCCCCTGGCCTCGCGGCGTCCGACTTATATATATCATCGGGCAGCGGCGGCACCCGAACCGTTTGCCCGGCTTCCAGCCGGTCACTCGCTTTTGACCGTTTCTTGTCCACCCGGATATCGCCCTTGCGCAGCAGCTTCTCCAGTTGCCCGTGAGAGACACCCGGAAAATGCGCCCGAAACCAGCGGTCCAGCCGCTGATCGGCTTCCCCCTCCGTCACGACAAGATGCTGTACCCGGCTCATGCCAGCACCATACGCATCAGATGAAGCCCAGCGAACAACCCGGCGATGGAAATGGTCACGCTCAGCAACACATAAAAGGCCGCCGCCAGCATCTCGCCTTTCTCCACCATCAGCGCAACATCAAGGGAGAAAGCGGAAAAGGTCGTGAACCCACCGAGCAGACCGGTCACCAAAAACACTCGCAATTCTGGCGAGACGGACCAGCGAAGGGCAATCAGTTCGATCAACACGCCCATCAGGAAGGACCCGACAATATTGACGAACAACGTGCCATAGGGATACCCCGGCCCGAAATAACGCATCACAATGTGCCCGACGCCATACCGCGCGCAGGCGCCAAGCGCACCGCCAACCGCTACCGATAGATACATATTCATTTTTCCGTCTTCCCGGCCTGTCTCTGGGCCCGCAATCGCGCCCAGTATTCAAGGCGTTTCTGGATGTCCCGTTCAAATCCACGTTCCACGGGAGCATAATACTGCTCGCGCCGCATTTCATCGGGAAAATAATTCTGCCCGGAAAAGCCGTCTTCCGCATCATGATCATAGTCATATCCCGCCCCATATCCCATATCCTTCATCATCCGCGTCGGCGCGTTCAGGATATGCTTGGGCGGCATGTGGGAGCCATGCTTCTTCGCAGATGCCTTCGCCTTGCCAAACGCGCGATAGGCGGCGTTGGATTTCGGGGCCGTCGCCAGATAGATGACGGACTGCGCAATGGCAAGCTCCCCTTCCGGCGAGCCAAGAAAGTCATAGGCCTCCTTCGCCGCATTGGCCTGGACAAGCGCATTTGGATCTGCCATGCCAATGTCCTCCACCGCGAAGCGCACCAGACGGCGGGCGATGTAAAGCGGCTCCTCGCCCCCATCCAGCATGCGGGAAAACCAGTAAAGCGCCGCATCCACATCCGAGCCGCGCAGCGATTTATGCAGCGCGCTGATGAGATTATAATGCCCTTCGCCATCCTTGTCATAGGCGGGGGCGCGCTTGGCGACCACTTGCGCAAGGGCATCGGGGCCGAGGACTTCTTCGCCTGAATGAAAAACCGCCTCGACCATATTCAGGAAAAACCGGCCATCCCCATCAGCAAGATGGACAAGTGCCGCCTTCGCCTCCTCATCAAGGGGAATAGGTCGTCCCTCCAACTCCTCCGCCCGGGTCATTAAGGTCCGCAGAGACGCCTCGTCATGACGGTTGAGCACCAGCACCTGACAGCGGGAAAGGAGGGCGCCATTCAGCTCGAAGGACGGATTTTCCGTCGTTGCCCCGACAAGGGTGATCGTTCCATCCTCCACATAGGGAAGGAAACCATCCTGTTGCGAGCGATTAAAACGATGGATTTCATCCACGAACAGCAGCGTCTTTTTCCCGTCCTGACGGCGCAGGCGCGCGGCCTCAAATGCCTTGCGCAAATCGGCCACACCAGAAAAAACGGCGGAAATCTGCTCGAAATGCATATCCACTTCTTTGGCAAGCAACCGCGCAATCGTCGTCTTGCCCGAACCCGGTGGCCCCCAGAAGATGATCGAGGCAAGCCAGCCCCCATCCAGCATGCGGCGCAGCGGCGCATCCTTTTTCAGCAGATGATCCTGCCCCACAACATCATCGAGATGCGCCGGTCTCAGGCGATCGGCGAGTGGCCGCCCTTTATCCATATCGCCGCCTGCGGCTTCGAACAATGTGCTCACGTATTAACCTTGAAGGCCAGCGTCCGGCCGTTGCGCCGGATGCTGATATGCCAACTCCCCCCTGCATTTTCCAGCAAAGACTTTGCCTCTGTCACGCTGCCCACTTTCTTGCCATTGACCTGCAGCAACACATCGCGCGAACGCAGGCCGTAGCGTTCCGCCACACTGCCCTTTTCCACCTCGGCCACGACCACCCCTTCAGAAAAGGCGGAAAAATTAAGCTCCAGCGCATAGGCCGGTGACAAATTGCCGAGCATGGCCCCGGAAAGCGGATGACGTCCCGTCAGCATCTCAAGCGCGCGCGGCGGATTTTCCGGCGCCGGCATGAGGTTCATTTTCAGATCAATCCGCTCGCCATTGCGATAGACGCCAAGATGCGTTGTCTCGCCAACAACACTGGAAGCGACACGGAAAGTCAGCGCTTCAGGCGCCAGAACCTCTCGACCATCAATGGAAACAATCACATCCCCAACCTTCAGCCCGGCCTGATAGGCGGCACTGTCCGGATGGACCCGGTTGACCAGCACGCCACCCGGCTTGTCGAGGCCGAGACCATCTGCCACATCACCGGTGATTTCCTGACCAATAGCGCCGAGCCAAGGCCGAACGACCTTGCCAGTCGCGAGGCCATTGGTCAGAACCGCCTTCACCATATTGGCCGGGATGGCAAACCCAATGCCGAGTGAGCCGCCGCTCTTACTGAAAATCGCTGAATTGATCCCGGCAATCCTGCCGTCCATGGTCAGCAGCGCGCCGCCGGAATTGCCGGGATTAATGGCCGCGTCCGTCTGGATAAAGGACTGAATGTCATTATTCAGCCCAGCGCTGCGGTCAAGGGCGGAGATAATGCCGCTCGTCACCGTCTGGCCAACGCCGAAGGGATTGCCGATGGCAATCACAAGATCGCCAATCTCCAGCCTGTCGGAATCGGCAAATTCGAGAAAAGGCAGACTCTCCCCTTCCACATCAATCTTGAGAATGGCAAGGTCCGTCCGCTCATCCGCGATCAGCACCCGTGCATCAAACTCCCGCCGGTCGGAAAGGGCCACTGTAATTTCGTCGGCACCGCCCACCACATGAAAATTGGTGACGATGACCCCCTCCCCATCCACAATCACGCCGGAACCGAGCGAATTCTGGATTTTCTGCCGTTCTCTGGGCGGCCCGAAATTGCCGCCAAAGAACCGCTGAAAAAAGGGATCGTCAAACAGGCTCGGCCGTGCCTGGGTAATGCGTGTCCTCGTGAAAATATTGACCACCGCCGGAACCGCCTTTTTGACCAGCGGCGCAAAGGACAGCATGATCTGCGTCTGGCTTTGCGGCACGGCTTCCGTCGCCATTGCTGGTGTTCCGGTCATCATCAGCAGGCCGATCAGAAGAGAGGGCGCAAATTTACGGGGATTTACTGTCATTTTACATACCGGTTCGGGGTTACTCCATTACCTTTTATTAAATGCTCACATTCGCCTGATTTTCAAGCAACAGGCACGGGAATGGAAGGTTTTGCGATAAAAAAAGGCAGCCCGCCGGGCTGCCTTTGATTCTTTGGAAGACGCGGCCCGATCAGGCGACGGCTTCCGCCTCCAGTTCATCTGCGTCCGCATTCTGATCCGGACCGGAATCCTGACCTTTTGCCGTCACATCACGATCAATGAGTTCAATCACACCCATTGCTGCCGCATCACCGGTGCGGAAACCTGCCTTCAGCACGCGGGTATAGCCGCCATTGCGATCCGCATAACGTTCGCTCAGGGTCGTGAAAAGCTTGTCGACCGCCGACTTCTCATGCAGCTCCGACAATGCCTGGCGACGGGCATGCAGATCGCCCCGTTTGCCAAGCGTAATCAGCTTTTCAACGATAGGCCGCAGCTCCTTTGCCTTCGGCAGGGTGGTCTGAATTTGCTCATGCTTGATCAGCGATGCCGCCATATTGGCGAACATCGACTTGCGATGAGCAGAGGATCTGTTGAGCTTACGCCCGGATTTACGATGCCGCATTTTTCTTACTCCACAGCCATTGGTGCTGTCTTAAAAGGGTTCTTCCAGCCGTTTGGCCATATCTTCAATGTTTTCCGGCGGCCAGTTCGGAACCTCCATGCCAAGATGCAGGCCCATCTGCGCCAGTACTTCCTTGATCTCGTTCAGACTCTTGCGGCCGAAGTTCGGAGTCCGCAACATTTCCGCCTCGGTCTTCTGGATCAGATCACCGATATAGACAATATTGTCATTCTTCAGGCAGTTCGCCGAACGGACAGAAAGTTCCAGCTCATCCACCTTGCGCAGCAGGTTGCGATTGAATTCCGGCTCTTCGCTTTCTTCCTTGATGACCACTTCTTCAGGCTCATCAAAGTTGACGAACAGCTGGAACTGTTCCTGCAGAATGCGCGCCGCAAAGGCAACCGCATCTTCGGGGCTGACCGTTCCGTTGGTTTCAACCTTCAGCGTCAGCTTGTCATAATCGAGGACCTGGCCTTCACGGGCCGCCTCAACCTTATAGGAAACCTTGCGGACCGGGCTGTACAGCGCGTCCATGGGGATCAGGCCGATCGGCGCATCTTCCGCATGGTTGTTGACGCCAGGGACATAACCCTTACCAGTGTTGACGTTCATCTCCATGGAGATCGTCGCGCCATCGTCAAGTGTCATCAGAACCTGATCCGGATCCATGATTTCCAGATCCGCGCCGGTTTCAATCATGCTGGCCGTCACTTCGCAGGGGCCGGTCGCTTTCAGGACCATACGCTTCGGGCCATCGGAATGCGCACGAATCGCCAGTGTCTTGAGATTCAGGACAATATCGGTAACGTCTTCGCGCACCCCGGAGATCGAGGAGAATTCATGCAAAACATTGTCGATCTGGATGGAGGTGATCGCCGCGCCTTGCAGGCTGGACAGCAGCACACGCCGCAGCGCATTGCCGAGCGTCAGCCCGAAGCCCCGTTCCAAAGGCTCCGCAATAATCGTGGCTTCCCGATTGCTCTGCTCCCCCGGCTCCACAGAGAGGTTCGCCTGGATCAGATCTTTCCAGTTTTGCTGAATCACGATAATGACCTCATAGTTGAGCGGGCCCACCACGGACCCGCGACATCTTGACAAAAACGATACGGGCAGCGCCCGTATCTATATGGACAAACCCGTCAAACGCGGCGGCGTTTCGGTGGACGGCATCCATTATGCGGTATCGGCGATACGTCCCGGATGGACGTAATGTTGAAGCCGACGGACTGCAACGCCCGCAACGCGGATTCGCGCCCCGAGCCCGGCCCTTTGACTTCCACTTCCAGCGTCTTCATGCCATGTTCCATTGCCTTGCGCCCGGCATCTTCGGCCGCAATCTGGGCCGCGAAAGGCGTGGATTTACGCGATCCCTTAAAGCCCTGCGATCCCGCAGAAGACCAGGCGATGGCGTTACCCTGGGCATCGGTAATCATGATTTTGGTATTATTAAAGGACGCGCTGACATGCGCGACCCCTGAAATAATATTCTTGCGCTCACGGCGGCGAACGCGGGTCTTATCACGAGCCATATTACTTCTTCTTTCCAGCGATGGGTTTGGCCGGACCTTTCCGGGTACGGGCGTTGGTATGAGTGCGCTGACCGCGAACCGGCAGCCCGCGGCGATGACGCAACCCACGGTAACAGCCGAGATCCATCAAACGCTTGATATTCATCGAGGTCTGGCGGCGCAGATCGCCTTCAACCAGATGGTCGGCATCAATGGTTTCGCGGATTTTTACGATTTCAGCATCGCTGAGCGCATTAACGCGCACATCCGCTGCCAGGCCGACAGCCTCGCAGATTTCCTTGGCCTTTGCCGGGCCAATACCGTGAATATAGGTCAGTGCAATCAATACCCGCTTGTTCGTCGGGATATTTACACCTGCAATACGAGCCACCCTAGTCTCTCCTCATAACCAAATCGGGTCGTCCTGACCCGGCTATCTCACGCGCCTTTGAGAAGCGCGCGATTATATAATCTTGTTTTACCTAGTCAACAGTTAGATTGCCTTTAGTACGGCTTCCATCTCGGCTGTTACCTGATCTATTTTCGCCATCCCGTCAACCTGTTTCAGGATCCCCTTGTTGCGATAATAAGGCAGCAGGGGTGCCGTCTGTGCGTGGTAGGCGTTAAGACGGGATTTCACCGTCTCGGCATTATCATCACTGCGACGGGTAAACTCGGTTCCCCCGCATTTGTCACACACCCCATCCACCTTCGGCTTCAGGAAGTTATCATGGTATCCGGCGCCGCATTTCGCACAGGTATACCGCCCCGTGATCCGCTCCACCAGGATTTTATCATCGGTTTTCATCTCGATGACGGCATCGAGCTTGAGGCCCTTTTCCGCCAGCATTTTATCAAGCGCCTCGGCCTGCGCTTCGGTGCGCGGAAAACCGTCGAGAATCACTCCCGATTTGCAGTCCGGCTGATCAAGGCGATCGGAAATAATCCCGGTCATGATATCATCCGATACAAGCTCGCCGCGCTCCATGACCGCTTTTGCCTGCTTGCCGATTTCCGTACCGGCCGCAACCGCCGCCCGCAGCATGTCGCCGGTAGACAGCTGAATCAGGCCGTGTTTGTCCTGCAACCGCTGCGCCTGCGTTCCCTTGCCTGCGCCGGGAGGTCCAAGTAGGATCAAAATCATTTGCGCCGTCCTCCAAGTCTCGATTTCTTGATCAGCCCCTCATACTGATGAGCGACCAGATGGCTCTGAACCTGTGCCACCGTGTCCATCGTAACGGAAACCACAATCAGAAGCGAGGTTCCGCCGAAATAGAAAGGCACCGCCCATTGCGAAATCAGAATTTCCGGCAGGATACAGACCAGGGATAGATAGGCCGCACCAATAACCGTCAATCTTGTCAGGACATAATCCAGATACTCGGACGTCCGCTTACCCGGACGAATACCCGGCACAAAGCCACCATGCTTCTTCAGATTGTCCGCCGTGTCATCCGGGTTGAAGACGACGGCAGTATAGAAGAAACAGAAAAACACAATACCCGTAATATACAGCAGCAGATAGATCGGCTGCCCATGCCCCAGCATGGCTGTCAGGCTGTTCAGCCAGTCAGGTCCCGTGCCCGACGAAAAACTCGCCACCGTCGTCGGCATCAGCAGCAGCGACGAAGCGAAAATCGGCGGAATAACACCGGCCGTATTCAGCTTGAGCGGCAGATGCGAATTCTGTCCGCCAAATGTCTTGTTGCCGCGCTGTCGCTTCGGATACTGCACAAGTATGCGCCGCTGCGCCCGCTCCATGAACACGATGAAGGCAATCACCGCCACCGCCATAACCAGCAGCAGCAGGATAACAAAGGTGGACAGCGCGCCTGTCCGGCCCAGTTCGAGCGTTCCGACCAAAGCGCCCGGCAATGCCGCGACAATGCCGGAAAAGATGATCAGCGAAATACCATTGCCGACACCGCGTGCCGTGATCTGTTCCCCCAACCACATCAGGAACACTGTCCCGGCTACCAGCGTGATCACGGTGATAATGCGGAACTGCATCCCTGGATCAATCACAGCCGACTGCCCGTTGGAGAGCGTCAACCCCTCGATCCCCGCAGCAATGCCATAGCCCTGCAACGCCGCTAGCAGAACCGTGCCATACCGGGTATACTGGTTGATCTTCTTGCGCCCCGCCTCGCCTTCCTTCTTGAGCTGCGCCATCGACGGGGAGATCGAGGTCATCAGCTGCATGATGATGGAGGCCGAAATATAGGGCATGATATTAAGGGCGAAAATAGTCATCCGCCCAAGTGCGCCGCCTGCGAAAACGTCAAACATGCCGAGGATTCCCCCGGCATTCTGCTGGAACACATCGGCGAGGATCGTTGGATCAACCCCCGGAATCGGAATATAGGTACCGATCCGGTAAACGATCAGGGCAAAGAGCGTAAACCACAAACGCTTCTTGAGTTCCGTCGCTTTGGAAAACGCACTGAAACTCAGGCCGGAAGCCATTTGCTCTGCTGCTGATGCCATCTAGATTCTCCCGAAGGTCCGGCTTACGAGCCGCTCCGCCGATTTGATTATTCGCTTTTTTCCGAAGCCGCAGCGAGAAGCGTTACCTTCCCGCCCGCCTTTTCAACGGCTTCAACCGCAGATTTGGACGCCCCGGCAACTTCAAAGGTGACCTTTGCCGTCAGCTCGCCCTTGGCGAGAAGGCGGACACCTTCACCGATCTTGCCGACAACACCGGCTGCCTTGAGAGCCTCGGCAGTAATGGTGGATTTGGCATCCAGCTTGCCCGCATCAATCGCGGCCTGGACACGGCCGAGGTTGGCAACGGCAAATTCCTTGCGGAAAATGTTGTTGAAGCCCCGCTTCGGCAGACGGCGATAGATGGACATCTGACCGCCTTCAAATCCCTTGATGGCGACGCCCGTACGTGACTTCTGACCCTTCTGGCCCGCTCCGGAGGTTTTACCCTTGCCGGAACCGATACCCCGACCTACGCGCATCCGGTTCTTGGTGGCGCCTGCATTGTCGGCAAGTTGATTCAAACGCATGTTCAATATTCCTTAAATCAGACCGGCTGAGCCTTATTTGGCTTCTTCAACCTGTACCAGATGATGCACCTTGCGAATCATACCGCGGATTGCGGGCGTATCCTCAAGCTCGACACTGCGGTGCATCTTGTTCAGCCCGAGACCGACAAGCGTTGCCCGCTGGTTTGCCGGGCGCCCGATGGGGCTGCCCGTCTGGGTTACCTTGATGGTTGCTTTCGCCATCGATCTATTCCTTTCCCGCATCGCCGCCACGGCGGCCGACAACATCGGAAACCTTCTTGCCCCGCTTCGCCGCAACCATACGCGGTGAGCTGACATTCTTCAGCGCCTCAAAGGTCGCCTTGACCATGTTATAGGGGTTGGAAGTGCCAATCGACTTCGTCACCACATCCTGCACGCCGAGCGTTTCGAAAACCGCACGCATCGGACCACCGGCGATAATACCGGTACCTGCCGGCGCCGCGCGCAGTACGACACGTCCTGCTCCGAAGCGTCCCTGCACGTCATGATGCAACGTCCGGCCTTCGCGCAAGGGAACACGTACCATGTTACGCTTGGCGGCTTCGGTTGCCTTGCGGATGGCTTCCGGCACCTCACGGGCCTTGCCATGGCCATAGCCAACGCGGCCTTTCTGGTCACCGGCGACGACAAGCGCCGCGAAGCCGAAGCGACGGCCACCCTTAACCACCTTGGCAACACGGTTAATGTAAACCAGTTTATCGACGAACTCTGAGTCGCCTTTTTCTGTTTGTTCAGGTCTCAACATCGTCAATTCCCCTAGAAGGACAGGCCGCCCTCACGGGCAGCATCGGCAAGGGCCTTGACCCGGCCATGATATTTATATCCGCCGCGATCAAATGCGACTTCCTTGATGCCGGCCTTGAGGGCCCGCTCTGCAATCAGCTTGCCAATTTCGGCGGCTGCGTCTTTATTGCCGCCGGTTTTCAGCTTGTCGCGCAGATCCTTTTCCAGGCTAGAGGCGGAGGCCAGCGTTTTGCCAGCTGCATCGTCAATAACCTGAACATAAATCTGCTTGAGCGTACGGTGTACGGAAAGCCGCGGGCGGCCCGAAGACACCTTGCGAAGCTGGGTCCGGTTCCTCCGCCGACGGCGTTCAAACAATTCTCTGGAATTTGCCATGGTCGGTTCCTACTTCTTCTTGCCTTCTTTACGGAAGACGAATTCGTCCGAATATTTAACACCCTTGCCCTTGTAAGGCTCGGGCTTCCGATAGGAGCGGATAACGGCCGCAACCTGGCCAACCTGCTGCTTGTCTGCGCCTGAAATTTCGATCACCGTCGGAGACGGCGTCTTGATTTCGATGCCTTCAGGGATCGGAAAATCAACGTCATGGCTGAACCCGAGGTTCAGCTTCAACGTCCGTCCCTGGGCAGCGGCACGATAACCGACACCGACAATTTCGAGGGTGCGCGTAAAACCGCCCGACACGCCCTGCACCAGATTGTTCAGCAGCGTCCGCTGCATGCCCCACATCTGACGGCTGCGGTTGCTCTTGGTGCGCGGCTTGACCCAGATCTTGTCGTCTTCACGATCGACAATCACAGCGTCAACAAAGGTCATGCTCATCACGCCCTTGCTGCCCTTTACCGTGATATCGCTCCCGGACATCTGTACATCAACGCCAGAAGGGATCGTCACCGGATGTTTTCCAATACGAGACATAATACCTCCTAGTACAGTTTGCAAAGCACTTCGCCGCCCACATGGGCTTCGCGTGCTTCAGTGTCCGACAGAACGCCGTTCGGCGTGGACAGGATGGCGACACCGAGACCGTTACGCACGGTCGGCAGGTCTTTTACGCCGGAATAAATGCGGCGGCCCGGTTTGGAGACCCGGCTGATATGCTCGATCACGCCCTTGCCCTGAAAATATTTCAGTTCAATGGTCACTTCCGGACGGCCCTTCTGCGGCTCGGATACCTCATAGCCGCGAATGTAACCTTCGCGCTTCAGCGCCTCAAGCACGCTCAGGCGCAACTTGGAAGACGGGCTGCTGATGCTGCTTTTCATGGCCCGCTGACCGTTACGGATACGGGTCAGCATATCGCCGAGGGGATCACTCAAAGACATAATTGTATCTCCCTACCAGCTCGATTTGA
Organism: uncultured Alphaproteobacteria bacterium; assembly: GCA_963971675.1. Taxonomy (GTDB): domain Bacteria; phylum Pseudomonadota; class Alphaproteobacteria; order Sneathiellales; family Sneathiellaceae; genus Sneathiella. Next base: position 6,804 of record CAXASQ010000008.1, on the reverse strand, counting down.
CCATGCCCGGAATCTGACCATTGGACGCCATGTCGCGCAGGCCGATACGGGAAAGTTTCAGTTTGCGATAGACAGCGCGCGGGCGCCCCGTCAGTTCGCAGCGGTTGCGGACGCGGGTCTTGGAAGAGTTCCGCGGTAACGAAGCCAGCTTCAGGCGGGCGGCGAAACGCTCTTCCTGTGGCAGATCCTCATTTTTGCTGATTGCCTTCAGCTCCGCCCGCTTGTTCGCAAATTTTGCGACCATCCGGCGGCGCTTCTGGTCTTTTTCAACAGCACTTTTTTTAGCCATTTCAATTAACTCCTTGGATCAATTGATCTTGAACGGCATGCTGAACCCACTCAGAAGCTCGCGCGCCTCTTCATCGGTCTTTGCCGTCGTGCAGATCACGATATCCATTCCCCGTACATCCGTTACATCATCGTAATGGATTTCCGGAAAGACGATTTGCTCTTTCAGGCCCATGGCATAATTGCCGCGACCATCAAAGCTTTTGGCGGAAACACCGCGGAAGTCCCGCACACGGGGCAGCGCGATGTTGATCAGGCGGTCCAGAAATTCATACATCTGGTTCTTGCGCAGCGTCACCTTCACACCGATCGGCATGCCTTCACGAAGCTTGAAAGTGGCGATGGATTTCTTGGCGATGGTGACAACCGGCTTCTGGCCGGAAATCTTGGCAACTTCGCTCTCGACCGACTTGATCTTTTTGGAATCGGCCACCGCTTCCCCACAACCAACGTTGATGACGATTTTTTCCAGCTTCGGAATTTCCATCACGTTCTTGTAGGCGAACTTATCCTGCATCTGCTGACGCAGGTTTTCATTATATAATGTCTTAAGTCTTGGCGTCGTCATCGAACTGCCCCTTAAATATCAATGACTTCGCCGGAGCGCTTGGCAAAGCGTACCTTCCGGCCGTCATCCAGTGTCTTATAGCCAACACGGGTCGCCTTGCCATCCTTCGGATCCTGCAACGCAACGTTCGAAATGTGAATGGCGGCTTCCTTTTCAACGATGCCGCCCTGCTCTGCCTGGCTCTGCTTCGTATGGCGTTTCACCATGTTGACGCCGGAAACAAGCACGCGGCGATCCTTGCGCAGAACGCTCAGAACCTCGCCGGCGCGGCCCTTGTCCTTGCCTGCCAGAACGACGACCTTGTCGCCTTTTTTCACTGCGAATTTTTCAGCCATTAGAGAACCTCCGGCGCCAGCGAAATAATTTTCATGTAGTTCTTGCCCCGAAGCTCGCGCGTGACCGGGCCGAAAATACGGGTCCCGACCGGCTCGCCCTGCTTGTTGATGAGCACAGCAGCGTTGGAATCGAAGCGGATTGCCGTCCCGTCCGGGCGGCGAATCTCTTTCTTTGTGCGCACGATGACGGCTCTCTGAACGTCACCTTTTTTGACACGGCCACGCGGAATGGCTTCCTTGACGGAGACAACGATCACGTCCCCGACAGAAGCGGTTTTCCGCTTTGAACCGCCCAAAACCTTAATGCACTGCACCCGTCTCGCGCCGGAATTGTCGGCGACATCCAGGTTGGTTTGCATCTGAATCATAGTCGTTTACCTTTATTTGGTATCTAAACCAGCTAATCAAGCAACGCTTAAAGGACTTCCCAGCGCTTCAACTTAGAGCGGGGGGCACATTCCTGGATGCGGACGGTGTCCCCGATCTTGAATTTGTTTTCGGCGTCATGGGCATGGTACTTTTTCGACTTGCCTATGTACTTCTTATACAGCCGATGCATCACTTGACGCTCGACTTTGACAACGACAGTCTGATCATTCTTGTCGCTGACCACGGTTCCTTGCAGGATACGCTTTGGCATCGTTCTCTCTCTCCTAAGATGCAGCTTTAGCTGACATCACCGTTTTGATGCGGGCGATATCCCGCCGCACCTGGCGTTGGCGCGCCGTATTCTCCAATTGGCCACTGGCCTTCTGGAACCGAAGATTGAACTGCTCCTTTTTAAGTTGCAGCAGCTCGGTTTTAAGCTCATCGGCCGTTTTGCCCAGTAAATCCTGTGCCTTCATGGTCAATTCCCTTCACCTAGACGGGTCACGAAGCGGGTCTTGATCGGCAGCTTCGCAGCACCCCGTTCAAACGCCTCGCGGGCGATATCGATCGGAACACCGTCAAGTTCGAACATAATTTTTCCCGGCTGGACACGAACCATCCAATATTCCGGCGACCCCTTACCTTTACCCATCCGGACTTCGGTGGGCTTTTTGGAGACGGGTACATCCGGGAATATGCGAATCCAGACACGTCCAGCACGTTTGATATGGCGGGTCACCGCACGCCGAGTTGCCTCGATCTGTCGCGCGGTCAGACGCCCGGGCTCTACAGCTTTCAGGCCGTAAGCGCCGAAGTTCAGCGTTGTACCTGAAGTTGCTGTTCCCTTCAAGCGCCCTTTATGCGCTTTGCGAAATTTTGTGCGCTTCGGTTGAAGCATGACATCACCCCTTTACTTAATTCCGACGGCCGCCGGGACGGCCCGCAGGGCGGCCACCCGCCTGTTGTTTTTCCATGAGCTTGTCCTGGGCCATCGGATCATGTTCCAGAATCTCGCCTTTGTAGATCCAGACCTTGATGCCGATAATCCCATAGGTGGTCAGCGCCGACGCCGTCCCATAGTCAATGTTCGCACGCAGCGTATGCAGCGGAACACGGCCTTCGCGGTACCATTCGGTCCGGGCAATTTCCGCGCCGCCAAGGCGGCCCGCACAATTGATCCGGATGCCTTCCGCGCCAAGACGCAGCGCCGACTGAACCGCCCGCTTCATGGCCCGACGATAGGAAACACGGCGGGCAAGCTGCTGGCCGATATTCTCGGCAACCAGCTTGGCGTCAATTTCCGGCTTGCGGACTTCAACGATATTGAGATGCACTTCGGAGGCGGTCATCTTGGCGATGGCCGACCGCAGCTTCTCGATATCTGCGCCCTTCTTGCCGATAATCACGCCAGGACGGGCGGAATGGATGGTCACACGCGCCTTTTTCGCCGGACGTTCGATGATAATCTTGCTAATGCCCGCCTGTTCCAGCTGCTTTTCAAGATAGTCACGAATCCGCACGTCTTCATGCAGAAGCTTGGCGTAGTCGTCCTTGGCGTACCAGCGGGAATCCCACGTCCGGTTGATGCCGACCCTGAGGCCAATTGGATTTACTTTTTGACCCATTATTCTTGCTCCTCGCGCTCGCGGACGACGATCGTGATGTTGCTGAAAGGCTTCAGGATGGGGCTCGACCGCCCGCGTCCACGTGGCCGCATCCGCTTCATCACAAGGGATTTGCCGACATGCGCTTCCGAAACATACAGCCGGTCCACATCCAGCTGATGGTTATTTTCGGCATTGGCAATGGCTGACTGCAGAACTTTCCGCACCTCCGGCGCAATACCGCGCTTGGAGAAGGTCAGCTCCGTCAGGGCCGCTTCGGCGGATTTACCACGAATGAGACCTGCCACCAGATTCAGTTTTTGCGGGCTGACGCGAATGCGGTTGCCGACGGCGCGCGCTTCCGTATCACTCAGTTGCCGCTTGAGAGACGGTTTCCCCATGATTATTTTCTCCGAGCCTTCTTATCGGCCGCATGGCCATAATATGTCCGCGTCGGGGAAAATTCCCCGAACTTGTGGCCGACCATATCTTCATCCACCAACACCGGAACAAACTTCTGGCCGTTATAAACGCCAAAGGTAAGCCCGACAAACTGCGGGAGGATCGTTGACCGGCGCGACCAGGTCTTGATGATTGATTTTCTGCTATCCGCCCGCGCGGTTTCTGCTTTTTTCAGCAGATACCCGTCGACAAATGGGCCTTTCCATACAGAACGTGCCATGTGATGCGCTCCTACTTCTTCCGCTTTTGCGGACGGCGCCGCATGATCATTTTATCCGTGGCCTTGTTTGACCGGGTCCGCTTGCCCTTCGTCGGCACGCCCCACGGTGAAACCGGATGGCGACCGCCGGAGGTCCGGCCTTCACCACCGCCATGCGGATGGTCAACCGGGTTCATTGCAACACCACGAACCGACGGACGCTTGCCCAGCCAGCGGGACCGGCCTGCCTTGGCCAGCTTGATGTTCTTCTGATCCGGGTTGGAAACGGCCCCAACCGTCGCCATGCACTCACCGGGAACGATGCGCTGCTCACCGGAGGCCAGACGCAGCTGCGCATAGCCCGAATCCTTACCGATCAGCTGGACATAGGTACCGGCGGAGCGAGCGATCTGCCCGCCCTTGCCCGGCTTCATCTCCACATTGTGGACGATGGTGCCGACCGGCATGTTTTTGAGCGGCATTGCGTTGCCCGGCTTGATATCGACGTTGGTGCCGGAAATCACCTTGTCACCGGCGGCGATACGCTGCGGCGCAAGGATATAGGCCTGCTCCCCGTCCTCATACCGGATCAGGGCGATAAAGGCCGTCCGGTTCGGATCATATTCAAGCCGCTCGACCGTCGCAGAAACATCAAATTTCCGACGCTTGAAGTCGATAATGCGATAGGTCCGCTTATGTCCGCCACCCCGGCGGCGGGCAGTGATACGACCATAGTTGTTGCGACCGCCATTGCCGGACAGCCCTTCCGTCAGGGCCTTGACCGGCTTGCCCTTGTGCAGTTCGGAACGATCAACAAGGATCAGGCCCCTCTGCGCAGGTGTCGTCGGTTTGTAATTCTTCAACGCCATAGTTTAAATCCCCGCCGTCACATCGATGGCCTGCCCTTCGGCAAGGGTCACCACTGCTTTCTTATAGTCAGACCGCTTGCCAATACGGCCACGGAAACGCTTCACCTTGCCCTTGGTGCGGTTGGTGTTCACGTTCGTTACCTTGACATCGAACAGCTTTTCAACTGCTTCCTTGATCTGAGGTTTCGTTGCGTCCAGAGCGACACGGAATGTCACCTGATTGAATTCGGATCCCATGGTGGACTTTTCCGTCACCACCGGGCCGAGCAGGATGTCATAAAGATTTTCCTGGTTCATTTCAGTCGAGCCTCCAGGCTTTCCACTGCGCTTTTCGACAGCACAAGTACATCGCGGCGGAGAATGTCATACACATTCGCGCCATTCGAGGTCAGCAGATCGACCCGCGGCAGGTTGCGAGCGGAAAGAGCAAAGTTCTTTTCCATCTCCTCACCATCCACGATCAGCGCCGATTCCCAGCCGAGTGCCTTGAACTTGCCCGCCATCAGCTTGGTTTTGATGTCAGTCGCCTTCAGCTCATCGACAACGATCAGCTTGCCTTCCGCCTGTTTTGCAGACAGGGCCGTTTTCAGCGCCAGCTTGCGAACTTTCTTCGGCAGGTCATGGGCGTGGCTGCGCACGACCGGACCATGGGCGACACCGCCGCCACGCTGCTGCGGAGCCCGCTTCTGGCCCTGACGGGCGCGGCCCGTGCCTTTCTGCTTGAACGGCTTCTGGCCCGTACCGGAGACTTCGGAGACATCCTTCGTCTTGTGGGTTCCGGCCCGGCGCGCCGCCAGCTGGTAGCGCACCATGCGCTGCAGGAGATCGCCCCGCAGCGGCAAACCGAACACCTCATCGGCAAGCTCGATATCGCCGGCCTTTTTATTATCGAGGTTGATTACATTTACCTTCATTTCAGCCGTCCTTTACTCTTCCGTCGCAGTATCTGCAACAGGAGCCTCTTCGACAGGAGCCTCCGCCGGAGCCGCTTCGGACGCGCCGCCCCTGGCAATGAATGCTGCCGGATAGGGCGCATCTTCAGGACGCGCCTTCTTGATTGCGTCCGCGATATAAACCCAGGAACCCTTGGCCCCCGGAACCGCCCCCTTCAGGAGAACCAGCCCGCGATCCTTATCGGTGGAAACCACCTTCAGGTTCTGCGTCGTGACGCGAACGGCGCCCATATGACCGGCCATCTTTTTGCCCTTGAAGACCTTGCCCGGATCCTGACACTGACCCGTGGAACCATGTGCGCGGTGCGATACAGACACACCATGAGAGGCGCGCATACCACCAAAGTTATGCCGTTTCATGGCGCCGGCGAAACCCTTACCGATGCTGGTGCCAATTACATCGACATATTGCTCGGCGATGAAATGGTCTGCCGTCAGCTCGGCGCCGACATCGACAAACGCATCATCTGCCACGCGGAATTCGGCCAGTTTCATTTTCGGCTCGACTTCCGCCTTGGCGAAATGCCCGCGCAACGCCTTCGTGACATTCTTTACCTTGGCCTTGCCCGTGCCGAGCTGCATGGCGTTGTAGCCATGGTTGTCAGCCGTGCGATGCGCGACCACCTCACATTTATCAACGGCAAGAACGGTGACCGGAATATGGGTACCGTCTTCCGCGAAAACCCGGGTCATCCCCAGTTTCTTTGCGATCAATCCACTACGCATTTCCATTACCCCAGCAGCTTGATGGACACATCGACGCCCGCGGCGAGGTCCAGTTTCATCAGCGCGTCCACCGTCTGCGGCGTCGGCTCAACGATATCCAGAAGACGCTTGTGGGTCCGGATTTCGAACTGCTCACGCGACTTCTTGTCAATATGTGGACCGCGCAGGACCGTATATTTGTCAATATGGGTCGGCAGCGGGATCGGACCGCGAACCTTGGCGCCCGTGCGTTTCGCCGTATTTACAATTTCGCCCGTCGATGCATCGAGAACACGATGATCATACGCTTTCAGGCGGATGCGGATATTTTGGTTTTCCATTACTCTGGTCACTCCAGAAGAGAAGCAAGGCAGCCCCGGAGGGCTGCCGGTATAAGTTAAGCAGTTACGCTGGCGACGACGCCGGCGCCGACGGTGCGGCCGCCTTCGCGG